>CAYPYB010000042.1:0-2570 GCA_964415115.1 uncultured Candidatus Pelagibacter sp. | reverse complement strand
CATTAACAACTGTGGCCGATATTGTAGAAGTTGCTGTTGCTTCGTTTACTTGTAAATCAGTTCTTGGAGAAGATGTACCTATTCCAATTCTACCGTCAGCTGTTGGGGCTGAAGATACTGTGTCTCCACTGTACATCCCGACACCATACAGTACATTTCCTATATTCAAACCCGCACCTGAAGTAGAAGATGTAGCATTTACATTTTGACCTATAATGATGTTATCTGAACCTGTTGTTATGTTATACCCTGCTTGATAACCGAGAAGAGTGTTGTAATCACCTCCTGTGCCTGCAGAATAACCTGCTTGATAGCCGAGGTAAGTGCCACCTTGTGCGCTGTATGGTGCTGTTCCACGACTAGCTTGGTAACCGATAGCTGTGGTATTTGTAGCGGAGGTGTTGTAGAACATAGTGTAATAACCCTGTGCGTTATTATTTAAGCCTGTCGTGTTTGAGTAGAGAGAACCAAAACCCTGTGTAGTGTTATTTGACCCTGTGGTGTTGGAGCGTAAAGCATTCGTACCCTGTGCGCTATTACTTGTACCCGTGGTGTTGGAGTATAAGGAAGCATAACCTTGTGCGGAGTTGTATGAACCTGTGGTGTTGAAGTAGAGAGACTGATTACCCTGTGCGGAGTTGTATGAACCTGTGGTGTTGACATATAAAGATCGATAACCCTGTCCAGTGTTTTGTGTTCCTGTAGTGTTGGAGTAGAGAGACTGATTACCCTGTGCGGTGTTCTGTGTACCTGTTGTGTTAAGTCGTAGTGCCTGATAACCCTGTGCGGTATTAGCATTACCTGTGGTGTTGTAAGACCCAGCTCCAGAACCCATAAATGTGTTTTGTAAAGATGATGTACCTTGTCGGAATTCTACACCAGCGGTACCAGCGGAGTCGTGTAAGACAAAGATTGGGTTACTTACTGCAGAAATAATCTTAACTGATATTGCAGAGATTGTGCCGTTGAAGTCAGTGGTTGGTATAAAGACAAGCGGACCGTTGGTAGTAACAGGTTTGTGTCCTACTTCATGAGCTTGATTGAGAGAAAATGTTTGAGTGGTTGTGGCATAACCTAGTGCTACTGTAACACTTCCCGCTGTTCTGCCTGATATGGTGAATGCTATTTGATAGTAAGAAGCGTTTGATACTGTCATCGTGCGGGTTAGATTGGTTGTACTACTTACTATATGAGTAAAACCTGCATTGTAGTCACCAGTCCAGCCGTCAGATGTCCAACCTGTAGCATCTGTTAAGGTTGCACCTAAAGTCGGTGTACCTGAACCATGCTTCTCAGTAAGTGATACCCTATCTCCGACTGTCAATTTACCAGAAAAAGCCGAGGTGTCTGAAGTTGAAGTTGCAGAAAAGCTCGAAGCTTTTATATAGTCAGTTTGAACATAAGGATATGAAAAACCACTTGAATCATGCCACATTGGCAATGTCTGAATACTTGCGTACGCAATAACTGGGAAGATTATAAATAAGGCACTGATTAAATATTTTTTCATTATTAATATATTATTCTTATAAACTGAACTGGTGGTATGGTCATAGTAACAGTGTATGGACCAGAACCTGATAATGTATAACCAAAACCATCAATAGCCGTACCTTGTTCACTAATTACATAAAGTGGTAAATTGTTTGATGTAAATGCTGTAATAACTCCATCTGGAGACTCAGCAGGAATTTCAATAGTGCCAGATGATGATGTTGCAATCTGATAACCACCGTCACTTGTTGTCGTTAGCGTAATACCAGAACCTGCCGAAATAGACGATACGCCAGAACCATGAAGATAGCTTTTCCTTAGTTGGTTTTGTATAGCGGATATAGTCTGATCCAATCCGTCAATGTGTTTAGTGCTGATCTTTTTACCCTGTGGTAACTTCATTATATCATCCAGTATCTTAGTTGGATCAATAATATTAGGCTTGATCTGCTTTAATGTATATTTAGATATATTGTCATAATCTTCTTCATTCAAAAGATCTAACCCCTTAACTGGTATTTTCTTAGCCAGTTCACCTAGTTTATTTTCAAGCTTTTTCTCTTGTTCTTTTACAACAGGCTCAATAAGTTTCAATAATTCTTCATCAGTTGGAGTATGACCGTCCTTCAACTCTGGAATTAAAGACTTAATGTGATTTACAATATCTGGTATATATGGCGAAAATAACGATATTATCCTTTCATCAGAAGGTTCATCACCTTTTGGACCACTTGGTCCGACCTTACTTTCTATATCTTTTTTGATCTCGTCAATCTTTTGAATTAACGCATCATGAATCATGATCAAATCAGAATATAATCTTTGAGAGATTACATCTCTTTGAAGTTGTTTTATTAATGGATGTGGTAGTGGTGTTTTTATCATTTTAATGAATTATAACATATTATTAACTTTTTGAATTACTTAAATATATTTTTATCAATTTCCACATTGAATGAGGATTGCTGTGCTTGTGAAATAAGATCAGCTAATTCTTTCTTGGTTTTTGGTACAGTAAATCCTTCAGATTCCCATGTCTGCTTTGCAATTTCAAAATTTCTTTGTGGCACAGCTTT
>CAYPYB010000041.1:0-2618 GCA_964415115.1 uncultured Candidatus Pelagibacter sp. | reverse complement strand
GTGCTAAAGCCGCAACTATTACAGTTTGTGCGTCAGGATGTGATCAAACAACGATTCAAGCAGCAATAGATGCCGCTAGTACAGGTGACACCATTTCTGTTTCGGCTGGTAGTTATGCAACCCGTTTAGTTTTTGATATAGGTGAATCCGGTAAAACAATAACAATTACTGGTGTTGGCAATGTAATTCTTAATCCAAATGCAGCATCAAATAGGCTAATAAATATGTCCGCATTACAGGCGGGAACAAATATAACACTTAACAACTTACAGTTTGTTCCAACTGGAACATTGTCTTATGCTGTTACCTATTGGGACGATACGACTGTGGCAAGTTTAACCATGAATAACTGTTCATTTACTTTAGCTTCCGATATTGCTTATGGTTTTATGCACTCCGCGGCTACTTCAACAGCGGGACGGGAGGTGACATTGAACAATGTCACTTTCAATAATCCAACTGTTTCAGCAAGTAATGGAATAGGAAACTTTATTGATTTTAGTCGAATAACGATCAATGGTGGTTCATATACTATTTCTAACACAGCAAGTGTGTCGACATTAAATATTTTTCAAACTTTAGTTAACCAAGCCACAACAACAATTACTGGTGCAACTATAGATGGTGGATGGACAACTGTTTTTCTTCGAGGAACGGCATCGACTAATGTCGCATTTGGTAAAGTCAACTTCACTAATAACACTATTAATCTTAATACCGCGCTTACTTCTGGAGATTGGTTAAATCTTTCAGGTATTGCTGCTAATATAGCGTCTTCTACTGAAGTGAATTTCACAGGTAATTCTGGCACAGTTAATGGGTATGCTGTTTCAGTTCAGAAGGGTGCTCAAAAAGTACGAGTAGAAAATAATAATATTATTCTTAATCCTGCTGTTGCTGCGGCTAGTCATATTATTTCTTTAGGTACTGATCCTGGAAGCGGTGGTAGTATTACTGATGGAATTTCCGTTCTCAAAAATGTTATTAAATACACAGGAACAGCGACCAATTTGCACGGTATCTTTATTGGTGAAGGTGTTGATGCTGGTGAAATCGCTTATAATAAGCTCAATGTTTGGTCTACACTAGGTTTAGTGCTAAAAGGTGCAAATAATTTGAATGTTCATCATAATGAGCTTATTGCTTATGCTGGGGCATTGTACCTTAAATCTGATTCTGATCATAATACATTGACTCATAATACTGTTTATGCAATTGATAGAAATGCTGCTGGTGGTACGGCTTATGCCTTTATTTATCAGAAGGCAGATACTGGAGGTGCTAATCTTCATCCGCGTTGGAACACTATAACCGATAATATTTTTATCTGTTCGGGTACAGCTTACTGTGCTTACGATGACTCGGATAATGACGATGCTGGTGTATGGGAACATGGAATGAATCGAATCGATAGAAACATTTATTATCCTTTGAATGGAGCAAAACTTGCCAACTGGAATAATGTTGATTATGTGTCAGGAACACTAGCGACCCTTCAAACTAATTGGAATTTGCGTGGTAAAGATGCTAATGAACCTGCAGGTATTGGTTATGTTTGGCCAAATAATGACGCAAATAGCGTTGAAACAAACCCTCAAGTAATAAGTATTGCTAATCTTGATTTTCGTATTTCTGCTTCATCTCCTGCGAAAGGTACAAAGAATTCAGCTTCTCCGCTTTTATCTGTTTGGAATGATATCGGTGCATGGCAAACTTCAACAGCTTCTCTAAAGCCAACAAGAAGTATGAATTTTAGAACAACAGTAAAATAGTTTATTAGTAAATAGCAATAAAATGTCATTAAAAATAATTGGCAATCTTAAAGACAGTTTAAGTGGTTTACTCCAAGGAGTTAACCTATTAAATGTGACTAACTTAAATGGTGCTATTGAGCGAGCAGCTAGAACAGTAATAACTCAAGCTGATCTGCCAGAGGCAACCGGAAGACAATCAATTACTTTGTATAATGGCGTTTATGATTATCTAGCCCCTTCGTCTATCTTTGGTGGGTACTTTATTGATCTTCGACCGCAGGGAATTACAAGATCAAATTGGAATTATGCGTATAAAAAGCCTATACAACAGTTTGATCGGACCAAGTTAATTACGCAAGGTGGTACACATGTGACTTTCGAAAATAACATGGGCGTTCCGATAATGCGTGTTGTCGAAACGACATCTAGGGTAAAGTCAACTATTGATAGTATGACCGAAACAACTGGGTGGACAGCAACTACAGCCACTGACTTAACGCGGGACTTGGGTATCTTCTATCAATCTCCTGCTTCCGTAAGATTTAATTTACCTGCACTAGGATCACAGGGTTATATTGAAAAGACTATAAGCAAGTTAGACATGACTGATTATGAAGGTGTTGGTGTAATGTTTTTGGCGGTTTATCTACCTTCTGCTACAGCAATAACTGGAATAGGAGTAAGGATCGGTAACGACTCCTCTAATTATTTTGATGTATCAAATACAGCTGGTATGTTAGGGGCATGGAAAGCTAACGAATGGACAATTATAGCTTTAGACCTAGCCAATGCGACCGAAACAGGCAGTGTTGATGTTACAAATATAGATTATGCAAGAATTTATGTTAATTATGACGGTACAGC
>CAYPYB010000040.1:0-3167 GCA_964415115.1 uncultured Candidatus Pelagibacter sp. | reverse complement strand
TTTTTACTTTATCCTCTTGTTTTTGAGTTTGATAATACTCTAATAGTTTCATTGCGGATTCATATTCTTTGGCTTTCTTGGCTTTTTCAATATTTGATTTTCTTGATTCTTGGGCTTTTTTTAACGCTTCCATTTGTGCAGGTGTTTTGGGTTTTTTAGTTTTTTCTTTAACAACTTCTTGTTTAATATCTTCAATTGGTTGTTGTGCCGGTGGTAATTCTTTAACTACTTCTTCAGGATTGACTTCAATGGGCTTTTTATCAACTGGTTTAGGTTCGTCCTTTTTTACTTTTGGTTTAGTTAAAGGTGTGTTAGATGATTCATATTCTTTGATAATCATTTTTAACTTTTCAATATCCTCCATTTATTAATATATTTATATTAGAAAATAATTTTTTACATTACTTATATTATTGTAAATATTGTGCTTCATTCATTGTGGAATTGTAAAAATAATTTCTATAGTTAATTTAATATGACTATAAAAGAAATAATTGAAATTGAAAACGACGAGTTTCCTAAAATTAAACCCGTTAAAGAACATATGGATATTGATATTCCTGATATTATTAAATCTATACCTCATTATAATGGTTTTATTTGGGCTTTGGTTGGAAGTGGTGGAAGTGGTAAAACATCCTTGATGTTAAATTTTTTTAAAAATAAAGACCTATATAGAATGAAATTTGATAATATCTTTTATATTTGTCCCGAGTCATCTTTTTTATCAGTGAAATCACATCCATTTGAAAACCACGATAAAATTTATCACGAGTTAAATGGTAATATTTTAGAATCAATTTACGGAGAATTAAATGAAATGAAAGAACAAAGTATAAAAGACCCTGAAGAATACCCATTGAGATATAATTGTGTTATTATCGATGATATGGCTGACGCATTAAAAAATATTGATATTCAAAAACAACTACATAAAATATTAATTAAAGCAAGGCATTTATGTTGTGCATTTATTTTTACTTTACAAGCATTTAAATATTTTCCAATGATGTCAAGAAAACAAATAACTAATATAACTATTTTTAAACCAAAAAATTATGAAGAATGGGACAATTTTAACAAAGAGATGATGGGCTTTAAAAATGAAGATTCAAAAACATTATATGACTATATTTATAATGAAATGTATAACCATTTAGATATTGATATGAAAACTGATAAATATTATAAAAATTTTAATTTACTTGAATTTGTAAAAGAAAAAAAATAATATAATATAAATTATATATATTATGTCATTTCAAGTTTCAAATAGAGGATGGTTAAAACCAAAAACAGAAGAAAAACAACCTAAAGAAAAGAAAGTTAAACAACCTAAAGAAAAGAAAGTAAAAGAACCTAAACCAGAGCCAGAACCAGAGCCAGAATTAACACCAGAAGAATATATTCAGACTATTATTGATGAAAAAAATAAATTAATAGAACAAAAACTTTTAGAAATTACAGATATTCAAAATATAATGAATTCATTAAAATTAAAATGTAATGATGAAATTATTATAAATGAAAGAAGAGCAATTATTAGTAAAGTAATATCAAAATTACCAAGAAAGGAAAAGGATAAAAGTGAAAAAGAAGAATTGTATAATAATTTATCAAAAGACATTAAAAAATTTGACAGTCATTTTAATATTACTAATGATAAATTATCAAATTGTGATTTAAAATTTTAATTTTTATATAATATAGATATATATATTATATGAGTATCAGAGAATTAAACGAACAATTTAACAAAGGTATTTTACCTGATGAACTTAATTTTGGTATTCAAAAAGAATTTGTTTTAGATATTAACAAGATTAAATATAACGCTTTTTATAGAAGTTATGATTTTTATGAAAGTAAGTTTCCAAAAGGTTATGAAAGTATCCCTGGATTTGATAATATTATCAGTTATATGGCTAAAAAAGCACAAGATAAGAAAAAATCACCATTGGATGAATTAGAACAACTTGAAAAAGATATTAAACTATTAGAACAAGAAATAAATAATAATATAGAATAATTATATTATGGACTCTTTACAGTTTCAAATAAGTTCAACAAATGCAGACTCTAAATCAGATAATGAATATGTTTATTATATACCTTCAAACTCTATTTTAGGCGATTCACAAGAACATATTTATTTAAGTATTCAATCAGCAATTATTCCAAATTCATTTTATAATATAAACAAATACAACAATACTTTAATTTATTCTATGGATTCAAATAATATAAAACAATCATTTTCACTCCCATTAGGAAATTACAATATTAAGGAGGTAGTCAATTATTTTAATTCTAACTTTTTAGGATTTACAACAACATTAGATAAACAAACTAATAAATTATCTTTTCAAAATACATCATATTTGAATTTTAAATTTTATTCTGAATCAACTATATACAATGTTATAGGATTTTCAAATGGTTTAATTTATCATTCTGAAGGTGGTTATTTGGCTAGTAGAAATTGCATAAATTTAAATTCTATTCAATATATCAATGTGAAAATAAATATAAGCACTAATAACATCACAAAATACAACTTCAATGACAAAAATATTATTTGTTCTATTCCTGTCAATGTAAGTCCCAATGGGGTTTTAAATTATATGAATGGTAATGATTTTAAAATAAACACTTTCAAAAATAATATAACTGAAATTATTATTGGGTTTACTGACCAAAATGGTAATACTATTGATTTTAATGGAGTTCAATGGAGTATGGTTTTACAAATGGATTTTATTGATTTTGTAAAATAATTTTTTTCTAATATACAATTATATATGAATACAATAGGAAATAAAAGAACTAAAGGCAAAACTATGGGATATAAAAACAATGGGTCTAATAGAATGGGAAATAAATTTACTTCAATCAATAAACCAACTGATTATGTTTTAGAACCAACAAAAGACGGCACTATTCAAAATTATGCTAATCATCCTCAAACAATGGCTGAACCTATTAAAGGTATTGATATGCCTAAAACTAAAAATCATTTTAAAGTTGAAAAACCTAAAACTAATAAATCACATAATTCTCATTACTGTTAATTAAATAATATAAATCATTTTATTTTTTTCTAATATATAATTATATATATTAAAAATGCTTCCAAAAAATTTAAAATTTGGTTCTAAAGTTGAATC
>CAYPYB010000039.1:0-3178 GCA_964415115.1 uncultured Candidatus Pelagibacter sp. | reverse complement strand
AACAAAATGACTGTCGGAGAAGAACAATATCCTTTAAACCACTTTTCAAACTTTTGGGAAACTTCTATCAACATCAAAACTTAAAAATTAAGACCACTTTCTCTCAGTCTACTATTTTTTTTTAAACAGATGCGACAGAACCTGATTTTCTTCTTGAGATGGGAAAGGGTTTTTCGTTTATTGGAAGCCAACACCGCGTTGTCCTTGCGGGTGAAGAATTTTATATTGATTTATTGATGTATCACATTAAATTGAAAGCTTATGTCGTTATTGAACTTAAAGCAGGTAAGTTTAAGCCTGATTATGTGGGTAAACTAAGCTTTTACACAACGGCCATTGATTATGAAGTGAAAGATGAAAATGATAATCCAACCATTGGTTTATTGTTGTGTCAGCAAACGAACAAAATGATGGTTGAATACTGTCTTAAAGATACGAACAAACCTGTTGGTGTTGCTGAATATCAATCCTTACCTCAAAATTATGTTGAGTATCTTCTTTCAGCTGAGCAATTTCAACATCTTTTAGATACCTTAGATTCAAAAGAAATCGAAAATAAGGATTAAGATCAACTTTCATTTTCTCACGCCCTAACGGTGACCAGCTCCTCCCAACGCGTGGTGTAACGAGGTGTTCGGTTATTTTGTTTCATGAGATGCTTGGGTTGAATACCGCTGGATGACCACAATAAGGTATCTTGTCCAAAACGTATGTTGATGTGATCAATAGTATGAGATAGGGTTTGAGACTTTTGAGATGATTGAAATAAGTGATGAGGCTGTTGAAGGCATGATAAAGTATTTTGTTTTATCTGATGGGTTGAAATTAAATCAAAAGCATGAATGCCTGCTTTGTGATAGGTATAGCCTTCTTTAAACATTTGCTTCAATCCATATAATGAAGCTTTGATGAGCGTTTCTGTATCATTGGTTGGTTGTGGTAACCCAACGGTATATGTGCATTTGTGAAAAGGATTTTTAGAGAAAGGATTCGTTCTACAATACACCGTAATGAAAGGAGTGGCTAAGTTCTGAGATCTCAATTTCTCACCCAATCGCGAGGCATGCTGCGATAAGGCTTGAGCAATATCTTCCATTTGAGTTAAAGGGGTACCAAAACTACGTGATACTTGGATGCTTTGTTTATTCTTTTCTAATGTTTCTAAAGTCAGACAAGGAGTTCCTTGAAGTTCTCGAACTAAACGTTCACCCACAACCGTCATTTTTTTACGAGCCCAACGTGGGTCTTTACATGCTAAATCATAGGCTGTGTAAATACCATCGCATTTGAGTTGGATATGAAGTTTACGTCCGATTCCCCAAATATCTTCTACACGCGTGGATTGTAAAGCGTGTTGAATTTGTTCTTGAGTACCTAGAATATGAAAAGGTTGATGGCTCTTTTTAGCCCATCGATTGGCTATTTTGCTTAAGGTTTTGGTAGGAGCTATGCCTATGGTTGTGGGGATACCAACATTTTGTAAAATAGTGTCATAAACACTTTGTGCCCAAAATTGAAGATTCCCTTCATTTCGGTAATAAACGTTGGAGAGATCAATAAAAGCTTCATCGATGGAATAGATTTCAATATCGGGCGAGAATTGTCGAAGGATATTCATCATGCGATGACTCATGTCTCCATAGAGTTCAAAATTGGATGATAATAGAGCAATCTCATGTTTTTTAATCATGTGTGAAAAGGTGTGAAGCGGGGCTCCCATAGGGATACCAAGATCTTTAGCTTCATTAGACCTTGCAATGGCGCATCCATCATTATTAGACAATACAATCACAGGCCTGTTCTGTAGTTTAGGATTAAAAACACGTTCACAACTGACAAAAAAATTATTGCCGTCCATCAATGCAAAACAAGTTTGAGGGTTAAAAGAATTTTTATTTTTAAAAAGATCAAATATCATGGTTATCTTCTTCCTTTGGTTTTGGTCTGATGAATTACATGGGTTACAACACCCCAAATATGGAGTTCTGTTTCTTCATGAAGGGTGATGTCTTGAAATTCTGGGTTTTCAGCTTTTAAGAGGACCTTTCCTTTTTGGTTATACCAACGTTTTACGGTGAGATCTCCGTTCACTGCAGCAACGACAATATCATCATGATGGGGTTTTATGGACCGGTCAATAATCAATAAATCGCCGTCTATAATGCCAGCATCTCTCATGGATTCACCGGTGACACGAACAATAAAAGTGGAAGGTGCGTTGGGGATGAGATATTCATTCAGATTGAGACGAGAGTGAATGGTTGAATCTGCAGGAGATGGAAATCCCGCTGAAACATGACTATTAAAAAAAGGAATATCAAGAGGTAGGGCGAAGGGGTCTAATTGGAATAATAGACCTTCAGGTGACAAAGATGTTGAGGGGTCTTGTAATGTAGAATTTTTCAGTTGATCAAGGTATTGATTCAAAGGTTCTAAAATACTAACAGGTACACGAATCGCTTTAGTTTCTTCTCTAAATTTTCCTGATTGAGGTTTACGACCAGCACCTTGTCTGAAACCACCTCTTGTTTTTGGATTTTCATTTTGAGTCATGATGAACATCTCATTGATATCTGTACATTAATCATAAATGATTTGAAGACGCTATTCAAGAATAAGATGTGATTATTTCTTAAAACCTCCTTTTTTTGAAGAACGAGTTTAAATTGCATAAAATTTTCATAAAATACAATTGAAAATAAATAATTGAGATTTATTTTGAAAGATGGTATAAAAATATAATTTAATAATAAAATTATTATTCAAAGTGTTTAAAAAGATCTCTTCTTATATTGCACTGCATGCCGCCTTTGTATCGGCTCTCATGCCTTCGTGGGGTTGGGCCTCCCAAATCGAGGTTCACAATATTTGTGATATAGCAAGGCCTAGTGCTATTATCGTTAGAAATCCATTGGATAGAGATGCATCTTTATGTTTTGTTACGCGGGTTCCTGCAGATGCATCTGTAGTTGGTAGTGACGCTAAAATACAAGAGGGTCCTCATTATTTTTTAAGATTAAAAAAAGAAGATTCTGCCTTTCCTTTGCATGGTGAGATGACCTTGTATAACGCTGTGAATAAAAGCGGCAATAGGGAAGGATTACAACTATACCCCATGATGAGCGGTTCTGTCGCATTTGTTTATAAATCATATTTTTGTTGATAAAAAGCGACATTT
>CAYPYB010000038.1:0-3186 GCA_964415115.1 uncultured Candidatus Pelagibacter sp. | reverse complement strand
TGTCGTGATGAAGATTTAGAAGTTACTTGGGTCGGTGGAACATTTATGGGTAATGAAAAAGAGGTATGGAATAATAACCCATTTACACATAGACGATTTTCATTAGTACAAAATGAATGGCTATCAGTACCTATTTATCCTTTTGCAAAGTCAGGATTTGAACCTATAGATGTTACAGGTAGATTTTTCTACTACAAGTCAGGGGCTTTCAAAGAGTTTTGGGATGACGCTTCACAAAATAGAATGTACCAATTAGCACATGACGGTACATACCTAGATGTTATTAAACCTTTGTTCTTATCAGGTGTTGGTAAAACAGATAGTGTGGTAATCGCTCCTGGAGCGACTGTAGGTATGCCAATTGGGGCTTCTGTTGTTCCTTATCAATTGGGTCCAAACTTGGCAGCTGCCCTTAATCTAATGAATGTGAATAAGGAAGATATGTCAGAAAGTACACAAGATAAAATAATGTCTGGTAATGTTGAGAAGGGTGTTACGGCATATGCTACATCGAAAGCAGAACAGAATGCGAGAATATTCCTCGGGGTGTTTGGAACTATGGTTGCAGACTTAATTAGACAAGTAGGAGAGCTTGTTGTTGATTGTATTATTCAACACGAAACAATTGGAGAGTTAGATACAACAACACCAGAGGCGTTGAAGATGAAATTTAAAACATATCTTGCTCAAGGAAAGGAAAAGGGCAAGTCGGTAACTAACAGGATTGTGTTTGATTCAGAAATGATTGGAAAAGAAATGACAAAAGAAGAAGTCAACGAAAAAGAATGGGATATGGTAGAACAAAATGGTGGTGTAGACAGTGACCAAAGGCTATATAAAGTGAATCCATATAAATTTGCAAGGTATCAGTATTCAATGTGGGTTGATGCTGACAAAATAGTGATGAAATCAATGGGAGCTGATAGAAACGAAAGGGTGTTGGCATTTAACATGATGACTGATCCTAGAGTTGCCCCATTTACAGACCAGAAGGCTGTAGTAGATGATTTTGTCATTGAAGAGTTTGGTGGGTCTGATCCAGATAAATATAAAAAGAAGGTTGATGAAAATTCAATGCTTAATCAAATGATGATACCTGGTGAAGGAAAGCAAAACGCAAACCCTTCACAGTTCCAGCTAGGAGGTGGTCAGGTCGTCCTACCACAATCGGCGCCAGTAATGTAGAATGATGTAAAGGTCGATTTATTAAACATTAATTATAATTATGAAACATAAACCAAAGTCATCAAAAGGATTACCACTTCATCAGTTTATTGCAACGGGCGGTAAACCTTCACAGTTTGAAGGGTGTAAAGGAGTTAGTAGCGAAACAGTTCCTGGTTATAAAAAAGGTCGAAAATAATTTATTAATCAATAATCAATTATAATGTCAAACTATCCATGGGCAGGTAATCTGATAAAACTTCAACAAGCAGAAGAAAGTTTGAAACATGCCAAGAAGCTAAACGCTTCTGTTGTCATAGATGAGCAGTCAATAAAAGATGCTTATGTAAAAAGAGGTGGACTTCTTATTGAGACAGTCGAATCAGTGGTTGATCAAGTAATAGAGGTGGTAGAGGAGCCAGTTAAGGTAGTACCAAAAAAGAAGGGTAAAAAATAATCACATCAATTATGTTGAAAAGGTTTGCTGTAAAATTTGCACAATTCTTATTAAAACAAGACTTGTCACAAGACCTAAAGTTAAAGTTAATGACTTCTATTTTAGAAAACTTACACGCTTTACCTTTTCGTGATATAATTGTTGTAGATGATAGTGGTAAATTGTTAGTTAATAATCGCCAGTTGGATATCGAGCAGACTATTCAATTGCAAGAGAGTGCGAGAAGTGCCCTCCAGTCAGTAGCTCTTAAAGTAATCAATGACCAAGTGTCTTTCAATGCAATAACATTAGGTGTTCATAAAGTTGAAAGACCAGAGCAAATGGTTTTTTCGAGAGCCGCTATCTGGTGGGGACAGCAACAACTACAGTTGTTAAAGTTACTCGCTGGTGATACTGGAACCTCTCCAGACATAGAGGCTTAATAAGTAACTTAAACTTTTAATTAAGATGAACGAAAATAATAACTCCGAAAATAATGTTTCAACGGAGGAAACAAAAGTAGAAGAAACAGAGGTTGTCGAAACTGATGAATCTTCGAAAGAACCTTTACAAAGCGATCCTGTCCAAGTGGAATTAGAAAAAATCCAAAAGAAGGGCAAAGGGAGATCAGAACTTGAAAAAGCTATCTTTACAAAGAACCAAATCGAAAAACGAATTGCTGAATTGAAAGGTGAAACTAATCAAGATGAAGTTCCCGAATCTGATGAAGATGATGCTCCTGTCACAGTTGGAATGCTTAAGAAAATTCAGAAACAGCAAAATGCTAGAACGGCATTAGCTATAGCTGAAGAGCAGATAACTGATGAAAAGGAACTAGAGCTAGTTAAACACCATCTTCAAAATACGATTAAGCCTTCAGGTAGTGCAACAGAAGATTTACGAATTGCAAGATCAATAGTTAATTCTGTCAAAAACAAAATTATTATTGACGAAATGAGTCGTAAATCACCCGCTAAACGCACAAGTTCTGGCGGAAGTAGTCCCGGTAAACACGATGATTACTTTGAGCCAACTGCCGAAGAGTTAAAAATGATGTCATTCAAAGGATTTGATGGTAAACCTCTTCTTACAAAAGAAGATATTATGAAATCACGAAGACAGTAAATTGCCGTAAAGGATTAATAACTTAATCTTTACAAAATTATGGCCCGAGGAGATATAAAATTGATTTCTCAACTTGCTCCAGAATTTTCAACAATTTCGATTGTTCCATCTGGTACAGCTGGTTCAATTAAAGCTGGAGAGCCAATAAGAGTTGCATCTGCTACAGGTGCTGCTGGAACTGGTGTTGAACTAATGGCAGACGGTGAGCCAACAACAGCCGATGCTAAGAGATTTGCAGGTATTTCAAAGGATGATTCAACCGATACAGCTGCTGCGGCAGGTGTAGTTACTCACTGGTTGCCACTTCCTGGAATAATTTACTCTGCAAAACCTAAGGTCGCTGGTTCGTGTAATACACAAGCAAAGCTAAATATTCTTAAGTTTGCTCGTGTTGTGTTCGATTTAACAAGTACAGTGTGGACGGTCGACACTGCTGCTACAGACGCCGCTGCAAACGGTGT
>CAYPYB010000037.1:0-3197 GCA_964415115.1 uncultured Candidatus Pelagibacter sp. | reverse complement strand
TTCATCAGAATAGTGGATTATTTATTTCACTTCAACAGATGCGACGGAACCAAATGAATGTACGTTTTTTGCTTCCGTAGACTTAAAAACATTAGAACTTCTTTTACTGGTTCAGTAAAATTTGTTTTACCTTCTTCTGCTCCAATGTCTCCAAACCAATCTCCGGCAAGAATGACAGTAATAGGAAGCGTTTCAGGAATGCTTTTACTATTTATAAAATTGATATGATCTTCATCTGAATGCGATAAGAAAATAAAAAGATAATCTAAAGATTCCAATTGTTTATATATAAGTTCTTCTAATTCGCTTTTCGTCGTTTCTCTTTGTGTCGTGTATAGTTTTTTTCCTGTTGTTTTCGGTGTTTGTTGGAGAGCTGATGTTTTTTTTGTATTAATAGGAGTTGAGGGAAATAGCATCTCATCTTCGTCCTCAGTAATTCGTTCTGGGGTTGTCTTTAGGGGGGCTAAAAATATTTCTCCCCATTCTTTTCTTAGACTAAATTTAGGGTGCATTTGTAATGATTTACTTCCTAAATCATATAAAATTCCTATCCTACCTTGTGGTCTTTGATAAATAACAAGCTGACCATTACCCTGTCCCATGGGTAGAATATATAGTTCTTCAGTACTAAAAGCCCATAAAGAATGGAAAAAAAACAGTATGGTGAAAAAGAAATATAACACAATACCACCTTAATGGCGATGAGTTATATCTTTATCAAAATATTCTGAATAGTATGCTACCATCCAATTTACATAAAGAAAATCTTTACGCATTTCATTCAAGATTGTTTTACACGGTTCAGGCTGAATTTTTGCGTTTTGAATTAGCTTTTTCAAAGCATTCAAATCTTTAAGAAATGCATCATGATGACTACGAAAGTGCTCTGGAATAATGCTGATTTGATTTTCTTTATCTTCAGAATTGCCAAAAACACGGCTAATGATATCCATAGCATCCTGATTATAAGAAGTCAGTGCACCTTTAAATAATCCCAATCCCTTTAGTAAAATTATTTCAGAAGGATAACATGTCGTAAAATATTGCAAGCAACTACGTCTTATTTTTAATGTTTCCTCTAAGGAATATCCATCTTCTACGCCAACATTTAAACACGTCGGATATGCACTTTCAATATTTTGACGCACATCTAATATTTGCTTTGTATGTCGGCGTTGTGCATGTGGTAATGATTTACTGTTTTCATTTTCCGTAACAACTGAATATTCCATCCCACATACTGATGAGGTTAATCCCAAAAATAAAACTGTGATATATTTCATTATATTTTTACCATTATAATCATAAATTGATTATAACAAAAATAAACCCTTTAATCCATGATATATTGACTTCCCTTTTTGATTGAAAGAAAGCCATTAAAGGGTTTCTGTAGCATCTGTTGATGTCAAAGAAATAAAGCATTATTCTGATCAATAAGTTGGAGAATTTTATGCCTGAAGTTTACCGTGATCTACTCAAATATTTTAAGGGGTTTTTGCTCATCACCCAATGTCATTATGTTATTTGTTTACATGAAGTGTCGCTTTTCACTAAGCTATCGGGAATTTGAAGAAATAATAGTTATAAACGGTTCAAGTGTTGATCATTCAATACTGCAACGCTGGGTTAAATTTTTCAATCATTTTATTGACAAACGTTTCAGTTGCTCTAAAAAAACTGTAAATGGGGGTTGGTGCATGGATGATTCTTACATCAAGCTGAATGGAAATTGAGTTTGCTTGTATCGATAGGTTGATAATCGGAGAAGTTTTCCCCATTTTATGTGGAAAACTATGGTGAAAAAGTATTAAAGAAGTGTTAACAGCTTTTGATAATAGTCGCATTAGATCGGTTTGCTTAAAAAATAAGCTCATTTTCAATGACTTTATCTTTCTTTATTAAATGTCGTTTTCTAAAGGATGTTTTTTTCATTTTTGATGAAGAAGCTTTGTTTGTTTAGTGCAAAAAAAGTAGAGTATAATTGTACTTTGGTATGATGCCCTAAAAATAGTACAATAAAAAAATAAATTAGACTTTTTTGTACAAATTCAGTACACTTTCAATTATTAGACATAAATGTACTCAATCATATGAAAATCGGATATGCGCGCGTTAGCAGCAACACCCAAGATCTCGCATTACAAGAAGAGGCCTTGCGCAAGGCTGGTTGCTCAGAAATATATAGTGAATCGTTAAGTGGAAAAGATAACCATCGACCTCAGCTAAAAGCTGTATTAGAACGAGCACGAGAAGGCGACATTATTATAGTCTATAAAATCGATCGTATTGCACGATCCCTAAAAGGTCTTATAGATATTATTGAAGAGCTCGATCATAAAAAAATCAATTTAATCTCACTGGATTCCGGAGACAAAGTGGATACAACGTCTCCTATGGGAAAGGCTTTCTTTCAAATAGCTGGTGTGTTTGCTGAGCTAGAAAGAGGCATGATCAATGCCAGAACAAAAGCTGGGATTGAACGTGCTAAACAATCTGGAGTAAAATTTGGACGAACACCTGGAAGCATCAATAAAAAGACAACGGCGAAGTGTGAACGAGTAAAGATCTTTTTAGACGCAGGAAAAAGCTATGATTGGATTGCTAAAGAACTTTCTATCAGTAAGCAAACGATATCGACCATCAAAAAATCTCAAAAAAGACTTTCGTAAAAAACTGGGAGTTACGTTTAGTTCCCTTGATAGAAAATAATATTTCTGTCGATTAAATGACAACTACCAGGAATTCCAGGGGTTGAGCTTAGCAGGCCTGTTTGACATTTATATTTGACACTTTTGAGAAAAATCTAGTCAACAATTCCTTAGTTTTTAAACTACAAAAAAGTGACAAGTTAGACGTATGTCTAATTAAGCATGTAATTCGCAAATTCACATTGTCATTCAAAAAAACTGTTTTCAATATATAAAAATTTATATTTCTATAGAATAAAAAATTACAGACAATAGTTGTTAAAAGTGTTAGTATATAAATAAGTAAAAAATCAAGAAATAAGATGATAAAAATAATTTTAAGCTTATTGATTGTGATGATGTCTTCAAATGTTTATGCTTCATGGTTAGAATTGCGTTTAGATGGTACAGAAGGACGTCAGCTAGAAAAGAAGTATCATACAGTTGAATCTTTCGGTTCCGTCGCATCTGTTGAAGTGAAATAAATAATCCACTATTCTGATGAAA
>CAYPYB010000036.1:0-3849 GCA_964415115.1 uncultured Candidatus Pelagibacter sp. | reverse complement strand
AAATGTCAATCAATGGTTTTGATTCTTATTCTTTAAATATGACTGGATTAAATAATATTGAAGCTGATGAAATTAATTCTGATGTCATTTATACTAATGAATTATATGTTAATGGAATTCAAATAACAAATAATTATGAATCTACTACAATAAATATTGGATTAACTCAAACATTGCCACCTGGTCAAAATGCATCTGTAATAAATGTTGGAACAGAAACAAACGCTATTTTTAATTTTGGTATTCCACAAGGCATTCAAGGTATACAAGGAAATCAAGGCATTCAAGGCATTCAAGGATTATCTGGAACTAATGGAACAAATGGAATCAATGGTATAAGTTTTATTTATAGATATTTATATGACAGTTTAATTAATTATGAAAAAAATGATGTCGTTTCATTTAATGGTTCTTCATATATTTGTATCAATAATTGTCAAAATATTAATCCTGATTCTAATACTTATTATTGGTTTTATTTAGCTGTTAAAGGTGACCAAGGAGAACAAGGACCTAGAGGTTGGACTGGCTCAACTGGTTCAACTGGCTCACAAGGTCCAAAAGGTGATAAAGGAGATAAAGGCGATTCTGGCTCTTCTCCTGATGTTGATACAATTATTTTAGGTGTTTTAACTGCTTTAGGTTTTGCAGGTACTCAAGCAGAAATTTTAGCTCTTGCTTCATCTGTTGCTGGTTTAACAACTGCTATTACAACATTATCAGGTGAAGTTGATTTATTAGAAGGTAAAACAACATATCAAAGTGCTTCAATTGATAATTCTACTGAATTTAAAAGCAAACTTATTGTTAAAAATACATTAGTTGATAAAATTGTATTAAATCCATATGGTGCTTCTTCTTTTTCTGATGATGTTGATTTTAACCAAAATATTTCAATCAGTGGAAATATTACAAGCGATGTAAAAATGTCAAATGATTTAATTGTTGATGGAACAATTAAAACTGGTTCAATACATTATGTCGCTAATGATACTATTCATACTACAATTCAATCATACCCTAATTTAGCCGGTTCAGGATTTGATAATCAAGGAACATTAAATTTAAAAAGTGATATGACAAATATAATGTCTAATAATGTTGAAATTGGTACTCCACTTGCTAATGTAATAATTAATGGTTACGTAACTATGCCATTAATGGATAGTTTATTTGGTTTTAAAGTTACAAATGGATTTATAAATCAAGAAATTTAATTTTTTTTATATTCTAATGATATATTATTATAAATTATGTCATTAACATATAATAATTTTAAATCAACCACTGTAAAAGGAAATTTTAAAAATTCTGATTCTTCTGATGGTACAATACCAGCTGATGGAATATTTGACAGAAATTTAACAATTAAAGGTAATATTTATTTAGGTAATGAAAGCATTAATTATATTGACGGTTCACCTTCTGGTTATATTGATTCTGGAGGAATAATAAAAATAAAATTAAATAATATTGAATATAATGTTAAACCTACTGATTTATGTTTATTAGATTCTGAAAGATTCGGATTAATTGCAATGAGAGATTGGGTTATTAATCAACTTAATCTAAAAGTTAGCGAATTAATCGGTGGTGCTCCTGGTTCTTTAGATACATTATATGAATTGTCATCTGCCTTAGGAAATGACCCAAATTTCGCAACAACAATCACAAATAATATTTCTAGCAAATTAAGTATTTCAACTGCTAGTTCAACATATGCAACCATCACAAATTTAAACACTAAATTAAATTTATCTAATCCAACTTATACAGGATATTTATATGCACCAAATATTAATGGAAATTATCCAAATTCTAACACTCATTTTTTATCAATTGCTGGAAATTTAAGCGGAGGCCACGGTGAAGGAAATTTTATCAATCCATATTTCAATATTAGTTCATCATCTTTAATGGCTTTTAATTTTTCTAAATTATTATCTGCTTCAACAAAATCAGATTTATTTAAAATATTTAATAATGGTGATTCAAATGTATTAGGTATTTTAACTGCATCAGATTTTAAAACATCTTCAATTAATTCTTTAAATTCAATTATTTCAGCATTACCAACAACTTATCAAACAATTCTATTATATGATTCAATACCAACATTAAATTCTAATAAAATGTTAAATTCTGGCGCTATTTATAATGCTTTATCAACTTATCAACCGTCTTTAAGTTATGATACTTCACCAACAATAAATTCAACTAAATTAATTAATTCAGGCAATTTATATACAACATTTTCATCATATGCTAAATTATCCAATTCTAATACTTTCACAAACACAAATATTTTTAATGGTTGGACAAATTTTAACAGTGGAGTTGTAATCAATAATCCAACAAATAATTCAATATTTGGAATCAATAAACAACCAACAGGTGGCGATTTATTTAATGTTTATGATAAAATTTCTGACAAATATTTGTTTTTTAATAATGAAGGAAAATTTGGTTTATATTCTACTCCTTTAAATAATACATTATGGCAAATTGACAATTTAGGAAATATTAATTGCAATAAAATAAACAATGTTACATCTGAAAAATTATCTTATTTAGACGCAACATCAAGTATACAATATCAATTTAACACAATTAATAATAATATAAATGATAATTACTTGACTAAAGTTTCAGCTGAATTAACGTATCAAAAAATTTATGATATGTCTGATTATTTAACTATTTCATCTGCAGAAATAATTTATCAAAAATTATCAGATATGTCAAACTATTTATCTAAATCATCAGCATTATCAACTTATCAAAAAATATCAGATATGTCAAACTATTTATCTAAATCATCAGCATTATCAACTTATCAAAAAATATCAGATATGTCAACCTATGCAACAACTGATAATTTAAACACTACAAATAATAATTTAAATATAACAAATGCTAATGTAATAAATTTGACAAATATAATCAATGGTTTTTCTTTTGATACACAGGCAAATAATGGATGGTATAAAATAGCATCTTTTAATGTTTCTAATGTTTATAATTTCCCTTCATTAAAAATAAGATTTATACATAGAAATGGAGAAATTAATATTTTCGGTACTTGTTGGACATCAAACGGTACTAATCTTTTATTTAGTGGTACATATAATGAAACCGCAACATCCAATTCAAATACAATCTCAAATTCATATCAGTTAGGTTATGGCAATGTTTCAAGTTCTCAAATTGATATTTTTATGAATTTAGGTCAATATGTTTCAGGTGTTTTTTCTTATGATGCTTCTTGGGGTTCTGTTTCTTTTCCTTTTACATATATAGGTACATCTCAACCAAGTAATATAATTTACAGCATTGATAATGTTTTATATGGCAATATATATACATCAAATTTAATTGCATCAAATAATATAACAACTAATAAAATTAATCTTTCAGGTTATTCAACATCAAATTCAAATCAATTAGGTTACAGATTTAATTCAACTACATCAGGCTCACCTAAAATAACAATTAATGGTTCAATTGCATATAACATAACAATTGCAAATCCTGGAGTTTACAGTGTGATGTTTCAAATTGAAGGGGGATATTGGGGTAATCCTGCCGGGTCTGCTTTTGGGTTAAATTTAAATTGCTCATCTGATACTATCACATATAAAAATGGCATCTGTTTAAATGGTGCTGTTCAATTAGATTTACAAATATCAGGTGTTTTTAATGTTTCAAGTGCTAATTCAATCATAAATGTTTATTCAACTGATTATCTCATACAAAGTGTAATAAGCTATACTTGGGTGTATACAAGAATTGCATAAGCATAAAAATAAAAAGCATAATGTTACACGTTAGAGAGGAGAATACATCATA
>CAYPYB010000035.1:0-4328 GCA_964415115.1 uncultured Candidatus Pelagibacter sp. | reverse complement strand
GAAGAAGTCTACCACTCCGCTACCTTTAATGGCTGGTTACATCATGATAGAGACAGTGAGGGTGGTATCGGAGTTGATATTGTATCAAACGAACCACTATTCTTTGCTTTCCCTATCCCACCAGAACTATTCCAAACAGCGATACCGTATGAGCAAGATGGGGTTAATGGGTTTATACACTATGTGAAGATAAGAAACTGGCACTTGTCACAGGGGATAGGGGCTGAGGGTAAGCAAGTGACGTGTGGTACTGTCGTTGGACTAGCTGGTAATACTGGTGCTTCGTCTGGTCCACACTTGCACTACGCGCCTAAGTGGTGTGCGAAAGATGGTAGAGGAGTCGCCAGTGATAATGGGTACACCGGTGCTTTTGACCCTAATCCATATTATAATCACAGTGTTACTGCCAAGGATCACGCTACGTGGTTAAATAAAAACATTGTGCCATTATCTGAATATGAGCAAAAGGATATCAATACTCAATTAAGTATGGCAAAGAAGTTATTATTAGAGTTACAGAAGTTAATACATAAGGTTTAATATGTCAAAAACAATCATAGGATTAATCACAGTCTTACTTGCACAGTTTGTGCCAGCAGAAGAAATCGAAACAGTAATGGTAGCAGTCGGTATTCTACTCAGTTGGTATGCTCGTTACGATCGAGGTGATATTAATTTGTTTGGAGCAAGGAAATAAGCTATAATTTAGTCATAGATAAGTCTGTGGTTAGCTTATCTATATCTTTATCTGCAAAAAGCAGGTGCTCTACGTTGCAGGTGCTGAGTACATTTGGTTTGAATGTTAAGAAAAGCCTTATTTTAGGGCTTTTTCTTATCCCCAACTAGCCTTTTAACCCCGTTTTCAACCTATTTTCTTGGTATAATTAAGGTATCCCCATTGAGTTGGGGCTTACAAGTTAAGACCAGAACATATGATACGTGGTTATATCAAACGTGATCAAAAAGGGAAGTTCACACGAACTAGAAAACGAACAGAGCGAAATGAGAAATCAGAAAGACGATTGAAAGTTATGACGTTAGGAGTGTTACTAGGAATATTGGCTGGTATTAGTCTTGATGGTATAACCAACAAGCATATGATTGTTCAAGAGGTACAGGCGGAGGTAGTACAACCAGAACCGATAGAAGTGCAGATTGAGGTGGTTTATAATTGGGATAAGGATAAAATAATATCAGAAATTGAAAAGGCTTTTCCAGAAGATCCTAAGACAGCGGTGGCAATTGCTAAGTGCGAGTCAGGTTTAAAGGTTGATATTCAGAGTCATCATATTGGAAAAGATGGAAAGCAAGAACGCTCATTTTCTTTATTTCAGATTCATGAACCTTCATGGGATAAGGTAGCTACACGTTTAGGTTATGGAGATTATAAAACCAGTCCTAGAGATAATATTGATATGGCAAGATACATATATGTTCAATCAGGAAAGAAATGGGGTGCGTGGAGTTGCTACACTAAGCGTATGATCTAACCGGAACCTTCACCCCTGCATGATGTCTCCCCCCACAAGCCGAAGTACAATACTTCGGTTTTATTTTTTTACAGTTCTTTATTTTCTGTTCAGGGATAGGTTTCCCACAGACAGGGTATTGGCAGTAGAGGGTCATATTAACTAGAACAACTCTCACAACTCTCAGGTGGAGCTTTGTGGATTCTTAATGGTTTTGTTACAGGCACATACTTACCGTCAACCAACACTTCGAACTCATAGCCTAAATCTAGTTGGCTGTTGTAGAGATGTAACTCCGACTCTGACTTAATCACTCTTTCTACTACGGTACCCATAATATCGGTACGTCTGATGGTGTCGTTTTGTTTCATATTATTTCTTCCTACCCTTAATAACCCCACTCACATTAAACTGCTGACAGCGTTTACAATTGCATTGTTTTGATTTAGTCATGTTGCGTAGTCAAGAATCGAACTTGATATTTAGCCTTATGAGGGCTACGTGTTGACCATTACACTACTCCGCAGATATAACCACCTTTTAGCTTCGTATCAGTTCCACTAAAAAGTTTGATACTTGGTTCACGGTTCCCGAAGGAGTTGCCGTATCTTACGCCAATGAAGTGTATGTATCTTATTCATTAACCTAACGGTTAAGAAAAAACCTCATTGACCGTAGCCACATCAAGGACTGATACCCCATTAGTGGCGAGTGTGATTAAGGCAGGCCTCGAACCTGCGACCACCGTTAGACGTGTGTTACGGTTATACTGCATTATTTCAGCAGACACTCCAAGCTCTACCAACTGAGCTACTTAATCATAAACCTGTCGTTTCCGCATCGTTGAGAGGCGTGACAGGTGTTAAACGGTCTCAGTGTTTAGTCAGCAATGACGGGACCAGTACAACTTATCCAACCATTGCAAGGTAATTATACCACAACAGCCACCTAGAGAAGATGGCTGTTGTGGATGTTTATTATTCAGTTATTTCTATTGGAAGTATCGTCTTTAAGGAACTCAGCTTTCTGATGCTGTTATTTATTATTGTAGCATATTGATGATTGGCTTACAGTGGGAAACTTCTGAGGAATCGAACCTACGAAGATGAGAGTCGAACTCATATCAAAACCATTTGACTTTCCCCCTGCAAAACAACCATATTGATATTCCTTCGAGAGTGGGCTAGTTTCGTACATAGACCGAAGCCCTTACTATCCTAGCAGTTCCCACTCTAGGAGACACACCATCCTGATGTAGAGAGCGAGTGTGGCAAGGATTTGTTTGCAGTGAAGGGTACGTACGGGGGACACCTCGCCAGATTCCCGATATTTTACACTGGACTATGTCACCTTACATTACCGGATTTTAACCCGTTGTGCTTCTTTCCAATTAAGGTACACCACACACTCGCTCTACACACCATCTCTACTTAAATAATACCCTCAAAAACTGAACCTGTCTATTGGGGATAAAACAACCCCACAGAATACGTAGGGTTGTGTATAAAACGTGTAAAGTATATGTAAACACGTTACATGTCAGTCTTGGTGTATTACAACTGACTTTTCTCTTGATTCCTTTCTTAATCGAAGAACATACGTGCTGAAACATCCATCGTGAATTACGTGACCGTTATAATATCTGTAACCCTCAACACGATACACAGGGTTGTGACATTCAGCACACCTTTGTAATAACTTAGTTTGCGGATTATGAAGAAACATTTGCATCTCCTTGAACATTTTCAGCCTCTTTCATTTTAGCGTAAGCATCTAACTTTGAGGTTAGACAATCTCTAGTGTGGTTACAGTAGTACTGACCAGCAACGTGTTGATAACCTCTATCCATGTGAATTGGTTGATGACACCAACTGCAAGTGACTAACCTCACTTTGGGTAGATTCAAGTTCTCTGAGTGCTGCATAATATTCCTCCGTTTTAACGCAAACAAGGGTGTAGTCGGGAGATATCCACTTCTTATTGAGTATATCTGCTATTTCCCACGGGTAAGCATTTAAAAACAACAAATGAAACGCTTCGTGATGATCTTGCCTTACTGTCACAAGATTATTTTTAGGGAACTTCCCTGCATGACTTCTCATGTGACGGTGATGCTTGCTTAGTTTTGGTTTCTTTTTATGAAACATTTCCTCCTCCTATTTTAATGAGCTTGCCACTGTAGAGTATAGCATAGCTATGTAATTGATTTCTCCACATCTATTGATTAACTAATATTATTAATGACACCCAAATAGCGAGAATAATCATCATTCTGAAATTAAGGGTTTTGTTTGGGTTCATTAGGTTGAAACAATTAACAACCATGTAATAAAAAAGTATATTGTAATAAATACTATGTCTATTCTGTCCATATCTCTAACTTAATCTAATAATCTAATGACTTACAGGTGACTAAACATTTAATGTGATGCAATTAGCCAAACCAAATTAGTAATAAAGCTTCCTAGAAAAATACTTACTGCTATAGTTTTCACTTGCTCATTATTATAGGCGTCCTTATATCCTGCTTTATAACCTTTATCGTACCCCGTGTCTTTTCCTACAGAAAAACCAAATCTCCAAACCCTATTGCGTAATTGGGTTCTACTGTACTTACTTGTTTTTATATTCTCCATACACTCTCTAACTTAATCTAAATAATTCTTTTTGAATTTCCTCTATTGCATTTAGAGCTTCTATACTTTTTGTTTTCATTGCTTCTTGGTGAAGAAGCTCTATAACTCTTAATGTATTTTTCCTTAAAATTATTACTGCCTCTTCATCACTATCCGTATTACGTATTGCGTTTACAGTGTCTAAGTCTGTAGTTTCTTCCATATCTCTAACTTAATTTAATAA
>CAYPYB010000034.1:0-4752 GCA_964415115.1 uncultured Candidatus Pelagibacter sp. | reverse complement strand
AACTATAAACTTTTTTTGCTCGTTGAGGGTTCCATGAAAAAAGTACAAAAGGGATATGCGTACTCCATGATATCCGGTGACACCATTTTAAAAAAGATGGCCATGCTTGAAATCCGCTATGGACTTCACACTCACTATTTTAATAATCGAGAAGAAATGACTAGATTCATAGAAGAGATTTATGACGCTTGTGTGAGGAACCATCCGAATCCGTTGCATCATGTAAAACAAAACACTATTTAAATATCACCACCATACTTGGAAATGGTGCGCTGTTTTTATGTCCTCCAAATTTTAGGCGTCCTTTTATAAATCGAATTTCAGCTTTACCATAAATATACTGGTGAAAATATTTTGTATCTGTTCTGGCGGGAATAAGACAAACGGTCTGACCTTCCTCACTAGCTTTTTTAATCCATTTGCCAATTTCGCGACCATAGGGGGGGTTCATCCACTTCCACACTCCTTTATTCCACTTTCGGTTTAGTCCATCTTCGTCTTTATTGTAATACTTTAAACACTTAGCATTTTCTTTTGATGCACAAACATCAAGATAAAAGTTGAACTCTTTATTTAATTCATCAAAAAAGTATTGAGGAGTAGACCATTCGTTCGACTGTGAAGAAAAATGTACATTCATAACCCAACACACCATATAGATGTGCTGAATATAAAACTACTTCTTTGCTTTCTTTGATACTGCTTTGTAGTCCTGCATATCATCTGTTTCCTTAAACAATGACTTAGGATCAATTTCTGAATTTTCAGAAGCCTCCAAAACTTCTGGAGTAACTGGTTTTGGTGGGTAAGCCTTCACTGAGTAAGTTGTCCTATCACCCTCCTTAACTTTCGTAATCGACAAGTCATATTCCTTTGGATCGCCCCAATCTGGATCGTCCACAAGTCCTTGAATGGACTTCATGATTGTCTTTTGAGTAATTTCGAGAAGTTTTGGTGCGTTGTCTGTGTAGTCCCAAACTTTGAAAGCCCAAAAGTGGTTAATCTTTGGCTTCTTATATTTTGGATCTACATCAACCTCGTCATCGTTGATATTCTTATCAATACCCTCTCGTCTAAATGGCTTTGCGTCAACCCAACCCTCCCATCCAATTACTGCATCCGTCATAATTCGGAAACGATTAGCTCCCTCTTCTAGTTTCATAAATGAACTTGAACCTGCTGGTGCTTTGTATCCTTTTGGTAAAAATGTATTCATGTTTGTGTTTAATTATTTTTTTTCGTGTAATGTTTTGTGTTTCTCGGCTCAACGTTCGACCTTTGTTTTATTATATACCTTGTTCATTTTATCGCAAGTAGCCTGCATAGCTTTCACCGTCTTGTCTATCTCCGCGCACAAAAGAATAATATCTGTCATGGTTCTCTTGGTTTTAAATGTTTGAGCTTTTATAGGTCTTACAAAGTCAATAGAGAGGTCTGCGCGCTCGTATGTGGGTACATAGTCAATATAGAAGTCCATGAGCTCTGGTGGTATGCCGTCAATAAGGTATGCGAGCAAAGCATAAAAGGTGAGTTGCTTTGTTTCGTCTGCCTTCTTTTGAGTCCATGGGTTCTTCCCCGTTTTCAGGTCTCTAATTTCATTAGTACCCTTTTGGTCTGCAAAACCAAGTAGATACACCTTTTTCTTTCCAAGTTCGAGCACCGCCCGCATTTCGCTTTGAAAACCTCCTATGCGCGGAATATCAGATAAGAATGTCGGATCATCTTGGAACTGTTTGTCTATTTGTGAACCAAAAGTAAGCTCTTTTGATGTTTGGCGCTTGCCTAGAATATAAGAGTCGTACCATTTTTGTGGTGAACCCCATTGTGGATCTGAAAAGCTATTGAAAGCCGAAAAAGATAGTGGTCTATTTTCTAAAAATTTGTATATATTAAATTTTTTCATTATTTAAATCATTAGTGAACTGTTTTAATTCCTCATCTTGTTTTATGTTGTGCTCTATTTGTGCAAGTGTTTGCTTCACTCGTACATTTGCCCATCCTCTTACTCGTTTTCCACCTGCTCCATACATACTCTTGTCTGAAACATAAGAAACATAGAGAGAGAATTTTTTGCCGAATAGATCCATGGACTCCGTAGGCAAGTTGTTTGCATTACAAAATCTCACATACTCCTCATACATGTCTTCTTTTGTGGACTCTGCGTCCAAGTAATACTCGACCGCCTCTGACGCAAACTTTGCAATCGACGATCCACCTTTCATCATCTCGGTTTTGGTTTGCTCGGCGTCCATCGCGTGAGAGAACTTTCCATTCCTCATGAGTCTTTCGAGTCCTTCCATAGCAAAATTAAACAGTCCAGAACGTTCCTCCTCTGTCGTAAGATTTTGAATAAAATTCGGTATTTTTTTGGTGATTATTTTATTGAAACGTATAACCATCCAGCGATTGAAGTACGCCGTGTCATCCATTTCTTTTACATCTGGGATCTTG
This sequence comes from uncultured Candidatus Pelagibacter sp., assembly GCA_964415115.1. GTDB lineage: Bacteria > Pseudomonadota > Alphaproteobacteria > Paracaedibacterales > CAIOTO01 > PNMQ01. The sequence continues at coordinate 2,301 of CAYPYB010000034.1, read as the reverse complement.
TTACAAGCAAAGGTGAGCTTTGAGTAGTTCTGAAATGAGAATTGGTTTCCAAATTTGTACTCTCCGTTAATAGAGCCGTTACCCGTGGCGATTTTAAATTGTCCGGTATCGTGAATATCCTTTGCTGAAAGTTCGTCCACAAGGTTTCCATGCTTCTCAAACATCTGAGCGCCCGAAAATTTATCTCCCACCATTTTTTGCAACGAAACACTAGAGATGTTATCGCGCCCGAGTAGATGTGTAATCATTTCGAGTAGAGTTGTCTTTCCAGTATCTCCCTCTCCTACGAAAATAATTGCTTTTTTGTAGGCGTAAACTCTCAAGAAGTAGTAACCGATCCACTCTTGTACCACCTGAAATTGTTCGTCATCTAAAACATCCCTCATGAATTGAATGGACTTCGGACAAGTGGCGCTCTTTTTGTACTCAATAGGGAATTGAAAGGTGAAGCGGTAATCTGGTGAATGTTCCAGTAGTTTTTTTGCCACAAGATCATACACGCCATTTCTTAGTGGAATGAGATTTACTGACGCCGATTTAAACACATCTCTATTTTTGTATGTAGCGTCCTGTATCTTGTGCATGACTTCGAGCTTTGCGCTCTTGTTCACTTGTTCCTTGAGTATTCTTTGTATTTCAGGGTAGATAATCTCATTCTCAGCGCGCGCGTACATGCCTTTTCGGTATATATATACTTCTTTTTCCACCTCACCAACAGTTACAATCTCATACTTCTTTACGATATACATCGCAAGCAAGTAAGTGCCCTTTTTGGCGGACTTCATATAAGTCTGCACAATCTCTTTTTCTGGTATATCGTTCGGGTTATTCGGGTCTATCTCTCCAGAGAGCCTTTTGAGCTCCTTTGTGGTTATAGAATCCCATATTGTAACTAGTTCTTTTTCATCGAGTGGCGGGTTATATGACTTGTTTACCTTAAACACCGCCGGAAAGATCTCATCGTCCCATAACTCGGGCTTAGTAGTTCCGAGTAGCTTTCCAATAAAAGAAGCCATTTTAGCGTTACGAGATCCTTCAGACACTCCAATCAGTTCCGAAATTTTCTTTTTGTTTTTTTTGGGGGTCTCATCTCCGCGCGAGAAGAGCTCTTGTGGAAAATCCGCAACAAGGCAATCATCAACCACAACATACTCTCCTCCCTTCTTGACGCCTTTTTCTTCATAAGAAGTTTTCGAGCCTCCCGCCACAACATAGCCTCCATCGTTTCTGATATCAACATGAGGGAATTGTGGGTACGTGTTCGCAGTCTGTTTAATATTCGCATTATATTTATAGTAAAGATGATAACCACCGCTTGGTGTCCGCACTGTGTAAGTTTTTGGGAACGTCGATAACGGCGTCTCTTTCCCGTCCGCTTTTCCACAGTCAAGATCCACAACCGTGACGCCGGAGATGGCACCGGTAACGATTCCAATATTCGCCTCGGGGTTATTATTCCACCAAGCGCTTATCTGTTCCTCATCGGCTTTTTTATTTTGATATTCAGACCATGTAGAGATACTAGGCCTCTTATCTTTACCCAGTGGAATGACGCTAAAATCATTCTCTAGGTAATACTGTAATGCTCTTTGTTTCATAATTTATCTTTTATGCTTATATACACAAAACCCGCTTCATTGCGCATTACAACATTGAAACGGGTTTCGTGAATACAAGCTAGTTTGTTAAGTGTAATGCTTTGCATGCGTCTAATTATCGCATGCTACGTTTCATTGTCTACTGCGGTTATTCACAGGTACCTGAATAACCTTAATACAGGCGCCAGAAATGACATGTCCATTTTTAAGATCATCAAAGACAAGCGCTTCATCAACGATCCAATATTTATCCGGTATACTCTCGCGCGAGACAATTTCTAGTGTATCTTTTGCTCTAAAGGACACACTTCCATTTTCGGCGGTCACTGTATCCACAGGCACCTCAACCTTACTCAGCTTCTTGAGTCCCGCACTGAGGGACACCTCTCCAGAGGCTACAAGCCCCGCCACGCGTTCTTGGGCGTCTTTTTGGGTATTGATGAGCTTGGTCTGATATTCGGTCATTTTGAGGCGTATAGAGTCAATAGCGCCCTCCAGTTGTGTCTCAATAGGTTTCCAACGAGAGCGCTCGGCTCGCAATGCCTCATTAAGTGGGCGGGTTACGCGCTCCTTTTCGGCGGTCACCTTGTCCAAGTAGGTGTTCAATAACGATAACGTATCAGTGGCGCGGGTGAGAGTTGCGGTGTCTACGATCGCGAGCACCGGCACCTCTCGGGTCACGGCCTCAGCTTCTTTGATGATG
>CAYPYB010000033.1:0-4933 GCA_964415115.1 uncultured Candidatus Pelagibacter sp. | reverse complement strand
AGTTACAGCCAACCGTACACCAAAATTCACGAAATACCTATTCATGCAACAATCCCGAATAATCGCAAGATGTTGTTTTTTTAAAAAGATCAAAAATCATTTATTTTCTCCCTTTGATTTTGGTTTGATGAATAACGTGGGTGACGACACCCCAAATATGAAGATGTGTTTCTTCATGAAGAAGAATGTCTTGAAATTCTGGATTTTCAGCTTTAAGTAGAACTTTTCCTTTGTCGTTATACCAACGTTTAACAGTAAGGTCTCCGTTCACGGCCGCAACGACAATATCATCGTGATGAGGTTTAAGTGATCGATCGATGATCAGTAAATCACCATCCATAATGCCTGCATCTTTCATGGATTCACCACTGACTCTAACAATAAAAGTGGAGGGAGCATTGGGAATCAGATATTCATTCAGATTAAGACGTGTTTGTATGGTTGAATCTGCAGGGGATGGAAAACCAGCAGAAACATGACTGTTAAAAAACGGAATTTCAAAAGGCATGAAGGAAGCATCGGGTTGAAACATTTCACAATCTTGAAGATTGAGCGGTTTGAAAGATGAAAAACTTTTGTTACGACGAAGTTGATCAAGATATTCGTTTAACGGTCCTAGAATGCTTAGAGGTACACGAATGGCTTTGGTTTCTTCCCTAAATTGCCCCGATTGGGGTTTGCGACCAGCACCTTGCCTAAAACCGCCTCTTGTTTTTGTAGAGTCATTTTGCGTCATGATCATACCTTATTGAATACTGTACAATAATCATAATAGATTCAGAAAGAATATGCAAGATAGAAAACGGGGATAATTTAAAAAAATAATATTTATTTGTCAAGTTTAATTTAATGAAATGAATCAACATATATAAATGATGTAAAAATGGTATATGTATTTCATTACCTATTTAAAAAATAATGTTATATGTTTAAAAAAATTACGAACTATATCACTTTATATTCTGTATTTTTATCAACTCTTGCTCCTTCATGGGGTTGGACTACGACATCACCAATGGAACAAAAAGTTTTAGAGTTTAGGTCTAATGATGTTAAAAATTATGAATTTTTAAAAGAAAAACTCAGAGAAAAGACCTTGCCTTCCCAGTATCAAGAAGTACGATTGATCCATGATTTGCCATATATTGATCAGAAAAATCAATATATTCCCATTGAGGATCTTTATCTTAGTACTGAAGTTTTATCAACCTACTCAGGATACATTATTGAAAAATTGATTCTTCCAGAAGGGGCTTTACAAAGGACTATTCATCATATTCGCTATCACAGTTCAACCTGGTTAATTATTAAGGAAGTGATAGGCGATGTGGGTTGTCTGGACTTAAGAGGTCAAATTCGAATTGAAAAATTCCAGGGAAAAGCAAATCAAGTGAACGTGATAGGTGATGAATCCGTCATCGAAATTCAAGATCATGATTTAAATGTAGGATTGCTCACTTTAGGAAAAGGTTCGAGACTCTACCTTCCTTCTATTAAAAATATTGAAAAAATTACAAGTAAAGGTACAATTTTTTCTAAAAATTCACTCGATTTTTCACATATAGATCTCGATAATGATACTATTTTTTATACTGATTTAGGCACCATAAAAACAGAAAAAGATCTTATTTTTAACTTAAAAGATATCGATGCATGGGGCTTTCTAAATTATCATAAAGATTCCTTATTTGCACTATCTGTGAGAATTACAGCCGAAATATTTCAATCTCATCGTCATTTAGCAATCCATTTTCCTTTGCAATTATTTTTGCAATCTTTTTTAAACGAACATGAATTTGAAACAGGAATTTTGTCTTTGACATCGAAAACGTTTCAAAATGGAACATCCTACAACAAAATGGGTGTTCTTAAGTCTGACCATCTGATTCTTGATGTAGAGCAAGAAATTCAATCTGAATTTGGTGTAATACAGGCTGAAAAATTTTATGTTCCATCACCCCAAGAACTAAGATTACGCCATGCAACGGTTATTGCTAAAGAACTATATATGAGTTCGGATGTTTCTATTGATGTTTCAGAATCAATCATAGATTCCATTATTCAAGAATACGAAACACCAGGGTTATTCACTTGTGTGGGCACTCAATTTATAAGTCATCATCCCACAGAACCTTTATTAGCGTGGCAAAACTTTAAAGTTGGAAAATATGCGGGGTCTTCTTCTAAAACAACAGCAACTATTCATAATCCCATGCATGAACCTAAGAGATTAGAAAAATTTGGATTAGGAGAAGGATATAATTACGCAGAGCATAACAAAAGAGGAATATTTCATAATATAACCAGAGATTGGAATCATGTCTATTCAGATCTTTATAGCAAGATGACAGAATATTATCCTCGATGTTTAGGAATCCCTTTTCCAGGAATTAACCGAATTAAAGAATCTTTAAATCAACGCCTTAAACATCATTGTTCAGGTAATATTGCTATTACATCCCAAGATAGGACTGAAATGTTTGGCCCTTATATTGAATGTCATAGGCTTATTTTAAAAGCGAAGAACCCAATAACCATTGCTCCTTTAACAATTGAAAGTAAAGCAGAGTGGTTCCACTATATGGAAAATCAAAATCATGGTAGCTATCGTGTTAATTATCATGAAGAACTTTTGGAAATTGTATCTCCATGGATTAAATTAACATGTAATGATTTTGTGGATTCCTCAGATTTGACGCCTGTTTTACACATTCAATCTGATTCTTCCATCACTTTACAGAGCCTTCAATTAAAAGCAAAAAAAAATCAATGGGTGTCTTTTAAAGCTCCTCTTATTGAAGAAAAATCTATAGATGAATATTGTTATTTTAACTTTGAAGACGTTGATGGTAGGTTTAGAGGACAAAGGTGGTATAGATCTGGAAAATATGACGGAAGAAAAAATTGGGTTGCAACACCTTCAGAAAAAATTTGGATCCCCCAACCAAATATTTATGATATCTATAATCTTCATTATGATTGCGAGACAGGAATTTCTGAATTTGTTGAATTACCTCATTGTCATCAATTAATCGACCATACACAACACAGAAGTATCATATCTTCTATAGAAGATTATCAAAGCTCATATGGTTCTATTAAACATGAATTTACACAACATTTATTTGATTGTAAAAAACAATCCACAGTTTGTCGTAGAGTGATCGGTGAAAAATTAGAAAAAGTTCAAGATGAATCAAGACCTTCACAAACCCTTTATCGTGGAGATGTCAGAGAATTTAGTTTTGCATCGACATTATCGAGGAACCAACGACTAGAAGCTATTCAGGGTGTCAGTTCTTCTGTTTATCATGGAAATGTGAGCGGTCGTTCTTTCGATGTTGCAAAATTAACTCTTCCCGAATGGAGAGGTACGGATGTTGAAAAATTACAAGCAACAGCCCACGCGTTATCACAAACATCAGAAGCCTTTACACTAGTGTTTAATATTTTGTCCAACAATCCTATGGGTATTGCCATGCAGGCTTTATCACGATTGTCCGTCACTTCATCATCCAGTTCCATAACAACAAAAGTACACCAAACACAAGAAGCAGCACCTGCTGTTTATTATGGGGATACAATCATTACACGACCTATCTCTATTGAAGGTGTAGCGGCTTTGTTAGCCATGAAAGACCCCCAAGGTGAAATAGAACGCATTGAATTAAGGGCTCCTCGTTATACTTTAAATACTCACACTCAAGAAATTCATAAATCTAAAAGTTGGGGTATTTTATCTTACAGCAAAACACGTACCGAAATTAATCGTTACTTTGGCCAAAAAACAGATATGCCTTCATATCTGATGATGATGGGTCAAAATGCACAACTCAGCATAGGCGATTTATATCTAACAGGAACTTCTTTAGCAAGAATAGATCAAGGGTATGATATTCATTCTTTAATGAACGGCCAACAAGGATCTGAGGTTATCCAAAATCAAGAAGATGTTTCCTCATCTCGTTCGGATCGTGGTCATATAAGTATTCAAAAGGCTTTTATCAAAGCCGCTATAGAAGAAACTACACAAAAAACAACGGTACAGTCTAAAACCCGTGGTTTTAATCCACTAGCTTTGATGAGTGGTAGCTTTATGAGAGCCGTTCAATGGGGCCATATTAATGATAAAGACGAAGGCTACACCCGTCGTGTGGCAGATATTAATTTAGGTAGTTCTGGATCAGCCCTTACTATTGAAGATCTTCTCACTGAAAGTAACGGTGTTGTTACGGGTGATGCAGCAATTACAGCGCACGGTCACACTGTACGGGGAAATCAAAGTATACGCCATACAGACAAAAGTCCTTGGACAAATTCTTTGATGATAGCACAAAGTGCATTGTCTATTTATGACGCGACGCAAAATATTATTGAAAAATCAACGAGTCTTTATCGTTTAGGAGACGCACAACAGTATTCACGTAATATCAAACGAATTGCCAAAGAACAAAACATCCTTCCAGAAAATACAGATAAAATGGGACAGCAAGCCTTTGATTATTACATTCAAACGGGAGAACAAGATCTTGTTTTGAATGAAAGTTTGGCTCAAATATGTCTTGAAAAATATGAAAAAGAACAGAATTTAACATCACAATCTCTATCTTCCTCCTCCGCACAACGCCGTGCTGCTGAAGAAACATCGTCCAGCAATGTTTCTGGATATGATCTCTATCATACACTAGGGGCTTTAGATGAGGATCTTAATGCCTTTGATCCCTCATTGATCATGTCCGGATTCATGCAAGACAACTTTTTAGGCGATGAAGAAGTGAATCCTTTAACCGGTTATTCTGAATCGTTTAAACGAAGTTTATCGCCTACATCTTTAGACTTGTACGAAAGATTTGAAAGTGCTTCACAAGAATTTGAGACCCTCAAAAGTGAAGGTAAACCGTTAGGCGATGCGATTCGTCGTCAATTTTTGAGT
>CAYPYB010000032.1:0-5024 GCA_964415115.1 uncultured Candidatus Pelagibacter sp. | reverse complement strand
ACTTTTCATCAGAATAGTGGATTATTTATTTCACTTCAACAGATGCGACGGAACCCGAAAAGGAGGACGTCCAAGAAAAATGGATAAATCTGCTCTTACTATGGCAATGGCAGCGATGAGTGATCCCAAATCAATTGCAGCTGATGTTCGCCCCGTGCCAGGGAACGTGAGAAAAACAGACATAAGGGTATAAAAATACCCTGTGAGCCCTTATCCCATATGGCTTCTTAGCGATTTTTTATTTCTAAAGAATCATAATTATTTTCTGAGATATTAATCACTTTATTCAATGCAGATTTAGCACGCTCTCTTAGCTCAACATCAATGTATTTATCGGTAATAGCTCCTGAGCTATGCCCTGCATCATCACGTACGTGCTCACGTGGCCGATGTTTGACATCTTCGGATATCCCTGTATGCCGAAGCCAATGCACCGTTGCAATACGTAATCCATTGGCTTCCTCGTGTTCACTTTGTTCTGCAAGTCGAGCGGCAGCTTCATCAAAGCATTCTTGTACGAGCTTGCGAATAAGATCATCGTTTTTTACCGGCTTATTTAAATTTTTTAAATGAGGAATTAAGGGGGTTTGTTCATTTAATGCGGGAAGGGGCGATAATTTTAAATAATGGTGACGATAATGTTGCAGGACATCTAACATCGATTGACTGACGGCAATTTGCCTGGCTTTATTACCTTTTCCAATCGTTTTAAACCACCAATGACCTTCAGCATCTTTAAAAAAATCGCCCATTGTTGGTGTCCAACGTGCATTTGCAGTAAGTTCAGATATACGAAGATACATCCCAAACAAACACGAGAGCATAAAAACAGTACGTTCGTGCATCGGATTTTGGAGAGCTTTTTCTTTTGCAATATGCATTACCATTTCCCACTGTCGATTGGATAGACGACGAATATGCTGTGTTTTGATCTCTTTTTGTAAGAACTTACTTTTTTGACGCATAAGCGCCACAGGATTCATTGAAACACCTTGTTCTTGCAAAAGATAATTATAGAAACTACTTAGCACATTAAACATGGTTTTTAAGGCAGCTTGTGAGAATTGATAGTGATTTTTGTCTGGTTTTAGACCTTCTTTATGCTCTTTTTTACTGATGGAAACATCAAAAAGCCGCCATTCGGGGTTTGGGACTTTTTCACCATCGATTTTCTTAAAACGAGCGGTATTTTTTAAACTGATCCACCGTTTAGGTGGTTTTAGACAAAATTCAATAAACATTTCAATATCTTCGCGTTTATGGTCGAGGAAAGATTGATGGCGGATAAACCAGCTCCATTGCAATAAACGTTCGACATCACGACGATAGGCATTAAACGTATCCTGACTACCACGGTAGCTATATAGAAAATTGAGGACATGCTGATAATCTTTTGCTGCAAAGAGAGGTAAACTTATTTTTGCTTTTTTAAAACAATGCTCAAGCCATGCGTTCATCATATCGAGCGGCCGTTCAGCGGCGTAGATGGTTTTATACTGTTCAACAACTTCTTCGCGGGTATCAAAAACAGGAATTGGAATATACGTTAAACTTGACATTTTTAGGATCTTTATCTATAAACGAGTATGTAAGCTTACTCGGATTTTATGAGTATAACTCTACAAAAATCTAACACAAATGGCAATCCTTTTTTCGCGCGTATTACTTTGTTTTTATAGACCTCCTCCCATATAAAATGAATAACCGAAGGAGAAAAAATGACATCTATTGAACGTACAGCTTATCCTTACTTGACCGCAGATAAAATTATTGCACATAAAACACTTGATGCCTGTTATGTGTTAAATGACCACGAACGCACATATATTCAACAACATATTCGTGGTGACCGGTCACAACTCAATTTTGCCACTCAATTGAAGACATTTCAGAACATACACTATTTTATACCAATCGATGACGTGCCCATATCTATATTAACTCACATTCGAAAACAATTAGGGTTTCATCATAGACTCCAACCCTTTTATGAGCATCAAAAAACCTTATTGAGACATAGAGAAAACATTCGGCAGTATATGAATGTTACCCCTTGGCGCACACAAGGTAAGGATTCTCCTCAACGTCTTGCTATGCAAGCTGCGGCAGAAGCATCACAAACGATGAATAATCCTGCCGATATTATAAACGTTGTCATTGAATATCTCATTGAGCTCCCCGCCTTTGCAACACTGGATCGTCTTGTTTGTCATATGCGTGCAAACGTAAATCAAACCATTTTTAAAAATGTATTGCAGCAATTGCAAGAAAACAATTTCATTGAAACACTCGACAAACTTTTAGTTGTTGAAAAAGAAGAAACCTATTCGGCTTATCAAAAACTTAAAATTCCACCAAAATCACCTACCATTACTCACTTTAAAGCACAAATCAAATATCACGCTTGGCTCATGAGTCTTGGAAGAATTGAGACTTATCTGATTGCTATTCCCAAAGTAAAATTAAAGCAATTTGCTGAAGAAGCCAAATCGCTCGACGTGAATAATCTTAACGATTTATCGGAGCCTAAAAAATACACGCTTATCACTTGTTTGCTTTATCAAGCCCAACAAACAACGAAAGATTCACTGGGTACTTTTATTTGCAAATCTCTTTTTTCAGCCCATAAGCAAGCGAAGCGAAAATTAGCAAAATTAAAAGAAAACATTGAAAATGAAACAAAAGAAGTGGCTAAAATGATATTGGATTCAACAACCGATTACACCGAAAGTCCGCGTCAGACAAAAGCGTTTGCGTCCAAATTTAAAAAAAGGCTTGATAACAAAGGAGGTTCAGATCAAGTCATTAATTTATGTGAAAAAATTATCGCCTACCACAGTAACAATCATCTCCCCTTTTTATGGGATTATATGAAAGCAAAACGATCGGCTCTTTTTGATTTTATTCAATCCATCCAAGTAAGCTCAAGCACACACCATCAAAGTATTTTAAGTGCATTGAATTTTTTAAAAGACCAACGGTTCTGTCGTGCTGATCATTTAATATTGCCGCCTGACATCGATATCAGCTTTATTGCTGGTAAATGGAAAAAAGTTGTTTTTATAAATGAAAAAGAAAAAAATGTGAATCGACGTTATTTAGAATTATGTCTGTTTAGTACACTTGCCAATGAATTGCGCTCGGGTGATGTATTTATTGAAGGTGCAGATGCTTATTCGGATTATAGACGACATTTATCACCACTTGAAGAGTGTGAACCATTGATGGAGGATTACCTTACACGTCTCAATATTCCCTACCGAGCCGATGATGCTGTTACTTTTTTCAAAAATAAACTCAGTGAGAAAGCGCGCACTGTCGATGAGCTTTATCCAAATCTACCTGATTTTGAAATTGATGGAGATGGTGAGCCATTATTAAAGAAAACGCCAACGATCAAACCAAGCAAACATACGCGCCAAATGGTGGAGAAAATTCATCACCACTTGCCTGAACGGAGCTTATTAGATGTACTTTGTTTGACACATCACTTAACCGGATGGGCACATGAATTTAGCCATATATCAGGTGTTGATGGCAAGCTTGATAATCCAATTGAACGTTATATTCTCAATGTATTTTGTCAAGGAACTGCCATGGGCTCAACACAAGGTGCTAAACATATTAAAAATGTAATTGTTTCACCTCATATGTTGTCATGGATTAATCGCCGTCATGTAAGCCCAAAAAATTTGGATAAAGCCAAGAATCGAATTATTAATCAATCAAAAATTTGTCATTTAACAACGGCTTGGGGCGATGGAAGCCGCAGTGGCGCAGACGGAAGTTTGCAAAACATCTATGAAGATAATCTGCTGGCGGAATCGCATTTTCGTTATAAAGCCAAAGGCGGTATTGCTTATAACCATATTGCCGATACGTATGTAGCCTTATTTTCAACATTTATTCCATGCGGTGTATGGGAAGCTGTAGAAATTATTGAAGGCTTATTAAAAAATGATTCAGATATCCAGCCCCGCATTGTGCATTCGGATACGCAAGGCCAATCAACGGTTGTATTTGGTGTCTCTTCTCTTTTAGGCATTACACTTATGCCACGTATTCGAAATTGGAAAGATCTTATTTTTTATCGACCCAGCACAGAAAAATATAAAAACGTTGATACACTTTTTTGCGGCGAGATTGATTGGGAGATCATTCGAACACATTGGAAAGATATGATGCAAGTTATCTTATCCATTCATCAAGGGAAAATATCCACATCCTTCCTTTTGCGTAAGTTAACAAACTACAGCCGTAAAAATAGATTATTTATCGCCTTTCAAGAATTAGGACGCATTATTCGTACACTTTTTCTGTTAGATTATATTTCAAATCCTAAGTTACGTGAAATCATCACTGCAACTACAAATAAAGTTGAGTCCTATAATGCATTTAGTGATTGGATTGCTTTTGGCTCTCGTGTATTAGTCGCAAGTAATGATCCGGATGAAATGGAAAAAGCAATCAAATATAATGCCCTTATTGCGAATTGCACTATTTTACAAAACACGATTGATTATTCATATGTAGTTCATCAATTACAACAACAAGGATATGATATCACAAAAGAAGACCTAGCCCACATTAGTCCATATGCCACAGCACATTTAAAACGGTTTGGAGATTTTTTTATCGATCTTACAAAAATGCCAGAACACATCGAAATGCTTCAAAATGTACGCTTGTTTTAGGCTCTTGATTCCCTCTGTAATGAAAGAAATGTATATAAATATTAAACTTGATATTTATTAGTGATGTCTGTACAAAGAAAACATGAGATAGAGAATCTGGGACGAAAAATAATGAAAAGGAAAATTTCGACATTACGGAACTTTGTTTTGTGGACTTTAATTACAAATTGTGTGTATGCCGCTGAAAAGGATTTTGATTTTTTTGAAGATTGCCTAGGAACAAATATTTATTGTAATTTCAATCTTGCAGCACGTAATCCAAGTCATGAAGAAAAAGGGATCTGTCGCATTTGTGAAAGGTAAGCAAGTTTCTTCACAAAACAAGCCTCA
>CAYPYB010000031.1:0-5615 GCA_964415115.1 uncultured Candidatus Pelagibacter sp. | reverse complement strand
CTTTTCATCAGAATAGTGGATTATTTATTTCACTTCAACAGATGCGACGGAACCTAGGGATATATTGGAAGAAGAGCCAAGATAGCTTCTGAATATTTTGGAAAATCTCTCATACTATAAAAATCAAAAGTAACACTTTTGGGGGTTCTTCTGCTGGACACCCAGAAGGCCCTTACCCTTATTGACAAGGAATTTGAGTAAACTTATTAACTCATCCTCACCTTCAAAGGATTTAAATCTAAATTTGCTAAGCGTATTTACTTTGTTTTTATTGTAGCTAACATTGTAATTTGGTTTCATGTCAATTTCTTCTTCTTTATAATAGGTCACTGGTTCACACTCTGTCCGGGTGTATTTTGTATAATTGAATCCTGCAAAACTACCTCCAGCTAAATAAGGCTCCCTTATCGTCTCCTCCACTTCTGAATATTTATATTCTACACACTTTGTCCTCCTCGTGATTTTTTCGTATGTATTTGTTTTCGAAATTTTAGAACATGTATATAAATCTTTGTCCAAAATACCGTCAAATAAATAATAATCGTAAAAATCCATATTGCTCCAACCACCACTTGTAAAAAAAATACCATGTTTTTTGGTGCCACGGGTTATAAGATGATCATAACGACCAAATACACAATTCAAAACAAAATTAGGAACAATCCATATTTCAGTTTTTTTTAAATTATTTATATTTACTTCTTTTCTATATCCTGTCGATACCTGCAAATAGGTAGACATATCTTCGCAGTTAGATAAATCAAAATTACTTCCGTGAGGGATAGATAAAGACTCAATCAGCATTTCTTGCTGCGGGTGTTCTTTACCATTGTCGTAAATCAATGCGCTCTTTATAAAAGTTAAGTAATCAATTTCATAGCCTCTACGTGCTATGATAGGTATTTTCATCATTCTGGAAGCATCAACGTTTCTTTCTTGTATACCTGCAAATAATGAATACACTTTATCGAAATCTATATTTACCCCTATTCCTGTTAAATATAGTAAAGCCAATCTAAAAGTTGCATCTTCTTGATGAGAAAAATCTAAAATTCTCAATTTTTTGTATCTACTTTTTTCAAATAATTTATGTAAGTCTATATCATCATTTTTTTTTGAAGCTAAATCATAAAAATCAAAAGCCTTTGATATATTTTTTGTTACTCCTTGGCTATTTTCATACATTTCTCCTAATCTACGCAGTGATATGACGTCAAATTGAGCTGCCGCAAGTCTAAAATATTTAACTGCTTCGTTAAGATCTTTTTCAATACTTATTCCATCCAAATGTCTTTGGGCAAGCTTTCGTAATGGAATAGACGTGTTTCTAAATTTATTTTCTTCTGTCTCTACGAGTTCGGCTAGTATTTTTTCCAAGGTATCATATCTTGCCGTTATGTTCCCATTCTCAATAGCTGTCATTCTTTCTAATGAAAAAGGGTTAATAACTTCATTAATTTTTATTTCAAATCGCTCGTATTCTAATTGTGCTAATTCTTTAAAAATTCGTGCATCTTTATTTTTTCTAAATTTATTACGAACATCTCGCTTAAATCTATTTCTTAAATAGAATTTTTCTAAATTTAAAGCACCCATCCCTTGTATATCTTGAACATCTATTGCTGGATCTTCAGAATGATCTAATATAAGATCTTCACAAATTTTTTTAGCTTTTGCTTTTAATATTTCATTTATAATTGTTTCTATATCTGGTGGATAAGGAATTGGAGGAATGGGAATAATATCTGGGTCTGGCAACACAGTGATAGGGTTTGGAGCAATACTGAAGAAAGGAACTCTACCAATAACTTCTAAAATTTCATCTCTTGTACTCACATCGTAAGGATAAGACCTTCTAGGTTTAAACATTTGGGCAATTCTTTCACTATTTCTCCAAACTGCTGTAATATCTCGCGCTTTTCTGTGAAGTTCAGTATTCAACTCATTGATGTCTTCGGTAGTTTCCTTATCAGTTTGAGTCACTATTAAGCAACTGTGATCATCTATCATTTTTTGAGTAATAATTTTTTGAAGATCTTCTAAAAACGTTCTAACTGTACTTCCTCTTCCTATGTCTTCAAACATCCCCCATTTTAACACAGTAACAACTTTTATGCTTTTTGCATTTTTAATAATAGTCCTTATACTATTTATATTAAAAAATTCTATTAGTTCTCCTCTATTATCATTTAATCCTGGTAAATCACAAAATAAATACTCACCATATTGTTCAGTTCGTGGAAAAAGCGTGCATGATGAACTACCATCACCAATAACGAATGTTTGTGAATCGTTTGGATATTCTACTTCTAACCTACCGCCGGGAGCCCATTTCAAAGTCTTGTTTGTTAAATAGTTAATTAATGAGCTTTTTCCCTGTCCTGTAAGACCAAAAAACAAGATAACATCCTTTCCTCGGACAGCATTTATTTCTTCATAATACTTTTGTCCGCACTCAGAAAGAAATAGGTTTACATTTTCTACGGTAAAACTTTTATCTCTAAATATTTCACATATCTCAGATTCAGTTCTAGATATAGGAGCTACCACTGAATCTAAAAGTGGATTAGCAGCTGAACTATTAATATCAATTGGAGTTACTGATGAACTCAGACAACACGATGATACGAACAAAAAAATAAATAAAACAAAACTCATTTTTTCACAATTTTTTTTTCGATAAATGTTCATTATTTCACCTTTTAACTTTAATATTAATTAATATCATAAAATGATAATTACTGTTAGGATAAATCAACCTCATTAATAACTGTGATAATATCGAGTGGGTGTTTTAATGTTAATTTACCTCTAATTTCATAGTCGACAGACCCATCTTCATTTGCCTTATATCCAGGAGCAGGTAAATAATCAATAATTGTTGCTGGAGACAAGTACCAGTATTCTCCATCATAATGATCATTATGTGGGTGATGTTTTATTTCATAAAAAGAATCGAGTTTCAGTCCAATATAACCACTTACACGCACACATGAACGAAAAGAAACATTTTGTGCTTGAACACCTTGTTCAAAAAACCTTACAGATAAAACTGTGTTAGGTCTTTGGAAAATCTGACGCTCTATAAACCATTTTTCTGATTTTTTATCCGTAAATGATTCAACCTTACACAAATTTAAGGTACGTTCAATTTCAATTGATTGTTGCTGTGCATTTTCTTGCAAATTACTTTCCATCAACTCACGTGAATGTGATTTTGACTCCGTGTTTTGTTGAGAAAGATCTCTTTCTATTGCCTTTTGTTCACTTAATTGATTCGTTGTTGCCAAAGACTTTCTCTCTGAGGTACTATCAGCACTTGTTTCAGAAGATTCACTTTGACTTGTATTGCTTATGCCTCCTCCTACGCTTGCATTAACACTCGTTTCTGTGCCAGCATGCGCGAAAGGAGCTTTTACACCAGCACTAACTTTCATTCCTGCAGAAACTTGTGTGTTTAAATGAGAACCAAGAGTGGAGGCTTCTTTTTTTAGGTGGCTTTTAGAGTGAGAAAGATCAGAAGAAGCTTCTTTACTTAAACTTAAGCTCACATTTAACTGAGTACTTAACTTCTCGTTAAAACTAGATTGATCCATCAGTTCTCGAGCACATCCATCTGTTTGTTGTAGCTGTTGGGAAGACTTACTTTCGCTACTTCTGCTCACTTTTCCAGATGTTTTTAAGCTATTTTCAATTGATGTTTGAATAATTGTTTCTGTTTCTATAACACGCATAACTTTAAAAGCAGAAAGCTGAGATAAGTCTGGCTGAGCATGTAAAAAATCTTTTGTTTTAAATATTTCATGTTCATATCTTGTATGAGAAGTATCTGATAAAACAACTGGAGTAGATGTCTGCAAACATTGCAACGATAAACCACATACATCATGAGGAGAACCTGCCACTGTCTTTATTTGTCCAACGATTTCTGTACTATGTCTTTTAGACAAAAGTTTGGCAAAATCAACTATTATTTCATGGAAATTACTGTAACCCGCCAATGGATAAAAAGGATCTAATCGCCATTCTAAACCAGATACTGCATTGTTGCTTAGAGATTTTGCCTCTTCATCTGGTAATAATCTAAGGTGTGATGTAGTATCTCTACTATTTTTAAGAATACTCAAATTTTTTTGAAATTTAAAACTTTTAATTTTAATAATCAAAGAACTTTTTGTATTTATATTTTTTATTTTTATTTTTTCAACTTCCCACAAAAAAGATCTTTCATCATAACCCTCTTTTCTATGTGTTCTATACGTAAAATTATATTCACTATCACAAGACTTGTCATTATCACAATATAAGTATTGATTACTTATAACGCTTTGAATAAAAAAAATATTATTATTTTCAATAACATTGGATTTTATAAATTTTAATCCATTGTCTAATCGATTTGTCATCATTTCTGTTGATATTTGACGTTCATCAAAATCATTTAAAGTTTTGATACGCAAAGGATATAGAGTTACAACATGACGAAAATTATACACATTTTCCGTTAATATTTTTTCAAAATCATCTAACTCAGAAGAGAAAGATAGGTGCACTGTAAAACTAATACAACATATAAAAAATTTCTTTTTTAAAACATTTAACATACTACACTTCTTTCTTTTTTTGTTGTTTAAATATATTTATTAGCATTTTTATTAATCGTCTTGATCTTCCTGTATTTCTTCATGTAAATCAGGAATAACACCTCGGTCATCGTGCATACTATAAGCGTCAGAGCCTGGAGGATTTTCAGGTGAATCACCTTCAGCATAATTATCAATAGAGTCTTCAAATGCTTTTCGCATATCTTCATTTATCTCTATCACAGGACTTTTAATAATATCTTCTGAATGATCATTGCCTATTCGAAGTTTATGTCTTTTGATAGTGTGGTTCCTTGCTATTTGAAACCAGCCAGTTAACCCATCGGTTAGAGCTTCTTTGATTACCATTACTGGCTCTTCAGGAAATATATTATAGAGTTGAGTTAGTTTTTTTTGCATTTGAATGAGATCATCCTCTGAGCCTGGAAAAGTTAAGGCATATTTAGTACGCACTGTATTTCGTCCTCTGCTGTTTCCAACCTCTACGTTAAAGTGAGGACCTTTTGTAGGATCAAAATCCAACCTGAGTTTAAATGCATTGTCCCTATTTTCTTGACCTTGAAGTTCATACCCTACTATCATTTCCTCTCCTGCATGTCTTCTCGTCATTCTTCCCGTAGTTGGGACTACATTATTATGTTCACCTCTTTCTCTTATCAATTGAAGAGATTTTTTATATGCATCAGCAAAACTTGGACACTCAACTTTTTCCTCTGATGAATAAACGGACATTATTAAGAAAATGAAGACGATTAAAAATTTATAAAAATATAATTCATGCATACTCAGTAAAATATGATGTAAAAAAATTTGGGATCGATTCTTATTGTCACTCATTTTAGATTAATCCCTTTCTTGCATACTAAAAATAAAACTTTTGAAAAAATAAGGTGACTAAAATCAAGTGAACATTTTATTTAAAGTATTTATAATTATTTTGTAAATTGACTTGTAATAACAGTTGAAAATATTAGAAATTTCCTAATTGAGGGTATTAATGGGGTTCTGTCG
>CAYPYB010000030.1:0-5689 GCA_964415115.1 uncultured Candidatus Pelagibacter sp. | reverse complement strand
ATGTCGCTTTTTATCAACAAAAATATGATTTATAAACAAATGCGACAGAACCGAAAACAGGGGAATTTATTCCAAAAACCTTACAATATCATTATTAATATTGGAATTTCTCAAAATATCGTCTATAGGAACTTTTAAATCGAACTCAAAACTATTTTTGATAAACGTATTTTCTACACATAAAATATATTGATTATTTGAAAACCAGCTGTTATGAACCCTCTCTCCGACTCTTTCTAAAATATTATGACGTAGATCTAAGGCTTGTTTTCTTAAAGATTCCTGGACAAAACCATCCATTTTTATATCTTTTTGCAAGTCACATATAATAGGTGTTTGTGATGCATCTAATGTAATGTGTTGATCATTTAAAGAAGTATCAACAAAAAACACTTCATCTAAGACTGAAGATCCAATATATTCCTCACTTTTTATCAATCCTTCTTGTGGACTTTCTTCTGAAAAATTATGTGTTTCTGATGATTCTAAAACATTTTCCATAGGTGTATCTGTCTCTTCAATCTTGGTTTCTTCTTCTTTAGAAATAACAAGATTGACCTCACCTATCAAACACACATCTTCGATAAGACCTTTTAAATCGAATTCAAATCTGTTTTTAACACTGTTTCTAAGAAAAACATTTTCGACACATAAGATATATTGATTGTTTGCTTTCAAAACCAAGCGAGCTTTTGCAAACCAGCTGTTGTAGGCGCCCTCTCCTACTCTTTCTAAAATCTTATGACGCAAATCTAAAGCTTGCTTTCTTAAAGACTCTTGGACAAAACCATCCATCATTACATCTTGTTGCAAATCACAGGTAATCGGGGATTCATCTTTAATCTGTAAGGTTTTAAAGGGTTGTGGGATGCGATCACCAAAACCATAAAGAGAGCCTTCTAAAATTTTTTGAAGATTAGCAAATTTTAAAACCCAAGATAAACTAACCTTAAACGATGTTTTTTCTCCCATCAAAAAGGAACTGGTAGTGATTTTTGTGCAAAAGCTTTTCCACTGATTGAGATCATTATTGAAATATTGGTTTAACGCTTGTAGTAAGAAAGCTTGTTCATGCTTGGAAAGATCTTCGAATAAAACATCATCCCCCTTCCCTTCAATCACAGAATTCCAAATTTGTTTCATGGAAAAGATGTTTTGGATTTGATCAGAATCGAAAATATTTTTAAAATTTCCATCCTGTTGTGTGGGTTGAGATTTTGAGTTGATCAAATTTTTTTTATGATATTTTTTTAAATTTGATGTTTTATTTGATATATAGGGATGATCATTTTGATCCCCCCCCCCTATCACTTTTGTGTTGAAATTAATAGGAGAGAAAGCTTTATTTTTTAATGGTTTAGAGGTGTTCAAAAGTTCATTTAATCGATCAAAATTGATGGTGAAATATTTAACTTGTTCTCCTCCAGAGAAATTCTTTCCTTCAGCAAAATTTTTAGATTCTACTAGACCTAATTTTTCAAGTTCTGTAAAAGAACGACGAATGGTTATTACTGAAAAAGAACCAATTTGTTTTTGCCATGCAGCATAGGAATTACGAATCCATTGCTTTCCATCACGAATAAGCCCATATCGTGAATTTTTTTGGGATAGCCAATAGTTTAATTGTTGAAGAACTATTTTTTGTGATGTAGTTAGTTTTATACTGTTTTTATGTAACATAAGAAACCTTTCTGTTGCTTATGTGCACAGGTATTGTTGACAATACATAGAAAAAAACATATCATTTTTATAGATTAGGTGCGATATGTTATTTCATAATGTGCACATTAAGAGCTTTTGATTGCAGTCAAAAGCTCTTTTTATTTTTCGTTGTTTTTCGCTTCTCTCATTAAGTACCATTTGCACGCTAACATAATCCAATCAGATCTTCTCATCCCTTTTTCTTTAGTGTCTTTATCTATTTTTTCAAGTAATGATTGGTCTATGTTAAATGAAATCTTAACCTTTCCTTCTGGTGTTGCCATTTTTTTATGAATTTCTATTTACTATAATCTCATACTATCCCGGATTATTCTGTCTGGCAATAAAAAAATATTTGTTTTTCGCTTTGGTATTACCAGTTTATTTTTTTTTGTTCTTTTCTAGTAATATCAACGGTTTGATTGTGTTTTTTATGTCACACACAATCTTGTCTTTGTGATGTATTATGTTATATCTTTTTCACAACAGCTTATATATATAGCAAGTTAGTTACATATCTATATGATGAGAGAAATGTATTTGTATTACAAATATGCTTACTACATCATGTTCTCTTATAAGGAGTCTATTCTAGTCATAGAGGTATTTCAAATGTATTACATTTGAAATACCATTGTATTTCGACTCTATTCTTACTCAATCATGGATTGGTGTATGCATTTTAGTAAATCTTCTTTATTAATTCTTTCTGCATAAATAAGTAGGCCTTTAATGATATCTGATGATGTTATTTTTTTATTCTGATTTTCTTGAATGTTTTTTTGAAGACAAATGAGTCGTTCTATGTCATGGAATTTTAAAGCAAATGTTTTAACCTGTCTTCCTTGGTTTCTTGTTTTAATTATTTGATCTGGAATTATGGGTGTTTTCACAGTATTGGGGGCAATGGTTTGGGAAAGTTTGCTTGGTTTTTGTGATGTAAACTTAGACATTTAAAAGAAACTCCTCTGTTAGATTATTAAAATCTTTTGATCCACTGCAAGATGGATTGAAGGATAAAACTGGCTCTCCATTTATCTGTGCTTGGTTTATGGATTCATTTTTTCTTATTTTTGTTAGAAATAAGTGTTTGTTTAGTGATTCTAGTTGTTCTTCAACATACTGGTTGGTATTACTATTTCTTTGTTCAAACATATTTCTTAATATCCAAAAGTTAAAGTTTTGCCCCTCTTTGATCTCATTTATAGAATTAAATAGATCTGCAATTCCGTCGAGAGAATATCTTCCATAGTTTGTTGGTATTATAATTGTATCTGCAGTATAAATGGCGTTAACAGTAATAACTCCTAGTGTTGGCGGACAGTCTTCAATTATAAAATCGTAGTCGTTTATAATTTTTTTGAAATGATTTTCTAGAATTGTTTCCCTGTATGTAGAGCTTATAACCTGCTCGGCGACTAATGCAAGATGAATACTCGATGGGATGATACTGAGATTTTCACATATATTTTCTTTTACTTTAGCTGTCTGAATAACGTCATTAATTTCATATTTTTTATCGAGGAAGAGATTAGATACAGTTAGATTTTTATCAATATGTTCAACAAAAATACAGCTAGAATGTGATTGAGGGTCCAAATCAACAAGAAGAGTCTTGTAGTTTTTTTTTGCCAATGCATATGATAAGTTAACGGAAACAGTGGACTTTCCCACTCCCCCCTTTTGATTTATAATTACTATTTTTTTTGCTTCTTTCATCCTGTTAGCTCATTTGTCATACTTGTGTATTACAAGTGTAATACTTTTTTGTGTTAGTATTCAACTATTTTTTTCTTTTTCTCCTTTCTTTTCCTCGTTTTGTTGTGGAATACAAAGAAAAGATGCTTTTTGTAATTTGTTTGTAATAATTTTTTGATATCTGATGGACGCACTTCAATTTTTGGAGAGAGTATAAGATAAGGCGTTTTGTAATATTATTGTAATACGAATGTGTTTCGTTTGAAATACGTTTGGTGTTTAAAATCTGTCTACTTACTTTTATGTTTTCGAAAGATACTATAATACAAACGTGTTTCAATTGTAATTTGTTTGTAATAATTTTTTGATATTTGATGGAAGAACTTCAATTTTTGGAGAGAGTATAAGATAAGGCGTTTGTAATATTATTGTAATACGAATGTGTTTCGTTTGAAATACGTTGGTTGTTAAAAATCTGACTACTCTTTTTTATGTTTTTAAAGTACTGTATTACAAACGTATTCCAATTGTAATTTGTTTGTAATAATTTTTTGATATTTGATGGAAGAACTTCAATTTTTGGAGAGAGTATAAGATAAGGCGTTTGTAATATTATTGTAATACGAATGTGTTTCGTTTGAAATACGTTGGTTGTTAAAAATCTGTCTACTCATTTTTATGTTTTTTAAAGTACTGTATTACAAACGTATTCCAATTGTAATTTATTGCAATTAAATTTGATCATCACTTCTGTATGGTTGATTTTTATTATTTCCATTCCAATAGACAGACACATTTTTTCTTCTATAAAAATTTTCAACAAACAAAGAAGTCCATTGTTTGTTTTTAATGATAGTGATGTTTTCAGTATTTCTATTTTCAGCGGCATTTGTAAAATTGTAGGAACCACCAATGGTTGTTAAATTGTCGATTAGAATGAGTTTGTTGTGTGCAATGCTTGGTTTTGTATCAACTAAAACATTTATCCCATTTTTGAAGAGAATTGGGATCTTAGAATAGCGTTCTTTAAGCTGACTTTTATCCGTAATGATTGTGATTTTCACTCCACGATGATGTGCTCTGATAAGAGCATCAGCAATATCTTGAGATGTAAAGCTATAGCATTGCATGAGGATCATCTTTTTAGCTTGATTGATTTCATTCACAATAAGAGGCAAACATTTTTGTTGGGGTGTAAAACACGATTTCATTTCAAGTTGGGCAGAGGGGACTTGAATGACAGGTGTGGGATCATTTGTCTCTAAAAGCGAGCTTGAAAAATACCCCAAAAGAAACGCAGATAAAAACCAAGCACTCTTTTTTTCTGAAACATTTGAGAGAGATCAGTGCCTGTTTTTTTCATAAGTTTACATTACTCAAAACTCTTAATGGGGTGTTTGGCGAGATGCATGCTTAAAGCACGTTTCCCTTTAGCTATAAGATTTTCTTTAACGGAATGGGTAAGAGGGTGGGGGAGTTGCTCAGAGATGTTGATGAGAAGTCCTAAAAATATCTCAACGCTCTCTTTCATGGTCTCATCAGTTTGCAGATCTTTACCCAATTCAATACCACAGTATTCATCGAGACCGGAGACAGAGACCAATCCACCCAGCTGAATAAGAGATCTCGTTCGTGCTTTTCGATCTCGTTCATTTTGCTTTTTTTGTTTGTGAAGAAGCGCTGCTTTTTGAGAATGGAGACGATTAATTTCTTGGGTAATTTTGAGAAGTTCTGGATTATATTTTTGATAAATATCTTCATCTTTTGATCTGATTTTTTGATTTTTTATGGGATCATTTTCACTCATTTAAATTTGATTTCCCCAGAAGATGGATCATATTTTTTTCAATGAGTTGATTAAAATTGATGGCGTAATATTTGACCTGCTCACCACCTGCAAAAATTTTTCCATCGTGAAACGTTCTGGATTGAATAAATTTAAGTTTTTCCAATTTTAAAAAGGCACGTCGAATAGTGATGATGGAAAAAGAATCCATTTGTTTTTGCCATGATGCATAGGAGTTTCTAATCCACTTTTTATTGTAAAAAATTTTGTGAAATTCAGAAGTTTGAGAAAGAGAATCGTTTAAAAATTCGAGCACCATTTTTTGTGAAAGAGTTAATTTGATAGGAGATTTTTTCATCATGTGTCTCTTATAAATTTGATTTTTTTAATCTGAATTTTGTTTAGTCTTTTTTACTTTTTTGGTTTTTGTACTTGAATTTTTTAAAATTTGGGTTCTGTCGCATTTGTTTATAAATCATATTTTTGTTGATAAAAAGCGACATT
>CAYPYB010000029.1:0-6412 GCA_964415115.1 uncultured Candidatus Pelagibacter sp. | reverse complement strand
TAAAAAGCTTTCACTCCCCGCTTATGTTTTTGATACGCAGCCATTTTGGTTTGATACAGCAGCAGACACAGAAATGATAAAGGAAGTTATAAATGGATAATACGTTAGAACATCTAAAACTTATTTTTAGTGAAATATTATTGTGCGATAAAAATTCAATTAATCTTAAACGATCATTTAAGGATATGGGGATTGATTCAATATTAGCAATTCAAACAGTCAATCTTATTAAAAAACATTTTCAAAATTCACTCACTGTTACTGATTTTTATAATTTAAATAACTTAGAAAATCTTTCTGAATTTATTTTAAAAGATCAATACTCAACATACCATCTCGAAACAGAAAACAATCCAGAAAATTCAGTAAACGAAGATAAAATCGCCATAGTTGGAATGTCAGGTCATTTTCCAGGAGCATCCACAATTACAGAGTTTTGGCAAAATCAACTTAATGGGATTCATTCATTCAAACAAACTCAACGGTTTTCAACTGAAAATTACTTTGGTGGATTTCTTGATGATATCGAATCTTTTGATTCTGAGTTTTTCAATATATCTCCCAAAGAAGCTTTATTAATGGATCCACAACAACGACTTTTGTTGCAAACCTCTTATCAGGCGTTAACAGATGCAGGGTATACTCTTTCATCATTATCAAGTAAAAATGTAGGCGTTTTTATTACAGCATTACCAGGTGATTATAAAGATGTTATTACATCAAATACAGATACATACCATAATTTCAGTTTTACAGGAAATGCTAGTGCCGTCTTATCTGGCCGACTTTCCTATTTTTATAATATGAAGGGACCGTGCATGACAGTAGACACGGCATGCTCTTCATCCCTAACACTTATTCACCTAGCATATTTATATTTAACAACAAATCAGTGTGAGGCAGCACTTATAGGGGCAGCGTCTATTTTTTCAACGCCACAACTTTTTAAACTGGCACATGGATCACAATTATTAGCAAAAAATAATAAATCATGTCCATTTGATGAAGAAGCAAGTGGATTCATTCCATCAGAAGGTGTATCTTGTCTTGTTTTGAAAAAAGTAAGTCAAGCAATCAAAGATCAAGATCATATATATGCGGTTATAGATGGAATTACACTTAATCATGATGGCTTTTCAAATGGCCTTATGTCTCCCAATTCCTTTTCGCAGCAACATTTATTGAAAAACACATATAAAAAATTTAATATCCAGTTAGATAAAATTGGCTATATAGAAACTCATGGAACATCGACAGAAATTGGTGACCCCATAGAAGCTACTGCTCTTGAAAATACGTTTATAGATGAAGAAAATATTTTTATTGGTTCATGCAAAGCTAATATAGGACATACTCTTGTTTGCTCTGGAATAGCCAGTATCATTAAAGTTGTACATATCCTAAATGAGAAAATAATTCCAAAACAAACTAATTTTAATACGTTAAATAAACATATCAAATCCAACAAAATTAAAATAAACACCCAGACTTTACAATGGCCAAATGGAAAAACACACGCAGCAATTAATGCATTTGGATTTGCAGGATCTAATGCACATCTTGTATTAAGTGCTTACCCTCAAGAAAAAGAACGAATAGAGCCTAATCAAATCTTTTTACCGTTTGTCTTTTCCGTCCATAATGAAGAACTCTTTATCCAATATCTCACACAATTTACTGATTATTTGAGCCAAACAAAAGACATCAATTTAGAAGACTTAAGCTATACTCTTTATAAAAAAAGAACTCTTTTCCAAAACAGATTTATTGTTATTGCCTCAACAAAGTATCAAATTATTCATGAACTTAAAAACTTTGTAGCTATGTTTAAAGACAACTCATATTCACAAATCAAAACAGAAGCGCCATACGTCATCGATAAAATTACCGAATATCAAAAAAAAGAAATTCCCAATTGCCTTTATTATAAGTCAGATTTAAAATTACAAATTGATGAAAATTATAATAATTCTCAACATATAGGTTATTTGCCTGTATACCCTTTCATAAAAAAGTCCTATTGGTATACACAAGATGAAAATACTACTGTATCCCCTCCTCCCTCACAAAATACTTTTTCTTTGTCTGATGAGCTTACATCCATTTTTAAGAAAAAATTAACTGAAATCCTAGGTTATAACTTAGAATCTATAGATATTCATAAAACATTTAATCATTATGGGATTGATTCACTAGTGGCTTTACAACTTTTACAACCTTTTATGAAAGATTTTCCTAATCTAACGGTTAGTACCTTATTTGAAAATAATACAATAGATAAATTTACAAATTTTTTAAGTAATAGCATTAACAAAAACACGGAGCAAAATCTCAATAAAACAACTTGGCCACAAGATTTTCAGTTTATAAAGCAAGAACAAAAAATTATCACAACAAATGATATAACAATAGAGTGGAATTTCTTTGGCGACAAATCTAATAGACCCTTAATTTTATTACCAGGGCTGAATGCTTTGGCTCATTCTTATATACAACAAATTCGTTATTTTTATAAGAAAAAATACTACATTTGTATTCCACATTATCCTGGTCACGGTAACAGCCCTTTTATCAAACAATCGCTAGACAAATTGGCAATTGCTTTAATGGATAATTTATTTTCAATAGTAAAATTTGATAAAATAGATTTTATCGGCTGGTCGCTAGGTGGATGCCTTACACAGCTGCTTGCATTACAAAAACATCCATATATTAGAACAATAACGCTGGTCAATTCAGCTGCAAAATTTGAGCATGAACTTTATGCCAAATCTGCCGCTTTACGTGAAGAAATATTTTCGGAGAAAAATTATCTAAACAATCTTTTTGAAACTAATGAAAAGCAACTTGTACAATTAATTTCAGCAAATTGTGATTTGAACATACTAAAACACTATTATGACGAATTAGAGAGGTTTGATACTTCACAAAAACTTACTACTATTTCTACTCCATCATTCGTGTGTTATGGAGCAAAAGACAGCATAATTACAAGTGATGAAAGTAAATTATTTCAAAAAATACCTAACTCTAATCTTGTTGAATTTGAATATGATGGTCATTTTGTGCCATTAACGGCCCCTTTTTTATTCAACCAACTACTTGAACGTTTTATTACAGCTCTTTAAGGAAAAAACTATGCTTATTAATAAAGATAAATGCCATTTAATTGCAATGAATTTGCAAAAGGAATTTTTGCCATCTCTCCCGGACTGCCAGTCTCTTATCGATAGTAATGTTTGGCTTTTAGACGTAGCACAAACATTTAATATTGTAAGTAGTGTTATTTATCATATTAAGTTAGGTGAAACACTACCTTCAATTGAAAAAATGTCAACACATAGCACAATTTTTGAAACTTATGAATTATCAATTGTCAAAGAAACTTCTATTCTAGAGCACGTTAAAAATAGTAACAAAGAGCAAATTATTCTTTCTGGTCCTGAAACACATATTTCTATATTACAGACGGCTTTAGATTTAAAAATGATGAATTACGACGTATTAGTCGTTATAGATGCTTGCTCTTCAAGAAATATTATAGACCACCAATATGGAATTGACCGTTTAAAACAAAATAATGTTACACTCATAACCAAAGAAATGTTATTTTTTGAATTATTACAAAGGTCAAATTATCCAAACTATATTGACCATAGTCTCAAATTTTTAGATAGACGTTATATTAGGGAGTTTTAAATGCAAAAAAAGCGTATCGCAATAATTGGAGGTGGTGGAGCAGGCTCAGTGGCTGCTTATGCATTAAATGAGCATCACGATATTCATCTTTACGAATCTGAATCTTACCTAGGAGGCCACGCAACAACTCATTTTTGTGAAGTGAAAAATAAAAATATCCCAGTAGATCTTGGAGTTGAATATTTTTCCGAGAAACAAGCCCCAAATCTTTTTGCTCTTCTCAATCACTTTAATATCCGTACTTACGTCGCCCCCCTTTCCGTTAGTGCTTCTTCTCATAATGGTGATTTATTTTGGTCAAACACTTCAACAGAATCTATCACAGATAAAAGTCTCATTGACGAATTTGCAAGATTTCATTACCAAATGCATGAAGTCCTGCATTTTAATAACTACCCAAAAACTATGAATCTCAGAACATTTCTTGAAAAAGAAAATTATTCTCGGAGATTCATTTACAAAGCACTTTTACCTCTTCTAACTACCTTTTCAAGCTGCAAGTCTCCAATACTAGATTATAGTTTAATGTTTTGTGCTTTATCCTTTAGCATGGGACTTTTGTCATTTTTCCATCCCACTTATTGGAGGAAATCTAAAGATGGCATAAGTTCATATTTACAAAAAATTCAAAATCATCTTCAAGATAAAATATATTTAAATACACCAGTTGAAAATGTTATCCGCCACGATAACCAGATAACGGTATGTTCCAAGCGTGGGAAAGAAGTATTCGATCAAGTCATATTTGCAACACACGCGGATATCTCACTAAAATTATTAGATGCTCCTTCTCCTCTAGAAAAGGAAATATTAGGATCATATGAATATACACAAATTCAGTGTGTGCTGCACCAAGATGAGAATATTTTAATTCAATCCACAAATTGCAAAACTTATTGCGAGTTTAACGGGAACAGCAATTCCAAAGACACTGATTTTGAAGGTTGTTTAACACGCCAAATCAATCTACTCCCCTCATTTGAGTCCATTGATCCCAAACTTTTGGTAACTTACGATCCACATATTGACATTCAATCAAATAAGATTATAACTGAAAAAAGATGGAAAATTCCGAAACTACGGCCAGCAGATATAGCCTTAAGAAGATGTCTAATTAATATTCAAGGCCATTTAAATACTTGGTATTGCGGTACAGATTCTAGTTTCACAGGTCATGAAGGAGCAATTGTTTCAGGATTAGTAATAGCAAACTTTCTTGGGGCTCCATATAAATTTCAAGATAATAATTGGGCAAAAATACAATTTGATGTTGTAAAAGGACTTATGAGTTTATATAAACCACTTGAAAAAATTTCAAATTCTTTTCACAAGAATATTTTTCATGTTTCAAAATTTTTAAATATGCGGCAAAGCCAAGTTTCAAGAGTGCTATTAGATATGTATGGATAAAATAGAAATTTTAAAATATCATTTTCTTTTTGAAATTGAAGATATCAATATCTCTAGAAGCATTTCATTTATTCTATACCACAGCGATTTAGAAAATAAGAATGATTTGCTTAACACTTATTTACATGAAAATGAATTAGCATATTATAATACTCTTGAGTTTGATTCACGAAAAAACTCTTATTTACTTGGTCGTGTAGCTTCAAAATTAGCAATTGCAGAATTTTTTAATAAGAATTGGAATACATACAAGAATATTTATATATCTCGCGGTTTCTTAGGAGAACCAGTCATATTAAATTCACCGTTAATAATATCTATCAGTCACTCATTAAAAACAGCGGTTGCGTGTGCAAGTGCAAACGACATGAATGTTGGGATAGATCTAGAGTATATGGAAAATTTCAAACATATCAATTCAATTCAGATGACACAACATGAATATAAAATTACCCTATCTCACCAACTATTTAATCAAAAACAATGGTTTGCTATTTTATGGTCTGCAAAAGAATCACTTGTAAAATTTTTAAAAATAGGATTTACCCTTACTTATGAAATGCTTGAGATAAAAAATATAATAATTAATAAGGAATGTTTAGAAATATATTTTTCACACTTCTTGTCTTTAAAATGTTATACTTTCATAAATAATAATCAAATTTTATCAGTTTGCCTAAACGGCCTTGTAAGGGCATCGTCAAGTTGTTGAAGTACAATTGTATATAAATTAGAATTCTGATTTAGAAATTAAAATTTCAAACATTTCAAATGTCAGATCATTACCATGGATATCGTTATCCCAAAGCGATTGTTGGATACTCTGTACTTCTATCATCGTTTCAAACTTAGCTTAAGAGATATTCAGGAACTTCTTTTGGAAAGAGGAATCGATGTGACCTTATGAAACCATTCGGGCATGGAATCAGCATTTTGGAAGTCTTTTAGCCAAAGGCATACAAAGACGAAAAGGATTCAAAAAAGTGGATACCATTCACATGGATGAGAGGCATATCAAGATCAAAGGTGAAATTTATTGGCTTTGGAGGGATGTTGATAAAGACGGAATTGAACTGGATATTTGCTTCAAAAAAGGAGAAACGCCAAGGCAGCCTTACGTTTTTTCAGACGTTTATTGACTCATCATGGTCAAATCCCCCGTGTTCTTGTCACTGATAAATTAAAAAGTTATGGCAAAGCAAAACGAGTTTTACTGCCTAAAACAGAGCATCGATGTCATCAAAAATTAAAGGATCTGTCGCATTTGTGAAAGGTAAGCAAGTTTCTTCACAAAACAAGCCTC
>CAYPYB010000028.1:0-6702 GCA_964415115.1 uncultured Candidatus Pelagibacter sp. | reverse complement strand
TTTTCATCAGAATAGTGGATTATTTATTTCACTTCAACAGATGCGACGGAACCAAGTTCTTCTGGTCAAAGCGTATGGTGTTGAGCTGAGTTATGCCATCCTCGTTACTTATCAATTCCGATAATTGCTTTTGTTTGTCTTGTGGAATGAGGTCAAGAAGCAGTGAAAGTCTTTTATTTTCTCTCACAAAAGCATTCGTAAACAAATCTTGCAAACCTCGGTACGTTGGGATAATAATTTTTTGATTATCAAGATACGTTAGTAATTGACGAAAAGCATCATGCACTTTTGGGTAATACCTAAGCAACTCGCAGATATGATCTTCAATGAGGGCTATATTTTCAGTTGAACAATCTTTGTAATTAAATAATGCTAGGATAATCTGTTTTTGCTGATTGATTGTTTGACGAACAATACTGCCCCGTAAATTTATACCAGTTTTGTTGAAAAACTTTAAAAGTACATATTCGACATCCGAGCTGACCTCTTCAAACTGAAACGTGAAAAACTGGCTTTTAGCTTTGAAGTAAGCAACTTGAAGGATTAAGTACACTTTTGTTTTAAGATTACGAAATTGATCTAAAACATCGAGTTCAGCCTGGGTCAGTTCAAAATAGAGATGTTGTTCGTTTTTGTTGAAAATTGGCCTTTCATAAAGATCATCAATTTCAGCATCTGGCAAAAGATAAATACGTTTTATGTTGTTCATGGTGGTTCAAAAAAACGAGGGTTTAGGTGGACTGATTTAATCAGTCGGTGTGAAAGGGATTGTACACCTATTTAAGGTAAGATAAAGTGGTTTAGTTAATCTATGTTCAAAATATTAATTTTTGGCTTCTAAAATGGACTTTCGTGCATGAAAATTGGATACGCAAGAGTTAGCAGCA
This sequence comes from uncultured Candidatus Pelagibacter sp., assembly GCA_964415115.1. Taxonomy (GTDB): domain Bacteria; phylum Pseudomonadota; class Alphaproteobacteria; order Paracaedibacterales; family CAIOTO01; genus PNMQ01. The sequence goes on along the minus strand of CAYPYB010000028.1, from coordinate 5,815 downwards.
ATACCCAAGATCTCGCATTACAAGAAGAGGCCTTGCGTAAGGCTGGTTGCTCAGAAATATATAGTGAATCGTTAAGTGGAAAAGATAACCATCGACCTCAGCTAAAAGCTGTATTAGAACGAGCACGAGAAGGCGACATTATTATAGTCTATAAAATCGATCGTATTGCACGATCCCTAAAAGGTCTTATAAATATCATTGAAGAGCTAAATCATAAAGCTGTAAATTTAATCTCGCTGGATTCCGGAGACAAAGTGGATACAACGTCTCCTATGGGAAAGGCTTTTTTTCAAATAGCTGGGGTGTTTGCTGAGTTAGAAAGAGGCATGATCAATGCCAGAACAAAAGCTGGTATTGAACGTGCTAAACAATCCGGAGTAAAATTTGGACGAACACCTGGAAGCACCAATAAAAAGACAACAGCAAAGTGTGAACGAGTAAAGATCTTTCTAGACGCAGGAAAAAGCTATGATTGGATTGCTAAAGAACTTTCTATAAGTAAACAAACGATATCGACCATCAAAAAATCTCAAAAAGAGTTTTCGAAAAAAAAATGGGAGTTACGTTTAGTTCCACTGATAGAAAATTAGAGTAATATTTCTCGAAACCGATCACTTTCGAGGCGTTTCTTAATTTACCCCTTTATGTAGACGCACTCTAGATTCACCCAGCGGCATAGGTGGTGATGTACGTCAGAGTTGACGTCATCACAGCTCTTAACGACGACTTCATGTCGCACTAACACTTTTGGGGGTTTTTCTGCAAGATGCCTACTCTGGCATGGAAGCATGATTCTGGAGGTCATTTTTCCCTCATCCACAAAAAACCTCATTAAAAAACTTTTTCTATTCTTGGGTCATTTTATTGACATTATTTTAAAATAATACTAGTATATTACAGGATATTTAATAAAAAGAATTTAAATCATGACGTTTTCAAAAAAAGATTATTCCCATTTTATTAGTAGATGCGTCCTTAGTTTATTTTGTTTAACTATAATGCGATCACACACTCTAAACGCATCTGAAGAAGAAATAATTATACCGAACAGAAGTTATTCCTTGCATTTGCCTCTAAGAAATATAGAAACAACTATCAAAAGTGTACTTAAAGACCCAAAGGCTGACACTTTTAATTTTTCAGAATTAAATCTTAGCAATGATCAACTAAATTACATAGTGGAGGGGTTAAAAGATAGATATCTTGTTGAAACTGACAGTGATAGTGATAGCAGTGGTGTTCATGCAGATTTTAAACCTATCCCTGTTCCTATTTTTATCCTAAATCTAGAATCCACAAAAATAGATGCAGATGGCTTTTTAGTTTTCCTTACAATGCTTGAAAAATCATTAATAAATCGAGAGATCCCATCTGTTGGTAATATAAAAATCAAAGCTAATTTTAGTGCAGATGAAAATTATATTAATGAATTTATTCGTAAATGTCCTCATCTTGCTACAAGCAAAATGCAAATAACGTATTAATAAAAAATTTGTGTTATAAATTAATATTTTATAATTTTAAATTTAAGGAATATGAATTAATAAAGTTTCATACTGCTTATCTTTAAATCACTAAAAAAAATTGAGGAGATGTATGATGACAAGAAAAATGGAGATTCTTGTTTTTCGTGTAGTTTTTTTCTCTTTTATTGCATGTTCCTCACTATTTTCTGCTGAAAATGCCAAAATAACATTCTTTAATGTAGGACAAGGTGATTGCACAATAATAGAATCTCCTGAAAATGGCATTCTTATTATTGATGGAGGATCATCCAATACAGAAGGCATTAAAGAGATTGATGAATTAAACAAAATTGAATCTCTTGCTCATAAAGTTTTTAATTATGTTCTTCCACAAATAAAGGAAGGTACAAAAATAAATTTTATAATCACCCATTCAGATAAAGACCATTTAAATTTAATAGGAAGTATCATAACAAACATAAAGAATAAGTTTCCAAGGAAAGTTATGGGTGTGTTATTGGGGGGGAATGCAAATGAATACGCAAAAGAAGATGGGCAAAGACTTATCCAAACTCTCAATACTACAGATGGTATTTATTATTTTTATAGTGAAAATATTTTTAATCAAGAAGGATTATTTTTTAAGGTTTCAGTTATCAATACCGAATGGTCTCAAACTTTAGCGTGTTGGGATAATTGCATAAATTATTTATCGATAAAAAAAGAAATTTCAAGCATGAGTCGAACTACTAAAAAGCCTAAAATTGATAATTCTAATGACTCAAGTATTGTCATGAAATTGAATATTAATGGAAAATCATTAATTATTACTGGTGATAAAGGAGAGACTCAGCTTTTACTGATTCTAGCGCGGACTTATATAGAAGAAAATTTTTCTACTCTTTCAACACTTAAAACAAATATTTTGTTAAGCACTCATCATGGATCAAGAAAAGATTGTTGTGTGGATTGGTTAAATCACACTCAACCAGAATATATTATTATTAGTTCTGGTCGAAGCTACGGTCACCCTTCACAAAAAACTATTGAAAAATATGCTAATGTTAGTTCTTTAAATAGTCATAAAGATAATTTATTGCATTTTATAGAATTCTCAGAAGATCCTGAAATAGATCCGCTTTTATCAACGGAAATCAGACAAGATGAACTTTTATTTTTTCAAATAAATAATATACAGATCATTTATTTGCAACATCCATCAAAATTAACTGCCCATGCGTACAAAGGAGCCATCACATCTAAAAATATTCTGATGACCAGTACACAAGGAAATATTGAAATAGAAATTCAAAAAGATGAAGAAAAGATACGAGTCCTTCCTCAGCGTTCTTTTTTTCAACACTCTTTGTATGATGAAATTGCCCATGTTACAAAAGAAAATTATATAAAAGCACTTTATTTATATGCATTTGAAACAGAATCTATTACAACATTTTTAATAAAAAATTTCAGTGGTGATGAAACTAGATCTACTTATATACATGATGGGCTCGAAGAGTTTTATCTGATAAAAAAAGAGGGTGAGAATATAGTTAACTATGATGACGGATATGCAGAGAAAATAAGTAATTTTATTAAAAATCATAAGAAAATTAGCAAATTAACTTTATCAGGTTGTCAATTCAGCTCTTTAGGGCAAGATGGAATCATTAAATCTTGGGATAATAGAGGCCTTTACTTTTCACCATAATCTAGAGAACCCCAGCTAGGATGGTTCTGTCGCAAACATTAAAGATTTTTGTTAAAGTAAACTAAATAGAATTTAGAAACAGTGACTTGCTATGAATTTCAAAGGATATCATTTTCCAAAAAATGTTATTTTAATGTCAATGCACTGATACCTTGCTTACCCTTTAAGCTATAGACATGTTGAATAATTGTTAGCAGAGCGCGGCCTAAGTGTTGACCATGCAACAATCAATCGCTGGATTGTTAAGCATTCATCTAACCTTGAATCCAAATTTAGGCACACCAAGAAAGTGGTTGGTAAAAATTAGAGGATGGATGAGACATACATTAAAGTCAAAGGAGAATGGGTTTACTACTATCGTTCCGTCGATAAGCAAGGCCAAACAATCGATTTCTTTTTGCCAAAGACACGTGATACCCATGCGGCTCTTACCTTTTTCAAAAAAGCACACAAAAAGAGAAAAAGAAAACGATAAAAATTATGGGATAGGGGTGTATTATTCATCATCATTTTACCTTCAACCTTCTTAGCATAATCACAACGTATAAAACAAATACGAAGAAGTAACTTTTTTATCTCAATCTGTCGCAGATTTTGTTCCCTATGATAAAAAATAAATATTTAAATAGGCTTAATTGAATAGCATTAAAGTTCACTCTTTTGAAATCCATCCAAAAATATTTTTATATCATTTTTGGTTCTATCGCATCTGTAAAGGCTGTGTTGCACAAAAGAAAAAGTGGACACAGCACTCAATAATGACTTGGAGACATGTAAACCTGCATGGGACTTACGATTTCAGCCATTTATTCGCGGAGAATGCGCTAATGATTTTGATCTTCCCAAGATTGGAGGAAAAGCTCACAGGCTTCACTTTTTTTGCCTTCATCAATAAACCTGACGATGTTTGAGTTCAAAGCATTAATCACATTCCACGCATCGGTTAGCTCATTTTCTGCAAGATAAATAAGCATCTCTGCAGCCCATGGTATATTTTGGGAAATACCATATTGCCCGTATAAGACAATGTACGCTAAACTTTCCAGACTATAAGGATCTCCTGCCTGAGCAGTTTCCCTGAGTAAAGCTATTCCTTTTTGAATTTTCTGTGAATTAATTTCTTCACCTGAGTGAAAAATATCATAGGCTTCATTTGCTTTTTCTAGATAATCAGCCGGATAAATCTCTTGATCCGTGTGTTTTAGAATTTTATGAGGAATAGTAGGTAACTCCAAAACATTACTCTCCATTGCTGTTATTTGATTTATACTTATTAAAAAACTTATCACTAATAAGTGCGTAATTTTGAATTTGTTTTTCATTTTCTTTCTCCTATTTTCATTCTCATAACGTATGGAGAAGTTTGAACTGAGACCAAAGGCGTTTTAAAGGAAGATGTGTTTTCAAAAGCAGATGGTCGTGTTGTTGTTCCTCCCTTTCTATACTCTAAAACTCCTGAAGTTTCAGCCAATAGAGTGAGTTTATTTTGAGGGTGTAAATAATGTTGAGCCTTTAAACGATCTTCTAATTTTCCAAGAAACATACGTCCAACTTCAGATTCCCGAAAAAGTGTATCTGCACACGTGTTACAAACATCATAATAAGAACTAATATGCAGTATAAATTGAGCCACTTGTGGCTTCCCCTCGATTTCTGGCAGTTTATGGAAAAACTGTTGAAATAAAAAATCTATCCCTATCTCACTTTCTAGATAAGCAAGAACGCCTTGTTCACTATGAAAATAATTCTCTGCAAATTGACTGTTATAAACCTCATCCTTCTTTATTATGTGTAGTTTATCTTGGAGGTGCGTTTTTGAAAGATGACTACTTTCACCAAGCCATAAATTAAAATTTTGTGCCATATAGGCTCGCGAATGGGGATGACCATTATCAAATCCGGAATAGATATATCCATCTCCTATTCCATAGACACCTTCAAATGTATTTTTAATAAGCTGAACTATAGATGCTGCAAAAGAGGCGCCACAAGCGTTATCAATAAAAGTATCAAAATTTTGAGATAGACGCGCCTTATATCCACTTACAAACATTTTTGGAAGGTTAATTATTCTTGTAATACCAAATGTATCTCCGCTTATATCATTGTAAACACATTGTATACCCGCAATTGCGACATTAGTACTTGGTGTTTTAGTAACATTCGAGAGTTCTTTTTGAATAGCTCGGATTAAATCTGCATTTCCTTGATGCCAGGAATCAATATCGACAGATGAAGAATAAAGAGTGTAATTGAAATTTAAACTTTCTTTCCAGACAGAGCTCGTATTTTAGCGCAGGTCTCCTTTTTGAACAGTAATATCTTCTTGAAGTAAAGTTAAACTTGATGACCCCTCTCTTCTTATTCTTTTTAAATTTGTTTCGTCAGAACTGAAGGCTAGATTACTCAGCAAACACAAACTAAAAATGAAGATTGGCTATACTTTTTCAAAACATACTTCATAATTAAGTCAAAAACTTTATCCAATTTTGACTTATTATATATTTTTTTATATTTATTATCCATATTTAAATGATTATTTCTCCAAATACAATTATAAATTATTTTTCCCGATCACTCGGCTGTGTTACACAAAAGAAAAAGTGGACACAGCTTCTCTATGTTTTAGCTAAAATTT
>CAYPYB010000027.1:0-6963 GCA_964415115.1 uncultured Candidatus Pelagibacter sp. | reverse complement strand
ATAAAAGGGATGCTCAGGCAGCCAAAGCTTTTTTTAAAAGGGCCATTCGCAATAAGGGTGATCCTGAGAAAGTGACCATGGACAAAAGTGGAAGCAACAAATCTGCTGTTACAGCGATCAATAAAAATAGACCTCAAAAGAAGAAGATTGAAATAAGACAAATAAAGTATCTCAATAACATTGTGGAACAAGATCATCGATTTATTAAAAAGCGTACACGTCCTACCTTAGGTTTTAAAAACTTTCATTCAGCCGCAGCAACTATCACAGGTATTGAAAACATTCGCATGATTCAGAAAGGTCAATTTTTTGGATTTGATTCAACGCGCTCAGTCTTTCATAATTTTTGCACTCTAATGGCGTAATGCGTCCAGACGTGGCTTGTTTTGTGAACAAGCTTAATCAGATCTCACAAATGCGACAGAACCTTTATTAGGGATAGGGCGTCAACAACTTGACGGTGCCAAATCTGGTTCTATCATTTTCTGAGAAATATTTTGAAAAATTAAAGTTGTTAATTTTTAATTACTAATATACATTTGCTTAGGCTTTGATTTTGGAGAAACACTAATGAATTTTCTTATCTTGTATCTTAACCAATATAAGAATTTAAAGAAATATAAACAAAAAAAAATAAGAATATTCCAAATATCTTTTCTTCTTCTTGTATCAGGAATTTCGGGGGTACAAGGTACAGAATCAGAGTATACCTACGGAGAAGCCTTTTACGACCGTATAAAAGGATTGTCAGACAATGTTGATCAGTTTGATAGCACCCATTATTACTTTCAAAGCCTAGTACCTCCAATAGAAAGTAATATACTTGAACATGGTAGTGAGGATTTAATCATATGCAATGTTTTTGTTCAAGATGAGAGGGGCGAAACAAGTAATCTTGATCTTGATACTTCCGCAGAAATATACACAAATGAAAGATGTGAAGTTAAAATAAAGGTGCAAAGAGGATCTATTGTAGAAGTTATATTTAATACCAGAGATATAGATTTAAGAGGTTTTAGAATAAATCCTAAATGGAATATAATGCAGCCTTCTTTTGATAGTTTGGATGATCTAAAAGAAAAGGTTAGATCAGGAAATATTTATGGGTATAGAGAGGAAAAGTGGTTTGACGAATCAACTGGGCTTTCTTTTACGGTGCAAAATAATATTCGTAGAAATATTAAAGTACTATCAATGGCTCTATGTTTTAATGAAGACGAACTCACAACGGATATATACTTTGATGTATGTCTCAAAGAAAATAATATTGAATTTTTTGAACCTATTAAAAAATCAATTACAACCCTACACGATGAGCTTCCTTCGTCAAGTAATTTCCCCAAAGATATTTACGTTATAAAAAATGGAGATACAATTTCTAAGTTAAAAAAAGAAGGAAAGCGCCGAGAAATATTTAAAAATCAATCCGGGTCAAATGTTAGAAGTTTGTGGATAAAAAATAATAGTTTTCAAAAAAGAGTAAAAAATAATGAAATTATATATATTTCTACTCAGCTTCCTAGCCAATATAGGTATGGCGAACCAGACATAGATTTTAAGGGTTTACTGATAGAAGGGAATGTTGAAAAAGGTCAATATTTTTTTCTTAATGGAAAAATAGAGGATTCGTATAGCAAAACATATTTATACAAAAAAGCAGACAAACATTTATTTTTTGTAAAATTAAATAAAGGCAGAATAAAGTATACAGATAGCACAGACTTGGAATGGAATAGTTCGCAAAAAATTGATATAGAATATTTAACAAAAGATAGGCCTCTTGTTGGAGCTAGCCAAACTGGATCACATAACATAGAAGGATTTTACCAAATAAACAGAAGAACAATTGGTCAAATACAAAATTGGTTGATTTTTAAAGATGAAACTAACTCAAGTACTCTTTTCAGTACAGAATTTCCTTGTATATCTATTTCAGATTTCTCTCCAGATACCTTTAAAAATGATCAAAAAAAAGATGAAGAGATTGCTTTTATAAACTTTCTCAGTGACTGGGACCTTGTGCAATCACTTTCTCTAATATTTAGTATTGAGGTAAATACAAAATTTACAGATCATGGACTCTACTTTAATGGGGGGATTGAAATTTCCAGAATAGAAAATTCTCCCTCAAAAAGGTTTTTAAAAATTTTGCAAAAAGAATTAAAAGGAAAGACTCTAAATAAAATCTCAGTTATTAAATTGCCTTATGTTGACTTTAATGTATGGAGGCATTTTCCTAGTTCTAGCCATTGGGGAACTCCTGGTACCATAAGATTTTACCAAGAAAAGTCTGTTGAATTATTAAATGATCTTTTTCAAAGTTTAAAAAGATTCAGTGAGTTAAGAGAAATTGATTTTGAATTTTTATATCCTATACAAGAAAAAGCCTGGATAAGAACAAATGGTAGTATGTATTATAATGTTTCAGCTCCTATCACTAGTGGATTGAAAGACCTTTTCTCTTCGTTAACGAATTTAAAAATATTAAAAATAGATTATCCAACATATGACATGATAAAAGACGATTCCGATTTGGTTAAACGTTTAAAAAATCTTAAATTATACTTATACAATACACCTCCTGACGAAACTTTAAAGCAAACAGTAAAAAACACATTTGGACAAGGAGAAGTTATATTTGAAAAAGATCTCCCTCCTCCTGCTAGCTGTATTATTTCCTAATTGCTTCTAAATGAAAAAACAAAGACAGGTGTAAAATGCAAAAATTAAAGAGAAGAAATCTAATCTTACCTTGTGTCATATTAGGCACTCAACTTTTGCTAACGACGCATTGCGTCGCTGTTGAGAGTATTAAATCGGTTACTTGTCAGGAAAATATTGTTATTCCGCGTATGAATATATATATTGTTAAGGATGAGTCTGATTTCTTCCACATTAACATTCCTTCATTTTCCTACCTTACTGGCGCACGTTTTTATGATTATTTTGAGGAAGAAAATCTTATTGCTAGCATTCTTAGTTCGGATGATTTTACAATTTTTGAGGGATACCGAGATGATAATATCAAAATTAGTTCTGATCTCGCTGTTGATAAAACAAACAATCTTGTATACAGATCGTGTGGAAGTTTATCATTTTTAAATCCTATTTTTGGAGACAAAGCTTTAATTCAATGTGACAAATTAACGATACACGAATCATTTGAAGTAGAGTCTCTTAAAATATTTTGTAATGAATTAAAAAATTTACATTCTTTAACTGTTACAGGCGTTTCACAAATAAGTGTATTAAAGGTCAATAAGTTTGTTAATGAAGGTAGAGTTCAAATGAAGAGTAAAGTTCATTTAGAATATGCTGGACTAACAAATATAAGTCGTGGAGAATTGTTATTTTTTGATGATTGTCTTTTTTTATCAACTGGGTATTTTGTTAACAAAGGCAACTGGCAAGCATTAAAAAATGTTATTATGAGAGGAGGAACATTTAGAAACCAAGATGCAGGAAAAGTAGAAATCTTTGGATCTGCTCGATTAGAAGATATTACTCTCTTTCACAATGAATGCCGAGAAAATGGGATATGGAGAGTGGATAAAGATTTTTATTTTCAAGGAACTGATTATTTAAGTGCGGATTCTTCTGTCAGTAGGATTGGTGGTATTTGGGAACATCATTCAAAGAAACTTGATTTACAAGGATCAATTACGGCTGGAAGATTAGCTGCTTTTGATATCGCTGGTCTGGCTAACTTCTGCTGCCGGATTAAAGCAGGTTCAATGAGAGTCTTTGCTAAATCAGATATTACCGCTAATGCACGTGCTCGATTTGAGATTAATCATCATTTTTTATTGGATACCAAAGAAACTTTAGATTTTGATAGTCGTCTTGTGATAACCGGTAAAGTTCCATGTTCTTCCATTGAAAGTAAGTATGGTAAAGGTATTTTCTTCTCAGCAAAAAAATTCCTTAATAAAGGTAACCTTGTGAGAGCCACATCCGGATGCATCGAACTTCAATCAGGAGGGGGTATAATCCACAATGGGTTTACTTCTGCAGAAAGAGGAAATGCAGTTCTAACATCAAAAAGAGATACGCTGCTAAGAAAAGATACCTACATAACAGCGGAACAAATTAGGTTTGAAGCAAGAAACTTTAGTAATCAAGGAACCGTGGCTTCTAGAGATTACATAGGTATTACCGCAGATACTGTGGAAAATAAGGGCCGAATAAGAACGCAAGGAACACTGCAAGTTGAGGCCAAAGGTTCCGTGCATAATAGTCGCAGTGGAGAGATTAACGCAGGCTCTACTTTTATAAGGACGAAAGGAGATATTGATAATAAGGGAATTATTCGTGTGGAAGATTTCTTGTCTTTACGAGGCTTTTCTATTCTTAACCAAGGATATATATGCGGTAAAAATATTCAATTAGACGCAAATCTGGTTATTGCAAATATTGGTGGCATGATTGATGCGAGTGGCCAAGTGACGATGAATAGTCCTTTTGTGATGAACCTTTTTGGCTATATTCAAGCAAAAAGCTTAACGGTTAACGCTTTATTTGACATGAATATTGGGGCTAGAGCCGCCCAAAATATGACCATTAATGCTCTTATTTCTTTAAATGCAGGGTTAGATTTACCAACAATACCGACAGAAATAGAAGATGTACTAAATGCGCAAAATCTTGAAAAAGGTGCAAAGTTTTTAATTAATACATTTGCTCCACCAGGAGTTAGTCATATTACCAATATTTTATTCGCTCTTAAAAATATGCCCCAGTTATATGCAAAAGCTAATGCACTTTTACAAACCGCTGAATCTTTTAAAGACGGCAGAGATGTTGAGATTTGTGATCTCATTCCCCTAATCTGTGGAGCAAAGGATTTGCTCGTACAATCCTGGGGACTTGCAAATTCTGTATCTGCATCTCTGCAAAAGGCTCATGATTCTTTAATACCTCAGTTACGACCAGCTTCTGGAGAAGAAGCTTCCTTAAAAGCATCAGAACCAAAAAGTGGTCCTTTCTTAGATTTTGCACAGAATCAATTTTCTTCTATGGATACGCAAACGATTCTGACTTCTGTTATTGGCTTGGTAGGGCCGCATCAAGAGACCAATACGTTATTTAATGCAAATCTAGGTGTTAATCTTGGAGTGAATATAAACGAGAACTCTTGTTGGACTTATCGTCAAGGCATTACTCGCGCGGTAAATTATACTTCTTATTCTGCATTTGGAAGTAATATTCAAAATGTGACAACTTGCAATGCTAACATAAGTTCTAGTGGAGATGTTAAACTAAAAAATACAATTGCTTCATCAACTCTCACTGTAGATAGTCATAATATTGATGCACGAGATGTTCATGCCGGTCACACTAGAATGAATGCTTCGTCAACTCTTACAGGAGAGAATTTATCTGCTACTACGAAATTAAATTTAAAAGCTAAAGCTGATATGTATTTGAGTGGAGTAATTGTGGCTGAAGATCATGTTTCTGCTAAAGCTGGTGGCTATATGGAAGCAGAAAATAGTAAAATATCAGCAGAAAAAGTGACAATTTTTGGGATGGAGGGTGTTAGGCATGGTGCTATTGATGGTAGAAACGTTGCTGTTAGAGCACCTTTAGGGAAGGTTAGTGGTAATCAAACCCTACCAAATGGTAGTATGGTTATAGAAGGAAAAAATTTATGTGTTAAGGATAACCTTGAGCGTTTGCTCAGAGGTTTAGATAAGATGGAGAAATTTTTTAATCCTGATGGTCGTTTTTATTACAATAAATTTTTACAAGAATTAGGAATTGAAACAACACGAGATGGATTATCGTTCAGTGATCTACAACAAGCTTTAGTTGCAAAAGGATTTAGTTTTGAACAACTTGAAGGTATGCCAACAAATTCTGATTTGGAACGTCTCGAATCTTTAAATGGCAAAAAAGCTTCTATAATAATACCAGGCATTGATGGACATCCTGATCACATAATGAGCTTAGAAAAGGGAGAAAACGGTCATTGGTATGCACTTGATAATGATGGCAGGAAAATTCCATTCAATACTATTTCAAATTCAATTTTAGTTATACCTAATAGTTCAGGACAACAATCTGCAAATATTTTAAAGGATGCTTATGTTGGAGCTGAGGAAGTTATAAGATATGAAACTCAAACTGAAGCCTTAAAGAATGCTTTAAAGTGTATTATACACAATAAAGATTGTGAAAAAGTTATCAATAACCCCTCATATGACCAAGAATTAGCAATAGAACCTCACAAAGGTAGTCTTTCTGCAGATAAGATAGGATATGAACGAATAACTGGCTTTAAAATTGTTAAAAGAGGTATCGACGAAAGAGATGGAACGTCTTATGAACGTATAATTGGAATGATTAGGCACGATTACGACCCCATAAAAGGGCCACATTTTAATATTCAGTATGCTACGACAGATGCGACCGGTCGCAGGATAGATAATAAATTTGCGTATAGATATGGAGATCCTGAAAACAGTTTTGAACATAGCTCCTTTATAGATCGCTTGAATGATCCAAAAGATAATACTAGGAACATTTATAATAAGATTTTAAGCGCGAGCAGGAAATGAATAGCGGGGTTCTGTCGCATCTGTGAAAAATGAACAAGCATCTTCACAAAACGAGTCTCCTCTGGACGCATTACGCCATTAGAACACAAAAATTATGAAAGACTGATCGTGAGGAATCACGGGTTCTAAGCCCAAACACCCGAAATTACCTTGTGCCGTAGAACAAGAACAGAAAGGATCATATATGATTAACTAATGTTTTAATAAGCTTTACAGAAGATGAAGGTGGGCCCTTCGGGATCGGTTTTTAGGAACTGGTTTCAAACTCGCTCAAGCGGCTTCTATTAAGAGTAGCGGTCGTGAGCGTTGAGAATATGAGTGGCAATTAGAAAGAAGAGTGAAAACGAACGGTTCTGTCGCATTTGTTTATAAATCATATTTTTGTTGATAAAAAGCGACATTT
>CAYPYB010000026.1:0-7823 GCA_964415115.1 uncultured Candidatus Pelagibacter sp. | reverse complement strand
ATGAGGCTTGTTTTGTGAAGAAACTTGCTTACCTTTCACAAATGCGACAGATCCCAATGAATTGACGACCCTTTTGATCGATACATCTGACATCGACAATACTATATTTTTTAAGAGGTGTAAGGGGAATTTGTTCAGACGGTAAATATTCTAACGATTCAATGAGACCGTCCTCGGGAAGAGGTAAAAGGCTATTGAGAAAGCTTTTGACGAGATCTTTGTTTTGTCCAAAGATTTTTTTAAAGACCACATCAGCTTTAGGATCGAGAAGTTTACCGTGTTTTAGATTCATGATTCATATTTATTTTATCTATAGGTTCAGTATACCTTATTTTAAGGGTAAAAGAAATGGATGAATAATTCGTGGATTGGTCTATGAAAGAGTCTTATTCTTTTACAAATTCGTATTTAATTCTTATTTTCTAATATTCCTATTCCTTTTTTCTAAGTTCTCCATTGTTGAAGCAAAATATTTACTTCAAAGCCATCCAAAACCAATAAACTTTACCTTTAATCTTGATACCATCCACGTGGATGTGGATGGTATCAACCTTGTAAAATCTTTTACTTTTTTATATTTTTTTAGCTAAAAAACTTCCGAAATATAGGTTCTAAAAACGAATATTACTTGATCTGACATGTGAAAGAATAAATACTTATGATTTCTAAAACAAGTTTTAATGGATCAGCAACTGTAGATCAACAATTTGACGGTGACATTCTAGAAATCACTAGATTTGCATAATTTCTTAAAATGAAGGGACAATAGCATGCATTTTTTTTTCTTTCTTATAGTCTATCTTTGAAAACTTTGGTCTTATGCGTGGCAAGCAGAATATTTGCTTTTTTTTATCCTTTTTTTGGCGACCTAACATATTTTGAAATTCTTCTTTTGGAAGAGAGGGAAAAGGTTTTTTTTTCAAACCAAACACATACCAGAAAGTAAAAACTTTCACCCATTCCCTCCAAATATTTTTTTGGTCGACACTTAAGAAGGCTTTATGAATAGTTTTTTTAATTTTTCTGCTAGCTCTGATGACTTGAATTGCTAAAAGATCAGCTTTTTTGAATGAATCAAAATATGATACACATGGTTCATCGTTAAACATTTTATAAAGTTTCATTTTCTTCTCATACGAAATATTTTTTTGGCTGATTGTGTAAGCCAAAGATTCAGCAGGTGTATAGAGTTTATATAACTTATTAGCCATTCCATCATCATAAAACCAACAATTAAGGCCTACATTAAATCCTTCACTTTCTACGGCGTGCCACCATAAAGGAGGAAGATATAAGAATTCTCCTGGTTCAAGATAAGCTATAATTACGTTTTTTACAGCTTTTTTAAAAAGTGGAAATTTTTTTAAGTCGGGATTAAAAATATCAATTAAACTTGAAATTGCGCCACCGGATCTTCTATCAAAAGGAGCAGGATACAGATGAGGTAAATCATCAGGAGGAAATAAAATGATTCTTTTCCTCCCTGAAAATAGAGCAATAATATTTCTAAATGGATCGTTGTGCAACCCTACAAATTGATTGCCTGTTCCTATCCAAAATAGAGGCTGAGAAGAAGGGTGGAACCCCTTGAATAAATTAGTGACATTAATTTTTTGAAGCAATTCCATTATCAAGGAGGCTTGCAAATATAATGTATCTGTACAATTTTTGTTAAGACAATTTTTGACATGATTCATGAAAGAATAAAAAGAAGTTTTCTTACTTGAAAATGAAAAATTTTGTATTAATTCATCATCTAATCTAATAGATCCTCTCTGTTCAAACGGCAAAATTGTGTAATTTACTTCTTTATTTTTCACTATATCTATTAAAAAATCACATTGCTCTAAGGGATTTGTGATTTGGGAAAAGTCCTGCATTAAAGACCAATGAGAGATACCCTCTTGCACTTTAAAGGGTTTTGCATTCTTCACTAATTGATCAAATGCATCTTTAGAAGGATTTTTAATACTCAAAACAGGAAATTCACGGAAGGGAAGATCAATCATTTGTAAGGTAATTTTATAGATCAACTTATATGAATGATCTATGAGTGTAATTATTAAATCAAGTTGAAAAAAATAATTAAATCTAATACCTTATTAAAATTGGAAATAACTCAAACATTAAGGATTATATTATTACTAGATATTAATAATAATATAGTCTTTTCCACACCAATGATGGCCATGAGTAATGATGATTTTAGTTGATTTTTTAAAGTATTTTAATATATTTCTATGTAAAATTTCTTCAGTTCGATGATCTAGAAAGGTTGTGCTTTCATCAAAAATGCAAATTTTGGGATTTTTTAAAAAAATTCTTGCTAAAGCCAAACGTTGTTTTTCTCCTCCAGAGAGATTAATTCCTTTATCTCCTATTAAAGTATTTAATCCAGAAGGAGATTTTTTGATCAATAAATCTAGATTAGCCATTTCAATAGCTTTTTGGATGTCGTTTAAAGATGATTCTTTGCTAGCAAATCTGACATTATTTAAGATAGTGTCGTTTATAAAATAATTTTCTTGAGGTGCCCATCCAATGATGCCATACAAGAATTCAAAAGATAGTTCTTTAATATTAACTTGATTTATAAAAATATCACCTTCTGTTGGGTCATATAACCTTAGCATCAATTTTGCAATCGTTGATTTTCCTATCCCACTTTCTCCTGTAATAATAGCTGTTTGACCTTCTTGAATTTTAAAGGATATATTTTTAAAAATAGTCCTTTTGTCGTTATTAAAAGAGACATTTTTAAACTCAACAGAAAAACTTTCTCCACTAAGATGTACTGGGTTTTCCATTTCCTTGATCATTTCATTTTTAATAAACAAATCAAGAATGTCTTGCATATCTAAGAAAGATTTTATAACATTTTGTAGTTCATGGAAAATTGTCCCTATAGGTAAGATTAATTGTAATATATAGCTATTAAATAAAATAAAATCTCCAACACTTAATTTACCTTTGCAGACATCCATTCCTACAAAAAAAAGTAATGACGTAAATCCAAAACCAAGAATAATTGATTGAGATATTTTAAGAGAGAAATTTTTTTTTAGATATTTGATTTCTGCCTTTTCTTTGTTAAGAAAAGCGGCAAAACAAACTTTATTGGCTAAATCCTGTCGTCCAAAAGTTTTAACAAATTCATAGTTTGAAATCCAATCTGTAACAGTTCCATCAGTATTTTTATCAGTATCATTTGCTGCTTTTCTCAATTGAATGATTTGTTGAAAAGAAAAAAATGAACATGAAAAAAAGATTGCAATTATCATTAGCACAATAATCATATAAGAAAGTCTGTAAAATATAAAAGAACCTAAGATAATAAAAATAAATTGCGTTAAAATTGGGAGAAGAAAAACAAATATTCCCAAAATTATCCCTGAAATATTTTTTTGAGCACGACGCAAAACATTTGTAAGGTTTCCTATTTTTTGGTTTTGCAGATATTTATAAGAAAGAGTATGAAACTGAGAGCATAAATTTGTACTAACTTGGTATATAATTTTTTGCTCTAAGATTAAAGCAAAATAGTATCGAGCATGTTGCGTAATTTGAAAAAATGTCCATAGAAACCCATAACTTATAAACAAATATATAACTTGGAATTTAAAATCATGGAATGATAGTGTATCAACAATTTTTTTAAGAAATATAGGTAAACTTAAATTTATAACAAGTTCGGTTAAAAAAAATATTATAGAATAATAAAAATATATAGAGGTGCTTTTGTTATTGAAGGCTTTTGTTATATTCTTTTTAATAAAAAAAAATAGTTCAATTTTTGTATTTTGATTTTTAGGCTTCATTGAATTTTTTTATAAAAATAAAGGTTGTTAACTTTTTTAATTTAAAGATCTCTATCAGCAGAAATATAGTTGAAAATACTATTATTTTTTAATTTCTTAAAATATATATTTTTTCAAAGTGATCAAGATGAAGATTTGAATTTTTTTCAATTTGAATATTAGTTTTTTTACATTCAAAATCGGATTTAGTTTAGCACATTAAATTAAAGGTTTTTTATGAAGACAAAAGTAATCGATAATATTTCTGAAAATCAAGGAAGGTTTAGTTTTTTAGACTCAGGAAATATTTTGGGTTTAAAAGAATTAAAAAATAAAATTGAAAAAATCAAACATGCTAACACTAGAAAAAATAAAAATAGTGAGGATGGTTGCAATCACTGGGGATGGGGTGATGGCGGAAGTTGCAACCATTGGGGATTTGGAAATTAATTTTCAAGACGCGGTAATATTGTGAATATTATATTACAAACAATATTCAAAAACACAAATCAAATTGTCGAGTTGACGAAGTGTGATGGAGTGATTTGCTTTTCAGAATTTCATAAAACATATATTCCAAGTGCCAATATGTGGAAAAGTTGTAAAATTAAGGAGAAGCATAAATCACTCCGTGATTTTTCTGATGCGGTGACATTACTAGATGTGTGCCCCAGTATAAAAGAATATTTTGATGAAAAAAAATTAAAAGAAATAGCTAGTGATTCGATAGAAGTTAGAAAGAGAAAACTCTTTGAATTTTATAAATTTGTTTTGAAGAATTTAGAAAGTTATTCATCAATTACCAATAGCACTTCTTACAGATCTTATGAGCTTGTACAAACACCAGCGCAATCAATGTTTACAGGTTATGATTTTGTTGAAAAAAAAATAATGGGACTACATATTGATGTGCATGAATCATTACCGATGAAAGATGTAAAAAATGCTTTTAATCTTCTTAGTATTAATTTAGGTGATAATGAGAGGTATTTTTATTTCGTTGATTTGAGTGTACCTAAAATAATTAAAATGCTTCAAGACACTCAGTCAGACTCATTCATGACAAAATCAGCGTCAGAATATAAATTAAAAGATCATTTTTTTAAGAAATTCCCAAATTATCCAGTACACAGATTAAAAATTATGCCTGGCCAAGCTTACATTGCAACAACGCAAGCGATAATTCATGATGGAGGCACCAACAATAAAGGTGTTGACGACTTTACTTTTTTTATCCCAGGAAAATTCAAATGCATGAAGAAGTAAAAGTAGGGCCAATACGACATTTAATTCTTCAATCAACGCCATACTGTAACATTAGGTGTAGATATTGCTATTTAAGCGAAGAAAGTAGAGCTACTAAAAAAACTATGGATCCGCAAGTTGCGTGTGACATAGTTCGTTACGTTTTATCAACTGGATATTCTACAAAAAATTTACATATTGAATGGCATGCGGGAGAGCCTCTGGCTGCAGGCAGAGATTTTTATAAACAAGCCTTTTATAAAATTACTCAAGAGTTTGGTTCTCAATATACATTCAGATATTCTATTCAAACAAATGGAATTATGATAAATGATGATTGGTGTAATCTTTTTAAAGAGCAAAATTGGGAAATTGGAATAAGCGTAGATGGCCCAGATTTTATTCATAACAAACATAGAAGAACAATAAATAATCACGATACTTATAATTTAGTAATGAGGGGTATTGATTGTTTAAACAAACATAAAATCCCCTTTAACATAATTTCTGTTGTTACGAAAGATGCTCTGCCGTATCCAAATGAGATGTATCATTTTTTTAAATCGACAGGGGCATTTTCTGTTGGATTAAATCTGGAAGAATATGAGGGCCATAATAAAAATTCCGAAACACAATCTATAAAAATTGTAGAAAATTACGATCAATTTTTTAAAAAAATATTTGATTTACAAAATAATGATAAAATTTTATCAATACGTGAAATAGCTGATGTTGAAAGAATAATATTGAGTCATAACGACATTATAGAAAATCAATGTAATATACCTTTTTATATTATGAGTTTTGATTATCAAGGTAATTTTAGTACTTTTTCTCCTGAATTATTGACAATTGAAGATTCAGAATATGGTTCATTCGTTTTAGGAAATATTTATAAAGATCAATTTTCAGATGTGCTTAATTCAAATCAATTCAAAACTATCTATAGAGATATTCACTATGGAGTAAAAAAATGCAAGCAAACATGTAAGTATTTTTCACTATGTGGAGGAGGAGATCCTGTTAACAAATTATGTGAAAATGGAACGTTTAAATCTACTACAACTTTTCACTGTATGTCTCGTTTTCAAATTCCAATTCAGACATATTTAGACAATCATACAGATATTAATCATGAATAAAAAACTATCTAATAGAGCATTGCGTAAACAGCTCAGTTCTCAAGCTCAAAAAATTTGTGCAGACTTGTATTGCTTAATTAAAGATTGTGGACAGATAAAGGTATCAAATAAAGTTTTAATATCTAAAAAATATCCTTTTCCAATAACTGTAAAAGATCAAATAAAAAAATATGATTTGATATATTCTTGTTACAAAGATAACGATGACTACATACTTAAAAAACAATCGATACCTGAATTGCTAATTATATGTTTAGATGCATTCTGGTTTGTATCTAGCTTCATACGTACAAATTCTCAATTAGAAAAAATGAAAATAATTTATAGTAATCTATTTTTTTTTAATCATAATAATTTAACCTTTAATAATTTTAAGATCATTATATTTCAGTTATCTTTTATAATTTCTTATGCAAATAAAATAGATGAATTAAAATGGAAAATTGATCTTGATTATTTTAAATTGCCACACGTAGAATTGGGAGATGATTCTTGGTTTGATTTAAAAAACTATAACTCCTCAAATAATAATATTTTCAAGATAATTAATCATTTTAATCATTATAACTTTAATTTCCCATACGTTGTTTTTACATCTCGAAAAGGAATTTCTCCATCACTTAAAATAGATTGTTTATTTAAGGAAACACATCCAACATGGCTATCGGAATTTAAATCCCCGAGAAGAAAAGGATACTTGACACATGGAGGATTCTTCAATCACCCAGCTATGCATCTATGGCATGATTGGGGTCATGAAAGAAATTTTAAAAAAAATTTACTTACATATTACCTTGTAATGCAGAGGGAAATAGATGAAAGAAAAAATAGATATTCTCCAAAAGCGATAGAGGCATTAAAAAATATTGATTTTATTATGTTACATGAAAGATCATTTACTTTTAAAAAATACCTTAAAAATAATGAAGGAGGAGAATTACAAGAAGAATATCCATTAGAGAATTTTATGAATTCTAAAGATTTCTTTAATTCACTTTGTATTGATAAAAAAGATTTTTTTTCAATATTTATTTGCATTATAAAAGAAATTATATTTGTTCTCCATAAAAAATATGACTGTGATCATTTTAAATACTATGTAAATTTTTTGAATTCAAAAAATAAAATATTTGACATTACTGTAATATTTAATTTAAAGAAAAACACGAATAAAAAAGTGAATTTCAGAATCGTCTTATTTAAAAATTACAAATGTATTAATTCTTATAATATTAAAGTTATAAATAATAAACATCAAATTCTGTACAAGTTTAAAGATCTTACCTGTAAACCTATATATACTAAATTTGATGAATCTTATGCTGATATTCAATATTTATTAGAACAATATCTGCATAAAATATCTGGAAATACTACAGAAGAAACTAGTGATATTCAAAATAAAATTGCCAATATAAAGCATCAAATTGAAGTTTTTCATAAATCTCTCGAGAGATTTATGAAATGATGGTTATACACGTTTCACACGTTGATCATTCAACGTTTAATCGTTTGGTTGTTAAGCATTCACACACTCTTGAATCCAAATTTAGAAGCACCAAGGTACTGTTGGTAATAGTTTGTGGATTGTTGCATGAATAGGTATTTCGTGAATTTTGGTGTACGGTTGGCTGTAACT
>CAYPYB010000025.1:0-8174 GCA_964415115.1 uncultured Candidatus Pelagibacter sp. | reverse complement strand
TGAGGCTTGTTTTGTGAAGAAACTTGCTTACCTTTCACAAATGCGACAGATCCCTAAAAAATCATAAATCATCAGTTTCCATAAAATAAATTTCACAAAGTTCTAATATAAGATTTTCATCCATGGAGAACCTAATTCTTCTTCAAAAGAAGCGTGATTTATGCAACCAGTTGTTAGTTTGTATTAGGTATTAAATTTATAATCCGCGTTCCTACTTTTTCAACAAAATATCTATCATGAGTGGCAGCTATAAGAATACCAGGAAAATCAGTAAGGGTTTCTTCAATAACTTCAAGGCTTGGAAAGTCAATATGATTTGTTGGTTCATCTAATAATAAAATATTTGGCTTATGGGCCACTATATGACATAATTGAGCTTTTCTACGACAGCCAATGCTTAATTCTAACAATGAAGAATATAGATCATGGGCATTATAAATCCCAAAATTTTGTAGTAGTTTTAGCGTTTCAGCCTGACTTAAATTTAGACTTGGATCTTTAAAAATTAAATCAAACGCTGATTTACTTAAATCTAAAAATTCTTGTTCTTGATCCAGAAACCCAATTTTTGCTGAAAAAGGCAATTCAATATTACCAGAAGATGGTTGAAGTTTGTTTGCTATAATTTTTAGCAGCGTCGTTTTGCCGGTACCATTGGCACCCTTTAATATTACTCTTTCTCCTGAACAAGCAGAAAAAGATAATTTATCAAATATTTCTTGATTGCCGAATGAAAATGATAATTTATCAACAGAGATTAGCAAATTAGAAGTTTCATGAGATTGATAATTAAGAAAATTAAAACTCATTTTTTTTCTTTCAATAGGAACTTCTACTAAATTATCTAAGATTCTATCTAGTTTTTTATTGGACTGCTTAACTACTGAAGATATCCCCTTTTGTTTTCTTTCTCCTCTTGCATTAAAGCCCAATTTATCACTATCACCACCAGACCTTTTAACGTTTTTTTGCAACGCTCCACTTAATCGATTGGATTTGTCTGATAATATTTTCACTTCATCGTCTTGTGCTGATCGTGACTGAATGGCTCTTTGGCGAATTTTTTCTTGTTCTTCTAGATATCCTTTATACCCTCCCTTAAAAAAGGTAAAAGATTTAGAATGGGGTGAAATTTCTGCTATACGCGATGAGACATTATTAATCATTTTTCTATCATGTGTAACGATTAAAACACAACCAAAATAATTTTTTATAAAATGCTCAAGCCAATTTAATCCTTGCTCATCAAGATGATTTGTTGGTTCATCAAGAAGTAAAATATCAGGATTTGCATATGAAAGAGAACATAGTATTGCTTTTGTTTTTTGTCCTCCGCTTAGGTATTTAAATGGTTTTTCTAATATAAATTTTGGTAATCCAATTTTTCTCATATTTTGAAATAGTGTATAAGCACCTTCATTATTAATACTCTTATACCATTCGGTGGAAAATTTTTCGGAATCACTTATCAATTTTCGTGCTTCTTCTTCACTTTTATTTATTGTGAGCATATGTATAAGAGCAGGTATTTCATCATTTAATGATTCGAAATTTTGAGGTAGAATTCCCACACGTCCATAACAAGAAACCTCGCCATTATAATTATAATTTTGTCCAAAAATGATCTTTAATAAAGAGGACTTACCACACCCATTTTCACCAACAATCGTTACTACTTCATTGTTATGCATATGAAAATCGGCATTATTAAATAAAACTTTTTGATTAATTGCTAAATCTAAGCCTTTAACGTTAATGCTTGGCGCCTTTTCATACGATTTTTCAACTATAAATTGAGTAATAGAATTAGGTATTAAAGTCATGTATCCTTTACATAAGGGAGCATGTGCAATCATTAAGGTAACTAAGACTGATTTCATATTAATAATCTCCTTTGTATGCTAACAATAATCTATTCAAAGTTCAAGTGATTAGATTAAAAGTTAAAATATCAGAATTTATTTAATTATTTTTATTTTTAAGCAATTTTATAAAATTTAAAAGACTTTTCATCTGCTTCAAAATTATTTTTAACAGGCTCTTTTTTCTCTTTAATAGATAGAGATGTTAAATCTTTTAGTTCAAGAATAATTTCTCCTTTTTCATTAAAAAATACAAAAATAAATTTTTTTTCTTGATTAGGTAATGTTGTATTTACTGAGCAATAACAATATAGCACATTTGTAGCAACATTCCTATTAAATGAAAAATTTTCTGCATGAAAAGGAACGCGAAGGTCATTGTTATCTTTAGAATAGAGCAAAATTGCTAATTGTAAACCTGCATCAATGCTAGACTCATTCAAAGGAGAAGCTTCATCAGTAATCTCTATTTGTGAATATGCTTCATTTTGTGAAACAAAGGCCCAATTTAAGCTTTTATAATTTGAATCATATTGGTATCCAATTTCATTAAAATATTTATATATGTCTGATCTATCTATAATTTTGTTTTTATTTATAATAGAATAAATTATCTCCATATCTATTTTTTTATAAACAGGAAATGTATTAATATGCGAGGCTTTAGCATAAACGATCTGATTGTCATCCATTAATGAAAAATTTGAACCTGCCTTTTTAATACTGACATTTGAGTGATTTAATGGTTTCAACCAGAAAATATCATTATAATTTGACATTTGTTCATCTATTGCTAAAAGCTTTAAGAAATAACTGGCCGGTATAATATTTTGATTGTTAATCTGATGGTCTGAGAGAATTCTATCTTCTCTTGAACGACCGTATTTGGGATTTGATATCCAATGAAAATGTTTATCAAAAATATATCCTGGAATTTGAATAATTTTCTTTACAGTAAACAGACTACTCCAATCTATCGATTTAACTTCTAGATAATCATTTTTAAGATACTCAATAGATGGATCCATTAATTTATAATCAGGAGTACTTAAAATATTGTCAACTCTATTAAATAAAAGTGGTATCTTTAGATGTTCAATTAACTCTTCAATATTTTTAACAATATAAGCATTTCTATATTCAAAATGATCTCTCCCCATACATAATGTATAACTTAAACCATAAAGATCTACTTCTTTCTGTGTGGTTAACCAGAGTCTTAAAGCATTTATATTATTTTGCAGAGCTTGTTGCGTCTTAGCAGAAATAACTATAAGATATTGGTCTAATTTTATTTCATTTGGCAATGCGGGGATGTATTCTTCAGCTATAATATTTGCATTAGCGCCACCAGCACCAAATGAATTCAACATCGCAATTCGTGTTTTTCCTGATACATCCCATTTTGTTGTTTCTTTAACAAGTTTGAATGGGGAGTGATGAAACGAAATATGTGGGTTTTCAATTTCGCAATGTAAGGTTTTTACGAGGGTTTTATGTTCCATTTGCAAAATAATTTTAATAAGCCCAGCCAACCCCGCAGCTGATTCCAAATGCCCAATATTGCTTTTTACTGATCCAATATAAATAGAATTACCATTTTGTAAAGTCGTCCCATAAGCTTTTTGTATGCCACGAATCTCAATTGGATCCCCCAATTCGGTGCCAGTTCCATGGGCTTCAATGTACGATAACTGTTCAAAATCTATACCGGCACGATTTAATGACTTTTGTATTAGATCTGCTTGCGCATTGGGATTAGGGCTAGAATAGCCATTGGCTTTTCCACCAGAATTTACAGAAGATGCACGAATAACAGCATGGATAGGGTCTCCATCTTTGATTGCATCAAAATATCTTTTTATAACAATTGAAATTATTCCTTCACCGTCAACAAAACCATTCGCGCCTTTCGCAAAAGATTTGCATTTATTATCATCAGCTAACATATGTAAACGACACAGTTTAGAATATTGTTTTGGATGCAGGATTAAATTAACCCCGCCAACTATTGCCATAGAAATATCATCATTTTTAATTGCAAGACATGCTTGATGTAAAGCAGTTAATGATGCAGAACAAGCTGTGTCAATTGCCATACTTGGTCCTTTTAAGTCAAAGAAATATGATGTTCTGTTTGCAATTGACCAGGCTAGTGAATCGGCCCAATTTTCAGTTTTGGTATCGAGAGATAACCATGCATATCCATCATTCATAACACCTACAAACACACCAACATTCGTATTTTTTACCTTTTCCATTGCATAGCCTGCATTTTGTAAAGAATGATATGTTGTCTGGAGGAAAAGTCGTTCTTGGGGGTCTATATTTTCGCTATCAAGAGGCGTCAATGAAAAAAAGTGATGATCAAAATATTCTATATCATCAATGAACCCACCATAATTCGTATAAATATCGCCAACTTTATATTGAGATTTATCATTATAAAACTCAATATTATCCCAGCGTTCTTTTGGTATAGTGTCAATGCAGTTTATCCCATTTTTTAAATTTCTCCAAAATTTTTCTATATCCTCAGCTTTTGGGAATCGTCCTGCCATACCAATAATTGCTATATCATTATCTTTAAATGTTTGGCTTCTTTTAAAGGTATCTATCTCAGAGGTTACAAGAGATGATATGTTTACTTCTTCTATTGAATTTTGGTTATCTTCACGTGATTCGAAAGAATTCATTAAATTCTTATCCTCAATCAAAAAATTTCTTAATTTTTCGATTGTGGGATATTCAAAAAATATTGTACTTGGAATATAACCATATTTTTCTTTGAGAGGCTTCAAAAGTTCCAAGACTATTAAGGAATCAATTCCATAAGTTGCGAAAGGCACATTAGTTTTTAATTGTTCTTTTTTTATTCGCATAACATTTGAAATGCTATCAATTAAAAACGCATCAACATTTTTTTGAAGATTTTGTAAAGATGTAGTTTTTGAAGGCTGTTCATTCTTTATATCTAAAGAAATCACAGGATCAATCGAACTTGAAGTACCAAACATTTCAGTACCAACTTTTAAAGATGTAGATTTTTCTTTATCTTCCAAAGTCTCTGCAACAGCAGCTGTGATGATTTGTTGATCCTTATTTCCATGTTCTTTAATTGATTTAAACCCTACTTTTTGTAAAAGAGATTTCCACGTTTCGGATTGGATAAGAGGGCTATCTTTAATACGATAGTCTTCAAAAAGCCACCAACCATCAGTTAAACCAAAAGTTAATGTTGCAAAATCTTGGCGCGAAACAACTTCATTTAAAATCAAAATACCATTCTCATTTAATAAATTTTTAACATTAGAAAGTGTGATTTCAATATTTTTTGTTGCGTGTAGTACATTAGTTGCTATTACAATATCAAATTGATTTAATAATTCTGCATCTGGAGCATGCTCAATATTATAAATTTGATAATTTAAAAATTGATAATCCTTAAATTCATCTTTAGCTTTTTTCAAAAATGCAAAAGATAAATCTGTATAGACGTAAGATACATCTGATAAATTCTGTAAATGAGGTAAAACAAATTTAGTTGTACTGCCTGTCCCCGCGCCTATTTCAATAATTTTGAGTGTTTTAACATTACTTTTTTCTCTAATATAATTTGAGACAATTTGTCCAACACATTGATTATAGTAATCTGAAATAGGATTATCTCGATAAACAGGTTCAACTAATTCGAAAGAACCGTCAGGAAACAATACTGACATGTGATCTATTTGGCCAGTTAAAACTTTGTCATAATATGTAAGACAATGATCTATAAGGTTTAAATGATTGGTAAGCCATGGGTAATTTGAGATGATCTGTTGTTTATCAATTAATTTCGCAGAAGGCATATTTTGAATCGCATTTATTAATCGAGAATACTTAGGCAAAAAATAGGTAGGAAGCTTATAATTTTGAATCATGGAACGTGCGTATTCTTCTAGTAAAATTTGTGCCTGTTCGTTATGTTGAATATGCCTATCATTAATGGGATAATCTGGAATTATTTTATCTAATAAGGTTGCCATGTTATTCTCCATTTTGTTGTATTCTTCGCCTGCTACACAACTTCTATTGTCATGTTTTTCAAAATTGATATTTAATTTTTTCAAAGCATGGGCTTGAGCTTTTATTACCGCAATTTGCTGTACAGGATTTGCTAAAATTTTTTCAATAATATTAATACCTTCATCCAGCTCAATTGATCCAATCCCAAGTTTTTTCATACGTTCATTGTAGTGATCGTTGGCCACAATACCAATTTTCCCCCAATAACCCCAATTAACAATTTTTGTATCGTACATGTAAAAACTAGCGAGTTTTTTTGCAATGGCGTCTTTAAATACACAAGCTGCTGTATAATTTGCTTGACCAGGATTTGCTATGAAAGATTGTATAGATGAAAAAAATAAAATAAAATCTAATGGGTAATTCAATTTATTTAGCACTTCTGCTAATGCATGAGATGTTAAAACTTTTGCGTCTAAAACATCTTTTAATGTTTGCTTATCCATAAATTGTATAGTCTTATCATTCAATACAAGTGAAGAATGAATAACACCATTTATATTAGAATATTTTAGAAATAAATTTTCAACTTCTTTGGCGTTTGTAAAATCTATTTGTTCATAAAAGATGTTGCCGCCTTTATTATGCTGCGCATTTATGTCAATAGTATTTCTAGTTTTTCGACCAGATAAAATAACTGTCGCATTATAATTTTTTGTTAAATATTCACAAACACCTAATCCTAACCCTCCAGCTCCGCCAATAATTAAATATGTACCTTTATTTTTTAGCTTAGATTCATAATCATTTGAAAATGGTATAGAAAACAGTTGTCTAGTATAACGAGATGATTCTTTATATATTATTGGCTCAGAATTTGGGTTGTTATGATTCTCATCCAAAAGAATTTTATCTAATATATTTGTAGTTAATTTGTCACTTGAAAAACTACAAACCAAGGTAGAAGAAAACTCTTTAGAAGCTGTTTGAGTGAGACCCAATAATAAAGCATTTTGTGGTTGAATCATTTTGTCATAAACATTCAAACTTAATGCACCCTCTCCTATCAATTTAAAGGCATACAGTTTTTTTGTTTCAACAAATTTTAATAAATCTAAAAGTACATAACACTTTTCGTATAATTTTTCGATTTTCAGATGAGATTCATTATTATCCACAAAGATTATTTGAATATCTTCTAAATGAAATTGCTGAATATTATTCATCAAAGATGAATCAAATACATGAAAGGAAGCTATCATTTTAGAAGAAGAAAGAGTATCAAAAGCTATATCAGGTCGCTGATTGGTATAAATCAGAATAAAGTCTTTTGCTGACTGATACACAGATGCATCTATATTTGAGGGTGTCCATTTTGCTTCATACGTTAAAGGAGAAATAAATGTATTTTCAATAGAAGAAGGCAAGTACTTTTTTTCAAAGTAATTCACTCCGAAATCATTTAAAGTCAAAATAAGATCCCTTTCTTGATTGTAAATATGGATGTTAAAGCGATTGCTGCTTATTTTTTGAGTCAATACATGAAACTCATTTGTAGTTGTTTCATAAAATTTTGTATGTATGATGAGCTGACCTAATGAATACGGCAATAAAGGTTGCGAACCATCAAACATATTAAATCCAATTAGTGTTTGAAATGCTGAATCTAATAAGTTTGTTTTAAGACTGTCAGCATGAAGTTGAATGCTTATCTTGGAAAAAACGGTATTAAGATCTGTTACATGATATGACTTTAGACCTTTAAAATAATTTCCATATGCAATTCCAGAATCTTTAAATTTATTATACAAAGATAGATCTGATCCAAGTTCAAATAAGCCAGGTTTTAAATGTGAATCATCAGATATAGATTGAATAGGTGAGAAATGAATGATTCCGACTGAACACAATATATCATTACAGAAAATTTCATATTTTATATAAGTGGCGTAATATTCTAATTTAACTATTATGTCTATTTCTGACGAATAACAAATTATGGGTTTTAGCCAAAAAATATCAGAAAAGCCTTGGACATTTCTAATATTTAAAAATTGACAAACTTGCAACACAAGCTCTAGATGAGCCACACCCGGCAACATCTTGAAACCATTAACCACATGATCGTCTAGCCATACATGATTTGATGAAATACTAATCCTTGCTTTTAAGTTGTCTAAAAGATCAAATTTCAAATTTTCAATATTTTCTCTGTTATTCATATTCTTCTTTTCTATAGAAATTCTTTCATCAAACCAAAATGGCTGCGTATCAAAAACATAAGCGGGGAGTGAAAGCTTTTTA
>CAYPYB010000024.1:0-8193 GCA_964415115.1 uncultured Candidatus Pelagibacter sp. | reverse complement strand
GAGGCTTGTTTTGTGAAGAAACTTGCTTACCTTTCACAAATGCGACAGATCCTTTCCAAACCAGTCTCCACAAAAAAGTATGGTTAAAGGAACAGTATCAGGAATGGCGTTTTGATTTAAATAACAGATATGATCTTGATCTGAATGGGATAAAAAAATAAAAAGATGGGATAAGTCATGTAAAAGATCATAGATAAATAATTCAAGATTTTTTTTATGAGTTTTTTGTTGTGATGGTTTTAGTTTTCCATCAATAGTCCAGGCTTGTTCGGAAACTTTGGATGAACCTCCTGTAACTGGTTCTGGTGTTTGTAATTCGTTGGAAGTAATCTGTAAATTATTTTTAGTTGGAGTAGAGGGGAATGATTGAATAGATCTTTTTCCTATTACTTGTTTAGATTTATATTTTTGATCCCATTTTCCTCTGTTCATAAATTTAGGGTGTGTTTGAAGAGATTTACTTCCTAAATCATATAAAACCCCTATTTTTTCAGCCCCTTGTACATAAATAACCAATTGTGCATTACCTTGTCCCATAGGAAGAATATAAAATTCTTCATAGGTATCTGCATGCAAGGGACGGATCAATATAAAAAGAATAAGAAGTAAAAATCTGACCATTAAGACTTTTTCAAAAAAGGAAGATATTCTTAAGTTTACGGTCTGTTATTCCAATAGTAAACAATCATAAATCCTGCTGCTCGAATTTCCATATCAATTTCATCTAAAATTTTTCGTATTTCTATATTTTTTTCTGATGCCTTATGCATCACATCATATCTCAATTGATTAAATTCTTTAATAAAACGCTGTGGGCGACGATCGAGTTCTCTAACAATATATCCCCAAGGACCACCTTGGCCATAATTATTGGTAAACACAGATTCTAAAATTTTTAAAACCTCCGTATTGTTAGCTGGAAAAGAGTTTTCAAAAAATTCTTTTTCCATGAGTTGTTGAATAACTTTATCATGATCTTGATTAAAAGATTGATAACCTCTTTTCTTTGCTTTTAAATACTTGATTTTTTTTCGTATTTCCTCAGTGCTTCTATGATCAACAAGGGGTTCTTCAGCTTTTTTAAAAATTTCTAAGCTTTGATCTTTTTCTAAGGTATGTTCTATTTGTGGTTGTAAGTTAGGGTTTATATTTTCTCCACTTATTCCATCCATACTGCATGCTAAACTAGATGCCCCTAAAAATAATGTACAAAAACTTTTGATCATGTGAATTCTTTGAATTTTAATATTACTTAAATTAATAGTATCATATTTTTGATCCATATTCTATAAAAGCTCTTGTTATCATTTATGCAATAAATACAGCAAGAATAAGAATCAAAAGATCTGAAACAATCTACTCTATCTCTCCTGAGAACTACAAAATATAGAATTAAATCATGGAGAAGTTTTCCCCATCTTTTGTGGAAAACTCTGAGGAAAAATGATTAAAAAAGTATCAACATCGTCAAGAAACTATAGGGTTAGATCTGTTTGCTTAAAAAACTAGCTCTCCCTTACCCTTGATATGAGTATAGATAGAATTCTTCTACTTTAGAGATACCTTGAAATCACCGTTAAAAATCATCCCATTGGTCGACAGCCCTTTTTATCAACGGTTACATTTTAAACTTCTTTTAGAGACATGATATCTCCCATAAAGAGGGGCAACACCAAAGAAAGTTAAACAGCACAACTTTATACCTTGATCAAGCTGTCACTGTGACCAATTCGTTCCAACGTGTGGTGTAACGAGGAGTTCTGTTATTTTGTTTCATAAGGTGTTTGGGTTGCACTCCACTGGATGCCCAAAACAAGGTGTCTTGACCAAAACGTATATTGATTTTATCCACGCTGTGAGAGAGGGTTTGGGATCTTTCAGATGCTTGAAGCAAACGCTTTGGTTGTTTCATAGAAGATAAAATATTTTGTCGAAACAGATCGGTTGATACTAAGTCAAAAGCTAAAATACCTGCTTTATGATAAGTGTATCCTTCTTTAAACATTTGATTCAGACCATAAAGAGAAGCCTTGATCAGTATTTCTGTATCTTGTGTTGCTGTTGATAATCCAACCGTGTAGACACATTTTTGAAAGGGGTGTTTAGAAAAAGGATTGGTTTGGCAGTACACCGTAATAAACGGAGCCTTTAAATTTTTGGACCTAAGTTTTTCACCTAGACGAGTGGCATGATGAGATAAAGCTTGGGCAATATCTTCTTTATCTTTTAGAGGTGTTCCAAAGCTGCGTGAAACTTGAATGCTTTTTTTATCTTTTTCAACGGTTTCTAATTCGAGACATGATGTTCCTTGAAGTTCTCGAACCATTCGTTCTCCTACAACGGTCATTTTTCGTCTTGCCCATCGAGGATCTTTACACGCCAAATCATAGGCTGTGTAAATTCCATCACATTTTAACTGCACATGAAGTTTGCGACCTACACCCCAAATATCTTCCACAAGGGTTGATTGTAAAGCCTGTTGAATTTGTTCTTGAGTGTTTAGAACATGAAAAGAATGGCTGTTTTTTTTAGCTAGGCGATTAGCCAATTTAGCTAATGTTTTGGTAGGTGCAATGCCTATGGTTGTGGGTATACCTACATTTTGTAAAACAGTATCGTAAACATTTTGTACCCAGGTTTGAAGGTTTTGTTCACTTCGGTAAAAGACTTTGGAAAGATCGACAAAAGCTTCATCAATAGAATAAATTTCAACATCGGGTGAAAATTGTTGTAACACATTGATCATGCGATGACTCATGTCTCCATAGAGTTCAAAGTTGGAAGATAAAATGGCAATGTCGTGTTTTTTAATCATGTGCGAAAAAGCATGAAGAGGGGCCCCCATGGGAATTCCTAACGCTTTGGCTTCATTGGATCTGGCAATGGCGCATCCATCATTATTGGATAAGATGATGACGGGTCTGTTTTGTAATTTGGGGTTAAAAACCCGTTCACAGCTGACATAAAAATTATTACCATCCATGAGAGCAAAACAGTTTGAGTAGTCGCAAGATGTTGTTTTTTTAAAAATATCAAAAATCATTTATCTTCTCCCTTTGATTTTAGTTTGATGAATAACGTGGGTGACGACACCCCAAATATGAAGATGTGTTTCTTCATGAAGAAGAATGTCTTGAAATTCTGGATTTTCAGCTTTAAGTAGAACTTTTCCTTTGTCGTTATACCAACGTTTAACAGTAAGGTCTCCGTTCACGGCCGCAACGACAATATCATCGTGATGAGGTTTAAGTGATCGATCGATGATCAGTAAATCACCATCCATAATGCCTGCATCTTTCATGGATTCACCACTGACTCTAACAATAAAAGTGGAGGGAGCATTGGGAATCAGATATTCATTCAGATTAAGACGTGTTTGTATGGTTGAATCTGCAGGGGATGGAAAACCAGCAGAAACATGACTGTTAAAAAACGGAATTTCAAAAGGCATGAAGGAAGCATCGGGTTGAAACATTTCACAATCTTGAAGATTTAGAGGTTTGAAAGATGAAAAACTTTTGTGATGTCGAAGTTGATCGAGATATTCATTTAACGGTCCTAAAATGCTTAGAGGTACACGAATAGCTTTGGTTTCTTCCCTGAATTGCCCCGATTGGGGTTTACGACCAGCACCTTGTCTAAAACCGCCTCTTGTTTTTGTAGAGTCATTTTGTGTCATGATCATGTCTTATTGAATGCTGTACAGTAATCATATTTGATTCAAACAAGATATGCAAGAGGGTTATATAGTAATCAGGTAAGTTTAGACTTCTAAGATCATTGAAAAAACTTAACGTGCTATAATTTCTGTTTTCTGCAGTAGGGCCACATAGAGAGTTAAAGCGTCGTTGAAGGGATGATTCAGATATAAATTTATATTTGAATAATATTTTAAATTTTCGTAATATGTAAAAAATTATAATTATAATACAATACATTAGGGTTAAATTCGATGAAATTAATAAAAGCATGGGCCACAGCACTACTCATGACATCCACTGTTTTAAGCACCGAACCTGTAGATAACCCTGAACCGCCTCAATTTCCGCGTCATCTTATGGTTCACTATGTCATGACACGAAAGGAATCTGATGAGCTGCAACATGCATGGATGGGAAGAAAGTATGGACTACAGAAAAGCATTGGTATCGCCCAGGGCCTCCTAAACTCCAAAGATCAAGAAATCCACAATTTATATATTTAAATCTTATGCAAATTCATGCTATTTGGAGGCATTAAAATGGTTTCTCAGTGATGTCTCTTCTATAAAGCCTGATCAAGCAACGGTAAATGATGCATTTTGTTATGCAGCAACAAATAATCATCTATCCCTAATGAAATGGTTTTTCACTGAGGACTGCACCGTCAAACCCGATCAATATGTTGTGAACAACGCATTTATTGAAACAGCAAGTCGTAATGATCTGACTTCGGTGAAGTGGTTCCTCAGTGACTCCTGCCCTACGAAGTTCGATCGATATACTTTAGAAAGGGTATTTAGTGAAGCGGCAAGAAGTAATGATGTGCCTATAGTGGAATGGTTTCTCAGTGATTCTTGCCCCACGAAAATAGGTCAAGGTGAAGTAGATCGGGCGTTTATTTATGCAGTAAATCCTAATTGTATACCTATGTTGAAGTGGTTCCTTAGTGACTCCTGCCCCATGAAACTTTCAAATGCTCCATGGGATCCAACTATTAATGAAGCATTTGTTCAAGCAGTAAACTTTAATTATCTGTCTGTGGCAGAGTGGTTCCTCAGTGACGACTGTCCCATCAAACCCGACCAAAGTGCCGTGAATGAATCAATTTCTCTTTTACATCAACAAATTCCGCTTTTGCAATGGATACTCAGCGACGCTTTTCCCATCAAACCCGACCAAGATAGTGTGAATAAGGCATTATTAGAAGCTGGAGTAAAAAGGGAATCGCCCGATATGATAATATACTTATTGGATCCTCAAAGACCTATTAGGCCTGACAGCAATACGTTATGCAGTCTTTATAGAAACTTACAAAACGGAAATCTCTCTGAGATTACCAAACAAGTTCGCCGTCATTTGATTTTAAACCACTTACCACAAGAACATAGGCAGAGATTATTAGAAGAACATTCACAAGGCGGTACCAGTGGTCAAGGAAGAGGTGTCGCCTTTGAAATCCATGATTTTTCCAATATTGTTTTTGATGAGGCTATGGAACATGTTTCTTCACTCTTGAATGAGGAATCTTTACCATCAGCCCAGCAGGTTCAAGCGTTACTTTTTCAAAAAGGAAGTAAACTTTTTAATAACGCAGATCAAAGCAAAGTATTTGAAGCTATTTTGATAGCCTTATCGCCTGAATATATGGAAAAGCTTGCTAAGGTTTTGCATTTTATTCAGTCCAACCATGGCGACAAGATTGATCTTTGGATACACAGTTTTATTGGTGATTCTATTGCAGCGTATGACAACAGTCTGCGCACCTTGAGTTGCAGTAAAGGTGTGAAAGAACGTATTGTAACAGGACTTAGAACCTTAGGTGATGAAGACTTGAATAGGATATTTTTAAAAGCAGAAGCTCCGTTACTCATAGCAAAGAAATTTGCTTTATTTAATCTTCACGATGAGTCGATGAAAGCGTCTCGTATTCAAGACCTAAAGACATTAGGAGTCACAGCCGATATAAGCTTGGAGGAACTTGCTCTACGCATTCGTGAAATGGTGACTCATAAATTTGAAGGCGATACTTTAAGTGAAGCTGAAACCACAACAGTCGAAGAAATCATCACCCTTTTAATTGAGCAAATAGGATCAGATCGAAATTTGTTTCATATATAGGGTCTCCTGCAGAAGAACCCCCAAAAGTGTTAATTCTGATTTTTTAGCATGAGAGTGAATCAGCTATCTGTTAAAGCTAATAGTATTTTTGCTCTTTTAAGTTATTGTTCTATCGTGTAAGCAGCTATTAAAGTATGAAGCATTTTCTAAAATAGATTCCCTGTAGCTATTCAGCTGGCTCATTAAAGTTTCTTGATGCTCTGCAAAAACCTCTGGTTGTTCCAGTATATATTTACAAACATCAGAATATGCGTGATTTATATGATCTACAATAGACAGTAAAGGATCTTGTGAAAACATTTGCAACGCTGTTTCTATTCTTTTATCACGACTTCTCTCACGTAAAACAAAACGCATTGTTCTATGTGAAGCAGCATAGTTATAAAGACCATTTCCGACTAAAAATCCTCGAAAATCGCTCTCCGCAATTCTAAATTCCTTTGCATCCAACACTCTAAAATCTATGACTCTTAAAATTGGATGAGAACCGGATAGCTGTAGAAAACCAAAGTTCTCAGGATTATTCAATAGATCTTGAAGACGTAAAATACGTGTCAATATATCGAGTGTCGCCATTTGGTGTATGAAGTTTTGACTTAATGCATCATTAAAAGTAAATTCAAGCCCATTAAAATCATTTGCTGAAGGGAAATTATTAATAATTCCAAGCATACCCCACAATGATTCCCCATATTTTGTTTCTTCTGTAATTACATCTTTAAAAAGTCTGAACGTTCCGTTATGTGTTGCATCAAGTGTGGCTATATATACATCCACTGGACTTCTTTGAAAAAAATGAGATTCACAGCCAACACCTGCATATTGTAAAATTCTATAAACCATCAGTTCTTCAGGTGCCACAAGTTTTGCGGCACTACTTTTTGAAGAAAGACGACCTTCGGAATGTGTTTTAACGTAATATTTAAGCTTCTCACCTGTTTGCAAAGTAACAGATACAGTTTCACCTAATTGTACACCACTTTTTTTAATATCCGTTTCAACAGTAGAATTAGGAAAAAGGGAAGAAAAATAATCAATGGATTTATCATCAAGGCGATCTAAGTGAACGGCCTCCATTGCAGTTTTTATACCAATAATCTTGTCAAAGAAATCAAGAAAATCTCCGTCTTTGCATTTTCTAAGACGTTCTTTAAGTCTATTAGTTAAAAAGCTTACACTTGATGCTTTTTCTGGGCAATCGTAAGCTAATGTTTGATTTGTTAACAGAGACCAATCAATTCCCCAAGATTCAACAATAGAAGGCTCAAAATGAGTCTCAAAATTTTCTCTTGTTAATATACGAGCTTGCCTTTGACTCATGAATTGCCCAGGTGTAAATTCAATGGCCGTGGATGAACCGGTTTGTTTTACTGGCGTCATTATATCGTCTGGATCACTGCAGTAAGCATGCATGATGAAAAGACAACCAATACTAAATGATCTAATAAGAAAACGAATTTTGAGCATAATGTAAGCTTTCATATTATATTGAGTTAAATTTATTGTGTATATTTATTATATATCATATAATGATAAATATTTCAAGTACGCCCAGTACCAGGGAACGTGTAAAAAACAGACATAAGGGTTTCAAAATAGCCTTAGAACCCATATTCCATATAGCTTTTCAATGATTTTTATAAATTTAATAGTCAGAACTAAAATTTACAATTCCATTTATGCGAGTTAAACCAAACCTATTTCTTGGATCAGATGTTTGTAATGTTGACTCTAGTGTAATGCTTGATGAGTCTGGTAATTCACCAGCGGGTAAACGATAAGAGACTAAGCAAAAGAGTTTTAGATCTGAAAGTACTGTATTTGGTTGATAATTTCTAAGCACCTCTAATACGCCTGATGAATTTAATTCAGAGTAAATATTTAGGCCACATGTGTAGCAAGGATGTTTTGTGGAATGCATATGCATCACAATTCCTTTAATCTTTTTATTGAGGCGTATTTGTTCATCCTTAATTTTTTGATTTACTAATCCTAAAATCCCAATATTTCCTGCAAAATAATGCAGGGCATTTTGTTCACTGCAGGCAAAACCACCTTTTGCTCCACAATTAATACATTTAAGTCCTTCTTTCATATATGTATCTGAAACGGTAATATAAGAAACGAGTTCAGCTTGTTCTATTTTTTCAGTCGGATTTTGTGTGGAAACTATTAAAGCAGTAGAAAGTCTTTGTTTTTTACTTTTTATTTCTGTATCAAATCTTCCTATAACTGCATCAATTTTCTGCAATCTTTTATTCATATCAAGTAATGCATACCATTTTTGCGTAATTACTTTTGGACCACTGGATGGAGTTTGATCTGTCGCATTTGTGAAAGGTAAGCAAGTTTCTTCACAAAACAAGCCTCATTT
>CAYPYB010000023.1:0-8414 GCA_964415115.1 uncultured Candidatus Pelagibacter sp. | reverse complement strand
TTGATGTTACAAATATAGATTATGCAAGAATTTATGTTAATTATGACGGTACAGCTTTAACCAATGTTAGAATAGGATCATTCTTTCTATCAATGCCTTCACCACATGAGCTCATTTATGGGACTGCTGCAATCTTTAAGGTAAACAATGTATTGTCTAATACAATAACGGACGACAATGACGAAATTGTCCTTAATGATGCCTCCTATGTTTTATTTGAATATGAATGTGCTTTAACTGTTGCTATTCAATCAGGTGGTACTTTGGCAAGTGGCCTAGTCCAAATGTTTCAAGATGTCCTTTATAACAAAGAAAAAGGACTTTATGTAAGATACAGAGCTAATAATCCTTCTCAACAAATACGAGAAGTTGGCAATTACTATGATGAATAAAGATAAAAGAATAAAACATGGTTTTGCCAGAACAGGTAAAATAGGACATTTTTATCATGTGTGGGAAGCTATGAATAAGCGTTGTAATAATCCTAATCATCAAAGCTATAAATATTACGGCGGGAGGGGAATTGGCATTGTCTGGAAATCATTTGTAGACTTTAAAGATGATATGTATAAATCATATTTACAACATAAAAAAGCTTATGGTCAGAAAAATACATTAATAGAAAGAATTGATAATAATGGAAATTATTGTAAAGAAAACTGTTCTTGGAAAACCATTAAAGAACAAAGGAGAAATACAAGCAAAAATAGACTACTTACATTTGGCGGTAAAACATTTTGTATGTCTCAGTGGGGAGATATAATGAAAATTTCAGGAGATACTTTATGGAAAAGATTAGATATGGGATGGTCAGTTAAAAAGACTTTGATGACACCTAAATTAAGATAATAATATGAGTACAACAGATAATTTTAACTTTGATCTCGAATATAACTTTTCTGGGTATAACAGCTCTAGAGATAAAACCAACATTACTGGGTCATTTCTAGTCCGTGGTTCTAAAAATGTTTATAAGAAACTATCAGGTACTATTGCATCTCGTCCCGGACTATTAAGAAGGGGAGAAATTGACGCAACCTCTGCTGGTGTTGTCTCTTCTTATGAGTGGTATACATCTTTAGGTGCAACACACCCATTAAGAGTTGCTAATAATAAGTTACAGGTTGAATCAAATTTATCAGGGTCATATGTTTGGTATGATTTATTAGAAACTTCTGCTTTGACAAATCCAGCCGCAACTTTGACACGATTTGTTTTTGATCCTTGGTGGGACAATACAGAAAAGAAAGACAAGCTTATAATGGTTAGAGGAGACTCTAAATTACTTCACTGGAGCGGTGGTATAACTAAGGTGGCAAGTGGGACAGTAAATACAATTACAAAGTCTGGTACAACAACATGGGGTCAAGACGGATTTTCAAACACATCTGGTCAACAAAAGGTCGTCATTGGTGGTGTTGAGTACACTTACACAGGCGGTGAAAGCACCACAACACTCACAGGTGTTACACCAGACGCTTCCGGTATTGTTGCCGATAGTGTAGCCGTTCAGTCTGTAATTGTCGAAACTGATAAACCAGCAGCAGGGTTCAATAATGATTTTATTAAAGTAATAGGCAACAGGTTACACTGTGGATCTTACACTTCACGGTTAATTTATATATCTGATGATAGTGACTTTACAGACTTTACAGTTCCTGGTGGAGGTAGAAGTCCAGGAGATCCAGAACTTTTAACACTTGATAATACGGCTAAAGGAATTACTGTAAGAAATGGTAATGCTCATATTTCTGCTGGTAGAAGCGATTGGTATGAAATTATTTATACACAGATAACTGTTTCCACAGTTTTAACAGAACAGACTAAAGTTGATAAGAAGCCTACAGCATTTTTACAGGCGGCCTATTCACATGAGATGATTGACACAGTAGGAAATGACATTGTGTATCTTTCACAAGATCAACAGCTTCGTGTATTAGGTACATTTAGAAATTTATTCCAAGCCAAGTATCCATGTTTATCTCAGGCAGTATATAATGAATTAGAAAATGAAGATTTTACTGGTGGACATTTAAGAGCTATCGGTGACTTTATATATATTACAGCTCCCAATAACGGTAAAGATTGGATGCACCAAACCCGTGAAAGTGTAGATGCAAATGGAAATGTAACAGCAGAAAGATTATGGCACCCACCACAAGTAAGAAATGTATCTCGCTTTGCGGTTATTGACGATGTTGTCTATGGACATTCTAATGCAAACCCTATGATTTATCAGATTTGGGATACAGGTCAATGGCATGATGATAGCCCTTCTGATGAGCCGTTACCATATGACTGTTATATGAGAATGGCATATAGAAGGTGGGGTGATAAGTCTGGACAAAGAAGGCAAGGTTTAATTGCTTTTGATAAGGCATATTTTGAGGGTTATATAGCAAACGGTGTTAATCTAAATGCTAATGTTTTTATTGACTATCAGGGTTCTACTTCCTTACAAAATATGAATATAAACAGTAATGATGTTTCTGCTCAATTCTTTACAAGTAATTCGGAATTATCTATAGGGACAACATCTCTTGGTGAAAATCCACTTGGTGACGGGATTATAAGTGACGATAGTGATCAAGAGTTATTGCCAAAGTTTCGAGCAATTACTGGTGTAAACCCAGCTGATTGTTTTGAATACTCTTTAGAAGTTTATAGCAATGATGCCGACTCTCGTTGGGAGATTTTGGCTTTAGGAGTTAACCCAACACTTCAAGAATTTTCACCAATATTTATCAGAAAATAATTATTATGTTATAATACAAAAAAATGCAAACTATTTTAACTTCAATAGCAAAAGTAATAGCGATTCCAATTGTATCTATTTTAACACTTGCAGGATACGATGTTTCTTCTTCTGTTCCACTCCAACAGAAAATAAATACTCTTGATAATAAGGTTCAGTCAATCGGTACAGAAGTAAATCAAGTCAAATTGGGGGCATATAATCCAACAGGTGGAGGTACATACAGACTTCAGTCATCAATTGGTTCAACTGATACGACAATAAAACTGTCTTCTTTCAAAGAGCCTGTATCAAATTTACCTTATACAATGTCGTATCTAAACACTTCTGTGGCCTATGGTACGCTTGACCCTCAACAGCCAACGAGAAGTGAATTTATTTCATTTACAGGAATTACACAGAATGCAGACGGCACGGCAACTTTAACAGGCGTCACTCGTGGACTTGCACGATCTTATCCGTATACAGCTTCTTCAACATTACGACAAACACACAGTGGTCAGTCAATATTTATCCTTTCTGATTCTCCGCAGCATTTTGCTGAGTATGCGGTAAAAGCTAATGATGAGCACATTACTGGCACATGGACTTTTGATAACTTTCCAATAACAGCATCTACAACTTACGCTTCGGAGACAGTTGCTGGTGCCAGTGAACTAGCTACAGGAATTGAAATTGCCTCCTCTACATCTGTAGGTGGTACAACTAGAAGATTGACTATTCCTGCCTCTCTTGCTACTTCTACATATAACAGTGCGACAGCAGGATTAAAGGTTGTTGTGACGCAAAATAGCGGAAAAATTGATACTAACTTTTTAGCAAGTAATGTGGTAACTACAACAGGTAATAATACATTTACGGGTGTAAACACATTTTCTACTACTACAGCAACATCGACAATGGTAGGTTCTATGCCTGCTTATTGGATAGGAAAAAATATACAAGTATTTACATCTAGTGGAACATTTGTACCCCCTGCTGGTGTTAATAAAGTGACTGTTCAGGTACAAGGTGGCGGTGGTTCTGGAGGAACTGGTTTTGGTAATGGTGGTGCAGGTGGGGGAGGTGGTAGTGGTGCGTATTGTCTAAAAAATGCCGACATATCTGCCACAACATCAATCTCTGTGATTGTTGGTGGTAATTCATCTTTTGGTCCAAGTTTTTGCTCATCTACAGCTGGAAGTAATGGTTCCAGTGGCGCCGCTGGTGGTGGTGGTACTGCAACAGGAGGAGACATAAATATTAATGGTACATCAGGTATAATAACCATTACAGAATGTAATGGTGGTGGTTGTAATGGATTTGGTGGTGCAGGTGCTGGTTCATTTTTTGGTAGTGGTGGGTCTGGTGGAAAACAGGGTACAAGTGCTGTTACACCTTCTGCTTATGGTGCAGGTGGTGGTGGAAATGGGTGTGACTCAGGAGGCACTTGTTCTAGTGCTAGTGGAGGTGCTCCAGGAATAGTAATCATAACTTGGTAATATCATGGCTATAACACTTTCTAAACTAGCTACACTCCCTACAACAGATATGGCTAATAGGGACTTTATGGCTAACAATCCACAATACGCTCCAAAAGCACCTTCTACAAGCTCTGCATCGCAAGGAACTATAACAGATGATAAGGGGATTACATGGAATAAAGATGCTTATGCTCAACAACAAGCAGATGTAAAAAAATACTTTCCTACCGTAATGGAAACTGGTACTAAATTAGATAAGACAATCCCAGAACTTCAATCTCAAGGTAATACTATTGCACAAGAAATCAATCAATCTAAAGTTAATAAAGATGTTCCAAAAACTGAAGAGCAATTGTTAGCAGATGCAATGAAAACGGCTGATAATTCAGGTATGTTCGAGGAATCAGAGGAAATGAAACAACTACAGAATATGATGAAAGCAAACCTTGATGCACAAACTCAGGCATCGCTTTCGGCTATTC
This sequence comes from uncultured Candidatus Pelagibacter sp., assembly GCA_964415115.1. GTDB lineage: Bacteria > Pseudomonadota > Alphaproteobacteria > Paracaedibacterales > CAIOTO01 > PNMQ01. Next base: position 3,714 of record CAYPYB010000023.1, on the reverse strand, counting down.
AGCAACAATATGCACAAAAAGAGGCTTTAATGGTTAAGTCACAAAAGGCTTCATCTAAAGGGTTAGAAAATGTATTAAATCTTGGTGGTAGTGCTCGTTATGCACCAATATCATCCATGGGACTTGTTGATGCAAAGAATAGATATGATTTGGAGACTTTAACTCAATTACATGCAGAGGAAGAGGCGGCAAAATCTAGAGTATTGCAAGCTCAAAGAGAAGGCAACTTTGCATTAATGGAAAAACAAATGGGTAGATTGGAAACATTACGAAAAGATAAGTTATCGTTTGCACAAAAGATTTCAGAGAGTATTGCAAAACAGAATAAAGAAATGAAAGATAGATTGTATGAAGAAGAAAAAGAGTTTAAGAAGACATTGACTGATATATCTATGTCTGTAGCAAAAAATCTAGCTCCAAAAGAGGTAAGAGAGGCAGTAGCAAATGCTAATGACATTGGTGAAGCTGTTACCGCAGCAGGAGATTATCTCCAAGAAGCTTCTGGCGATCTTGGGTCATATTTATACTACAAAAGAGAGGCAATGGCATCCGGCAAAAACTACATGGATTACATGAGTTTTCTTGATAAAAAACAACAAATAGAAAGTAGAAAGGCTTCGGCTTCAGGCGGATCAGGTACTGGTGATACTGGATTTGGAACTTATGAACAGTTTACAGATGAGTCTTTAGCATTATCTGCGATACCAATTCAATTAAGAAACACTGAAGCTGAAAAAGCTTATTACATGAAAGGTGTCAAGCTTGGATTAGCTAAGGGTAAAAATCCTTATCAGATTGCTGATGATCTTATGGGATTTCAGATCGACAAACCAGATGACTTTTCTAAAGGTATAAGACAATTTTTATCTATAGTTAATCTTGATAAAGGACAAATTCAAGATGTTGCAAGACTAATAAACTCTGGGAATAAAGCAGGGGCAATTTCTTTAATAGAAAATAAAGCTATGTCGGATCAAAAGAAAGCTGATCCAGATAGTTATGTTGGAGAATCTACAGCGAGATATTACGCAGATAAAGTAGCAGAAATAAAGAAACAAATCGAAGATAATGGTCTTATGGATGCTATTGGTCCACTTGAAGGTACAGCTGAAAGTATTTCTGGACGATTTAAGAGTGGTGAAGCCGCTAAAGTTATGGCTAAGGTCACATCACTTGTGGCTGAAATGCGTAATCACTTATCTGGTACGGCAGTTACAGATAGTGAAAAGAAATTCCTCGAACCTTTGGTAGCTTCACTCTACGATAAAAAAGGTATTTTTATAACAAAGCTTGATGAAATAAAGGACAACTCGTTATCTCGTCTTAATCAAGTTAGAAAAGTAGCACAATTGCCAGAATTGTACGAGGATCAGTTATTAGATAGAAATAAAAGAGTTCAAGTTTATTCACAATCTCAAATTATTGGGGATGAAATACTTAACGAAGAAGAAGAACAGGAATCTGCTTTGGCTAATTATAAAAAACAAAATCCAAGTAAAGTAACTGAAATAAACAACTTGATTTCTGATATGGAGTCAATTTTAGGAAGACCTATTGATGCTTCGGAGTTTTATCAGATGTATCCTCAATATAAATAACATGTTAACTCTACAAGAAATTGCAAAACTAAGAGAAGCCGGATTGGGAGTTAAGACCGGTACTGAACGAGAATCTTTGTCTAAAAGAACCGATGCTACGCCGGTTGCTGAACCAATATTATCAGATAATAGAGATATTTCTATTGGTGATACTAAAATTGTTGGTGGAATGGTTGGTGGGATAGCTAAAGATTTGTATAAAAGAGCAGAAAATCTTGTTATGGATGCTCAAAAAGCTGGACAAAAATCTAGTGAATTACCACCTGTAGAAAAAGCATTAAGTGCTATTTCTTATGGAGCAAAGAAAGGGATTGAAACAATTGCTGGAGGCGTTGGTGATATATTTTCTAATATGATTTCACCGTTTATTCCCCAGAAAGTTAAAGATGTTTATGGAGAAGAAACGGCAACAGCTATAGCAGATATAAAAAAAGCAACTGATGAAAATCCGATGATTAAAAATCTTATTACCACCCTTGCAACGAAAGCAAAAGATAATCCTGAGGTAGCAGGAATCCTTAGTGATGCTCTTTCGGATGTTTTGAATATTACCTCTATTGGTACTGGTGGGGCAATAGAACAGCCAATAAAAAAGTCTATCGTGAGTGGAGTGGAAAACTTGATAGAAGGAGTTAATGCAACAAGAAGTGCTACTGGTGAATTAGTATCAAATATTGCTTCTAAAGGTCAAGAAATAATACCAAAAACAAAAGAAATCTTAACTTCTGCCAAAAATAAAGTCACCGGTGTTACTCCTCTTGTTGGGGAAGACAAAGTATTTGGTGACGCTTTGAAGATAGCTCGAGAAAAAGTTACACCTGCTTATGAAGAATTAGCTGCACAAGAGGGTAGAACATTTGTCGAGGGAAGAACTAAAAAAGTAAATTTCAGACCTACCAGAAGGGAAGAATTGCTAGCTGATTCAATCAAGCCATTACTTGAACAAGGAAGAATTAAGCCTGATGCTTTACCCTTTGAGAATATCCCAGAGATTTCTTTGGAAGTCTCGAGAATAAATCAAGGCGTTAAACAAATGATAGAAAAGAATAAGATACCATTTAATTCTAAACAACTTCGTTTAAAACTTGAGGCAGTAAAAGCTGATTCATCTATTGTGTTTGCTTCTGATCCGACACTTGAAAGAACATACAACACTTTAATTGATGCTTTTATAAAAGAGACATCAAAAATGGATACAGCAGGGCTTTTTGAAGCTAGACAGTCATTCGACAAGATACCAGCTGTTAAGAAACTTCTTGACGGTATGAAGGGAGCCCAAGGAGAAAACCTACGAAGACAAGCTGTACTTGATATAAGAAGGGCAGCGAATGAATATGTGGCGGATCTTTTGAATGTAAATAAACAGTCTGTAATATTAAAAAATCTTCAACCAAAAGAAGCTTCTTCTCTTATTGAAAGAGCCAAAGTATTCAAAAAAGCGGAAGATTTCGCTCGTGCGGAAAAAGCAACGCTTCAAAAGAAGATAACTGATGAAACGTATCGTGCTGAAAGAAGGAGAATAGAAAAAAGTATGAAAAAAGGCGATACACTTGATGAAGCAATTGCAAAAGAGGGAATACCAATTGACATTGAAGCGGATTTATTGGATATATGGAATTTGGCACATACAACAATTTCGCCAACTGCTGGAAAAGCAATGAGTGAAGCCCTAAGAAAAGAAACCTACATGCTCGAAGTTATTAGTAATCTTGCAGAAAAGAGTAAAGGGTTGGCAGGTAGCACAAATGTAAGTCGTTTTATGGATAATAATCCAATTATTAAAAAGTTAACTTCCCAAGCTATTCCATTTGGTATTGGTGCGGGAGCGTTTTAGTAGTAAGAAATATATTAAATATGATTAAGAATAAACAAAATATAATTCCCCAGAATCCAAAGACTTTTGATATAATCATGCCAAATATAAACCAAATTATCATACCTAAATTCTACCATAATTTTAATTAAAAAGCAATGATCAAATCACCTTATCAAAGCCAAACAGTCGAAAAGATAAAACATGATTTTGCAATCATTAAACTTTCTGATGATGTAGCTAACAGGAAAGCTGTGCCACAAAGAAATTTTGAAATTGCAAAGCAGACATGGGAATCTGAAG
>CAYPYB010000022.1:0-9420 GCA_964415115.1 uncultured Candidatus Pelagibacter sp. | reverse complement strand
TTCATCAGAATAGTGGATTATTTATTTCACTTCAACAGATGCGACGGAACCAAATTAATCTCCGTATAACCGTGCGTGTCTGTATAATGTTCTTCAATTACTAAGTCACTTTCATTATAAAGGGGGAGTTTGCGGCTGAGTGCAGAAAACCACGCTAAGGATGAATCATCACCATCTATAGTATCCAGTAAGAATGGGGGAGTTTGCGGGGTTCTGTCGCATCTGTTGGTATAAGGTAAGACCTTTGTTAAAAACAGTCTCACTTCGACATAGCTATGCCATGAATGCGCAAAATTTTTCAAAAGTTGAATTTGCAGCATCACATTCTTGAATTTGTCCTTTTTGAATCATGCGAATATTTTCGATACCCATAATAGTTGCTGAAGCTGAATGAAAATTCTTAAATCCGAGCATTAGTCGCGTTCGTTTTTTAATAAACCGATGATCTTGCTCAATGATATTATTTAGATACTTGATTTGACGAATTTCAATTTTATTATTTTCATCCTGATTGTCATTACACGCATCAAGAGCAGCTTTATTACTGCCACTCTTATCAACTGTGACTTTATCCGGACGACTGTTTTGTTTAAAGGCTTTTTTGAAAAAGGATTTAGCCGCAATAGCATCACGTTTGGCACGTAGCAAAAAGTCAATTGTATTGCCTTATTTATCAACGGCTCGATAAAGGTAAACCCATTTTCCATTCAGCTTAATATAAGTCTCATCCATATGCCAACTGCCATTGACCTGTTTTTTACGTACACGAACGCGTTTATCAATCAATTTTGTAAAGAGTTAAACCCAGCGTTGCAACGTTGAGTGATCAACACTGGCGCCACGAATAATCATCATCTCTTCCAACTCTCGGTAACTTAATGAAAACCTACATTTCATATACACAAAAAGCATAATGACGCTGGGTGAGGAGCAAAAATTTTTAAAATATTTGTGTAATTTGGGAGAAATTTGAAGCATTCGATAGTCTCTCTTTTTTAACAGAATATCTCATATTTTTTATGAAATCAAACAGATGCGACAGAACCTGCCATACTTAAGTTTTCCCTTGCTCGTATTTGTAAAACTTTCCGACGAAAATCTAGACTGTACGTCATACTCATGAATTATTTATAATTTTATATAAAATTATAACCAATTTAAACAAGATATGCTATATCAGTCGTTATGAAAAATCGCGAAACTTCTGGTGCTGAATTATGTAAAGAGTTAAATTGTATTAGTTTAGATATTCCTCAGTAATTTGATGGCACCAGATTGACAGTTAAGAAAATATCAAATCTCATCATTATGCATATACGAACTTACTTTTGTTATTAATAGTGCAAGAATATTACAAATAACTAATGTTTCATCAGAAAATTCATCGATATTATGTGAACCAAATTCCATTATGTCTGCTCCTATGATTTGATTGTTCTCACATAAATACAAAAAAATAGGAAGAAACTTTTCCAAAGTTACTCCAAAAGATGAAGGATAGGCTGTATTTTTTATTATGTGTTTAGATAAAACATCAACATCAAACGATATGTAAATATTACATTTTGAAGGTAAAAAAGTATTTATTTGTTCAAAGCTATGAGTAGCTATATCTAAATTAGTTATAATTGATAATTTATCATATTTTGATAAATCATTTTCTACAGAAATTGACGACAACCAGCGTTGACCTATCTGTAATATTTTTAAATTAGGACAGTCTTTAATGATATGCGAAATAAAATTGCAATGCTTTATTTTGTTGATATTCTGGTCAATATTGCAAAAATCTATATCTAAATGTTGATCAAAATGAATAAGCAAAAAATTATCATTATACTTTTGATATAAAGATAAAATTGATCCATATGTAAGTGAATGATCTCCACCAATCATTAAAGGAACAGAATTTTTTGGTAGATCTGATACTAAAGAATAAACGCCATTAATCGCATTTTGAGTTGAATTCTGCTCTAAAAATAAATCACCTAAGTCTAAAAGTCTGTTGTAATTCCAAGTTTTCTTAAAATTTGAATTATTAACAAGTTTACTTTCTTTATTATTTGAAAAACAAAAGCAGGATAATTCTCTAATGACTGCAGGACCAAATCTTGATCCTGGTCTTAAACTTCCAACATCAAAAGGTGCGCCGAATATAGCAATACAATTATGAGCATTAGAAATTTCATCTTGAGATATGTAATTTGCAGAAAAAAAAGTGTAATTTTCTTGTTTAAGTTCATATTTCATTCTTTAATTCACCTAAGTTAATTATTTCATCTTCATCACTAATTAATCTATAATCATGAGAAATAAAAAGTATCAATTTATTTTTAGAAATTTTTCTTAAATAATTCATGACTAATGATTCTGAATGACTATCTAGTGCTGCTGTGGGTTCGTCTAACAAATATATATCTGTTTCTTTTAATAAGCACCTTGCCAAACAGATTAGTTGTTTTTGTCCGCCAGAAAGACTTAAATTTTGAGAGTTTAACAATGTATTATATTGATTTGGAAGTGTTAGAATAAATTCATCTATTCCCAAATCTTTGCAAATTTTTTGCCTAAGAATTGAGTCATTTTGGACACTATAAATAATATTTTCTAAGATTGTTCTATTAAAAAGATATATATCTTGTGGCATAACAGAAACCGCATCTGAAATCTTTAGGTTTTTTATATCAGTTCCATTGATTTTAATAATTCCTTGAGAAGGCGTATATAAACCTGTAATTAATTTAAAAATAGTCGATTTTCCTTGACCACTTGGACCAACTATAAATTTAATTCCAGGTCCTTTAATATTAAGATTTAAGTTTGTAAAAACAGGTGATTTATTTGCAGGAAAATTGAAATTAATAGAATTAATTTCAATTGATGTTTTATCATTATTAATATGTATTGATTCATAAGACTTCATCTTTCTTTTTTGTTTTATTAAATTTATTGTTTCATCAAGATTATTAAAAAGTCGTTGAACATTTAGATAAGACGTTCCAAGGCTACTAAGAGGTAATAAAAATTCAGATATATACGTATTTATTACAATAAAGTCTCCTACAGTTAATTTATTATTTAAAATATCAACTGTACTAATACATATTGCTGAAATAACTCCTACTGAAATTATGACAATTTCTTTAGCTTTTATTTTATATTGAAATAAATTTCCTTGTTGGCTATTATTTTTTTTAAAAAACAAATTGTCATTATAATTTTTTATTTCTTCGTCTTGCTTGTCAAATATTTTTATCAATTCTATATTTCGTATATTATCTAAGAGGATTGAAGAGTTTCTATCTCTTATTGTGTTTTCAAGATTCTGAAAATATATAATTTTTGTAGACATTGATATAACACTAATAAGGTAAATGATAAAAATTACGAATAAAATTAAAGCATATTTGAGACTATAGAGACTATGTAGAATAAAAATGGCAATTATTATTTCTATAAATGCTGGTAAAAGAGAAATGATTATGTCATTAAAAACTAAATATGTGCCTGTATTAATTTTGTCTATAATATTTATTAATTTACTTTCTCTTTGAATTTCTTTATTGAGCATTTCTGTATCATGTAATTTTTCGAATAATGCTGAATTTATGTTATAAATAACCTTTTCAACTATGTAACCAGCTATAAGATTGCGTAGTGGAAAAAAGTTTAAATTTGCTATCCATAATAAACAATAAATAAATACAGTAAGAAAAATTGTATCAGACGCCTTCTTATTCACAAAAACATCTATGATCATTTTTTGAAACATTGGAAATGATAGGCTTAATATCATCGATATTAATACAATTAAAAATATTAAACACGTGAGCCTAAAAACTGATTTATCCATAAGTATTATATGCTTGAGAAATTTCACTATGGTTAATACATTATTTAAATAATTTTTAATCATAGACATCATTTAACGTTAAATTTCTCTTTAGTTGTTACGTACTTAATTATTAATTAATTTTGGTCATAAAGAGAGAAAAGTTACATACTCCCTTTGCTTTTAACAGTAATTTCCCCCGGAAAATATCTGAACTGAAAGAATAAGGAAAGCATATTAAAACTACACCTTAAAAAACAAATACTGCTTTCTTTAATACAGTTGGAAACTTTTTGTCACTTTAAAACAGCGGGATGTAATTTCCCGCTGTTATTAATTAAAAGATTTATAGATTATAAATCTTTTCCTGATCCCATTCTTGACCCTCTGGTTTCAGTACCGTTTCCTTTTGGGCCTAAAGTTTGAGCTGATGCATTTTCAATATTAGTTATTTCAAAATTTGTCATTTTAAATATCCTTTATTTGATTAATTGTTAACTTAGTTACTGTACTAAAAAGTACCTCACAAAATTACCAAACATTTTAAAATTTATGTTGATGAAAAATATTCGTTTTTGCAACTTTACAACTATATGGTAAGAATCATACTTTTTACACAAGTTTTACTTTTTTGAAAGTAAATGTCATGGGGAAGTATTCTGTTTATTAGCTTTGAGAAAAACATATATCATGTTGTAAGAAATAATCACCTAATCTTGCTAGACTTAATGAATGATGATTTTAGTATTTTATCAAAAGAACAGACTAAAATTTTGATTATGGCATTTGAAGAGTCTTCATGGGATATTAATGATGAAGGTTTGGTTCAATCTGCAAACTTAGACAATGATAAAAGTGAATTTACAAGATTTATGATAAGTAAAAATGTAATTTCAACTCATTTATCTACATCAAAACAAAAAATTAACATTTCTCAAAAATATATAAATAGTTTTTTATCTTGGAAAATTCCAAAATTCAAATTAAAAAATATTTCTTTATTTTATTTTATTTTAGCTATAAGGTCTATTTTTGACGCCAAAAAACTACGAAAAAGAGATGGCTTTTTAAGTATTGTAGAAAATATTAATAAAAATAAACGCCATTTATATCAAACAGAGTCTAGTGTAGATATTAATAGATTGGTTGACTCATATAATTTTGCTACAAATTTTTTCTATTCCGCAACACGATGCTTAGAATGGTCTGCTGGTCTAACATTTATGTTGCAGAAATTAAATGTAAAAGCAAATTTTATAGTAGGAATTCAAACTCATCCATTCATATCTCATGCTTGGGTAGAGATTAATAATGTTCCTATTGGTAATGAAGTGCAAGATTGTGATTTTTTATCTGAGATTCTTATTAAATCAACGTTTGAAAATATAGAATAATATGTTTATTTTTTTTAAAAAAATTCATTTTGAAAAGTTCAGTAAAAATATTAACAAAATAAGAGAAAAGTATACTCTGAAATTATTTCAAAATAGTACATTGTATATTTTATATAATGATGCAGAACTCATTTCATTATCTGACAATAAAATCATAATTTATGAAAAGCTTTTTTCTAAAACTGACTTTGAAGAAGTTACAGTCGATAATTTAAAATCTATTTCATCTCTGAATTCATTTATAGATTTGTTTTATGGATCATACATATGGATAGAATACATTAATGATGGTTTTAAAATATATAGGGATATAAGTGGAAAATCTAGAATATTTTATAATTATCAGAACAATGTCGATATATATTTTTCGGATGTTTTTTTATGGTACAACTTAATAGATAAAGACCCAAAATTTAATTTAGAGTATTTACAAAAATTTGTATTGGAAGGAAATTTTTTAAGTACACATACTGCACATGTTGGGATAAATGAAATACCTCCAGGCTGGCAACTTTGCTATAAATTAGACAAACCTTTACTAAATTCTTATTGGCTTACAAGATTTTTTAATATTTGTCATTTTAAGACAACAAAGAACCTAGAAGAAAAACTTTTAACTACTTTAATAGGAGTAATATCTAACCAGATCAAAAATGTGAATAATATTGTTGTAGATTTCTCTGGAGGAGTTGATTCAACAGGCATTATGTTATTAGTTAATTTTGTTAAGCATAAATATCAAACTGTTGTTGCGGGTCATTACTACTCTGAAAATGTAAAATCATCATGTGAGTTGGAATATGTGCAAGAGGTGATTAACAATATAAACATCCCTTTGATGACAGTTAAATATTCTGAAAATGATTTACCATTCACACCTCGCGCTACTGCTTTAAAACAATTAAACTATGTCCATACTACATTGGTATATGGACGCAATGACGAAGTTATAAATAGCTATATTAAGCCTACTACGAATAAAGTCTTTATTAGTGGACATGGAGGTGATCATATTTTTTGCTGTCCACCACTTGTTTGTTCATTAATAGATAGATTATTTCATTTCAATCTGTTTAAAACACCTAAGTACTTTAAAGATTTTGCGATTTATCATGGTATTCCTTTATTAAAAATATTTTCTTTCATATTAAAATTCATGTTTACATCTACGAATAAAGTTTTGTCAAATTCAAATTTATTTATAAAAAATAATTCAGAATTATGTTTTCCTTTAGACTTTAATTTGGAAGTCCTTCCTGGAAAAAAAGAACATGTTCAATTATTGCATGATGCACTAGCTGATATACGTTACAATATAAGAGGTGAGTCACCTATATTATATCCACTTTTACAGGAACCAATTATTGAAATAGTTCTCCAGTTAAAAACATACGATTTATTTCAAAATGAAATGGATCGATTTCCTTATCGCAAAATAATTAAAAATAAGTTTGGTTGTTATAAATCACTAGATAGACAAAGTAAAGGTGAAACTAGTGGAATTATTTTTGCAGGTTTGATTAAGAATAAGAAAACTGTTCAAGAATATTTATTTAATGGAAACCTTGCTCAATGTGGGGTTATTGATATAGATAGGCTAAGAATATTATTTCAAAATGCATTAAATGGCGTTTTACAGGAGAATGAACTCAATGAAATAATGAATTTATGGAATTCTGAAGAATTTTATAGAAGTTGGTAGTTGTGGTTTGAGTCTCTTTATAATTATATTCCTTAACGGATAGCCGTATATCTAATAAAGAATTTGTTTTAATTTTTCTAAGGAAAAAATTGTAGTATGGATTTTATAATATTATACACTGCAATACCTTCTGGAACAGAAAAAATGGAAGAATCCATTTTAGGTTCAGGATTTAATTGTGTTAAAAATCTTTCTAGGATAAAAGTTTTTTTTAAAGGTAATGACTTTATTAAAGTCAATGAAAATGGATATGTTTTTTATACTCACTTATTTCGTAAGAATTCGTTTAGACGCGTAAATAGAAAAAATATTATTTTTAGAAACTCAGTATTTAGAAATTTTATAAATAAATTTTATGGTAAATATGTTCTTTATGATGTAGATGAATATAATAAATTTACTATATATAGAGATATAACAGGTTCAATATCCGTTTTTTATAAAAAAATAGACCAAGGTTTTATTATAACATCCTCTATTAAACTTATTTATAATATGTGCGATATAGAGCTTAAAATTAATAAAGAATATGCTCTAACATATGTTTTTAATGGTCGCTTCATTAGTAATGCTTCTCCATTTTATGGTATTTATGAGTTACCTCCTGGTTGTTCTCTCTGTATTAATAAGAATTTAGAAATAAATGTTGATGCTCTATGGTTTTCTCATCTCAGTAAAAAATACTCTAGCACAAAAAAATCTCAAATCACAGAATATAATATTATTAATATTCTAAAAAAAGTAATAAATAGCTATATAGCAGGTAATGATATTGTTCAAATTGACTATTCCGGTGGGCTAGATTCAACATGCATATTGCTTGCAACTAAAAGTATTTTACATGAGAAACAAGATATTATTGCTATTCATGCTCAACCAAAACAAATTACAAGTGAATCGAATGAAAATATGTTTGTTGAAGAAGTAATGAAAGATTTAAATATTAAATTTCAAGAAGTTGTGTTTGATGAAAAGAAAATACTATTTTCTCATATAGATGAAATTCCGAATTTTCCTAATTATATTGATAGCATTCACGTTATGCCTCAGAATTCTAAAAGCAACAACGCATTTACCTTAAACGGAGAGGGAGGAGATCAGATTTTTTGTACATTTCCTCTTTTTGAGATGTTAATAGATATAATAAAAGATAAAGAATATAAATTATTAGATATAAGACTTTCATCATTTAAAAAAATTTTTAATTTGACTAATGCTAAAGTTATACATTTTTTAAATAAACATCTGAAAAATTTTCCATCAAGTATTATCGGAGAAAAAGTTAGAGATGAAAAGTGCAGACATAAGAAATATTTTATTAATTTAGAAACGATTGAAGATGTTAATAGTTTTAAGCTAAGAGAGCTATTTGTAGATTCCCCTGGAAAATTTTATCATATAGAACTTTTTTTAAATGCTCTTTCTGAAACATTAGGAGTATTTAAAGAATCTAATCGTCTATTTCCTATGTTGGAAGAACCATTTTTGGAATTAATATTATTAATCCCAACCTATAATTTTTATATAGATAAATTTGATAGATTTCCTTTAAGAAATGCTTTCTCACGAGAATTTTATCCTTATAAAGCTTTATGGAGAAAAGATAAGGGATATTACTTTGATATGAATTTTCTACTACTTAAAAATAATAAAACGTATGTTACTTCACTAATTCAAAACGGTCAACTTATGAGACTTGGTTTAATCAATAAATCATTTTTTGATTTATTTGATGAAACAATTAGACTTAAAGATGTGCATGGTTTATCTCTTATTTCAAATGTATATTTATTAGAAAGATTCTTCAAAAAATGGGATATTCAATAATACGACATCGTCAAGTTGTTGACCATAATTGCCGAGTAGCGGAGTCAGGAGTAATCCTGGCTCCGCCACTCGACTTTTCCACAATTTAATGAGGATTGATTATAATGATTTAATATTACATCCTAAAGTTGGAGCTTCCTTTGAAAGTTTTGCTTTAGAAGAAGTTATTAGGGATTTCCAATTTGAAAAAGAAGAGTGTTACTTTTGGAGAACTCATGACGGAGCAGAACTTGATTTACTTGTCTATAAGAATGGCAAAAAAATGGGATTTGAATTCAAATTTAGTGAAACGGTTAAAATTACAAAATCAATGCATATTACTATTAATGATTTAAAACTTGAAACTCTTATGATTGTTACACCGGGAAAAAAAGAGTATGCACTGTCAGAGTCTATTTTTGTAAAAGGCTTAGAAATGTTTTAAAAGTTCCTATAAATCACGTTTCTACACTTCAATCCTATAAAAAGAGTATTTTAAGGCTTAAAAGGATACTAAACAAAGCAGAAAAGAAAGTCCATTCCTAACACGAATAAAAAGTAAGAACTTAAGATGTAGGGATGGATAGGAAAATTTAAAGCTGTGTTTTTGAAATAACTGAATGCAATTTGGCCGGATCTGTCGCATTTGTGAAAGGTAAGCAAGTTTCTTCACAAAACAAGCCTCA
>CAYPYB010000021.1:0-10663 GCA_964415115.1 uncultured Candidatus Pelagibacter sp. | reverse complement strand
AAATGTCGCTTTTTATCAACAAAAATATGATTTATAAACAAATGCGACAGAACCTCAACAAAAATATGATTTATAAACAAATGCGACAGAACCCCCTCGTGAGCATGTGCGAGATGATGCAGGACATAGTTCAAGTGCAATAACGGACCGTTACATTGATGTAGAACTTAAAGAACGTGCAAACTCGGCACGAGATAAAACATTCACTAAAACTCATCTGGACTAAAATTTGTGCTCTTTTTTTGTTACAAAGTATTGATAAAATTAAAGAATTACTGATATGTGGCCTCTCTGTTAGAAAAATTTCAAAAGTTTTAGACTATACAAATCATATATCTCTCAGCACATACATTAAAAAGAGAAACCTAAATATTGTTGCTTTATAAATCTGTTGTATACGTCCACCAGAATTTTCGATGGTTTGCGCGTAGAAGACCATGAATCTTTCCAATTTTAAGCATAGGACAAGACAACAGGACTGTAAAAGCAACAGATGCGACAGAACCACAACTTGACGGTACAAAATTCTAGTGACCTAATTTGTCTCATATATTATGAACTTATACAATACAACACTATCAATTGACATTCTTTCTATAAAAGTATACAATGAAAATTGAGTAAATTGGAGTTTTTATGAAATGAAAAAAGCGATGTATGTTTTGCTGTTTTCTTTACCTTTTTTAAGAGGGCATGCAGAGTTTTTGGAAATTAGAACCATTCAAGACGTAGAACCTACGTATAAGTTTGTGACGGATTTTTGTCAAAGTTATCCCCAAGAATCATTAGAGATTCTCTCCCAGATGGAAAAGGGTGTGGTTTTTAACGAAAATGAATGGGAGTGTGTGTATAAAAGTTTTAAACTCAAAAATAGTCCCCTCATCGTATTATTAGAAAAAAGTATAAAAGGAGCAGTTGTACTGCATAATCATGTAAGGGATTCATTGCGATATTTAAAGCAAGAAAGCAATAAATTAGTAATTCTTAATTTGTGTCAACAATATTCTGAAGAGCCTGAAAAGTATTATCTAACTCTTGTAAATGACCTCTCAATAATTAAAACATTAATTAATCATTATCTATATTATCAAACAAATCTTTATAAGAAATAAAATAGATTTTATATATATGAATTTACTTGCGTTATCTTTCTTATTATTATTTTGTTCAATTCATATAACTCAAAGCTCAGAAAAAGCATCGTCAAATTCTATTGTTTTTTCTAATCATCACAAAAAAAATTTTGAAAAATTTTATGTATTTGATGTTGGTCAAGGTAATTCTCAACTAGCGATTTATAATAACATAGGGATTTTATACGATTGTGGATCAATGTCTCGTTATGTTTTCAATAAAGTACAAAGCTTGCAAAGCCAAGAAGGGACTTTATTGTTTTCATCAAAGAAGCATACTGAGGCTTTACCTATATTAAAGGTTAAAGAAACAACCCAAACTTATGAAGAAATAGGTTTTGGAGAGATTAATTTCGATGAGATTTCTGAAACTAGAGATTCTCATGACACTACATCAAGTACATCTGGTGCCCGGGAACATAAAAAAAGCGTAGAAAATAAAATTAAGGAAATTATTAATAACGCAAATTTAAGTCATCTAATTGTATTTATATCTCATCCTGATAGTGATCATTATAATATGTTACTAAGTGTATTACCAGATAACATTACCACAACTGTTTTTTTATGTGGTGATTGGCTAGGTGGAGATGATTTAGAGAAAAGCTTAATAGAGAGAGCTGAACCAAAATATACAAAACAAATCAAATTTATACAAGACTTACGATCACGTCCTAAAACATGGATAGAATTGCCTTATTATTGGCAATACCGGAGTGATAAAAATCATTTGAAAAACTATGAAGATATCATTGATTCATTTAAAGATACAGAAAAGTTTTCAGAACCAAAAAGTTCACATTTTAAAGATGTTCAATACGCTTGTTTTAAATCTTCTTATTTAGAGTATCCCTTTAATAACGCATATAATAGGTTTCAAGGTTCTTTACGTAAATTAATGGAGAGAATAGGTGCATTTGATGCGGCACATAATAGAAAAAGAAGAGAGCATTTTCAATTTTTTTCTCATGAAGAAGGAGATATTTTAGCCCTAAATAATACTTTTATTTGGATAATGAATCAATCATCTACTGACCCCAATACACAAAGTACCTTAATATCATTTAAGATGGATTCTCTAAAAACAATTTTCACTTGTACAGGAGATGCTTCACAAGACATTTTTCTTAACCATTACGATTTATTTAATATTCAAAATACTTTAATACATCCATTTTTTGAAGAATATCTTAAAATTCTTATCGGTCCTCATCATGGATCTAAAAATAATCTTTCTTTCATATTGCTAAAAACATTTCTACCTAACATTATTATTTTTTCGTCTGGGGATGGTTTTAAAGAAAAACATCCAGAAGCACGAACAATCAATTATATAAAAGAATATTTCAAACAATATGAAACGGAAAGTCAAAAATTTTCATTCTTTTTCGATATCGGAGAAATAAAAAAACAAGTTCAACTTAGTGGTATATATTTTACCAACCCTCCAAAATCTATTAAGAAGAGAAAATTTGAGAGTACGACAAGTGATCCTATATCTGATCAATATAATGAAAATAAAGTGATTAATCATTTACTCAAATTTTATGAAACTTCACCAATTTTATGCACTAATTTACTCGGAACTTTAATTTTTGATACAGATGGTATAAGTTGCTCGTTTTCAGATTTAATTTTAGGAAATAATCCAAATATTAAAAGCGTGAGGATGTCAACGATTGATGCAAATGCTATATATAGGGTAAATTTGAAAAAAAGTATTTCACTCCCAATTGATGAATCGCAAATTGAATATTATTTTCAGGTACCTTTGAAACTACAGAGTGAGGAAACTTCATATAAGTATTATCCTACAGAAAAAATCAGTAATGGTTTCACACCAATAACCAATCATGAAATTGAAGACAATGAAGTTGCAATAGATGAAGGAGAAACATTAGAGCAATGGGATATGCCTTGTGAAGAAAATGATAAATAAGGGGCCCCCACAGAAAACGGAAATTACAGCACGTTAAGGATTTAAATTGAATAAAAGTCTGAAATTTAGATGGATGTCATTAAGTAGATTTTTGTATATCGATGTGAAATTGATTTAAAAACTTTTAAAATGAAAAAGGTCATACGCTTGTTCTTATATCCGCATTTTATGCGTATATAAATTGATTTATCTCCGCATCCGGTGATATAATATCCGCATAGGAGAGTTGATATGTATATATATGAACAAAATGAATGGCCCAATTTTCACTGGAACATGGAAGATGTTTGGGATATTTTACAATCAGTAATTTATAATCAAGGCAAACTTGCAGCCATTGTTCATTCATTAGGTTTTCAAGAGCTTGAAGAGTCTCGTCTTAATCTTATGACACAGGATGTTCTTCAAACATCATTAATTGAGGGAGAAAAATTAGATGAACATGATGTTCGGTCTTCAATAGCAAGAAAACTTGGTTTGCCTCTTCATATGTACAAAAGTTCACGTAGAAATGCAGATGGAATTGTGCAAATTTCAATTGACTCAACGTTGAATGCTTCAGTTCTACTTTCTAAAGAAAGATTATGTGAGTGGCATCAATATCTTTTTCCTATGGGATATAGTGGTTTTTCTAAAATTGATGTTGGTGAATACAGAACGGATATTCATGGTAAAATGCAAGTCATATCCGGGTCATTTGGAAAAGAGAAAGTCCACTTCGAAGCCCCTGCTGCAAATTACATCGAAGCAGAGATGTGCAAGTTTTTAACTTGGTATAATGAAGCACCAATAGACTCATATTTTTTGAAAGCTGCCGTTGCGCATTTGTGGTTCGTTACGATTCATCCTTTTGATGATGGAAATGGTAGAATAGTTAGAGCCCTCACAGATATGTTGCTTGCAAGGTCAGAAGAAAATAAACAGAGATTTTATAGTATGTCAGCAGCTATTTTTGATCAAAAACGTTCCTATTATGAGGCATTAGAAAATGCACAAAAAGGAAATTTAGATATTACTGCGTGGATTGTATGGTTTTTAAATTGCGCGAACACTGCTTTACAAAACAGTTACGATGTTATTATTTTATCAATGAAAAAAGAAAGTTTTTGGAAAAAAATACGACAGATTTCCTTAAATGAAAGACAAACAAAAGTTTTAAATAAATTATTGGATGGGTTTGAAGGTAAACTTACAACTTCAAAGTATGCGAAAATTAATCAGTGTTCGCAAGATACTGCACACAGAGATTTATTACTCTTGATAGAAAAGGGATTGGTTCAAAAATCTGATGATCGGGGTAGAAATGTACATTACTTTCTAAATGAGGAATTCATGAATTAATCAGTTGGAGTTAAGAATTTTTGAAAAAAAGGGGGTTAATTGACCTGCTGACTCAATATGTTTTTTTTTAAGAAACGCCCCGAAATGTCTCGTTCATACTATGTAACCCAGTTTGCTGTTGAGTGAATAAAGACACTCTAAAAAGTAAGTAACTTTTAAAATTATAAAAACATGACGAATTTTAAAGTTTATTTTTTACTTCATTGCTTACTTGTTCCTTTACGAATTCAATTTCATGTTATGTCCAATTAGACATCTGTCTAAATTGTCATTTTTACGTCAAATGTTCAACATAGGGATTTCTTGACATTCTACAACCTCAAAATGTCAAATATAGATGTAAAACAAATAAATGTAAATTATAAGTTAATTACTTGACATTTGCCGGCTTATCGTTCATATTTGATACATAAAAATAACATAGAGATATAATGTGAGAATTGGATACGCTCGAGTTTCAACAAAACACCAACGTGAATCACTTGATCAACAAATAGTTCTTCTAAAGAAATCAGGTTGTGAAAAAGTCTATTCCGAAGTTATTAGTGGCGCGAATGCTAAAAGACCAGAACTCACAAAGCTCCTCACTCATATTAAATCAGGAGATACCTTAGTCATTGCATCAGTTGATCGATTGGGGAGAAGTTTAAAAGATCTAATCACAATCATTAGTAACCTGAAAGAAAGAGAAATTGCGTTTCAAAGTCTTAAAGAACAAATGGATACAAGTACAGCAACTGGGATGCTCATGTTTAATTTGATGGGATCAATTGCAGAGTTTGAGAGAAATCTTATTAATAGAAGAATTTATGAAGGCGTAAAAAGAGCACAAGAACAAGGAAAATTTAAAGGTAGATCGCATTCCGTCGATGAAAAAATAAGAAAAGAGTATGTAAGAATGATGAATAGTGGTGACTACCCTATTTCTTATGTAGCAAAGATGGCAAAAGTTAGCAGGCAGACTCTTTATAATTGGAAAGCTGAACTCGCAATTTGAATTTATGAGAAGAAGCACTTGACAAGTTTACACTATTGAGGATAATTTTTCCTCTTGTCAGGCCAATTACTTTTGAATTATAACTTTATTTTTAAACTTTCTCATTATTTATATATATACTCAAATCAAAAAAGGGAAACCAAAACATGAAAAAACACTTATTATTTTTATCCATTCTTTTTTCCTTTCATGCGAAAAGCTATTCAGCTGAAAGAGACTTCTTCCTTAGTTCACCAGAAGAACATTCTGGGTTTATTAGAAAGGCATTAACAACGGCACAGAAAAGTGTAGTGATTGTTTCTCCTTTTATAAGCGAACACCGATTGAAAGATGCTCCTTATAATAATTTTGATGGGTTGAATGGATATATACAAAAGGCTATCAAAAATGGAGTTGAAATATATGTGTATACTGATAAAGAATTAGATAAAGATAAATCATATGCTGAAAATGGAAGAACTTTACTTCATTCTTTAGGGGTATCCCTTAAGATGGTCGATAGAATTCATACTAAAAATATATTTATAGATGAAGAATGTTCTACAGTAGGCTCATTTAACTGGTTATCTGCAGACACTAATCCTGCAAGCAACTTTTGTCGCTTTGAAACCACCACCATACATTATGGCGATCAAGCCAAACATATCAGAACTACTATTATGGGTGCATTAATCAACCTCGAAATAAAAGAGCTTCCTATTTCACGCTCTTTAACACTTTTCAATATTGACAAACACATAGTATGCATTGCTCGATTAAATCAAGAATGTTCAGTAAAACAGTCAGAGCGTGCTTTGAAAAGCCTATTAACATATATGGATCCAAACAAATGTATACATATTATAGAAAATTTATCTGAATATGATCCTCGACCTAATCCATTACTCCGATTTATGGCTGATCATTTAATAACGTTAAGCGATGGTGCAAATGCAAACTCTATAGCTAGTTTCATTGAAGCTCTTTCAGATAGTGGTCAAATTTCTAGAGGAATTAGTTTAATTGAAAAACTTTACGACAAGGCTTATCAAGCTGAACTTGATATGATGAAACGTTCTAACAATCAAGAACTGTTAAGAAGAACATTAGACCATCTAAGCGAACAAGAACAACTTTGGGATGTAATTGAAGATTTACATTATCGAGAAGATCAACCAAGAGAGCTATTGATTCATTTAATAAATCATTTCACGAGAATATCTGATATGAGTGCATCAAAAGTTGCTGAATGCATAGAGATTTTAGTTAAACTCAAAGAAAAAAAGAGAACTGAAGAACTGATAAAAATGTTGCTTTCATGTGATAGATCTAATAAAGATGACAATTATGATAATCTGGACTATATCTATAGTTGTTTAAGTAGAAGTGGTTTATCCGAAATTGCTGAACAATTTGAAAACTATATGCAGACTGGCAAAAAATCGAAGAAACGTTTAGAAACTGAATTATCTCAATGCTTTGAAAGGTTAAACATAACATAGCAAGTCACCTACATAAGCACAACTAGTCTTTCTCCTAGTTTGCGGAAAAGTGATGATAACTACGTTAAGGAACTCTGAAATACTTTCCTATAAATTGATACAACAGTTCTATAACAATAAATCCATTTTCCATCCAATTTAATATATGTCTCATCCATGCGTCAACTGCCATTTACAGTTTTTTTGCGACAACGGACACGTTTATCAATGAGACGTGTGAAACGTTTTACCCAGAATGGTCAACGCTTGCGTCACGCATTATCATCATTTCTTCCAGTTCACGATAACTGAGTTAAAAACGACATTTCATGTAGAGAAATAACATTATGACACTTGGTGATGAAAAAAAGTTTTTAAAATATTTGAGAAGATCAACAGAAATTGGGGGCATATATTTTTCCTGTTTTAAGCATAGGATAATGTTATTTATTCTAGACAGCAACAGATGAGACAGAACCAAAAAACTTGACAGTTAAGACAATGTCACAGTCTATTCTGCATGAAATTCGTTCATTTTATCCCAATATAAAATTGATGCATGGGACATTATATATTGATTTTCATAGGACATTTCATTTTTATAAAGTTCGGTAAAAAAAATTTTTGAATTATTAATTCCTCTAATTGGTATAGAAAAACCATAATTTATTTCATGATGACTAGTTTGTTTTAGAAAAAAAACTTGTTTTTCATTTACTGTATTTAAGGCATTAATATTCCATGGTTGTGGCAGATAAGTGTCGTTAATGATGTCATAAACAGGATCATAAAGGAAAAAATTATTCTGTATATATAAATTATACCATTCATCAGGGTAAGTATTTAAAGTTTTAAACTCATTATTTATATTAATATAAACTGTGGAAAAATATTTTATTGCTAATTTAGAGCACTCGCTTTGGAAAATAAAATCTAATTTTTCTTTGTTATATGCTTTTGAAATAGATTTTAAAAAATTCATATGAAAAAAAATAGCAATGAAAAATTCACTTTAATACACCACATGAAAAACTGCAATAACTTTCCCATTCAATGTTTTATTAGAGATATTTAAAAAAATCAATTTTATCTTTACATTAATAAAAAAACTGAGTATAAAATAATTATTATTTAATTTATATAAAAAAATGAAATTAACAGAAATTGTAAGAAAAGAGATTGAAATACTAAAGATTCAAAAAGAAATGTTATTTTCTATTGATAGATATGAAGAATGTTCTAAAAATGAGTTTCATTGCTCAAAAGAATGCTTAAATAATGAAGTAAAAAATTTAGAAAAAATATAATATTTTTGATTCATAACTTTATTCTTTATAATTCATTAGGAAAAAATATTTCAAACTTATAACCTTTAGTATTATTATAATTTTTAGTATTGCCGCCATATTGTGAAACAATATGTTGTATTATTCTCTCTCCTAAATGGTAATCATGAGCAACTATATCCTTAATAGTCTGATCTTCAGATCTCTTGCCAGTACCATTATCTGAATAACTAATTAACCAACCTTTATTTATTTTTTCAGATTCAATACAGATCCTAAGTGATTGTGATTTAGAATGTTGAATTGAATTAGAGATAAGATTTTGAAAAATTCTATAAAGGTCATATTTTTTAATTTTTATATCAGGTAAATCACTTACATAAAAAGTAATGTCAGATTTTTTAATTTCTTCTTGAAAAACATTTTTTACATGATCAATAGCTTCTTTAATAAAAGGTTTATCTTTTTGTTTTTTTTTATATTCTAAATCCATCATATCATCGAATATATCATTAAGAAGGGAAACATTCTGTGATAAAAAATCTATAATGTGAATCTCATTTTGTAAAAGTATTCCTGTCTGCTTTTGGCATTTAAGTATATGTAATAAAGAATTAATTTTTCTTAAAACAGATTTTGTATCATGTACAAAAATTAAATTAAATCTCTTCAGAAAAAATATTTTTGACTCAAGAATTTTTACATATTTTTCTACTGTTCTATCTTTTATGTTTAGGTTTAACATTCATTGGCTCCACAAATTAAGTTTCGTACAGTCAATATGCATCAAGACAAAAATGAAATATAGCTATCAAAAATGATAGGTAAAAATATTCAAATACACATTTTATAGCTTATAAGGAAAAAAAAGATAGTAAATACTAACATAAATAATAGGTTTACAAAAAACAAAGTAAAAAATAATTATTGATTTATAATATATTTACATATATTATTTTTATATAAATAAATAAAGGAAAATTTACATGATATATTTAATAGACAATTCTAATAAAGAATATCATCAACATAACCTCAATGAAATGTTTAAACTCCGGTTTAAAGTCTTTGGACAAACCCTTAAATGGGATGTTAAAGATAAAAATGGATTAGAAATAGATGATTATGATCACGAGCATACTAATTATTTAGTTTATAAAGATTCGTTAGGAAGAATAAAAGGCTGCTTAAGATTTATAGAAATGATTTATCCCTGTATGTTTGATGGACCATTTCAATTTTCGCTGAAAAATTTGAATGACTTTAAAAGAAAAAACTATTGGGAATTAAGTAGGCTAGCTATCGACCTAGATATAGACGAAAATTATACGAACGAAGAAATGAAACTTGTAGGTATTAAATTATTACAAGCATATATGTTATTCGGATTAGAACTTCAAAAAATTGAATGTACTTTAACAATTGGTTATCCACATGTTATTCAATTCTATAAAGAACAAGGCCTTATCTTTGAGTCTTTAAATAAAATTTGCTTAAATGAACAAACTAATGAAATCATCGAGGTAGCTGCTTTTCCTACACTCAATTATTGTTATGATCAATATGCTGTAAAGTCACAACAACTATCTAAAAGCAATGTCTTTTGGTATATGTGTCCAGTGAGTAAAGAAAATAATTCATTAATTTAAAAGTGGAGATAGCATGATAACCTACATAACTCCTGATTCATATGAAGACCATAAAGACCTATTAACACAAAGTTATCAATTAAGATACAGAGTTTTTTGCGAAAAAAAACAATGGGATATTGCTGCAAAAAAAGGTCTGGAAAAAGATGAGTATGATGAAAAGAACATGCATTATTTAATTTATCAAGATAATGACGGAATAGTTAGAGGATGTTTAAGATTTATAGAAATGATACATCCTTGTATGTTAGAAGGCCCTTTTAATTTTGCATTGTCCAACGTAAAAGATTTTAAGAAAAAGGGATATTGGGAATTTACTCGTTTCGCCATAGAACTCAATGATCATAACAAAAATATAGCACGCTTATTTTTAGCAAAATTAATAGAGATAGGATTGTCCAACCAAGAATATATTGAAGGGTTCTTTGGAATTAGTTTTCCCAGTGTCAAAAAGTTATTCAATAAATATGGCTTATTTACATTTGATATTAATAGTGTTTCTATAGGTCAAGATACAACTTGTATTTGGCTGTTTACACCTATGCAACTTTCCCTAGAGAAGTTATTGAAAAATTAAAAATCATTGATACAAGAATAAACAGCCTGTTCGGTCCTCGAACATTTAAGTTTTTGACGGATATTTTTTAGATGGAAAGCAACAGTAGCCATGGAAATATTTAAATCACTTGCTATATTTTTAGAAAGTAACCCTTGTTTCTTTAACAAAAATATTTCTTTTTCTTTTTGGGTTAACTGTAAAAAAGCAAGATTTGAAATGTGCTTTTGATATACATCCCAATATATTCGGTTCTGTCGCATTTGTTTATAAATCATATTTTTGTTGATAAAAAGCGACAT
>CAYPYB010000020.1:0-10682 GCA_964415115.1 uncultured Candidatus Pelagibacter sp. | reverse complement strand
AGCACGTGGAGTTAGCGTTAAAAAACTGAGTTTGGTTGGTGGTAAAGGAGTTTCTGTTCAAAGGATTATTCAACAAAACACAGGTCTTGACCGAATGAGCAATCGTGCTAAAATGTTTGGTACAGACAGAGTAGCGCAGTTTTCAAATCAACGTGTCAGGCCCATTAATAATAGGATGCCTATTAATAGTGATTATGCAGGTAGGGTTTATCGTTTTGATGAATCTTATTTAGAGAATGCAATTGGAAAGTCTATGGGAACACGAGATGCAACAGTAATTCGGGACTGCATATCGAATTATCGCGCACAAAAATTAGACGTAATACCTGTTAAAGTAATAGAAAAAATTGAAGATATACGTACATTGCAAAATAAATATCCAAATGGAGTACCTTTTACAGGAGTAGGATCTCTTGATTTGACACCCTATGCTCGTGAAAAAGTTAAAATTACCATTATAGATGGTGCAGCAAAAGATTTTGCACAAGCCAATAAAATAGTGGGGTATAAAGAAACTCCAAAAGGATGGACATGGCATCATGCGGACAAGCTTGGCAATTTACACTTAGTACCAGCAGATTTACATGATGCCATTCGTCATACCGGTGGTGTTGCACAATATAAAGAATTAATAAAAGGAACTAAATAAAATGAAATTTTCTGAAAAACATGATCCCTTAAACATAGAAGATTTAAAATATTTTGATGAGGAAAACATTATTATACCAGATGATTATAAATTTTTTTTAATTCAATATAATGGTGGACGTCCAGAAAATAATTGCATTAATTTTAAAGATAGCAATATATGCACTATGTTACAGACAATTTTTGGATTTACAAAAGAAAGATATGGAAGTTTTACTCGATATCAAGGTGTTTACGCAGGTCGCATTCCATCAAATACAATTGCTATTGCTGATGATGCAGGTGGAAATCTTATAATCATGTCCGTATCGGGTCCAGATTATGGAAAAATATATTTTTGGGATCATGAAATGGAAGCCTATGAAGACGAAGAGCCAGATTACTCAAACCTCACGTTAGTAGCAGATTCATTTCAAGAATTCATCGATAATTTAAAGTCAGTAGATGAATTAGAAAGTTAAATTCTCAAGTCAAGAATACAGCCGAATGGGCTGCCACAAATCCCTTATCTGCAGCCTATGCCACTGGTGAAATGGCGTTATCCACAGCTGGTGCTGTGATGACAGGAACTCGCAATGCTTATGAGGTTGCCTTTCATGGTAAACAACTCAAATCAGCTTTCTTTGAAACAGCACTAGCCTTTGCTGCAACTAAAGGAGCCATCAAAGCCTATAAAGGTGTCAGCCGTTTGGTGGTTCGTGGTGTTGGGGTGAGGAAGCTGAGTTTGGTGAGGAATTCGAAATATGAACGTTTGGTGATTCACCCCAACCAAAACCCTTATCAATTCACATCTCATGTATTTGATTCTAAACCAACGTTATGGACAGCGCCCAATGGAACAAAACAAACCTATCAAATTTTTAAAAGAAATGATATAGACTGGAATATGGTGAGAACAAGTGGTATTCGAGATTTTAGAGGTAAAACAAACTTAGAAGCAGCAAAAGCTGGTCATGCACCTCAACTTCCAGATGGATCTACGGCTACTTTACATCATATAGGTCAAGATTCTAGAGGTGCATTGGTTGAAGCATCTAGACGCTATCATGGTATAGATAAAGGAAAAGCGCACGATGCGATACATGGTGTGTATGGGCGAAATAAACCACATCCAGAATTCCCTGTAGATCACGACATTTTTAAATTAGAGACAAAACAATACTGGAAAGAAAGGGTGAAAGATGTTATCAAATAATTTTCACGAAAGAATCAAAAATCTCTTAGGTGAAAATCCAATAACGATTAATGAAATAAAGATTGTAGAAAAAGA
The DNA here is from genome assembly GCA_964415115.1 of uncultured Candidatus Pelagibacter sp. Taxonomy (GTDB): domain Bacteria; phylum Pseudomonadota; class Alphaproteobacteria; order Paracaedibacterales; family CAIOTO01; genus PNMQ01. The sequence goes on along the minus strand of CAYPYB010000020.1, from coordinate 8,764 downwards.
ATTAAATATTAAAATCCCTCAAATTTTTATAGAAATAAATTCAATATGTGTTTATGAATACTCAAATTCTTTTGATTTTTTTGTTTTTGGAACTACTGACCAATATAGCGTTGTTGAAAATACGAAGGGTTTGTGGAATTCATATCCATCTAATAAAAGATGTCTTAATTTATATTCAGATGATGCTGGTATTTTGCTTATGGAATTGAATGAAAATGCTTCTGTCATGTGGTGTTCGATCTATGATTTAGAAAATTATTTATATGATAAATCAATGACTATGAAATATGATTATTTCCCCACCTTTTATGATTTTTTTGAATATTTATTGGATGAAGAAGAAAAAATAAGAGTTGAAGAACGTTAAACTCTCAAGTCAAGGCTACAACTTTATCCTCTCATGTATCCACAGTTGATTTGTACCCTTCATTGAGTGCTTTAGGTGAAGATCTTAATGCCGATGATCCATCGTTGATCATGCCTCAGTTTATGGTTGATCACTTTTTAAGGGATGATGATATCAACCCCTATACGGGTTATTCAAGATCTTTTGAAAAAAGTTTATCGCCAACCTCTTTGAAATTGTATGAGGCATTTGAAAGTGCTTCTCAAAACTTTGAGGCTCTCAAAAGTGAAGGTAAACTGGATTCTTGGGCCAAATTTAAACTTGTTTCAGCCGAACGAGCCTTTCATCAAGATTACATCAAAAATTATTTGAAAGAAGCCAGCTTAGGGTTCTATCGAGCGGTCAAAGACGGAGTCGTTGACACCGCCGAATGGGCTGTTGAAAATCCCTTATCTGCGGCTTATGCCACGGGTGAAATGGCTTTATCTACAGCGGGTGCTGTGATGACAGGAGGACGCAATGTTTATGAGGTTGCCTTTCATGGTAAACAACTTAAATCCGCAGCCTTTGAAACAGCTGTTGCTTTTGCTGTAACCAAAGGAGCTATCAAAGCCTATAAAGGTGTCAGCCGATTGGTAGCACGTGGAGTTAGCGTTAAAAAACTGAGTTTGGTTGGTGGTAAAGGAGTTTCTAATGCTTATCAGGGATTCAGTGCTACAAGACCAATATTCTTGCCCAAGGGTATAACACATGATAAAATAAAATTGAATCAACATGGTCAATGGGTTCTTGATTCTACTAAGTTTGCTTCATCGAAGGAATATTGGCAGGCATCCAATTCCATAGTAAAAGATGGAAAGTTATTTCAAGAGCACCATATTATTAGTGATAAATTTAGAAAAACAGCAGACCATGATTTATGGAAAGCTTCTGGTTTAGATCCTAATGTGGAATTGAATAAAATGTTGATGCCAACCCAACAAGGGGCACAGTTTGGAACGAATATGCGAAGTATTCACCAAGGCAAACACTTAGGGGAAGTGAATAAAAGTTTGGCTGAAAAAATGTCAGCGGAGTTAGATTTGGGTCGATTAGAAGGTTGGAAGCAAGAACAATATGCACAGGCACTAAAAGGTATTATTCGTGAAGAACGCATTGAACTGACTTTGGGAAATCGTATGTTGAATAAAAATGCCAGACCCCATGCTAAACCTTTAAATTTAGATAAGTAGGTAGGTCATGGTGAAATACACTAAACCTTATTTGTGGTGGGAAATCACAGCACCTTATAAACATTATGTATTATTTAAATCAGACAAAAGTCCAGAATATACTTTTAGTTTATCACTTGGCCAAAGATTGCCCTTTGATACAGGTAAAGAACATTTATCTTATACAAAACATGAATTAAAAGATTATGATTTTACTTTTTATTCTCAAGTAGAACCAGAAGTTTTTAAAAAATATGATTACCTTTTAAATAATAAACCTTTTCTTCTCGTCAATCAAAAACTTAAAAATATCTTGCTTGAATTATGCCCTGATGATGTTCAATTTTTTAAAGCAACTATTGTGCCTGATAATCCACAAAAAATGAGTTTTGAAAACCATGATTATGAGGTTTTGAATATTACAAAATTGGTGGATGTGTTTGATTTAGAATTAAGTTCTTACACTCCACATTCTCAAGAAAGAATAAGAAATGTAAAAAAGATTGTTTTTAAAGAAAATATCTCACCAGGCATTTATCTTGCAAGGCAATATAATTATCCTGTCTCCATCATTGTATCCCCTGAATTGGTAAAAAGATTTAAACGTGAAAAGATAACGGGTGTTAAATTCTTAAAAGATTTTGAATATAAGGGTTAATCATATTTTTTATATTGATGAAATAAAATAATTGACAATTGATATTGAATAAGCAATAATCATCCTTAATAATTTTAAATAAAAACAAAATGTTTCAAAATTTTGATTTATGTCATTCCATGAATGCCTTTGATCCCGCATGGATCATGTCCGGATTCATGGAAGACAACTTTTTAGGCGATGAAGATATTAACCCTTTAACCGGTTATTCTGAGTCGTTTAAACGAAGTTTATCACCTACATCTTTAGACTTGTACGAAAGATTTGAAACAGCTTCACAAAATTTTGAGATCCTCAAAAGTGAAGGTAAACCGTTAGGCGATGCGATTCGTCGTCAATTTTTGAGTGAACAAGCCTTTAATGAACGCCAAGATTTTAGTTTTGCTAACGAGGCACGATCGGCGTTGTTTCATGCTGTTAAAGATGGAGTGGTCGACACAGCCGAATGGGCCGTAGAAAATCCATTTTCTGCAGCGTATGCTACCGGTGAAATGGCATTATCAACAGCCGGAGCTGTCATGACAGGTGGACGTAATGCTTATGAAGTTGCCTTTCATGGTAAACAACTTAAATCCGCAGCCTTTGAAACAGCTGTTGCTTTTGCTGTAACCAAAGGAGCTATCAAAGCCTATAAAGGTGTCAGCCGATTGGTAGCACGTGGAGTTAGCGTTAAAAAACTGAGTTTGGTTGGTGGTAAAGGAGTTTCTGTTCAAAGGATTATTCAACAAAACACAGGTCTTGACCGAATGAGCAATCGTGCTAAAATGTTTGGTACAGACAGAGTAGCGCAGTTTTCAAATCAACGTGTCAGGCCCATTAATAATAGGATGCCTATTAATAGTGATTATGCAGGTAGGGTTTATCGTTTTGATGAATCTTATTTAGAGAATGCAATTGGAAAGTCTATGGGAACACGAGATGCAACAGTAATTCGGGACTGCATATCGAATTATCGCGCACAAAAATTAGACGTAATACCTGTTAAAGTAATAGAAAAAATTGAAGATATACGTACATTGCAAAATAAATATCCAAATGGAGTACCTTTTACAGGAGTAGGATCTCTTGATTTGACACCCTATGCTCGTGAAAAAGTTAAAATTACCATTATAGATGGTGCAGCAAAAGATTTTGCACAAGCCAATAAAATAGTGGGGTATAAAGAAACTCCAAAAGGATGGACATGGCATCATGCGGACAAGCTTGGCAATTTACACTTAGTACCAGCAGATTTACATGATGCCATTCGTCATACCGGTGGTGTTGCACAATATAAAGAATTAATAAAAGGAACTAAATAAAATGAAATTTTCTGAAAAACATGATCCCTTAAACATAGAAGATTTAAAATATTTTGATGAGGAAAACATTATTATACCAGATGATTATAAATTTTTTTTAATTCAATATAATGGTGGACGTCCAGAAAATAATTGCATTAATTTTAAAGATAGCAATATATGCACTATGTTACAGACAATTTTTGGATTTACAAAAGAAAGATATGGAAGTTTTACTCGATATCAAGGTGTTTACGCAGGTCGCATTCCATCAAATACAATTGCTATTGCTGATGATGCAGGTGGAAATCTTATAATCATGTCCGTATCGGGTCCAGATTATGGAAAAATATATTTTTGGGATCATGAAATGGAAGCCTATGAAGACGAAGAGCCAGATTACTCAAACCTCACGTTAGTAGCAGATTCATTTCAAGAATTCATCGATAATTTAAAGTCAGTAGATGAATTAGAAAGTTAAATTCTCAAGTCAAGAATACAGCCGAATGGGCTGCCACAAATCCCTTATCTGCAGCCTATGCCACTGGTGAAATGGCGTTATCCACAGCTGGTGCTGTGATGACAGGAACTCGCAATGCTTATGAGGTTGCCTTTCATGGTAAACAACTCAAATCAGCTTTCTTTGAAACAGCACTAGCCTTTGCTGCAACTAAAGGAGCCATCAAAGCCTATAAAGGTGTCAGCCGTTTGGTGGTTCGTGGTGTTGGGGTGAGGAAGCTGAGTTTGGTGAGGAATTCGAAATATGAACGTTTGGTGATTCACCCCAACCAAAACCCTTATCAATTCACATCTCATGTATTTGATTCTAAACCAACGTTATGGACAGCGCCCAATGGAACAAAACAAACCTATCAAATTTTTAAAAGAAATGATATAGACTGGAATATGGTGAGAACAAGTGGTATTCGAGATTTTAGAGGTAAAACAAACTTAGAAGCAGCAAAAGCTGGTCATGCACCTCAACTTCCAGATGGATCTACGGCTACTTTACATCATATAGGTCAAGATTCTAGAGGTGCATTGGTTGAAGCATCTAGACGCTATCATGGTATAGATAAAGGAAAAGCGCACGATGCGATACATGGTGTGTATGGGCGAAATAAACCACATCCAGAATTCCCTGTAGATCACGACATTTTTAAATTAGAGACAAAACAATACTGGAAAGAAAGGGTGAAAGATGTTATCAAATAATTTTCACGAAAGAATCAAAAATCTCTTAGGTGAAAATCCAATAACGATTAATGAAATAAAGATTGTAGAAAAAGAATTAAATATTAAAATCCCTCAAATTTTTATAGAAATAAATTCAATATGTGTTTATGAATACTCAAATTCTTTTGATTTTTTTGTTTTTGGAACTACTGACCAATATAGCGTTGTTGAAAATACGAAGGGTTTGTGGAATTCATATCCATCTAATAAAAGATGTCTTAATTTATATTCAGATGATGCTGGTATTTTGCTTATGGAATTGAATGAAAATGCTTCTGTCATGTGGTGTTCGATCTATGATTTAGAAAATTATTTATATGATAAATCAATGACTATGAAATATGATTATTTCCCCACCTTTTATGATTTTTTTGAATATTTATTGGATGAAGAAGAAAAAATAAGAGTTGAAGAACGTTAAACTCTCAAGTCAAGGCTACAACTTTATCCTCTCATGTATCCACAGTTGATTTGTACCCTTCATTGAGTGCTTTAGGTGAAGATCTTAATGCCGATGATCCATCGTTGATCATGCCTCAGTTTATGGTTGATCACTTTTTAAGGGATGATGATATCAACCCCTATACGGGTTATTCAAGATCTTTTGAAAAAAGTTTATCGCCAACCTCTTTGAAATTGTATGAGGCATTTGAAAGTGCTTCTCAAAACTTTGAGGCTCTCAAAAGTGAAGGTAAACTGGATTCTTGGGCCAAATTTAAACTTGTTTCAGCCGAACGAGCCTTTCATCAAGATTACATCAAAAATTATTTGAAAGAAGCCAGCTTAGGGTTCTATCGAGCGGTCAAAGACGGAGTCGTTGACACCGCCGAATGGGCTGTTGAAAATCCCTTATCTGCGGCTTATGCCACGGGTGAAATGGCTTTATCTACAGCGGGTGCTGTGATGACAGGAGGACGCAATGTTTATGAGGTTGCCTTTCATGGTAAACAACTTAAATCCGCAGCCTTTGAAACAGCTGTTGCTTTTGCTGTAACCAAAGGAGCTATCAAAGCCTATAAAGGTGTCAGCCGATTGGTAGCACGTGGAGTTAGCGTTAAAAAACTGAGTTTGGTTGGTGGTAAAGGAGTTTCTAATGCTTATCAGGGATTCAGTGCTACAAGACCAATATTCTTGCCCAAGGGTATAACACATGATAAAATAAAATTGAATCAACATGGTCAATGGGTTCTTGATTCTACTAAGTTTGCTTCATCGAAGGAATATTGGCAGGCATCCAATTCCATAGTAAAAGATGGAAAGTTATTTCAAGAGCACCATATTATTAGTGATAAATTTAGAAAAACAGCAGACCATGATTTATGGAAAGCTTCTGGTTTAGATCCTAATGTGGAATTGAATAAAATGTTGATGCCAACCCAACAAGGGGCACAGTTTGGAACGAATATGCGAAGTATTCACCAAGGCAAACACTTAGGGGAAGTGAATAAAAGTTTGGCTGAAAAAATGTCAGCGGAGTTAGATTTGGGTCGATTAGAAGGTTGGAAGCAAGAACAATATGCACAGGCACTAAAAGGTATTATTCGTGAAGAACGCATTGAACTGACTTTGGGAAATCGTATGTTGAATAAAAATGCCAGACCCCATGCTAAACCTTTAAATTTAGATAAGTAGGTAGGTCATGGTGAAATACACTAAACCTTATTTGTGGTGGGAAATCACAGCACCTTATAAACATTATGTATTATTTAAATCAGACAAAAGTCCAGAATATACTTTTAGTTTATCACTTGGCCAAAGATTGCCCTTTGATACAGGTAAAGAACATTTATCTTATACAAAACATGAATTAAAAGATTATGATTTTACTTTTTATTCTCAAGTAGAACCAGAAGTTTTTAAAAAATATGATTACCTTTTAAATAATAAACCTTTTCTTCTCGTCAATCAAAAACTTAAAAATATCTTGCTTGAATTATGCCCTGATGATGTTCAATTTTTTAAAGCAACTATTGTGCCTGATAATCCACAAAAAATGAGTTTTGAAAACCATGATTATGAGGTTTTGAATATTACAAAATTGGTGGATGTGTTTGATTTAGAATTAAGTTCTTACACTCCACATTCTCAAGAAAGAATAAGAAATGTAAAAAAGATTGTTTTTAAAGAAAATATCTCACCAGGCATTTATCTTGCAAGGCAATATAATTATCCTGTCTCCATCATTGTATCCCCTGAATTGGTAAAAAGATTTAAACGTGAAAAGATAACGGGTGTTAAATTCTTAAAAGATTTTGAATATAAGGGTTAATCATATTTTTTATATTGATGAAATAAAATAATTGACAATTGATATTGAATAAGCAATAATCATCCTTAATAATTTTAAATAAAAACAAAATGTTTCAAAATTTTGATTTATGTCATTCCATGAATGCCTTTGATCCCGCATGGATCATGTCCGGATTCATGGAAGACAACTTTTTAGGCGATGAAGATATTAACCCTTTAACCGGTTATTCTGAGTCGTTTAAACGAAGTTTATCACCTACATCTTTAGACTTGTACGAAAGATTTGAAACAGCTTCACAAAATTTTGAGATCCTCAAAAGTGAAGGTAAACCGTTAGGCGATGCGATTCGTCGTCAATTTTTGAGTGAACAAGCCTTTAATGAACGCCAAGATTTTAGTTTTGCTAACGAGGCACGATCGGCGTTGTTTCATGCTGTTAAAGATGGAGTGGTCGACACAGCCGAATGGGCCGTAGAAAATCCATTTTCTGCAGCGTATGCTACCGGTGAAATGGCATTATCAACAGCCGGAGCTGTCATGACAGGTGGACGTAATGCTTATGAAGTTGCCTTTCATGGTAAACAACTTAAATCCGCAGCCTTTGAAACAGCTGTTGCTTTTGCTGTAACCAAAGGAGCTATCAAAGCCTATAAAGGTGTCAGCCGATTGGTAGCACGTGGAGTTAGCGTTAAAAAACTGAGTTTGGTTGGTGGTAAAGGAGTTTCTGTTCAAAGGATTATTCAACAAAACACAGGTCTTGACCGAATGAGCAATCGTGCTAAAATGTTTGGTACAGACAGAGTAGCGCAGTTTTCGAATCAACGAGTCAGAGCCATTAATGGTAGAATGCCAATGAATAGTGACTATGCGGGTAAAGTGTATTTTGAAAAATTGCCTCAAGATTTGAAAATAAAATATCCACACGGTGTTCCTTTTAATGGTTCGGGTCAACCAGATTTCACAAGGTATGCTGCAAAAAAAGTTCAGATCAACATGACTGGCAATAATGCAATCGATTTTTCAAGAGCTAATCAATTAAGTGGTTATAAAAAAACGCCTGATGGATTCACGTGGCACCATCATGAAGATACTTCTAGTATGATGATGATACCTAAGGATTTGCATAGAGCCATTAATCATACCGGTGGAGTGGCTGTGATGAAGGGATTGAAATAATGAAATTTGATGAATTAAATACTCCAACACAAAATAATGGTATGCGTTATTTTTCTGAAAATAGTATAGTAATTCCTGATGCATATAGAAATTTTTTAGAACAATATAATGGAGGAATTCCAAGTAATAGATTAATTTATTTTAATAATGATGAAAAAGGGACATTGATTGATATTATTTTCGGATTTACTAAAGAAAAGTATAGAGATTTAAGGAAGACAAATATAGATATGTTAAACAGAATTCCAACAAATACTTTGGCAATTGCTGATGATCAAGGAGGCAACCTCATTCTTCTTTCAGTCAAGGGACCTGATTATGGGAAAGTATATTTTTGGGATCATGAATTAGAAACAGAACCTGCAGATTATTCCAATTTGACCTTAATAGCCGATTCTTTTGAAGAATTTATCAATAATTTAAAATCTGAAGATGAAATAAAATAATTGACAATTGATATTGAATAAGTAATAATTATCCATAATAATTTTAAATAAAAACAAAATGTTTCAAAATTTTGATTTGTATCATTCCATGGATGCCTTTGATCCCGCATTGATCATGTCCGGATTCATGCAAGACAACTTTTTAGGCGATGAAGAAGTGA
>CAYPYB010000019.1:0-11206 GCA_964415115.1 uncultured Candidatus Pelagibacter sp. | reverse complement strand
AAATTTTAGCTAAAACATAGAGAAGCTGTGTCCACTTTTTCTTTTGTGTAACACATCTGTTCTTTTCTCCGTTGAGGAAAAATTTTATTCTTTTCGAATTTCAAAAGAAAGATCTATATCTTTGAAAACCGCTACTAAAAAGGATTATACATTCTCACTTAAAATTTATTTACTTTGAATAGTTTTCAAAACACCATCGCTATATACCGAAAAGATGTCAACATCTGAGAATATAAGATCATTATTCATTTTGGTCCATAATTCCTGTCCTCTTTCCGTACAAGGTATGTCTTTTGCATAATTAAAAATCGATGAATCATCCCAAAGATATGCCGGCATTTTGGGTATAAATCGGATATCATCCGGACACTGATCTAGCTTTTGTAGCCTCTTTAAATCAAGATTGGCATAAGAATTAATGAATGATTTAAGGGGGTTTAGTTTTTCATAACGAGTATCATTATTTAGTGCAATAATATTTATCTGTGGTAATTTAGTTGACATTTTATTCGAATAATTTATAAGTTCTTCAAATAGAAAAGAAACAGCTCCAGCTGTATCCATAATATCTATAAAATGTAGATTTCCTGTGTGTTGATTTAAAAAACCAATATCTCTCAAATACTGACGATAGTTTGCTAAACCAGATTCTGTTGCGATATCTTTGCACCAATAACTTGTATGTTTTAGTGAATTAGGATGACTTGATATACCCACATAAAGAACTGTATATGGGAAAGCGCGTTGCTGTTGTGTGTAGGCAAGTTGCAATGATTTTAACAACCAAGAAGGTGTGTTGCCAACAGATATAATCACATCTTCTGGTTTTAACGCCAAAGAATTAAGTTGTTTTGAAAAAAGAGAAACGTCTTCACTTTGAATATCAAAACACGAAGGCGAATTTGTGACTGGATATTTAGCCTTCAAAAAGTTATTATATGCATAGCCAATACGTATAAATAATTCACGATCCTGTCTGTTAAGAAGTTTATTATTCTCCAGCACTAGCATGCCAGATTCAATTGCAGACATGCTCATATATCCAAAAAAATTCTTAAAAAAAGGAAACTTCTTTGATTCATTAAATTCTTCTCCAAAAATATCAGCAATAACACCTTGAAAATTTTGTAGTTTAAGACATTCTAAATCATCACGCGCAGCTCTTAAAAGTAATGGCATCTGATCTATTAATGTTATAATTTGAGTGCGAACTTCATCATGCATTGTGTTACCTGTAGTTGGCAAAACCTCCGCATTAAGAGGTGTCTTAATCGAACAAATCATTTTATACGTCGATACATGATCATAAGGATCTTCTTTAGATTCCATTGCATTTGCTGTGCAGCAATACGCAACAAGCATTGATTTGAAAATAAAAAAATTCTTTAAATTTCGTGTATTCATATAAATATCTTTATTAATTATATATAACATTTATAAATAGCATTTTTTTAATATATTATCAATAAAAATGTTAAAACCAAATAAAGCAGAGTCAAGTTGTTGAGAGTGGATAAAAGGAGGATCTTTCCTGCTTTTAAACGCAATGAGGGTATGAATGGTATCCACTTTTTTAAAGCGTTTACGTCTTTGTATGTCTTTGTCCAAAAGACTTCCAAAATGTTAATTCCAAGCGCGAATGGTTTCTAAATCACGTCGATGCCTCTCTCTAAAGGTAGCTCTTGGATATCTTTTAAACTAAGTTTGAATCGATGATAGAAAAAAACGGTGTAGCCAACAATTGCTTTGGGATAACGATATCCACGGTAATGATCTGACATTTGAAATATTTGAAATTTTAATTTCTAAATTAGAATTCTAATTTATCATCAATACTAGGTCAATAACTTGACGGTGCCCCTTATTTCCATATCCTAAACCAGAAGGGCCACTAAATCCATTTCCTGCAATTGTATCTACATTCCATAGACCTGTTTTTGCATGAAGTAGTTGGCACCATAAAGTAAAAAATATTAATATACGAAAAATCATAATTTTTCCATAAGTAAATTAAAAACGATGCTCTATTTTAAACATTGTCGTATGATTAGCTAATTGGTGTGAAAAAGTTCCTGAATAAGACAACGATAATTTTATACCCTTTTGTCTTTGTAAAAATGACCCATTCAGTTGCACATAATGTTTATGATGTTGTTTATCCGGTTGAATTCCATATGATAGTGATCGGATGTTTTGCAAAGAGATTGAAGATCCTGAATTTTTTGCTTTCATCACATATCCATATTCATAAACAGCCGTTGTGCGCAATATAGTGGATCCGTCATCCCAAGTTTTTCGAATCCCTATACCATTATAAAATTCGTGGTTATATACACTATTGCGACTGTAATTTATATTATTAGTACTTGCATTATTTTCACGATACCGCCCTTCATAATTTCGTGAATAGGTGTAACCTGAATCTAAACGAAGAGAAACTTCCCTAGGTATTACATTAATAATATAATTCAATTGTCCATTGAAAAGACTCGTGTGAGAACGATGATTACTCTGTGCTAAATAGGGAATCTTAGTGATCGAATCAACTCCATAACGTTGGCCTTTGATTTGTGAGATTGTATGACTCGCTAATAGTTCATGGGTAAATGTTGTTTTTTGTGGGTCATCCCAATATTTATAAACGTGGTAGGCTCCCAAAATTAAAGCATTCACTTTAGAATGTGTGTTGGGTTGTGAAAGTTTACTCGATTTTGAGTTCATCAAACCCGTTAATAAACCCAGCGTATAGGTATTTTCGTCATTTCTTCTTTCTATTCCTGCTAAAGCACCCCCTCCCCAGCCTTGATTTCCAGATGAAAGATATGTTCCATTAAATCTTCTTCGTGTGAAAAATGGACTGATCCAAAGACGTAATTCTTTTTTTTGAATACTCACAGGCCCTATTTTAGACAAAGCACTTAAGCTTTGATCGATAGACATGGACTGTCGAGATGCTGAACTTGATTGAAACCTAAACGTATCGGATAAAGGACTTTTTATTTCTTGATCTATGTTAGATTTTGAAAAAACAATGCTAGTTAATTCAGGTTGATCTAGAACAGGTGGAGGAACAAAATACGTTCCTTCTGCTTCTCCGGGGTTAATTTCTAGTTCGCCAAATAACATTGATTCAGTATTATTAGGAATATGATTCGTATAACTAACCGTTTTCGTGCCAGGTTCTGTCTGGCTTGTATTAATCGTAAAATCTTGATTAATCGTTGATTTCAGAAGTAAGTATTTTTGTAGATATGTACCAATCTCAAATTTAATAATAGGTGTAACACCATCTGATTTCATTCCTTGATCGTGCCAAGTTAAATGAGTCACAATACCTTGAATATCACTTTTAGACTTCAAAATTTTATAATTAGTTACACCAGTTTTATAATCACCCTGATCCATTAAAACATCCACACTATAAGTGGAAGATCCACCTAACGTTTGCGCTAGAATCGTTGAACCTTGCACCGTTATTAAATCTGACATTGCTTGGCTATTGATTTCAAGACTGTATCTTGGATTAGCAAGAGCTTGATAATTATCTATTATATTAACGGTACCAATAGAATTTCCAGGTTTTATAACACCATGATGATCTACAGAACCAAGCGTCGATGATCCAGACATTAAAGCTTGGTCTTGGATGATAACTTTAGACTGTGAAAAATCCGCATTAATTTTTAGTTCACCTTGAGTCGCATCTAATGTACCTGTAAAATATTGACTGTCTCCTTTTAACTCTAATCGACCGTTTCCAGAAATAGTTAATATCTTATCACCAAATAATGGTGATTCCAAAACAGCACGTGATAAATCGGTCGTGGCTATCGTTGAAGGTTGGGCTACGGTAATGGGATTGCTTAACGTTGTATTTGAAAGAGTTAAAGTAGATGATTCTAACGTTAATTGTGCTTTTCCAAGATTAGCTTGATCTTCTATGGTAAGATTTGTTTGTTTAGCAACAATTGGTGATTTCAATGTCTGTGTGTTATCTGTATTTGCAGAAATTTTCGTAGTACCACTTCCTTGTAAAAGCAACTGTGAATCGGGGAAACTAGTTATAGGTTTTGAAAAAGATACAACAGAATTCAAAGAAGGTTTGATCGTAGCAGAACCAGAGAAAATAACTGGTTTATCAATGCTTTGATTTTGGTTTCGACTTGCATGAATGGTTACACTTTCAGGTATTTCTACTGTTGTTGATGCTGTGTCAATATTTTGTAAGGCTGAAATATTAACATTTTGATTTTCTTCGATTCTATCTGTGGGTAAAGCAATTAGTGCGCCCCACAATCCATCGTTATCGATTCGATAAACAATTTGAGCGTTAGAATTAGTGATCGATATATCAGGGTCATTCCCTATTTTCGCAGCCCAGGAAACGAGTAATCTATAATTTGCTTGCGTTGGATATTCACCAAAAATTGGTGATATTTCAATTTCACCACCCATAAATTGTGCATACCCGTAAATACGAAGACTTTCTTGTTCATCAGGAGATACATCTAAAGACAAGCGCGCACCACTATATTGTTTATAGTTCCCTTGTATTTTTAAATTACCAGAAAGATTGGACTGTGAAACTACGGATTCAGGTATGGTAGTAGAAGAACCATCAAGCGTTCCAGCACCAGATCCCTGCGATATTACTTGCAAGCCTACGCTGCTAGATAAACTTGGTTGAGATCCTATAGGTTCTAGTTGGCCATAATTTTGAACATCACCTATAAGAGTTCCACTACCCGAAATATGACCATTCGCAAGTACAGTAATTTTTTTTCCGACTGTTCCAATACTACTATCAACCGTTGAAAGAAGGATACGCCCATGCACAAAAGTATCCGCATTATAATCTGAAGCTTCGAGTATTTCTAAAACACCTTCACCAAAAACACTAATAGGATATGTTGCCGTAGATTTAATTTTATTGATCGCCACCTTTTTACCAGTATCTATATATATACTTGCACTAGAAAGATAGGGGTAGAAAAAATATAGCAACAATAATAAAAGTCTTAAATATCTGTTCATTTTATGTACGGGATTTTATAATTTGTTAATCATTAAATCAATATTCCGGGTATTTTATTAAAATTTTATTAAAAAAATAATCAATATTAAATTTTTCAATCAATTAACATTAATTTAACTATTTATTGAAACTATATTTAAATAAACTAATCAAAGGAATAATTATGAGTAAAAAATCAAATAACAAATTTATATATACACTTCTTATAGGTCAATTATTTATCATAAACTCTGTATGTGCTACTTCAACTGTGGACGTTCCAACAGGTATTACAACTACGTTTGATCATATTATGCAAGAAGATAGCAAAACTATGGATAAAATTGGTGCAGGTGAACTAGTTATTACTAACGCAGCCCAAGGTACAGGTATTACAACATTTTTAGTAAAAATATCAGCAGGTACTGTGACCACAAATAATGCAAATGCTCTTGGCAATAAAATTGAATTAGCAGGTGGATCGTGGAAATTACCGACTATTGCAGCTGCTAATATGTCGAGTAAAACTTTAGCTGTTTCATCAAATAGCACTGTAGATGTTAGAACAACTGGCCATAGATTACCACAGATATCCGGCAGCAACGCCACTCTAGCGTTAATTCATACCGGAGACTCTGCAGCAGATGTTACTTTGTCTGCTATAAATGGCTTAACAGGTTTATCCGTCGGGCAAACCGGACAACAACAGATATTAACAACTTCAGGATCTTTAGTTGGAGTTACAAATCTTTCACTAAAAACTGGAGGAAAAGCAAAAATTGAAAGCGGGCAATATTGTACAGGAGCAATTTCTTTTGATGGTGGTGAATTAAACACAATAAGTGCTTCTACTATACCTAACTCTATAAATGTGACGACAAACGATGGTTCAATCAAAGCAAATGACGATTTGAGTATTATTGGAATAATGAATTTGGTAGAAGGCGGTGAATTAAAGATAAGTGCTCCATTAAAAAAAGTTACAATTAACCAGTCACCTTCTTCAAATATGCATGGTTCACTAAATATCTCAGAAGGTGAGTTAGAAATTGCTTCCGGCGTTGGATTTAATAATACCTCAAGTAAAGTATCCATTTCATCAGGAGCCAAAGCTTCATTTTCTGACGATGTACAGTTAAACGAACTATCTTTTTCCTAAAATGCATTAGAGAGTGGGATAGCTGGCTCATCCCCTCTCCTCTACTTTAATTATTAGCTATTTCAAAAATTTTTAGATTAAGAAATAAGAAGTTCTTGTGTAAACAAAAAAATGCTAATAGACAAGTGTATTTTTAGTTATTCTAAGTGTTGAACCCCCTACCCTCATACAATTGTGGATTCGAAAAGGGTCTAAATAGTAACTTTTATTTTTTTTATCCAGTCCACTTCATGCAATAATTAGTTAAAATTTTAACTAATTATTGATCTTCTTATTTTTATACTTTATTACTTGCCAAACATAGATTTCATAGCATTAAAGCATCTTATTGATATCTGCAGTTAATTTTTCAAGTTCAATTAATAAAGACAGGCAATCTTCCTTATTAAGTTTTTTCAACCCTGAACCCTCTATTTTCATAGAATCATAGCACTGTACTATTTTAATAATTGTTTTTTTGGGACGAGCCTTTTCAGATGAGCCCTTTAATTCACTCTCTTGAAAAATCTTATATTTTTCAATCAAATCAACCTGTTCTTTTTCTGTTTTAGCCTTTAACAGCTCTCTAAAATTATCGCGCCCGCGATAGTTTTTCTCCAAGACCAACGATTGAACCCTATCTGACAACTCTAGAAGCTTTAAAAGTTCCGAAATCTGAGATTGAAGCAATCCGATTTTTTTACCAATTTGGATTTGAGATAAATCTGGACTATTTACAAGTAAAAGTTTTAGAGATCTTGCCAATTCAAGAGGGTGTAGATCTTGCCTTTGAATATTTTCTATTAACGCAATTTCATCGGCTTTTGATTTGTCCTCAATAATAATACAAGGGACAGAAGTTAGCCCAACTAATTTAGCTGCACGTACTCTGCGTTCTCCGCTTACAATTTCAAATAATACAGGATCATCTGAAACCCGCAATACCGTTAGAGGCTGTCTTATACCGTGAATCTTTATGGTATCAGCTAAGTTAACAATTTCTTCATCATCAAAAATAACTCGAGCTTGGTTTTTGTAGGGCCTTAGTACATTGGGGCTAAGATAAGTGATTTCATTGCGACTTCCTTCTGTGAAGGAGCTGACTCTGTTAGACGAAGATGAATTTTGTTTAATTAATATTGAATCATCTCTCGTTTTAGCGCTTTCTAATTTCATATTATTTTATCGCGGTCGCGATATCTCCTTGTTTTAAATTATTTAATGCTTATTTTAACTAATTCATGAACTAAATCCATAACATCTTCAAAAGCAGGAGCTTTTGTTTTGCAAAAAGCTGAGACAGGAAGCTTTTTCTTTGATGAAGCGTTAATATCCTCTGATTTTCGAACCACGGCACTAAAAACCTGAGATCCGTATTCTGCACGTAATGCTCCCAACACTTCCTGTGCAATTGCTGTTTTAATTTCATACTTATTTGGAATGATACAATAACAAGGAGAGACGCCCATGTCGCCATAAAAGCTTAACATCTGATCGACAAGAACGCGCAATCCCGATAAACTGAAAGGTTGTGTTTCACAAACAATGTTAACATGATCACTTGCGACTAAAGCATTCATGTTTAAAGTGCTAATTGTTGGGTTCGTGTCTATAATGACAAAATCGTACTGGGGGAGGAGAGGCTCTAAAACACTTTTTAGTTTTTCTTCTCTTTTGGTCTTACTACTGAGAGGAACCTCTATACGTGTCATTGAAATGTTTGCAGGTAATAAATCAACACCTGGAAAAACATTTTTGATGGCATCTTCTAAAGGATATCCATTCACAATTACATCGTAAATAGTTTCCCCATTCCAATCCTCTGGTATTCCCATAATATTAGAGAGGTGACCTTGTGGGTCTAAATCCAAAGCAAGCACTTTATAACCCAAAATAGCCAAATGTGTAATAGCTTGATAACACAAACTTGTTTTACCAGTACCACCCTTAAAATTATAAAAGACATGAACTTGTTTTTTTATGGGCTTGTAATTTGATGCATATAATACATCGGTTATGAGTCGAGTTTTTTCAACGGAATATTTTTTGTGATTATTTTCTGAAATAATAGGTTCAACCTGAAGAGTTGCAATCATCCTAGACACACTGTTCGGAGAAGTTTGAATAAGCTGAGATATAGTTGCTTGATTAAAATAAAAGCTCATTTTGTTTATATATAAAAATCCTACTATAAAAATAACAACCTCATCCCAAAAAGTAAAATTAATAATTTCACACAAAAGTGCTTTTTTGGCAACATGTTGCTCAAGAACAACATTTTAGATAAATCACAGAATTTGCAACCTTGACAAAAAACAGCCAATATGAGAAATTCTAAACAGTTATACATTTTACAAATTTATGGGCTTTTTTGTGTCAAGAATAAGAAAACATACAGATTGTGTTAACAATGATATCGATTTAAATCTGTATTTTTACAGATTTGTGAACAACAACAAAGATTTCAACCAATGCCAAAAAATTATCCTTTGCAAACTTTATTCGTGGTTAAGCAAAAAAGACAACAAATATGGTTTTTCATACGATGACAAACAATGGGTAAGAAATTCATACTCTTCTTGGCAAAAAAAAATTGAAATTTTTTCGAAATCAACGATCAGAAGAGCATTAAGCAAACTAGAACAAGACAAACTTATTAGTTCACGAACCTTTGAAGAAGGAAAAAAGTTTTGCGGAGGCGAACAGGTTAAATATTTCACACTTAATTTTGGAATTATTGAAAATTTTTTGAACACTTCAAAATGCTTAGCAATTAATGCACATAAAGCACCAAAAAAGAGCAGGGGGGATGTCCAAAATGACCACCCCCATCTATCACATAAAATTTCAACATTAAAAAAAACTCTTAAAAAAAAATTATCCCCTTCAAATTCTCAATCAGCACAACAGGATAGAAAATTAAAAAATATTTTTAGTTCAGATCAAATTCAAAAGATCATTTCCATGAAACAAATTTGGAATGAACTTGTTGAAGGGAAGGGAGACAAGTTTGTTTTGGATCAAATTTCTAAACGAGAACAAGCTTATTTGCTGAAAGCCTTAGTGCAATATTTTTCCAATGATGTGGATCTTTGGAAAATCTTCTGTACAAAGATAACCACCAGTTCTTTTTTGATGGGTGAAAAAACTTATTTCAAAGTAAGTCTTTCTTGGATTTTAAGGTTCGCTAATCTTCAAAAAGTTATGGATGGAAATTTGTATGGATTAGGAGATAGATCCCCCAAACCCTTTAAAAATATAGTTCACAGCCAAGAAAGTTCTTTGGTTTGTGATTTAAATAACGATATTTTGATGGATGGTTTTGTTCAAGAGTCAATGATTCAAGAAGCTTTAAATATTCGTCAAAAGATCTTACAAAGAGTAGGAGAGGGGGCTTACATCAGTTGGTTTTCAAAGGCCCGATTAGTTTTAAATGATCATAAAAAGTATGTTTTGTATGTTGAAAATTCTTTTATCAAAAATAGTATTCAAAACCGTTTTGATATTCACTTAAAAGGACTAACGGATGATGTGTGCTTGATGAGTAAAAATATTTCATCTGTTCAACATTTATTTGCTTTAGATAAATCAGAAATGGTTGAAGATTTTCATACTTTATTAGGACAAAATAAAGATTTAAAAGAAGATTCTTTTTTAAGAGAGGAGGCTACAATGTCGCAAATAGATAAAGAAACGTTTGAAAAAAAAATAGATCTAAGTTTTGTAAGTAAAGATGAAAAACCTTTTCTTTGTAAACTCATTCATAATAATAATAACCATAAAGAATGGTTCCTCAATTATAGATTTGTGAATCAAAAAAACAAAATAAATTTAAATAGTTTAGTTTATGATGATGAAGGACTCATAGAGTTTAGCAGTAGAGAGGATGATCTTTTAAATAACGTATATCATCCTCCTGGAAAATTAAAAGAAAAAGCAAAAAAATTTTTAGGGTTGTTCTTTGCCACTAGAAAAAGAAATTTGGCAATAAACTGAATATTTTTAAATTAGAAATTCTGTTAGCTTTTAAAAAAGAATATACAGCTAAAAATAATGTAGTTAGCTTTTCTAGAAATTAACTTAAAAAACGAGATATATACGTTGGTAGATATTCATATGGATTTTTTGTGTTAAAATCACATGATATTCCTGATAAGACTAAAAGAGAATCTATGCCAAAGTTTTTGGCGCCTTTAATGTCTGTGTATAAAGTATCGCCAATCATAAGTATTTTGTCTTTTTGTAGCAAGTTTATATTATGAATTTTACAAACATATTCATAAAATTTTGGATTAGGCTTTCCTAAATATTCTACTTTACCACCAAACTGTTCAATTTTCTGGGCAAAAAAACCTGCACATTTTCTTAAAGTAGATCCGTAAGATGCGTAAACATCAGGATTAGCACAAAGAACGACTTTTTTAGATAAAGCAATTTCTTTAAGTTTTTCATCAAATTGGTCAGGATCTTCAGTTTCTTCAATAAACGTTGTAAGCAATATAATATCAGCTTCTTGCAGACTATCAGTTATGATAACATCTAAATCTTTAAGAATATCTTTGTTTTTTTTTGCCCCTAAATGGTATATTTTTTTTCCTTTATATACTCCTTCTAGGCACCAACGCGCATAATCACCAGACGTAGATATGTGAACATCACCAACAAAACCCATCTTGATGATGTTTGCCCTACTTAAACTAGAGGGTCTTGGATTATTGGACATAAAAACAAGTTTATATCCCTCGTTCTGGGCTTTATTAAGAGCGGCAATAGCTTTTTCAAACGGGTTAATTCCGTCATAAACAACACCAACAATATCAACTAACATGGTTTTATATTGAGTTAATTCGGATAAGTTTTTAATTTCTTGTGTTGAAGCATTTTGAATACAATTAAGCGAAAACATCATTAATATTCCTTTAGTCATTTTTTTAAGCATTTTTCTTAATATACCAATTTATGAATTGACAATCTACTTTATATTCATGGTGTATGGCGTATTTGTGAAAGGTAAGCAAGTTTCTTCACAAAACAAGCCTCATTTGGACGCATTA
>CAYPYB010000018.1:0-12726 GCA_964415115.1 uncultured Candidatus Pelagibacter sp. | reverse complement strand
ACATATCCATCTGCTGAAGCATCAAATGTTGCACAACGATAGTGTGGTGAGAGAAACTGCCCCGCATGCAATGCATCATTAATTACGTCGTCAAGAATAAGATTAACCCCTCCTACAAGAGCTAAATCAATATCATTTTTAACAAGTGCAGCATAAGCTTGCTCTAAAGCAACCAAAGACCCCGAACAAGCTGTATTTATAGTTTGACTTGGACCATTAAAACCAAAAAAATATGAAATTCTATTGGATAATAATGACGGAGAATATCCAGACAATGTATATGGTACAGACTTATAATTAGGATCCTTTTGTTGTAAGGTGTAATAATCATTTCCAGTTGCTGAAATAAAGACACCAACCTTTTCATTAACTAATTTTTGTGGATTATATCCACTGTCTTCAATGGTCTTCCAAGATGCTTGCAACAAAAGCCTTTGTTGAGGATCCATGTGAATAGCTTCAATAGGGGATATTTCAAAAAATGAGTTATCAAAATGCTCAATATTATCTATAAATGCTGCTTGAAAATTTTCTTTAAGAGAATATCGATTACTGAAAGAAGCAGAATGTTTATGATTGCTCAGGTTGTTCCAAAAAATATTTAAATTTTTTGCATCAGGTAGTTTTCCAAACATACCAATAATTGCAATGTAATCACGTTGCAATTTTTCAGGCTCCATCGAAAGATTTTCGATATGATTTTCATAAAAAGAAAGATCTGTATTTATATTTTTGATTTTATCCTGATGTTTTTTTAAGAAATCCTCTAATTTTGAGAATGTATTGTAGTGATAAAATAAGTTTGGTGTTAAATTAATATCAAAAGCATTCAATAATTCATTGGATAAAACATTAAGTTGATAAGACCCTAATCCAAGTAACCCAAAAAACATATCTTTATTTTTTGTATCAATCAAAATATCAAATTTTTTAAATATTTCTTTTAATGTTAAGTTATGGGTTTCTGTACTTAGGGGGCTTTGATCATCGTGCGAAATTACAAAATGCTTTAATTCTTGCAATGTACAAGTTGATAAAAATTTTCGATCGATTTTCTGATTTAATGTTAAAGGCCATTCTTTTACGGCATAAATTTCTCTTGGCAGCATGTAATGAGGCAAATAATGACTTAAATAATCAATAATAACTTGTTTATCATTTAGGGTGCTATCTTCAATAAATAAAGCAATATGCTTTTCTACATCATCTCTAATCACGCAAACACAATTCACATCATGCTTCAATTTTGACAAAGCATTTATAATTTCATTGAGTTCAATTCTAAACCCTTTAATTTTTACTTGTGAATCTGAACGTTCGCAATAAACTAAAATATTGTCACCATAATTACAAACAACATCACCAGTTTTATATGCTTTATCACTAAAATCAGTTTTTATAAAATTATCATGATTAGCAGTTCCAAGATAACCAAGTCCAACATTTAAACCACTAATCCATAAATTACCCTTTTCACCTAACAAACATGGAGTAAGATCCTCCTTTAATATGTGAAATTTATTATTATGCAAAGGCGAACCAATGGATATAACTTTGCTAGTCTTAAGCTTGGCCCAAGAGACCCAAATTGTCGTTTCAGTGGGACCATACATATTGTAAACATGTGAGTTTCCAGAAAGTAATTGCTCACAAATTTTAGGATTTAAAGATTCACCGCCAACAAGTATTTTTAAATTTTGATGAATCTCCCAGCCATTTTTAAGAAGAAAATTCATTGTGGATGGAGTGCCTTGAAAAACAGTAATGGACGGATCACCTAATCTTTTTATTAAATAATTTGCATTTTGTGTATGTTTTTGCTCAACAAGCTCTGTTTTTGCACCACAAATGAAAGGTAGAAATATTTCCAGTAACGAAATATCAAAATTAAAAGATGTGATTGAAAGCCAATAGTCATGAGACAAACAAAATTCATATTCTTTCATTGAAATCAAAAAATTCAATAAATTTTGACTTGATATAATCACTCCTTTTGGTTTTCCAGTTGAGCCTGAAGTAAAAAGAATATATTGTGTAAACTCATTAATATCTTCATTTTTGGGAAGAATATGTTGTGTGGAAGTTAATATTTGATCAACAAAAATAATTTTATTTCTATCAAACTTATTTTTTAGAAAACTATTTTCAAATAAATCAACTCTTGTAATTATTACATCTACTTCCGCAGTTTGAAGTATATAAAGTAATCTCTCAACTGGATAAGAAGGATCTAACATAACAAAGCAATACTGACCAAGAACACATCCTATCAAAGAAAAGTACAAAAAAGGATCACGTTCTAAAAAAATCCCGACTCGGGCATTTTTTTTTGGTATATTCTCATTAAGGGCGTAAAGAATTTCTGATGCATAGTTTTTTACATCATTATAAGAATATTTTTCATCTCTATAAACTAAGCAAATATTTTTATCATAATGCAATAGAGAATCATAAAATAACGTTGATAAAGTCGTATGGGATATATCTAAAAAATTTCCAGATAAATAAGGTATTTTCTTATTTAAAGTTAAAGACTCAACAGTCAACAAATCATTCTCTAAGATACTGTTAATTATATGTCTGTAATTATCGGAAAACTCTGCAAGTTGACTTTTTGTCATTTCATTTGTGACACAAAATTCAAGATGCAATTTATGCTGTAATAATGAATAATTAAGAGTAATGCTGGATCCATTATAAGATTTAGGCCCTGATATTAGTTTTGTTTTGACTTGTTTAAGCTCAGGTGTTTTTATTCCTACAAGGGCAGAAGATTCATTGATCAAAACATTAAAAAATTGTTGGTTTTTTTGCTTTAGTCTAAGAAGTGCATATGGGAAATTTTGATGCGGCTTGATAAGATGACGAAATTTCTGTGTATTAAAAATTAATTCTTGTAAGGTATTATTTTGCTGAATTTCTAAAATAATCGGTAGAAAATTAACAAAACACCCAATACATTTTTGCTCTTTAGTTGTACTTACTGCATGCCCCAAACAAAGCATTTGATTATCTTGATAGAAATTATATTTATATAATAAAATAGATAACGTTGTTGATAAAAATTCAAATAAAGAAATATTATTACTGTTACAGTATGTCTGAATTTTTTTGGTATAATTTAAGTCAAAAATATACTGATTGTAATGTGGAATAAAAGGACGATCAATTGCGTCATGTAGAAAATTCAGAGGTTGATGAAAACTTTGATTTTTAAGCAACTGATTCCAGAAGTTTTCATCTATTTTTCTGTGAAAATCGCGAACTGTAAGCTTTAATTTTGAGTTGATAACATCTCCATTATTATATGACTGCTCTAAGAAATCACAAAAATAATCGTATGATTTTGCATCAAATATAATGTGGTTGAAATAACAGTATAGATATACCCCTTTATTGTTTTCATAGAAAACAAAAGATATTACTTTATTATTTTTAATATTTTTTTTTATTTTTTTATATTCAGAAAAACTTTTAGCATATTGGACATAATGAACGTTTAAACTGTTACAGCGGATCTGTTCCTCGCCAGCATTAATTTCTTTAAGGTTAATTTCAACAAAGCTCAAGAGTATTTTTTCAAGAAGATTAGTATCTATGTCTTTTGAGAAATCAAATTCATAGCCCAAATGAAAGTAATCAATATCTTTATTATTTTCATAATTTTCAATAAAAAAATATTTATAATAATTTTTTTTCATATTAAACACACATTCTATGTGGTTACGTGATGGGTAACTGCATATACATTATTTTTTCACTTTATATTTAATCTTAATAAAAATAAAGTATTTTTAATGAGTAAAAAAACAGCTTAAGCATATGTAATACTTTTAAGTAATATTTTATCTTTTTCGTCATCAAATTTAACACAGAGTTCAGAAAATTGTGTATTATCTAAAATTTTTGAGGTGAGTTGTACTAAAGTATTTTTACATTCAGATTCATGTATTAATAATTTTTTTTGCAATACAGTAAGTTGTGATAAAAGCATTTCTATCTGTTTTATTGTCTTTAAAGAATAATCGTTTATCTTAGAAAAAATCGTTTTAAATGCTTCAATATCTGATAAGAACCTTACTTTCTTTATTTCGTGCCTAGTTTGCAAGCATAATTCTTGAATACATGCTTTTTCTGCTTGAAAGCATTCTTCAATTTTTTCTTGCCAATCCTCCCAAAGTGGGTGAATCGTGTGGCCGGCATGTACTTTCTGAATAATTTGTTGAAGCATAGTACTCAGATCCTGGTGTTCATAATGTATTTTTGTAATGAAATCCATCCTTATTTTCCTTTCTATTTGATTTTATCCTAATAGGGTAATAGATATAGTGAGAACTCCCTCATACTATGAGGTACGCACGCTAAAATAAAGATGATTTTCTATAAATTTTTCTTCTATCTTTCCATAAGGATCTTACATTTATTGAAGGAACTCAAACAAAACAATAGAGTTGTAGCAATCATATATGTAAATTGTTTTATAAATAGTCAAAATTTTTTAAAAAAAAATCAAAATTCTAATTCCATGATAAATGTGAGCAAAATTTCAATTTGTTTTTTAACTTTTAATAAAATTATATTAATAAAAGTTATCGAGAGTCATAGAGGATTAAAAAAATGCTTCTTTTAGGTATAATTCTAATATTTTATAATACAATTTCTTTTTCTTTCTCAATGAATGATGAAAGCGAAAAAAATAGTAGACATCTTAAATTCATAACAAATCATTACAAGAGTGATACAGAAATAGATTATAACAATACATCAATAGACGATAACAATACATCAATAGACGATAACAATACATCAATAGACGATAACAATACATCAATAGACGATAACAATACAGAAATGAGATTAAATCGGGAATATATTGAAAATAATACTAATACGCATCCTACTGAAAAAACAACTTTAAGAGGATATTTATACTCATTTTTCCAAGGATTAGGAGCACTAAATAGACTTAATGTCTTTCATCCAACGCCATTTTTTCCTTACGACCATAATAATAATCCTACAAAAAAAAGGATAAAATAGCTAATGAGCAGTTCTATTATTTTTCCTGGGCAAGGATCTCAGCATATTGGTATGGGCGAAAATTTTATCATGGAATATCCACATGAAATTGAAAAAGCCAATGAGATCCTTGAATTTGACATAATTGAAATGATTTTAAAAAATCCGGAAAATAAATTAAATCACACCCTTTATACACAGCCTCTCATATATGTTGTCAGTTGTCTTTCTTATTTAGAGTATTTAAAAAACAACTCGAAGCCATATTTTGTTTGCGGGCATAGTTTAGGAGAATATACGGCTCTTTTTGCAGCGGAAGTTTTTGACTTTGAAACTGGTCTTAGGATTGTAAAAAAGCGTGCTCAATTGATGGATGAAAATAAAGATGGATCCATGTTGGCTGTAATGGGTGAGTCAATTAATGAAATTGATAAAATTTTGAAAATGAAAGAAATAAAAGATGTTTATGTCGCAAACAATAATTCAAACGAACAGGTTATTTTAAGTGGGATCAAAGAAAATCTTGAGTTAGCATCCCAAATATTATCGAATTATGAATATAAATGTGTTCCTTTACCCGTCAGCGGTGCTTTTCATTCCCCACTAATGGAAAATGCCAGAAAAGAATTTCAAAACTTTTTAGCAAAATTCACATTTAATCCTCCCACGCTTCAAATGATTTCCTCTACTAACGCACAATTAATTGATCTTCGATATATACTCGAAACTTTAAGTTTCCAATTAGTTAGAGGTGTTCAGTGGGTAAAGACCATTTTAAACATGAAAGAATATGGCGTACGGGATTTTATTGAAGTCGGACCTGGAAATGTACTAACTAAACTTTTGCCAAAAATATTATAAAAATGAAAGAAAGAGTTCTATATGCAAATGAATAAAATTAATTATTATTTAGTATTTATCAGTTTATTTATTGTTCTATTTATTGATGGGCTTGGAACATCGATTGTTTTGCCACTTTTTTCAGATTTATTTTTACATTCTGAGACAAGTATTCTAGATAAAAATGTCTCGTTAGCTGTTAGGCACTATATGTATGGTATATCTTTGGTGAGTTTTTCTTTGGGAATGTTTTTTTCAAGTCCTATTTTAGGACAGTTATCAGATAAATTTGGAAGAAAAAAAATTATAATTCTATCATTAATTGGCACAGCTATTGGTTATCTTATTTGTGGATATGCTATAGTTTTACGTTCTCCGATCTGGTTTATAATTGGTAGGATTATTGATGGTTTAACGGCCGGAAATATACCGATTGCTCAAGCTGCAATTAATGACATTACTCCAGAAAAAAAACGAACTGGGAATATGGGGCTCGTTTTGTTCGCAGTCACCAGTGGTTATTTTTTTGGTCCTTTATTATCTGATTTTTTTTCACACCATATAAATGGCATAAATCTTTCATTACCATTCTACGCAACAGCGGGCTTAAGTTTATTAAGCATTTTTATGCTAATGTTTTTAAAGGAAAAGTCTATTTTAAATAAATCAAAAATAAATTGGATGAAATGTCTTAGCTTTATTTCAGTATTGAAAGACCTCAAAAGCCTTAATAAATTACTCTTTATTTTTATAACATTTCAATTAGGATGGAGTATGTATTTTCAATACTTACCATTGTTCATGGAAGCAAAGCACCTTGAACACGAAATTGTTAGGTTACTCACCTTCATCGGATTTGGAATGTGTTTTTCATTTAGCATACTAACACGCATTTTCCAATCTGTTTCAAATACAAAAAAGGCAGCTTTATTTACAATTGCAATCATACTCTTCACAACATGTGCACAACTGTATGGTTATGAATCAACACATATCATGTGGGTGGCAAGTATACTTGGCGCTACAGGATATGGATTAGCCTATTCATACCTCATGACAATTCTTTCTCAAGAGGCGGATATCAATAGACAAGGTCAGGTGATGGGAATTGCTGCATCAATGAGCGCACTGAGTGCTGTTATAACAGCGTTAATAGGAGCTTACATTAGCAATATTTCTGCAGATTCTGTGTACATATTTGCAAATATATGTTTTTTTGCATCAGCAATAGGATTAATAAAACTTCTTTGCAAACCAAAAATGGTCGTTTTCGATGGTCAATAAACTATATAATGTTGTTTATAAATGGGAAAACTTCAACTGGTGTTTGAAATCTTCTAAAGAAACAAACAATATCTTAACTATAGTGATTTCTAATGAAGTTGAAGCTTTGAAAGAAAAGTTTTCAGTTTCTGATTTTGGGTGTAAAAAACTTGACGAAATAGATGCAATAATTGATAAAGCATTCAGAATAAATGGAAATAATTTTTCAGAAATTCATATTTTTTATATATTTGACGATAATAAAAATGAAGAAGCTAAAATAACTGATCATTTTATAAATAATATAGGACACATCAAAAACCTGTTAAAGCTCAAAATTCATATAAGCTGGGCTTTAATTTTTAACAAATCTTTAGAAGCAAGTTTAATGGAAGGGTTTCTTTTGTCTTTACAAAAAGAAACAGAATTCATCACAACGAAAAGCATTAAAATATCTAATCTCGCATTATTTGACGATTTTTCATTATTAAAAAGATTAGCATACCAAAATGAATATAATCATATTAAGTATGAAAATCATAATTTTTTTTATAAAAGAATTTGTGAATTGGAACAATCCTCAGAAGTACCTCATCATTTCCAAAACACGACATCAATATTCATAGGTGGTGGAGCTCTTGCAAAAAAATTATCTCTTTTTTTAAAAGAGAATTACAATATAGATTCCATAATTCTCGGGCGTAAAGACCTAAACGAAGAAGAACACCAAAGTTTAAAAGCGCATAAAGTTTATGCTTATCTGAATGTTGATTTTACGAATATAAACTCATTAGAAAAAACCCTTGATTTTTGTTTCAAAGAATTTTCAAACATTCATACCGTGTATTACATGCTTGGAAAAATAAATGATAAATTATTTACAAATAAAGATTTAAATGACTTTCGAACAATTTTGGAGCCTAAAGTTAATTATGTATTTAAAATAGATTCATTATTACAAAATTATCCAATTAACCGTGTTGTATATTTTTCATCCTTAACAGGAGTAATTGGCAATATTGGTCAAACAGATTACGCGGCAGCTAACGCATTTTTACGCTATTTTTGTGAATATAATAACGAGCTTTTTCAGCATAATAAAAAGAATTTTGAATCTTATTGTATAAATTGGGGATTGTTTGAAGATGGAAAAATGAAAATTCCGTTCACAATAGATGATATTGAGCCAATGAATAGTGATGAAGCATTTCGTACTATGCTTAATAATATATTTCATCGTCATTATGATTCAATTATTTTTAAAGGAAATATCTCTCTTCTAAACTCAAAAAATTTACATCTAAAACAGAACAGTACTCCTCAGTTATCTGAGGTATCTAATGATGATCTTGTTAAACAATGGATCAAAGAAAAAATCATTAAACATACCAAACTTTCAGTGACTAATTCTTCATCCATTTTAGACAAAGGTGTTGATTCTATCGCAACAATCAATATCTTAAATGATCTAGAAAATGATCTTAAAACGGTTGATTCTTCTATTCGTATTTCGAAAACTATCCTTTTTGATCATCCATCAGTGGATTCATTGTTTAAATATTTAAACGGTAATTACAAGAACACATTGTCTTCTTTTCTTCATATTTTTCCATCAGCCCACCAAAATCAAGGTGAAAAAAATGATAATGTTGAAGACGCACGCATACCATTTGAAAACATAACAAATACAGATATTGCTATAGTTGGGATATCATGCCAAGTTCCAAAAGCCAATAATCTTAATGAATTTTGGGAAAATCTCGTTAATGGAATAAATTGTATTGATATTATTTCAAAAGAGAGGTGGGATTGGCGTAAGTACTATGACGTAAAAAACCCACAAGGTGTATATGGAAGACATGGTGGTTTTATAGATAATATAAAATATTTTGATCCCTTCTTTTTTAATATTACTCCACACGATGCAAAAAAATTAGACCCTCAAGAACGATTAACTCTTACTAATTCGTATTTAGCTTTACAAGATGCAGGCTTACTACCTCATCAAATAAGAAATTCAGGTGTTTACGTTGCATCCATGTTTCAACATTACGTTAACTACCAGACAAAAGATTATACAACTAGTTCTGTTAGCTCTCTTGCAAATCGAATTTCATACTTTTTCGACCTAGAAGGCCCATCAATTTCTTTAGATACAATGTGCTCTGGTTCATTAACAGCTTTACATGTTGCATGCCAAGATTTACTAGATGATGAAATAAAATATGCTATTGTTGCTGGTGTAAACCTTATGCCGCATCCTGTAAAATATCAACTTTTATCGAATGGCAAATTTTTAAGTCAATTCGGTATGTGTCAAGCTTTCGGGAAATATGCAGACGGATATGTCCCAGGCGAAGGATCTATTGTTTTTGTTCTTAAGAAAGCTCAACAAGCTATAGCTGATAATGATAAAATATATGGCATCATTCTTTCAACAGCAATTAATAACGCTGGCCGAACAGCAGCTTATATGGTTCCAAAAGGATCCTCTCAAACAAAAGTGATTAAGAAAGCTTTAGAAAAAGCAAACATTTCTCCTTTGGATATATCGTACATTGAAGCTCACGGGACAGGAACGACAATTGGAGATCCTATAGAAGTAGACGGATTAACCCAGGCGTTTCATACTGAAAAAAAGAGTTTTTGTGCCTTAGGCAGCGTCAAATCAAACATTGGCCATCTTGAATCTTGTGCTGCTTTAGCTGGAATAACCAAAGTTCTTTTGCAAATGAAACATAAAACTTTATGCCCAACTTTACATGTTTCGGAAGTCAACCCACTGATTGATTTTGAAAATAGCCCTTTCTTCCTTGTAGATCATAAACGCCCTTGGATAGTTTCGAATGACCTGTTATTGGCAGGAGTTAGCTCTTTTGGAGCAGGTGGTAGTAACGGTCACGTAATCTTGCGTAATTTTGAAACATTACCAGTTCAATCCCCTTTTCTTGAAGTATATATTTTTGTTTTCTCTGCAAAAACTGATATATCCTTACATACATATCTAAAACGAATACAAACGTGGTTATCAACCTCCACAGATATAGATTTATATAAATTAGGCTATACATTATGTTGTGCACGTGAGCATTTTGCTAAACGTGTTTTTATAGCCGCAAAAAATTTGAATGAACTAAGTGTTAATTTGCAAATACTTATTGATAAGCTAGATGCTTTAAATTTCATGCAACATGACAATTCTCTTTTGCAAGATTTGCAATTAAAATACTTAAATGGAAATGACATACAAGCTGAATTTAATCAATTTTATCATATAAGATCCTTATGTGATATTCCACCATATGCATTTGACTTAAAAGAATATTGGGATGAAGGATTTCAAAAGAGTATTAATGATTATTTTTCAGATAATAATGCCACATTAGTGAATAATGAAAACACTTCTCACTTGACTTATTGGCACACACTATTAAACCCATCAAAAATTGAGATTCAATCTACACGACAAATTCAATTTTTACATATCAAACCTGAAACTATGATACCAACAAAACTCGTTGATTCAAATATTTTTATAGAGCTTCAAACTTTAAGCAATGATCAAATTATTGATAAGGTATTTTCTATTTTTAAAACATTTACAAACAATTTAAACACAAAAAATGTGCTTATCTCTGTAAATAATACAATAGATTTATCACTTAGCGGATTTTTAAAAAGCATCGTACAAGAGTATAAAAACATCAAAATCAAACTTATTCAATCTAATCAAAACATTCCCCCTCATCTAATAGAAAGTGAATTTATAAATACAAATAAATCATTTGAAGAAATAATTTATAAAGACAATGAACGATTTGAAAAGCAGATAAAACCTATCCAAAATACATCTCAACACAATATTCAAGATATTATAAAGCAAAAAGGTGTTTATATTATTACAGGTGGTATGGGGAAGATCGGCCAAATCCTTGCTAAACACTTAATTGTGACATATCAAGCCCATGTCATTTTAATTGGAAGATCTCAAATCAACTCAGAAAAATTTAAAGCATTTAAACAGAGTTTAAAACTAGAGCATGATATAAATATTTTATATTATTCATTAGACATTACCAACAAATCGGCATTGCAAGATGCTTATAATCATATCAAAGATATTTTCCCAAAAATCCATGGAATTATTCACGCAGCAGGGCAAATTAACGATAAATTATTTGCATCAAAATCTCTTGAAGACTTCAAAAATACATTTAATGTTAAAAGTAAAGGTCTTCAAAATTTAGATTCTGTTTTTGAATACGAGAGATTAGATTTTTTTGTAGCTTTTTCTTCGATTGCCAGCATTTGGGGTAATATAGGTCAAACTGACTATGCTTACGCAAATGCATATCTAGATCAATACATGCAAGAACGTCATGAGTTAGTAAAAAAAGGGCTTAGATTTGGACTATCATGTAGCATCAATTGGGCGTTTTGGAAAAATGGGCAAATGCAAATTTCAAAAGTCCATGAAGAAAAAATTCTTTCTCTTGGCATTGAATCTATTTCAGAACAAGAAGGAATTCAACAATTTGAAGATACTCTTTGTTTTGCATCACAATATGGACAAATTATACCTCTTAAAGGTGATTTAGAAAAAATCAAGCAGTTTGATAATTCTTTATTTTTAATACCTCACGCTCAATCACAAAATTTTGCGACTGAAAGCGTTAATTCGGATGAGCTTATTGATTGCATTTGCGATATATTGCAACTTCAAAGAACTGATATTAATTTGAATTACACTTTTTCTGATTATGGTTTTAACTCCGTTACATTCATTGATTTGGCAGACAGATTACAACATAAATTTAATATCAATATTCCTCCAAGTTCATTTTTTACACTCAATACAATCGAAAAGTTACAAAATTATATCAAGAGCCAAGCTGCCAATGATTCAAACCCAATACCCTCGGAAATAGAATCACAGTTAATTAATAACAACAATCAATCGAATCATATCGCTATTATTGGAATGAATGGAATTTTGCCAAATTCAAATAACCTTAATGAATTTTGGGATTTGATGTTGCATAAACAAAGCGCCTTTGGGTTACTTGAAAGGTGGCCTAACCGACAACATTATGGTGGCGGACTTAAAGATATTAAGCAATTTGATCCTCATTTTTTTAATTTATCTGCCCGTGAAGCAATGTTAATGGATCCACAACATAGACTTTTTTTACAATCTGCTTATAACACTTTTTTAGATGCAGGATACGATCCTCAAAAACTTAACAGTGTTGGTGTTTTTGCTGGTGTACAATTTAACGATTACCAATTCTTATTACAAGAATGGAAACAAAGTCGTCATCCTTATGCTGCAACGGGAAATGCTCATTCAATGCTGGCAAATCGTTTATCCTATTTGTTTGATTTCAATGGCCCAAGTCAAACAATTGACACGGCTTGTTCCAGCGCTCTTATTGCGATTAAAACTGGAATTGACTCTTTACTACAAAACGAATGTAAATACGCCTTAGCTGGTGCAGTTAGCTTAATGTTAGATCATGAAGTTAGTGATGCAGCAAAAAGTATGGGAGTTCTCTCACCACACTATCGTTGTGCAACATTTGATGCTTCAGCAGATGGATATGT
>CAYPYB010000017.1:11792-13127 GCA_964415115.1 uncultured Candidatus Pelagibacter sp. | reverse complement strand
CTTTTCATCAGAATAGTGGATTATTTATTTCACTTCAACAGATGCGACGGAACCATTTGGCCCAAAATGCACGTTTCTTAATAGGGGGCCCAATGATCGAATCAGTTATGCTATTTCAAAATTACCCATTTTTAAGCATTGGAACTTGATGGACAATTTGTTGTTGGCATCCGCAGATGGTCAAAAAACGCGTACCGAACGTGAAACTCTACTAGCACGATTTGCCTTAAAGTATTTTGGGCTTGAAAAAGGGGTTGTTTCCAATTCATTAATTGCCAATCATGTACCGATTAATTGTTTTCTTATTGGTGCAAACATGCACGAGAGTCATTTCCTGTTTGATTTATTTTATAATAATACATCTCTTAATTAAGCCAGATGTATTATCCACCGACACAGAAGGCGCAAATCAACTTAATTTTTTATTTTTACATGTGATTGATAAACTTTTTGCACCGCGCGATATAGAAGTTTAAGCGCTAAAACAGAGTCAATTCTTTCATTTGGCGCGCTTAATCAATTTAGTGCTTATCTCATTAAACCAAATCGTGTTTTTAATGAAAAGCTTGTGCGTAACGAGAATGAAAATATACAGCATATTATAGCTTCGCTTTTATCCGGAGATGCTAATCAACATAATATTGTTCGTAAACTCAGTAGAAAAGGCTATGAATGTCCAACAAAACAAGCGTTATGGGAAATGAATGCCGCTCTTATGACAGAGTATTTATTAACGTATATAGATGATGTTTGTTTTAGACAAGCTATTCAAGGAGGGCTTTGTCGAGGAGAAGCTTACCACCAACTCAAACGTACAATTGAAAAAGCAAATGGACGCAACTTTAGAGGAACATCTGACACTCAAATGGCCATATGGAATGAATGTGCACGATTGCTTGCTAATTGTGTGATTTATTATAACGCCCTTATTTTGAACAAACTAAAAGAAGAAAGTGATCGTATGGGAGATAGTGAGCGTAGCCAGAAATTAATCCGCCTATCGCCAGTCGCATGGACACATATTAACTTTCAAGGGATCTACATTTTTATGGGAAATGATACATCGCTTGATATTAAAGATATAACCAAGGCTCTATTTAACGTCAATTTTTAAAATAAATAGGATGAACGAGACATTTCGGGGCGTTTCTTAAAAGACCCCAATCAAGGAAAACATTTATATCATAAATGGTACATTCAAAGATGAAGCACAACCCCTTTACTAAAAATAGA
The DNA here is from genome assembly GCA_964415115.1 of uncultured Candidatus Pelagibacter sp. GTDB lineage: Bacteria > Pseudomonadota > Alphaproteobacteria > Paracaedibacterales > CAIOTO01 > PNMQ01. Next base: position 11,894 of record CAYPYB010000017.1, on the reverse strand, counting down.
AAAATGATATCTTATCCTAGATGATTTAAGAGTCAAATCAAATCATATCGACACCCTCAACAACTTGACGGTGCCATCACATTATACTAATTCGAATCTAAA
>CAYPYB010000017.1:0-11692 GCA_964415115.1 uncultured Candidatus Pelagibacter sp. | reverse complement strand
AGTCGAATTATCATGGAAAATATATTAAATATACTGTATAATAATATTATATCGAATCTAAAAGTCGAATTATCATGGAAAATATATTAAATATACTGTATAATAATATTATATCGAGTCTGAAAATCGAGTTATCATGGAAAAAATTATTCGCCATGCTTACATGGATACCATACAAAATGCGCTGACACATTATCCTGTCACAGCTTTAATAGGCCCGCGTCAATGTGGAAAAAGTACGATTGCACGCACAATTCTTGATATTTACAAATTTGAAAAAAATGTACCCATTTATTTTTTCGATTTAGAAGATATTTATGATCTCCAGCGTTTAAGTAATTTAAAATTAGCATTAGACCACCTTGATGGCCTTGTTGTTATTGATGAAATTCAATTGAAGCCAGAACTATTTCCTTATCTGCGTGTGCTTGCCGACCGCTATCCAGAAAGACGCTATTTAATTCTTGGAAGCGCCTCACGGGATCTGATTGAAAAAGCGTCAGAAACATTAGCTGGCCGCATTGACTATATTGAACTAACCCCTTTTTCTTTTTCTGAAATTCCAAATCAGCGAAAATTATTGGAGCTTGGTGGTTTTCCAAGATCTATTTTAGCAATGAATGCAGATGTGAGCTTTAGTTGGCGTAAAAGTTACATTCAAAGCTATCTTGAACGGGATTTGCCCTTCTTTGGTATCAAACTGCCGACGGTTGACCTTTATCGATTTTGGATTATGGTTGCAAACTATCACGGGCAATTGATTAATTTTTCTGAGATTGCTTGTGTACTTGCTCTTTCTGATCAAACTATTCGTCGTTATATTGCCATTTTGCAACAGACATTTATGGTAAGATGTCTGCAACCATGGTTTGTGAACATTGCTAAACGCCAAGTTAAAACACCCAAATTATACCTACGTGATTGTGGCGTTTATCAAGCGTTACTTGATATTCGGCCCAATGAACTTGATGCGCATCCCAAAAAAGGCGCTGCATGGGAAGGATTTGCTATTGAAGAAATTATTCGGATCTATAATGCAAGGCCTGAGGAGTGCTTTTTCTGGCGCAGCAGTCAAGGCGCTGAGCTTGATTTGCTCATTGTAAGAGGTGAGAAAAAATTTGGTTTTGAAATAAAATACTCTGACCATCCATCTATTACAAAATCAATGCGTATCGTCATTGAAGATTTGGAATTATCTGAGATACAGGTTGTAATTCCTTTAGTCGATGCCTGTTATTATCTTGATGAAAACATCAAAGTTGTAGGACTGAATCATTTAAAACCCCCATGTTAGGGGCATCGTCAACAACTTGACGGTGCCTGGGATATCGGTATCCAACAAAACAATCTGACATTTTTAATAAGGTCTTTTGATAATTTCTCGATCAAAATTCTAATTGATCAGAAATTTAAAGTCAACAACTTGACGGTGCCTGTAAAGCTATAACATTGCATGAGGATCGTGTTTTTGGCTTGATTTCATTCACAATAAGAGGAAAACATTTCTCTTGAGGTGTAAAACACGTTTTCATTTCAAGTTGGGATGAAGGGACTTGAATGATAGGTGAGGGGTGATTTTTTAAAAGTGAGTTTGAAAAAAATCCAAGAAAAAAAAAGAGACAAATAAAGCACTCTTTTTTTTCTGAAACAATAACAATTGCGAGGTTGGGAAGAATTTGCTTTTCATGAAGGTTCTTTACTCAAAACTTTTGAGAGGATGTTTGGCTAGATGCATGCTTAAAGTTCTCTTTCCTTTTGCTATGAGGTTTTCTTTAACGGAAGGAGTAAGAGGGTGGGGGAGTTGCTCTGAGATGTTGATAAGAAGGCCTAAAAATAGCTCTACGTTTTCTCTTAATGTCTCATCGGTTTGAAGATCTTTACCCAATTCTATGCCACAATATTCATCAAGCCCTGATACAGAGACCAATCCACCCAATTGAATAAGAGATCGTGTTCGTGCTTTTCGGTCTCTTTCATTTTGCTTTTTTTGTTTATGAAGAAGAGCTGCTTTTTGAGAATTCAGGCGATTAATTTCTTGAGTGATTTTAAGAAGTTCAGGATTATATTTTTGATAAAGATCCTCATCAGTTTTTGAACTGATTTTTTGATTTTCAAGGGGAGTTTTTTCGTTCATAGGGTACCAGGGAGATTTGTGCGTAAATGCACGCTAAGCAAATTATTTAACCAAATCAGGATCAATAACATATTCTCCATAAAGGACTATGTTATCCCATCCAATGGGGCTAATGTGCGATAACATTTCTAAAGCTGATTTGTCTAATTCATGACCATACGTATCAACAATGCGCTTTATTTCCTTTGCTTGCCAATAAATAATACACGCCATAATCAATGTTAAACAACTACATGTGTTACGTTGTTCTTGTAAATTACGAGCACTAATTCTACCTCTTTTTCCATAAGCAATGTCACGCGCTAATTGATGAATTTGTTCACCTTTAAGTAAGCCTCTTCTTCTATTTTTCCTAAGTAAAGGATCTGACATAAAAAACAAAATATTTTCTGTTTTAAATACGCGGCCTAGCTCTCTATTAGCTCTATAAAAGTGATTTTTAGGGCTAAATCCTGTTAAGCGTTTTAATGCTGTAGATGCTGTAGAATAACCACTTGCAAGAGAAGCATAAAAATGACCCATCTGATCCCATTGTTCTGTAATCCAATCCACATGAATACGTCTATCTTTGCCGGATAAAAGAGATGTTAAACATCCATAGTTTTTAGCTATGTCAATTTTATAAAGTCGCTGATCTTTTATATTACGGATACGAGGCGAAAAAGTTTTTCCAAGCATACCAAAGCCAGCAAAATTAATCTCCGTATAACCGTGCGTGTCTGTATAATGTTCTTCAATTACTAAGTCACTTTCATTATAAAGGATTCCATCTAAAACATAAGGTGAATCTCGATCTGTACATTCAATTGGCAAACTAAAATAAGGAGCATAATTATCAGCTATAAATGTATAGAACTCTAAGGCAAAATCTCTAAATTTGGTGCTAAAAGTTTGTTGTAATGTTTTTCGTGAATAAGAATAACGTTGTCCATCACTACTTGATGTTTTCCCTGTTCTCCAATGCTTGGTTATATCTAGATTAGTAATAGCATTTACGATTAAAGCAAGCGCTGCTCGTTGAGCATCTTCAGTCAACTGCCAATCTGTAATACGACGAATTTGCTCATAAGTGACGGCTTTTGTTAGCCTTGCCATGGTATAAGATCCTATGAAACATCCATGTGCCATAATGCTTGCTATAATGGCACATATGTCCTCCACTTCTTGAGCGGACTGTTGATGGGGCAGCATAAATTCTTGTGTAAAATGTAGATCGTTATCTACTTCAATTAGCAATTGTGGTAATTTAATTGTGCGCATATGCTGGCTTAACCAATCTTTTAGTTTATTAAGCGCGCTTTCTTCATCTGCAGTGAATTTTTCTCCTGGATCTACAGAAAGTACCCAACGTCCATTTTCAACTTTTGCATACGTGTTAGAATCTTGCTTTATTAAAAAAGTATCATAAGCTTTTGATAAACGATCTGTTAAATAAGCACCTACATCTTTAGAATTTTCAGGCAATCCAGCACGTTGAAAGAAAATAGAACGTTCGCTTTCCCATTGAGACATGGGCATAAAAAAATGATTAAAATCACCAAACCTTTTACTACCAACAACGGTTAAGTTCCCCACTTTAATTTCATCTCTAATGCTTGTAAGTAAAGCGCATTCCCAAGCTTGCTTATCAATAATTCCCTGGTTCTGTATAAGGGGTAATAATTTTTTAGGAATAAATGCAGTTGGTACTTTTTCAGGTAATTTACGCTTTTGATTTTGATTAAGGTCATGTAAAAGATTAATTGCCTTAACCAAATTAGTAGATTTCTCACTTTTCCCTTCAAATTTCAGATTAGCTATTAATGCAGGTGAGAATTGACGTAAATATGCAAATCTTTCAACAATTAAGTGAAAAACATGAGCAAATTTACCATTCATCCAATTTTTTGAGTTTAATGAGTGTTCTTCAAGAGAATCTTTTCCAATTTTCTTAAAAATAGCTTCCCGTACATTAGTGTCTTTAATATTAACGTCAAAAAGAATATCTGTAATTTTAATGATCAGATCTTCAGATTTTTTAAAGTGCTTATGTTTCTTTTGTACTGCTTCTTTTAATTGATTATTAGCTCTGCTAAATATCTTGAGCATTAATTTGTGGTGCATTTCAATAATATGATCAATTGTATCTAACCTTAACTGTTTTAAAAAACAAACAAGAACAGAGTATTTCTGTCCTTTTTGTAATTCTTTTAAGCGTTTCACCGAGCACCGCATGGCATATTTGGCCAAACTTCTTTGATAATTATTATTAAGCCAACTTATATCAAGCTCTGCTATACCAATTTCCTGAATAAGAGTTAACTTATTGGTCAAGCTAATAAATGCTTTAGGTGCAGGGCGAGCTGGAGGTAGTTTTAATTGTTGCAATCGTGAGAGGCGACTATTATCTGTTTCTAATAATTTATCTAAGCAAATGATTTGTTGTGGGTTTAAAAGACTAAGTATTTTATTGTGAATATATTTTTGTGCTTTTTGTCTTTGCTTAGCAATAAGGCGCTCGAGTGTATCACGAGCAGGTTGTAGTATTTTATTTTCTCTTAAAAAAAGCTCCATTTTTGAAAATAGAATGCTGCGATGCTCTATTCGTTGAGCTTCCAAAAATAAGAATTTATTTACTTGATGGATAATGCTTTGATTAAAACGTCTTAATTGTAGATAGATTCGAATTTGTTCTTGATGCTCAGTAATTGTTTGACGCCGTTTTTTATAAAACTCAATATTTGTAATAAGGATGTTAATTTGCAAAGATGCAAATGCTAGGAGCTGGTTATGAATTTCTAATTGGACTTGGTTTGGAAAACGGTTAAATACTTTTACAAAAATAAGCTGGTAACAAAAACCTAAACGATTATGATCACCTCGACATTTCTGGATGAGGACATGATCTTCTTTCGTTAAGCTTGCAAGCTTAATAATTACAGTTTCAGGTAAATTTATATTTTCTAAGAGTAGCGACATGCATACTCCTTTTTTAATTATGTTGTTTCAAACTGCAAAGAAAACGTCCGTTTTTCTTGTTTATCCAAAATATAGAAAAAACTATATCACAAATCACAAGAAAACTCATTGAGAAAATCAACACAATAATTTATGGTGGTTCTGTAGTTTTCTTGTAAATTTTAAGGTTTAAATTGTTTATTGGTTATGTCCGGGTTTCAAAAGCGGATGGATCGCAAGTTTTGGATTTGCAAAAAGATGCCTTAAAAGAAGCTGGTGTCAGTGAGGAGCGAATTTATGAAGATTTAGCCTCCGGTAGAAAAGATGATCGCCCAGGTCTTTTAACCTGTTTGAAAGCTCTTCAACCTGGAAATACATTGGTTGTTTGGAAACTTGATCGTCTGGGAAGAGATTTAAAGCATCTTATTAATTTAGTTGAAGATTTAAAAAAGAAAAACATTGGATTAAAAGTATTATCAGGTGCTGGTGCACAAATTGATACAACCACACCAAATGGTAAAATGGTATTTGGGTTATTTGCAGTGCTTGCTGAGTTTGAGCGTGAACTTATTATTGAAAGAACAAAAGCGGGCATTGAGGCCGCACGTGCGAGAGGTCGAAAAGGAGGACGTCCAAGAAAAATGGATAAATCTGCTCTTACTATGGCAATGGCAGCGATGAGTGATCCCAAATCAATTGCAGCTGATGTTGCAAAACGCTTAGGAATTACAACAACTACATTGTATATGTATGTTAATGGAGACGGAACACTTAAAAAAGCAGGGTCAAAAATATTAAATTAACTTACTTCTTTAATAATATAAAAAATGAAAGAAAATAAAATGAATAAGAAAATTACATTCTTACTTTTAGGTATAATCTTCAATCTTGTTTTTTTTACACATATAGGACATAGCGTATGCGTGGATATTCATCAAAGAGAAAGTGATTTGAATTATAACTTTTCAACAAGAAATCTTTTAAATAATCGTTTAGAATATCAACAAAATACATTGTTAAAGCCAATTACAATATCTTTTTTTGATATTGAGCAATCTATTTATAGTCATGTAGTGTTAATTGATGCATCTTATCATCCTGGAATAAAAAGGTTTCAAGGAAATTGGGTTAAGCCACCACAAAAATTACGTGAGAAACTTAATCCTCAATATTTAGCTCTTTTTGATCAACTTAATTTTTTTATTGATTTTAATCCATACACTGCTACAACTCCTGCTAGTATAACAATTCAAATCAATAATATGGGAGATAATATATTTTTATCTTGTGATGATACTTTTAAATTTCATTCCACATTAAAAAATAAAAAATGTGCCCCAGGGAAAACACTTTTCTATAGTGGATGCCATATTTATAAAAATAAGGATGGTTCATTTACAACTGATTGGGAAATAATGGAAGATAGGAGAAAAATTACAAAGCATGATCTTATTTTTTATCCTTTTTATTATGATTTATCTCAAAATACCTTTTTTTATTCTGGACCTCAAAGTGACCCTGTTATAATTCCTAATGATAATTGCTTAAAAAGCTATTTAGATGAAACTGCTGCAGATATAGGTTTTGTTGTAAGAGGTTTGGAAAAACAAGCTAGTAAACTAAATGCACAAGATAATGGTTTTGATGGAATTTATTTTTTGTGGAATAGAGAAAGAAGTCGATTACAAAAAGTGGTCGTCTCTGAATCAAAATATGCAGCAGAAAAAAAAAGAGCAAAGCAAGCTTTGTTGCCAAAATTTGATGTAAGTGAAACGTCAGCACTTTCACGTATGATTAGTGGTAATCTAGTTCTAACAGGAGCAATTATTCAAGAATTTATTCTAAAATTTCCAGAACATATTATTTTATATGGAATTAATATGAAAGAAGATGGCGCCATATCTGGCAACTATGGAGATTTTTATAGCATTACATCATGGAGTAGAGAAGTCGTTAATAGTTGGATTAAAACTCAAAGAGAGAGAAGATTTGATTTTGATGCATTTTTACACGATTACGTAGAACGTCTATTGCCTTTATCTCAGGGTGCAGTGGAACAATTAGAGCACGCTGCTATTATTGCTCATGAAGATCAAATAAAAATAGATTATGTAATTGCAGGTAATTCTTCTGGTGAGGCAGTATCTGTTGCTGAGGCAAAAGTTAAAATAGAAGAAAAAGAGATCAAAAAAGAGTCATTAATTATCGCAACTGATTTAAAAAAAGATTTTCTTGAGGTAGAGTGTGAATATCAAGAACCTTTAAATACTGAAAGTAAAGTACCTATACCATTCACGCCAAAAACTTCTAAAGCTTCAGATACCTTAGCTAGTTCTACGTCTGTGGTATCTTTACCATTACTCTCTCCCCAATCATCAGAAAAAGAGAAGATGGATTTTTACTATAAAGTTATACTATTAGCAATGCAATCAACAGGAGATTCTATTGAGCAGATTAAAGAAGACTTTACTGCTTCTTTGATTAAATTTAATGATGAAACAGATTCTCTTGAAAATATATATCAGGTGATAAGTAATGGGAGTTTTGAAAGTCCTATAAAATCTCAAGAAAAGTAATAAAATAAACAATGATTGACCTTCAATAGTGTAGTTCAGGTTAATCATAAATTTTTGAAAGATTTTCTTAGCGTGCATTTACACGCAAATCTTCCTGGTACCCTTGGTATCCTAATAACCCACATTCTGAACATTCGGATCATGGAAAAGTGATAAAATATGCTTATACATTGTGTCTAAAGCATGAAGATCGATTAAAGAACGTCAAAGATGTTGAAGCACTGTATTTGCATGTTCTTCATCATCCAACCCGTGATATGAAAGATTTAGAACATGATGTGGCTCATCATTTAGAGACCATCACGAAGATTCATCATGAGTCGTTTAAACATGAAAGTCATCATCTTGAAGTCTGCAGATGTCAAAAGCCCATGCAAATAGAAAAACAAATCTATCGTGACTTTGAAAGATCTCTATTTTAATAAAGGTATCATATGGAGTTTGGAGAATTGATAGAGAAGAGAGAGATCTAAACTACTCTGAAATCTCAAATTTCAGAGTATCCAGTTCAGTTTGAGTTAATCCAGAAGCTTGAATAATTGTAGCATCAGGAATCATCAATTTGAGAAGATTCAAAGCTATTTCTCTTTTGGCTTTTTGTTCTCCTTCGATGAGGCCTTCCATTTTACCTTTTTGCATACCCATTTGTTCAGCATCTATTTTGATGGTTTTCTCAATGCTAATGATATCCCAGTAGCCATCATATTCAGCTAGTTCTGAAGGACTATAGGATGCTTCTTGGGTGAGTTGAATAGCTTTTGATATTTCAGGATTATCTTGCATTTCTTCTGGAATATCTTGAAGCGTTGCAATTTCATTCAGAAACCTTATCCATAAAATACCTAAATGTTTTTGCCACTGTGTTGTGGGTTTAAATTTAGGAAGCTCTACAAAAATCAGTTCTAGACCTTTGATTTGATCTTCCGTATCTTGCACATTAACCATTTGATAATGGTGATACCATTCATCGGATGTTTTATCGAAGATTTCACCAATCAAAGCTAATCCATAAACAGGTTGTAAAAGATTGTAGTTTTCTCCCACATCTAATTTAGAAACATAAGCTTTAGACACACCAAATTGCAAACGTTTTTTAAAGGATGGAGACCATCCCATTTGCATTTCTACAATGAATTGGCGACCCTTTTGATCGATACATCTGACATCGACAATACTATATTTTTTAAGAGGTGTAAGGGGAATTTGTTCAGACGGTAAATATTCTAACGATTCAATGAGACCGTCCTCGGGAAGAGGTAAAAGGCTATTGAGAAAGCTTTTGACGAGATCTTTGTTTTGTCCAAAGATTTTTTTAAAGACCACATCAGCTTTAGGATCAAGAAGTTTACCGTGTTTAAAATTCATAATTCGTATTTGTTCTATCTATGGGATAAGTATACCTTATTTTAAGGTTAAAAGAAATGGATGTTTAAGTTGAGAGAGAGTTGAGCATGCTTTGTGTTTTAAAATGATATAAAAATATTTCTGGGTTGATTTCAACAGAGTGAACTTTAATGCTATTCAATTAAGCCTATTTAAATATTTATTTTTTATCATATGGAATAAAATCTGCGACCAATCACTTTTCCTTCTCTTTAATTAAATCCAAATATTTTTGGTATTCCTCTTCGGAAAGATAGAGACTCTTCTTGATTCTTCTGTCGGATTTTCCTTTGTTTTTCTTTTTCTGAATGAGATTGCAGAAAACTTCAGCTTTTCCTTCATCAATTTGCTCTTGCGTATGAACTGAATACTGAGCGTAGCGTGATTCTTCTATGTCATACATCTCCCGTACGCGATTTGGTAGCGTTTCTAGTTTTGCCCGCTCAAACGCTTCAAGAACAGCAGGTGTCTTTATCTTTCGTTTGACCTCTTCTTCCGTCATACGTGATGCCTTTTTAAAGAACGTCAGCCAATCTTTTTTTTCGCGATCTTCTAGCGTGTGTGGGGTGTGCATCAATGAATATTGAATTATTTCTATTCCATCGATAATACGCGCTGGATGGTGAAGCTGTTCTTGCATTTTATAATGACGTACATACTCTTCAGGACTATCTTTCCAATGCTCAAGCCCATCTCTGCCACCACCGAGTATATTTATCCCAATTACTCGCTTGATGTTTTTCCACTTGTCCCCTTCTCGCATTTGTTTACCGTAAAAGGCGGCCACATACGCAAGGGCACGTCTGTCCCACTCGTCGTATGGAATAACTTGCATCTCAACCATGGCATGCTCACCACTCGCAAGCGTGCAAACAAAATCCATGGTTCCGTCATAATGTGCCCTGGGAAATGCGCGTTTTAAATCGTCAAAGTGTGGCAAAATGGCTTTAACAAAATGTGTAAATCCCTCATGAACACGTTCTCCACCTTTTTTCTTATATGATACGGAAATGCCTTCTTTCTCTCGAAGAGAAGAAACGGCGCGTGCCGTTTTCTCATCGTTAATCAACGTGCGTAAATGTTCGAGCTCTTGAAGGGGGTTCATATGTTCATCAATACGTGTCGCCGACGTGACCTCTAACCCAGCAAGTGCATGAAAGAAAGAAGGCTGGAGTGAGGGTTTGTCGAGCACGTATTTAAATAGCGCATCATAGGTAGGAATCCCATATTCTTGTCTTACCTGAGGGAGGAGGTATGGAGCAAGCGGAGAAGCACTTGTCTCCTCCGCTTGAAGTGATAGTCGTGATCGCTTTGAACGGTGTTCAGAGGAAGGCTTGTATTCCGTATCGCTTCCAAACGTCAACGTGGTCATGGTGTACGCACATGCTAACAGGATTATTTCTATTTTTGAAAACTTAAAAAATACCGTCACGTTCTTATCATCCATTTTTATTTCTAATTCTAAGAACATATTATAGACAATTCAAGCTGAAATAAAAAGAAAATATTTATTTATGTTTCATTTGGATCTATCGCGTCGGCACCGTCAAGTTGTTGACCTAGTATTGATGATCTATTAGAATTCTAATTTAGAAATTAAAATTTCAAATATTTCAAATGTCAGATCATTATCATGGATACCGTTATCCCAAAGCGATTGTTGGCTACACCGTATTTCTCTATCATCGATTCAAACTTAGCCTAAGAGATATTCAAGAACTTCTTTTGGAAAGAGGAATCGACGTAAGTTCAAAAAACCATTCGATCTTGGAATCAACATTTTGCAAGTCTTTTGGCCAAAGGCATACAAAGACGTAAACTCTTTAAAAAAGTGGATACGATTCACATGGATGAGATGCATATTAAAATTAAAGGTGAAGTTTTCTGGCTTTGGAGAGCTGTTGATAAGGATGGGTTTTGGCTTCAAAAGTGCAGAAATGCTAAGGCTGCGTTACGTTTTTTTAAGCGTCTGTTGACTCATTGTGGACAAATTCCCCGAGTTCTTGTCACCGATAAATTGAAAAGTTATGGTAAAGAAAAACGTGCTTTACTGCCCAAAACCGAACATCGAAGTCATAAACAATTGAACAGAACAATAGGTGCGAAAACAGTCATCAACCGACTCGTGAAAAAGAGAGACAAATGCGAAGATTTAAAAAGCCGGGATTGACTCAAAAATTTTTAGATTCTATGGGAAAAATATTAAATCTATTCAAAGTTGGGCGCTATAAAAATACATCTCAAAATTATAAATTGAAATTGATGAATGCCTTTTATGTTTGGGAAAAGTTGATCCACTCATACCCTCATTGCTTTTAAAATAAGGAGATAGTCACCTATTTTAGAATCCTTTTCAACAACTTGACGGTGCCAGAGTGAGATCTAACTTATTCTGAAATTTGAGATTTTAGAGTATCCAATTCAGCTTGGGTTAATCCAGAAGCTTGAATAATTGTAGCATCAGGAATCATCAATTTCAGAAGATTCAAAGCTATTTCTCTTTTGGCTTTTTGCATACCCATTTGTTCAGCATCTATTTTGATGGTTTTTTCAATGCTAATGATATCCCAGTAGCCATCATATTCAGCCAATTCTGCTGGACTATAAGATGCTTCTTGGGTGAGTTGAATAGCTTTTGATATTTCAGGATTATCTTGCATTT
>CAYPYB010000016.1:5692-13268 GCA_964415115.1 uncultured Candidatus Pelagibacter sp. | reverse complement strand
TCTGTCATCAACACCAATTATACTAACACAAAATGTTTTTGTGCTTGGACAGTAACTGCTATTAATTTTGTATGTTGGTAAACCATTTAATTTAAACACATTAAAAACTTTATCTGATATATTAACCATTTCTGCTGAATTACTACAATTGATGTATACCTTTGATTCACTTATATGTTGTGTATAAGGGCCGGATTCTTCTCCACGGGCAATTGAACTAGATACTGAAATGCCATTACTTTTTAATAATTTTATTAATTCATACATTTATTTAGATCCTTTTATTTTGAGCGGCTTTGGTTTTCTTTCATCTTTATGTTTTACAGCATGATCTGCAGCATGGCTCGCCGCCCAAGAATCTGGTTTCACAACTGCTTTAAAGCCTTGTCCCATCACAAGCCCGACAAGTTCTTCAACATACTTTGAAGATTTATGTCTTGTATCAACATTTGCATCTATATGTATGGCAGCTATTGATACAGGTGCTCTGGTGCCTATGTCAGGTGTTTCTGACAGTTCCATAGCTAATGTAGTTGATCTCCATGCCTCATGCCATAACCTCTCTCTCAGCTCTCTGATTTTAGGTACTGTTTCTCTACAGAAGAAAACTCTTCCACCTTTTCCAATTCTATTTACAATGCAAACAGTTACATATTTTGTATTATTATTTGTCTGTTGAGAGTCAGATCCGATATGTATTTCAGAATTTGGGTATAATGACATTTCATTTTCTATTGCATCACGCAAAGAAATACTAGCGCCAGAAAGAGTTTTCCAATTTTTATTTAACATGATTAAAATCTTTTTTTAATTTATTTAATTATATATTAAAAATATTTTAAATAAAAACTAAAAATAAAAAATTTTATCTTACAGTAAAAATTATAAAAAATTCCAACATTCTTTGGTAATTGTATCCAAGAAAAATAAAATTTGTTATCTTTAAAAGCTATTGAATACATTTTTTTGTTTTTTAAAAAAATAGAATATAATTCATAACTTTCTGTTGTAATATTCTCAACTATTTTTATATCATCTCTATTCCAACCAAATGATTCAATATGATTAATTGCACCAGCAAGAGCTGATATAATATTGGAAGTTGCAACATCAGTACCACGATCATCTGCTGGGATTTTATTAATTTTTAAACTCATTTTTTTCTGAATTTATAGAAGTAGTTGTATCATGATTAAATCTAATTCCAGCTTTTTCTTTTTCCCACAGATGAGAAATTGAATTTATCATATTCAGCATTTCATCATTTGAAATTTCAGATCCTTTTGCTATTCCAGCAGCCGCAACACTTATAATTGGACCTGCATGCTGCTGTTGCAAGTTATTCTTATCTAAAATGTCTATCAAACAATTAACTAAATCAACACCAGCACTGCATATTTTATTAAAAATAATATCATTGTTATCATCACAATTATTTATATCTATAATTTTTATTTTACTCATAAATATATAATATTACTATATTTTTTATGTTAAAATAACTATTTATAAAAAATAAAAATAGTTATTACCATCTGTAAATTTACAACTCCAGTTTGGTATGTTTTTTCTTTCTGCAGCTTGATATGTTGCAAATCTATGATGACCATCTAATATCATAGATTCTTTTTTATTTTCTGCGCTACATATAGGAAGAGAATTGAAATTATCATTTTCTAATAATTTTCTCTTTAGCTGTGGCATTATTTTTAATCTTTTATCATTAAAAATATTAAATCTATTTAATGGTGTATTTTCAAAACATATCAAGCAATCAATATTTTTATTGTTTTCCATTATACAATTAATTCTTGAAAATAAAAAATTCAATATTTCAAAACATGAAATATTGAATTTTTCATCCCAAAATTTTGGAGTTAATTCGTACAAAGAGTTAACAAAAAAATCTTTGTTAATGTTATTTTGTTTTTTTATTATCATTTTTATAAAAAGAAAATAGCCGATAAAGTGTGCATTTAATTTTTTGATTAAAGAGGCATATCGGCTTTGTTGATATTTAAAATATTATTAATTTATATTAAATATAGAAAATAAATTTTTACTTTCTCGCCAACTTTTTGATTTATCATCAGCTTCCCAATCTTTTCCCAATTTCTCAAAAGCATATTTTGCAACATCAAGTGATGCTTTAAAAAGTGTTTTAGGTATACTATCATTATTTCTTATTATACTGTAAACTTCTACATCATTTTTTGCATTTCTTATTTTTTGCCAAAAGTTATCATCTGGTTTCATTTTACCATCATTTATCAATCTCCACATAGCATATTCTGATTTATCACCATCTTCTTTTGGTTCTGGCAAAAAATCTGGGTATGGTAAATCATTTTTACTTGAATCTTCATCACTGGACTCATCTTCTTCCCATTCATCTTCATCACTAGACTCATCTTCATCACTAGACTCATCTTCATCACTATTTAAAGCTGGTGAATCTGGTTCATTATCAACTTTTTTCCATCCATCATCTTCACTGTACTCATCATCTTCATCGTCAAAAACTGGAGCTTTCATATCTGGATCTGTTTTTTCATCATCACTAAATTCATTTTCATATGAATCTTTATTGTCTTGAGATGCACCAAAAACATTTTTTTCCTGTGGTTTGCTGCCAGCAGCTGCATTTGTATCTAAAATATCAAATGCTACTTGCATTGCTTGCATTTTAAATTTGCTTGGGATATTTGGTGATGATTTTATATGTGATATAACTTTTCTAATATCACCAATTGCTTTCCAAGATTTAATTTCATTTCTGAATTTGTCTCTTCCTATAGCATTAGATATTTTATCAATTATAACATTAATATCTTCTTCACCGTCTTCTTCATCATTGTTCGTATGTGAAGGTATATCTTGCGCTTGTCTTAATGGACCTGGCAATCCCCACACATAATGAGAAGCATTGCCCTTACCCCTTGAACCTCTTTTGACAATTTTCAGTGGTCTCTTATCACTAAGCTTATATTTTTCTTTATCATCTTTATAATCTTTTGATATATAATTGTTTATAAGTGTAGAAAATTGTTGGACAGTCAGTGATCCACCTGCTTTTGTGTACACAGAATGCATATCTGATATTGTAAATGGTTGCTTTTGTTTTGCCGCCCAATCTAAAACAGCCCATGTTTGAGGGCCACGTGTTCTAGCCATTTCATTTAGCATGTAATTGGATAATAATTTAGTTAGTATTAACATAAGTTTGCTTTATATACTTTCATTTAATAGTGGAGAAATATCTGCAAATAATACAAATTTTCCAAAACTGTTTGGAGATATTTCAAAATACTCTATGCAGTTTATTATATTTATACCACAATTTGAGAAATCAAAAACAGGAATAGCACCATCATCTGTTTTGCCGATTATATTAAAATTAGTTACAGAGTATCTCATAAAATCTCCAGAATCTGGAGCTGTTATTCTTCCTTGTCCACGTGCAGCTTTTGAAAGATCTTGTATTATTATATATTTTGAAACTTTTGAAATATTCTTTAACCAAACTTTTGGATCTTTAGAGCACATAAATGTATTACATGCAAATACAACATCTACTTTTAAATTGCTGCTGTATTCGTTGTATAAATTCCAATCTTTTTCAGATATACATTTCAAATTTAAGTTTAGTAATCTTTTGCACAGGTCAATTTCCATTGATTCACCTGATACTGCTGCTGCAGAATTTATTGTTATATCTTTAGATATCGATTTTATAATTTTTTCTATTGCTTCAACATCGTGATCTCTCATATAATTATTTAATTTACATTAAATTAAATATGTTTTATTATTTTTTTAATAAAAAAAATTAATCATGTCCATTAAAAATTATGAATATATATGATTTTGCGTTAAGTGTTTCAATATTTGTGTTATTTTTATCAAATTTTATTTTTATAAACAATTATAAAAATAGTAATAAAATTAAAAAATTGCAATAAAATAAAATATACAATTTATGCAGCAAATAAACAATCCACCAAAATTTGCAATAATAGCAGCAATAGAAGCAGCAAAAAATTCAACTTGCACGAAAAGTAGAAGAGGCATATCAATATTTTCTGATCACCTATTAATATCAATAGGAACTAATTCTATAGCATATGGTAAATGTACTGGTGATGATATTTGTAAACAAAATTGCAATAAAATTTGTACGCATGCAGAAATTAACGCAATTTATAATTTTTATAAAAATAATGTTTTTTCAAAACATGAAAAAGATGTAAGCATTCTTCATGTTAAAATAAATGAAGATGGAAACTTAGAAACATCAAAAAATCCAAGTTGCTGGCAATGTAGTAGATATATTTTGCAGCAAGGGTTTAAAGGTGTTTGGTTATTTGAACAAATAAATACAAATGATAGTAATAATGGTGAATGGAAGTTTTACAATTCTACAGAATTTCATTTGCAAACTTTAGATAATTGTAATGATATTATAAAACATGATGATAAACTTGGAAAATTTTTAAAGATATACGATGATTATTTAGACAGAAAAATTGAATATAAAGATTTACCAAATGAATAATTATTTAGTAATTAGTCAAAATATGTTTCTTAAAAAAGAAACATATGATTTTATCAAAAAATTAAAAATAAATAAAATAAACTATTTATTTTTTGAAGCATTAATTGAATTTGATGAACTTGAATTTATTCATATAATAGAAACAGTAAGTATACCGCCTAGTCTATTAACATACGCATTAGAATTACTTGGATTATGGTCTACAAAAAGTGATGATGCAGTAATAAAACAAATAATTTTACCGTTTTTATATAATCAAAATGATATTATTGTTGAAGGTGCTTTAATTGGTTTGTCAAGATTTATAGATGATTACAGAATCAAAAATCGCTTTGTTGAATTATCAATTAAACATAAAAATTCAATAATAAGAAATATTGCTAAAGAATTTATAAATAACTTATGATTAATACTAATAAACCTCAAAAATTAGAAAGATCTGTGAGTATCTTGCGTAAACCGCGTCCACCAGCAGAGTTATTAGGTGCACTTCATGACCGCATCCATCCTACTAGTGGTCAGCTCATTTCAGCAAGCCCAGTCATCATTCCTAAAAATAAAGCAAAATTTATGCATGGCAGACAATGTGGAATGACTTTACAGAATTGCACTGATGTTAAAGATCATGAAATTTTCATGGCTTCATTTCCGTATCCAAAACAAATAGAATTACCTGTTACTGACAATTGTGATCAGCAATTTTATATTGCTGTGGATTCTTCTTACGATGAAGAACTAGGTGAAACATTTTTTTGGTGTTCTTTAAAAGAAAAAGATACTAATAGACCATTTGTATTCGGTGCACGAGCCACTTCAGAAAAATTGACTTTAGTTAATCTTATTGATAACATTGAGCTTTATTGCCAAAGTTTAATAGTTGCAAAAACAAATATAAATAAAATGATTTAATTTATGTTAGATAAAAATAAAATACTTGATACAAGCAAACTTATTATTGGCAAATTCTATAAAATAAAAAGTAGAAATTTAAATATTGCAGTATGGAATGGAGAAATCTTTATTGGAATAAGAGAAAAATTTGATAAATTTTTTTTAGATTCTGAAAGCCCATGGACAGAACACACTGGCACAGTACATGAAGCAATTGAATTAGATGAATCTACAGAAATTAATTTATGCTTTTATTATCAATATAGTAAAGATCTTTTTAATTTATTAGTTGATATTGAGAACAAATATTGTAATAAAATTAAATATAAGAAAATTTAAAATCATGGATAAAGATGAAGAAATTGAGATTGAAAAATGGGCTATTATGTGCATATTTGGATACATGTCATTTTGTCCTAAATGTAATTGTAATGTTTCTGATACTCAATCAATAGAACAATCAGAAATTAAAATTAAACGTGTTATTTGTCTTAATTGTGGTTTTTATTGTGATGCAAAAATTTCAATAGATGACATTGAATATAAGAAAGTTTAAAATTATGGATAAATACAATGAAGTCGAGATGTGGACGCTTCTTTGTGCTGCAAGATATGCAGCACGTTGCCCTCGCTGTGAATGTACGTCAGCTGGTGTGCATCCGCCAACCGGCTCATTAGTTATCGACAATCTACATCAAGCTGCCGCGAAGGCCGCAAGTGATTCAAAAGTTATACGTGTTGAATGTCTTGGGTGCAAATTTGAATCAACAATGACAATTTGAAGCACAAAAATGAATGAATATAAAAAAATTGATTATGAAGATTTGTCAAATAAAATTTCTTTGTGGTGTATTGAAGTATTGAGTGAATATGAAGAAATTTTTACCCATTCTGGTTTTAAAAAACCAGAATGTCCTGATTGTGGATCTGCAAAGGCTATCATACATGAAACAAGCTTTAAGCAAATTAAACGAATAAATTGTAGCAATTGCAATCTTAAGGCTACATGCATAGTTGCAGATGAATGTGGTTACAAAACATTCTATTTAATAGATTATAATTACAATTGATGAAATAAAGGTAGTTTATGAGACACTATGAAAATTTTAATCTTAAATTTTTATCATGCGATTCAAAAGGATGCGATTTAATTTTTGAACCAGGAAAACAAAATGATGAATGCGGCTGGAGAAAAATTGGAGTCACTAAAGATAATATGGGACGTTTTGAACTTCATTTATGCCCTAAACATTCATATAAAGAAGAATCATTACTTATACAATTAAAACATATAGTTGATATTATTGAAAGTTAATTATAATGAAAATATATATATTTTTGTTTGTCTTATTGGCGTCATGTGTTTCACGTGAAGAAGCAATAATAGATTCAGGCGGAAAACCGCCGCTTGCGTGTACTAATCTTAAAAAATATTTTTCAGCCTGCAAAGATTCTAGAAAGTCAATTTTTTTATGCAGTAATGAAGGATTTGTTACTGAATGTGTTTCTGTTCCATCTATGTTATATATTTTCAACCAAGTAGAATTGTAATTTATGTCATATAAAGAAGTATACGATCTTGCTTTTGAAATTGGAAAAAAATTGGTATCAAATGTTTATGGCATAGACAATTTAATCTTTAATGCAAAAAGTTTTGATGCAAAAAGCAGTGAAGATCAAGCAGCAAAAATTGCAATAATTCATCTCCTAACAGGAATGAAAAATACTTATATACAATATGGTGCTGTAAAAGAAATTAATTCATCATTAGAAAATGAAACAGTTAGAAGGATTCTGATATCAATATATTTTTCTAATATTAATTCAGAAAGTATTTCTGAATATTCTAATATTAATTTACAAAAAGTTAAAAGTACATTAGAAAGACTCGAGCTTGATGGTCTTGTTTTGATGAAACATGGTTATATATCATTAACAGCAATATCAGAAATTCTTATTAGCAGTATTATAGAAAGAGAAATAAGTTTTATAGAAAATTATGATGAATTGCCAGTAGAGGAAAAAAGCAAAATAATAAAAAATTTATTTAGAGAAAATTTTAATTTTATAGAAAAAAAATATTTTGCATGTGAATCTTGCGGATCTACAAAGCAATGCAAAATTGATTGT
>CAYPYB010000016.1:4237-5592 GCA_964415115.1 uncultured Candidatus Pelagibacter sp. | reverse complement strand
AGGAGAAAATATTAATTACGAATATTTCATTAATTTCATGACATTTTTTTGGTTGTTTAATTATGTCATGAAATATCACTGGTTAGTGAACGAGTGCATCTTAGCAAACAGGAAAGACTTACTGTGATTGGTTAATCATAGACATAATTTTAATACCACAGACGAAACTAGAGTATATGCAAAATAAAAATAATCCGCAGCGGAACCGAAGACGTCCATTAAGCTACAAAAAATCTTTGGCATGGATTTTAAATAATGATGATATTTCGTATCTTGATAAAAATGAAAAAGATCCAGAAGGATATTTAAGTGTTACCGCGGCAGCCGTCGCTGACATTTATGGTGTTGACGATGAAAAAATTAGAAAAGATCTTATAAAGATGAAGAGTGATATATCTGCTGGAAAATTTGATTGTTATGGGAATAAATTAGATGCTGAATAGGAATTTGCTTAATTATATATTTTTTTATTTATTTGTTATTGCGACAATTGTAATGATAGGAATTTATATCAAAATTGATTTTGCAATATTTTTAGCATTTGCAGTTTTTATGTTTACTGTAGGTATTTTATAAATTTTTTCTAAAATTTTCCAAAAAAAAATTTTTTTTGTTTTGTTTTTTTCTAAAATTTTGAAATTCTACAAATGCTTAAAGTATCTGATATGACATTGGAACGTTTGTTAAAAGTTTTTGGAAATGATGGCATTGATTTAGAGCCAGAAGATTTTTATTCAGTTCGAATTCTTGTAGTTGAAGAAATTGCAAGAAGAAAAAAAAACAAGAAACGAAAGCTCTGATCTGTAAACTGCAACGGATGCAATATGCAAACGGTAACGGATGTGAGTTTCTGGAAAATTCTTGTGAAGCGTTGGGGGGGTAACCGACCCATTTTTTAGTATATATATTCCTATGAACCCATAATGGTATTTTGTATTTTTAGAATTTTAAAAATCGATTTTGGAATATATTATATTCTTAGGTAAAAAAAAATAAAGGAATTTTTAAATATAAGAATTTAAAAAATATATTTAAAGAATTTTATAATATATTTTTGGTATATATATTATAAATATATAAAAAATTAATTAAAAATTAATTAAAAGAATTTTAAATATAATTAAATATTTATTGTATATATAAATATTTAATTATATTTAAAATTTGGTATATAAAATATACCAAATTCTTTTATATACCAAAATTTAAAAAAGGAATACCTATATACCAAAAATTTAAAAATTAAAGGCCGTGTTGTGCGCATAGTCGCCCGAGTAGAGCCGAACCTTCGCGGGCTCTGCTGGGGAAATTTCTCCCCATTCTCAGGAGAATCTGACTATGAATACCGCTACCCC
>CAYPYB010000016.1:0-4137 GCA_964415115.1 uncultured Candidatus Pelagibacter sp. | reverse complement strand
AATCTGGCTTCTTCCTTTGATTCCATGGATGGACCATGGGATGAACGGAGGAAATATGAACGAAAAGGCTGGAGTCACTGAAATCAGATTGCGGCTGGTGAACTACATCGCTAGCCTGTCAAAGATCGGTCTACTCCTCGAGGAAGCGGCTCAGTTTCAAAAGCCGCCCGGAGATGATTTTCCAATGGCTGGTAACACGCCGAATGATGTCCTACTTTTCGATGATACAATGCGTGAGGCTTTGATGCGCGCAAGGCTTTTGGAAAATGATATGAAGACTCTTCGTGAAGTGATTGGTATGGTCACCTTCGAAGACAAGTAGGGGTGTTGAGCCACAGACAATCTGTGGCATCTTCCTTTGATCCCATGGATGGACCATGGGATGAACGGAGGGAAACATGAAGTATCCTGAAGACTACAAGGAAGTTGTGATGAAGATGATCCGCACGCAATGCAACATCATTGATTTTGGTGTGGACCAGCGTAAGGTGGAGCTGGCGATCAAGGAGCTGAATCGCCTCACGAATGATCTCATGATCTGGCTCCGCGACAAGTAATTGACAAGTTGCCAGAGAAATCTGGCTTCTTCCTTTGATTCCACAAATTGATTGTGGAATGAACGGAGGTAATAAAACATGAATGCAATCAGTGATATCATCAAACTGTTTTTCTTTGCAGCATATGAGGCGGCATGGACAAATGTACCATGTACCGATCCAAGCTTCGACAACCTGATGGAATTTGACGCCTACCTCGGGCTTCATGATCTGAATTTTTAGAGTAAGTTGCCAGAGAAATCTGGCTTCTTCCTTTGATTCCATGGATAAACCATGGGATGAACGGAGGATCAAAAATGACTCTCAAGTCTATCACTTCAGTTGCAGCAACTTCTTGTATCGAAGATGTTTTTGATGATGTCTTCGGCGGCGAGGCCGAGACGTTTTATCTCACGGATTCTGCGGCCGATGCTCTGGTGTCTGACCCAGCTTTGGTGTTTGATCTCACCAGCTCCGATGACGATGACACTGAGGAAATGGAGCCAGTCAAGCAAAATGACAGCTTGTTTGATGAGGTTCCATAAATTGTAGAAGTTTGCCAGAGAAATCTGGCTTCTTCTATTGATTCCATAGATTGTCTATGGGATGAACGGAGGAAATTGAAATGATCAACTTCGCACTATCCGCCGCTGTTCTCTATTGGTTCTACAAGATCGGCCGGGAATACTCATGGGCGCCGAAGGTACCATACAGCGACAAAGTTATTGTCATCGTTGTGAAGCCTTCATCTGATTTCACCGATGAGGAACTGAACTGGTTCAAGAAGCGTCCGAACATCAACACACAAATCATCGACGTCGCGAGCAATTAACTAGTAGCCAAGCGCTGCGCAACAGACAATGGAATGAACGGAGTGGCTGGTTATGCCCGATATCTCAATGTGTCAAGGTAAAAATTGTGGAAACAAAAACACTTGTTTCCGCTACACAGCAGCCCCAAGTGACCGGCAGACGTGGTTCTCAACTGAACCGCTAGAGGAAGATGGCTCATGTAAATATTACATGAGAACAACAAACTCGCCAGTCAAGCTATCTTTGATAGGCTAGGCAGAAATTTGCCAGAGAAATCTGGCTTCTTCCTTTGATTCCATGGATAGACCATGGGATGAACGGAGGAATACAATGAAATATACCGTTATCTATTCTCAGTATGCTGGTCTCGAAGAAGGTATGACGTTTGGCCTGCGAATGGAAAGTGAGCTGTATTTTGATGATGACAATAATGCTCTTCGTGAACTGGCACCACTGAAGCGTGAAGGTTGGTGCATTGTAGTTAGGCCTGAAAAGTATAATTACGAATATCGGGCATTTCATAATGGTGATTTTCATTTCATTTTGAAGTTCTGGTAAACTGCTGTTAACGGCCCGCGAAAGATTAGACTTGCTTAGCTTTTGCTTCCATAGCTCAATGGTAGAGCACCCGGCTTTTAACCGGAGGGTTTAGGGTTCGAGTCCCTATGGGAGCACTGAACATTTGGGGCATTGGTGGAATTGGTAGACACTACGGACTTAAAATCCGTTGGTAGCAATACCGTGTGAGTTCGAGTCTCACATGCCACACAAAACGAAACAACAAAAGGAATATAGAGAACATAAAGGCATATGGTCACAGCGGCCCACCAAGTTTGTGGTGGGAGTTTCCATCTTGGATTGCTCAGTCAAAGCATAACCCAAATGGATCACGCTCTCACAGAAAGCAATCACGTAGGCCTTGGAAACGTCGAGCTCGGCAACGGGCAAAGATTGAAATCAAGAATCAGCTGCACGAACATCTCATGGAGCAATACACAAAAGGAGATGGTATGTGGCTGTTGATCTGAATCTTGCAGCTTTCTAATGTTCTGAGCCAGAGAAATCTGGCTTCTTCCTTTGATTCCATGGATAAACCATGGAATGAACGGAGGATTCATATGAAGAAGATCAAGTCTGCAATTCTCATTGGTGTCTGTTTCTGCTGCTGCCGAATTCCACACAAGCATCCAAAGGATGAAACCATCTTCAGTGCTACTGCTGGAGATGTCTCTACCGAAGATGCATGTGGTCCTCGGTTCTGTCCTGGCAAGCCTGTGAAGCAATAGGAAATAAAAATGCATGAAATAGATGAAATCAGACTAAGAATTATGAAACTTGTGAGGCTTCTTGGATCAGTTGATTTTGATCTGGACAGGTGTTCATCATACGTTGATACAATTAATCAACTTGCTCAACAACAAACAGATGAGCCATTTTCGCCATCACCTTCACTTCTACAGGAAGTGACTCAATTTGAGCAATTTCAAGCCTTGGCAAGAGATTGGCTGTCTCAACTGATTCATGATGCGGCTGTTTTACAAAAAGACATCAGCAAAATGAAGCCATAGGAGAAATCTGATGACAAGAGAAGAAATTGTAGATATCAGATTGGAACTTGGAGTTCTGACTGGAATGATTTGCAAGATCAATCAAAAGTTTATTGATCTTGACGACGCTCGACATCTCAGGGAGCCTGAGTCGGCGCAATGGGCTGCTAAGCTTGGTGCTTTTGAGCAAACTGAGATTCTCTTAAAAAGAGTTGAAAATTTAAAAGCAAGTCTAATGGTGATGAGAGCGCACGCACCGTGATGAAACTGACTGATTGAATAAGTTGCCAGAGAAATCTGGCTTCTTCCTTTGATTCCATGGGTGGACCATGGGATGAACGGAGGAAACAATGAAATTTACTGAAACTCTTGATGCATCAAAAATCAAACCAATTGGGCCAGCAGAGCTCGCCGCACTTTATGAAAATGATTTTTCTGAAAGCAAATTGGTTGTCGTTGGATGGCGTGGTTATGCGTTCCATGATAACAATGCATATGTCGAAGTGATTGTTTATCTGGGAGAGAATACATGGTTTATCGCAGACGATGTAGAGAAGTTCAATTCTCTCCCAGAAGACATTCAACGAGATCATCATGATCGGTTGGGTGAATTTCCTCATCCCGGTCTTAGAATGACTGAATTGTTTGATCAATACTATGGATCTGGTTTTCAACCGAGCGATTTTGAGCCAGTGGAGCCAGCGGACATGATAAAGGAAGATGTGGAAGCCGAAGAAGCTGCCTACAAACTATTGAAAGAACAGGGTGAATCAGATCCAGTTGTGATCATCGTTTTGAATTAACAACAGCAAAAGTTTGCCAGAGAAATCTGGCATCTTCCTTTGATTCCATAGACAATCTATGGGATGAACGGAGGAATACAAATGTGTGACAATTACTATAGTTCTAATTATAACTCTCCGTATGACCTGGCCTACGAGGCCTCCAGGTTGTTGCCTGAAGCATTTAAGACATACAACAGCTCGCGGGGGAATCTGCAGGCCATGAAAGTTGCTGAAGCTTGGATCATGCAATTGGCGGTGGAGTGGCCAGTTCATTATAACAGTGTACTAGGAGTGTGGGTGCTGACACTAAGAGATGGCTGTGAACGACCAAAGGTAATTGCGCACGGTCCCACAAAGCTTGAAACGATTCTAAAAGCAACCAGAATGATGAACTTGTACTGCGGAGTATAATATGAACAAGTGGTTTGTCATTGAAAATTCTGAGTACTATTATATG
>CAYPYB010000015.1:0-14495 GCA_964415115.1 uncultured Candidatus Pelagibacter sp. | reverse complement strand
GGAAAAAGGCTTAGACTCAGAACGAACACTTTTGGGGGTTCTTCCACGTGACCCGATTATGAGATATATGATCACGATATAATTTTACCTCTTCTTGTAATTCAGATAAATTCTTAAGAAGATCCATTAACTTATTATCTTTTTTCTTAAAATTAACAACAAAATGTTGTTTTTCTGATCCTTCTATAGACCTTTCAATTTCAATTACATCTGAGAAATTACTGTATACTCCACTTTTGTCAAATTTTATAGTACCATGTACATTTGTTGAAAAAATCGGAGTTTCTTTTGTAAGTTTTGAAAGATAGCCTATATCTGTTGCCCCTCTTTTTATATATGAGATAGCAAAAATACCAAAACCTTCAAGATCGAAGAAATCTGAGAACCTACTTTGAATTAATTTAGATTTAAACGCATATGTATATGAATCGATCATCTCTTTGTTTGGATGTCCCTGTTGCTTTCCATTGCCTGATGAAATTACGCATAAATCTGGTTTAAAAAACTCTAACATTCGTCTTGAAAGGTTGCTAGAGGAACCATGATGAGGAATCATGAGAACGTTAGAAAAATTATCTTCTCTTAATTTTATTAATAACTCATTCGTTTCTGATCTATTGAATAATGAATGATAGAATGTTTCATCATGAGCATCCCCTGTGCAGATAAAATGCATTTTAGATTCAGGCATTATAAAGGATATAATTGAACTTTGGCTGTTAATATCATCAAAATGCTGATTCATTAGCCATATATATATGTTATTAAAAGACGATTCTTCTGCCTGAATATCAGCATATATGGATGTAAAATGTGCAGAAAATGGATCCTCAGTGTATGATGAGGATGCTTGATTGGGGGTATATCTTTCTTTAATAAATAACAGTAAAGCTTTCAAACTTCCTTGAAACGGCCTAGTTGGATTATTCGGATAAAATTGAGGTAAAAACTCTGCATAAATATCTACTGGAATTTCATCAGAACCAACTGAGAGTTTAAATGAATTAAGGAGAGCAGCATAATTAGGAAAATTTGAGTCTTCTGTAGCTTTGTACTCCCAATAATAAGGTAATTCGACCCATGTTTTTTCTCTTCTTGATAAGCGTCTAATAAAATTTAATCTTTGGCTTATATGTTCTTTATCATCCTCTCTAGTTTGGTTTTCCTGCTTTAGATTCCCTAGCCAGTCTCCACACAAAATAACAGTAACAGGGATATCACTTGGAAGAATTTCTTCTCCTCTTGACGTGTCACTTAAAAGGATTAACTTGTTATAATGATCTGCATCAGGGTGAGAAATAAAAACAAAAAGATGCTTTAAATGGTGTTCATCAATCGCTTTTCGGATTACACCTTTAATATTATTCTCTGTAGAGTCAATGTTACTATATGTATTGCTTTCTGAACTTCTGTTGCTTTCAAGTTGTTTTTCTGATGTGCCTAAAAGTTTTTCCTTTTCGGCAATTTCTGCTTCTACATCTTGTATTCTCTTTTGGTCAATAACAGGAATATATTCTTGTTTTTTGCTTTCTTTTTTGGCTATTATTCTTGAATAATCTTCAGACAACAGAGATTTTATTTTAGGGTGAGTTTGCTGAGAAGACGAGCCACAGTCGTATAAAACACCAATGTTTTTATATATAGCTAACTGTGCATTTCCCTGGCCTACACCAAATACATAAAACTTTTCTTCTTCACTTGCGTGTAAAAAGCCCATCACTCTATAATAAAGAATAAAAATAACGCAGAGGAATTTTATTTTTGTCACCACTTTTTCTTCTATTCATTAAGAAAATACACTAGAACGCTCTGATATTTTATTAACCCCTTACGATTTATGATTTTGCATTTTTCTTATTAATATTAAATTAATGATAAAAAAACTAATTTTAACAGTAAAAGCTCATGATAAAATACATCATAATCCTTCTCTTCTTTCAGTAATAATGCTGCAACCAATTCTCGATTTTTTACAATGTAATCGAGGTCACTATTTAAATCTTTCAAAAATTCTCGTTTTTGTTTCTTTGCCAATTTGACGAGTTCACTTCTACTGTTAAGAATATGACTTAATGATTCTCTAGCTTGCTCACTTTTAAGAGATAGATCATCGTTAACCAAATGATTTTCTAGGCATTTTTTTGATTGCTCATGATCTCGCCAAAAATGATGGATTGTATTATACACACGTTCTATATCTTCATCTTCTTCTATTTCTAAATAGGTAGCATGGGAATAAAGAGAAAATAATAAAGTAAAACAAAATGGTAGCAATTTCATATTATTCCTCACAATTCTTCTATAAATTAAGAACGTTATTAATTTATATTTTTTATTTATTATATTAATAAGTAAATTATATATTATTTTTTCAAAACCGTCAAATTGTTGAAACTCTTGTGGTCGAAAAACAGAGCTGATCTTCATAGCTAAGGACATAATATTGAAGCAACTCGTTTTCTCTTGTTGGAAGACTCAATAATGTATTCCTTTGTTTATCATTTAAAATTGGACGATGTGCCATAAATTATTTCTCCAAGGTTATTGTGGTGCAAAAAGTATACTTTTTGCACCAGTTGATATTTATACCCTAAATGACTTGCAAGATACAAAAGAATAGTACTATAACCTTAGCAACAAACAACGTGCGTAAATATTGCGCTATTTATCTTTTTGAACTTATGATGACACACTTAATTGGATACGCTCGAGTAAGCTCTATCTCTCAAAATCTAGATGCTCAAATTGACAGCTTGAAACTAGAAGGATGTGAAAAAATATTTTCGGATAAAATTAGTGGTACAACTAAAGAACGTCCTGGTTGGAATGAATTAATGAACTACATGCGTAATGGAGACATACTCGTTATTTCTGAATTAAGCCGCATGTCTAGATCTCTCTCGCATCTGCTAGAAATAGTAGAAGACCTAAAAAAACGTCAAGTTGAACTAAAATCTTTGCGTGAAAATATAGATACATCAACCGCAACAGGTCGAGCTTTCCTATCTATTATGGGAGTAATTTCACAAATGGAATTAGAAATTAAAGCAGAACGAGCTGAAGCAGGTCGTAATGCTGCTAAAGCTCGAGGAAAATCTGGAGGTCGTCCTAAAACTGATCCAGATAAGCTTGAACAAGCACGTATTCTTTATCAGAATTCAGATAAATCAGCTCATAAGATTTGTGAGCTGTTTGGATTTTCTAGAAGAACTTTATTTAGCTACATGAAAACATCTCAAAGTTCCTTAACGTAGTTCCCAGCACTTTCCCGCAAACTAGCCCAGCAATCTCGTTGATATTTGTACATTAATCATAAATGATTTTATAGAACTGTACAAGAGGGAATAATTTATGAAAAAAAGAGCCGCAAAATATTTTTCAAGTTTAATTTATAATTTATATTCAATATTGAAAATAAATAAAAATAATGTTAAAAAGAAGGCATTCTTTTCATTTGAAAACTGTTATGTTTAAAAAGTTTTCTGCCTATATTTCATTGTATGCGGCTTTTGTTTCGGCTCTTACACCATCTTGGGGTTGGGCTACAACTTCATCGTTAGATCAAAAGGTTTTAGAAGTTAGATCCAATCAAGTTGAAGGCTATGATTTTTTAAAAGAAAAACTAAGAGAATCAATCACTCCTTCCCAGTATCAAAAAATTAGATTGATCCATGATTTGCCCATTCTAGATCACATGCACCAATATATTCCTATTAAAGAGGTTTTTTTAAGTACTCGAGCTTTATCTTCCCATGCCGGATATATTATTGAAAAATTGACTCTTCCTCCTTCTTCTTTAAAAAAAACCATTCGTCATATAGGGGAAACCTGGTTGATCATCAAAGAATTGATAGGAAATGCAGATGATTTAAAGCTTATCGGTCATGTGAGAATAGAAAAGTCAAATGGTCTTGTTAATAGGTTAAATATAAGAAGTGATCACACCATTATTGAGTTTCAGGATAGTGGCTTGGAAATAGGATTATTAACCTTGCCACGAGACTCAAAAGTATATCTTCCTTCCCTGCAGAATGTTCAAGAGATTCAAAGTGAGGGTGAATTATTATCAGAGAATTCGCTAGATTTTTCACATATGAGTCCACACCACTTAAGGCATCTTGGTACTATTCAATCAGAAGGAAATCTTGTTTTTAATATGGGTGGTTGGAATGTCTATGAATTCTTGAATCAATATAAGGATTCCTTTTTTGCCTCCGCTTTACACATTACAGCAGAACAGTTTCGAATGCTTGGTAATTTAGAAATAAGAATCCCTTTAAATCTTATCTTACAATCCTTTTTAAACGAGTATGTTCTAAAAACAGGGGTTCTCTCCATACATACTCAAACGTTTCAAAATGGAACATCCAATGATGTGATGGGACAAATGGAAGCATATGGAACCCTAGACTTAACTGCTGAAGATAAGATCGATAATCGATTTGGAAAAATTAAAGCCGCACGCAATGCCAAAATTGAAGGTAAAAAAGGAGTGTTGAATGGAGCACCCAAACAAGGACCTAGAATTTCTTTTTTGAAAGATGAGGATGGAAATGATGCAAAAGAACTTCTACTAAGATGTTTTCAACATCATGTAATTCATGAGCAAATATCTAATTCCTCATTGATAGCAAGTAACGGCATTTTAGAAGTAAGAGGCGTTGAAGGTGATATTGATAATTCGTTTGGAACGTTATACGGAACTCAAGGTTTAGCTATACATTCTGAAAATACGCTAAAAAATATAACGGGAAGAATTATTTCATCAAAAAATTTATCGATTCAGGCTCAAAAATGCACGAATTCTTGTGGAGATCTTATACAATTACTCGAGAGGTATCATATTAATTGTCATGGAGGTTATGAAAGTGGTCCCATATATGTAGAATATATTCCTTCTCAATATTCAGAAATAAAAAGTATACAAGGTGATATTTACTTTGACATTTCGCAACAGCTTTTAAATAAGGGAAGTAAGATAATATCTGTAAAAGATATTATCTTTAATTCTCATAAATTAGAAGAAGACGAACAACATAATTATATTTTACCTGCAGAAATAGTTTTAGAAACTTTACACCCGAAAGCATTGATTTTATTTGGCAAATTTATTTCAAAATTTAAAAGCATACCTGCTCAAATTCTTGCTGGAGAATCTATCATTATGGATACCGGTGGATTAACCATTTCAGGTACGGTGAATGCACCGAATGTTCAAATCAAAGCATCGTTGATGGAAATGTATGGTCAATACATAACAGCCGTTCCATCCCAAAACGGTTTTTCGGTTGATCTAGGAAGAATGACCTTAGATCAAGCGCAAAGAGGTGGAATGTATCATCTTGCAGGTGCTAGTTTAGTTCCTCCTTTACTTCAAGATGAAAACCCCGTTTTGTCAAGTCAATCTTCAGCTGTTGTGACATCTTCAACGCGTAATATTCCCAAAGCTTGGATTGTAACGCAACACCCCCATTTAAAAAAAATAGAACAACGCTCTATGGGTGAAGAAACGTATACCATTCCATCCCTTCAAAGGATTCCAGAATCATTTCAGCCATCTCTCACTTTTAATCCGATCTTACAGTTTTCAACACATCCACAGGCAAGTGATCGTCACTTCCTGAGCTCCATTTGTCTTGAATATGTCTTTATGGATATGTGCGCTAATGTACTTTCTGGTTTAAATATTTATGGTCATTCAGGAAATTCATTGATTCAGCATCTTCAAGAAAGAGGAAAAAAAGCTGAGAAGCTTTTATTGGAACAAGGTCTCAATGTTCATTCAGAATCACAGATGCAAAAATTTGCTGAAAGTTTTGGAGGGTTTATTTATTTCCAACCGTTAGATATTGTGATTGTTGATACGAATGGAGAGGAAATAATTCAAACGGTACAATCTCCTGTTGTAATGATTACTCAAGATATGATCTTAAGTGCAGCCCAACAAAGCATTGCATCGATTACAGGGCAAAGTTTAGAAATTGATGTGGATCAACTGATTTTGGATGGTTCCGTCATTCATTCATCAGTATCTGTTTCAGTTCCCTCTAAAAATATAAAAACACATGTTCGTGTGAGAGGAAATTTTGACGGGAAGTCTGCAAAAATCCATTCAGATGGGACAACTGATCTTCATATAGGGGGTGATGCAAAAGTTACCACTCAAACCTCAGGTGCAAAAGTTTCGAAACATTCAAGTGATGAACTTGAAAATGTTTCAAAGATTTCTGGTAATCAACGCTTAAATATGAGAGTTGAAGGAAATGAACAGTTGGGGCACGTCGTGTTTCAATCACAAAATGAGATTCAACGCACAGTTTTGGGTGACAGTATCAATATTCCAGATGTTGTAGAGCGTCACGAGACCCACCATCATGGTGATACAACCATTACTCATCACTTTTTGAATCACTACAGTAAAATAGTTTCTGCTCCATGTGTTCAAGAATTATTTGGATCTCATGTATCTATGATGAATGTAAAATATGACACTCAAGAGTTAGAAATTACCATTGCAGGAGATTTCGTTTTAGCCACAGCCAATGACAGCCAAGAAACAACCATTCGAACAGAGGATGAGGGTTGGTTTTCAACATCCATTTCTCAAACCAAACGCGGTTCAAGTTCTTCCAAAGGCAATAGATTTAACGTGACACAAAGACTGAGTCTTAAAGTTTTAGGTCAAGATGTTTATCTTCAACAGACGGAAGTACGAAGTAAAATAGCAGAAATTTATGCACCCTTCGCACGTATTTTGTTTGCACAAGGTGTACATCAAACATGGCATTCTTCTTTTGAATCAGATAGCAGTTGGATTTGGAATTCAGGAAGTACAGATCAAAGCAGACGTCAAAATTTTATATCTAGTCGATCCAGTAATCGTATCAAAGTAACAGCAGAGAAAGTGACCTTTGAACGTATTGCCGACACAGGCACTCAAAGGCAAACTTTTTCCTTTCAAGAAATTGATCAAAAAGTTGTTCAATCCATAGATGAACCTCTCCAAAGATTCATGGATCAAATCGATATAGATTCAGGAAAACCCATAGATTTTATAGCTTTAAAAGAGTTGTATGAGTCTACATCTGATAGTTATAGTAGACCAGGGGCAGGGTTAATGATTGCTGTAGGTATTGCAGCGACATTCCTAACGGCAGGTGCAGCTGCCTATGCTGGTGGATATGTTGCAGGATCAGCTGGCATGACGCAAACCGTTGCAGCGACAACAGCAGCTACAACAGGTTTAACAAACACGGGTATGATGGCAGGAATGACCGCAGCAACGGCTGGTTCCACAGCATTGGCTGCGGGAACAACGTTAACCTTAAGTACTGCAGGAAGCATGACGGCAGCGATGGTTTCAGCAGGAATCACCGCTTTTTCTGCAACAGCAGCAACCAGTTTATTGAATGCTCAAGGAAACCCTTTAGAAGCCTTGAAATCATTGTTTTCTAAACAAACCTTGAAAACGATGACACGTTCCATATTTGCAGCCGCCACATTGTATGGATTAGCCGCAGCATCTGATGTGGGGGTCAATCATGCACAGGCCTCAGAACGTGCAACAGCAACGGTTCAAGCCGGTCAAAACACAACACAACAAGCTTTAAGATCAGCCTCAATGATCGAACATTCTAGAACGGTGGCTTTGAATTTTGGGGCTAACGTCGCCACAGGCCTTACCTTTGGGGAGTCTCTCAACACTTCTCTAGGTCAAAGTGCTGTTCACTCCGTTGCTGGTGGTGTTTCAGGTATAGCTGGTGATCAATTGTTAGCATCTCCTTTGAATGAGGTCGAGCGGATGATAGCTCAGTCTTCACTAGCTGCGGCCATTGCTGCTGGGGTATCTCCTTCCAACCCAGGTAAAACAGCTTTGATAGCCTCTGTATCCGGTCTTTTTAGTCATCTTTATATGACGCAAATGTGCCCGAATACAACGAGTCTTACCCAAGTTTCAAGAAATGCCATCATGCTTGAAACACCTGATGCTGATCTCATGGAAAAAAGCAGAGTGTTTGCAGAAATTGCAACGGCGTTATTTTCGGGTCTTGCAGAACTTGATGCTTCTCAAATTCAAGCGGTTGGTTCAGGTGTGAACATTGTTTATGATCAGCATCAAAGAAGAACTGAACGAAATATTCAACAAGCACAAGCCGTAGCAAGTTCTATTTTAGAGGCTAATTTAAAAGCTAAACTAGCAGAAAAAATTGAAAACATTCGAAAAGCAAGACAACAAAAAGCCAAAGAAGAAGAAAAACAAAGAGAAAAAAGGAAGTCTTCTCAAACTTCTCAAACCTCAAAATCTTCTTCTCAAGATATTCAAAATCAATCTTTATCCTTGGATGCTATCAATACTTTAGATGAAGACATCAATCTGACTCTTGCTGCAGGCATTATGCATGAAGATATTGAGAGACAAAGACAAGAAGATCAAAAAATAGAAGAGTTGAGACATACTCTTCAAGGTCATGTGGTTGAAGGTGTAAAGTTAAACTTTGATGGCACCTTAACGCCACGTCGTCTTGCTGGTTTAAAATCATATTTAAAAGCAATGCATGAAGTTGACCAAAGAACTTTATGTGGTATCACCATATCTGAAAGACCAAAAAATTCGGTTGAGGCGTTTAATGAAGCTTACTTAAAAACACAGCACGAATTAGCCCATGACTTCAAAACAAAACAAGAATCTGATAGATCTTTAACAGAATATGAGCAAACAGTTTTACAACATGAACAAGATTTTGATGCTCGGTTTTTTGATCGGGCAGCAGGTCATGTAGGAAGTGTTGCATTAGGTTTAGCCTCAATGCATCCTGCTTTAAATGTACCAGCCCGTATTATTGTGGGAGCGGTAGGGGGTGGTCTTGGGGGAATGGCTACAGTGGATTATGAAATCAATTCAAAAGGTGATGCTGCTATTGTTGCAGGGTCAACTCTTATTGGAGGTGCGGTGCCAGGATCTGTTGCTTCAATTAAACAAGCTTTTATGAAAAAAACGAACAGACAGATTACAGAAAAGACTACATCAAATCTTTCAAGATATCAATCTTTAACACTCACTAGAGGGCCTACATCGGTCACATTACCTTCATCTCAAAAGGGTGTAACTTTTAACACTTCTACCATTACTCGCACACCGGCTAATCTCACAGGACCTTTCAAAGAACCATCATCCCAAGCGATGCGCATGACAGGAACCGGTGGCGTATCTGTTGTCGGTGGAGGGACTTCAACCACCTTTACCAGTGTCAAAGACCGTGCCCAATTCTTTGCTAATCAACCCATCATGGGTGTGAAGGGGTCTCAAACATCCGGTACAATATCGACTATTCAAGGAGGAACATCTGTTGTTGGAAATTCGACTATATCGAGTTCTTCGGCGAGTGCTTTAGGCGGGGTCATTCATTTGAAACCTTCTTATTCAAACACCAGTATTTCAGATGCTTTAAGGTTAAGGACAAAATTTGCATTTGAAGAAGCAAAAATTTTAGATGCAAATGGACGCTTAACAGAATATGCTGTGAGCATATCTGAACGAATTCCATTGAAAGATCCAGTTATTGGTAATCCAGTCATTGTTAATGAACTTACAAAGGATGGTTCTAGTATATTAGATTGGAAAAAATATACGACACCTGAAATTAAAATGCCTAATCGACAAGCGCGTGAAATTCATTTTTATAAACATGAGCCTACCGGTAAAATTGATATGAATACCATAGATTTCAAAGTAAAAGGAAGCATTGATTCATGATTGTAAAATGCTTGCATAAAAATTTAAAAAGAGATGAAAACTTACGTGCTTTGACAATCAATGCATTATATCTGGTTGTGACCATTGCTTATGAAAACAATAAAATATGGTATGGGTTGTTAAATAATAATTCTGTGTATGCTCTTTATGAAAGTGATCATTTTGAAATCGTAGATGCAAGAATTCCACCAGATTATATTATGGAATTTTTTAAAGTCACAGATGATTATTATTTGTGTTATTGGGAACCAAAAGAATTTAAGGGGAACTTTTGGGAAGAAGATTATCGTGAAGATCCAAAGTACATAAAAATTTATAAAGATACCATTAGACGGATAAAAGAATTTCATAACTGGCCCGTTACTGAGGATGATTATTATCATGAACTTGAAAAAGAATTAGCAGAACATGAATGGTGGAAAGACCCTAAAAATTGGGAGAAATAAATCTATTTTGTTGTAATAAATTAATTATAATTGACAACTTAAATTGAATAAAATAGAATAATTGTTAATAAAGTTAAATATATATTAAAATGTTGTCTGATAGTAAACAAAAATCTATCCTCATTTTCATCTTATCCTTTGTATGGATCTGGTTCAGTGTTTTTGTAAGTGGTGAAAATTTCATCAACTTCCTGACAGAACCATCAACCCAAGCGATGCGCATGACAGGAACCGGTGGCGTATCTGTTGTGGGTGGAGGTAACTCAACCACGTCTACTAGCATCAAAGATAGGATAAATGCTTTTGCAAATGAACCTATCAGGGGTATGAAAGGGCCACAGACACCGGGAACAACATCGACGATTCGAGGAGGCACATCTGTTGTTGGAAACTCAAAAACATCGAGCTCTTCGGCGAGTGCATCGGGTAGGGGAGGACATCTCAATCGTCGGGTCCTTCCGCAGAATGCTCATAGTTTAGATCGATTAAATACTCAGCTTGTGGCTGAAGATGTGGTATCATGTTGGTCTTTTAAGAAACTCCCGGTATGTCTCGTTCATTCTATTTTTTTTAAAAATGACATTAAATGGGGCGTTTGCGGCTGAGTGAAGAAATTAGGGTTTGGATGTGACTTTACGCACTTTTGATATTGTGGATCGTGAACATTCAAGAATATTGACAATCTCACTATAACTTTTCCCTGCTTTTAAAAGTGCATCAATATTTTCATTTCGTTTATCATTAACTGGACGACCTTTATATTTCCCATCTGTTTTAGCTTTATCGATCCCTTCACGCTGTCTGCGCCTTCGATCTTCATAATCTTTTCGAGCTACAGCGGCTAACATATCTAACATCATACTGTTAATTGCAGCAAGCATTCTTTGTGTAAATTCATCCGTGTTTGCTTGTATGAATTGATGAGAAGTTGGTAAATCAAGAGCTACAATAATAATACCTTTAAGAGTTATTTGTGATTTTAATCGTTCCCAATCTTGATTATTGAGTCGACTGATACGATCAACCTGTTCAACGAGGAGTATGTCACCCCTCTGTGCAATTTCTAGTAGGCGAAAGAGTTCTGGTCTTTTTAAGATTGCTCCGCTTTCATTTTCAATAAACCAACTGCTAATTACGGAATCTTTTGTTGATGCAAAAGCTTGAAGAATATGTTTGGCACGCTTTGCATCCTGTTCTTTGGTGCTGGCTCTTAAATAGGCATAAATTCTGTTCATTCGGTACTGTATGTATGGTTTCCTAATATCGGTACAGTATATGTGGTATTTTATATCATTAAAACATCTTTTTTGATGGTACGTTTAAGGTATACCCTAAAAACATATGCATTTTATCTCTACACATTCCAAAAAAAGCATAAAGCCTGTTTTTTAAGCAAACCGATCTGATGCAACTGTTTCCAAAAGCTGTTAACACTTCTTTAATACTTTTTCCCCATTGTTTTCCACAGAAAATGGGGAAAACTTCTCTCTTTTTTTTCGTATGGTTTATACAAAAATACCACCATTCCTTTTATCCATAAAATAAGGTATACTAAAAATAAAAAGAAAGATTTCATTTCAAAATTATGGCGCAATATAATCCTCAAGTAGATCTCATTTTTAAAAAAATATTTGGTGTTGAAGAAAACAAAGATCTTCTCATATCACTGATTAATTCCATTGTGAGTGAAGCTGACCAAGTCAAAGATGTGACCCTAAAAAATCCTTATAATCATCAAAATTTCTTGAACGATAAATTATCTATTCTCGATATTAAGGCACAAGGTCATAACGGCAAGTTGTATAACATTGAAATTCAAATTACGGATGAAAAAAATTATGAAAAACGTGCCCTTTATTATTGGGGTAAAATGTATTCCGAACAACTCAAGGCTAAAGGGGTGTACCAAGATCTTCAAAAAGCCATTGGAATTCACATCTTAAATTTTGAATGTTTACCTGAACACCTTAGCAAAGATCGTTATCACAACGTTTTTCACATTAAAGAAAAAGAATTAGGATTTCCTTTTTTTAGAGATTTGGAATTGCACACCATTGAACTCAGTAAGTTTGCACACTCTTTAACAGCATCCGATGACACCACAGAAATGCAGGCCTTTAAGAAAAAAGTGCATCAATCCCTCGATTGGTGGATCGGTTTCCTCACTCGTCATGACTTGATTCAACAGATGAGTGACGTTAAACCCGATGTTCAAAAAGCCATGGATGTTTTAGAATATATGCATCTGTCGGATGAAGAACGCCTAGCGTATGATGATCGAGAAAAATACCTGCTTCTCATCAACGATGCCTTAGAGAAACAATTCGAAGAAGGTGTCGAACAAGGGAAAATCGAAGGACTCATCGAAGGTGAACAAAAAGCCAAAAGAGAGATGGCTTTAAAGATGATTCGCAAAGGATTGGATGACGAATCTATTATAGAATTATCCGGTTTGACCCAAAGCGAATTAGAGGATATCAAGGGTTAATTTTCAAAGTAAGGTCCAAGCCACATACTACGAAACCATCGACCTTACCGGTGGGAGAAATGACGAATTATAATTAGACAGTACTAGGTACTTCATCCACTGTTAAAAACAGTTAGCTTCATCCCATCAAATTGTTCCAGAAGAAATGTTGACACTGCATTTAAATTTAAGACACTTACACAATTTAAATCCTTAACGTGCTATAATTTCTATTTCTTTTGGTCCCCCCTATAATCTTCCACATATTTAAAATAATTGAAATTTTTATATTCAATAATATGGCACTATCCTAAATATAAATTTTATATAAAAAATGAAAGAAATACAGTATATCCAATTATGAATTTGGTATAAAAAGATCCAACATAACGATCTGTCATTTGAGATCCATAAAATCTTAATTTCTAAATCAAAATTCTAATTTGTTAAAGATAGGGCGTCAACAACTTGACGGTGCCCTAAAAACTTTAAGAGTCTAAGAAAAACATTCACTCTTGGATAAGTTTGAAAAGTTCTGACGTTTGTTTAGAATAAAGTCTATATACGTATATGGGTACAAATAGTGAAAAAATTTATAAAATTCAACTATTATAATTATTTTTTAATAGGTAAAAATGTATTTTAAATGCTTAATTGTCATTTGAAACGCAAGGTATTTTTTTTTGAAGGTATAATTATGGAAATTGTTGATTGTCAAAAATATCAGGTTGATAGTTTTGTTGGAAAACGCATTAGAGAAAAACGTTTGAAAATGGGGCTTACATTAAGTGATGTTGGTGATAAACTTGGAATATCGCATCAGCAAGTTCAAAAATATGAACTCGCTGAATCTAAAATTTCCGTTTTCATTCTTTTCCAATTTGGAAAAATTTTTAGTGTAGATGCTAGTTATTTTTTTAAAGGATGTGAGCTTTTTTTTCAAAGGCAAAATAAATTAGAGGGTAATTTTATCAAAATTAGAAGAGAAAAACCTTTAAATATTATTCTTGTAGAAGATGACCCCGCTGAAGAATTAATTTTAAGAAGAGCATTGAATGATATAGATTCGACACTTAATATTATTGTTTTACGTGATGGTGGTACTCTGATAGACTTTTTAAGAAATAAGAAAACCAACATTGATTTTCCAAGGCCAGATATCATTATAATGGACTTAAATGTTCCTAATCAAGATGGAGTTTCATTACTAAAAGAGATTAAGAGAGATAGAGAGGTTTGCGATATTCCTGTCGTTATTCTAACAAATTCCATAAATTTCGACGATATGATATCATGTTATAGATCCAATGCTTCGGGATTTATGTGTAAGGGATATGAATATGATGAATTTAAATCTCATTTGAAAACTTGTATTAAATATTGGTCCGATGTAGTTATTCTGCCTTCCCAATCTAAAAGTTTTTTGAATATATCTTAAATAAAGAAGTTAGTGGAGTTATAAAAAATATAATATATTTCCATTAACGGCTTGGGATTCGTGATAGAGATCTGACATCTGATATCACAAGATCTTAAAATTAATTGAACTTTATCTCTAATGAGAAATCGGCAACTTGACAGTACCCGATTCTCATGAAAGCAACTCATTTTATCCCAATATAAAACAGTTCAGTAAAAAAAATTTGAATGATTTAATCCACGAATTGAGATGGATAACCCATAAGTTGTTCATGATCTTTAACTTTTTTAAGAAAGAATTTTTGATTATCTGTTACTGCATTAAATTCATCTGTACTCCATGCTTGTGGTAAATATGGTTCTGTCGCATTTGTTTATAAATCATATTTTTGTTGATAAAAAGCGACAT
>CAYPYB010000014.1:0-14862 GCA_964415115.1 uncultured Candidatus Pelagibacter sp. | reverse complement strand
AAATGTCGCTTTTTATCAACAAAAATATGATTTATAAACAAATGCGACAGAACCCATATTTGCCACAATCTTGGCATATTAATAATTTTACTAATATTTCTGAAGAACAACGAAAAATATTAGATATGGCAAGTTCTTTTAGTATTTGTTCGGGAACAACAATACCTATTAAAAGAAATAATAATTCTCTAATGTATTTTACAAGTACAGATAGAATCATTCATCATCCAGAAGTTTTATATCTCTTTTCATATGCTTTAACAGTATACTGGGATATTTATCAGAAGATAGTTGACAATCTTAAATTGGCTCAATTAACTGAAAAAGAAAAGGAGGTTTTATTTTTAAAAAAGAAAGGTCTACTTTCTAAAAACATTTCTAGTGATTTAAATATTTCCATGGCAACGGTTGCTTTTCATCTGAAAAATATTCGTCAAAAACTCAAATGTTCACGAACAGAACAAGCCATATATAATTGCTCAAAATCTTTTTAAACAAATAAATTTTTAATTTTTTAATAGTTTTTCTAATGAAATCTGCATGGGCGGGAACAACCAAATACATGTGGTATCTTTTCCTGTAGAGACTTCGTTAACATCAAAAGTAAATAATCCATATCTATTAAAAAGTTTCTTAACACTGGGAAAGCTAATTCCAAAAAAACCTTCAATATATTCTTGATTAGATAATCCAATTTCAATCATTTTACTTAAAAATAAATGAGCTAAATTAATATTATTATGAGATGGTTCAATGGCAAAACGCGTACTTTCCCAATATCCTTTTTTCTTAAAATCTTTAACATTAGGTAATGCAAATTTAAAGGGACCTTCAAGCATGCAAGGATGAATCATTTCTATAAATCGAATACAACCTCTTACAATTCCTTCATCATCTTGATAAATGAGATAGTGCATATTTTTTTCGTCATACTCATCTTTTTCTATGCCGTTTTCTGCACAAATATCCCACTTCTTTTTTTCGCAAAAAACTCTATATCTTAATTGATAGCTTTGATCAAGTAAGTCACGATATTGATCATATAAATCTGGAGTTATATACGTTATCATAAAATCATCTTTTCAATTTACGTGTTATATTCTTTAGTCACTGGACAGGTGTACCAGAATATGTTTGAATTCACAAGATTTGTTTTGAGAGAATATTGATCATAACAGTAGTTAAGAGTAGGAAATGCAGCTACTTCAATAATTTCATTTTTATCTTCATCAATACAAATTTTATTCAAAGATTTAAAAATCAACCCTTGTTCTTTATAAAATTGGATAACTTTAGGGTAACCAATAGTCAAAGTACATTCAACTTTTTGAAGTTCCATACCAAACAACATATAAGCTTGTAATAATTTAAGCCCTACAAGTTGCATTTCTTCATAGGTATAATTTTCGTCTACATCTTGATCAATAGCTAATCTACTTAATTCCCAATAATTTTTTCTTTTAAAATCTTGTAGATTATTCAAAGAAAAATTAAAGGGGCCATCAAACA
Organism: uncultured Candidatus Pelagibacter sp.; assembly: GCA_964415115.1. GTDB lineage: Bacteria > Pseudomonadota > Alphaproteobacteria > Paracaedibacterales > CAIOTO01 > PNMQ01. The sequence goes on along the minus strand of CAYPYB010000014.1, from coordinate 13,353 downwards.
TACAAGGATGAATCATTTCTATGAATCTTAAACAACCTTTTATCCTGCCTGAAGAATCTGCATAGACTAAATAGTTTGCATGTTCATTATCATATTCATCTATTTCTAATCCATCGTGGCCAGTGACTTTCCATTTTAGATTTTGACTAAAAACCCTAAACCTGAGTTTGAACATTTCAGTCAAATTATGTTGATGATATTCTTTATTACTGCTGTCTATTAGATATATCATTGCAGATCTCCTTTTATTTAATAATTATAATACATTTAAGTAAAATAATAATCAACATTAATTTTTTTATTTAAACAACTTTAATCCTATTACAAATGATAGGCAATTTAACTTTTTTTATAGATTTAAACATTTTAATTTAAATAATTCTAAGAGATTCTGTTTTGCATATTGTGGCTAACCTATGATTTTTGATAGCTATATTTTATTTTGTGCTTGATGCATATTAAATTTTATTAAATCTAATTCATCGGACACATTGTATGGTAAAACCAAATATGGATAATAAAAAAGTGGAAAAATATGTTCAAATTCTTGAATCAAAAATATTTTTCTTAAGTAAATTTAATCTAGTGTTTGTGCATGATACAAAATCAGTACTTAGAAAAATAAATTCATTGCTTTGCATACTTAAAAATCAAAAAGATTGTGAATTAGATAAAGATGATCAACAAGAAATTATTGATTATTTACTAAAAAATATTAAACTTATGAACAATATTTTCGATGACATGATGGGTTTCAATTACAAAACTATACCAGATGAAAAAAACCTTGTTAAAGAATCTATTGAACATGTGGTAAGTGTTTTTAAAGAAGAAATTAAAAAGTCAAACATCACATTTCACATAACAGACTTACCTAACTTGAAGATTAAAAAATATGATTTATATAGAATTTTCCAAAATCTTATTTTTAATTCCATCCAACATTCAAAGGCGGATTCTCTTAGGATAAGCATACAAGCAGAAAGAATAAACTCTGGTTGTTGGATTAACTACTCCGATAATGGTAGCGGAAAAAATGTAGACGACGAACGTGTTGCAGATATTATTGTTTCAGATTATCATTTAGGAGAAAGAATAATTCAACATATTATTAATCAGTATGGAGGTCATTGCAAAGACTATAAAATGAAAAAGGGTTATAAATTTTCAATGTATATTCCCGATCAATATATAAATTAATAACTTATTTTATGTAAGAAATCATAGTTGTATTAACCATTTTCATTTTTCGTTCTTATCAGCTCTTGTACACTTTCACATGTATAAATAGAATGAATGATTTCTTCTTGAATCCTGAGTATTCGAAGCTCATTTTTGATTTCTTCTGTTAGTTTCATTTTTTCCATAAGAGAATTGTTAAGTTTTACTTTTTTATAATATATATTTTTTCATTAATGTAAATACATTTATATCAAAAGATTATTAAATAGTTTTAATATTGTGATATTCGATTTCTAAAGGTATACCCTAAAAATAGAAGCCTTCTATCTCTAGCCATTCCCCAAAAAAACATAAAGCCTGTTTTTTAAGCAAACCGATCTGATACAACTGTTTCCAAAATCTGTTAACACTTCTTTAATACTTTTCCCCCATAGTTTTCCACAGAAAATGGGGAAAACTTCTCCTTTTTGTTTCTTATGGTTTATACAAAAACACCACCATTCCTTTTAACCCCAAAATAAGATATACTAAAGATAAGCAAATAAAATAAAACGTATCATGAAACTAAAACACGGTAAATTGCTCGACCCTAAAGCCGATGTGGTTTTTAAAAAAATATTCGGTCAGAATAAAGATTTAGTAAAAAGCTTTCTCAATAGTTTATTGCCTTTACCCGATGATGGTTTGATTGAAACCGTTGAATATTTACCATCTGAACAAATCCCTAGAAATCCTATCAAAAAATACAGCATTGTCGATGTTCGGTGTAAAGATCAACAGGGGCGTCAATTTATTGTTGAAATGCAAATGGGATGGTCTGAATCCTTTAAACAACGTCTACAATTTGGTGTATCCAAAGCCTATGTTTCCAAATTGGATGTAGGGGATAATTATAATCTCTTACAACCCGTGTATGGCTTAGCTTTGATTGGAGAAATATTTAATAAAACATCCGATGAATGGTACCACCATTATCAAATGGTCAATGTTCAAGAGACGGAAGATCAAATTAAAGGTTTAGAGCTTATTTTTGTAGAATTACCTAAATTCAAACCCACAACCCAGTGGCAAAGGCATTTAGGAATTTTATGGCTGCGGTTTCTCAATGAAATTACAACGCTTCAAGATATACCCCAAGAAATGCAATCCAATCCTGAAATATCAAAAGCCATTCAACTAACCCAAGAAGCATCCTACAGTGAAGCTGAATTAGCTGAATATGATGGTTACTGGGATCTCATCAGTATTGAGAAAACCATCAAAGCTGATGCTGAACAAATAGGTTTAGAAAAGGGTGAACAAAAAGCCAAAAGAGAGATGGCTTTAAAGATGATTCACAAAGGATTGGATGATGAATCAATTTTAGAATTATCAGGGTTAACTCAAAGAGAATTAAATGATCTCAAGGGTGAAGTAAAAGCAGATCTTTAGTTATGATTCAAATCTAATAAATGATAATATTTTCAAGATTGAATCTTAAGCTTTATGTATGACTCTTTTTTTAAGAATAGTCTTCCTCTGTATCTTCTTCATTTTCTAAATATTCCTCAAACTCTTCTTTTATACTTTCTTCATTATCTGAAAAATCGTAAGAGCTTTCTAAATAGTCTTGCTCTTCTTCTTCATCTCCATCCCTATTATCATCTAATATTTCAATGACATCATTTGCACACATTAATAAACCAAATGCTTCATGGTCTAATGATTGACCTGTTATATCAATTATTAAAGGATCTTTTCTTTTTTTTAGATGAGAGATAAGTAATTTAAACAAATGATGAGGGGTCCTCCATGGAAATTCTTGGAAACCTGCATTGTTGGAAAAAATCCCAAATTTTCTATTATGATCCATATCTGCCTCCATGGTAATACCAATCTCGTCTTCTCCAGTTAATTTTATGTCGGTTATGTATGGGGCATTTATGAATGCAAGTAAATGTCTTATTTTTGCTGTTTCTAATGAGAAATTCGTACTAATACTGATTGGATATTCTCGCAAACCTAGATTTTCAAGAGCATAAGATAAATAAAAATCAATTTTTATATCTTCTATTTGAAAGGATTGGCTTCCACTATCAAAATAATCAGCAACAAGAGAATCAATTTGTTCATTTATTTTGTGACGAACTCTTACTGCCTCTGCAGGCATAATATGATGACTAACTTTAAAAAATGAATGTGCTAAAGGACCAGCAAAGATTTGATTCTTTTTTAAAGATAAAAAGAGGTTTTTGATGTAGGTATCCATATTCATTGAAAATTTCTTAAGATAATATCTCATACAATCATCAGGATCTTTTCTATTGCGAAAGGGAAAAGTTGAAACATCCAATGCAATACGCTTATGGTGATATTTTCCAGGAATTAAAAAAGGGAAATTCACTTCCTCTGCGAGAGTATAATCCTTTTGTTTCCATTTATAAGGAATAGTAATGTGATGACGAGCAAACTCTTCAATTACAAAATAAGGATATAATAATTTCATTTCACTAAAGGGAATGATAAACATATCCATATACCCTAAAATCGGATTCTTTATAACAATCTCGTTTTTTTCATTTCTTCCTAAAGGATTACGACGATATTCTGGGGGAGTACATAATCCAGCTGCATATTTTAAAGCAATATAAGAACTTAAGCTTGTTGAAATTAAAAATATGTCATTGCAATGAATATTGTAAGCATGTAAATCTTGGCGAATTTTAGAACTATGCCTTTGTAAGGCTGTGCGCATATTGGCATATTCATTCACAAAATATTCCTGCATTTCATCATACGCTGAAGGAAAAAAAGAATCTCCTCTTTTAATTGAACCTGATGTATACAATCTTTGTAAGTTTTTTGCTAATTCTGATGATTGATCAGCGCTTAAAGCAGCTTGACTAGTATATAATGATCTACAATCAACCTTAGTGGCAGAATCAATCATTTGTTTAGATTGCACAACGTGACCTGGCGTGTAGTGAAACCCCCTAAATAAAACATAGAAATTGTCTTCAGATGAAGAATAAACAAATTGAATAAGAAGAAATTTAAGAAAAAAAAGATGTACAATATTAAGCATTTTAAAACAAGTATGAAATAATTATAATAAAACAACACTATATAAAAACTTTTTTTATACAAGTAGAAAAATATCAATTCTTTGCTTATGAGTATAAATTAAGATTTCACGCAGCACAAAAAATCCGATCGAATCCTCAAAACCTTGATCGTTCAAAGCCTTGATAGATTTGTTTTTCAATAAACATGGGCTTTTGATGTTGACATGTTTCAAGGTGATGATCTTCAGCTTTAAAGGATTCGCGGTAGATTTTCGTAATAGTTTTTACATGATGATGCATATCATGAACAAGATCTTTGAGTTCACGGGTGGGATGATGCAAAACATGTTGGTAAATAGCATGCACATCTTTGGCATCTTTCAGCTTTTCTTGATGCATTTGACAAAGAACATGAGCATAATCGATGACTTTTTCATGTTTAGATTCATGGTTTGAATTTTGAGAACTTGAATTGTTCGACAATATCTTATTTTCATGAGACACTTTCTTCAAAGTCTCTTGGATCATCTGTTCCTTTGTTTCAAAGATCTTTTTATGGGGATAATCGGGGTACATTGTGTTGAATTTAGACAAAGCTCTGTCAAAGGGATCTCCTCTTTCTAAACCTTGATGAACTGTCCAATAAGCAGCCCACTTACCCACAAAATGAGCTCTAAAATGATCGGGATCTTTTTGTCCCATATCATTACCTATACGATATTCCCTCAGCATATAGATGCCTGTTAAAAGGCTTTGCTCCATGCGTTTTTCATCCATTTTTAAGGTTACATTCTTACCCTCTAAATCATCCATTTTCTTTAAGGTACGGTAAGTTTCTTGGGCAAGATCAAGAACATAAGATACATGTGAATCGCGATATAAACTTTCATCGTTATACTTCTTCACACACTTCATCAGTTGATCTTGCGTGAATGTTTTCTCATAACGATGAATTTCAGATTGACGTGCTTTAAAGGCATATTCCTTTCCATCTTGAATATAGTCTTTCATGACACGTTCATAGGTCTCACCTTGTGGCAACGGATCAGCCAAATCCCATTTATGAGGGAAAGAACTTGGAAGATCAATAACTTTAATACTCTGAACACCTACTTTTTCTAAAGCCTCAACTACTTTTAAAGCAGCACGTCTTCCTGGTTGATCATGATCAGGACAAATCACAACAGATCTTCCTTTTAAGACACTCCAATCACTTTTAGAAACAGCACCCGATCCACCAGACCACGTGACACAAACACCATCAATGCGTTTCTTCATGGCATCGCACGTCTTTTCTCCTTCAACAATCAGAACCTTTTTATCGAGGTTATCCATCAATTCTTTCAAATTATAGAGTGGCCTATTGTCCCCCATACCCTTAAAATGCCATGCTCCAAAGTCTTTGTCCTTATGATTCCAATAGGTTAAAGTAGGCGTGATCTTATCCCCTTTTTCATTTTCAAGCCTGACCACTATCCCTTGAATGTTACCTTGAGCATCAGTATAAGGATAACGCGCAACCTCACATCGACCTTTCAACATATAATTCAAATAGCGATTATTTCCTAAATCTGGATTCAAATGTTCTTGGGGTGGAGTGCTCCTCACCCACGTTTTTTCAAACTTAGTCTCGACAGGATGAATGTGATCCACTTGTTTGTGAGAGGTTGAATGAGGTTCTGAATTGATTTTATCATGAGTCCCCTTATTCTTGGATGGAGTCGTTGAATATCCCAACCACTCCGCTCCCCATTTAAAGGCATCCTTTGACTCTAATCCCTTAAGGTCAGAAATCATCGTCACTACATTTCCAAACACTCCCGTTTCAAAGTTGGAATAGAGACCGGCTTTGGTGCCTCTGATATAAACAGAAATCGATCCTTTATTTCCATAACGATACTCAGAATGGTTTTTTAAAACCTGTGTGGGTTTTCCCAACAACTGATGCGTCAACGATTCCATATGATTCGTTAAAGCATGCACAATGTCTTCTTTGGTATGCTCAAACTCATACACAGACTTTGATTTTTCTTGAACACTTGAAGTGGTATTCTCTTTTCTATCATCTTGATTCTTTGATGCTTCTTTCTCTTGATTATATTTCACCAACGATTTCAAATCTTTTTGAGTGATCTGTAAGGCCACACCATAATCTTTAATCAGCCCTTTAAATCGAGGCATATCCTCCACCATCTCATGAGCTATTTGATTGCGCATCTCTTTCATCTCGATGTATTTCTCATACAATGGATGACTTTGATCAGGGTATTCTCTCGTTTGTTTTAAACTTGGATGCGCTTGTGTGACCTTCACCTGATTCCAAAGCATACGATGCGCATCACGATAATGAGCAAAAAGTTCCAGCGTCATCTTATCTTTTTCTTGTTCAAAAGAAAGCGGTTTTTTACGTTTTCCAACAGCCATCTCTAACCTCTCTTTGCTCCATCCCATCTGATTCAAATAGGTTTTATGACCCTCAAAGTCTTCTAGAATTTCAGATCCACATTTTTGATATTGAGACTTTAAATCATGATAAACCTTCCAATCTTTAGAAGATGTATCCTTTAAAAAGTTCACACCTGAATATTCTATCGACATATCCAGGCCCAATTTCCTAAAGTTCACAACCCTTTCATAATAAGGAACCTGCATCTGCGATAACGTATAATCCAAGACTAACTCTTTAGATTTGAGACGCGAGATGCTTTGAGATAAAGCATGAATGTTTTGAAACTCCGACGTGTTATAAAACACTCTCGCATCATATTGATGACGGGTCATCGCCACATAAAAACCCTTGGCCTCCATATAACGACTGGCTGCTATCGTTGAAAATGGCATAGTCTGACCTTGTGATTTATGAACCGTTACCGCATAACCATAAGCTAGGTGATTGTATTCAGATACATTCACTGAAACTGTTTTTTCTTTGGATAGCTGAATTTCAAGAGAACCCTTTGTGTGATCCAGTCCAACAACCACACCCCTCATACCATTAGAGACCCCTAAGCCTTTATCATTCTTCAAAAATAATACATGTTCACCCACGTTGACTTTCATCTTTTGTTTTTGAGCGTTTTTAAAACTCAAATCTTCTTCACCTTGAATGCCCAATTTGTCACGAATCGATTCATTGAAATCTTTCACTTCACGGTTAGAAAACGCTAAAACACAACCCAAATGAGCCTCGGTTTCTACAGAACTTAAAACATCCTCTTGTTCTCTAAAGTCTTTTAATTGAGACACATAAGACTTGGCCACCTCATCGATGTAAAATCGATCCTCAATCCCTTGAACATGACCTTGTTTTTCATAAAGCATAAGACCCGTTGTGGTCTCTAAATTCGCAAAATGATTGGAGGCCTCTGCCATCCAATCCACCTTTTGACGACGAATCGTATCTAAAGAAAACAAACTATTGTTTTGTATAGAAACCTGTTTGATTTCACGGAACATATCACCCGATTGAATCGCTTCCAACTGATGATCGTCACCCACGACAATAAGCTTTGCACCACTTTGTTTGACATTATCTAAAACGTCCAACCATTGAGAGGTGCCAATCATGGAAGCTTCATCCACCATAAACACAGACTGAGACGTTAGCTGAAACTTTTCAAAGTTTTGAAGAACACGAGCCCATTCCATCTGCTTCATCACACCCTCGGTCATCACAGCGTCCCACTTTAAAAACTTAGCTTGAGCTTGCTTATACATATTCCAATAAAGAAGATAAGAAGCTAAGGTCTTACTTTCCATATCAGCCTCTGCCCCTAACGTGCCCGCTGCCAAAGCTGAAAGGGATGTTCCCATCACCTTATACCCTTTGGATTGATAATAAGCCGAAACTGCTTTTAACGTTGTTGTTTTACCCGATCCTGCACGCCCCACCAACACGGATAAGTGTTCATTTTCTTGGGCTAAACCCAACACCGCATCCCGCTGTTCTTGAAAGGAATCAGCACTCATCTGAGGAAAGTATTCTTTTAAAAACTCATCTGTATCAGAACGATTGTCATCCCTTAATCCCATAAAAGAAGATAAAGCAGGTGACACAACCTCTAATCGTTTCTTTAAACCATATAACGTTTCAAACGCTTGACTCTCCTTATTCAAATAAGAAGCTGTGGTGTAACGCGTCACACCATCTACATCTTTGGACAGAATAACCGCATCTTTCATGGCAAGTTCATAAAACTCTTGAAGCTGTGAATGTCCCTCTCCCCATGTTTTTTTCACAACATTCCATACATCATCCACTTTAAAGGTCGCTTGTTTGGATACCAATTCTTCCACCATTAAGCTTGGGTTTTTAAGATAACGATTTTGATCCAGTCTACGCTTCGTTGAATAAATCTCAGAACCCGACTTTTCATCATGCCCCACCAAAACAGCATGCTGCATAGCTTGATCAAAAACGTCTTTTAAAGAAACGGATGGATCATCTTCACCCACTCTTTTTAACAAAACATCCCACACATGATTCACATTAAACGTGTCTCCCATGGCGGCACATTCATCTAAAACAATCTGAGGTTTAGACAAAATCAGTTCTCGATTTTTCATATAAATGGATTCATTTTCCATCTCTATTCGTGAAGAAGATTTTCCACCACTTCTCTCTTTCAATTTATCTGCATACCATCCACGATGTTTTGTGGGTTCAATTTCTAATCCTAAATCTTTAAAACTTTTCTCTGATACGCGTTGATCAATGCCTTCTCTTTTCAAATAGGAGTTCGTTAAATCTGCGGCAAATTTTCGAATGGATAACAGAGATTTTTTAGTACAGATATCACGATCTTTAGCCCAAGAAAATTCACCCTCCTCATCGATAGAGCGACGAGTGACTTGAAGATGAAGATGGGGATTTCCCTCATCACCATGAATAGCTCCCAAGACGATGAGATCGCGGGATGTAAAAACTGTTTTTGAAAATTCACAAACCAATTCGATTTGAATATCGAGAGATAATTCTTTAGGCAAAGCCAAAACCAACGTCATGGATGTTTGACAACTATCCAAATATTTTTGTCGAGAACTTTCACATCGTGGAAATCTTTTTTGTGCGTATTCATCTTCAAAAGATTCAACTTTATCCCACACGTGAAGATCAAAAAGATAAGGATGTGATTCCTTTAAAGCTTCTAAGTGAGATGGAACAAGAGTTTCACACCACACCACATCGGATGAACGATTGGTAAAATTAGCTGCGACATCACGGCGTGTTTCATACAAAGCTGATCCAGAAATGTATGCTGCACTTTGCACAGAACTTCGTCCTGAACTGCGTGATACAAAACCCATTTTAAGATGATAAACAGCCATGGATGAAAAAAATGAAGACTAAAAGTTAAAAATAATGATTTTTTGGATCTAAAACCACTATAACACAACATAAAATAAAGTGCTAGAGCGCATATGTGCGCCATTGTAAAATCAATGGACACACGAATCAAGGGCAAGCCTTGATCATTTTTATATATTCCTCTTTAAAATTCACCACCTTAAACTTAAACCCGTTTGTACCTTTGTGAATAATATGGTACAATAAATACAGCGTTGATCCAAAAAATCACTCAAGGATAAAAAAAAATGGAAAAACCATCATCCTCTTTTTCTTATACAAAATTAGAAAAAATTCAAAATCAAATTGATGATTTGCAAAAACAAAAAGAAAAAATGATTCAAAATCTTGAACAAAAATTGATCTCGTTTTTAAAAAATGAAGATGCATTTTCACAATCATTTGAAACACTTTTAGGAGGCATCAAAGAAATAATCGATTCACTTCAAAACAAAAATCCATCTCAGGAACACATTCAAATTCACCAAAGGTGGAAAAAAAATGGATCACAAATTTTAAAAAAAGAGAAAACAAGGAACTCAAAAACAACAAATCTGGAAACAAAAAAATAAGTAAAAGCTAAAATTATCGATCAAACTTTCGTAAAACATATCATCGAATTTTCAAAGAAATCTAATAATTTTATTCAAGAAAAGCTCAAAAATGAACCATAAATCTTCCATAAAAAATCATAAATTAACCTCTTCTAATGAAGGGCTGTATCAAAAATATAATCCTCAAATTCTCAAAGTCACCCAAGAAATAAATCGTCTTCATTCACAAAAAGCAGCCCTTCTCCATAAACAAAAAATGCAAAATGAACGAGATAGAAAAGCAAGAACGCGATCTCTGATTCAACTAGGAGGACTTGTGTCTGTTTCAAATTTAGGTGAGTACTGTGGAATTGAATTGGGTAAGGATCTTCAAACCGATGAAACTTTAAAAGAAAATGTAGAGATGTTTTTAGGACTTCTTATGAGTATCGCTGAGCAACTCCCCCACCCTGTTACGCCTTCTGTAAGAGAAAACTTTATAGACAAAGGAAAACGTGCTCTCATTATGCATCTTGCAAGAGATCCTCTTAAGAGTTTTGAGTAAAAATCTAGTTCATGAGAAATCACCCCTTTTTCAAACCAAAAAGAATACATAAAAGAAGTATTTTATTTATCTCTGCATTTTTTCTTGGTGCTTTTTCTCAATCACTTTTACCCACAAAAACAACTACCCTTTTCAGTCAGATAACCTTACCCCAACTTGAAATGAAGAGTTGTTTTACTCCTCAACAAAAATGTTTACCTTTAATTATTGATGAAATTAATCAGGCAAAAAAGACTCTCCTCATGCAATGTTACAGCTTCACCTCTCAAGAAATTGCTGAAGCCATACTCAATGCTCACGAACGAGGAGTTAAAATTCTAATCATTACAGATAAAAGCCAATTTAAAGATTCTTATTATCAAATACACGCTCTACTCAACAAGAGTATTGATATTTTTGTAGACTCAAAACCTTCTATTGCGCACAATAAACTCATTTTAATCGACAACCTAACTACATACAATTTCACTAATGCAGCTGAGTATAGGAACACAGAAAACGTCACTATAATCAAAAATAAAGAATGGACAAATCTCTTTATTGAGAATTTTTATAGAAGAAAAAATGTGTCAGTCCAGTGGAAAAAAAGAAAAAAAAGATAAGAAAAGTTTTTATTTCGTGTCATTAAAGCACCATTTGCTATCTATATGGTATTTGATTGTTATCTATATGATATCTATTTGTTGACTATGTCGAAAATTCTTATACAATATAAAAAAAAGCATGGATAAATATATGGAAAATTTCTCATCAAAAATGACAGCTTCTGATGCTGCTAACTTTTTAAAAGTAAATTTACAAGCCATACACAAACAACTGAAATCAAAAAATTTTGAATGTCAAAAGAACCAAAATAGAGTCTTCTTTGGTTTTGAAACAGCAAAAGAAATTTTTAAACTTAAATTTGAAAAGAAAGTTTTAGCTTTTCAAATCGTTAAAGGAGGGACAGGTAAAACTTCACTTGCCTTTTCTTTTGCAATTCGAGCTAATTTATATGGAGCCCGAGTACTTTGTATAGATTTAGATCAACAAGGAAACTTAACGCATGCATTTAAAGTAGATGCCTCCAATTCACCTGTTATGATAGACATCATTAACGAAAAAGCAACCATTACAGATTCTATTATTAATATTTCTCCTGGTTTAGACCTGCTTCCAAGTAGAATCGAAAATGCCGCTATAGATAAGGTAATGATGATCAACAATCTTCTTATTAATGAAGTGTATCTTGATCTTATCAAACCAATCATAAAAAATTATGATTATATTATTTTTGACTGTCCCCCTGCTTTAGGCCATTCTGTAGCAGCAGCAACTCTGGCAAGCGATTTTGTAATTGCTCCTGTTACTCCGGAGCAATTTGGTCTTTCTGGATTACAAATGACATATGAAGAAATAGCCGCTCTGAACAAGAAGTATCATAAAAATGTCGAATTAAAAATTGTGATTAATAAATTTGACTCGAGGACTTCTTTGTCTACTGATGTAATTAGGACGGTTCTTAATAACGAAAGGTTTAAAGAAAAAACATGTAGTTCAATTATTAGAATTAGCCAGGAATTTGCAAATACTATCTTTTCTGGTAAAAACATCTATAGCTCACTAAAGAATACCACCGCAAAGGAAGATGTTGACGTAGTGGTTAGAGAAATACTAAAGCTTGATGAACTACGTGAAAAAAGAAATTCAAAAGAAGAAGTAGCCGCTTAACTTAGGATGTGTATATGGTTTCTATAAACGATGTTTTAAATAAAAACAAAAACAAGCCAAAATTTGAAAAAACTACATTTAGGCCTTGGGAAAATGTTTTTATACCCGAACACCAAGACAATAGCGAAGAGTTGCCTGAGCGAAAATCACAAAACCAACTTAAACTGGATGGCGCTAGAAATATAAGTATTCATCAAAAACCACAAGAAATAACATTTCGAAAAGAATCATTCATAGGAAATACATTATCAGTTATAAAGTATATAATAGATAAAGAAGAAAACAGAGATTCTGAATATATTTACTCTAAAAGTGTTAGCAATACCGATATAGCAGGTTACTGCCAGACATCTATACTAGCTGTTAAAACGATAATAACCAGATTAAAGAAAAAAGATGTATTACGTATCGTTCACGGCAAACCAGGTCGAGGTGGTTTTTCAATATATTCTATTCCCATAAAAGTGGTTAAAGTTGTTTTAGATTAAGGTATGTTGAAATCTACTAGATACTACATCTCTACCTGAGTTATATTATCGTTATTATCGCGGTATATAGATAACAAACATATAACATATAGATATCATTTGGCACAACTCTTTATGTAAGGTATATTCCCCTTATCCTCGCGGCATATAGATAACAAACAGATAACATATAGATATTATTTAGATACAACTCTTTATCTAAGGTATATTATCCATATCCTGGAGGCACATAGATAACAAACAGATATCATATAGATATCATTTAGATACAATTCATTAACCTTAGATCTGTAACCATCTATTACCTTGTATATAGATAACAAACAGATATCATATAGATACCTTTTGGATATAACTTTTTATGTAAGGTATATTATCCATATTCTGGAGCCATATAGATAACAATCCGATAACATATATATATCATTTAGGGTTCTGTCGCATTTGTTTATAAATCATATTTTTGTTGATAAAAAGCGACATT
>CAYPYB010000013.1:0-18133 GCA_964415115.1 uncultured Candidatus Pelagibacter sp. | reverse complement strand
TTCGTGAAGGTGGCCGTACCGTTGGTTCGGGTATCGTTGTTAAAATCTTGAAATAGGAAATAGGTGATTTATGGAAAACCAAGCAATTCGCATTCGCTTACAAGCATTTGATCATCGTCTTTTGGATATGTCAGTGCGCGAAATCGTAAATACAGCAAAAAGAACAGGTGCCGTAGTTCGCGGACCTATTCCTTTGCCCACTAAAATTCAGCGATTCACAGTCAACCGTTCTCCTCATATTGACAAAAAATCAAGAGAGCAGTTCGAAATGAGAACTCATAAAAGGCTGATAGATATCGTTGATTGGTTGCCACAAACAGTTGATGCTTTGATGAAGCTAGACTTGTCTGCTGGTGTTGATGTAGAAATTAAACTTTAGGAAAAATGAAGATGAGATCAGGATTAATTGCTGAGAAAATCGGAATGACACAGCTGTTTGAAGAAAATGGTTCGCAAGTTCCGGTTACCGTGTTGAAAGTTTTACCTTGCACGGTCCTAGAGCATCGTACACATGATGTGCATGGATATGATGCTATCCAAGTTGGTGCTTGTGAAGTTGAGCCCCGCAAGGTAGCTAAACCACAACGTGCATATTTTGAAGCAAAAAATATAAAACCCATGAAAATCATGAAAGAATTTCGTGTAGATGCAGATCAAAAACCAGAACTTGGTGCTTTGATTGACGCTTCTCACTTTAATGAAATTCAATATGTAGACGTAACTGGTCGCACAATCGGTAAAGGTTTTGCTGGTGTTATGAAGCGTCATAACTTTGGTGGTTTAAGAGCATCTCACGGTGTTTCTGTTTCTCACAGAAGTCATGGTTCAACAGGTAACCGCCAAGATCCAGGTAAAGTTTTCAAAAATAAGAAAATGGCTGGGCACATGGGTGATGTAAGAGTAACCAAACTCAATTTAAAACTTCATAAAATTGACGTTGAAAATAATCTTCTCTATATTAAAGGTAGCGTTCCAGGAGCAAAGCATGCTATAGTATTTGTTCGCGATGCAATCAAAAAACAAAATAAAAAAGGTTAATCATCATGAAAGTCAATATTGTTAATTTAAGTAATCATGTTGTTGGTGATCTGGATCTTTCTGATGATGTGTTTGGATTAGAACCGAGAGCAGATATTATTTCTCGTGTGGTACGTTGGCAGCTAGCAAAAGCACAAGCTGGTTTACACCAAGTAAAAGTTCGTTCTGATGTTTCTGGCTCAACAAAGAAAATTGTTAAACAAAAAGGTTCTGGTGGTGCACGTCATGGTTCAAAGCGCGGTGCACAGTTCCGTGGTGGTGGTGTCATATTTGGTCCAGTTGTTCGATCACATGCGCATGATCTTCCAAAAAAGATTAGAGCTTTAGCTTTGAAAATGGCTTTGTCATCTAAGCATGCTGCTGGAAAACTTTGTATTGTTGACTCTTTAGACGTTCAGTCTGTTAAGACTCAAGAGATCAAAAAAAGCTTAAAAGATTTAGGTACAGGTTCCACATTATTTATTGATGCTTTAACTGTTCCTCAATCATTTTGTTTAGCGACACGCAACTTGCATAATGTTGATGTTCTTCCAGCCGGAGGAGCTAATGTTTATGACATTATTCGTCATGATACAGTTTTTATAACATCAGCTGGTGTTGAAATATTGAAGGAACGTTTCCAATGAAAGACTCGATTAAATTAAATCATTATGATATAATAAGGTCAACAGTGTTGACTGAAAAATCAAATTTGATGACTCAGTATTCACAATATTTTTTTGATGTGAGACTAGATTCTAATAAGAAAACTATTAAAGAGGCCGTTGAAGCAATTTTTAATGTTAAAGTTAAAGCTGTGAATACCCTTGTTAAAAAAGGAAAGACTAGAGTGTTTCGTGGCCGTGTCGGAAAACGAAGCGATGTAAAGAGAGCAATTGTTACTCTTTCTTCTGGTCAAAAAATTGATTTGAACTCGAAAGTGTAGGTTTACAATGGCTTTAAAGCAATATAATCCCGTCACTCCTGGTCAAAGACAGCTTGTAAATATTGATAGGTCGCAGCTTTGGAAAGGTGCTCCTGAAAAGAGTCTTACAGTTGGTTTGAAAAAATCTGGAGGACGAAATAACTTAGGTCGTATCACCAATTGGAATATTGGTGGTGGACACAAACGTCGTTACAGAATGATTGATTTTAACCGCGACAATTTTGATATTTCAGGTGTTGTCCAAAGAATTGAATATGACCCTAATCGTTCATCATTTATTGCTTTGGTCAATTATAATAATGGTGAAAAAAGATATATCATAGCTCCTCAAAGGCTTGCTGTAGGTGATACAGTTTTGTCATCTGATAAAGCTGATATTAAGCCAGGTAACTGTCTTCCCTTGAGAAATATTCCTGTTGGAACAATTGTTCACAATATTGAATTTAAAATTGGTAAAGGTGGACAGATTGCTCGTTCAGCTGGTTGTTATGCTCAAGTTATGGGAAGAGATCAATCCTATATTATTTTGAAAATGGTATCAGGTGAAGTTCGTTTGGTGAGAGCTGAATGTAGGGCTTCGATTGGTGCTGTTTCCAACCCTGATCACCAAAATAGATCTTATGGTAAGGCTGGACGTACACGTTGGCTTGGTAAAAGATCTGTTGTTCGTGGTGTAGCTATGAACCCAGTTGATCACCCTCATGGTGGTGGTGAAGGTAGAACTTCAGGTGGTAGACACCCTGTTACGCCTTGGGGTATTAAAACAAAAGGTAAGAAGACTAGAACAAATAAACGTTCAACTTCTTTGATTATTCGTAGACGTAAAGTTAAATAAAGTATAGTAAGGTAGAAAGATATGCCACGTTCAGTATGGAAGGGACCTTTCTTTGATAAGTATTTGCTTAAAAAAGTGAATACAGTAAAAGAATCCGGTCGTAAAGATGTCATTAAAACCTGGTCACGTAGGTCAACAATTATACCTCAATTCGTTGGGGTTACATTTGGTGTTCATAACGGCCATAAGTTTATTCCAGTTTTTGTAAGTGAAAATATGATTGGTCACAAGCTTGGTGAATTTTCACCGACCCGTACCTATTATGGTCACGGCGCAGACAAAAAGTCTAAGAGGTAAGTGGCATGACAAATCAAATTGCAAAAGTACATCTTAATAAGATTCGCGTAAGTCCTCGTAAGTTAAATTTACTTATGAAAGCTATTCGTGGTATGTCTGCTTCAGATGCTCTAAATTTCTTAACATTTTCACGTAAAAGAATTTCTGAAGAAGCTCGTAAAGCTCTTCTTTCTGCTATTGCTAATGCTGAAAATAATTTAGGTCTTGATATCGATGGTTTATATGTTCAACAAGCATACGTTGGACCTTCGATCAAATTAAAAAGATTTCACCCGCGTGGTCGTGGTAAAGGCGGAGTTATTGAAAAGCCTTTTGCCAACCTCAGTATTTTTCTAGAACATAGAGAGGCAGTATAATGGGTCAAAAAGTTAACCCTCATGGTTTTCGTTTAGGTATAAATAGAACATGGGACTCGCGTTGGTTCGCAAAAAAAGATTACGCAGAAAATTTGCACAGTGATTTTTTTATTAGAAAATATATTTTTGATAACTTTAATCAAGCTGGAGTTTCAAAAGTTGTTATCGAGCGTCCTGCTAAGAAACTATGTGTAAATATTTATTGTTCACGTCCAGGTATTCTTATTGGCAAAAAAGGTGCTGATATTGATAAATTAAAACTTTTCCTATCTAAAAAAACAGGTAGAGATGCTTCTTTAAATATCATTGAAATTAAAAAACCTGATATTGATGGTAAACTCGTTGCTGATGCAATTGCCGCTCAAATTGAAAAACGTGTTTCTTTCCGTCGTGCTATGAAAAGATCCATGCAATCAGCTATGCGTCATGGTGCTGTTGGTATCCGTGTTAATGCATCTGGTCGTTTAGGTGGAGCAGAAATTGCACGTGTTGAATGGTATCGTGAAGGGCGCGTTCCTTTACACACAATGCGTTCGGACGTTGATTATGCAGCCTCTGTAGCGCATACAACTTATGGTACTGTTGGTATTAAAGTTTGGATCTACAAAGGTGAAATCAAAGAGCACGATCCATTAGCTCAGGATAAAAAAACATCCGAATATTCTGTGAATCGTTAAGAGAGGAAGTATAAAATATGTTGTCTCCAAAGAAAACGAAATTTAGAAAAGCTTTTAAAGGAAAAATTCACGGTAATGCTAAAGGTGGAACAGATTTGAATTTTGGTACTTATGGTTTAAAAGCTTTAGAGCCAGCGCGTATAACAGCCCGCCAAATCGAAGCTGCTCGTCGTGCTATAACACGTTATATTCGAAGAGTTGGTCGCGTATGGATTAGAGTTTTTCCAGATATACCTGTAACAGAAAAGCCAGCAGAAGTCCGTATGGGTAGTGGTAAAGGAAATCCAGAATATTGGATTTGCCGTGTGAAGCCAGGAAGAATAATGTTTGAACTAGATGGTGTTGCGCCAGAAGTTGCTAAAGTAGCTTTAGAGTTAGCTTCTTCCAAACTTCCGATTCAGACAAAGTTTGTTCAACGCATAATATAAACGTTGCTATTTGATTGAAAAGGTGTTAATATAATGAAGTTTAGTGATATTAAAAATATGAGTCTTAGCGAAGTTTACGCTAAAGCTTATGAAATTAAAAAAGAGTTGTTGAGTGTAAGATTGCTTTCTTCAAGCGGTCAAGTTCCAAACTTGAATGTGATGAATGCTCTTAAAAAAGATTATGCTCGTCTAATGACTCGTCTAACGCAAATTAGAGAAGGAAACTAGTCGATGCCTAGACGTATATTGCAGGGTGTTGTTGTTAGCGATAAGGCTGATAAAACAATAACTGTCCGTGTAGAGTCCAACATTATGCATCCTGTATACAAAAAGTATATTAAGCGTCATAAAAAGTACGCTGCTCACGATGCTGAAAATGCTTTAAAAGTTGGTGATACAGTAAGAATAATCGAATCTGCTCCTATTTCTAAAACAAAGAAATGGGCAGTTCTAGAAAAATGTATATAAGAGTATAAAGTCATGATTCAGTCAGAAAGCCGTTTAGAAGTTGCTGATAACTCTGGTGCTAAAGAACTTTTATGTATTAAAGTTCTTGGTGGGTCCAAGCGTCGTTATGCTTCTGTAGGAGACATTATTGTTGTTTCAATCAAAAGTGCCATTCCAAGAGGAAAAGTAAAAAGGGGTGATGTTCATAGAGCTGTTATTGTTCGTACAGCGCAACCTTTGAAAAGAGCTGATGGCTCTTTAATTGCTTTCGATAAGAATGCTGCTGTTTTGATTAATAAGCAAGGTGAGCCTATTGGAAGTCGTATTTTTGGTCCTGTTACTCGCGAGTTGAGAAATTCAGGATATATGAAAATTATTTCACTTGCTCCAGAGGTTTTATAAGCTATGACGCAGAAAAGATTTAAAGTAAAAAAAGGTGATACCGTTCAAGTTATTGCTGGTGCTCGCAAGGGTATGCGTGGTGTGGTTGAGAAGGTTCTTCTTGATGATGCTAAAGTAATTGTAAAAGATGTTAATGTTGTTAAACGTAACGTAAAAATTTCTGAAGCTAACCCTGAGGGATTTATTCATAAAACTCTTCCTTTGCCAATCTCTAACGTTTCAATCATAGATCCGTCTTCAGATAAGCCAGGTAAAGTTGGATATCGTTTTGCAGCTGATGGTGCAAAAGAACGCTACTTCAAAAAAACAAATAATGTTGTAGCTGCTAGTTAAGGTGTAAAAATGAAAAATTTAAAAGAAAGATATCATTCAGAGATTAAGCAAGAGTTATTTAAATCATTAGGTTTAACTAATATCATGCAGACTCCAGCTCTTGAAAAGGTCGTTCTCAATATATGCGTATCTGATGCTGTTGGAGATAGCAAGAAGTTACAGGCTGCTGTTGATGACCTAACAATGATTGCTGGTCAAAAAGCAGTTATCACACGCGCCAAAAAATCAATTGCTGGTTTTAAGTTGCGTGAAGGTATGGCTATTGGTGCTAAGGTAACTCTTAGAAAAGAGCGTATGTATGAATTTATTGATAGGCTTGTAAATATCGCATTGCCTCGTATTAGAGACTTTAGAGGTCTTTCTCAGAATTCATTTGATGGTAACGGAAATTATTCTTTAGGTATTAAAGAGCAAATTATTTTCCCTGAAATCAATTATGATAAAGTAGATAAAGTAAGAGGTTTAGACGTTGTTATTTGTACTTCTGCAAAAAATGACAGTCATGCGTTGGCTTTGTTAAAAGCAATTAATTTCCCTATTAATGTGAAGTAAATATTATGGCAAAATTAAGTATGATTAATAGTAATCTTTCGAAAAAAAGCTTGATGCTTTCAAAAAAAACAACAAGAGATTCTTTGAAAAAAATTATTATGGATAGAGATGCTCCTCTAGATGAGCGCATGTTGGCAACTTACAAGTTAGCTGAAATGCCACGTAACTCATCACAGACACGTTTCCGTAACCGTTGTAAACTGTCTGGTCGCCCAAGAGGTGTTTATAGAAAATTTGAATTATCTAGAATTGCACTAAGAGAATTAGGTAACTTTGGTTTAATTTCCGGTCTAAAGAAAGCGAGTTGGTAATATGACGATGTCAGATCCAGTCAGCGATATGCTCACCCGCATTCGCAATGCTTTAAAAGCAAACAAATCATCTGTTGTTGTTCCTGCTTCTAAGCATAAAAAATCTATTTTAGACGTTCTTGTTGCTGAGGGTTACATTCGTGGTTACTCTGAAGCTGAAGAAAGAAAAAATATTAGTTATTTCGTTGTTGAGCTTAAATACTCCGAATCCAAATCAGCAATTATGAATATTAAACGTGTATCGACACCTGGTCGTAGAGTTTATGTTTCTGTCGATGACTTAAAGCCTCATTATAATGGTTTGGGTGTTCACATTATTTCAACCTCTAAAGGCGTTATTACCGATCATGCTGCAAAGCAAATGAATATCGGTGGTGAACATCTTTGTTCAATCTATTAGGAGATTGTTTATGTCACGTATTGGTAAGCATCCAGTAATTCTACCACAAAGTGTTACAGTTTCACAAAGTGGATTGTCTGTAACTGTAGCTGGTAAATTAGGTGCATTAACTGCTCCAATTTCAGAATTCGTAAGTTTAGTGATTGATTCAGCGCAAGTAGTAGTGAGTCCTGTTAGTCAAACTAAAGTTTCAATTTCACATTGGGGTACATTTAGAAAATTGATAGCAAATATGGTTAAAGGTGTAAACGAGGGATTTTCGTACACACTTAATTTAGTTGGTGTTGGTTATCGTGCTTCAGTCGCTGGTCAAAAGTTAACACTACAACTTGGTTATAGTCATGACATTAATTATGACTTGCCAGTTAGTGTTAAAGCTAAAGTTGAAAAGCCCACAGAAATCGTATTGTCTGGTCCTTGTAAACAACAACTAGGTCAAATAGCTGCTGAATTACGCGGATACCGTAAGCCTGAGCCTTATAAAGGTAAGGGTGTTGTTCGTCAAAACGAATATGTAGTTCGTAAAGAGGGAAAGAAGAAATAAAATGTTACATTTTAATAGTCTCCGGGATAGAAGAAAAGCAAGACAAAGACATAAAATTAAGTCGCTTGCACCTAGTCGCCCAAGAATTGTTGTTCATAGATCAAACCAACATATGTATGCACAGCTTGTAGATTCTAATGCCGTCGTATTGGTTTCTGCTTCAACAGTTACTAAAGAATTAAAAGACAAATTAAAGTCTGGTTCTAATATTAAAGCTGCAGTTGAAGTTGGTAAAACGCTTGCAAAATTAGCCCTAGATAAAGGTTATAAAGAAGTATTTTTTGACAGGTCAGGGTTTTTGTACCATGGTCGCGTCAAGGCTTTGGCTGATGCAGCTAGAGAAACCGGATTAAGTTTTTAAGGTAAGTGAAAAATATGTCTAGAGATAAATCTGATCAAAAAGAAGACGCCTTCATTGAAAAATTAGTAAGCGTTCGTCGTGTAACAAAAGTTGTTAAGGGTGGTAAAATCCTTAGATTTTCTGCTTTGGTTATTGTCGGCGATGGAAAAGGTCGTGTCGGTTTTGCAACTGGTAAAGCCCGTGAAGTTCCAGATGCTATTAAAAAAGCTGTTGAACGTGCAAAGAAAAGTTTCATTCGTGTCCCTTTAAAAGAAGGAAGAACACTTCATCATGATATCGTTGGTCAAGATGGTGCAGGTAAAGTTTATTTACGCTCTGCTCCAGTTGGTACTGGTATTATTGCTGGTGGTCCACTTCGTGCGATTTTTGATGCACTAGGTATGCATGACGTAGTGAGTAAGTCTGTTGGAAGTAGAAATTACCATAACATGGTTCGTGCTACATTTGATGCGCTTAAATCAGTACAATCACCAAAATCTGTGGCGACACGTTTGGGTAAAAAATTAAATGAAATTGTAAATCGTAGAGATTCTTATTACAAGAATAACTTAGTTACAGTAGCAGAGTAATCGTTATGAAAAATAATATAGAAATAACTGAAAAGACTATTACAGTCAAACAGATTAAAAGTGTTGCAAGACGTCCTGCTATTCAGAATGAATATCTCAAAGGTCTAGGTCTTGGTAAAATGAACCGAGTTCGCGTTTTGCGTGATACTCCAGGTGTTCGTGGTTTATTAATTAAAGCACAACATCTTATCGAAATTGTAGAGGTGAAATAATGGATTTAATAGCATTAAATACGATTTCAGATAATTCTGGTGCACACATTAAAAGAAAAGTTGTAGGTCGTGGTATTGGTTCTGGACTTGGAAAAACTTCCGGTCGTGGTGGAAAAGGTCAAACTGCTCGTTCTGGTGTTGCAATCAACGGTTTCGAAGGTGGTCAAACACCTTTGTATAGAAGATTACCAAAGCGTGGTTTCACAAACATCCATGCCTTAAAAACAGCTGAAATTGATTTCACAAGACTAAATTCACTTGTATCTAAAGGAATCATTAAAGCTGGTTCCGATGTTGATTTATTTTCATTGAAGCAGCTAAATATTGTTTCTAAATCAGCAGAAGTATTAGTTTTGTTAAACAATGGTAAACCAGAATGTAAAGTGAATTTAACAGTTACTAAAGCCTCAAAAGGTGCATTAGTTGCAGTTGAAAACTCTGACTTTAAAATAACAGTTCAATAATTACTTGGAGAGTGTATGGCTTCTTCTATCGAGCAACTCGTTAACAATCTCTCTTTTTCATCCTTTGCAAAAGCTGAAGATCTAAAAAAAAGAATTGGTTTTACACTCTTAGCTTTAATTATTTATAGACTAGGTACGTTCATTACTCTTCCTGGTATTAATCCATCTATTATTGATGATTTTGCACGTTCACACTCAAGTGGTTTGCTTGGTGTGTTGAACTTGTTTTCTGGTGGTGCTTTTGTCCGTATGACAGTGTTCGCATTGAACATTATGCCCTACATTTCAGCAAGTATTATTGTTCAGTTAATGTCAACGGTAATACCTCAATTAGAAACTTTACGTAAAGATGGTGAATCTGGGCGAAAAGTTCTTAACCAATATACAAGGTATGGTACAGTTGGTTTAGCTATTGTCCAAGCCTTTGGTGTATCAAAATTTTTACAAACACAAGTTCCAGATGCTGTTTTTATTACTGGTGGGATGTTTGAGTTTACGACTATATTGACCTTAACAGGTGGAACAATGTTTGTTGTTTGGCTTGGTGAGCAAATTACAAGTCGTGGTATTGGTAACGGTTCATCTCTTATCATTTTTGCGGGTATCGTTGCAAACCTTCCAATTTCTTTGGTTCAAACATTAGAACTAGGTAAATCAGGATCTGTTTCATCTATAAAAATATTCTTAGCACTTTTCTGTGTCATTGCTATCTTGGGATATGTTTGTTTATTTGAAAAAGCGCAAAGACGTTTGCCCATTCAATATCCTAAAAGACAAGTTGCAGCTAACATGCCAGCACAATCACAAACAAGTCACCTACCCTTAAAAATAAATAGTGCGGGTGTTATTCCTCCAATTTTTGCTTCATCCATATTATTACTACCAATGACACTGTTCAGTTTTGCAAAAGACGCTGCTCCTGATTCATTCTTATCCAAAATTACTACCTATTTAAATCACGGTCACCCCGTCTACATGGTGTTGTATTCAGCGATGATTATTTTCTTTGCTTTCTTTTATACAGCAATCATGTTTAATCCCACAGAAACTGCTGATAATTTAAGAAAATCATCAGGTTACATCCCTGGGTATCGTCCAGGAATACAAACGGCTGAGTACATTGATTATGTTATGACACGCATTACTGTTTTAGGTTCGCTTTACCTTGTTAGTATTTGTTTAGTCCCTGAATTTGTTTTGCAAAACATTTCACTTCCTGTGTTTTTCAGTGGCACCAGTATTTTGATTGTTGTAAGTACAACTATTGATATTATAGGACAAGTTCAATCCCATCTTATTGCCCATCAATATGAAGGACTTATCCGTAAAGCAAAATCCAAAGGTGTTTTAAAAGTATGAACATTATTGTTTTTGTCGGACCTCCTGGGTCTGGTAAAGGATCTGTTGCATCATATATAGAAAATATTGATCATTCCTTTAAGCAACTTTCAACAGGTCACTTGTTAAGAAAAGAAATAAAATCCGGTTCCGATTTAGGAACTGTTATTAATCAAATAATTTCAGATGGCAATCTTGTATCTGACGAAATTGTTTCAACTTTAATATCTAACGAAATTGAAGAATTTGATGCTTCAGTTCAATCTGTAATACTTGATGGATATCCAAGAACAGTAGAACAAGCAGAATTGCTTGAAAAATATATTAAAAAGACTGGATTAATTTTAAAAAATGTTATAGAATTTAAAATTAATGATGGTCTTATAATTTCGCGACTTGAAAAAAGAGTTTCTTGCTCAAGTTGTGGTGCGGTTTTTCATCTAGAAAATAATCTTCCATCTGTAACGGATGTGTGTGATTATTGCGGATCGACTCCTTTGGTTGTTCGTTCTGATGATCAGCCTGATGTTATACGACAAAGACTAAAAGGGCATCATGATAAGTCCTCGTTAATGGTAGATTATTACCAAGAAAGAGGGGTGTTAAGTTTTGTGGATGCGTCCCAAGATTTGTCATGTGTTCGGTCAGAAGTCTGTAAAATATTAAATGTAAATATTTGTAAATGAGGATTTTTAAATAATGGCACGTATTGCTGGTGTTAACGTTCCAACTCAAAAAAAAGTTTTAGTTGGTTTGACGTATATATATGGGGTTGGTCCTGTTAAAGCCCAATCAATAGTTAATGAATTATCTATTGATCCGAATAAAAGAATTAATGAGCTTACAGATCATGACATTTTAAAGATTCGCGAATTTATTGACGCGAATATAAAAGTTGAAGGTGATCTTCGTCGTGATGTTTCGATGAACATTAAAAGATTGACTGATCTTGGATGTTACAGAGGTTTGCGTCATAGAAAAGGTTTGCCTGTTCGTGGGCAAAGAACGCATACAAATGCACGTACAAGAAAAGGCAAGGCCGTAGCTATTGCTGGTAAGAAAAAAGTAACGAGATAGTTCAGGATAGTTTTATGGTACAGAAATCAACAGCAAGAATTAAGAAACGCGAAAAGAAAAATATACCTAACGGTATGGTTTTTGTTAATTCAACTTTTAATAATACATTGGTTACAATAACAGATGAATCTGGTAACGCAATTTCATGGTCTACATCAGGAATGATGGGGTTCAAGGGTGCGCGTAAATCCACTCCATATGCTGCTCAAATTGCTGCTGAGAACGCTGCAAAAAAAGCACAAGAACACGGTTTGAAAAACGTTAAAGTGGTTGTTTGTGGTCCTGGTTCAGGTCGTGAAACAGCTTTAAGAGCGCTTCAATCTGTTGGATTAGTTGTTACATCAATTAAAGATACTACGCCTGTTCCTCATAATGGATGTCGTCCTCCAAAACGTCGTAGAGTTTAATTGTAAAGAAATTTTGTGTAAGTTAGGTATACTGCAGTGATAGAAAAAAATTGGGAAACTCTCATAAAGCCAGCTAAATTAACAGTTCGTTATTTATCGCAAGATTTAAGAACAGCAGAAATTATTGCTGAACCACTTGAGCATGGTTTTGCTTTGACATTGGGTAATGCATTAAGAAGAATTTTGTTGTCTTCTTTGCAAGGTTCAGCTGTTACAGCAATTAAAATTGATGGTGTTCTTCATGAATTTTCAACCATTCAAGGTGTTCGTGAAGATGTAACTGATATTATTTTGAATTTGAAGAACATCTCTTTTAATTTACAATCTGAATATCCTAAAAAATTGCATTTGTCTGCAAAAGGACCATGTATTGTAACTGCTGCTCAAATCTCTCCAGTTGCTGGTGTTGAAGTTTTAGATCCGGATATGTTTATTTGTACTTTGGATGAAGGTGCTACATTAAATATGGAGTTGCATCTTAAAAGAGGTAAAGGTTATGTTCCTGCAAGTCAACATGTTATTGAAGATAAGCCAATTGGTCTGATTCCAATTGATTCTGTTTTTACGCCTGTAAAGAGAGTTCTATATAGATCTGAACAAACTCGTGTAGGTCAAAGAACAGACTATGATAAGCTTATCATGACTATAGAGACAGATGGGTCTATTCGCCCAGACGATGCTATTGCTTATGCTGCACGAATCATTCAGGATCAGTTTAATCCATTTATTAACTTCGAAGATCCAAGAGCTATTGAGTCTAAAGAGGTTAAAGAAGAACAACTCTTTAATAAATATTTGTTGAAAAAAGTTGATGAATTAGAACTTTCTGTTCGTTCAGCTAACTGTTTGAAAAACGAAAATATTTTCTATATAGGTGACTTGGTTCAAAAATCTGAGTCTGAAATGTTAAAAACACCAAACTTTGGTAGAAAATCTCTTAACGAGATTAAAGAAGTACTATCACATATGGGGCTAGGATTTGGTATGACCATTCCAAATTGGCCACCAGAAAACGTCGAAGAATTAGCAAAAAGTGCTGAAGACCCATTTGTTTAAGGAGTAAATCATGCGTCATGGACTTAAAGGAAGAAAACTAAATAGAACTTCATCGCACAGAAAAGCGTTGTTTCAAAATTTAGTACATGCATTAGTAGAACACGAAAGCATTGTAACAACATTGCCTAAAGCAAAAGAATTACGACCAATTGTTGAAAAATATGTAACAATGTGTCGTGATGCTTCATTGGCCACAAGAAGAATTGCTTTATCTCGGCTTCAATCTGAAGATACAGTTAAAAAATTGATTGATAATCTTTCTCCAAGATTCCAAAATAGGAATGGTGGTTATACTAGGATTATTAAAAATGGTTTTAGAAAAGGTGATAACGCTCCTATGGCTATTATTCAGTTTGTCGAAGCTGATCATTCATCAGTTCCTTATGTTGAAAAAGCGTAGTTATTTTAAGCTTTTTTACGGTCTATATACGCTGCTTATGGTTTTACTACCTGAGCAGCTTTTTTCATATACATATTATACCACCGCCGATGCACCTGGAAATTCTTTGATTATCAACTCAGATTTCACTGCTTTAGCGGATAAGACATCACCCGCAGTTGTCGATATCCTTACTCACTCAAAACATAATCGCTTTTTGACAGATCCCTTTTTTCAAACTTTCTTTTCTCATGGATTCCAAAATGATGGTCCTACACCAATGGTACAGTCAAGTGGATCCGGTGTTATTATCCACTCGCAAGGTTACGTTTTAACGTGTGCTCATGTGGTTGATATAGCCGATGAAATATATATAAAATTAAATTCTGGTGATAAATTCACTGCTAAAAAATTGGTGGATTATCCGCAAATTGATATTGCCTTGCTTCAAATTGTTACCACAAAAAAATTGTCATTACCTTTTTTAAAGCTTTCTGATAATTTTCCTATAAAAAATGGCTCTCCTGTTGCTGCTTTAGGTAATGGATTTAATCTAGGTCAGTCTTTTACCAATGGTATTATTTCAGCATCAAGACGGATTCTACGTATGCGAGATTCTGAAAGTTTTAGCAGAGTTTTACAACATACAGCAGTCGTTAACCCTGGTAATTCAGGTGGGGCTTTGGTTGATTGTTTCGGAAATCTTGTTGGAATTAATAATGCTATATATTCGCGTGGAGATGTTCATAGTGGTGTTGGATTTGCGATTCCATCTAGTATCATTCGTAAATATTTAGATAAATTTTCATCTAAATATGCAGATGTTGCCACGGGTATTGACGATGTAAAAAATTATATATCCACTGATGAAGCAGATCCTAATAAAGCTAAATTACCCCGACATGGTGTTTACATTAAAGAACTTTCAAGTGACTCCGTATTAGTAAAAGCTGGAATTAGGGTAGGAGATATTATCTACCAAATCAATAATGAATCAATTCATGATATTGTTGATTGGATGCAATACGAAGATACTATTAATCCTATGGTTTCTCATGATTTTAAAATTCTAAGGGATAAAAAAACAGAATCAATTTCTGTCAGATTTAGTGTAACCTCAGAAATAGATACTTTCAAAGAATTTAAAATAAATATTTCTCCCTTTGATAAATGTTCATTTGTTCCTGTTTTAAAGGGAAGTAAATTAGCACGTAAATTTAAAAATTTTAAAGGTGCTATTCGAGTGGTCTGTGATAATGCTCTTAAAGAAGACGACACTTCTTCTTTTTTTGGTGCTTTAAATCTTCAAAATCATGGTTCACTTTTTAAAAATGACGATATCATCTTGTCCATAAATGAAATTTTGGTTAAAGATCAGAATTCATTTGAATCTGCTGTTAAAAAATCAAAGTTAAAAAATCAGATGAATATTGTTCTTATTAGAGATAATTCGACAATGAAATTATCTTTGAGCGGTTTATTCAGTGAACGAGGTCTTAAAAATAATTTGAATGAAGAAACAAATGAAACAAATATCCAGTTGTAAATAATGAAAGATACCGTGTGATGGATAAAATTGAAATTGATAGTGAAAATGAAAAGAAATCGCCATTTGGATTTTCATTTTTGAATGCATTCGAAAAATCTGAAAAGATTAAAGATCTTTTTAATTCTGTTTCTGGTAAGTACGATTTAATGAACGATGTTATGAGTTTGGGTGCACATCGTTATTGGAAAAATAGATTTATTAATCGGCTATCAGTATTTCCAAATTCAACACACATTGATGTTGCTGGTGGGACTGGTGATATTAGTATCTTATTACAAAAAAAATTTAGTGATTTCAATGTTAAGTCGGTTGTTTTAGATCAGTCTGAAGATATGATTCTAACGGGAAAAAGCAAAGCATTGGATAAAGGTATTTCAACAGAAATAGAATGGGTCCAAGGACAGTCCGAAAATCTACCTTTTGAAGATAATCAGTTTGATTTGTATACCATTAGTTTTGGGCTTCGCAATGTTACGTCTCGCGAAAAAACGTTTCAAGAAGCGCTGCGTATTTTAAAACCAGGGGGACATTATTTTTGTCTTGAGTTTAGCCACGTTCAAAAAACGTTGCTGAATACTGCTTACTCTTTTTATCGCGACACAATCATTCCTTATATGGGAGAACTTGTGGCTAATGATAAAAAATCATATCAATATCTAGCCGACAGTATTGCAACATTTCCAAAAGCAGCAGATTTAAAAAATGAAATGTTAGAATCTGGATTTGATTTGTGTGTGTTTGAATCTTGGTTTGAGGGTGTTGTCGCTTTGCATAAGGGAATGAAACCATTTTAATATATTTTATTATTATTAATTATAAGATCGAATCAGTCATCCTCTTAAAAAATTTTTGTTGGTTTGGTTTGGTTTGGTTTTCTTTTTTTTCTTTTCTTTTCTTTTAGCTAAATCAGTATAGTGATTAATGCTTTCGTTTTTAAGTGTATTGAGTATAATTTTAGGGTTACACGTGTTAACACTGTCGCATGCTTTAAGATCTAAAGATAATCTTTCTGTAAATTTTCTATCAAGTTTTTTTACAGTTCTATTGAATAAGAGATTGGTCTCTCCTGGTCCTGCATTAACATTTAAATCGAATACCTTTGTGCTTAATTCTAAAGCTTTGAAAGCGCATGCGCATTATTTTCAATAGTCTTCATAATAGATTTCCTTTACGGTTTCAATGTTAAGTGAAGCTATATCGACGTGTGGATAATATTTTTCAGAAATTCCAAACTTGGTTTTTCCTCCTTTATCAAAAGGATCGTTAACATATTCGCCCTCATTAGGAAAAATGGAGGATAAATAAAGGCTTAAAAGTAAACAAAAAATATTAAATTTTTAGAATTAGCACGATTAACAATGAATTTAACAGTTGAGAGAAATCATTTATAGAGATGGCTTGTTGTTGATCGAATATAATATCCAATCTATATGATTCATTGAACATATTATTGAAAAATAAAATCAATTTAAATATGATTCAATATTTAGAAATGTATATGTCTATTTTTATTTCACAAATCATCTTTTTTATTCTTGATACTTTGATAGATATCATTATTTTTGACATGGTTATGCTATATTAGAAACATATAAAATTAATAAGGTTTAAATCATGTTTGATAATTTGTCTTCTCGTTTAACGTCGCTATTTGACAAGCTTCGCTCCAAAGGTGTTATTAACGAACAGATTTTGGCAGAAACTCTACGTGAAATTCGTTTGGCTCTTTTAGAAGCCGATGTTGCGTTATCTGTTGTAAAAGAATTTTTAGAAAAAATTAGAAACAAAGCTTCGGGCCAAGAAGTTGCACAAAGTATTTCTGCTGGCCAGATGGTTATTAAAATCATTTATGATGAATTGGTGGATTTATTAGGTTCAGATAATAGCTTTCAAAGAAAGATTCAAAGCCAAAAATTTATTTCACTGCTTATGGTTGGTCTGCAAGGATCTGGGAAAACCACAACAACTGGGAAAATTGCAAACTTATTGAAGAAAAAATTTGATAAAAAGATTTTGCTAGTATCATTAGATGTCTATCGCCCAGCTGCGCAAGATCAATTATCAATGCTTGCTTCACAAGTGGGGGCTGAAACAATTGAATATTTTAAGAATGATACGCCTAAAACAATTATTCAGAGAGCTCAGCAAAAACTTAAAACAGAATATTTCGACGGCGTTATTTATGATACGGCAGGAAGGTTGCAACAAGATGATGAAATGATGCAAGAGCTTTATGAAGTGAACACTCTGATTCAACCTGATGATGTGTTTTTTGTTTTGGACTCTATGATGGGTCAAGATGCATTAAAAGTTGCAAATGGTTTTAAAGAAAAAATAGGTCTGACAGGTGTTGTTTTAACGCGAGTTGATGGTGATAGCAGAGGAGGTGCTGCGCTGTCGGTGAGATATGCAACAAGTTGCCCTCTTATATTTATGGGGCTTGGAGAAAAAATTGATCAGTTAGAATTTTTTGACGCTAAAAGAATTGCAGATAGAATCTTAGATCGAGGTGACATTGTTTCACTCGTTGAAAAAGCTGTAGCGTTTGAAAATGAGATCGATCAAGAAAAAATGATGAAACGAATGCAAAAGGGTCAATTTGATATGAATGATATGTTGTCCCAAATACAAAGTATTGGAAAGATGGGTGGCTTAGGAAGCATGATGAGCTTTCTTCCGGGTGTGAAAAAAATACAATCCAGTATGGCTAATATGGGTTTTGCTGAAAAAGAAATTCGTAAACAAAAAGCTATAATTTTATCTATGACGCCTCAAGAAAGAAAAGACATAAAAATTCTTAACGCATCACGTAGACGTAGAATTGCTGTAGGTTCTGGTGTGCAAGTATCGGATATTAATCGATTGATAAAAAATTTCGAGATGATGAAGACGATGATGAAGCAAATGAAAGGTGGAAATCTACAACGACTCATGAAGAATTTTAAGGGAAATTGATGAATAAATATAATTAATATTGATGTGATAAATATTCAGTATAAAAATATCGGGGACTATGATAGATAAAAAAATAATAATAGCGTTAGGAAGTGTTCTTTGCATTTTTAAGCAATTCAGTGTTTGAAAGATGCGCTGTGACAACACAAGATTTATTGTAACGTGACTTATCGTGAAATTGAGAAAAAGGTAAGGTGTATGGTGATAAATGCGTACACAGG
>CAYPYB010000012.1:0-26793 GCA_964415115.1 uncultured Candidatus Pelagibacter sp. | reverse complement strand
TTTGATTCTATCTCAAAAATCCATGTTTTTCCACTTACGCAGCAGGTCTATTAAATGCTTTTCATTTTTTTTAAAATAGATTATGTTAATGACATAAAAAATTATGTTGAGGCATTATGATTAAATTTATCTTTACATCTCTTATTACACTAAACTTTCAACTCTGCTACCACTCACTTGAAGCTGCTGATTCATTACCAGACGAACGGACAATAGCTTCTGCTTTGCAAACTATTTCAATAGATGCAGCATCTCAATCTTCCAGTTTATTAACGTCAGAAAGTGTCTTGGCATCAAATATTTTATCACAGCTTAATTCTGATCATGCTTCGGGATACGCAAACATCGATACCGTTTTTGAAAGGGTCATAGGATTAGGTTCGGACTGTATGACCAAAGGACAAATTAATACGTATTTAAATCCTACATCTGATTGGAGAAGCACTAAAAAAGGGCACGCCGATCTTTTCGATTGGATGATTATTTACGATTATGACTTACTAGCAGAAGCTCTTTTAAAAAAATTAAAAGATTTATTTGAAGAAGAAGATTTTGATGCAAAAATTATACATGGTTGGAAAACTCTTGTTAATCGACGTTATAATATGCATTGGAATCACCTGTTCAATCAGGAATATGAAGGATACTGGGTTAAAAACGATACTGGAGAATTTTCAATGGAATCAATTTCACCTCTTTTTCAGGAAATTAAAAAGAAAATAACATACCTAATAGATAAATTCATAGCTTCAAAAAACAGTAAAACTTTATATGTTATTCATGACAAATATTATACCTTTTCCAAAGAAGTTATATTAAAACTTCGCGAATCAATAGTTGACATAAGGGATGGGGATAAGAATTTCGCCATTTTGCTCGTTGGAAAGAAAATTAATATAGAAAATTTTCAAAATGTTTATTTTTTTGAATCAACTAAAGTTCCCAGTGGGTGGGACAGTGGAGACCCTATCCGGTGGAAAGAAATTTTAGACCAATTCAAATTTACACCTGATATTTGGGCATAATTTTAAACCACTACCATATTACTACCATCAAGGGAACAGTTTGTTGTTCCCTTTTTTTATATCATATTTATACTGTTTTAATTACAAATCATCACACAGAACTTGACACTTTTATAAATAAGATTAAACTAAAGGAAAGTTTATACATAAAGAATTGATCAAGTGAATTTAATTACACGTCGACTCGTCATGATGGTTATCATCTTATTAGCCATTTTTTCTTCCATTGCATTTTTGTTCCCCTATCTTAAAGACATCTTCATGTACAACACGCTTTTAAACAGCGTTATCGTATGCGTCATTTTAACAGGTATAACCTTATGCTTTTGGGGCATATACCGATTAAATATAGACTATGTGTGGTTTGAAAGCTTATTAAACAAAAAAAGACCTTCCCTTTTAAATTCGTTGAAATTATTTTCTCTAAAACCATTAGCAGCTATCATCGAAGGCGATTATTTACCCCATCAATTCACACCTCTCCAAGTTAAAACACTGTTGTCCACCATCGAATCAAGATTAGAAGAATCAAGAGAAACCCAACGTTACATTATGAACCTTTTGATTTTTCTAGGTTTGCTTGGCACATTTGGGGGGTTATCCTTAACCGTAGGTGGCATTTCCAGTGTTATTGGTAGTGTAACAATGGATGGTAACGATGTTAAAGGTGCGTTTGAGTCTTTAAAAAATGGAATTCATGCTCCATTAGCAGGCATGGGAACAGCCTTTAGTTGCTCTATGTTTGGATTAGCGGGATCTTTAATTGTAGGATTATTAGATTTATTTTTAGGCAAAGCATCGAGTGATTTTTACCAGTTTGTAGAAAACAAACTAAGCCAATTTGTAAGATTTACACCTTTTGCATCGGGTGCACTCGAAGCATTAGAAGATAATCCATCAGCAGGTCTATCCTTTAGCGTGAATTTGCTAGAACAAGTTGTTGAGGGAATGTCATCACTTCATAATCTCATGCGTCAATCTGAAGAAAATAGAACCTCATTAACACGCACCGTTCAAAGTTTCAGTGAAAAACTGAGTCAAATGAGCGAATTTATTATAGCGCATCAAAATTTTTCACAAAAACTTGCTAAGAATCAAGTGGATATGCAAGAAATTATAATGGCATTATCCAAAGATGGTGACCAGGGTCGTAATGATGAAATCATGAAAACACATTTACGAAGTATTGATGCCACTATGAACAAGCTTCTTGAAGAAACCATTGAAGGGCGCAGATATTCCACTGATGAACTCAAAACCGAAATCAGGTTTCTTACAAGAACATTGTCTTCTATCGCTCAAAACAACGATTAGATAAATACATAATAATGTCAACTATTGAACTTAATCTCTTTCAATTAAAGCTATTGGAAGAAATGAAATCGCTTTGTGCGTCTTATTTAGATTTACAAAAAAGTCGTGTAAGCAAGACATGGTCTAAACTTTTCTCCCAATACCAAAAAAAAGGTATTTATATCTACGGATCTGTTGGCAGAGGTAAAACCATGTTGTGTCAAAACCTTTTTGACGAACTGGATCTTTCTGTAAAAAAATTAAGGATACACTTCGATCAATTCATACATGATTGTATGAAAAATAATAATACACTTGCAGAAGGCAGTATAAACGATCGATATAAAGATCTTGATGTCCTTTGGATTGATGAACTGCAAATTTATGACATTGCGTCTGCAATGTTGATCAAAAAAATGATACCGGAATTCTTAGCGTATGGAATTTTTATCATCATGAGCGGAAATATCGACCCCATTCATTTTTATAAAGATGGACTGAATAGAGAAAATTTTTCTGGCTTTATTCCTTATTTTTATGAAAACTTTGACTGTCTTCACTTAAAAGGGGAAGATGATTATAGATCTAAAACTTTTAATCAAAATAAGTCTCTATCTACACATCAGTTTCATCCTATATATACAGCAAGTGATCAAAATTTTTTATGGAATACCTTTGTCGTGCATGAAAAAATACAATCTACGACATTGCGTTTTGATGATAGATACTGGGAATTTAAAAATACGTTTAATGACAATCACTCTGTCTATCTAACGATTGATGAGCTGTTAAATGATAACAGAGGCACCATAGACTATATTAGTCTTGTGCAAAAGTTTACACATATCTATATCGAAAATCTAGTGTCATTTACGGATGAAAATACGGACTTATCCAGGCGTTTCATGACATTTATAGATAGTGTTTACGAACACAAAAACCGCCTACACATCAGTTCATTAGTCTCCATAGATCGTTTATTTCAAGTTCAAAATACAGATATTTCCTATGAGCGAACACTTTCAAGGCTGATCGAATTATTATCTTAAAATCAATCTTCTAAAAGTTATAACCTTTAGTTTTTTATTTCACCTCAAGACACATTTATAGACTGAACACATTAATATGTGATATATTGTTTAATAAAATAACATATATCTATAGAGGATAATATATCCCATGAAATATTTAATCATCTTTCTATTTATATCCCTTTTTGGATTTGCTCAATCAGCAGAAAAAATAGACCATAACGTCATATCAACGACAAAAGAAATCGTTCAAAAAGTTGAAGATGGTTTTGAAAAAGCTCTTGATAAATTAGATGAAAAAGCTATTACTCCCTCTCTTTCCGCTGGTATTCCATCACTTGAAAGTCAGTTATCTTCCATTAGCAAAGCTCAGATGGACTATATCACTAAGTTCAACGGCATATTAGATTTGATTGATAAACGTGATAAAAGAGTTGAGATTTATAAACAACTTAAAGGAGCGTTCACAAAAGAATTTTTTAGCTTTGAACGATTAGAGTTTTTGTTTTACTTATCACTTAAACTGATTGTTATTTATCTCTTATACTATGCTCTAAGAACATCCATAATCCGCATGATTTCCTATCATATGGAAACCATGATACAAAAAAGACAAAAAAGCATCAATAATCACAAATTAGCTATTCACAAAACCATGATTGACGTTACCATTGGTCCACTTATCAGAAAAATCGCTACATGGATATTGCGAACAATTACTATAATTATTGTGCTGGATATTTTAAAAGTAAACGTCTTTCCTCTATTATTTGGTTTTTCTTTAATGTGTATAGCTATAGCCGTGGCCTCTAAAACCATGCTACAAGATCTTCTTCATGGAATTATAACCATTTTAAGAGGGATCATTTCTGTCGGAGAAGTTGTCAAAATTGGAGACACCAAAGGTCAGATTGAAGAACTCAATCTGAGATCTATGGTTTTACGATTATCCACTGGAGAAGTCGAAGTTATTCCGTTTTCAACTATTACTAAAATCATTAACTATTCCAGAGATTTACGTATCTTTAAATCTGAAGTCCTTATTGGGTTTAAACAAGACGTTAGTGTTGTTGAAAAATGTTTTAAAGAAGCTTTAATAAATTTAAGAAGCTCTGCTTATTATGAAAAAAGAGTTGATCCAGAATGCAATTTTTTGGGTATTTCTGAATTTAATGAACATGGTTATCGTGTGATGGCTACTATTAAATATGTTCCAGATCCGACAGATAATACGGGTGTTAAATTTAATGAATACGTTTTTAAACAAATGCTCCTTCATAATATTAAATTCCCCGAAGTTTTAGAAAGATAAAATTTAAAAAGACAAACTGATGTATCCTTTGGATTAAAGTGCTATTAAGAACTTTAAAAAACAGTGTTACGTATGATATAATGAATTTTTGTTCATTTTTAAAATATTCAAAAATATAATTTTTGTTGAAAATTGTCTTCAAATAATCAATAAATATACATTTTAACTGTTTAATATTATGAACTAAGAAACACTTCATAACCTTTTAAAAAAATAAATGAGTAAAGAATTATCATGATATCACTCAATCAAGTCAATTATAGTATCAGCGGCAGAGCTCTACTTGAAAAAGTCACTTTTCAAATTTCTAACAACCAACGTGTTGGTTTAGTTGGACGAAATGGCTGTGGAAAATCTACGCTTTTTAATATTATGCAAGGGCTTGCTACCATTGATAGTGGTGATCTTGAAATTGCAAAACATTATAAAATTCTATCCATAAAACAGGAAATGCCCAGTGGTGATTTATCGCCATTGGACTATTTGTTAGAACAAGACCAAGAAAGACTTTCTTTAATGAAAGAACTTGAAGATTGCCATAATGCAGACCGAATGGGCGATATTTATGAACGTCTTATACAAATTGATGCCTATACGGCAGAATCTCGTGCGGCTATTGTTTTAAAAGGATTAGGTTTTAATGATGAAGACCAACTTCGCCCCTTAAAGACATTTTCTGGTGGTTTCCGTATGCGTATCGCCCTAGCAGCAGCATTATTCCAAGAACCAGACCTTCTTCTTCTTGATGAACCAACAAACCATCTTGATTTTGAAACAACACAATGGCTTCAACAATTCTTATCAAAATATTCTAAAAGTTTTCTCATGATTTCTCATGATAGAGAATTTTTAAACGCAACGATCAATAACGTTCTTCATTTAAAGGGTGGAAAAGTATCACGCTATACCGGGAATTTTGATACATTTTTAGCCGTATATGAACAACAACAAGCTAATCTTGCAGCTTATAACACACGTTTAGAAGAACAACGAGCCCATATGCAGTCGTTTGTGGATCGCTTCAAAGCAACAGCATCAAAAGCGCGACAAGCACAAAGCCGTATGAAGGCTATTCAAAAACTAAAGCTTATACCCGTTGATAAATCAGACCCAACGATTGCGTTTAACTTTCCTCAACCTGAACATATTTCTCCTCCCATGCTATCTTTTGAAAAAGTCTCCATAGGATATGGAGATAAGGTTATTCTCAATAACATTAATGCAACTTTAAGCCCTGATGAAAGAATTGGCTTAGTCGGATCTAACGGTAATGGTAAATCAACACTCGCCAAATTTTTAGCAGGAGAGCTTACCCCTTTCAATGGAGAAGTGAAGAGACACGGAAAATTAAAAATTGCATTTTATAAACAAGACCAATTTGACAATATGGATATGGACCGTACAGCTTATAACGTTGTAGCAGATGCCATGCCCAAAGCCAATCCAACACAAATTCGTAGTCATTTAGGAAAGTTTGGTTTTGTGAAAGATAAAGCTGATCAAAAAATAAAATTAATGTCTGGTGGAGAACGTGCGCGTCTTTTATTTTCTTGTTTAACAGCCGAATCACCCAATCTACTGATCCTAGATGAACCTACCAACCATTTGGATATGGAAATGAGAGAATCATTGATTGATGCTCTTAACACCTATACAGGAGCTGTTATTTTGATTACACATGATAGACATTTATTGCGACATGTTGCTGATCGTTTGTGGGTTATCAAAAATAAGACACTTAATCAATTTGATGGTGATCTTCAAGATTACATAAAGACGATTGAAAGATAGTCATTTGATATTGCGGCCTCCATTTTCTTTGTAAAAAAAGTGGCAAGTTATCCAACCATAAAATTTACCGTGGTTAGAAAATGTTTTAAATGCTTCATTGTTTTTTTAATAACCACATAGCTTTCCTTCTCAAGAAGGTTAAAGAAAAGCTATGTGTTTACAACTGTACTTAATCAAATCATTTATTTTATGGGAAAATCAAAATAGGTATTTGGATAAGGTTCGCTCTCTAGTGTGTAATGCCACCATTCTTCTTGATAATCTTTAAATCCATGTCGCTTCATAGAATTTCTTAAAAGATTACGCATCTTTGTCTGATCACTATTAATTAAAGGTGAATCGTGATGAGACACTTCGTGAAATAAATCAAAATTTGATCCCATGTCTACAGTGTTGTCATCTAAAATAGGAATAACTTCACCGTTTTTTATAACTCTTGTAGAATATGAAATAGGCTTCAATGGTTCATTGATTTTAATTAAAGTTAAATCGAATGTGCTTCCACGACTGTGGCTTGATTTTTCACACACGTAACCTAATTTAAAAACATTTCGCTTGTCAATTGTTGGATAGTAATAAGGTTTTGCAGCTTGATCGTTTATATCTTTACTCCAGCTTATAAATTCATTAACAGCACGCTGGGGGCGATAACCATCATATACAACCAATTTATAACCTTGTAATTTTAAATCTGCATGCACTAATTTTAATTTATTTGCGGCTTCTTTTGTGCAAATAATTCGTTTGTTTTCATATCCATCAACCGATTTATTTAAAAAATTTTCACCTGTTGCATAACGAGACTGTTCAATGATGCTAGGATCAATGTTTGTCAAATAGACAAACCCTTCTGGTAACGGGTTATCTAATTTAGTATCGCAACCTGTAACCAAAAGCAGTGCTCCTAAAAAATTTCTTATTAAATATTTTGAAAATATATTAAGCATATTATCATTCCTTATGTTCAAACTTTTTTTTAAAAGAGATAAAATATTCCATCTCTATATCAGAACGTAAAACATTATGAAGAATAACGCAACCACAACCATATTTTTTTCCAAAAGTTTAAAATAGAACAGTGTTTTTTTTAATTGTTCTTCTGATTCAACAGATCCCTTATTTAAATCAGGATGAAATTTTTTGACATATTGTCTATAGATTGTCATTAATTCTTCTTTTGAAGGTATTTGCCCTAATTTAAAAAAATGAAGTGCATCTTTAATATCCGAACTGTATGATTTTATTTCATTTTTCGAAAAATTAGCATGTGACGATGAGTTTGACTTTTTAATATATTCAAAGTCAGAAAATTTTAAGTTTGATTTCTTTAGAAGAAGAGATGTAAAGTCAAATGTTGGTCTATCTCCCATCAAACCTCTTTTCCAGATCTGATATATTTCGTCTTCATTCATACCATCAAGATAATTCCAAGCAAAATTATATTCTATAACGTGTTCTTTACAAAAATAATACCAAGCATCATAGTCTTTAATGTGCGCTCCTCTATATTTGGGAGCCTTATAAATTCCTTCTA
The DNA here is from genome assembly GCA_964415115.1 of uncultured Candidatus Pelagibacter sp. Classification (GTDB taxonomy): domain Bacteria; phylum Pseudomonadota; class Alphaproteobacteria; order Paracaedibacterales; family CAIOTO01; genus PNMQ01. The sequence continues at coordinate 18,807 of CAYPYB010000012.1, read as the reverse complement.
AATGACAAGATGATTTATAACACTTCGTGATATTTTTTTCAGACATTACTATTCATAATCATAAATACCCTTTTTAGTTTTTAAACCCAAACATCCCTTCTCTACTAATGCTGTGAAACATTGTGCTGGTTTACAGAAGTCATTTTTTTCCTCATTATAGAAAACATTTTGAATCGCCACAATGATATCTAGGCCAATAAAATCAGCAAGTTTTAAAGGACCCATAGGCATTTTTGAACCTAGTATCATAGCGGTATCAATATCTGACGCTGTTGCTATTCCTTGATCTAACATTTGACCAGCTTGGTTAATCATAGGAATGAGAAGCTTATTAACAATAAAACCTGTAGAATCTTTACAAACTACGCCAACCTTTTGGGTATTATGGATTAAAGACTTGACCCTTTCAACCACACTGATGTGAGTTGTAGAGTGCGGAATAATTTCTACAAGAGGCATATGTTTTACTGGATTGAAAAAATGAACACCTAAAAATCGTTCAGCATTTTGGATTGAAGATGCCAAGTTTCCTATGGACAGTGAGGACGTGTTCGTAGCTAAAATAACATTTTCATCCATATTTTGGATAAGAGATTTAAATACTTTTGACTTAACGTCCATATCTTCATACACGGCTTCAAGAACGAAATCTATATCTCTTTCTTTTAATAATGTGTAGGATTGAGCAAAATAAGATCTATCTATTATTGATTCTGTTTCTTGTGAAGATAAGTTATTTTTTTCACCATATTTTTGAATTTTTTCTCTCAGTAATAAAGTACCTTTATCTAAATTTTCGGTATTAGTGTCTATGATGGACACGTCATAACCATAAATTAAAAAATGTTCCGCAATTCCTAACCCCATGGAACCGGATCCAATAATACCAATTGATTTTATTTCACGTATCTGGCTAGACATAAGATGGCACTTTTTAAAAGAGTCTTAATCTATCTTCGCACAAAAATTCTCGTACTGCTGAATCTTTTTTTTCAAAGTATTGCGATTCATACCTAAAAGTTGGGCTGCTTTTGTTTGATTATGGTTGCTGATTTCTAAACATATATCGATTAAAGGTTTTTCAACTTGTTGAATGACTAATTCATGAAATTCACCTTGTGGCAAACAGTCTTTATGCTTGCTTACAAAATTTCGTAAATATTCTTCGACTACTTCTTTTAAAGAACATGAATCATAGGCTGAATTTTGAACTTTCTTGCATTGTGGCATAGATCAGCAAAACCTTGAATAGAAGTCATGCACACAGTTACGCAATTCAATATGACATTCAATTTGATTAACCTTAACCCTGTAATCTGCTGAATCTTCTAATCCTTTGCTGTACCAACCCAAATGTTTTCTAGCCATTTTAACACCTGTTTCAAAACCGTAATGCTTAAAGATATTTTCCAAATGCTCGGTTATTATTTCGTGTTGAACTTTTATTTCAGGATCAGCTTTAAGAGTGCCATGTTTTAAATAATGGGCTGTCTGATCAATAAACCATGGTCTACCATAGGCACCACGGCCAATCATGACACCATCGGCACCGCTTATAGAAAGTAAGTCCTTAGCATTTTCTTCAGTTACAACATCACCATTGCCTATAATTGGTATGGACACACTTTCCTTAACTTTTCGAATAAAAGCCCAATCAGATTTTCCATTGTATAACTGACAGCGCGTTCTTCCATGAATCGTTATCATTTTAATTCCAACTTGTTCAGCTCTTTTTGCAAGAACAGGGGCATTACGATGTTCATCATTCCAACCTGTTCGCATCTTTAATGTAACAGGAATAGAAACGGCATTAACAACAGCTTCTAAAATTTGACATGCCAGTTCTTCATTTTTCATTAATGCTGATCCGGCAAAAGTATTGACTATTTTTTTTACAGGACAACCCATATTAATATCAATAATTTTAGCACCCATATCTTCGTTAAGCTTTGCAGCTTCTGCCATGACTTTGGGATCACAACCAGCTATTTGAACCACTGGGGTTGTTTCATAAGATGATTTTTCAATCATTTTCATGGTTTGACGAGCGTTCCTGACCATAGCTTGACTTGCGATCATTTCTGATACAACTAATCCAGAGCCGAGTTTTGTAACCATTTCTCTAAACGGCATATCTGTAACGCCAGACATAGGAGCCAATATGACAGCAGGATCAATGGTAATATCTGACGTCAAACGAATAGGGTATATCATATGCTATCCTGTGAAAGCTTTGATGCTTGATCTTCCGATATCAAAGCATCAATCATTTCATCTAAAGCTTCTCCATCCATAATTTGATGAATTTTATACAGGGTTAAGTTAATACGGTGATCACTAACACGGCCTTGTGGATAATTATATGTGCGAATTCGCTCCGACCTATCGCCTGAACCCACTTGGCTTTTACGATCAGCTGAACGTTCTTGATTTAATTTTCGTTCTTGTTCTTCATACAATTTAGATCTTAAAATTTTTAAAGCTTTGGCTTTATTTTTATGTTGCGATCTTTCATCTTGTTGGCATACCACAACACCTGATGGTACGTGGGTAATTCTTACAGCACTGTCTGTGGTGTTAACGTGTTGTCCACCCGCACCAGAGGCTCTGTATACGTCGATAACTAAATCTTTTTCATCAATTTGAACATCAACTTCTTCAGCTTCTGGTAATACAGCAACGGTTGCAGCAGATGTGTGAACACGTCCACTTGATTCTGTTTCTGGCACACGTTGAACGCGATGTACGCCTGATTCAAATTTTAAACGAGCATAACACCCCGAACCAGAAATGGAAGCCGAGGCTTCTTTAATTCCACCAATTCCAGTATCTGATACACCCATTAGTTCAAAACGCCAGCCTTTAACAACAGCATATCTTTGATACATTCTCAACAAATTAGCAGCAAACAACCCTGCTTCTTCACCACCCGTACCCGCTCTGATTTCCAAAATAACGTTTTTGTTATCATTCACATCTTTAGGTAAAAGAAGAACTTTGATGTGATGTTCTAACTGAGGAACGGTTTCTTTCAAACTAAAATATTCGTCTGAAAGAAGTGCTTTCATTTCAGGATCATCTACTGTTGACTGAAGCAGAGATTCTAGATCTTCCATATCCTGTTTGGCTTTTTTAAACGCCAAAATTGACTCTACAATGGGTGTCATATCAGAAAATTCTTTTGATAAACGTGCATACTGAGATGGATCATCATTAAGACAAGTCGATAATTGTGTTTCGATTTGTTTGTGATGTTCGATAAGAAGGTCTAGTTTATGATAAAATGACATGTTTTTTTCTACTACGCAGTTTTTACGTCTTAAGAAGCGTTTTTATGATGATATAGTTCAACAAAATCATACATTGGCATAACAAAACCTGTAAAGCCACCATCACGAATCATAGATGACATAATGGCACGTGCATAAGGATACATCATATTTGCAATGTGTCCATTAAGCACGAAATCTAAAGGAAGATCGGGATATTCTTCTGTGTTAACGTGAACTAAGGCTGCATATTTCAACTCTGCAATAAACATAGGTCTCGATGCGTTATTCGTAAATTCCATTCTAAGATCAATAATCACTTCGTGAACACCTTCTTTTGCTATAGACGATGCAACTTCAAAATGCGGTACAACATTAATACCATCGGCTTGTTCTTTGAGGAAATTTTCTACAGGATTAATGTTTTCAAAAGACTGATCTTTAATGTATTGAATAATCATTTCAAAGGGAGGCTTTGTTGGGATATTTGCTTGTGGTTGCGTTTCTGTTGTCATAATTTTTTCCTAAAGTTAATCGTTAATATTGTTATCGTTGTTTCATTGCTCTTAAAATAAACCCATTGCTCTTCTTACAAGAAAATTTTTAACTGGCTTTATCATATTGAGTAAAGCAAAACCTGTATTTCTGATAAGCTTCACGGATTTAAAATTCGAGCTATAAATTTTACTCAAAAAATCTGTCATGAATGACATACTTAAACGGTCAAATTTCCGAGCGTCATCATATTGTTGTAGCAGAATTTCACTGCCATAATCAAGTCCAAGTTTTTTTTGACTCACCAATAAATCGATCATTTTTTCAGCGTCTCTCCAACCGAGATTAACACCTTGCCCAGCTATAGGGTGTAAAACGTGTCCAGAGTCGCCAATTAATGCTATTCGATTATCGATTAATTGATTCACTTTTAAAAATTGTAACGGATATATCCATTTTGAACTGATCACCTTTAATTCTCCAAGATGAGGGAATAAATTAGACAATATTTCAGCTATTTGATCATCCGATAAAGATTCAAAATCAAACGTATTCTTTTGACACCATACTATTCCTGATCTATTTAGATACTCTTCATCTGATATTAAGGGTAAAATGGCTAAAGGCCCATGAGTTGTAAAAACTTCATATGCAGTACCTTCGTGTGATTTTTTATGAGAAATATGTAAGACACATGCTTTTTGATCGTATTGATGAGAACTTTCTAAGATCTGTGGTGCAAATTTGCGAATGGATGAAAATCTACCGTCAATTCCTAAGATTAAGGATGCAGAATACGACATTCCACAATCGGTTTGAACAACTGCTTTGTAGTCTGTAATATCAACTGCAGAAACTCGCACACCCGTAACAACATATAGATTTTCAACATTTTCGTGCTGATAAAGGGATTTGAAGAGATACTTATTTTCAATAATATAGCCCATAGGAGAATTGGTAAAATCTTTTGAACTATAATCTAAATACCAGGGAGTTTGATGTTCATAGGCTAAAATATTTTGAATGGGCTGGGCATAAGGCACTAAAGCTTGCCAAAAACCAAAACGTTCTAATATTTCCATAGATTTAAGAGAAACAAATGTTGTTCTTCCATCCTGACCAGCTATTGTATCAGCATTAAAAGAAAAAGCGTCAATAGATAAAACTTTAAAACTAGATGAAGCTAAAGCACACGCTGTTAAACGACCTACAAGACCTGCACCAACGCAGATAACATCATAATGTCTTTCAATCATACTTTAATCCTCAAATTAGAGTTTAATTAGGAATATGCGGAGCCACTTGATTAAAGGCCTTAACAATAGATATAAGTTCATCCGACTTCAAGCTTGCACCACCAACTAACACACCATAAAGCCCTCTACAATGAACGATATCAAACGCATTTGCTGAATTGACAGATCCTCCGTAGTAAACCTTAACATCAGGGCATATAACATGAATTGCATCAATAATTTCAACAATTTCGTCCATTTTAGGAAGCACTCCTGAACCAATAGACCATAAAGGCTCGTAAGCAATAGCGAATGGGAAATCTAGACCTGACGTAAGCTCCTTAACTTGATTAGAGACAAAGTTTTTGGAATCTCCTTTGTTGTAAATATCTAAAGATTCACCAACGCACAAAATAGGAAAAAAACCGTTTTGAAAAGAGGTCATAGCCTTTTGCTTAATTAATGCATTAGTTTCATGACAATACTGTCTTCTTTCAGAATGACCAAGCACCACATATTTAATATTAAGTTCACTTAGCATTTGGGCACTGGTACAGCCGGTGAAAGCTCCCCGCTCTTGCTCATGACAATCTTGAGCTCCCAAAATGATATTAGAATACTTTACAAATGCATAACCTAACAAAGGAAACGGCAGACAAAATATAATATTATGATCTAAATTTTCTGAAGATAAATCATCAACCATTGTACTTAAAAGGTCTAAAGTACCATTCATTTTCCAATTTGCTATAACTTTTGGCGCTCCTTTTTTTATCACGCAAGAATATCCTTTAGTAAACCAATTATTATTTTAACACAATTCACGTCATCAATACAAGAAAAAGGGCTTTTGAACCAAATTGCCCAAAGCATAAAAAGACACAAAACAATGTAATTGAAAGAAAAAATGGTGGTCACAACAGGGATTGAACCTGTGACCCCTACGATGTCAACGTAGTGCTCTACCGCTGAGCTATGTGACCCATTATTATGATATGAGACTACACAAATTACATGAACTTTTCAACTAAAAAATTAACTCACAAAAATCTGAAAATTTTATTTTTAAAAAAAATCAATTATTTATTAACCATTTATACATAAAATGGCGTTAGCAAAATTACAGAAAACCATCATTTTTTTCGGAGTTTTTAATAATGAAAATTAAACATATTTTACTCTTAAGTACGCTAGCTCTTCCCCTTGTCACACCTAATGTTATTTTTTCATCTGAATCAGCGACAGCTAAGGATAAAGCAAAAGATCTAAACCTTAAAACAATTCAAGAAATGGCTTTATATTACAGTGATTACGCTAGAATTTTAGACAAGGCAGGAAGTTTGGATAAAGATTTTTACGACTATTTTAGTATAGACACATCAGCATCATCCTCAAGCACAATAGAGCCGTATAAAAATAAAACAGCAGATATCAATGCATGGAAAAGCATCATCCTGAATCATCAGTACATTATTAGAGATGCAGCACACAGGTCTTTTATTAAAAATTTAGCCAAAAAAACAACAGAATTATCCAAAGCAGAAGTTCAGCTTCTATTCTATACCCAGTATTATATAAAAAATTGCATAAGCTATACAGCAAGAATATTAAGTAGTTTCTCTGGCGCAGAATCCAGCTATAACAAATTTAAAAACGCTTTAGCCAAAGCTGCATTTCCTGAAATATTTGGAGATGAAGCAAAACTTAAAGAATTGAAGCCTGAAAAAAGCTTAAAACTAGAAAGCCCCATAATCATCATGGATACTCTTGGAAAACCTAGCGAGTATGATGCTTATGTTGAGCCTGTAAAATCTGAAGATGTTAAAGATTTCTCTCTTCCTCAAGAACTAAAAGATCACTTACAAACACTAACGGAAGTAGAAAAGTTAAGACTGCAAAACAATGGAGGACTGATTGTTCAAATTTCTCAACTCGTAAGATTAGGAAGCAAACCAATTGAAACATCTAAAATAATCAATGAAGGATACATTTTGTTTTCTGTTGTTCTTGACAACAAGCTTGATATTAAAGATGCTCACATCATCCGACTCATAAAGCCGAATGAAAAAAACACAACAACACAGAAAGACAGTGAGATTTTCAGTTCCAACGAACTATCCCGCAAAATTCAATATTTAACTATCGAATCAAGAGCTTCATCACCATCTTCTGATAAAGAAAATATGGCTCAACGCAACCAAATTATTGCTCAAGGACAAACTGATGCTGCAGGCACATATGCTCCTGCCTTAAGAGATGGATATGCGAGAGAGCGCGATTATAGAGCATCTGATTTCGCAAGCTATTCAGATAACAATAATAGAGCAGCTTTAGCCGATAGCTACAATGCATCTGCCAGAAAAGGTTATACAAAACCATATCGTAGTAGCAGACAAATGGACAACCCTTCATTGGTCGCATCTAGTGAAGCAACATCGTCTTCTAACCAAGATTCATACAGACTACCATCCATAAAAACCACTCGTTAAACCACAACTTAATTTGAAACATACAGTCTCTCCACTAAAATACTAGGTGAGAGACTGTATGTTTCTACACGTTAAATCTAAAGTTAATGACGTCACCATCTTGAACGGTATATTCTTTACCTTCTTGTCTCCATTTACCCGCTGTCTTGGCCTGTGATTCGCCACCACATGAAACATAATCGGCATAGGAAATAGTTTCTGCACAAATAAAACCACGTTCAAAATCAGTATGAATAACACCCGCAGCCTGTGGAGCTTTAAATCCTTTTTTGATAGTCCATGCCCTAGCTTCTTTAGGACCTACCGTAAAATAAGTTGACAAACCTAACAATTCATATCCAGCGCGAACAATATTAGCTAAGCCAGTTTGAGCCATTCCTAGACTTTCCAAAAACTCCTTTTGTTCTGACACAGAAAGTTGGGAAATTTCAGCCTCAATAGCCGCAGATATAATAACTGACATGCCAGCATTTTGTTGTGCATATGTTTCTATTTTTTGAGTATATTCATTTCCGGTATTAACATCAGCTTCGCTAACGTTACATACGTAAAGCATCGGCTTAAATGTTAAAAAGTTCATTTTTTTAAGAAGCTCTGTTTCTTCTTCCGTCCATTTTACTTTCGAAAGTTGGATACCATTTTCTAGCTGTGGCAAAATCTTTTGCGCCATTGCAAACTGTTCTTTGGCTTCAGAATCCTGCTTAGATCGTTTTTCAAGTCCAGGCATTCGTTTCTGTAAACTTGCCAAATCGGCCAACAGAAGTTCTGTTTCTATAATCTCTAAATCTCTTAAGGGATCAACGGATCCATTGACATGTGTTATGTCGTCATCTTCAAAACAGCGCAGAACATGAATAATAGCATCCACACTTAAAATATGACCCAAAAACTGGTTACCTAATCCTTCACCCTGAGATGCTCCTTTTACAAGTCCGGCAATATCAACAAATTCTAATTGAGTAGGAATAATTTTCTGAGATCTAGCTAAAGATGCCAATTTATCCAATCGTTCATCAGGAACACCTACTCTACCCACATTAGGATCGATAGTGCAAAACGGATAATTTGCAGCTTCTGCAGCTGAGGTTGACGTTAAAGCATTAAATAAAGTTGACTTTCCAATGTTTGGCAACCCCACAATTCCACAATTAAAACCCATTTTCCCTCTTCAATAAAGTATATTTTTAAACTATCATAAATTAAATTTAATAAAATAACCATCTAGCTTTCATCAAAAGAAAAAAATATGCTCAAAAAAAATAAATGGATCTTCATTTTCACCCTTATATCACTCATTAGTTTTGACCAGTGGACAAAAGAATTAGCTTTACGATTTTTATCCAATGGATCTATTGTCGAACTTACACCGTTTTGCAACTTAGTCTTAGTATTCAACAAAGGAATAAGTTTTGGATGGCTTAATGCATCAGGCATTCTTGGTACTTGGTTAATTATAGTAGCGACAACTCTCATTAGTTTTTGGCTAATATTCATGATTTACAAATGCAGCAAAAAACATGAAATGTATGGCTATACGCTAGTTTTAGCAGGTGCTATTGGTAATATTATCGACCGATTCATGCATAAAGCTGTTGTTGATTTTATTCATTTTCACTACCAAAGCTTTTCTTTTCCTGTCTTTAATGGTGCAGACAGTTTTATAACATGCGGTGCAGTATTGATTATTGCAGAGCGTTTATGGCATGATTAAATATAAGTTCACAAGCTAACAAAAAAAAGAATCATGAAAAATAAAACCCACCTTCAAAACATAGCAACGCTTACCGTTGCGGTTATTGCGCTTTCTGGATGTGACAGCGTCAAGAAAACATTTGGATTTGACCATCATAAACCCAATGAAATGAATGTGGTTGACAATCCTCCACTCAGTTTACCTCCGTGTTATGATCTACGCCCACCAGAAAAAAATGGATCTAATACATCTGTCTCTGGAGCAAGTGAACATAATAAAAAAGCATTAGAAGTTATTGCTGGTAGCCACTCAAACCAAAAACCATCAACAGCAAAAAGTGCTTCAACTCAAACGCTTGTAAAAGAAGCTGCAAAAGACCATAGCGTTGATAAAAACATCAAAGAAAAAATTAATAATGACCAAGTAGTGGATGATAAAAAAAATCCTCTAAGTGGTGTTGGCGAAAAAATAATGAACAACATCTCTAATATTTCAAATGATGATAAAGACAAACAGAAATAGTTTGCTTCAATTCAATCTAAGAATACCCCATTATATTTTTTTCTTTAGGTATCATTTATGAATAAAAAAAATACTCTTCGGACTCATCAATTTTTCAAAAAAATGGCTTTCACTCTTTGTTTTTCAACGTTTGTGCACACTCATATACATGCGCAACTAAATCAAAGCGCAAAGACAAAATTAGTTTTACAGAAAAAAAACTCAAAAGAAAAAAGTAGCATGAACCAAAACGATATCCCCCTAAGAAGTGTTGAATTATCAACAGGCCATCAACTTATTGTGATGGATAAAAACTTAAAGAGAAATGTTAAAATTGTATTTGATTTTATTATTCCCCTTAAAGACAAGAATGAAAAAACCTATGCAGCAGGACTTTCAGATCTTTGTGAAACTTATTTTAGCGAAGCTTATCCCAAAGGTTTAAGCAGAATAGATTTTCAAAAATCGCTTGTTATGGATAATGTTTCCATAAACATTGGAAAATCTGTTGATCGTTTTACGATTACATTAAACTGTAATGATGACAAAATCACCGAATCCATGGATAAGCTTAAACCACTATTATTGCAAAGCGATATTTCTAACAAAAGTTTTGAACTATTAAAGCAAAAACAAAAAATGTCTCTGCAACAGCTTATCCACGATCCGCAAACTATGGCTAAGGAAAAGTTTTTCAACCACTTGTTGGGAGAAAATGCAGATTATGTTGATGCAATCGAACCAGCTTTAGCATCACTTGATTCTATTTCAAAAGAAGATATTCAAAATTTTATTCAACGCCTTATTTCAACCCAGACTTTAAAAGTCATTTTTATTGGCGAATCATTAACAGAAACACACCAAGAAAATATCGAAAAATTTATTAAGCAACTTCCTAAGGCAGAAAGTGTTTCCAATATTATCGAACCCTTTACATACCCAACAAAAGAATCGGTTGCTCATCTTGATGCTGTATCTCCGCAAGCCGTTGTTTTGTTTGCGCATCCTGCATTAAGCAAAAGCCATCCTGATTTTTTAAAATTTCACGTGTTGAAATCAATTTTAGGTTCTATGCCATTTGAATCACGCATTTGGAAAGAAGTAAGAGAAAAAAGAGGTTTAGCTTATTCCGTATCTATCAGGTCATACAGAGACAATATACGTCAATTTACAGTTGGTTCATTGGGAACAAACCCTAAAAATATCGATGCAGTCATAGAAATTATTCAAAAAGAATGGGACATTAGGGATAAAAATAAAATAACTAAAGAAGAGCTTGCTTTGCATAAAGATTTTATCATTGGATCCTATCTTCTCAATTTTGATAAATCAAACCAAGCCATTAGATCTATTTTAGACTATACAAGACAAGGTTTTACCATTGAAGACATTAAATCCATGCCTTCCCTTATTCAAAATATAACCCTTGAAGAAATCAATAGGGTAGCAAAAGACCACTTACAAAAAGATAAGCTTTATTTCTTTAGCTATGGAAAGAAAGATCAAGGAGAATCAAAATGATAAAATCACTTCTTGGCGTTGCTTTATGTCTGGGCACTTCAACTTTAGAGGCATCTGTGGAACACAATAAAATGATAAAAAAAGAACCATTAATTCATTACAAAAAAATAGAACTGAAGAACGGTTTAAAGATTATTGTTATACCTAACGGTGCACTTCCTGTTGTAACGGTAGGTATGATTGTGCATGTAGGCACAGCAGACGATCCTGCTGATCAAGTTGGGCTATCACATTTTCTGGAGCATATGATGTTTTCAGGTACAAGAAAAATACCTGAAGATCAATTTAACAAAATCATTTTAAAAAATGGTGGTCATAATAACGCATTCACCGAATATGATATGACTTTTTATTACACCACTATCCATAAAGCACACATGGGTAAAATTTTACAAATGGAAGCTGATCGTTTAAGAAACTTAGCATTTACCAAAAAGAAAGTAGATTCTGAAAAAAAAGTTGTTTTAGAAGAACGCGGAATGCGTGTTGAAAACCATCCCTTTGGTAGTATGTTTGAAAGATACTTACAGGTCACAAACCCCTACCACCCTTACGGTATTCCACCCATTGGATATCCACATCATATCCAAAAGTACAACTACAATTCCACACGACAACATTATGATGCATGGTATCAGCCTAATAACACAACTCTTGTTATTGTTGGCGGCACAACTATGGAAGAAGTCAAACCGTTAGTTGAAAAATATTTTAATTCTCTTAAGAAAAAGGGAACTTTTACAACACCTCAACGTATTGCTAACCCCAATAGAGATGGTGTAACACACGTTATTAGACAAAAGAATCCCCGTAATGCTATGCAAATACTCTCGTGGTCTTATGACGCACCTAACTACACCAGTGTTAAAAATATTAAAGAATATTATGCTTTATGTCTCTTAGATCAAATGTTAGCTGGCCATTCTCTAACGCCTCTTTATGTCGATTTAGTAGACGAATCAGAGCAGCTTCTAAATATTAGCTCACATTACGATGGTGATGGATTAGACCCAAGATCATTCAGTATCACAGCAACCATTAATCCTAAATATCAACTAGATGATATTAAAGATAAGATTCTTGAAAAAATCAAAACTCATATCAAAAATTTAGATGAAGATAATTTAAAACTATCCAAAAAAGTGCTTTTAAATTCTCTATCAAAAATGTTCGATGGGAATGAAAGCTTAGCATCCAATATTGCTTTGATGTTAGGTCATCAACAATCTATAGATGATCTGAATCATTTTGAGAAAAAAATTGAACAAGTGACCTTGGAAGATGTTAAAGCTGCAGCTGAAAAATACCTAAAAGACCATCATTCTGTTTTGGAAATTATGCCAGCTTCTTAACATTATTTTATAAGTTGCCCCCATGAAACCTCAAAATGACATCCTTATTAGCTGCACAGTTGTTGGTAATTCTATGAAAGTAGTCGCTATCGAAGAATCATCCCAGGTTGAAATTAGCATCGTTGTACCCAGTAAAGCGCGCAAAGAAGATATAAAGCTATTAGTTCTTAAGAAACTAAATTATGTTAAATCCAAACAAGCAAGGTAAATATATGCTTTTATTTAGGTCATTTGTATTCAATATCTTATTTTTTTCATTAACACCTCTGTATTTAGCATGCTTATACATACCCATGATGATATTACCCTACTCTTTTTGTATGAAACTTTTCAAAATTTGGTCTAAATCTACTCTATTTCTACTTCGCTATACTGTTGGAATAAAACTAGAGATTAGGGGAAAAGAAAATCTAGATAAAGTTCTTGCAGACGGACCTTGCATTCTAGCCCTCAAACATCAGTCTGCTTTTGAAACTATTATGTGCTCTGTGCTTCTTGATCGGTTTGTTATCATTCTAAAAAAGGATTTATTATTTTTACCTTTGTTTGGGCAATATCTTTTAAAATTAAAAAGTATTGCACTTGTAAGAAGTCAGTCTTCTAAATCTTTAAGAATTCTTCTTGGTCAATCAACAAAAGCTATTCAAGAAAATTATTCCATTCTCATTTTCCCAGAAGGCACTCGTCAAGATGTTAGCTCCACTACAAAATACAAAGGTGGTGTTGCATTAATGTATAGTAGCTTAAACGTACCTGTTGTGCCTGTAGCTTTAAATGCAGGCGTGTTTTGGCCCAAAAGAAGCTGGATAAAAAAACCAGGAACTATTGTTTTTGAAATTTTACCAGCCATTCAACCAGGTCTAGATAAAAGAGTTTTTTTTAATCAGCTACAAGAAACAATGGATCATCACACTTCTTTGCTAGTTGAAGAATCGAAATAAAGTTTATATGAAGAAATTTTTCATTTACTTCACTATCGTATTTTGTTTCATTTTATCATTATTCTATACCTATAAGCAAATCGATAAAAATGTACAGATCTTCGTTGAAAATAATTTTGAGTCTTTCTCTTCTTACTCCTACGTCATTTCTTACGATCAATATCCACATCTTAAAATCAATAATGCGTCTTTAAAAGTAGATGGCCCATTAGGATTTAAAATAATATCTGATATCGAAGTCTATTATCTTAGAGATAACCAATTTTTATTGTCATGCATTAAGCCAAAATATAAAATTCAAACACAATTAAGTAATAATCTTGATCCCAAACTTTTAAGCAGAACGTTATATATCGGTATAGAACTTCATGATAATTATCAAATTATTTACAAAAGATTTGACATGCAAGATTTTAATCTTGATTCAGATATTAAAATCAAAAACGTGATTGGCAAAATTTCAAACAATGCTATAGCTTTATTCTCGACACCTCTAATCAAAGATCTTAAAAGAATACCCTTTATATCCTTAGAAATGAAACAAGAGAATCAGTTTCAATACAACATTCGAATTGAATCATCACATGCACAAGAGTGGATAAAATATATAGAATTGCCAACTATTTTAGGTCCTCAAAAATTTGAAAAGCTAAAAGATTGTATTGTAAGTCAAACACAGTTCCAAGATTTTGAATACCAAAAAGGAAGTGCTGTTTTAAACATGGAACCTTCCTTCTGGTAAAGTTTATTTCACTAGAGCCCTTTAGAACTTTAATAACCTATATATAAAACCTTTTCCTCCGGACTATAGGCAGCAATGCTAAAATCAGAATTATGATCTACACTTTCTGTCATCCCGACATTACTGTATATTGGTGGATGCGCACCTGGATAAACGGTATGCACATGCAAGGCTGGCGGTGGAACTTCTAAATCTACAGCAGATTTAGAAGTTTGATCACAACCGCTGCAAAGAAGTAGTAAAGAAAATAAATAGATTATTCGCATATCTTCACTTCAATGATATTTATTACAAATATACATTAATTTGATAAAGTTTATTTTTAGTTAAAATAATAAATATTTTGTATTTAACACTTTTTTAAATATAGTAAAATATACTATTTAAAATAACCGAAGCTGAATGAGATTTAAAATGTTAAAATTTATTAAAATTAACCTAAGATATGCAGTTTCTATATCACTTTTATACTCTATGGGATTAAGTAGTCCATGTTCAGATTATTGCAAGCAGTTTAATAAATTACCTCTTTCTGAATATGATAATTATCAATTTGATAATGAAAGAAAGGCAGAAACTGCTAAAAGATGTCAATCAGCACCATTAGCGTACTATATCAATGACAATGGCAGCAGTATTTTATGTGCAAAATGTGATTGGTATGGAAACAGAGTCATGTTTAGAACAACCAATTTTTGTAAACCTAAAACAGACAAAGAAATAGAAATTATTAGCTTTGACCAAACCCAAATAAGAGAAAAAGCTGAGCAAGTTGGTATAAGTCACCAAAAAGCTACTCTCTATAAAGGGCAAGTGCGTGGAAAAAATAAAGGATCATATTACAATGATGAAGAATTTTCGAAAAGTAAAAGAGATAATGATATGAATACACATAGTGTAAAAAGTGGTTTTGCTGCTCCTGAGTAAAAACATATTCGCAAAAAAAGCTGTATAATTTTTATACAGCTTTTTAAGACTTAATAAAAAAATAAGCTTAGGCAACAGCGTCTTTTAAATCTTTACCTGGCTTAAACTTTGGTACTGATTTTGCTGGAATCTGTATTTTTTCACCTGTTTTTGGATTGCGACCTTCAGTTGCTGGTCTGTGTGTAACACTAAAAGAACCGAAACCTAACAATCTAACTTCGTCTCCATTTTTAAGAGCAGATTTAATTGTTGCAATTGTAACTTCTAATGCTTGTTCAGCTTCAGCAATTTTTAACCCGCAACCTTTTGCGATTGCAGATACTAATTCTTGTTTATTCACGAAGAAACCTTCTTTTATTAGTGTTTATGTTTTAATACTACATATATACGAATAATTTGGTCAATCTTTTTAATTCAAAAAACTAAAAAAATTATCTATTGATGTACCTAAAAAAGCGACTTTGGGCTGTTTATTAGAAAACGATCGATTATTTCATCAAAAGTTACATTAATCTTTTGATTTTGTAAGGAAGAAACTCCAAAAGATTCAAGCCCACAAGGAATAAATTGTTGATAAATATTAAGATCTAAATTCCTGTTCAAACTAAAACCATGTGTGACTACCCCTTTTGAAACACGCAAACCAAAAGCTGCAATTTTTTGCTCTTGAAGGCTATTGTTGTCTTGTATCCATATTCCAACACGTTCTTTTAATGCAAAAGATTCCAAACCCAAACTTTTTAATACACCTATAATCCAATCTTCTAGAGTATTTAAATATTGCCTGATATCTAGATTAAGACGTATAAGGTCTGCAACAATATAAACAACAAGTTGGCCAGGACCATGATAGGTCAGCTTTCCACCCCTATTGGATATGAATACTGGCACTTGCATATGATCTGGAACGTCTTGTACTGTTGCACTACGCCCTACAGTTAATACAGGACTATGTTCTAAAAACCAAATGATACTTTTATGATTTGAACATTTCAATTGGTCTTTCATCGCATCCATTTCATAACATGCAGATTGATAATCAACCAATTGATAGCTTTTTTTAATGAGCATATTGGTTTAAATAAGATTTTCAAAATCATTAATAAGCGATTCAATAACACTAAGCCCTTTTTTCCAAAAATCTTTTTTTGTTGGATCTAATTCAAACTGCTCTAAAAGATCTTTGTAATCTTTAGTACCGCCCGCTTTCAAAAATTCGGTGTATTTTTCAACAAAACCATCAGGTTTTTCTTCATAGATACTGTATAAAGAATTAACTAAACAATCACCGAAAGCATAAGAATACACATAAAACGGACTATGATAAAAATGTGAAATATATCCCCACAAATTGTGAATCACTTCATCCACATGAACACATTCACCTAAAGCTTGTGATTGAGTTTCAAACCAAATGTTATTCAAATCTTCATATGAAAGTTCTTGTTGTTTCCTCATTGAATGTGCTTTAACTTCAAAGTCATAAAAAGCAATTTGCCTTATCACCGTATTCAGCATGTCTTCAATTTTTGATGATAAGAGTTGTTTTTTTTCTTGCACACTTTGTGCACCGTTCAACATATGTTTGAATGTCAGCATTTCACCAAATACAGATGCCGTTTCAGCCAACGTTAAGGGCGTATCTGACAACAAATACCCTTGGTGACTTGCTAAAATTTGATGAATACCGTGCCCCAGTTCATGAGCCAGTGTCATCACATCTCGACGTTTCCCCAAATAATTTAACATGATATAGGGGTGGACAGAAGGAACACAAGGGTGGGCAAATGCTCCACTTGTTTTACCCGATTTAACAGGAACATCAATCCAATAATTGTCAAAAAATTGAGCCCCTATGTCTGCTAAGTCTGGGCTAAATTGACGATAACTATCCAAAACAGTTTGACGAGCCTCTAGCCAAGAAATTTTAGAGCTATCATCATATAATGGAGCATTTCTGTCCCAATACTGAATCGTATCTTGGTTCATTAATTTTGCTTTAAGACGATAATAGCGATGAGATAAATTTTCGTAAGATTCTTTGACAGTATCCACCAGGATATGAACCACATGTGTTTCAATTTGATTAGATAAATCTCTTGATGACCAAGGAAAGGCATAACATCTCATATCGTCTTCAATGCTTTTGTCTTTAATAATATGGTTCATGATAAAGGTTAAAAGATGTTGATTTTTCTCTAATCCTTTACCTAATGCACATGCACCTTTGGAACGCTTTGTAGCATCAAAATCTGACATTAGTTCAACGACTTCAGAAATATTCATCACAACACCATCAACGATGAACTCCATTCGGGATAAGGTTTCGTCATACAACCGAATAAATGCCTGTGAAGATGTAAGTGATTTTTTGATCAACGTTTGTTCGATGTCTAAAGACAAACTATGCGGTTTAAATTTTCTGATCTGTTCTATAAAGGGCTGGTAACGTAATATTGTTTGATTTTGATCGTAAACTTCTTTTAATTTGTTCTCTGAAATTTGATTTAAATCAAGGGTAAAAAAAACCAGTTCTGCAGAAATTTCTTGTACTTTTTCTTGTATGGATTGGTATAAATTCAATACTTGTTGGTCTTGCAGAGATGTATAGTATCTAAGACCCGCATATGATGCTAATTTTGACAATTTTTCAGAAATATTTTCATATTCAGCGATAGCACTTTCTAAACCCAGATGCGTCCAAGAAGGTCCATTGAAGAGGTTTAAATATCTATTTTTAAAAATTTCTGTTCTTTTTTGAATATCTTCCAAATCGATTTTCATCTGAGGATCTTCATCATGATGATAAAGATCTGATAAATCCCATTCTGGAAGATGATCTAAAACACCCAAATGATTATTTTCTAATTCTAATGTTTTGGTCATGTCTATACCCATCTTTAATAAATCATTGCCTTTATCATACATGGAGCAACTTTAAGCGTAAAGCTTTCTAACCATTATTTTGAACATATAATGTTTGTATCATACTCAAAATTTTTGATGCCCCTTTCTCAACAGCATAATCTTTTGCTGTTTTGTTGAATGAATCATAGATGAAAGGATTAGCGCCCTTTTTAATCAGTAAATCTGCTATTTCTACGTTGTTAGCAATGGCTGCATAATGAAGAGAAGTTTTTCCTTCCACATCGGGTATATTGGGGTTGGCTCCTTTTTTTAAAATTTCATCTACAAATACAAGATTTCCTTTTTCAACAGCAATATTTAAAGATGTTTGTTTATATTGGTTACACCCTTTATCTATTGTTTGCGCATTCATAGATTTTAAAACTGTATTAAAATCCTTAGACATTTGTTCAGCTGTATAATTAGTATAAGGTTCCATAAGAGAGTCCATATTAGGCGGTCTTCCTTCAACAATATTGACGAGTTGATGATATTTCTCAAAATCAGCGATACCTTTCTTGAGAATAACAATACAATTATTTGAAAGGGTAATAGCCCATAAAAATGGAGAAGTTAATACGTATATCCACAAACTCATTTTCATAAATTTTGAACTCCTTATTTTTCCGTTACTTATATTTTGATATAAATATATGAAAACATCATAAATATCTGTCTATGTTTTTTTATAATAGACCTGCTGCGTAAGTGGAAAAACATGGATTTTTGAGATAG
>CAYPYB010000011.1:0-33579 GCA_964415115.1 uncultured Candidatus Pelagibacter sp. | reverse complement strand
AAATGTCGCTTTTTATCAACAAAAATATGATTTATAAACAAATGCGACAGAACCTAACGTTCCATAACCTCATTAAAGTTCTTTAAAAAAAATTTGGCATAAATTGTATCATTACTAGATGGTTGTGTTTGAAGAATATCAGCAAATGAATCTAATCTGTATATATCCCATCCTCTGTAAATTCCGCAAGAAACCATAAGGTCTTGATAAATTTTACTTAAGTTTAATTTTGGAGCATGTAGATTAAAGATGTCGCCTGTTAAACGAATCAAAGACTGATTAGTGGGGGCTATAGATCGAACTATTGCCTTGATCCTATAGGGTTGATGGTTGTCTGTGAATAAATCTTCATCAAGAGCGTCTATGATTTTTTTTATAAAAATTGAAGAGATTTCAGAAATTGGGGTGATTTGCTCCCACATTTCGTAAAATGTATCGTCATCAATTGCTTTTTTTGTAATGGCGTCAATCATCATGATTGTAGCAAGGTGTTGTTCAAATAAATAGTTAAGTTTGCTTGGGTAATTTTGAGTATATCTAGATACCATACTATGTTTTCCCAAACATGGCTGGTTTTTAAATTTATAACGGGTTCTGATAATAGAATCTACCCATCTGTGTAAATGTTCTTGTTGATGAAGAACTAATCCTTCATAGGGGTCTCCGTCAACTGGTCTAGCAATGATTGCACATATTTCATCTGTTTTGCTTTTGAATCGTGAAAAATGAATCCATTCGGATTGATCTCGATCTTCTTCTAATTGTTTCAAAGTGCTAGCTATACTTTGATTATCTGAATAAAGATCTAATGCTTGAGTTTTGACTTCTAACTCTCCAATTTCTGTGGAAAATGTTGCTGTATGGATTAAAAATAACGTAAGAATAAAATTGAGCATAATATATTATTATAATAATTGAATTATAATAATAATATAGCATAAATATAAAAAATAACAATATCAAAAGTGCGTAAAATTACATCCAAACCCTAATTTCTTCATTAAGCTTCAAACGTCCCGCAAAGCACCGTATATCATTGTATTCCTGCATTAACTTTTTGTCAAAAATCTATTAAACAACACTTACTGCAGTAAAAATCCTTAACGTGATTTTCTTCACTCAGCCGCAAAGCCCCCATGTAGATAGGATGTACTCGACTATTTGCTTAAATTATGATCGTTTAAAATCAATATAAAAACCGATAATAATGTTGCCCATAATGCATAATAGCTTATTTGACTTAAGTTATTCGTTTTTTCTATGGCGAAAACAGCCCATAAAGGCAATAAACGCCCCCATAAGGCTGATGCAATATGTATTATTGCGCCTTGTGAGCTGGCAAGAAGATGGTGAGGAACTTTTTCTTTTAATGCATTAAAACCCCATTGCATTTGCGGAACCATAACACAAACTCCAGCAAATACCGTTAGCATTTGAAGGATAAAAATATAAAAGAAAGAAGTCTTTATGTTAATGAAGCCGTAAAAATAAATGCATATCATAAGAAGAAAAATGCCTGTATAAAAAACTTTAGGCATATTTTTGTAACGTAAAAAACGTGCAATTAAGACTAAGCAAACAGCATCCCACAAAAACAATACCATTATAGCCATTTTTTCATGCACAGGTGGGTACAATGGTATTTTCATTAAAGAGGCATACATTTGAAATAAGACAAAAGGAAAGAAAAACGAAATTTGATACAAAAACTGAAGAACAACAACATAAACAACAGATATCATTTTTTGATGCCATGAAACCATTTCAGGTGTAACCAGTTTTATGGTTTGTTCTTTTTCAAGGATATGAAATGGTTTATTTTTCAATAGATATAACCTGTGTACTCCTAAAAAAATAGAGATCAAAACATAGAAAGAAATCATGTTAAAAGGATGTGTTTCTGATTCTAAAAATAGGGATCCACCCATATAACTGAAAATGCACATCATTTCATAACGGGTAATTCTTTGGATATAGCGATCATGGTTTTGTGAAAAAATCATACGAATCATACTACTTTCACAACCCAATGCAACACCTTGCAAAAGCTTTGCTAATAGAAAATAGAGTACTTTAAAATTTGTAGGGGTTAAACTGAGAAGAAATAAAAGACTGGATAAAATTTGAAGGAAGGCCGTCATTTGAAATCCAAACGATTGATGGTTTCTAATTTTTTTAAACAAAAGCAACATGGCTCCCAAAGGTTTTGTCAGAGCCGAAGATGCTAGAAGTGCAAAAATATAAGTATACGATTGATAGTTCGAAGACGTATTTAAAACCGTTTGACCCCATAACGGTGCATGAAATAGCAATAACGCAGAATGAAAATGAAATAAAAAGTTATACAAAAAGATACTACTATCAAAAGAAGATATAAATCGAGGTGCTTTTAATACCTTCATTTTGCTACTTTGCATTGTTCCAATGATCACCAATTCCTGCATCAACAACGAGAGGAATATCCGTAGATACACATGTTTCCATTATTTTTTTAATCATCATGCTTCCAAGATACGATAGAAATATATATTATCGTCAACAGCTAAACCTACAAAAAAATCTTCTGTGTTTTCCATTTTAAAAATATAATAATGAGTGTTTTCTTCTTTTTGAGAAGATGTGAATACTAATCTTTTTTCATTAAGTGGTTCTTCAGCAGACTTGACCATTAAAGAATTGTTTAACTTTAATCGACTTAATAAAATCTGATCACATTCCCAAACATGAGAAGAATACAAAATTTTGTAATCTTTACCATCATATTCTAAAGTATTATCAAAATTTGTTGAAATTCCGTCTCTATCCCATTTGATGCATCCATAAAGATTAGGGCAAAGAAAGGGAATTTCTTCTTCCTCTGTTTGCACAAGTTTTTGCTTTTCATCTACAATCGCAATAATATCAATCCCAGATTTTAATGGGGTATATTTTCCCACAAAATTATTTTGTAGCTTTAAAGGAAAATAATTCTTTTTTAAATTTTGAATAAGTTCATAGGATGGATGACCATGCCTACCTCCATCTCCTGCTGCAATCCCAAAAATATCGGGATGAAAAAACATCAAACCTAATGCAGAGCTATTATTTCGTGAACCGTGGTGTGGAAGGATAAAAGCAACAAGATGATCAGAAGAAAAATTTAAAACAGACCTAAAATTTTTACCTCTATATTCATTATAAATACGTTGAAACGTAGAATATTGAGCATCTCCTGTCAAAATCACAGACATATTTAAAGAAGGTAAAGTGCAAGATAAAACAATGCTTTGACCGTTAATATCATCGGTTAAATGATTCATCGACCAAACATAAATATGGTTTTTAACTTGCTCCTTCAAAGAAGGTTTTGCTGTTGTGTTTTCCTTCTCGTTACCGTTTCTTGGAAAAAGATTTGCATATAATCTATTAAAAGGACCCGAATAGAAAGAAGGTGATATTGGAGAGTTAAGATTAAAATGATCTCTGGAACATAAAACTTTTAAATATTCTGCAAGTGGTTCTACGTCTACAATAGATTCTAATTCTTCCCTTATAAAATCATTAAATTTAACCTCTCGTTGGACTCCATCGGGAGAATATGACCATACAGAAAATTTTGATGTTCTGACAAGATCTATGGATTTTTGAGGATTTTTTAGAATAAACATATCTTGATAATAGGTAAAACTAAATTGAGTAGAGGCATCTTTTGTTTGAAGTCTAGCCTTTAAAAATTTCAAAACATCTTTTACGTTTCTCGTAATATTGGTATCTTCATTGTCACATCCAACATTTCCAAACCAATCGCCACATAACAATATCGTTAAAGGTACAGTATCAGGAATGGTTTTTTGATTTAAATAATTAATGTGATCTTCATCAGAATGAGAAATAAAAATAAAAAGATGAGATAAATCTTGTAAAAGGTCAAAGATAAATAATTCAAGATTTTTTTTATGACTACCTTGTTGCGTAGTGCTTAATTTCCCGTTAATGGTTAAAGGTTCTTGTGGGGTGTGAACTTTTATTGAAGAGGGCTCAGGTGACTGGAAGGCACTGGGATCAATTTGTGAACTACCTTTTTTTGGGGTAACATTTATATGAGTAAAACGAGATTCTACTTTCTGCAAAATAGGTTTATATTTTATATCCCATTTGCCTCTTTTCATAAATTTAGGGTGTGTCTGAAGCGATTTACTTCCTAAATCATAAAGAACACCTATTTTTTCAGATCCTTGTGCATAAATAACCAATTGTGCATTACCTTGCCCCATAGGTAAAATGTAAAATTCCTCATAGGTATCCGCATACAAGGGGCAGATAAATATAAAAACAATAAGAATGAAAAATCGTAGCAACTTAAAAACTTTAATGATATGAAGTTACTTTTAAGCTTATTATTTATTCTTTAGATAGTAAATAACCATATGGCTTGCTGGACCAATCGCAGAATAAATTTCTTCCAAAATTTTTCTAATTTCTTCATTTTTTTCTTCATTTTTATTGAGAACATCATCAACTAGTTGATTAAGATGTCTCATAAAACTTTGAGGACGTCTGTCTAGTTCAGAAACAACGGGGTGCCAACAACTCTTTTGTCCATGATCATTAGTAAAGACAGATTCTAAAATTTTTAAAACCTCTTCACTGTTATCCGGGAAATCATCTTTAAAAAAATTTAATGCTTCCAATTGTTGAATAACCTTATAGTATTCTTCGTTAAAAGTTCTATATCCATTTTTTTCAGCCTTTAAATAACGTATACGTTTTTTTATTTCTTCAGGGGTTCTGTTGTCTTGAATAGGTTCATTACTTTCTTTTTGAACAGCGTCAATCTGAACCTTATTTAAATGACGTTCTTGATTTGGAATGTTAGGATGAGTATTTTCCCTATTATCGATAACAGCATCCATGCTCCATGCTAAACTAGATGCTCCTAAAAACAATGTACAAAAAAGCTTGATCATAATGATTTTTCTAGATTTTAATATTGCTTAAGTCAATAATATCATATATTCGTTATTTTTCTATAAAGTATTATTTGATAAAAATTGAAAACCTGTTGTTTCGCTTGAAAAAAACGTTTCATCTTTATTCTTGACTTTTTTCTACTTTATGAAACAAAATTGAATCAGCTTGCTGCTTTCTATTCAACCCAATATAAAAGACACCCTTTATTTTTTGTACCAAACCACATTAATCCCTGCAATATTTTGAATTTCATCTACTAGGCCTTATAACCCGAAATTTCCGCTGAATATACTCAATCAATTTTTGTAAAAAAATTAATCTAATTTAATACTCTCAATAATATCATCGATATTGATAGATTCTTTATCACTATAAAAAACAAAGTGACCAGTAAAGTTAATATATCCCCATGCAACATGAGATGATTTCTTTAGGAACTTTATATTTTTTTACTTTTGGGATTTTTTTCAAGTAGTCGAGACTGAATAGATGCATTGTAGTCAATAATAGCATTAGCAATAAGTCGTCCACACTCATTACTACTTTCCATTTCAAAATCTTTTGGTCCTAATAAAGCTCTTTTCGACCACGTGCACATGATGATTTTAATCCTGCATGAGTTCTTTCCTCTCTCTACTTTCTGCATCTGAAATTTGACATACAAAATTTTCATACTGATTCACAAAATCAAAGCGTTTATGTGTGGGGCGTTTTAAAAAAATGGGATGAATTTCTTGAAATAAACTGTCTGATAATTTTTGCAAATCATCTCTCATTTGAGATCTTTGATCAAACAAAATTTGACCATAGGATAATTGATTTAAACGTCTCAACAAATCATAAGAAGCTCTTTCAACGTCTTTTCTCATCCTTTCCTCCATTTGAGTTAAAGTCATCGTGGAGGATAAAAATTCAGGTGGCTGAAAATAACTTTGAAACTTAACAAAAGCACCCCTAAACTGATTTTCTGCTTTTTCACGTTTTATTTGGGCCTGACGCTCATTTTCTTCAATTTCTCTTAAATTTCTTTGCTCAGCTAAAAGTGCTTCTTCTTTAATTTTTTGTAGTTTTTCTGAAATATCAATTTTTGTTTTATTAGCCCTTCTTTCTTGTTTTGAAGGATCTTCTTCTTTTTTACCCCTCAGCATAAGACTACCAAATTGAGACATGTTCAGTCT
Source organism: uncultured Candidatus Pelagibacter sp. (assembly GCA_964415115.1). Classification (GTDB taxonomy): domain Bacteria; phylum Pseudomonadota; class Alphaproteobacteria; order Paracaedibacterales; family CAIOTO01; genus PNMQ01. Next base: position 27,451 of record CAYPYB010000011.1, on the reverse strand, counting down.
GTTTGGTCTTTTTTGTTTATTCTTTGATTTCTCCGCATTTTCCTTTTCTTCGATTTCCTTTGATTTTTGCATTTCTTCCAAAATGGTCTCATGCTCAAGCCTCCATTTACGACTTTCTTCATCCTCTGCTTGAAGAGGAACATTTTTTAAGTGAAGAACCATAGATGATTTAGTCTCTCCTTTTAAAAGCATGGCATGAACGATGTTTTCAAAAAGGCTTTGATTAAAAGTCTCTCCTTTTTCATGTCTTTTTTCTACCACAACAGAAGGCAAAGCTATTTTTTGATCAATCTGATATTTCCAACTTTTTAAAAGATGTAAAAACTCATAACGACGGATAGAAGGTCTTTTTAAGGCCGATAATTCTTGCTCTAACGTTGTAAAAGATTCTTCGATCTTAGACTTTAATGCTGCCTTTTCATCAAACAGAATTTGACCCTGTTTCAAAGAATTCAAGCCTTTGATCAATCCCATTTTCTCTTTTTGCGCAAAAATTAGCGCATATTCTTCTTTTTGTTTTAAGGTTTCTTTTGCTTTTAAATCATCACTTTCAGCAGGAATAGAATTCTCAAAAGCATGATTAAACTCTTCTTCTAAACGCATTCTTTTCTCTTCTGATTTTTTCAAGAAAAGTTCTGTTTCTCTTTCTAATTTTTCTCTTTCTTCTTGTAAATTGAGAGGAGGTTTTGCTTTCTGTTTAAGAGGAGCACTTTCTTTCATACGTGATTTAAAGAAGTTTTCTAAATCTAGAGATTTCCCTCTTCTTGTACTTCGACCTTGCGGTTGCAGGGGCTTTACACGGGCTTGATTCAGTTCATCTATACGTGACATTTCAATCTCATGTTCAATCTGTTTTTTTTCTAATAACCACTTTTTTTGTTCTTGAAGATCATTTTCATCCACACCTGAATAATTTAAAAGATCTTGAAAATAAGTGTATAAAGATTCAGATGAATAACCTTGTTTTTCTACCGCATTTTGAAGAATATGTAAAATTTCATCCATTGGAGATGCATCATGATATTCTGATCCAAAACTCTTATGGTGAACAGTTTGTTCTTGTTGATCTTCAAAAGGACTCAAAACAGAAGGTTCTTTCTTTTGAGGAACTTCAAAAAACTCTTCTTCAAAGGTGAAAGATCCAATTTCTGGAACATCCTTTTCTTCTTGATAAACTTGATATTCCTTTTCAAAAGCTAGGGGTGGCTGAATATGCATAGGCTCTGAGTGATCTTGCGCTAAAAAGATCAAAGGCTTTTTCTTTTTCTGTTTTTCTTTATGGACAAAAGCTTGATCGTAATTGTCTTCTGAAAGTGATTCCATTTTTTCAATATAAGGATTCATCTTCACATATTGAGACACAACAGCCACAATATCCTCATCTCGTATGGGAAAATCAACCATACGTTTTTCAAGGGAATGATTCTTTTTATCAACTTTCTTTTTATTTAAAGCATGACCTATAGGGATTTGTAAAGATACCCCAACATACATGTGATTTCTTCGAACATAATCGTTTCGGTAAGATGTTTCCATCGAAACATAGTCATTCCATTTCCATTGCATTCGTGCACTGTAACCTGCAAAAGAAGGAACCTTTTCTTTTCCTTTAAAAGCAAATCCTCCTGCATATACTTTTAAAGATTCTAAGAATGGAACTGAACTTCCCATCTCAAAATCTATTCCTTTTAAAGGGGTTTCTAATGTCGTAATGATCGAATCATGATGATGAGTATGAGTTTGAAAAATCTTTTCTTGAGGAAAATATGCATTAAAACGAACGTCTGACTTTTCCGTTAATCGTTCACAACCTATCGTAAACTGATTATACATATTATTGAGAAGACTACGTCTGCGATCAAAAAAGCCATAGAAACCAAAAATAGAATCATGCCCTTGATAACGATAGCCTAATCCAAAATTTCCCTCCTTGTTCGTATGAGAGTCTTTTAAAAATCTTAAGTCCAAAAACCACAAATAATCCATTTTAGAAACAAGTGGAATAAGGGCTTGAATCTTTCCAACATTTCTTCGATGACCATGTTTGCCTTGAAACAAGACTTGTGGTTTTCTTGACGATATGTTCTGATCCTTTGAAAAAGTGGTTGTCATTAACAAAGGTAAAATTATAAGAGAACGATAAATAATGAGCATGAATTAACCTAAAACGAGAAAAAAGTTATGCGGACAAGGTCCCTATTTTTTTATATGCTAAGAGTTTGGTCTTCTTTTTCTAATTCAACATCTACCTGTTCTTGAGATGTTTTTTCTAAAGTATTTTGGGTATCTTTTTGTCCCTCAAACATAAATCGAGGTTCATCTTTTTGAGCCTCTAAGTCTTTCAACAGAGTATACGCTTTATCCAAGCCTTCTTCTATCTCAATCTCTTCTGGCGTTTTAACTCTGTCTATCACATGAAGTTCGAAATCTTCATCTTCTTCTTTCACATCTGTTTCCTTTTGTTCAGTATTAATCTTATCTTCATCTTCCTTTTTCTGATTCATCGTAGAATCTTCCACAAAGACAGGCGATTTAAAAGCATAATTCTTATAATCAAATTCAATTTTAGTGATAGGCAAAGAACCCGGATATTTCAAATAAGCGTTCAAGTCATCCAATTGCATAATGTCACTGGTGGATACCACAGGTTGTATTTTCTTTTGTTGGTTAAGACTGATTCCATCACGCATTTGGTGTGCACCAAAGGAAATGCTTTCAGACTTTTCTTCTTTTTCCTGCTCCCCTAAAAAGCGTGAAATACGTTGAGCAACATCTGTATCAATGGATCTAAACAAAACTTTGGTGTTGGTGAGATTCGACATGGTTTTAGCTGTTGAATGACCATACAAATCTTCAATTTGACTGAGGTCTTGAAATCCTAAAACAAAGCATCCTCCATATTTTCTGATCTCTGCTAAAGCCGTCATCAATGTTGGAATTTTTTGAAGAGAAGCCAACTCGTCAATAATAATCCAGGTTTTACGCGATCCGCCCTCTGCCCGATTCATAATGCCTTTAAGCATTAAAGTCAGCCAAACCGTAAACAAAGATCGTAAATGGGCACGTTGATCTGTTTTACAACTGAGGAAAATCCAAGATTGACGATTCATTTCTAAAAATTGAAGAAAGGATATTCCATCCTCATCATCTTTTAATTTCTCAAAGATCTTCAAATGGTGGCTCATGGTAGCTCGAATACTCAAAGCCATTTTATCCATCTTAGGGTCCGTCAAAACACCTGCAAAACTATTTTTCATTAAAGAAGACAGGTTCGCTAAAGGATAAGTGATCAAATAATCAAAAAATTGTTTGTACGATCTCGTGCGACGCGTTAGCATCTTTTTAAACACTTCACTGAAAATAATACGTGCCGCATTTTGCCAAAAAGGATCAGAACTTTTTTGATCCGCAATGATCGTTTCAGCCATTTCATCAATCACATAATCGCTATACACCTCGTTCCACATGTCCCAATGATTTGTTCTTAAATCAAGTGGATTAAAATATAAATCTTTATCTTCTTCATAAAATCTTGAAAATATCCCCCCTGTGGTATCCACAACAATCGCTTGATCTCCATTTTTTCGAATCTGTTCTAACAGTTGATGAATCATATTTGATTTACCAGAACCTGTGGTTCCTGTGACCATCATGTGTTTAAACATCGAATCCCCTGGCATAGGAACACCTGCAATAGTATAGGATGATGCCCCTTGTTTTTTAATGATCTTTGATAATTCATTTGAATCTACTTTTGTCATGCCTGATAAAATACTCATTTTTTTAGCCAATTTTCCTTTACGCATCCAATACATTGGCAGCAACATCAAGGTTAAAAACATGCTCAGCAAGCTTAAGAGAAAACTTTTGAGAACATGAAGATTAAAGGTATGAAAAAACACACGATTGGAAAAAACAATAGCTTGATCCGATCTCATCACCGATGATCCATCTTTGAAATAAATTAAAGAACTATCCCAAAATCCAGAAGGTAAAACTTCTGACAACAACGTTCTTAAATCTGCTTTCAGATACACCATGTAAAACCACAGATCAAACCATGAGTATTCATAAAACAAAAAACCTAGAAAAGCCAATGATCCAACACCTAAAGACAGTTTAAAGGTAGCTCCCATAACCTGTTTCATCATGTGGAATTTGTGCAATTGAGTTTGACCCCCTTGGGTCATGTTTCCTTGAAAAAGTGCCATATTTTCTACACCAAATGTTGAGTTTTTAAAGACTTAGAAAGGTTTTTAAGGTATACTAAAGTTAGTTGTTTAAAGGAGTTCAGGTCATGATTGAAAACAAAGCCTATTCGGATGAAGAAATCGATGCTTTGATCAATTCTACCTATGATCCTAAACAACATGGCTTGAATTTGAATTGGTCGCTGGTCATTTTCTCGGCGATTTTCTTTTTTCCAATCACTTTGGCTTATGTCAATTCCAAATTGACCCCAGAATTTTTGTTTCACAAAATCAAATCTCCTCAATGGAGAAATAAATTGATCACTTTTTTGAAAAAAGAATCTTGTGTTTCTTATGATTATAAAGTAAAGATTATGCGCCAAACCTCTTCTGGTGTGGGAAGAGAAGATAGGGTTGGAGGAATTAACTATAATAGAAGACAGAGATGGCATCGTTGACTTTATAGATAGAATCATCATTTCTGTTCTTTCTTGAGTGTTGTAGGTTGGTTCAAATCTTCAATCACATTTAATGATTCTTGTTTCATCACCACCACTTTGGCACGTTGTATAGGTTGCTCTCTACTTTGATCATGGAACTCTGTTGGCATCGAATCTGAAGATGATACAGGTATTGTGACCTGACTTTGATCTTGATGACTTAAATGAGATGAAGCTGCTTGATCTTTTAAAGGTTCTAAAGACCTTTCATCCATACGATGATGAAGATCTGATTCCATTCTTTCTTTGGGGGCATAAGGAATAACATTTTCTAATTTTTGCTCGGGTATAGTATGTGAATCATGTTCATGATAGATGCCTTGTACTGGTTGTATTTGATGCTCACCTGTCCTGTTTTCTCTTTGATTTTCTAATGACACTGAACGATCTTGCCTTGCTTCAAAAGAAGATATATTATTTTTTGAAAAACTATCTTTAGACACAACTGATGGTGAAGAATACGAAATATCTTTTCCTTCAACAAAAGAGCTGGATGGATCATCTCTTTGGATTTCTGAAACATTTTTCAAAGAAGATGCCGATCCCATTTCTTTAAACTGATTCGTATAATCCATTCTAGGTTCAGAACCTCCATTCATATCCATCATTCCAGACCATTCTAAGGTTTTAACCATAGGCCTTGCTACCGTTTGAACCGCTGTATCCACAACATCACCCATAACTTCAAGCACTCCTACATTATTCGATCTTGAATTAAATTCGTGGTTCATTTCTTTACGTTGATCATCTAAGACTTCATGCTTGGATTGATCCATAAATTGCTGGCCTTGACTTTGTCCTTGCATCACTCGCTCTTCTATTCCTTCAGCTTTAGAATGGAGGTTTTGTCCTCTTAATGCATGAGCTTCTTGGGACAATTGAGAAACAGCATCTTTTTGAACCACATCATCTAAAGATTGTGATTCATAATCTTTTCTTAGATTGTCTTCTGTGGGCTGTGATGAAACAGAAAATCCTCCAGATGCCATTTGTTTGCGCTGAAAATCTTGCGCATAACTTTGAGCAAGCTCTGGTTGATGACTGATCATCATCAACGCTGCACGTTCACCCATATGCCCCTCATGACGATACGCTGGTGGTTGATGCGCCAACCAATCGATAAATTTATCATTCAAATTACGATTCATGGTCACCGAATTATCTTCCATATAACGAGCCTCAGAGCTGAGTCTTTGACTTTGATCAAAATGCTTTTGTGCTGATTCTGATTGACGCGCTGTTTCTGAAACAGAAGCCTGATGATTATTCACAAAACTTTGAACTTCATCACTGTTTTGATGTTTCGCTAAAGTCTGCATTCCTTGAGAAGAAATTTTTAAACTGTCTTCAAAAGAATATTGTTGAGATATTTCTTTGGCTTTTTGGATATGATCTCTACTTGCAGATGATGTTTCTGTGTTTGAACCTCCACTAACACCTAACCCCAATTTCATAATTTCAGGTGTTCCAACAGATGCTAAAAGATTCGCTGATTTATCTTTGGATAAACCTGTTTCTTGAGATAAACGATCCACAGCTTGTTGAACTTGTTGCATGGATCTTCCCACATCACGTTGTTGCGATTCAGTGAATCCTTCTTGAATATTGGTTGATTCACTGAGGGTTTTACCAAACGTTCCCATATTTTCTATGGTAGACCCCAAACTTTTTTCAACTGATTGCATGATGGAATGACCTTGGGATAATTCTTTTGCTGCTGCTTGATGGGTAGAATGGGCTAAATTTTGTGCCATATTCATGGCAATGGGCAACTGGCTTTGTTCAATGTGCGCAATTGAATCACCACTGGTATCGGTTGTAATACTTGCATGACCTAATTGCTGTGTGAAATTACCCGATGACATAGAAGAATTATAATTTTGATGAAGCATACTGGTGTTACCCAAACTATGATTATCCAGACTGACATTGCCATAATTATAATTACCACTGAGCTCTTCAGCAGAAGACGATGCCGCCGCACTTTGACCCGTTGCCATGAGAGATGATGAAAGATGCATGAATTGTGATACACCCTTCACAATGGCAATACAAATGAAAGGTACTAAGGTCGACAAATAGCCTGCCTGACTTGAAATATCAGCGCTGATATTTTGAATCCCTAAAGAGGATACAAGACTAATCCCCTCTGGGTTAAAGCTTTGGGCAAAGGGAACCGTTTTCATAGACTGCGCTGACATCATAATCAGATTTAAAACCGCATACACAGGTGGCCACATGGATAACCACAAAACAACCTGACCCCATGAGACCAAAACCCTATAACCCATAGGAAACGCAATAATGGGGATCAGAAAAATGAATAAGGAATAACACAATAATTCCAAACTGGTTCGTAGCATCGGTAAAGTATGAGCCGCTAACTTAGCGATCGTGTTATTGTTTAAATTTTGCTGTAAATAGGCTTTTCGAACAGCATAATTAGGCGCATTCCCAACCATTCTTGATGCATATTCTTGACCATCCACAAAGGCACTGATCATCATTTGCTGTTGCATGATTTGATTCGCCGATTTTGATGCCCCCACAAATTGACTGAAATGAAGTGGAAGATGCTTTATAATTTGTTCTTTAGCAAAAGGTGTCCTACAAAATCCCCCTGATTTCTCCAAAGCAGAATCTGTGCCTTGAACGGGGAGACGTCTCCAATCATCGGATCCAAAAAGTAGTGACCCTGCCTTACAAGCAGCCTCTCCTATTTGACTTTGCCACTGTTGATTAAAACGCTTCACCCCTTCAGCACACGTTACAATTTCTCCAGGTGTTCCTGGATCTTTCCACAAAAATGAACGAGCCTCTGATGCTTGATGAGATACTAATCTCCACATATCATGGGTGTTTCTTAAATCTTGTATGGTGTATTTGCGACCCAATGCCAAATCATAAATCACACATTGACCCACAAATTGACGCATATTTTCTGCAAAATTTTCATCATAAATGGTAAAGACCTTCATGTTTTCCATGAGGTTTGAACCAAAAACGCCACCACTTTGACTGTATTTCAAATCATTGGGTAGTGAAAAAATAGCCTCTACTTTTTGTGTGATCATATGTGAAAAACGAGATACCGTTCCAGCAACCACGGCTAAACCATAGGGCACATTATCAACGGCTGCATGCTTTCTTTGAACCACATCAATGATATGAACTTGTTTTCCAGGCATAAATAGAAACATCTGAATCACAGCCACAGGTAAAATCCAGTTGGTAAAAGGCCTTATAAAATCTCCAAACATCATGATCATAATCGCCCAAAACGAACCAATGACCGTTCCAATGGTAATCAACATTTTGATAAATGATTTATCATTACTCAACATGGCAATGGCATTGAGGACATCACGATAAATTTCTAAAGCGCCGTAGCTGTAAATTTCTGTAACCATGGGATTTCTTCCTTCTTATTTTTTATTGTGTTAAAGATGACTTTTTATTGCATCAAAATGAATATCATATCGAGTTGATGTTCCTCCACCGGCAAGTTGATATAAACATCCTTTTTTCAAAAGATCTGCTAAATCACGTGTTGCTGTAGCTTTAGAACATTGCGTTATATTCATATATTTTTTAGCACTCATACCCCCGTCAAAACCTTTAAGACCTTCATGAAACATCCGTTGAATCACTTTCAATTGTCTCTCATTCATTTGTTTTTCAAAATTTTCTAAAAAATATTTTTTCTTGAGTAAAAATGAAAAAAGTTCCTTCGATTCTATTTGGGCTTGATAAACAAGTTGCGTAAAATATTCTATCCATCCCGATAGATCAAGACTGTACTGTGTATATTTTTTTAAATTCTCATAATACATTTTTCTCTGTTTATAAATCACTTTTGAAACACTAAATAAAATAGGATATCCCATGTCTTGACTTAAGGCTTTTTCAACAATAGCTCTACCAATACGACCATTTCCGTCCATAAAAGGGTGTATGCTTTCAAAATACAAATGAGCTATGGCTGCACGTATGGGGCCTTGTATCTTATCTTCTAATACCTGATTAAGATGAGGATCTGTTGCATTAAACCACTTGATAAATTCATCCATTTCTTGATCCATTTGATGAGATGGAGGAGCTTCAAAATGAACAACCTCTCGACCCATTGGGCCTGAAACAACTTGCATAGGATCATGTTCATATCTAAATACACCAATATATTCAGGCTTAAGAGAACTATGAGACATCAATTTTTGATGCCATTGCTGAAGCATTTGCTTTGAAAGAGGTTTTTGATAGTCACATCTCACATCAAGCATCATCAAAGCAATAGAATCAGCTATTTTATCCGATATTTTTTCACAAGTCTTAATCAAACCCAAATTCATCAGTAATGAAGACCTTATATCTTCAGCCTTGGGTTTTTCACCTTCAATTTCTGATGTACTTAAAGCTTCTGTCACCATCATTTCAATCGTTAAATTTTCTAGATCTTCTTTTGATAAATTCAATAATGGTGATGGATACTGTGAGGCGTTTTTAGCATATTCATATAACGTAGAGTGACAATTTTTTAAATCATATTCAAAATGAGGCCACTTCGGATTTTGCCAATTATATTTTTTCATCATTTTATTTTGCCTTTGATATTTTTAAGAAGTGTATGAGCCGATTGTAACACATCATCGGCTCACTAAAAACGTAATCTTGATCCATTTCAAACATTTAATCAGCTCACTTGTTCTTTCCATTTTTCATCCACCGTTGTTCCAACATAGACATGGAGTTGCTTTTCAATGGCTTGGATGGATTTAATCATGGAGAGCGTGGAGTTCATATGTTCCATAGCAGCTCCGCGAGATTGAATAATCAAACTTCGAACCTGTTGAAGGCTTTGTAAATATTCACGAATAGCAGTATCACTCATCTGCGCTTTTCGAAGCTGAGAAATGGATTCTTCCACGATATCAAGAACATTTAAAATGTAATGATGTAAAATGTCTAAGGCGATCACTTCTGCATAGCTTTCAATTTCAATGGGTGCTTGTCCTTTTTTATAAGCTGTCAAAACGTTTAGAATTTTATAAATAGGTAAATTCGTGTTATTCAAGAAACTCAGTTCATCAGCACTTAATTTTCCATCACTGTATATTTTTTGAGTCATGCTCTTCAGATATTTCGTCACCAAACCAACCAATGCACCTGTTTTTTGATCCAAAGTTTCTGAACCACCAAGACTAGGGTTCAAACATTTTTCATGTTCATCACATTGCTGAATTTCAACAGATCCTCCTTGAAGAAGCTTTTGTATGAATTTTTGATCCAAGGCCTGACTTCGAACATGATGAGTCTTGTAAGAATCTCCTTCTCTTTTCACAATTAAGGTGCCTGCTAACGTCATGAAAATTTCAGCTAAACGTTTGTTGTGCATCAAAAAATCATTTTTTAAAAGAGACTGCCAAACGAGGTTGAATTCATCCTTAAAGGTATTTTGTAAATCTTGATGCGGATTATCTAAAATGCGATGACGTTCTCCACCCACACCACATTGATGACGTGATGCCGTCCAATCGGATAAACCTCCCATGGAAGTTCCCATAGCCTGACATAAATGTTTAGATGTTGCATCACTTTGAGGAAGCATCCCTCCTAAAGCCGTTGCTGCAGCCTCACAGGTATTGACGTTTAAACTATTGATCTTTTGTGCAATGGCTTGAAGCTCGTTCATCACGTTATAGATTTCAGGAGAAATCGTTTCTAAAGCGATCATGAACGCGTAACTTCCCATGGATGATCCAATTTTACGCAATGCTCCAACCAACTGATCGGATGAGATATGAGAAAATCCACCAAACCACGCATCGATACCTCCACAACCCATTCGAAATCCTGGCATTTGAACACTTAGCGGTTGCACGTTTTCTACGGGAATGCGTCCATAAAAAGATCCTCCACTGTAATATCCTGCCGCTTGGTTTTTATAAGAACTAGGGTTAGTGGCATTGGAACTACCCCCCGATCTTTCAAAATATGCCTTTAATTTTCCCGATAAAACATTTGCTGAAACATGGGATGAAACACAACATAAACTCAAGATAAGAGATATAAATTTGATCATGATCGGACCTCTTTTCCATGATGATCTAAAGATCTTTTTCGACTACTTTGAAGCTGTTCTTGTTCAAACTTCATCACACTGACAATACGCTTTTCCATCACATCTACCCCAACTGGAGCGTTCGCAATAGGAATCACATGTCCGGTTTGTGGATTAATCGCAAAAAGGGATGGAACTGTTGAAATCTTCATATTTGCTGCAATGCCATTATCAGTTTGCCAGTTGGAAAAAACTTTTGAAGGTTCTCCATCCATAGATATGGCTAAGACTTCCCAACCATGTTTATCCGCAAAACTTTTGACAAGTGGTGTAAAGACATCACAAAATTTACAAGCCCCTGAGTAAAAATAAAACAAACCATAAGATTCTTTTAAAGACGTAATCATATTTTGAATTTCCTTGTTTTCTTTTTCATAAACCGCAAACCTTGCCGTTTGAAGAGCAGGATTTTTAACCTCATCATCTAATTTGGGATCTTGAATCACGTTATACATCCAAGCTTGCGAAAATTTTTGGCTTTGATTCACAACTTTCATTTGATACTCCTGATACGCTTGAACGTTTTGAACGGTGGGCTCTAAAATGGCTTTAGCCTTTAGTTCATTCAAATGTTGGGTCACTTCCTTTAATCGTTCAACCGCTGTTTTTTCTTTTAGTTCGTCACTTTTTTCGTCCGCAACTGGAACTTCTTTTTGAAGTGTCGGTTTTTCTATTGTTTTTTCATCCACAAACTCTGGATCTTCATACCAAAACCATCCTCTTTCATGATCATTAAAAAAGGGATCTGCACACACACAACTTTGTAGACACATAACATATATCAAAAGATAGATCTTTCTCATCGATTCCCTACTCTTATCTTTGATGCCGCATTCGCTTGCATTTGATGTTGAATATGTTCTTGAATTTTAGAAGAACTTTTTTGAGTTACATGAGCGGGTTTTTGCGTTAGAGAAGATAAAGAAGACCTCACAAAAGGTTCCAAGTCGATTCTCTTCCAATCTAACTTTTGAAGTGAATCTAGGGTCAACATCCCACAATTTGGTGACTCTGCACTTCCTTTATTTTTTAAACCCTGACCTATAGCTGATTCATGGAAAATTTTAGCTAAAACTGATTCATAACAACAATAACTCGTAACCCTTCTCTTTTGACCTGCCATGGTTCCTGCATTACTTTTACCGTCATCATAAGAACCTATTAGAATACATTTGCCTTCCCGCTCTAAAATCTCTAGCTTTTGTTCATCTCCTGTCTTTTGTCCTCTTTGACCCGGACAACCATGATGAGACCATCGTCCACCTTGTGTGACGCATCTCAAATCTTGGCCATTAAAAACGGGAAGTTGCTCTGCACCTTGACCTAAATCTACACTTGGCTTTTGCATTGCCTTTAAAGCATCCTTCACAGCCGCTAATTGAGCAATCGCTTCAGCGCTTTCTGTATTTTCCTCACACTCTTTAGAATTCAATTCACCCTGAATGTTGAGTATTTTTGAAGAATCATTAAAAGTGCTTTTCTTCTTTGTTTTTATGCCAGTTAGGGATGGAACTTTATACACTTTAGACCACGTTGTACAAACACACTTCACTTCTTCAAGACAGCGTGAAGAGATCTCCATCCCCCCTCTTTCTCTTAAAAGTTTGCATGTGTTTTCAGATGATGAGGAGATAGAGCAGGTATACACTTGAGATTTTGAAAATCCCTGTACCCCAAAATCTTCTGGTGATTTTAAAATAGAATTCAATTCACCCTCCAATCGATTCAAAGGCGTAATGTTCCAATCATGGCTTTCCATCGTTTCTGCTTTTTGAAAATGATGGATATCGATCATGCGGGGTGTTTGATCAGTGATGGACCTTTCTTCTTTAAGGCGACATTTACCAAGGCTTATCCATTCGTCCAAATCCGGATGGTCATCTTCCAACCATTCCATGCCATGGATTTCCATGTAATCTAAATCTTGACGTCTTTGAAGACCAAATAATTCCGTTTGTTGACGCGCTATACACCCTTCCACAATGCGTTTACCCCATCCTCTGTGATTGGGACAACTGTTAAAAAACTGATAGACATGAAATTTTTTATAAAAGGGGTCAATATGAGCCATGCGCGTCATTTCAAATTCTTCATCACGCGTTTCAATACATTCTTGAGTTGTATACGCCGATTCATCTACCTCTTCCACTTCAGGATGATCCAGCATTTCTTGTGAGTTTTCTTGAGCATGATTGGCATTTTTAAAAATTGGATCAGTGTTGGGATCCATTTTATAACGAGATCCTTTGAGTTGATCTTTAGCCTGATTCAAAGCTTGTGAAGACGCATGATCTGTTGTTCCTTGAGGTGAGGTCTGAGCCTTTTCCATATCATTTAAAACACCAGAGTTTAAAAGTTGAGATTGTGCAGCTCTTGGATCAAGCATCGATTGAGTATTTGAAAAGGAATCTGACATATGAGACTTTCCAGATGCAAAAAAAGAGGTTTGCTGTGATTGTACGATCCCTGTAAAAGCGGTTCCAAAAATCAGAAAGAGAGAGATTTTTTTCATTCAAACCCCTTCTCTTTAAAAATCAATTTTGCATGAGAAATCGTGATGTTGCCTGAAAGTTTAGCTTGCATTTCACCGTCTTTAACTTTGACAAACGCTGGAACACGATCAATGCCATATTTCAAAAATACATCGGGGTCAATATCCACAACTCCACCCCAATCTTGAATCTTTTGAATGGTCTTTTGCATGGAATCATTCACCAATCCTCGAACCACTATTCTCACATTGGGGTGAAAAGATAGCTGATCAAAATATCCCTTGAGGTTGGAATCACTCATGGAGAAGCTGATAAACAAAATAAAATTTGAATCTTCTTTTAAAGACTTTTGTTCAGTTTGACCTTTTTCTGAATTTTCCTTTTTTAAAGGTTGAAGCAAACATTGTGATGCCGCATTCTCTTTCATATAAGAAGTATTCTTTGAATCTTCTTTAAATGATTGAATCATCTTTTCTTTTTCCAAAAAACGTTGATTGGCTTCCTCTTCAAAGTTTGAAGCGTGAACAGACATCACACACATAATCATCACATTTAACCAAAACAACAATTTCTTTTCCTCCATAAAATGTATGAAAAGTCTTCTCCAGTATGGGGGAAAGACCTACCACTTGACCAAAGAGCACTGGACCTTCCCAAAGGATTACACGTTTGAGAACCGCTTACATTGGGTTTGGGATAACTCATCTGCGTTTTATATTGTGATTTTTTAAGAACCGGTGAATAGTGAGGCTGACACAACGCTGAATCTCCCGATGTGATTTTTTCTCTTAAAACGCGGTGCATTTTCCCAACAATTCGGCTAGTCGTTAAAAGAGATGCTTGAACCCCTCCAACGTGCGATCCTACACTTCCACTCATGGGATACATACTTCCCTGACACCCCGAACACCAAGGCATCGCATCATTTGCAAAACCTGCTGATGCGGTTACACAATCTATGGCACAAGCCGCTTGAGCAATAGGATTAGCAAAAGCTATACTTTCAGGATGCATCAGCATATGTGTTTCATCATCCATCCAAGAAGCTTCCAATTCAGAAAACCAAATATTGATATCACTGGCTCCACTTTTTTCAAGACAAGCCCAATCCATCAAGGCTCCTAAAATATTGAGCACAGGATAGGTAATGTAGTGCACGTTGTAAGAGCTGGATCGCATGCGGCGATTGCGATTATGCTTAACCGTTCCATGAAGTTGAGTGCCTGTGTTCATCAATTGAACACCACCCAAAGTCATCAAACACCAAGGGGTTCTTGTTGTCTCAACCACTCGAATAGGTTCCCAAAAGCTCACAGGAATCCCAACTTGTGGAACCGGTGTTTTAGGACAGGTGCAAATGATCTTTCCTGGATTAGGGGTATCTTCTTTTCCTTTATCCATGGTTTTCATACCCCCAATAGTGATGGGGAATATACAGCTCCAACAAACATCGGTTATGGGATTTAAAAGTTTGCCATGGCACTTCGAATGAACAAAAGTGCATGAAAAAACAGTGATAAGAAAAAGATTTAAAATCTGTCTCATGAGTGTGTTTCCAATTTATGTTCACGAACTCTTAGCATCAAACCTTCTTGCTCTACGGTTGCTGGAATTTTTGAGATCTTAAAACGCTTACACATGAACCCTTCTTGATCAAAAAAAACCTTCATATTCGGGTTATCTTTTATCATTTTTAAAGGGTTACCTTTTACCAAAATAATCATCATAGGCTTGTTTGAAGGATTGGTTTGATTGATGTTTTGAGCAAACTCTATGTGCTTTGGGTTATCACCATCCACAAACACATAGCCCTTAGATAACGTCATATGATGAAGCGGATTCAAAGGTGTTCCAGATTTATAAAAAACAACTCCATGAGGATCTTTAAAATCTGTGGTAAGCGTAATCGACGGATCGATCAAAAAACTGTTATTTTCTATAGCATTCGATATGTTTTTTTGAACTTTAAAGGCTGGATTTTGACTCTTTTCTTTTAAACTTTGAAGCAAATCTTGTAATAACTTTTGACCCGTTTCCGATTGCATTTTTTCAGCCAAAACCTCACGAATGTCTTTTTCTTGAATATCAAAGGTCGATCCATAGGTTCCAAGATCACTTGAAAATGCGGGTGTTAAGAGAGGTAAAAGAGATAAGACTTGACAAATGTGATGACATGTCATACAATTAATACATAACCTCCATAGATCCTTAAGGTGTAACCATGCTCTCTGTAAGACTCCCTCAAGAAATGGAACAAAGACTCGACTCTCTCTGCTCCAAAACAAATCGCCCCAAAAGCTTTTTTGTAAAACAAGCTTTAGAAAAGTATCTTGAAGACGAAGAAGATTTAGCCGATGCCATTGCTGCTTACGAAGAACACCTTCGAACCGGTGGTGAAGTCTACTCTTTAGAAGAAGTAAAGAAGGCTTGTGTTCTTGAATAATCACCAATGGAAAATTCAATTCTCTGACAAATCTCTCAAAAAAATTAAAAAGCTTGATTCTCCCGTTCAACAACGTATTTTTCGTTTTTTGGACAGATTGATTGACAACCCTAATCCTCGAGACCTTGGCGAAGCTTTGACAGGACGATTGAGTGAATATTGGAAGTACAGAACCGGTGATTATCGCATGATTGTCAAAATTGAAGATAACATCTTGACTATCATGGTTTTGAAAGTGGGTCACCGGAAAGAAGTTTATACCGAATATTTGCAATAAATTTTTCATATCAAAGCCTTTCCCACACCTTTAATATCACTGTAGGAAACTAATCCAAAGTCTTCATAACGAGAATCAAAACTTTTTTCATGCGTTCCGTGTACAAAGAAATATCCTTTTGGAATGATTTTACTTTTTAAAGGATTTAACTGTTTTCCTTTGGAATCACAATTGCAAAGGTAAAGTTTTTCACCATTCACAGTCATCACACCATCATTGATGTAAATAGAATCACCAGCCCTTCCAACCACTTTTTTAATCACCCAACACTTTAATTGAGGTTTTTTAAAATGGATATAATCACCTCTCTGAATAGAATCTAAGCTCGTTGTTTTCTTTAAAACAAACCAATGATGATCTAAACTGTCGGTTAGAGCTTTTACAAAATAAACATGCTGTCCTAATAATCCATAACCAAATAAAAGAGAAAAACAAAAAACGGTATGACGTTTCTTCCATGATGAAGATAACTCTTGAAATTGTTTCACTGTTTTTTGAAATATTATCTTCATGACCTTGATGGCTTTCTCTTTACTCATTTCCAAAATGAATTTGATTCGTGACATCGATTAATTTTCCACCCATCACAGAACCTTTATTCAAAACAACCACACCTTTTTCAAACGCATATTTTTCTATTCCTTCTTTGATTTTTTGTGCTAAAGCCGATAAACGAAGTTGCTTTAATTCTTCACTCTCATCCTTTTTAAAGGGGTCTAAAACTAACTTTTGAGCTTGTTGATGAAGCAAAGCCTGCATATCAACCACAACAAATTGTGGAGCAATGTTAGATGTTTGAGTCATTCTATGGACAGCAAAATATAGAAAACTCAAACACACCAAACTAACGCCTACAGCTAAAGCTGATAAATGGTTTTCGGTAATATCATTCCACTTTTTGTTCATCTCTCATTTCTCCTTTTCTCTTTAATGATGAGAGCTTGCTCAATAGCCTCTTCAACACTACTCTGATTTTGTGCCATCAAATCTTGTATCAATGCAAAGTCTTCAGCCTTTGTGGAATACAACATCAACGAGAAAGGATCTAGAATCAATCGACCAACCGTGTATCCCATAGATGAGCTGATCAAAATTTCTGAATACTTTCCACTCACCGTACGTACTGATTTCATGACTCTTTCTTTATGCGATGTCATGGACATCTTTCCTGTTTTAGCGAGTTGTTCAATAGAAGTGGGTTCTTGATTGAGCATCAAAACCCAAGCCGCATTGTCTAAAATTTTGGTCGAATAATCATTAGCATAAAAGTCAGCAAAACTTTGGGTTCCTGTAATCAAACACGCTTCATATTTTCGAACACGACGTGCCATATCTTGAGCCGCTTTAGAAAAGTGAGGATTTTCTAACAATTGAGCCGCTTCATCAATAACGAAAACCGTCTTTTTCTTTCGGTCTCCCAAATACAATTGCTGGGTTAAATTGGCTAAGAAAGATTGTAAAACAACATTTTGTAACGCTGGCTTTTCTTTTAAATCTTCCAACTCAATCACCACTAAATCATTTTTAAGATTGATGTTGGCTTCACCATTAAACCATTTGCCGTAAGCACCCTCAGAGGTATAGTTAAAAAGCAAAGATCCTACATCTTGAGCACGTGGATCAATATGATCAAACAAAACTTTTGCAACATCTGAAATGGTCGTTTTTCTTTTAAACTTAGAAAACGCCTGATGAACCGCTTTTTGTAAAAAACTACTTTGCAAATCATCCAAACCTTCGCGTCGCTCTGCCATTTGCTCTAAAGTGATCACAATACCTTCTAACTGTTCTCTTTGTTCATCACTATCTATTTCTTGAACATAAGAAAAGGGATTAATACACATGGTAGAGGTTGTATCAAATCGAATATATTGGCCATGGGTTAGCTTGCATGACTTTTCAAAGGACCTTCCTAAATCAAAGACAATGACTCTGGCATTCATGCCTAAAAAGCTCATCATCAATTCCTGCATCATCACTGATTTACCCGAGCCCGATGTTCCAACCACAATGGTGTTATAGTTGGTTTGACTATCAAAGGGACTCCAGGTAAACACTTGCCCTTTTCTTCCAAACAGCATAAAACACGGTGTTGAAACCCCTTTCCATTCCCCAACGCATGGTAAATTGTTGGAAACTTCAGAAGTCAACGTTGTTTTGAGAAGATGGTGATGCTCTAAGCTTTCAACCATCTTTTCTTCCCAAGACATCGGAAGCGTGGATAAAAGCTGGGGGAGATGAAAATGCGTATTTTCCATCAACCTCCATTGCTGCAACAAAAATATATTTTTAACCGCATTGGATACTTGTTCTAACTTTTGCTTCTCACAAAAAATCGTCATCGTCATTTGTGTTTTAACAATACGATCTCCCATGGAAAGTCTTCCCATCACATACGCTAATTCAGCACTTTCTCGCTTTAAATGAGGAAGAAATTTACTTAAAGGAGAATGAGCTTGTTTTGAAACGAGACTTTCCTTGGATGCAATTTTAGCTTTCATTCCATTTTGCTTTGGAATATGAAAACCATAATGAAGCAAAAAAGGAGAACCTATATGAAGACGATCATTCAGTTCACTTCCTAAAAATTCAGGCATCATGCTAAGCGTCCATTCATTAGGCTGACCTTTTACTGAAAAAGTTCGAATAGCCATGTCTTGATTCTTATCCTCATTCAAACCATCATGATGACGACAGATGATGGCATCACCCTCAATATGGGTACTCATATGAAGATGAGCACCTTGTCCATTGATGCTTTGATACGGGTTATAGTCTATTTCTCGTGGCTTTGTTTTTCCATAAATGGGGTGTAGGATAAGATCTAAAAATTGAATCAAATCTGAAGGTTTCCAGTCATTTGGATTTAATCCAACAAGACTCAAAGTGGCCTTCAATTGATCTTTAATGGATACCACATCCAGCAATGATACTTCTTCTTTTTTAATCGAATAGGACCAAATCACTCTATAATTTCGAACCGTATAGGGGCTTAAAGAAGAGTCATAAGCCATCTCTCGAACTTTTTGAGATCGATAACTAACTAATTTTTTAAAAATATCTGGAGCTTGGAATCGTGAATTTTCATAAACATCTAATTGAGGATCAAGCGTTGGATCGCTGTAGAGACAAACTTGCAAAGAGCTTTCAACGGGTAAAACGGTGTTGAGAAAATTTTGAATTTGTGTTTGTGCCGTTTCATCGCCAGCAATGAGAGGGTCCGTCTCCAAAACAAAGCCGACACTATCTTGATTTAAAAATAAACCCGTCTTGTCATCAAAACTGCTATAAGGCAACAAATCCATCAATTGCGGAATATCACACAACTGTTTAAAAAAGGCATGTCTTGTTTCAAAATCATCTTTTTCTCCAAAGGATGATTCAACTCCTTCTTCTTCTGATTCTTTAAAAAGAATATCTTTTTTGTTCCACCAATGTTCAAGCTTTGAAAACATTTCTTATACTCTCTTTTTATTGAATATGCCAAAAACCAGGACTTAAGACTGTATGCACAACGGAGCCTTCATGTAAATTACCCCTATGGTCTTGATAAGGGGCAAACCATATGCGGACAGGCTTTTCTAAAACACGGTGAATTTCAAACTCTTGAGAATCAACACGTGTCGCTTGTTGTGCTTGTGGGTGCAAAGAAGTATGCATCAAAGGTTTTGAAATCATAGGATTTGAAATATTCACGTCATCTACAGAGCTGGTTGGTATATCAATCTCTCCAGCATTCAATTTTTTTTTCACTTCCGTAATGGACTTACACCCCAAACCTTGACCTATCGGACAATCACTTGATTCTTGATAATGCGAACAGGCTGATAAAAGTAAAATCGTCATCAAACAGAACCTATTTCTAAACTTTAAAGACATATTTTTCTCCCTAATTGGCATTTTCAGCAACAGTCATACGCTGTTGATCGTTCTTTTGACTAAGTTTTTGACGATATTGAGATTGGTTCAATGAGGCTGATTTGGTAAAGACCACGTTCACCACACGACCAGCTGCAATCACAATCACTGGATCCAATTGTTCGGCACGTTTAATATAAAACTCTGTAAATTTATCCAAAGCACCTGTAGAACCTTTGGCCAATCCTTGTTTCATTAACTCACTTCCAGTGAGAGGTGTCACTGAGGCTAAACCTGTTTGACTTGAAAACGTCACAGGATTCGATGACGCTGATAAAAAGTTTCCAAAACTTGATAAAAATCCACCCAACATCGCTGTTCGTATATGTTGTCCTGCATGATCCACGACGATTCCCTTCATACCTAAACGACCATCTTCACCCGATACATACCCATCCACATCAACCGTTAAAATCTCACCCGTCTTTTCTTCGATACAGCTGAGTTTTTCAAGACGCATCATCACCCGTTCTTTCGATAAAACGCCATAGCTTGAAGCCGTTAAACGACAGCCCTTCACATGTGATTTAAAGTAACGGGACAAATCACCAGAATCTGTCAATTCAATCAAAACAGGTTCTGGATTAGCTGAAGAAGAAGCAGAGGTTGAGGCCTCCACACCCGATAACAAAACACCTTGTGCGAAGCTTCCTGCAGGTAAGGTGTTATCGACCGTCTCTAAATTTTTATTCAATCTTGAATTTTTCAAATTCAAGACGACTTTGGTAATTCCTTTCGACCTGAAACGATTGTCAAAAGAGTTTTGAGGTGTTATTTTTTTTGTTTCTTTTAAACTTCCATCTTTTACATCTTCTGGAACCTGAAAATGAAGAGATTCAGGTTTTGTATCTTGACTATGATTTAGACTTAAAGCATTCCTTTTATTTTCTGGGGAAGAATCTTGAGATACTTTTTCACCCTTTATATTTTCTTCCACTCTCTTTTTTCGAATCAACTCCAACTCTTTATGGAGACTCGCTATTTCTTTTCTTTGCTCCTCAATTTGAACCGTCATCTTTTCATTCCAAGCATCTTGAGGATTCAAGCGATCAACCCCAGTCAAAACCTTTTCTGTAACAGAAGGCCCTGAAATTTCTCCCTTAACGGGAACAACTTTTTGCTTAGAAGATGCCGCCAACAAATGCCACATCATCGATGAAAGAACAAAACCACTCACCCCAGCCAAGCTCCAAA
Source organism: uncultured Candidatus Pelagibacter sp. (assembly GCA_964415115.1). Lineage (GTDB taxonomy): Bacteria > Pseudomonadota > Alphaproteobacteria > Paracaedibacterales > CAIOTO01 > PNMQ01. The sequence goes on along the minus strand of CAYPYB010000011.1, from coordinate 6,319 downwards.
ACAACACTTTTTGTTTCTTCTTCACATCCATCTGGGATGCTTTATGAGCCCATTCTTTGACTATTTTCATAAACTCTTCTTTCTCACTTGTCTAAAAAGAACTGGATGGATCATATTTTTGCCTCAACACAACCATGCGAGATTTTTCCGAAGGTTTTAATGTTCTCTTCAAAATAGATACAGCTATAATCTGTGGGCCTTTCATCATGGATTCAAAAACTTCTACTTCTTGACCCGACATATTGATCAATTCATAAACGCCAACTTCAAATTCAGTATCATTACGCACATACAAAGGATCAGCCTTCACATTCAAACTTTTAAGCTCTTCATTTTCAATTCTATCTGGAGAAGAACCAGTATTTTCAGACAGCTGATCTCCTTGCATAAGAGTCGTTTTAATAAGATGAATAATTTTGGATGATCGATCCATATCTCTTTGATGAAAAGAGGAAGGATGTCTATTGAGAGGGTTAATTTCTTGATTCATCATCTGTTGTGAAGGATGAAGAGAAAAAATGTTTTTATCTATTGGTGAAGCCGCTGTATGATTTTTAAATAAAAGAGTTTGTGTGTTTATTTTTTGAGGAACAAGTTCAACGTCTTGAACCAAACCACTTTCTGTGGCAATGGTGATATTAATCGGCTTTTCTTTGTTATTTTCTGTAGGCTTTAAAAAAACTTGCCCCCTCTCTTCATCGGTTTGAGTGGTAAAGGTTTCTTCATCACCAAAAATTTGAACAATACGATCCTTCAAAAAAGCAATTCGATTCATAGAATCAAAACTAATTTTAGCCTTGATCCTTTTAGACGTATCAGAGTTTAAAACCTGTGTTGAAGAAGCATAGCTTAGACCAAGCATCAAACTCACCAAACCAAACTTTATCCTTTTTTGATATTTTTTCATTTTTGAATATCCTTGTTTGTTTCAACATCATCATTGAATTTCTTATTTTTGGTATCCACCAAGACAAAATCTTTGATGAATAACTTTCCTTTAGACGCACTAAACCGAATCACGAATTTTTCTTGATAAGAGGAAACCAACTTTCCAGAAACATACTGATTCATCAGACCTTCCAGTTGAACTTGTAGATTTTGTGTATCAATGACTGCTTTTTGAGGGTTAAAATGAGACGTCGCATTTTCACGTTTCATTTTTTTATGATCTTCAAAAAGCTTGAGTTTTAATCTTGAATAGGAACTAGGATCAGCCGATCTTAAAACGATTTCCCCTTGATAAAGGAGTGTTTCTGGACTCACATCTAAAAGAAGATGAGCATAAAAAGAAGCCATTTCTTCCAAATAATTTTTAGAAAATCGATTACCCTCCACCCAAAAAGATTCCTTCAATTCAGGTGGGGTAATAATGATTTTTTCATTTCTTAAAAAGAGAAAGACAGATTGTAACAATACAATCATGAGAAGAACGGAACTGAGTCCTAAAAGAAAATTACGTTGACTAAGAAGATAATAGATTCTGTTTTTTTCAATTTCATAATTCATAACAGCTCCTCTTATCCCACAAAATCTCGTTTGTGATTTTCTGGCAAATATTTGTTTTTAGAATTTTGCGGTAAAAACCAATACATTAAAATTTGGAGATTAACATCCTTAAATCTTTTTCGGTATTCTCGGTGACAAAAAGCACCCAAAATCGTCACAACCAAACTTTCTATAAGCATTTCAAAAGCCATTCCCATCAAAGGAACACCCATATAAAAAGCCATTTGTTCTTTGGTCCAGTACAAGATGCGAACAGGTTCATCAAGATAATGAATAATCACATGTTTCGTTTCACTTGACATAATTCACCCATCCATATGTTGATACGTTTTAAAAAGATATTGTTTTAAAGAAGAATAATGTTTTTTAAAAAATATGGAATTTAAGGAAGAAGAAGACCTGCTGCACCTTCTGTGTATTTTTGAAAGAAATGAATAGCTGCTGTTATACCAATGGATGATCCAATAGGAACAAGAGAAGAAGATCTCAAAGACATCACTAAACCAATAACTGGAGCTGCAATTTTTCCAACCACAACCCAAGGTCCTGCAAAAATTTCTTGTTGTAAGCCTTCAACTGCTTCTTTTCCAGAAGTTAGTGCTGCTAAAACAGTATCAGGGAAAGCACAAACAAAAGCGATTAAAAATAAACTATATGTAAGTATGTTTTTATTTAATTCTTTGTCTTTTTGATGATTATACATATTTTTTCCTTTACTTTTTTTCTTAACGACATGCATAAAATTCAAAATTTTTCTTATTATTCCATAAAAAAATATTTTCTTAACCATATTTATAACTCATTATTGATCATCACAACAACAAATTTAAACATAAAAAATATGTTTGTCAACATAAAAAAATATACTTTTAGTTAACAATACCAAAAAATTACAATCAAAAACTTATTATTTCGTTCCAAAAAACATCAATTTTTTCATAAAATAGGTGTTTTAACATAAATTATATTAAATTTAAATCTAATTCATCAGCTTTAACAACCATAAAACCTTATTTAATCCACAAACAGAAGCAGAAAAGGAAAACCAAACATAATAAAAAAACAAAAAAGTATGTTACATATTTTTAATTCTAGTTGTTCTCATTTAAAATTTTCCATATAATCTATTCTTAGAAAATATAAAATACTAATTTTAAAAAAATGCTTAATCATAGTGAGTACAATCGGACAGATTTCGGTAAAAAGCTCAAATTTTTTCGTGAGTATGTTTTAAAAATGAAAAGAAAACACTTCTGTGAATTCTTTGATATAACGACACTTTCTGTCATTAGTTGGGAAAATGAATCAGCAACAATATCAATAAAGCAAATCATCAATATGGAAGAACGTCTCAATAAATATTTTACCAACGATCAAATTCACTGGTTATTTAGAGAACCTGGGTGCATTCTTAGAATTATTGATGAAGAAAAAATTCATCAAACTTTTCCTCCATTTTTAGAAAACCCTAAAAACAAAGATCAATTTCAAAACCATCCTACAGGACACACTAGAATTGTAACGATAAGCACACATGAATACGAACCCATTATTAGCAAAAACACAACTTTTCAACTTGATCAAGTTATTCTCGATCATCTTGTCTGTCCTAAAATCATTGCCTATGAAGATAATATAAAAAACTTACATTTTGGAATATTAACTTCCACAACCAATAATGCTTATATACTTGAAGCTTACAAAAACGGTTTTTATAAAATTTTAATCCCTATAAAAGATCCGATTTTCTTCATTAGAAAAATAGATCTTTCATAAACAAAATCAAACCTTAAAACTTGTTTGTTTTTTTATAACTGCAAAATATTTTTTCTCACCAACTTCAAAAGTATAAAATTGCTTGCAAAAACTGTATCGTAGATACTGTTCTGCTAAAATATAAGAATGTTCCGTTTTATAATCAATTATAATTTTTTGACTTGATATATCGTCTTGATCCTCTTGAGATAAATTATCAAAAAAATCATCAAGTCCTATAAGGTATTCCTGTTCTTCCTCAGAGTATATCTTAATACAAAGTGTATCTCCATTTTTCAATGAACAAAGAAAAGATCCTCCTTTTTCAAAAAGGGACGAAATTTGAATATCATGCTCCTTCATGATTGAACAATACCAATCTATAAAAGTTTCTTCCTTATATAAATCAATAAAGTCGCTAAAGCGATAGTACCTTCCCCAAAAATAAAAATTGAATTCTTCTAAAAATTCGTTATGCCATTTTAAAATAACATCCGATAAATCTTTGACTTTTGAAATATCCAAAACATAATGGATTTTTTTATTTTGAAGAAGATCAATAATTTCTGAATCGGACAATTTAATTTTTAATAAAACAAATTTGATGGGCAATTCTTTATTTTGATATTTTTCCACAAAATCAGGAATAGCATCCTCATCTATCACAACAATTGATGTAAAGTTATGCTTGTGGTGTAAATCTATAGATGAAAAACAAAATTTTCCGTAATGAACTTGAGTGCTCATTGTTTGTAATATAGAGCTTGTTTCTGTATCTAACGAGCAATCATCAAAACAATCCTCTTTTATTTTTTGAATGTTTTTATCAAAACAATCTATTTCTTTTACAATTTCATCAACAGAGAAGCGCCTAAACTCTTTTTCAGGGAAAATTGACTCTTCTCCTTTTTGTGAAACCGACACAAAATTAATCTTCCAATATAAATAAGGGACTTTTCCAAGATAATTGTCTTTAATTTCTTTCGACATTATAAATCTCATTTTATTTTTATTATATTATAATCAAAATCAATAATAATATCAATATAATTGAATAATAGTTTATTTTTTTATTTTGTATCAAATGATTATTATGTTTAATTTTTATTATTATTTACAGATGCTAAAACTTTTCTTGATACTTTCCTGTATCCATGTGGAAATAAGAAAAAATTACATCATTAAAAAAAGAATCATTTTCTTGCTGGTTCTGTTTTCGCAAGCCATATTTTAAGGCAACATATTTTAAAGGTGAAAATTCAAAGAAAATTAACCTTTTTTGCTTAGCTTTAAGAATATTATCATCTCTTTTTATCTGTTTAGAAGTCTTCTTCATCAAGTTTGAAAATCTCATTCTGCGGTCATTTTTAAGATTTATCTTTATTAAAAAAGTTTGCAGAGGAATCTGATGCCCATAGGAATCTGAAGGCCATTCTAAGAGTGAAGAGAGAGGATCTTCATTCATAATAATTTCCTGATGATTAAACTTCACTTCATCTGTATTGCTTTCATGTTCATGACACAACGAGTGAACGACCTCCCCTATCAGACAAACATCTTCAATAATATCTTTTAAATCCAATTCAAAACGGTTTTTAATACTGTTTTTGATAAAAGTATTTTCAACACACAAGACATATTTCTTTTGATCACTTAAAATCAATCGAGCCTTTGAAAACCAGCTACTATAGGCACCCTCTCCTACTCTCTTTAAAATTGTTTGGCGAATAATCAGAGCCTCTTGAATCATGGTTTCTTCAATAAATCCGTCATTTTTAACATCCATTTCTAAATCACAGGAAAAGGGTTCTACATCCTTCTTTTCGATAAAGTTAAAGGGCTTAGAAGTTCTGTCACCAAAGCCATATAAGTTTCCTTCCAAAACCTTTTGAAGATTAGAAAATCTTAAAATCCAAGGTAAATTAACCCTAAAGGATGTTTTTTCCCCCATCAAAAAACAACTGGTGGTGATCTTCTCACAAAAAATTTTCCATGAATTCAAGTCATTAGAGAAATATTGAGCCAAGGCTTGAAGCAAATAGGCTTGTTCTTTCACAGTAATTTCTTCGAAAGTAATGTATTCGTCCTTCCCTTCAATCTCTTCATTCCAAATTTGTTTCATGGAAAGGATGTTTTGAATTTGCTCTGAATCAAAATTCTTTAATTTTAAATTTCCTTCCTGTTGTGCTGATTGAGATTTTGAATGGTTTAAATTTTTTTTATGATATTTTTTTAAATTTGAAGTTTTATTTGATAGATAGGGCTGATCATTTTGATCACCCTGCCCGATCAAATTCGAATTTAAATTAACATCAGACAATGTTTTGTTTTCTAATGGTTTTGAACAGTTCAAAAGGTCATTTAATTGATCAAAATCGATGGTGAAATATTTAACTTGTTGTCCACCACAAAATTTTTTTCCTTCTTCGAAAGTCTTGGATTTAATAAGACCTAATTTTTCTAGTTCAGTAAAGGCGCGACGAATGGTTATAACTGAAAAAGATCCAATTTGTTTTTGCCATGCTGCGTAGGAATTGCGAATCCATTGTTTCCCTTCACGAAAAAGGCCATATCGTGAATCATTTTTAGATAACCAGTAGTTTAATTGCTGAAGAACAATTTTTTGAGAAATTGTAAGTTTTTTTAAATATAACTTTTTTTGAAACATAAAATAATACCATTTTTTTTGATAAGAAACAAAAAACAAAACATATGCGGGTTGAAGTAATAGGTGTTTTTAACTGCCTAACTTAAACTAATGTATTTTTTACCGTATGTTTTTTCAATTGTATATACATGTTTTCTTTTGTTTTTATTTTTTAAGTGTTGCTGAATTTCAACATCTTCGTTTCTAAGTACCTTTTATTTATTGTCTTAATTGAATTTTGTTGCTTAAAATTTCTGCTTTGATAAATAAATGTCCCTGTTTTGTCGCTTCATGTGTCCTATATATTTATCTAAATGCAAAATAATCAAAATATTATATCTAAGGTAATAAGAATGTATCCAAAAGGTATCTATATGCTATCTGTTTGTTATCTATATACAAGGTAATAGA
>CAYPYB010000010.1:0-34005 GCA_964415115.1 uncultured Candidatus Pelagibacter sp. | reverse complement strand
CTACTCAAACCAAATTATACTATCGGTTGTGGACGCTACGGTACTAGTACCAGCACTGTAGGCTTCTTCGGCACCAATGTAGAAGAAAGTGGAGGTTGAATTTTGGTTGTTGTATTCGGTGGTTATCCACGAAGTAGATAGTTGTGATGCTCTCACTCTAACTTCATCTAATAAACCCTGCCAACCTAAGTTACTGCCATCACGATTTCCTATTTGTGCATTTCTTGATATAACGGTAGACCCAGTTAAAGTATTACTAGGTGTAGAAGCGGTCTGTAAACTAGCGTTTCTATATAAGTCCATTCCAGAAGCTACGGATGTACCAGCAGAAACGAAGTGTAATAAATAAAATGTATTATCTGCTGCAATAGTGCTGGCCCAAGTTCTAACATTATTACCACCACCGCCTAAATTTGAATACATATCCATCTGAATACCGCCGGAAGTATCTTTGGTATAGAAGGTGTAACCACGATAACCTGCAGCCCCAGCGCCGTCTTGTCTTGAAAAGATAGTCCGGCCATAATTTCTTGTAGATGCACTAACCCAAGCCTGTATAGTGAATTGGTCAGCTTCCCCAAACTGAAAAGCTGTGTTTGTTCCTAAACTGATTCTATCTGTGGTGGCATTATATCCAGCTCCTTGTCCAATTAACCCAGATGAGTAGGTAATAGATGTATCAGTACCGTTGTAAGAACCTTTCCTGTCGGTACTGTTGCCCTCTAAGTGATAGACTGCGACATAATCACCCCACACGTTATTTCTACCGTAAGTGTCGGTTACAGCGTAAGCCGTAGCGGTAGCGTTACCATAATAAATATAAAAGGTACTAGTCGAAGTTGTCGCTAGACTGTCTGCCATAAAATGAAGTTCCCCTATTTTAGTAGAATTATTATAGGAAACAAGCTCAAATGCCGTTTCAGTAGTTTCATCACTTTCTAAGACTCGAATATCAGCCCCCGTATTACTAGCATTAGTCCAAAAACTAGCAGGCATACCAGCTAAATCAACATAAACAGGGAATGAGGTTATAGCGGTAGTGGTTCCTACTTTGTTTGGATTAACCTCCACCTTTACTTTGTAATTCCACGAAGAAGAAAACCAGACCGCGTCTGCTTGTGCAGGTGAAAATGTTAAAAATGCTAACAATAAAAGGAAAATGTATTTCATACTATTTAACTACACCCTTACCCCCGTCATTACCAACTACCTCAAAGAAGAACTCATCAGCACTGTTAGGTGGGTACTGGACGATTACCTTGTAATACAACACTTCATTTTTGGCTACTGTTTTTTCTGCTGTTTTTTTAGCTGAGATAAAATCGCTAAATTTATCCTTTTTAGTCATGTTAGCAATCTTATCGGCATTGGGTTTTGTAGGAGTAGTTTTAACTTCCAAAGTCATCGGCAACCACACTAACTCTTTCACTTGTTCGGTAGTAGTGCCTGTTTGAACTTCCGTACATTCTTCTATTTCTTTGGTACTACTAGCTACTACCATTTTACATTCCTTGGTATAAACAGGACTAGCTACCTCTTTAGTGACTTCATTTAATACCGAAACTTCTTTAATATTCTTTTTATCATCGCGAAAATAGGCAGTTAATGAAGCGTTTTGTGGCTTGCCACTGTTATTTACTACCGCTAAGTACATTTCCGCTGTGGTTACGCTTTGATCATATATCTGCTCATTAGTATAAATAATCATGTTCTCGTCCACCTTACTATCGGTGTAAGGAAAAGTGATAGTTTGACCATTCACCGTTATTGGTTGGGGTAAACCATTGTCAACATTTATTCCCCCAATATATAAGGCATAGCCAATAATAGTTACAATTCCTAAACCAATAGTTGTTGTTATTTTTGGTGTCATATTTTTATTCTCTCAACCAAGTTCCAAAGACTGAAACTCTTAAATAATCTGGTGAACCTGTAACGGTTCCAGTCTCAATAGCGGTAGTCATAAGTCCAGCGGTTACAGTATTGTTAGCACCTACACCAACTAATGAAGCTCCATCGGTATCACAAGTAACGGCTGAAGTGTTTCCAGTACCGTTGTCAAAGTTGATAACAATGGAAGTGCCACCATCAATATCGCAGTAGATTTCAGTTACGACATATCCATCACGTTGTACCTTAAACGGAATGGCTTTGCCTGTAACAAATCCTGAGCCAAAAGGCATAGAAGTTGAAGCGATTAAGAATGAACCCATAGATACTGTATTTGGTATTACCATTGGCGAACCAGCTACGGTTGAGGTAGCAATCAGTAACTGATTATCGGTGGTGTCAAAAGCAATTTCACCAATTGCATCTACTGTTGGAGCAGTACCGTTTACTATCTCAATTGAAGTTGCTCCTCCAAAGTCCCAAATTCCTTGCAATACAACATTGGTAAGAGCTTCCACTTTTGTATCAAGCCAAGTCAAGGTATTGGTAATATAATCACCTAGTAACCATAATGAACTAGTGATTTCAGTCCTGTCCATTGTAGTAGTTCCAACAACCGATAATGGTTGACTAGGGGTAGATGTGCCGATACCAACTCGATTAGACGTGTCGTTGACTATAAGTGTATTAGTGTCAACAGCCATTGAACCAGTAAATGTCGCAGGGTCTACAAAGTAAAGAGCATCAGCACTGTTTGTCTCGTTATTTTGGAATGTTAGCCGGTTGTTGGTTACATCGTAGTAAGTCTTACCACGAGTAGTACCATTTTCCAGAAAATCAAATTCTGGATTACCTGATGGGGCATTGATTTTTAATAATTGCCCCATAGTAATATTATCGCTGAACAAAGATTCGCCAACTACCGATAAAGCCATAGTTGGAGTAGTTGTGCCGATACCTAAACGATAACCGACAGAACTAGCCTGTGTAGTTGATGTCGCTTTTAATACATTTGTTGTTGTTGTACCACTGGTACGAGTTTCCCCACCAAATTCTGCTACTGATGTTGTTAATTCTGGAATAAATTTGCGTACCAATAATTGACGGTCTGGAGTTAGTCGCATAATTTCCTTAATATTCTTTCCACGAATAGATAATCCGCTATTACTAGCAGTAGCATTACGATTCAAAACAAAAGTTTTCGCACCTGTATCTATTGATAATATCTTTGTATCATCAGCAAGATATGTACCAGCGTTGTCCCAAATCCAGTCTTCGGCAGAAGGTGTAACGCCAGATGTAGAAGTGTATGAACCGTTAGGCGAGCCAGAAGTAAGAGTTACTCCTGTCATTGTCCACGCACCGTTATTGGTGGTCTTATCGTGAAATTCAAAGCGTATTGGGTTAGTAGTAGTACTTTTATATAATTGGCGAAAACCCATACCGTTATCTCGTGAGTATTCATCATTATAGATATCAAACACACGGTAGGCTGAGGCATTAGACCTAGTAGTCAAAGAGATAGTTGATTCAGAATCTACGCTTGTAACAGTATTCGTGGCGGTTGGCGATTGTATATTAACTAATGACCAAGCATCGCCATCACCTGTAGAGTCACCCATCCGATTGATTTGCAAAATATCATACGAGTCTTGAGCTATTTTATAGGTTGATGTGCCAACACCTGTTCTGAAATGCTGTAGTTTAATGCTACCCCGAGTTGGCTCTTCATCTGTAGTAACAGAAGTTGGGTCAGAAGCAATTAAATGATTAGCTTGAGCGAAGTCAGTCGTGGTAGAAGTACGAAGTCCGCCAGAGATGATGGTCCAGTTTGAACCAGATCCGCCAGTGCCACAAGCTGAGGTTGATACAACACCAGAAGCATCGGTTACTAGACAGTCACCAGCCGACTCCAATCCAGTCAATTTTAATATTCTATCTGTAACAGATTGAGTTAGGTAAGTACCATCAAATTTCCATTGTTGGAGCTGATTGATTGTACCCTCACCACCTATACCACCTTGGTTAAGGTAAGCATATCCACCAAGGGCACTAGTGATAAGAAGACCAGCTAATATTAAATATTTCATTCTAATTATAGTAATACACAGTTGCTCTTTTGTGGAAAAGGTAATAATATAGCAATTATGTTAATAATAACCATATTACTTATTCTTATTGTAGGCTTTATAGCTTGGAATAATCCCGAGTAATTCAATATAAATATGCACATCCTTATAGTTATAATCGTTATAGCTTGGGTTATTTGGAGATTACCTAGTTTACTTGACGATTAATTTCTTGTTTATCAATTAGATCGTACTTCAGCTGGTACTTTTATATTATTTTGTGTGTTAAACTTACTAGATGATACGACTTGATTGTCTACTAATTGTTTCGGCTTGCCTTGGAATGGGTTTGCTATGTACCCACCTTGTGAATTACCTTGTCCTGCTTTAAAGGCTTGGAGTTTGGTGTTGGTTACAGGAATAACAGCATTAACTGGTTTTGCAGTACGGCTACCAACAACCACATCAGGGATAGCTGATTTACTTTTACCGATAATCACATCGGGGATGGCTTGTTTAGGGGAAATCTTAGACCCAAAAACTGCGGTTGGTGTACCAACAGTAGGTTTTCCAGCAATTGTCTTGGCTATTTTTGACTGTATGTTTTTATTACCAAAGGTTTGTCTTGCTAAAAACATACTTATTGCTTGTGGATCACCGCCAGATAACAATACAGCATCAGTTAAACCAAAAGCATTGTTACCACTTCCACGTACATTTTTTTTGAATAAAGCGTCACCTAATTGCTTGGCTAATCGAGTTTCTTTATTAACTTCATCTAAATTCTTTAAACCTAATTGTTTTGATTGGTTAAATTGCCAACCACGAATAGCATCATCTAAAGTGTTAGCTTTAGCAATTGATTCTGGTAAATTCTGCTTTAAGTAGTCAAGACGATTATTTCTTTCAAAAATACGCTTTATTTCATTAATTTCTGGCATTGTCACCCCTTTATTTTCATATTTAGTAACTAGATTTTGTACCCTAGCCAAATCACGAGATGGGGCGCCTGGAGATGATATACGTGTTTCTCGTTCAAGCATTTCTTTTAAGGCTGTTTTAACAGGTTCAGGTCTGTAAGTTCCTGGCAATTTTTCTAAAGCCTCATCAGCTACTTGTTTTGATTGAGAAAATCTTTGTGCTAATTGTTTCATGATTTCTTCATCATTACCATAAATACCTCTTTTAACAAGATACTCCCCAATCGATTCTTTGGCTGTCTGCTGAAATTTCTGCTCATCTAAAGGATTAACTCTTGCCACTCTCTGCATTATATTTGTAGGTTTAATATTTTGTACTGAGGCAACAGGTATAGGTAATACTCCACCAATAACCCCTCCAGTAGCCCCACCGATTAATCCACCGATACCAGCTTGCTTCGTGATACTACCAACTGTACTTTCTTGTTTAATCGCCTCTTGACCACCGCCATATAAAGCCCCAGAAACTGCTCCTGCCTTTGTCCCTTGCACTAATCCACTTAAAACTCTACCTCCTAATGTAGACCTAGCGATGTTAGGTAAAGCTCCACCTCCGACAAGGTATGAAGCTGTTTTAGCTGTTTCACCTAAAATTTGTTTAACTCCACCATCACTGAACCCCCTTTGTTTTTCTACATTAATACCCATTATATTTTGACCTTTTCCAGTATCGGCAATATCCTCATATCCTTTTTTTATATTAGATCCAAACAACCCTAATCTACCTAAAGCTTCTGTTGTTTTAGCTACGGGTTTAACAACTAAAGTACCAGCCACATCTTTAGCTAAAGATTTAAAAAAACCATCTTCTTTAACAGGTGTTTCTACTACTGGAGTACTTTGAGTTTGAGTGACAGGTTTCGCTTTATTAGTAAAAGATGGCGTACTAGTCGCTTGATTAATAGGTGTTGCTTTATCTAAAAATGACATATATTTTATTGCCAGCCAGCGTTTTTAGCTTCTTGTAATTCTTCAGGTGTTAAATCAGCAGTGTTTACTTGTTGTGTTCCATCAGGACTGATTAAAACATCTACATCTTCTTCCAAAGCACCAGCCACTTCTCTCCGAGAACCAATTTCAGATAATTCTTCAGGTGTAGCATCAGGGAACATATCTTTATACTCAGATGGTGTCATATTAACACTATTTATAGCCCTCACTCGTTTAAAGCTATTTTCTATACGATTTAAAGTTTTATTTAATTCACCAGTCTTTTGCAATGGATCAAGAGAACCTTGTACCGATTGTAAGAAAGCTAATTCTCGTTCTGTAATAGCTCCCAAAGCACCGCCAGTTGGTGAGGCGGCACGCATACGAGCTAAAGCATCAAAGCCAATAAGAGCTTTTACTGTATCTAAATTATTATTGACACTACGCGCTTCTGTACCTGGTAACATTCCGAAAAGACCACGCTGTATTGCACTTCCGCCAGAACCAATACCTTTCATTATTTCTTTCGTATTAGAAATAGCAGTTAGGGCAGCATCAGCTTCCTGTAAGGCATTTTGATTAGCTTTAGACAAAACAGGATCACTAGAAGCTAAGGCTCTAGCTACTTCATTTCTCATTGTCGCGGGTACATTTGAAATCTTTGCTCCTCCTTCCCTTATCAACTGTGCCCAAGATTGTGCGGCTGGACTTAATGTTGTACCACCTGCTCCACCAGCTCCACCACCAACAGCACTCGCTTGTTGGCTAGGAGTCAATCCTTTATTTATAGTCAATAGCTTACTTGGATCACCATCCCAGTTATCAGGAATAGCTAGAATACGATTACCAGCGTCTACAGTCTTCGTATACTGTGGTGGCAACCCTAAATCAACCGACTCAATTCGAGTTTCGCCAGTCAGTGGGTTACGATAGGCAATCACATACTTGCCCCCTTCAATTTTTTTATCAAGAATATCCTCCTGTGGTCTATTTAGGGTAAATTGGGCTTTAAGTAGTTGTTCACCACCAACAGTCTCAGCTAATGATTTAAAAGCTTCGGGATCAGTAGCCTGTAAGCCTTCATAAGTCACACCGCTTTGAGCCAACATAGAAGCATTGTTTACCGCCTCCTCTAACCTAGCCATACGTTCTTTTTTAGCTGTTTCCGTATCAAGTCTAAATTGCTCACGGGCAGTCTGTGCCATTTCTAAAGCTTTGGTTTTAACTCCAGTTAAAATACCGCCAATTTTAGCCGAAGCCTCAGCCCGCACTAATTGATTTTCTTTTTCATTAACGGCTTTAGTTACTCCAGTTGTTCTATTAGCTTCTGTACTCCCAGCTAAACCAGTAAGGGTATTAACTGAAGCATTTTCCCGCACTCGTTCTTCTTGCCTTGGTTTTAAAGCTTCTATTTGTTGCGCCGCGTATTTATTTATCTGATTAATTTCGCCTTGTGAAGCCTTGAGTAAATCTTTTTGAAAATCAACCGCTGTCTTAGGCTGTTCAATAGTAGGCTCTTTAATTGTTCGTTTAGGTGTAGTTGGCTTAGGAGCTAAAGCAATACTTAGATCCTTTAACGCTTGTGAAGGTCCAGTAGTGGTTGACTCAGGTGTAGTTGTTGGAGTAGCAGCCGGAGATGGTGTAGTTGCAGGTGTAACAGCACCATTTTGAGTAGCTAGGTTTTTACTTAAATCTGTAAGTTCTTGTGATGGCATAAATATTAATTACATTTCACCTTCAGATAAGACTATTAATGATAATGTTCCTGGATTATCATTATTTTGAGTGAATTGAATTGTATATGCAGTGTCACTGACACTTACTAATGATGTCAAAGACCAATTACCACCTAATCCAGCAATAGTTCGATTTGCTATGAAGTAATCAAAAGAATCCCCAAACATATCAACTTTTGACATTCTAAAACCAGTGGTAATTGTTAAATTCTGAGTTTGGCCGCCTGAGCCAGCGTCAAGTATGCTATGACTAGTTACTAATTGCCTACTCCCTTTTTGTATCAAAATTTCAGTCGAACTTACTGCCACTCCCACCATTACTTCATAAGTACCAGTAGTAGTAGAGATAAAACCAGCTGTGTTACTGGCGTAGTAGACATCACCTTTAGTAAGACCCGTGAACCCTCCGACTATTCCCGAAGTTTGAACTGCTACCATTCCTCCATTACTAACTGAATTTTTAGCAAAGCCAATAAAAGCTAGACTATTAGTATCATCAGCATCAACTAAATGAGCAGTGCCAGTAGCGGAAGAAAGGTGAACAGGTTGGGGAGTGGTGGCTCCAGTGAAAGTTGAACTAGAAATGATATACTCAGTGTTTTTCAGGTTACCTTCAACAATCCCACTAAAAGTGTTTGTCCCTGTCCAAGTATTATCCGTTGCTAACCTCGGCACTCCTATCATTACTGGGTCAAAATACAACTCAGTTGTTGACTTAGCTTGTCCAATTGGTAAATCACTCGTTACAGTACTAAATGTACCAGCAGAAGTAGAAGCATTATAAGTTTCGCCAGCGGTCAGCCCTGATAATCCTGTTTGTAGTCCTTTTAGTAAAATACCGCCACCACTAATAGGATTAGCAGCTGTACCGGTCCCTCTAGTTAGCCCTACAGCCCTATCTTGATAAGTAGTAGTATCATCAGTATCTACTTTCCACCAGCGTTGATCAGAAGTCTTAAAATAAACCAGTGTGCTGGTTGCTAATGTCTCTCCTGCTGTACCAGCTACTACTAGAGCATCAAAATTTACTGTACCACCATTCACTACAGAAAGAACATAACCAACGTCAGCAAGATCATCAGCACCAGAAGGTACCACACTACCCGCGTATCTTAAAGCATTTTCAAAAGTGGCTTCACCGTTATTTTGATTGCGAATAATCTGAATTATAGGAAAATCAGTAATTTTAACACTTGCTCCACGTCTATGAGCAAACTGTAGGGCAGATACAGCACTTGTGCCATCACTAGGTGAGATACCTCGGGTAACACCAGTTACGCTAGTACTAGAAGCTGTACCGCAAACAAATTCTGCTTGAGCTGAGCCTTCATCAATCGTAAAACAGTTATAACCTGAAAGACTGCCACCACCTCGTACTGAGTTAGCGGTTAAAGTAAAACTATCAGCCGTAGCAGTAATAGGTGCTGCCAAACTAGTCTCAAACAATGCTGGTGCGTCTGGAAGCTCTGTACCAACACTAATAACATTATCAACTTGATTACTAAAAAACAAATAACCAGTAAAAACGGTAAGTATTCCCACTAACCCCGCCAAGATATTAAACTTATTCATAATAATACTATATAAAATCAGCCTGTTATGTGGAATCTATCTAGTACGAGCTGGTATATTCTTTTTCCCCTTCGACCTTATATCCTTAAACGTCAACGCATTGACTGAAACAAAGCCCACGGTTAAGGCACGCAAGCGTATAGATACATCAGTAAAACGGTCAGAATTTAACTTAAAATCAATCTCATAAGGTGAAGCTGTTTCTTCGGCTCCACCACCGATAACTCCTGAGCCGATAGTTCTTGAGCCAATACTAATCTCAATACCAGTATCAACATATGAAGCTTGACCGTCTACTGTAAATACTTGAGTCCAAGCACCACCGTTATAAGAAATATCAATAGCGAGTTGTTGATCTGGTTGAATTAAGCCTTCAATTACCATCCGGCGACAAGTCTTTAAATTAGGAATACCCAGATCAAGTTCACTAGATATCCAATAATTATTAATAACATCCCCATCTTCATCAAAACCAGAGAAAAGAGTATAAATATTATTTGAAATAGAGTCTCCAGCGACAAGAGAACCGTCTAATTCTGTTAAACAGGAAGCATAATAATCTAATTTATCCCAAGCGTCAGATACAACATTATGTACCCACATGACACTGTTAAACCCTTCTGCTACTCCCAACACTTTCTTTTGTACACAAAATATCTCGTAGTCGCCCCAGCGATAAGCAACACAAGTATTGTGTACATATGGCGTTAGGTCAAGAGCATCGGAGATCGATTTTGGTTCAATAGTTTGGATATCAGTACCTTGCAATACTGCCATCCGTCTATACTTAGGTTCATTCGCGCGTGATACGTCAGCTAAAATAATACCATCTGGTGTCTGCCATGCTGATCGCGGGTAAGGAATACCGACATTACGGTAAGGTAAGTTAGTGCTTTCAGTATCATCAAGAGATGATTGAAACTGCCATGTCCGATTCTGGTGAAAGCAGTATTGGGTAGTATTAATATTAAAAATCGCCATTAAGTTACCTCCACCATCATCTTGACGAAAAGATTTACCTTGACCAACCCCAGCTCCAGTAAAGTCTAACACTCCAGCAGTTGTAGCTATCTCATAATAATAATCACAAGTGATAGCCCCACCAGCTGAACCAGCGCCCCAAGTTAAATCTATTTCACCAGTCGCATAATTAACTGTACCAGTACCGCCGGCGCTTCCCACTAAATTACCGTTACGATCATCTTTAAATGTTTCCACTGTATCTGTTACTGACACATAACAAGCTGTTCGTACACCTGTGATTTGAGCCATTGTGTGCGGAAAACTAGCGATAGCTTCACCCGTTACTTGAGTGAAGTCAGATAGTTGGTCTTTATCAATATAAGATAAATACAAGCCAGTCTTATCATTATTACCAGACACAGTTCCATTACGTTGACCAGCGAACACTCGGTTTTGTCCTACATGGAAGACACCCCAGCGATAGTTATTAGTCAATTGATCTACTGCACTCTCTGGATTAGCTACCGGAACCTTATAAACACTAGAATTAGGCGAACCAAAGAACATATAAGCTCCACCAAGACCAGAATAAGGCTGAAACCAAACATCCTCACCGTCAGCATCTTCTGCTAATAAATCAGTCCCTATTTCAACAACATCATCTAAAACCGCATCATAATATTTAACTTTACGATCATAAGAAAACCACAATTGACTGTTACCGTCATAGCCAGTAGCTACTCCAATACCAGTTACTTCACCATTACCAGTAACTTCTGTTAAACCAAGACGAGCATAACCTCGGCGCAGTTCGATAGCATCATTTTCTTTAGTAGTAATCCAGTTTAATGAATCAGGAGAAAAACCAGCTTTCAAAGCCTTTTTGTCCTTAATAGCTGTATTGATTCCGTAAAAATTTGAGATGGTATAATCCATAATTATTCGTATCTATTTACCGCCCCCAGTCTTGGATAGCCTCCAGGGTATTCGCTAGGGTCATTACTTTGAATTGTAGCCAAAGCCATCTCGTTATCCCATTTCTCCATTGCATTTTTAAGAGCATTTAATGTTGCTCTATTCTCCGGTAACATCTCACGGTTTATGGAATCGTAGTCAATAGCACCTTTATTTATACCTATCGCATAATATCCTAATACCGGCAAGAACCTCGCTGGAAACGAAGTCCAAACTGCACTGGCACTAGTTAAATCAATAGCCGTAGAAGTAGCCATGTATGGAATATATAAAGTTCCAGCAAAAGCTACAGTGCCGTTAATATACAACTGCTTAGTGTTAGCATCATAAACAGCCGTACCAGAGACATCTTTATATTCAAGACGTTGGTCAAAAGACTTTAGAGTTATGTAATCTACTCGATTATTACCATCAAATAACTTAATCACCACCCCATCTTGATTCATATAGAATCGAGAAAAATCAGTAATGGTAGACAAATCAATCCCTGTCTGCCAAGTGTTAGCAGTCGTTATGGTCTTGCTAGTATCGGTTTTACGTAATACCATCCAAGGTCGTTCTTCCTCAATAACAGTTCGCGCATTATCAACCAATACATCAAGTAAATCGGCATCGATATTTGCCTCAGCATTTAGTGAGGTTATAAAAGTTGTTAATTCAGTACCTTTTGTAATCATATTTATGATGCTAATTTACTCATATCATACGCTGGTTGCTCCGTTTGTGGATTAGATGGCAGTTTACGCTTAGGTCGGACTTGGAAATCAGTCACAAACTCAGTATTTTGCATATTGTCACTAATTGTTTCAACTATAGTCTTTTTCAATTCAGTTTCAGTGCCAGCCACAAATTGTCTTAAACCTTCAACTTGTTGCAGTACATCAATAGCTAGTGAATCAATAGCTTGTAGTGTCGGAGTTAAATCAGTTGGAGGAGTTACTTCTTTATCTTCAACCGCACCATAAATGGTTTCCATCGCCTGTTTAATGTCAGATAAATCAAGAGTATCAGTTGGTATTTTCGCAATCGCGGTTTGTAAACTGGCGATATCCTTAGTTAGTTGATCTAACTTAGGTGTAGTAGTGTCAGGCTTTTCAATCTCCACCTCTTCTGGTTCATCTTCCACCTCTTCTGGTAAGGCTTTCTCAAGCTCTTCAGCTACAACACGGCGGATTGTACCTATATCAAGATTACCACCGCCAGAACCGCCGCCACGAGCGCCTAATACCCTATCAAATACAAGATAGGTATTTTCTTCATCACCATAATTATCACTTTTAGTAGTATAGCCAGAATCAGTATAAACAGACGTTATAATTGAGATATAAGCCCCTTGACCAGAACGGTCTACTGGTACTCTCCATCGTCTTGAGAAGCGTTGTCCTCCTTTATCAGTCAGGTTTGTTGTATCAATTAAAACACCGTCTACATCATAGACTTTAGCTTGAACGTAATAAGTAGCAACATCTAAATGATTAGATAGCTGTCTGGTTAGACCAAAGTCTACTTGTGGTTGTAAAATGACTGACATAAAAGATTATTTAAGCGTGGCGTTGAATAAGTGCCTTGGCTGTATGCGTACCGTCAGTAGTTTCAGTCGCAGTAATACGCATCCACCTAAATATATCATTTTCTAAGTCCATTGCTACTATACTTGACGTGTTAGAAGCAAGTGATACTGAAGCTACTCGTGTCTTTGTTTGAGCATTGGTATTTGTAGCATTAGATATAAGCTTATTAAAAGCAACGTAAGTACTACCATCAAGTGATACTTCTACAGAAAAGGCAGTTGAACCAGCAGAGTGGTTAGCGCGAGTGAAAATAAGTGATATTTTCTCTGCATTTTCAATATTGATTGGATCAGATACCGTAGTCGCTGTTACTGCATCAATAGCTTTTATTAATTCTGGTCTTATCATAAATTTATTTATTGTTACCGTTCTCGTCGCCACTCTCCATAAAGGAGAGCAGAGCGAGAACGCTAGTTATTAATCAGCGTCTGTACAAGTAATACTGCCAGCAGTAGTTCCTTGTCCAGTGATATACCATTTGACTCCGTCAGAATGAAGTTGAATAAAATCTCCGGGCAATTCAGCTGTGTTTACAAAAGAAATAGTATCTTCTGCAGAACAAGCTACCACTGCACCAGCGACTTCAAGTGCTCCATAAATCGTGTCGTCAGTAGCGTCAGCAGCCGGTCCAGTTATCGTCATGTTAGTAGTTGCAAAGTTAGCAGATACTACAGTTCGATAAGTAATTCCAGCAGCCGAGGCGGCGGTTGGTAAAGTTAAGTCTACACCAGCTGTGCCGATATAAATAACTTTACCTGAATCAGCAGAGACTAAAGTGTCGTCAGCAGTGATTGTTTCAACTGGCACAATGACGGAAGCTGGTGTCAAATCAGCGTCTACATTTCCACTAGCGTCAATCACGGTTGCTCCGTCAACTTTAATATCTCCTGTACCTGTTACATCAATTCCATCACTGAAGTATTGTTTAGTGATTTCGTAAGTTCCACCCATCCCATTGTTGCTAGTAAGTAATAGAGCAACTATCACTACTGCTACACTGACACCAACCATTTTTAGTATTTCAGTCATAATAGTTATAATTATTCTATTAATTTACAGTTGTTGCAGAACCAGTGAATGATGTTGAATCAACAGCTACTTGTACAATCTGAGGAGCTTGATCTTGGAATACCTTGATGCCGTACACAGCCCAAGCAATGTAGTCGTTACCGATACGAGCGTTTGGTGAAGGACGTTCTGTAAGGCTTGGGTATTTTTGCATCACAAGTGATACAGACTTAGTTAAACCAAAGATACAGTGAACTTGCTCTTTACCTACAGTAAAGATGTTACCAGCAGCAG
Source organism: uncultured Candidatus Pelagibacter sp. (assembly GCA_964415115.1). Lineage (GTDB taxonomy): Bacteria > Pseudomonadota > Alphaproteobacteria > Paracaedibacterales > CAIOTO01 > PNMQ01. The sequence continues at coordinate 20,017 of CAYPYB010000010.1, read as the reverse complement.
TCAAAGTCTCTGAAACTTCTACAGTTCCCCAACCTGAACCAGTGAAAGTAATAGTGTCAGCTCCAGTGTCATGCACCGCAGTAATGTTCTTCAACTTTCGGCGGTCAGCAGCAGAAACATCAACATAGTTATCTACGCCAGCTGTACCAGTACCATTTACTAATTCAGTAAATGAAGCCCAACCTAAGTCAGCAGAACCTTGAATAGACCAGTGTCCAGCTCCAACAGCAGCACCGTCAGCATCAGCTGTAAGGGTCACGCCGTTAATAACCACTGTGTCAGTGTCAGTAGCGTTTGTAGCTACACTAAGCACGGCAGTCCAAGGTAGTGCGTTTGAACTAAAGTTTTCAAATCCCATGAAATAACCAGCATATCCATTTCGAGATACTGAGTCACCGAGAAGTGAATCTTTACCACCTAGATAAAGTTCAATTGCAGTTACAACTTCTGGAGTAACAATAGCAATTGGCATACCTTCAGGTACTTCAATCTTCATTCCAGCACCAGCTTGGAAACGCTTGTTGTAAACAACATTCTTCAAACGTAGTTTTTGCATCGCTGTAGCGTACATTGTCGCTACGTTAGATGCTGTAACAGCAAAACCGTTACCAGAAGTACCAGCGAAACTTCCATCATCAAGAGTTGTACCAGCACCTTGATAGGCAGCTAAAAGTACATCTCCATCAATTTGATTTACAAGGGCGTTAGCAAGCTTACGACCATACTTTTGCTTCACTGGTAGGTGAGCTTGTAACAAGTCAAGGTCTTTGACATAAATACTCGCTTCCTTCTCCTTATTTACTACAAGTGTCTCCTGAGTATCAGTGATAGCTTGCACTGAGTAACTTCCGTCAGCTCCCATGTCGTTTACAGACACATCTGAAGCATAAGAGCGAGCGATAGTTTGTCCTTTTGTCAGTTGTGACTCAAGACGAGAATCTGCAAGGATCTGGTATACAGGCTCCTTGTAGTGGGACATTTGATATTCAGCCGTAAAAACGGTTTTGAACGTCATTGTGTTAGGGTTTGCAGCCATAATTAAATATTAATCATGAACCAAAAGAATCCTATAGCATTACACGTCTTCCAATAGAATCAGTCGTTAATTCACTATTTTTAGTTAACTCATTGTAACCCTTTTCCCAAGCTTCCGCTTCCTTTGGTGACATCTTAGTGATATCAGCATTAGGGTCAAACGTACTTGGTGTATGAGTTGCGTCAACTCTGCCTTTCGACTCAAGTCCACGCTTACGAGGTGTAATAATAGTTGATAATTTATCTTGATTCTTGAAAGCGATATAATCAATCTCTTTATCATGATATTCGGGAGTGTGAGCAAGATTATCAATTTCGCTTTTCATTGCGACAATATCTTCCTTACTCGCATTAGGAAACAACTTTTGCAATTGAGGAACGGCTGACTGAAATTCAGTTTCAAACTGTTGTGCTTCAATAGCACTGCTGTTTGTTTCTTGCCATTTTTCAAATTGTTCGAGTTTAGTCTGTAATTCAGGACTGATAGTAGATGCTGGCATATTCTTTAGGAATAACTCCTGCATCTTCTTAATCACTTGAGGGTCTGCACCTATTTCGGCCGCAAACGCATCAAGGTCATCAGCTTTTGATTCTACTGATGGTTTCCCATCTAGTTTAGACCTTAACTCAGTAAGGTCCCTTTCTGCTTTCTCTCTAGCTTCACGTTCTGATTTTAAATCATTACGTGTATCTTTTAAATCATTATAGATTGAACGCTTTTTAAGTTCTTTTGGTTCGGTTTGTAAAGGTTCAAGTGCCTCTGGTTCACCATTAAGTGTTCCTTCTGGCTCTGCCTCTGGTTCTTCTGGAGTAGCCGGTTCCGGAGCAGGCTCGTCTCCTTCTGGTTCAGATACAGTTGTTGCTTCTGGTGGTAATTCGATACCTTGCTCTGTATAAGAGTCCATTACAACTTTTTCTTCTAGATTCATAGTGATTTTTATTTATGTACCCCGACAATCACCGGGGAATAGATTTTGTTATCCTTTGTGCCTATAAACAAGGGTAGTAATAAAGCCGTACTACTCGGGAAAAGGCTCGCACCTTTTGTTAGAGACTGGATGATTCCAGTCTCTTGCAAACTAAACGAGATTTCCTTTCTTCTTATCCGCAAACTCTTGCGCAAGTGCTTCAAAGTTTTTACCATGTAAAGCTCGACTATATTCGCGACTGCCAGCTCGGTATACGACAGTGACAGAAGAACGAGAAGTTTTTTCCTCAACTACTTCCTCAACTGGTTCAACTACAGTTTCTACTACTTCCTCAACTACTTCTGTATTTCTTGTTCTTGACATAAATTGAATTGATTATATTTAAATCTTATAAAACTACTCTAGTTATGTGGAACTAAGAGCGTGGTCAATTGCTTTTTGTACATTTTCAATTTCATTTTTTGTGTCTTTAGCGAGTAAATCTAAGACAATCAAACACGCATCTTTTGTAGCCCATAGTGTTTTACGTTGTTCATCAGTTAAATTACGTGACTCAGCTAACTGGAGTGAAGCGTTTTTATAAGTAATTTTAAATTGCTTAATTAATTGCTTACTGATATCACTTTCTTGCCAATTAGAAAAAGCAGTATTAATTCTAAGTGACTGCTCCCACTCTCGAATCATATCGAGATTATCTTTCTGAATCTCCTCATCAACATCAGTAAGGAATAATTGTTTAGCTTTTTCTATTTTTTCTTGATAGTTCATAGTTATACAGCTGAACTAGCTACGTTCATGGCGCGTGCCATACCTCCGCTTAATCCAGCATCCTGAGCTGGTGTTTGCTCTGCTGGCATAGATACTCCAGCTGGTACACCTCCCTCTGGTGCTGGTTGTTGGCTCTGCATTACTGCTTGCTCAGCGACCTTACGATCAATATTAGCTTTTACTATTTCTTTATGAGCCATAGCATACTTATGTAGCTTTTGATATTTATCTTTCAAAGTAGATTTCTTATCCTCAGCAAAGTCCACTATCTTTTGCATAAATGCGACAGTAGCTCCTCCCCAAATATCTGGATTTTGATTTCGTAGAATTAGTTGGATAGATTCACTCGCTTTTGACAATGACTTACGATCATTGTATGTCTTTACATCTTGTGCTTGGGCAATCTCATCATCATCAAACTCACCAACAGACCGGAGAATCTGCTCATTGCGCCATTGTGGGTTGATAGTATTAGGATCAACCATACCTAGAGCCTCAGCTCGGCGCTTAGACTTGAGTTCATTCTCTGATTGTTTCTGGTCACTAGAGCGAATAAGAACATTTATATCCTTATTAGTATTCAAGTCCATGCGAGTAATCTCATCCCAATCCCAACCAGACTCACCTAAGACTTGAATAGCCATACGAGCTGGCATATGGTCACGCAATCCCCAGATATAACGCTGTCCTAAGTCACCCATCATATCTTGGAATGGTTGCGCTCCCCAGCCAATACGCTTAGATACTGACTTCTGCTCAGCAAAAGTAACAGATGCCTTCTTAGATACTTCTTGTACTCCACCCATAGCCAAATCAGTGGCTCCCGTATTACGACCAAGACTACCAGTAATCCAGTCAATAAGGTTTACAGTGCCACCAAGCTCACCAACTTTAAATTCATAGATACCACTAGCAATCTGCCTTGTACCGCCCTTAGTATCAGCTGGCACAAGGGCATCGGGTCTGTGCATGGCTTCATCAAGCTTACGCACATCTTGGAACATATCCTTGTCATAAGCCCTAGCTCCAAAGTTACGCTTTTCGCGGTTAGTTAGCTCTTGGTTAAACATCGCCACAATAGCATCGGCGGCTGGATATAAGTCGTCGCCATACCCTTTAGATAAAAAGTTCTCATCATCTTCATGCGTAGCAAATGTTACCCACGGCATTAAGTCAGATGAACAGATATCAACCCACTTTTCAAAGCGAACCCAAATATTAGTCCAAGGATGGAATAATAAGTAATATCGTTGTCCATCAAGTTCTATAATCTGTTGCGCTAACTTATATACCTCTTGACCAACATAACTATGAATCTCAGGATTAAGTCCAAGTGGTTTAAAGCGTTGTAGTTTCTCAGCCATATCATGACTAGAATCTGGCATAAAATCACTACTACCCGCTAAAGTAACTAACTGTTTTACTTGCTCCTTATCGTAAATACCATCTTGAGCACCGGCAATAAGCTCTGATCTAGTCTTATCAATATCCTCAGTACCAGCAAATAAATGGTTTTCTAAATAGAGTCCACCATGAGGTTGAAAGTTAAAGTTTTTCAACATCACGTTAGTTAGTTCTGACTTATAGCTAGGATCAGAAGTGACGTTATATTCCGCGATTCCTCTGCCTGTCATGATAGCGTGCTTTCTAGCCATACGTAGTTTAGAATCCCACTTGCTAGTAGTTGACGTATTCATTACTTCATTTCGCCATGCACCGTTTATTTTATTAACTTTGAAATAGTCAGCTGCATCACCTTCCGCAAATTCTAAAAAGACTCCCGTATCATACTGAGCGTTAAGTGTATCAATCATTCCAGCAAAGACAGGAATTGGTACATTAAAAAGCTGTCTTAATTTCTTAGGTACCTTACCATCGTAAAGAGCATAAAATTTATTAATCTGTTGCAGTCTAGGCTTTTTAAATTCAAAACAAGCCATCATTTGCAATCGAGCAATCTGTACTGCCGCATCAGCTAACTGCTTACGACTCATCGTTTTATATTTCGATTCAAATTCTAAAAGTGAATCTTCAACTTGAGTATCAGGTGTCATGATAATATGTTATTAAACTATGAGCTTTTTGTGGAATTAGTACGGTAATGTTTCATCAAACATCTGTGACATCTACCTTTTGCTTTATGATTTACTAAGGCAAAAGGTATTGAACAATCCAGACAACGACCAGAAAGCTGATACTTAGGATTAGTTATATCTTCTACAAAATAACAATGACTACATGGTGTATATAAAAGTGCGAAGTCTCTAGCCTTACTATCTTTTAGATTTGGTATATCAAAAAGCTTCTCACATCTAGCACATCTCTTTTGTATAAACAAAACATTAGTCATTCTTGCAATGGACTTACATAAGGTTCCTGTTCAAATGATGGCTGACAACCATTTGGACATTGATAACCTTTAATATCATCCAGTATACAAGAATCGTGATGAAATATTTCACCACATAGTGGACAACGTGTGTAATTATCGCGCTTTTCCATATTATTTTGTTGCATTATTTATATCCATAAAGTATACTCTTTTTATATGAAACAAGTATATACAGACATAACAAATCAAAGATTTAATAGACTTACAGCGATAAAAATAGTTGGTAAAGATAGTGGTGGCCGATATAAGTGGGAGTGTAAATGTGATTGCGGAAATATAATTATTGCTAGAGGTTATAGTCTTAGAGAAGGAAATACTAGATCGTGTGGTTGTTTGCAACGAGATAACACGTCTAAAGCAAATAAGACACATGGTTTTCATCGCACTAACAGATTTTATAAAATTTATTCTGGTCTTGTTTATAGATGCAATAATGCTAACAGTCATAATTTTAGAGATTATGGAGAACGTGGTATTAAATGTGAATTTAAATCTTTTATTGATTTTAGAGACTCTTTGTATAAAAGTTATCTTGAACACGTTGCTATACATGGAGAGAAAAATACTACTATTGAACGCATTAATAATAATGGTAACTACTGTAAGGAAAACTGTCGATGGGCGACTAGAAGAGAACAAGCTCTGAATAGAAGACCTAGAAAACATAATTAATTTTCGACACCAGTCCTTTCATATGGACCTTGAACATATCCTTGATTTTTGGGTTTGTTTATTGTAGCCCATTTTCTCATTTGCCATGATATGGCACATGCGATTAATAAATCGAAATGTCTAGTTGTAAGTCTAACATCTTCGTCTCTATCAAGAAGATCATCCCGCGAGTAACTCCGTAGCTCATTTATCAAATCAGGATCAGATAACTCAAGTAAACCATCTTCAACCGCCGTCTTTAGCTCAGTCAGCATGGTGTACTTAGTAGCACTGTTAGTATTCCAGCCGTAATACCTAGTTTTAGGGGCAAGACCAGCCCTAGTTTCGTCTATTTCAGTGAAGTAGATGTTTGGGTAGTCTTTCTCTTTAAGTACCCGTATAACCGAATCATATTTATTATTCTCTACCCCAATAATACATTCCCCAAACCTATTGCCTTGGTTAATCAATTCAAAGCCAAAGACATCAGGCTGAATACTATTACTAGCAAACGTAGCCACTACCCGAGCTGGTATCGGAGTAAAGTCAATAATAGTAGTCGCTGAGCTATCAAGACCAACACCGCCAGCGGTATCAGCTCCAATACCATAGCGGTGGCTATGATTATATTCATGGAATATCTTTAACCCAGCTATTTCTCTGATTGGTTGCTTTTTAACTTGTTTATCAAGGGTTGCTCTATCAAAATACACATCAGCACCAGCCGATGGTTGATTTAAATATTCTCCAGCCCAGTCACTGGCTTTTGCTTTAATACGTTCAATATCTTCATGAGTATACTTAGCTGACCATGTGATAACACCATCAGGAGTGATGATGGGTGTTAGCATTATCACCCTACCATCAGTTGGTTCAAGCATTTTATGCACATTACCTCGCTCCGAAATATAATTACACGTCACTACTACACCACACCTTGCTTTAGACATACCATCAAGAGCTTCGTTAATATTATCCCAAATAGCTTGTGTTTCTACTGCTGAACGTAAAGTCTTTCTAGTTTCAATATCATCAAGCCATAAGATATCAGGTCGAGCATCTTCTTGAAGTTGTCCACGTTGATCTACCCCAACCGTAGTAGCTAAAACCATAATACCTGTAGCGGTAGTAAATACTCCCATAGTCTCCATACGCTTCTCAGGAGTCTTAGCAAATATTTCAGGATAGTAATAACGCACTTGCCCCACTGCCAACATGTTATAAATATCCGTTACAATCTTTTTTGCGTTAGCAATATCTTTAGTGGCAATCTTAAAGTAACGTCTTGAATGTTCAATATCATTAGCAATCAGAAAAGCCCACATCAATTTAGTCCGCACTGTCTTAGCTGCACCACGAAACGCGCCATCAATAAATTCATCAATCTCACCGCGATAGATAGCTAAATTATTCTTATCAATATCAGCGTGGAAAGGTGCATCGGACACCTTAAAGTATTGCGGAAAGAACTTAGCAGTCCAGAGTCTAAAACGCAATAACACCGACTCATTAGAGTTGGTGTTATCAAAAGCAAATAAGGCACGAATGTCCTCTTGGTCTCCTTCATTAAGGATGCGCTTAATTTCCAAGGATGCTGTCGAAGAGTCCATTTGATTTCTTTTGTTTATCAGTATTTACTTTTATTTCCCCAGCTACTTCAATACTAGAATGATCTCCAAATTCTTTTCGTCTTTTGCGTTTTAAGTAATCAGCCGCATTTGAATATGATTCATTAATCCCTTTAATAACACGCTGTCTAGCCATCAATATCGGCTTTTCTCGGAGCTTGGCAACTCTATCCGCAAAAATCGGGTCTGAGTTAAGAATACGATAATAAGTATCTTGTGAAATATCCGCATAAAATGCGATTTCTCCGAGACTTGCATCAAGAGCCGCCGCTTCTTCTATTTTGCGACGAACTTCAGGCGTGTCAAGGCTTGGTCTGCCTACTGGTTTTCCTGTTTTTTTGCTTGCCATATTATTTCTTGACCATTCTTCTTTATTGTAGCATTACCAGTGTAATCTACATAGCGCTGTACTATTACATCCACGTATTTAGGGTCTAGCTCCATGCCGTAGCAGTGTCGGCTTGTCTTCTCTGAGGCTATGAGGGTAGAGCCTGATCCGAGGAAGAGGTCTAGTATTAAAGTTTTTGCTTCAACACACAAATCAAGACCTTTGCTAATAAGTTCTATTGGTTTCATGTGTGGGTGTTTACTCTCACTCCTCTTGCTCATCTCCCGACTTTCTGCCCATACGTTACCTGAATAGAATCGTTGTGTTGCTTTTCCTTTAATACCAACAATAAGCCACTCGTGCTGTTCTGCAAGCCCTCCGCCACTTAGCCCTGCGTTTTTCTTGTCCCAAACAATAACACTCCGTATTTTAATCCCCTGTGCCTTCATCTGGGTTTCAATTTCTGCGTATGTTCTCCACTGAGTAAACAAAAGATAGTGCGAGTTGTTGTTTAAAAATTGGTCTGCTACTGGTATAGAGGCAAGCACCACCTCTGTAGTTTCATCACTTTTAATAAAACGCTCACCTAATTGACCCCTACCGTAGCCAAGATTATTTCCATACGGCGGGTCAGTAAATACCATATCTGCCTTCTTCCCATCCATGAGCCTTTCCACATCCTCAATCTTTGTACTATCCCCACACAACACCCTATGCTCCCCCAACTCATACAAGTCACCTAGCTTACTCTGTGGTTCCTCTGGTACTTCAGGCACTTCATCATCAGCTTCATCCGCTTCAATAACCAAGTCTTTATCAAACCCAGTAAGGTCAAGCATTGGCTCTGACAGCCCTTTAAGCTCTTCAACCACCAATGTCATATCCCAATCAGACTCATTTAGCTTGTTATCAGCTAATCGATACGCTTTAGCTTGCTCCTCAGTTAAGTCTACTACTTTTACCCACTCAGGTTTTACTTCCCAGCCTAATAGTTTAAGCGCTTCATAGCGACCATGTCCTACGATAATAACCCCTTGCTTATCCACTACAATGGGTTGATTCATGCCAAACTCCTTGATTGAGGCAGCTACCTGTTCAATCTGCTTTTTAGGATGCTTCTTAGCGTTTTTAGTGTAAGGTTTTATATCCATTGTTAAACCCCCTCGCTCAACAACTTAATATTAATCCCCATTCTCTCAATCTCCGCTACGTTCTGTCGATTTTGATTTTCATTATGTCGGATAGCATCCTCTAACTCCTTACGATTAGCTTCAAACACTTTATTGTTTGGAGCAGATTTAAAATCAGCATCAGCGGTAGCATACTTAGCTTCTAGATCCGCCTTAATAATTTCAAGTACTTTGTTTGAGTGTTCAATCACACTAATCTGCTTTTCCATCTTATTAATTTCAGTCTTAACTTTAATAGTCTTATGTGAATCATTTTCTGGTTCACCATCTTCAAACGGAATACAAATCTTCCCTTCACTCACAAAAATAGACGCACCTTCCGCCAGTGGGTACACATCAAGTAATTTATTAATACCATCTGAATCCATCAAATCAAAAGATTTTGTTTTTAACATAAAAATATATTTATTAATATAAAAACATTCTACCACACGTCTTCTCGAATGGTGGGTGTGGATTACTTTCAACAAACCTAAAATCACACAAAGTGACAGCTATGCCATAGTGACAGCATTTTTTACCTCCTTTATATATACATACATATATTATTATTATTATTATTATAGATATAAAAATGCTGTCACTATGTCACTAATCGACAAAAACGCTCTTTTCGTGGCTCTAAATATAGGAGTGACATAGTGACAGCAAAAGTGACAGAGTGACAACACTTTTTGATTTAATAACAAAAAAAGATACTTGTAAATATTTACAAGTATCTTTTTTATTATCTATTTTAAAATAGTGACAGCAATAGTGACAATGCGTTGTCACTAAAATTCCTTCCTTTCACGTATAAATCCTGCATTTGTCAACTCGTAATTTTCCTTTAATTTTAGCCCAGTCCAAGCCCTAGTCCCCCCTGATAAACGTGTCTGTTGGATTTTAGAGAACTTACTTAAATTATGAGTAGATAGCAAAACCCCAAATCTCTGTGGAGTCAGAGAGTTACTATATTTATCGTCATTAAACTGTTTATAAGCTTCTAAAATTACTTTAGTAGAGATCTTCGGAGCATCATAATCAAACTCAAAATGCTCCTCTAAAAATTCTGATACAGTATTACTACTCGTCTTATAGTCTTCAATTAAATCATCATGTCCTTCAATAGTAGTAAAGCCATTATTCTTTTCAATATCCCTTAACCCTTTAAGCATACGATTAAGCACCCCTGAGGCTTCTGATCGTAACAATTGCCTAATATTTTTATTATCTGTCATATTGTCATAAAAAGAATAATTTAGATAAATTAATATCATACGGCGATAAATACCCATCTCAGCACTTCTTGGTAATGTATTTGCTGTTAGTACACACTTGAGTTTATTTTGTGAGGATATTATTCCATTTATTCCTTTTCGCTCGACTCTTATTTGTTGTCCAGTAATAAGATTAATTAACGAATTTCCAACATTACTTCGTGTTACCTCAACTTCATCAAACCAACAAAGTGTCTTGCCTACTAAAGTAGAACCACGAAATCGAAATGACTCACTCGCTATTTCATGTAAACTATTCTGTGTGGCTAAGTCACCTAGTACATCACTCCATAAATCCAACAGAGTAGACTTACCACAACCTGGCTTACCTATCAGGACTAACATTTTTTGTTTAGTAATATCAGGAGTTAGTAATAATCCAGAAAATTGATCTATCACTCTCACCTTGTCTTTATCTAATTGTATTTGTTCATCCAAAAATTTATCATATAACGGACACATTGCTTTATCATCGTAACTAACCGCACTTTTTCTTCGACTTAATCTATCTGGTGTATGTGGAGTAAACTCAAGTGTATCTAATTGCACCCAACCATTGCAAGCATGGAAGAAATTATTTTCATTATCAAAATCATCATACATATGTCCTCGGTCACTATACACTGAGCGATATCGTCCAAGGACAGTCTTAGCCGTAGCCTCAGTGGCGTTAGCTATCAATCCATCATCAATTAAAAGTTTTAAGACTAATCCTCTAACAATAGAGAAATTAATTTCATCATAAATACCAGTCTCTTCATTATAGTTCCAGTATGTTTTATCTTCTCCTTGTTCAAATAGTAAATGCTGATACTTATGTGCAAAGTAATTATGGAAAGCCAGTAGGTAACTATCCTTCAAGCCCTTTAGTGCCTTGACCTCATCTTTATTATTAAAGTCAGTATTTTGTATAGCTACTATGTAGCGAGTTCTCTCCACACATGGATCTAAGTCCTTTATTTCTCCTATTCCCATCAACGCAAGTTCTTCATTAAGTTTTTCAATTGAGGTTTTTTTCATGCTAAGTTATTAGACGATTATTGTAGCATAGTTGTGAACGGCGTTATCCACAGTTTGTGAACGATACGTTCACATGATAATATGTCATTTATGACAATAAGAAAAAAACCAATAGAGCAACATATTTATAATAAACGAGATGAGTTAGTATGGAGTTTATCCAGCCAAAACTATACATTTTCTCAAATTGCTTGGATTTTTGGAATATCAAAAACTTTAGTTTTTAATATTCTAAAAAGAAAACCAAAAGACTGGTCCAGTCCTTGGATGAAAATTAAATAAATATGCACATCTCCCCCACCCCACTAACTTGTGCTCTCACCATCATCCGTGATGCAGACCTGAGTGAATTACCAGATATTAAGGAGAGTATTGCGACTAGTTTATTATCTGATATTAGTAAATGTAAACGTAGAAAACCAACTGGAAATATTATTCTTGATGAAGTGCGTAGTTGGGTAGATGAATACCGTATCAAAATCACCAGTGCTGATAGACTTAGAATGATAGAGAAAATAGTATCAAGGCAACAACGAGGTGATAAACCAATTGCCGGAGGTATCAATGAAGAAATGATTGAGCGAGCAAGGGAATATCCGATTGAGCAACTGATAACCACTCGAATTTTTGGCAGTAGTGGCAAGTGGGCTGGATGCACATATTGCCCACTACCAGATCATAAAGGAGAGCGTACCCCGTCATTTTTTATTGATAAGAATAATAAATGGAAATGTTTTGGATGCGGAGAACGTGGATCAGTAATTGATTTATATATGAAGTTGAACGGAGTTAATTTTATTAAAGCAATTAAAGAATTACAAACATGACACAAGAAACCGCATTAGAAATATTAAAAAAAGATGGTAACGTCTTTATCACTGGACAACCAGGAACAGGGAAGTCTTATTTAGTTAATCAGTATGTCAACTGGTTATTAGATAATGGAAAAATACCAACTGTCACCGCCTCAACTGGTATCGCCGCCGTTCATGTTGGTGGTACTACTCTCCACTCATGGGCTGGTGTTCGTGATGATAATACTCTCACAGATCAAGATATGGTTGACATATTAGATAATGATTATATTCGTAATCGTATCTGTAGAACTGAAATACTTATTATAGATGAGATTAGTATGGTATCAGCCAAATTGTTAAATGTCATATCTAAGTTAAGTATGATTGCTCGTCAAAACATGACTCCATTTGGTGGCATTAAAGTAGTGGCAGTTGGTGACTTCTTTCAGTTACCACCAGTTAAAGGTGACTTTGCTTTTGAGTCAGAGATTTGGGAACAAGCTAATTTCACTGTCTGTTATTTACATGAACAACACCGACAGAGTGAAAAAGTATTTAATGATATTCTTACTAATATCCGAGCTGGATTTTTAACTGAGGATCAGAAAGTTATCATCCGCAGTCGAGTAATAGAAGATGTTTCTACTTTAGAAAATGTAATTAGAATCGAAACCCACAATGTTAATGTTGATAATATTAACGATATGAAATTGACAAGACATGAAGGAGTGCCAAAAACTTATGTTATGACTAGTAACGGTAATGAATTGGCTATTAAAGCATTAAAGAAAAACTGTCTTTCACCAGAACGCCTTACTCTCAAAGTAGGTGTGCCGGTATTACTTACTCGTAATGATGTTGATAAGCGTTATGTTAATGGTAGTCAAGGAGTAGTGACGGCTTTATATGATAACTCAGTAAAAGTACAACTTAAAAATGGACTTGAAGTAGAATTAGAATCTAATAAATGGGAACGCTGTGATGGTTATGGAGATAATAAAAAAGTTATTGCTTCAATTAGTCAAATACCTATTAAATTAGCCTATGCTATTACAACTCATAAGAGTCAAGGAATGACTTTAGACTCAGCGGTTATAGATGTTAGTAAAGCTTTCGCTCCAGGGCAAGCTTATGTTGCAGTATCAAGAGTTAAATCATTAGAAGGGTTATACTTTCAAGGTAAGTTGACTAAGAACTTCTTAATGATAAGCGACAAAGTATTAGCTTACGATAAAACTGTGCATAACGCCCACCCCAAAACCTGATACAATAGCACCATGCAAATCGACAGCGAGCTACACCAACTCAAGAAAGAGCTTAATGACTGGAAAGAGTCTTATATGCGAATGAAAGACCATGCCTACTCCATGGAATGCCGACTGAATGAAGAGATGGAAATAACAGACGCTTATCGTGCATGGTTTAAGCTAAACGCTCACTGGTTAAACGACCACAACGCTCAATTCCAAGCCTTCAAGAACTCACCTTTTTATGTCGAAAGTAATCCACAGGTTGCACAAAATAAAGAACAATAGTAATATAGTAGCATTATACTACTAAGTATAATAATATTAAGAAATAAGAAATAATATATGATTCAATTAAGAAAAGCCGAACGAAAGCAAGCCAAACTACGCATTGGTTTATCAGCCCCAAGTGGAGCTGGTAAAACCTACAGTGCCTTACTCCTAGCCTCTGGTATTGCCAGCAGTTGGGATAAAATCGCCCTTATTGATACTGAATCAGGTAGTGGCGAACTGTACGCACACCTTGGTGACTACAACGTCATTCAACTCGAAGCCCCATTTAGCCCAGAACGATATATTGAAGCTATCCAAGCTTGTGAAGAAGCTGGTATGGAAGTGATTATTATTGATAGCACCTCACACGAATGGGAAGGAAAAGGTGGTTGTTTAGAAATTAATGAATCAATCGCACAGTCTAAATTCCGTGGTAACACTTGGAGTGCTTGGTCAGAGACTACACCTCGTCACCAACGATTTATACAAGCGATTGTCGGTAGCAAGTGTCACATCATTACCGCCACTCGAAACAAAATTGACACAGTAATGACTGAAGATAAGAAAGTTAAAAAGGTTGGTACTAAAGAAATTCAGCGCGAAGGCTTTGAGTATGAATTAACTGTAAACTTTAATATTGACCGCGACACTCATAAAGTAATCGCCTCAAAAGACCGTACTGAAATCTTTGAAAATGTAGACCCATTTATTATCACTAAGGAAACTGGTAAGAAGCTGATTGAATGGGCTTTGACTGGTACTAAGGTAGTTGAGAAGCCAAAGGAAATCACCAAAGAAGACGTAGTAGCGTTTCTTACTGGGCTAGGTATAGAGCGCAAAGACATGGCCGCTTACATCCTAGAAAAAACCAAGCTAGATGCTAAGACCGCTGAACCAAAGAAAGTATTATCAGCGTTAAAGAAGGCTAAGTAGTATTATGAAGATAACATCATATCCAGATCGTGAATCGTGGCTAGAAGCTCGTAAAGGTAAGGTTACTGGCACTATGCTCAAAGAAGTAGCTAGTGCTCCTACTATTACTAAAGACGATATTATCGCTGTACTTGAAGAAGCTAAAACTGAATATAAAAAGAGTTGGACCAAAGAAGTATTAAATGGGTTACTCACTGACGATCAAAAGCAAATGTTACTTGACAATGCTTTACAAAACACTCCACGCAAAATTGGTTTTTACAAACTCATTGCTGAGCGCCTAGCTACTCCAGACGGATGGGCAGACCCAATGGAGCGTGGGAGTGCGCTTGAGAAAGATGCAATCGAACTGTTTGCTAAGCTTAATCAAAAAGAAGTAGTAACCGACCAAGTAATCTGGACTCGTGAAGATAACGAGAATATCGCTATCTCTCCAGACGGTTACATAGAAGATGGTTTTGTTATCAATGAAGCTATAGAAATTAAGTGTTTATCTAGCGAAAAGCATTTACAAGCTATTATTGAAAACAAACTACCAGAAGAATACGAGTTTCAAGTTCTCCAATACTTTATTGTCAATGATGACCTAGAAACGCTATACTTCTTCATGTATGACCCACGTTTGCCAGACACTTGTGATTATAAGTGTTTCAAAGTAACGCGGTCAGAGAAGCAAGAAGAAGTTGACTTGTATCTAGCTCAGCAGAAAAAGCTGCTAGAGCAAGTCGAGAAGTTTGTTAATCAATTCACTAAGAAATAATATTTATGAATCCAGATCAATTAGCACAAATGGCCGGAACTAACGCTTATAAAGGTGGTCATGTCGGAGGTAGCAGTTACGATACCATTACCCTAGGTAAAGATGGTAAGTTTTACCTATCGTTTTACTCACAACCAAAGGATCAGCGAGAGGACCCGATTGTGCTTGGTACTGAGTTTATTTTTACTATACTAAAGATTCGTCAGAAGTTTATTTACTGGAAAGATAATACTAAGGTATTGGAAAGTGTTGAGTACGATGCTGACGCTGATTTGATTGATACCAATAAAGGGAAGATGACTGAAAAAGATGCTAAGTGTATTGATGGCTTTACCGATGAAGAAAAACCAAAGCCAATAGGAGCCAAAGTGTCACGAGTAATCTATGCTAAGTATAAGGATGGTATTGTGAAGCTTCAAGTGACTGGCGGTAGTCTTTACAACCCAGATGATACTGAAAACCTTAGACTCCTTAATTATTTACAATCATTTGAAGGAGACGATCATGTATTTATGTATGAAACTACTGTTAAAGCTCTTGAACATGAATACGAGTATAGTGGTGAAGACAAGACTACCTACCACATGACTTTCGCTAAAGGCAAGGCAAGCGACTTGGAAGCTGTCGGTACTCTACTCACTAAGCTGGTAGCTGATTTACCAGAGAATGATGCAAGTGCTTTGAAATTCTTGGGTTACACTAAGAAAGCAGAAGCGCAGTATGAGGGGACTGAGACACCAGCAGCGAGTGAGGATTCTGACGAGCCATTTTAATCAAACCACCAGCTCGTATGCTGGTGTCCGCAATAGTATCGCTGGCACCGTAAGGGCCTCACCGCTACTATTCGGACATTAGCATATGAATCCTAAAACTTTATCAGAAAAAATTATCACCGGGGTACTCCGCAGCCCTGGTGTTACCTATTCTAAACTTGAAGAACATGCTATCAGTCTTGGTATTCCAATTGGAGTATTCGAGAATAGTATGCAACTGGTCCACAAGTCAAAGAAGGTCCAGTCCAAAATACTAAAAGGTGTACTTATCTATGTAGTGCGAGAAGCTCCTAAACCAAAAGTGAACCCCTTAGTTGAGTGGCGAAAGAACAGTAACTATCCTTACCCAGTTTTATGCCAAGAGTGCCAAGGTCAATTGTGTAAAGCTTGCTTCCCTTTTTATGATGCAGAGAATGATACAATTGATAAGATTAGAAAACGATTAATTATGACCAGAGAAGAATACAAAGCTTTGGCATCTGGTAGAACCTTTATTCCTAGAAAGAAAAAATATGAGTACAAAAAGTAACCCCCTCGAATCAGACCCAAAGCTAAAGATTTTGCAATATCTCACCAAAATGGGTTATTTAGTGTGGAAGCACCACAAAAATACTTTTAACGCTAAGTTAGGTATTCGCACCAGTGACCCATACGTGCCAAATGGTATGCCAGACATCATGTTTATTGATCCAGAAGCCTACGGTCAACTAGTGGGCTTAGAAGTTAAACGTCCCAAAGGTGGCAAACGTAGCCCAGACCAGCTTTTAATCCAAAAGCGTTTTCATACCAATAATGCGAGGTTTGAATTTGTTAAATCTGTTGAAGAAGTCAAAGCTCTAGGCTATTAACTGGGGATAACCCCCCATTGCATAATACTACCATAATGCTATTATATATATATTACAAGATATAAGTAATAACCATATGGACAACCTAGAAGAACGTATGCTAGAAGCCATAGAGAATGACGATTATGTCACTCTCTACGCTCTAGCCAAAGAGACCAATGACGAAGACTTAGCTGAGGATTGTAGACGCTACGCTAAGACCGCTCAAGAAAACTGTTGGGGTTATGATGAGGCTAAGGACAATGAACATGTCTACTAAAATCAACCTCTCAGAGAAGAAAGAGATGAGTGAGAAGAAACGAGTTACCAGAGATTTAAAAGCCAGTAAGCGTAAAGCCAGAGACACGAACGATACCTTACGAAGCTTTTATTTAAGAGATTTAAAAATCATATGAAATTAAAAATCAAAGAACAACGAGTTCAAAAGTCCTTCTTTATTTCACCAGAGCTAGATAAAAAATTAAAGAAACATTCCAAAGAAACCGAAATACCAGAAGCTCAAATTATTAGAGAAGCATTAAAGAAATATTTATGCGATTCAAAGACCAATACTTAGAAGAAAAACATGAACCTTTTGACCACCACACCATCGAAAGACAAAATGATTTTACAGTTGGAATAGCAGTCGGAGTAATGATTAGTGCTTGTAGTTTAATTTATTTAGTAGGAAGTTTAATGAGTGTTTAATATGACACAAGAAAATTTAGACACACTATTCCAAGTAGTAACAGTGCTAGTTGAAACAGCCAGCTTTGCAAAAAACAATCCAGCCGTAAAAACCCCGATAACGACTGGTGAATATTTCACCCTTTCTGAAGAATTGATGGACATTATTAGAGATGTATATAAGGAAGTAGAGGAAATGCCAGGCTTCGAGGGGACACGAGAGGATTTAGCAAAAATTAGTATTAACTAACATGAGAGAAATTAAATTTAGAGCGTGGGATAAGAAGGGGAAAGTTTGGTTAGAGTGGGGTTTTTTTGATTTATTTCAAATTTTAAAAAACGACAGATATGTTGTTGTTCAATACACAGGACTACTCGACAAAAAAGGCAAGGAGATTTATGAGGGGGATATTGTAAAAGATAACGAAGGAGCAGTAAGGCGAATTAAGTGGGAAAACGGTAGCTTCTGGGCTAGGGAATCTATTGTTGGACATCTAGCTTCTATGATTGACGATAAAATCATGTACGACCCAGAAATCATCGGCAACATTTACGAGAATCCAGAGTTATTAAACTAACATGTACCACGACCACATCACTCACCACCGCCGAATCACCCGTTCGAAAGAAACAGTAAAAACTATAATCGCATTATTAGTAGTGACAGTAATATTTTATTTAGGGGTATGAAACTTAAAGACCAAGTTTGTAGCCTAGAGCTAGCAAAGAAATTAAAGGAGTTGGGGGTGCCTCAAACGGGTCTGTATTTTCACGTTCAACAAGAGGGTCAGAATCCTACGATTGTTCCTAAATGGCGAGCAAAGAGAATATTGAGTTGGCATAAAGAAATAGTTTCCGCCTACACCGTAGCTGAGCTGGGGGAGATGCTCCCCAAAGTAACAAGTATGGGTAACACGTTTGAGTATTGGTTTTGTAATTATGATGGTCATGTAACACAAGCAAATAACGAAGCCGATGCCAGAGCCAAGATGTTAATTTATTTATTAGAGAATAATTTGATTCAAGCATGAAACTAGAAAAAGACGAAACAATTTACAAGGAGTCAAGTGAAAACTTTTTAGCTAGTGTTCTCTTTTATTGCCTTGTTACCGTAACGGTACTAGTAGTAGTCGCTATCTTCACCATTACCAGCTTTGAGATAGCAAGTGCAATATGGGGAGAGTACACGGTGATTTATTGGTTAGCGGATTTGTTTTAAAGATATGATAGAAAACCAACCCCTGACGGTGGAGCAGATTGTAGAACCTATAATCAGAGCATTTGGTGAAAGTGAATATAGTAGAGGTTACGATATGGCTCACGGAGCCATAAGACGTGACGGTGGTCGTTTTATGGCTCAAACTGCAACGGTTAAAAAGATTTTGGAAATAATCACCCAAACCCTCAAAGCCGAACGTCAGAGGAGGGAGGATATGGTGGAGGCGGAGAGGGAGAGGATTAAAAAAGATATGCTTGTAGTAATGAAAGAGTGGCACGGAACAGGAACAGCTATGGTCAACGACTATTTTAAAGCCCTTACCCAGCCTAATAACAATAAGTAATATGAAAGAAATAACAGAAGAAGAATTCAACCAAAGATTGATAGAGTACCGAAAAGAAAACAGTTTAGTTGACAGACTTATAATAGACTTAGGTTCTTGGGAGGAATTTCCACCACACTTAATTCAAAACCTGTTTGAGAGAATGGATTGCAAACCTATAATCAACAAATACTAACTATGACAACACCCCCAGAGAGGATTGAGGAGGTAAAAACATGGTTTGAAGCCAATTACCTAGACGGAGATGCAGTACAAGATGGTCAAATGTTAGCTTCGTCAGAATGTTTAGATGCTCTTATCACACAACAACAATCCCACCACCAAGAGCTACAGAAAGCCCGAGAGGCGGAGAGGAAAAGTTATAGGAGAGATTTATGTGCTTTTGCTATCCAGTCAATCGAGGCACGTTTTGATACGGCAAAGTCTATAGGAATGAGTCACGAAGCTCTTAAAACATTTGTTATAGAATCTTTTGTGCTGCCAAAAGATAATAAGGAATCTATATTATCCGAAAACGAGCAATCCGAGCTAGACCAACCAAAACCTATAGAAATACCAGTCAAAGGTACAAAAATAGACTGCAAAGAGCATGGAGCTAATCAGATTGTTATTAAAGATGGGGCAGGGTGGTGTGGCCAGTGCCTTAAAAAGTCCGAGCTACAGAAAGCCCGAGAGGAGGGAAAAGGTTGGAAAGGCTACCTAGTAGTAGACCCTGAAACCGATAACTACACTTACTCAGACGTTTATCTAAATCGAATTGATGCGGAAAAATGGCTCAAAGCTAATGGTATTAGTGGTTTAAAGATTATTGAAGTAGATGTTTACCACTCCGAGCTAGATCAACCATTACCAGATAACCCCAACCCCCATGAATCAAAATAACAGTAGAGAGGAAATAATAAACAAACGAGTGAGTGATTCAGTATGTGAGGTTAAAAGCAGGAATGGTGATGATGAA
>CAYPYB010000009.1:0-42775 GCA_964415115.1 uncultured Candidatus Pelagibacter sp. | reverse complement strand
GTTTGATTCTATCTCAAAAATCCATGTTTTTCCACTTACGCAGCAGGTCTATTAACTTAAATTTTACATTTTTGTGAATTGATAAAAGAAGTTAATAGATGTGTTTTCAAATAAAAGTTGAATTTTGGAATGAAATTGAATTTTAATATTTTCATATATAAGTATTTAAAGAAATTTTGTTATTTATCTTGAAAAATATGTTTTATATTATATAGTACCATAAACATATGTATTTTCTTCTTATTTGATGCTCGTCAAAAATGATGAGAATAGAGAATGTTACAACTTTTGAGTCAGTTTCTCTGTAAAATGTATAATATAAAATATATTATACTTGCATCCATTATTTCTTTTTATTTTATATCTTTAGAGCAAGATTCAATGTATAAATTATTCGTAGGTGCAGAGATTGAATAAATAATTTCTTTAACTGATGAAACGATTCAATCCAAAGTACCTTGTTTGATTGCAAAAATTTATTGTAATGAGATTTTGTCCCCTTCATTAGATACTCCTATTATCTATTTACTTTATATGTGACTGAATCTCCTAATGAACATCATAATATTTATAGCTTTATCAGAGATGTATGGTTTTAAAGAAAAAATTGCCCATTATCCACAAATGCCACATTTATTTAATGTTTGCCTTCAAGTCTATATTTTTCAACAAATTGCGGGAGATACCCCCTATAAAATTTTCTTTCACATTAATACTTAATATCATCATGTCATTTTTTGATAAAGCCTATGCATTTAATAATAAAGAATTATTAGAAGCTATCCCTTCAAATTTTAAGTCATATTGCGTAAATGGGAAGATTGAGTTTTTATTGATCTGCATTACTCAATATTTTTCAAAAAAGATTTCTGAAAAAGTGCTCTTTTTTTAATTATATCCTCACCAAATTTTATTTGAAAAAAATTCAAAGTATCCCAAGAATAGAAAATTATATTCTGTGTTCACGCTACATGATAATCTAGACTCTATGGTTGATAAGGATGAAGAACCGTTTATGCCTTTTGAGATATCTGTAGATGCAAATAAAGGATTCTATTACTTCAGAAGATTTATCATCCTTATCTTTTTTATGTCCCTTCTTTATCAAGGGGCAAAATTTAGGAAAGGCACATCACGATGTGAATACAGAACTGGTGATAGGAAATTCAAAATAGAGATCTTATGATGAAAAAGAAGTCTTGGATAGAACTCTTAGTGTACCTTCTGTAAAATTAAGCACATCAGTAAAAATACAACGATCTCCTATAGGATTTACGATTGATGAAATGGAAATCGTCATTAAAGAACGCTTCATTGGGCAAGAGAAATCTATATTTAGTTTATGCACTTTAATTCATCATCATTACACAGCTTTGCATGTGAATCAGTCGATGCCAAAAAACAAAAGCAACATGTTCCTGGCTTAATAACGGATACTGTGCCCATACGTAAATCTAATATTTTGGATATGGGGGAGACAGGAATAGGAAAAACATTAACAATTGAAAGTTTTATTCATCATAAAAAATTAGAGGTAGTTGTTAGTAAGTGTAAAGCTGCGTCATTGACAAGTACGAGATATACAGGTCCAAGTGTTTCAGATTTTTTTGAATAATTATATGAGAAATCAGGAAGAAATTTAGAAAAATCACAGAAGGCTTTGGTCATTATAGATGAAATTGATAAAATTTTTGGCGTGTCTCAATCCACAGGACGCGATATTGGAGGAGTGAGTGTTCAAAATGAACTGTTAGCTATTTTACATGGATGCACACTTACGCTTAGTATTGAAGGAAAAAAGAAATCAGAAAGTGTTTTGTTTAACACTGAAAACATATTATTTATTTGTGGAGGTTCTTTTTCAATGATACCTTATTCAATTAAAAATAGTAAAGATACCTATTTATTTAATGCAGGTTTTTCCAAAGAGTTTATAGGAAAACTGCATTGTAGGATTCGATTTGACGCTATAACGAAGGATACGATAGTTAAAATTTTAAAGGAATCCAAAGAATCTAGATTTAAGCAGCAGCAGGCTATAGATTGTATTGCTGATAAATTGTTACATCTCAAAACAGGAGCGCCTGCTATTCAAGGTTTTGTGGATAGTTTGATGTTAAAAGAGATTCCTAAATCAAAAAAAGTTCAAACCAGTCAGTTTTTATTTACACATGAAATGGTAGAAAATTTTTCTGCTGAATATTTCAGTTCTGATGAAAGAATATCATATTAAATTAAAAATTGATGTGCTTTAGGAATTGAACTTTTTGTGACTTTAGTCTGCATAACTGGAGTTAATCAAGATTGAATTAACCCCAATAGAACCGGCATGTTTTTCAATTATACGTTTTCCTCTAAGCAATTGATTGGAAACATGTTTGCTAATTCTTGAAGGTCCAAAATAATGGATTTTGGCATTCTCTTTCCTAAATAAAAGTGCTGTGTATACCAATACCATTTTTCTTCTGCTTCATTTTCTTGAGGAACAATATTTTCTCTGAAGTATTCAGATACTTTTTCATGGGGAATATAAGATGCAGGAAGTAATGATTTCTGAAATACTTCGTACATATCAAAGGTTGGATTTGTTAGCATCCATTTTTTTTCGGGGGACATCGTTTTCATCTGTTAAACGAACTGCTGCAAATGATAAATTTGTATCTTGATGGCGTCGGGCTATGTAGAAAGGTTTGTTAATCTGATTGAAGAATGATCCTTCTTCAATCAGATTTTGTGAGTGCAATGTTTTCCGCAGAATATATTTTTGTGTCCATTAAGTGTATCGAATATTTCTATAATTAGATAGATAAAATAATAAATAAATATTTAAAATTGATTTATTATTCAAAAATCGAATATTAAATCAACCTATTTTTAAACTTTAAACTTTAAAGTTTTTTTGAGTAAAAAGTGTTTCTTTTAAAGGCGCATGAATACCAAGATGTTCGCATGCAAAATCAGTTAGCATACGTCCTCTATTGGTTCTTTGCAATAAGCCTTGTTGAATAAGGTAGGGTTCTATCACATCTTCCAAAGTGTCTCGCTGTTCAGACAGTGCTGCTGCTAGTGTTTCAACACCAGCAGGCCCACCTTTGTAATATTCAGCTAATGTTTTTAAATACCTTACATCTTGCAAATCTAATCCCAGTTTATCTACATCTAAACGATCTAGAGCTAAACGAGATGCTTCTAAATCGATAGTATTTTGATTCATCACATGGGCGAAATCTCTCACACGTCTTAATAGCCTACCTGCAATACGAGGTGTGCCCCTGGATCGTTTTGCAATTTCTTGCGCACCTTCGGGCGTTATGGATGTTTTAAGAAGATTAGCTGCTCTTTGAATAATGGACGTTAAATCACTTAAATTATAAAACTCTAGTCTTAAAGGAATGCTAAATCGTTCTCTTAACGGTTGTGTTAAAAGGCCAGACCGGGTAGTTGCTCCCACTAATGTAAACGGTGGTAAGTCAATTCTAATAGACCGTGCTGATGGTCCATCGCCAATCATAATATCTAATTTATAATCTTCCATAGCTGGATACAATATTTCCTCAACAGCAGGATTTAATCTGTGAATTTCGTCAATAAATAGAACATCGTGAGGTGATAGATTGGTGAGAACTGCTGCAAGATCTCCGGCTTTTGAAATGACAGGACCCGATGTTGCTTTAAACCCAACTTTTAGTTCTTTAGAAATAATTTGTGCAAGGGTTGTTTTTCCCAAACCTGGAGGACCATAGAGAAGAACATGATCTAGGGCCTCTGAACGTTGGACTGTTGCATGGATAAAAACTTTTAAATTTTCACGAACTATAGTTTGCCCTGTAAAATCATTTAAAGAAAGAGGCCTTAAAGATGTATCTTGTAATATATCTTGAACAGAGTCGATTTTGTTTTCAGCATTTAAGATGGGATTTCGATCATTTGTTGACGGCATTAACGAGGATCCTCTATATCATTTAATCTTGAATGTGTGGCAGAATTTTCTGTTTGTAAGTTTTGTCGCGCATTTTCTTCATCATTTATTTTAGCACACGTCGTTTCGAAATGCACGGATACAAGATTATTGCGAGTAGTCCAAAACAACTGATCATCGCAAGTTTTTTCAAAAGTACATTCTTGAAACTGTGTGGATGAAGAAGAGTTTTGTTTTTTGATAATGTGTATAGGTTCTTGAATACGGTTCGAATCATTCAAGCTTCCTTCACCAGATTGTCCGTGAAAAATTAAAACATAAGCCATAAAGTCTTTATCATCAAAATTTGAACCCAAAGTTACGTGACGACTTGTCTTTATCTTTATGGATTGAGAGGAAGATGGAGCAGGACTTTTGCAAAAGTTTAAAATGGGTCGGCTATGAATGGGGGGTGAATTGCTAGAACAAGCAACATTGGGTTGCACGATGTAGGTGAAAAAGCGATGAAAAGAATCTGTAGCTTGTTTTTCGGATAAACCTAAAGTAGAGAAGGGTATGATTCCTCTTGTTAAAGAGGGTGAGCTAATTCCAATATTTTGATGAGCATATGATGGATTAGGTAGACACCCATGTTCATAAACATAAGACGCTAAGATTTTTTGAATAATGTTAATTTTCTTTAAGGATGATGTTTGTCTGCTGGAAGCATTATAGTTCATGATAGAAGGCAATGTCATGGATAAAGAAATGCCTATAATAGAAAGAACAATACTTACTTCTAGCAGGGAAAAAGCTTTTAAAAAATTTTTTTTCAAAATCAAAAAATCATCAATGTGAAGGAATGATTATCCTTCGTTAAGTGCTCTTCGGTATAGTTCTAAAAGTTCTTCTTGAAGAACAAGATCTTCTTTTTTCATCTTACGAATTTTCATCAGCTGTTTCATGACTTTTACATCAAATCCTCTTGCTTTGGCTTCAGCAAAAACTTCTTTAATGTGTTCCAGAATAGTTGCCTTTTCTTCTTCTAAATTTTCTGCTCTTTCGATATATTGCTTTAGTTCAGCTGCAGAAATAGACATAATTTGATCATCTTGAGACATAACATTCATCATTAATAATATTTTACATTGAGATTATTATAACACTTTTTCTAAAATATCACAAGACAGTCAAAGCGATCGTTCTTACTGTTTGTTACTTGCTGCTGATAGAAAGGAACTTAGGCCTTGAACAAACATATTGACAAAATCTGCTTTATAGGAGTGCTTTAATTCATAAGCGTCTTTTTCACCTAAAGTTTGTATTACGAAAGCTGTAAGTTGTTCAAAACTTTTTGTAACCTGCTTCTTTTTAGTATCGATTTGTACGTATTGCATAAGGTTTTTAAGATCGGCTCTAAATTGTTTGATTTGTTTCTTACTGATGTCATTGATTCCTGTTGAATCGATAACTGTTTGGTCCTTTATAATTTGACTATAGTATTTTTTAATATCCTTTTTAAATTGGATAAGGGAAAGAAGTTCTCTTTCAACATTTTTTGCATACCTTATAAATTTTTGGTTGTCCTCGTTAGTTTTGCGATAAGATTCTTCGTACTTTGGTTCTAGTCTTTCTTTTTCAGCTAAAAACTTGTTTAGAGAGTCTTCTTCTTTTGTGACACTTTCAATATCTGCAAGAATGGTGTTTCCTATCTCAAGTGATTTTATTCTGAGAATAAGTTCTTGGTCTGTAAGTTTGTCTATCTCGCTAACATCTAATTCCTCAAAGGCGTCGCCATCAATGCTTTGAATTACACGGCTGAAATTATATTCATCTTCATCTTCATCAGAGTTATTTATATTAGATTTTGTGCT
Organism: uncultured Candidatus Pelagibacter sp.; assembly: GCA_964415115.1. GTDB lineage: Bacteria > Pseudomonadota > Alphaproteobacteria > Paracaedibacterales > CAIOTO01 > PNMQ01. Next base: position 37,003 of record CAYPYB010000009.1, on the reverse strand, counting down.
TTTTGTTGAGACCATGTTTATTTTTTCTATATCTTGAATAGATTCAAAAAATCCTGACGCTGCATCTATGTTAATATTTTTCCAATCTTGAGCAAAGATGGTGCTGTTATTTTGGAAATACTGTACTATTTTAATAAGCCGTTGGTAGCTTTTAGTTATTTTTCTAAACTCTATTATAAGTGAATTTTCAACATAATTTTGGATGTTTTGAATAAAGAGTTTCATGTCTATCATGTACAAAATCATATTCATATATTTTCTATTGATTGAATTAGTCATCAAGGAGCTATTGATGAAATCGATATTATTCTGGTGAAAATCTGAAGAGAAGTCGTAGGTAGAGTAAGATTCTTTGGGTCCTTGATTTGTTGTGTAAATATCTAAGTATTTTAAAATTTTGACATCTATGGCTTTTGCATTTTCAGGCGCTACTTTAGAGGCAGAATATTTATCTTTTGTATTATAAAGCTCTCTACTTAAGGTTAGGATATCTCTTTTGGTTTTATCAAAATTATTTTTCAGATCTTGTACAGTTTGTAAAAAAGACCGGTTTTGATTTTGAAGGTGAATAGATCCAGATTTAATATGTAGAATGAGAGGGTTAATTAAATTTTTTTCACCTTTGCTGCTTTCTTCGCTAATCTGCACAGCTCTTGAAATGATAGAATCACTTTGCAGTGCAGATAGACCATCTTCAATGACACCTAGTTTTTGGAGAGATCTATACGTTTTTTTTAGCCCTGGCTTTAAAAAATTAGATACATCTGTGTTTTGTATACTTTGAATTGCATGCTTAGAATAGGGCGATAAATCAAAATGTGTAATAATTTGATCGAGCAGAGATGTTGATACGCGTGCATTATCACGTACGTGAGATGTAGGTGCTTCTGTTTGTTGGTCATATTTTTTTAAAATTTGATTTATTTTTTGAATCAGAGCTCTGATTTTAAATTCGTCTCGATCATCATTTCGTATATTGGTGACTACTAATGTGTTTTGAACCTGTGTTTTATGTTGATCAAGTGAGTGTATGACGAGATTGGAAAATTTTTCTACTTCTTTAAGTAAGGAAGTTAATCGGTTAGAAATATCTACCATTTTGGATTGGCTATCAATGTTTTGATCTATGTCATACATAAATTGATTTAAAGTATTCATAGGATTATTTGATATTAAAAATGAACCTAAATCCTGAATTAACTTCCCAATTGGGGTTAACATATAAGACAATTCTTTATGTTCAGATTTTTGGATTTTCTTAAACGATATTTCGGCTGTTTCTTTTATCTTAATTAACTCTTCAAATACTTTTTTAGAGAATTGAACATAGTTATCGATAGCAGATTTGATAAGTGGCTGTTTCGATCGTGTTTTTTCTATATTTTGAGCAATCAGGCTATGTGATGGATGAAGATGTTCTGACGATTTGAATGTATCATAAAGTCCTTTGTTTTCATCATGTTGGTTCTGTTCCATGAGTAGGGCGTAAGCTCTGATTTCATTGGATATGATTCTAAAATTAATTTTTAATTGATGAAGTGATACAGATGTATCCTCTGAAAAAGTATATCTTTCTGTTTTTGAACTTAAAGCATTTTGTGAAAAATTACTGAAGATAGACAGTAAAAGTGCAAGAGAAAATATTTTTTTCATATCATGTATAAACTGTATTAATTTTTAAAAATCATACATAAAAACGATTAATGAATAATAAATTTTTTGAATTTTACTTTAATCTGTATAGTCTTGAGTCATTTGTTAATACATGATAATCTATAAAAAAAATGAAAAGCGTTGTTAATGATGAAAAATAAAGTTTTAATACTGAGCCTATCTGTTGGATTATCTGGATGTGCATTACCTTTATTGTTTGGAGGGGGAGCTACAGTTGGAACCCTAGCCTATAAAGATAAGGGATTAGGTGGGGCTGTTTCAGATAGTGAGATCTCTTTGAAAATTAAAAACAAGCTTTATAGATACAGTTCAGATTTACATGCTCAAGTTGGTGTTAATGTCCAACTAGGAGATGTGTTATTAACAGGTTCTTTGAAAAATGAAGAGTTGTCTTTGGAAGCAGAAAAAAGAGCATGGCAAGTCGTAGGTGTTAAATCTGTGTTAAATAACATAACGGTCACACCAAAAGCTGGTACTATTAAACAAGAGCTGGGCTCTGTACCATTAGACTCTTGGATAACGACAAAAATCAAATCCCAACTTTTCTTCAATGAAACAATTAAATCACTAAATTACAGTATTAAAACGGTAGATGGTATAGTGTATGTGATGGGTGTTGGACGCACTCAAAATGAAGTTGATTTGGTTCTAAAGGTTGCGAGTGAAACTTCTTCTGTTAAAAAGGTTGTGAACTACGTTCGTCTTATTAACCAAGCCGTTGATGAAAAAGAATTGGAACTTGCAGATCATTCGGGTGAAAAGGCAGAAGCCGAAGAAATTCAAGAAACAGAAGAAATAGTCGAGTCAGAAGTATCTTAACAGAATGAAGGCATCAGTTTATAAATTAAATTATGAATCGAGTTGCGAGCTTCAATGCACGCAGCCTTTAATTTTTATGGATGAAGCGGGGTGCGGTCCTTGGGCTGGGCCTTTAGTGGTTGGATCTGTATCTTTCGATTCTCGTTTTTCAAAAGAAGATTGTACTCTTAAAATAGATGATTCTAAAAAAATGTCGGCATTACAACGTGAAAAAGCTTATGACTTTATAGTTAATCATCCGTATATCAATCAAAGCATTGGCGTTGTTCAATCGGATGAATTAGATCAATTAGGTTTAGGAAAAGCTTTATCTGTTGCATTTAACAGAGCCTATGATGTTTTATCTTTCAACGCTACTTCTGCGTTTGTAGATGGTATCCGAGATCCTAAGTTAAATTGTGACACTTATTTGATTAAAGGTGGTGATAGACTGTGTTACGGTATTTCGATGGCATCTGTTATTGCAAAAGTTACAAGAGATCGCATGATGCAAGATTTGCATGATCTATTTCCTATGTATAAATGGGATCAAAACAAAGGTTACGGAACTAAATATCATTACTCTGCATTGAAGGAGTTTGGTATATCTTCTGTGCATAGAAAAAGTTACAAGCCTATTCGAGAAATGATGAAAAGTGAATAGATTTTCGCATATTAACATTTTATTAAGCTTTGCTTCTTACAATTTATTCAAGCATACTTGTATGAAATAATGATTTTTACTTTTAGGGGTATATAATGTTTGTTCAAAAATCAAAAAAAAATCTTTTTTGTTCTGTTTATTCTATGTTCTCTTGTTTTCTTTTTCCATTCTTGGGTTTAGCAGCAACACCTGCAGTATCAACAGGAGTTGTAGAAACACAGCAAAAAACTACGAATACGACAGTTGATTCTGGTTCTGTTGCATCACAAAATGCTGTGACAGATAATGTGGCAACAGTATCTGAGGGGGAAACCTATTTAGAAGCTGTTCGTGGAAAAGCTAAAGATTATAATCACAATGAAAGTTTATCTTTGTTTTCAGAATCTTCATCGGTGCCAGCACCTGTTGGTGTCAAAGCATCAACGGTTTGTATCCAAAAAGTTCCAGCAGGATTTTACTTGTCTGATGCTTTAGATGCTAAGCAAAATGGAATGGTTTCTGTTTCTCGTTCTGCTCTGTATTTGCCTATGTTTCAGCTTAATCAAGGTGCAAAGTTTATTTTAAATGTGCCAGAACAAACAGATGGAACAGGTAAAATCCAAAATTATATAGGTTTGGTATTGCTAAGGCATGGAGATGGTTTGGCCGACGGTGACATTATTTGTTTTGCTCAATACTTGGCACCACAACAAGGTGGAAAGGGAGAATTGAATTCATCCGTACAACCTCAAGTTGTAGCTAAAAGTCCAAATGCTCCTACGGCTATTTCTAAAAGCTAGTTCATCCATAGCAGGTGGTGCATAAGACATTGTTGTATTAATTTACACTTTTTTAGCTAAAAATAGCTGCATGCTCAGTTATTGTTCACATTTGGTGTGATATCTGGTATCTTTAATTCTTAGAAACTAAGAATTAAGTAGTATGCCAAATAAATTTTTTCAGTACCTGTTGATTATAATTTTCTTTTTCATGTCGGGTTGTTCGGATGTTGATAAAACAAATGTAACCGGTATTTGTAGAAGTTGTAAGCCTTATTTTGAAAGAGGTTCTTGGCATTTTCCGCAGACCCATTATGAATACGATGAGGTTGGTCTTGCTTCGTGGTATGGCCCAGGGTGCCACGGAAAAAAAAGTGCTGCAGGTCAAATTTTTAACACGTATGAATTAACAGCTGCTCATAAAACTTTGCCTTTGCCATCTATTGTTCGTGTTACTAATTTAGATAATAATAAATCTTTGGATGTCCTTGTTCATGACCGTGGACCTTATGTTTATGAGGGAAGAATTATTGATTTGTCTATAGCAGCAGCAAAAAAATTGAATATTTATCAAAAAGGAATAGGACGTGTACGTGTACAGACCTTAGTAAAAGAAAGCAAAGTTTTTTCTGATTATTTAAAAAGCAGGCATAGAAATTTCCACGATCAAAGTGTGAGAGATTCATGGATTGACATTTATAATAAACGTTTCAGCTCAACGCCTGTGCATACTGGTTCTTACGAAGTTGATACACCTTCTACATCCATAAAAAAAATCAATTATTCAAAACAAAAAAAAACTGTGGTTAAAAATATAGATTCTAGATTTAACAACTTTGAAGATTTCACTAAACAACTTGCGAAAAATAGAAAAACTATAACTAAAGCCCATTCTATTTCTAATCGAACCAAAACTACTTCTAAAGGTCTTAAGTATGCAAAACGCAAGCCGCTCAAAGGTGCGAAATCAAATGTTAAATAAGCATAATTATTATGGTGAGTCTGTGAAAAATACGAATTACAAAGTTGTTGGTGCAACGTGTTTAATTGCTGGTACCACCATAGGTGCAGGTATGATTGCGCTGCCTTTGACTTCTGCTACATTGGGATTTGGCAATAGCGCATTCCTATTGATAGGTATGTGGTTATTTATGCTTGTTGCAGCAGCTCAAATGATTGAAATTTCACAAAGCAAAGGCGATAGCATTGCTATTTTATCTGGAAAATATATTCACCCAACTATGAAATATATCGTTGCTGGAACTTTATCTGTCCTTTTTTGGGCTTTGTTAGCTGCCTACATATCGGGTTCTGGAAGTATTTTAAATCAATATTTATCCATAAAAACTTCTTTTTCTTCTTTTCTGTATGTTGTAATATTCGCAGGTATAGTTTTATGGAAAACATCAATTCTTGACTACATTAATCGTGGATTGTTTTTTTTAAAAATTGTTACCTTTGTCTTTATGGCATTATGTTTGCTACCTTTTATTCATTTTGATCAACTCAATTCAAGCGTTATGCAGTCATCGTTAACACAACGAGCATGGTTTGCATCTATTCCTATTTTTTTCACAGCTTTTGGTTTTCATGGTAGTATTCCTACAGTTATTGAATATTTAGATGGAAACAAAAAGGATATTTACAAAAGTATTATTTTAGGAAGTCTCATACCTTTAATTGTATATCTGTTTTGGCAATTTATGATTTTAGGTGTCCTAGACCAACAGGCAATAATGGCTCCTAATGTAACGGCAATGATTCTAAGCTTGATTGATCAAACTAAAAGTCCATATCTTCATTTACTAATTACTCTGTTTACTTTCCTAGCGATAACAACATCCTTTTTAGGAGTTGCGTTGGGAATGTATAATCATTCAAGAGAATGGTTTCCAAAAGTGAGACAAGAAGATCTTCCCGGTAAGAAAAGAGCTTTTATAAAAGCATCCTTGTTTACATTCATTGTACCTATCATTTTTGCAATATATTACCCAGAAGGTTTCATAGCTGCATTGGGTTTTGCTTCTATTTCTTTGAGTCTATTATCTACCATTTTTCCTGCATTGGTAGGATTAAAATTACAAATAGGAAAAAAAGAATCATTTAAAAATCTATTTTATGTTATTATGTTTTTATCTGGTCTTACTTTAATTATTGTTGAACTTTATAATATGGGAATTGTATAGATTGAAAAAAAATAGTAAAGTCATTGATTTTATTCAAAAGAAAATTAATAGAAGAAAATTTGTTGCTAATACGCTCAAATCCATTGGTTTTATTTCTGTCCTAAAGCCTAAATTTCTTTTTGAAAATCCACTCACATTACTCGATCAATCCAATAGTCAATTGATTAATCCTTTAACCAACAAAGTTGTAGACAAATCTAAATTATTAAAATCAGTTGTACACTCTAAACAAATTGTGAATTTGTACAATATACACACCGGGGAATGGTTGAAAAAATGCCATATTCCTAAAGACGGTAAAATGAATGTTCAGTTCAAACATCATCTGGATTTCTTATTGAGAGATTTTAGGACAAAAGAAATTTATCCCATAGATCCAAAGTTATATTCTCTTCTGGCTAATATTTTGATGAAAATGGATGTCCAAAAGCCTATTCATATTGTTTCTGGGTACAGATCTTTAAAAAGTAATCTATTCTTAAGAGAATGTTCTAAAGGAGTTGCTAAAAAAAGTTTTCACACCAAAGGAAAAGCCCTTGATTTCTTCATTGAAGGCATAGCCCATAAAAGAATTGCGCGAATTGCCTTAGATATGAAAAAAGGAGGCGTAGGCCGATACCGGTCTTTTATTCACATCGATACAGGTCCTTTTCGGACCTGGACTTGACGTACAATTAAAAATTATTTAGGAATTACAGAATTCACGTACGAGGTTAAAATTGAATTCATTGGGCTTGATGTTTTTTAAAATTTCTTGAGCTTTTTGATTTAACATTTCGCTTTCAGTTGTCATTATTGTAGTAATAATTTCTTTTTGTAATATCGATTTTATGTAACGCTGATCAAGTGATTGACAGTTGAAATAAATTAAGCTTTTTAACACATTTTCTAGCGCTTGTTGATTCGATAGTTCTATGTGGTGGTCTGGTAAAATACTGTCAAAAATTGTCTTTGATATTATATAAGAAGATCCTCTTTGATTATAATCGTGTGCCGTTAAAATAATTTCTAACGACGTAGAAAATTCTATAAAACTTTGTATTCCCATATTTTCTAGTGCTGTTAAATAGTGCATGAAGGTATCAAGTTTAGCTATATCTTTAAAAATATTTTTATGTCTAGCAAAATACATAGACTCTATGGGACCTAAATTTTGTAACATTTTATGAGTAATTTCTAAAGCAATGATATTAATGCCTAATTGATGTTTTTCGTAACGGAGTTTTTCATCATCCGTTATTGAAAAGTATTGTTTTAAAATAGAGAAATATTGTGTGATGACAAGGTTGACATCTTTGCTAAAAAGTTGAATTAATTCCTTTTTGATATGGATATAAGCATTTGCAATGATGACGCATAAATCTGGTCTTGTTAGTTCTTTTAAATTTTTAGGAATACGATGTAAATTGTGATAATAATTAGAAAATTGCGCCCCTTCAAAAAGGGTGGCAAAATCGTTTAAATTTTGAAAAGATAATAATTCGTCCTTAAAAAAATCCGTACACAACCTATTCAGCTTACTGTTTTCATTAACAATTTTTTCGCATATATCTTTTTCAAATTTATGGATATCTATGGAATGTTCAATTTCAGATATTTTAAACAGAAGTTTGAAATTGACTTCGTGATCTGAACAATTAACTCCTGCAGAGTTATCAAAACCATCTGTGTTGATACTTCCTCCGCATGTATCAAATTCCCTACGTCCTTCACGTGTAACAGCAAGGTTCGCTCCCTCAACGATAATTTTGGCTTGAATTTGATCGGCATCAACTCTAAGGGAATGATTCATACTATCTGCGATATCGTTATTGTGTTCAAACGATGCTTTGACGTAGGTTCCAATGCCTCCAAACCATATGCAGTCACAATTACATTTTAAGATGTATTGAATCAGTTCATCAGGTGTTATTGATTTTTGTTCTTGTGGAATGTTGAATATTTTTTTTATTTTTGAATTTAGGATAATGGCTGAAGCATCTCTTGAAAAGATTCCTCCGCCTTTGGATAACACATTCTTATCATAATCTGCCCATGAAGATAGAGGTAATTCGAAAAGTCTTTTTCTTTCATGAAAACTATCTTCAACCTTTGGGTGGGGATCAATAAATATATGTCTATGATCAAAAGCTGCGATTAATTTAATTTGATTGGATAATAGCATTCCGTTTCCAAAAACATCGCCCGACATATCTCCCACACCAATAAAGGATGGAAAATCATCGAATGAAATATTTTGGTTACCCATATGTTCTAGTAAAGATGTCCATGCACCTCTAGATGTAATGGCTAGATGTTTGTGACTAAAACCGTTTTCACCACCTGATGCAAAGGCATCTCCTAACCAAAAGTTATATTGTGCTGCAATTTGGTTGGCCGTATCTGATAGTTGGGCTGTGCCTTTATCTGCTGCCACAACAAGATAAGGATCGAATTCATCATAACAAATAACATTGGTGGGATGCTGAGGTAGGTCATTATGAGGTGTATAGTTATCTGTAATATCTAACAGACCAGAAATAAAAGTTGTATAACAGCTTATCATTTCATGTGATAATGTTTGTTTTGATGCACCTTGAGATTTTAATTTTTCATATCTTTTGGAAATGAAACCACCTTTTGATCCTGAAGGTACAATAACTGCATTTTTAATAGTCTGAGCTTGGACAAGATCATATATTTCATCCCTATAGTCTGAATAACGTTCTGACCAACGAAGACCACCACGTGAAAATTTATCAGCACGTAAGTGAATACCTTCCATCAAATTACTAAAGACAAAAATTTCAAATAAAATACTTTGGCATTTTTTGATGTTAAGATCTTGGGTTTTAATTTTAAACGACAAATAATTTTTATTCAACTTAACGTTTGTTCTAACTGTACCTAAGATAATATTGAGAAGTGATTCAAAAAATGTAATGGAAGGTTTGGATTTACATGATTTTTTAAAATCATGAAATTGCTTAATTTTCTTTTCAATTAATTTTTTATGCCTCTCTGACTTTTCATGAAAGCGAATGTTAAATATTTCCATTAGCAATTGTGTCGTTTTAGGATAGATAAGGCAGTTTTGATAGGCCTGAAGTAAATTCATCGTGCCATTAATTTGGAGAAGATAATGGATATAGGCTCTCAACGATTGAACGGCCGTATGATCTAAATATGCCGTCAAAGAAAGGGCATTGAGATTGTCACGGGGATAATCACGCTCTAAACATAGGAGTAAAGTTTCTTTTAAAATAGCAATGTTTTCTGGATTGATCCATTTTGAAATACAATGAAATTTTTGTACGATATAAACCTTATCTCTTAAGTGAACATCAAAACTATTTTCACTAATTACCTGAATTTTAAAATTGTCTAAAAGAGGAATAACTTCTGACAAATTTAAAATATGCGTTTTATTAACAATTTCAATACTGAAATTTTCAGCAGAATGAATTTCAATATTAAGATCAATCCCTTTGTCACTGCTATACAATGCATTCATTTTTTCTAGATGTTTAAATGCTTGTTGATGCGAAAAATAGAGCTTATATTTTTCTGAAAAAATTTGTTCTTTCGGAAAATCCAGATCGTTCTTTTTAAATATTTTTCGAAGTTTCTCATCCCAGGTGTACAGTTCTTCCTCGGTGCATTCTTTTATTTTTTTTATAAAACTATCGTACTGATCTTGTTTTTGACATGTTATCTGAATAAGATCATATTTATTTCCATTTATTTTTTGAATACATAAAACATGATCATATTTGCGGTTAATATGCTCATAAAATTTTTGAAAGGATGTTTCTTTGAAGTGACTATTTTTGAAGACAACATAAAATTCATCTGTAAGTGATGCCCTAAGATGTACGACAGTAAAAGTCTTTTGCTCTATGATGATCTTTTTTGTTTTTTGTAAGAGATCTCTTGGTTCACTGAATAAAAATTCATCATTAGGAAAAGAATAAAATAAATCTTCTGTATCTTTTTCATATTCTGATTTTAAATGCTGAAAGTTTAAACTTTTATCATGTGGAATAAATTCATTGAGATAAGGATCTTGTAAGGGGAGTAAGTTATAAAATTTACGTGTAAATAATCCCACTAATATGATTTTAAATTTCTCAGTATCTAGTTTTGCTATGATAAGAGGGCTATGTCTATGGTAGGGAGAAATGACAGGAATTTTTTGTATAGCATTATTTTCAATGATCTCTAAATAAGGATTGATTTGTTTTAAAATGCTATTGTTAGAACTAAACTTAAAAATTCCCGATTCAGATGATATTGAATTTTCATTATTTGAAAGAGTGGTTTCAGTCAGAGTGCCTAGGAAAAAAAAGTTTTTATCTGTTAAGAAATTGATTATTTTTTTAATATCTTGAGATTCTTTGGTATGAAGAGATTTTTCAAATTTTTTGATATCTTCTTGAATGATAGAATAATCATGAATAATGGTATATTCTTCGATGATATGCTTTTTAAGTGCATCAATATCAATTTGGTTTAGATCTTTGACATTTTGTAGTGACAAAATATTTTCAATAATATTGGATAAATGATTAATGCTCTTAGAAGAATAGACACCTGTGTTTTTCATTTCATCGATAATACTTTTGAGTATATCCTTATGATTTGTTGGTGGTGTGTAAGGCATAAATTTTTCCGAATATTTTTTAACATTATAGCATAAACTTGATTTTATGGTGTTTTATGTTATGATGTTTTTTTGAAGGTTCTGTATTTAAAACTACAATTAAAATGTTAATAAACATTTATGTTTTTATTATTCTAATTAATTTTTTTAAAAGAACATTGTTTTTAAGGGTATATTAATATGAAAAAAATTTGTGTCAAAGGTGCAAGAGAGCACAATTTAAAAAATATTAATGTGGAAATTCCCAAAGACCAATTGGTTGTGATTACAGGTCTATCAGGTTCAGGGAAATCTTCCCTTGCTTTTGATACTCTTTATGCAGAAGGTCAAAGAAGATATGTTGAAAGTCTTTCAGCGTATGCACGCCAATTTTTAGAATTGATGGAAAAACCTGATGTAGATTCTATTGAAGGTCTTAGTCCTGCTATTTCTATCGAACAAAAAACGACATCAAAAAATCCTAGATCAACGGTAGGTACTGTTACTGAAATCTATGATTATATGAGACTTTTATATGCAAGAGTAGGGGTGCCTTATTCTCCTGTGACAGGGAAACCTATAGAAGCACAAACAGTGATGCAGATGGTTGATCGCGTTATGGAATGGCCTGAAAAAATAAAATTAATCATCATGGCGCCCATTGTAAGAGAACAAAAAGGTGAATTTAAAAAGGAAATACAAGATCTTATTAAAAAGGGATTCCAACGTGTTCGAATCGATGGTTTTATTTACGATCTATCCGACGCACCTGCGTTAGAAAAAAATAAAAAACACTCTCTGGAAGTTATTATCGATCGCTGTGTCACGCCAGAAATTCAGCTAGAAGAAAAGAGAGACGAATTTAGAATACGTTTATCGGATTCTTTTGAAACAGCCCTAAATTTATCTGAAGGATTAGTCACTGTTGAACGTTTAGATACAGGCGAAAATGTTGTGTTTTCTTCTCTCTATTCATGTCCAGAGTCGGGTTTTTCTTTAGAAAAAATTGAACCACGTATGTTTTCTTTTAACAGCCCTCAAGGCGCGTGTAAAGAATGTTCAGGCCTTGGTGTCGAGGTTGTTTTTGACGAAGAACGTGTTATTCCCAATAGTGAATTATCTTTAAGCAAAGGGGTTATTCAACCGTGGTCAGAGGAAAGTAAAACATCTAAAAAGGGTGGATTTGTAACTGAATATTATCACGAATTTCTCAAATCATTATGTGAATTTTATCATGAAGATTTTAACAAGCCCTTTAAATATTTATCCTCTGATTTTAAAAAAGTTGTTTTATATGGTTCAGGTAAACAACTTATTCCACTTTCGTATCATGATGGTTTTAGATCTTATGATACCCACAAAAAATACGAAGGAATTATCCCTTATTTAAAGCGAAAATGGCATGACACAGAAAGCGATTGGGTTCGTGATAATTTGGCGCAGTATCAAATTGAAAAGCGATGTTCTTCATGTTCTGGTGCACGTCTTAAGCCAGAGTCTTTATGCGTTAAAATAAAAGATCAAAATATTGCACAGATTAATCAATTTTCCATTTTAGAAGCTTTGGAATGGTTCAAGTCTTTAGAATTTACACCTCAAAAAACTGCTATTGCAGAAAAAATTCTAAAAGAAATATCGGACCGTCTTACTTTTCTTGTGAATGTCGGTTTATCGTATTTAAATCTTTCGCGTACATCTGGAACTTTGTCGGGTGGAGAAAGTCAACGTATACGTCTAGCCTCACAAATTGGTTCAGGTTTAACGGGTGTGATGTATGTCTTGGATGAACCGTCCATCGGGTTGCACCAAAGAGATAATGATAAATTAATCGAAACACTGAAAAATTTAAGAAATATGGGTAACTCTGTTATTGTTGTTGAACACGATGAGGACACAATTCGTGAAGCAGATTATCTAATCGATATGGGGCCAGGTGCAGGCGTTAACGGTGGTTTTATCGTTGCAGAAGGCACTGTGCAAGAAATATTGAATAATCCTTCAAGTTTGACAGCGCAATATCTCAATGGAAAACGTGGAATTGCCGTTCCTAGTGAAAGAAGACCTTTTCAAACAGACAAAGTATTATCGGTAAAAGGTGCGAGTTCTAATAATTTAAAAAACATTAATGTCGACTTTCCTTTAAGTACGTTTACCTGTGTGACAGGTGTTTCAGGTGGTGGCAAATCTACTTTGGTGATGGAAACTTTACTCAAAGGTTTATTAAATCATGTGAACAAATCTAAAAATAGCGCTGGAATTTGTACAGAAATTACAGGTCTTGAATTGATCGATAAGGTCATTGATATTGATCAATCACCTATTGGACGCACACCAAGATCAAACCCTGCAACTTATGTTGGCTTTTTTACAGCTATTCGTGAATGGTTCGCTGCACTTCCTGAAGCAAAAATGAGAGGATATCAACCGGGTCGTTTTTCATTTAACGTAAAAGGTGGACGTTGTGAATCTTGTCAAGGTGACGGTGTGTTGAAAATTGAAATGCATTTTCTTCCCGATGTGTACGTGACATGTGATCAATGCCAAGGGAAACGATACAACAGAGAAACCCTAGATATTCAATATAAAGGCAAAACCATAGCGGATGTTTTGGATTTATCTGTAGACGAAGCTGTTAATTTTTTTTCATCACACAATGCTGTTTTAACCAAATGTGTTGCTTTGCAAGAAGTTGGTTTGGGTTATGTTAAATTAGGGCAGTCTGCAACAACTCTGTCAGGCGGAGAAGCACAGCGCGTTAAACTTTCAAAAGAGTTATCCAAAAGGTCAACGGGGCGTACTATTTATATTTTAGACGAACCCACAACGGGATTACACTTTGAAGATATTAGAAAGCTATTAGAAGTGCTCCACCGATTAGTTGAACAGGGTAATACAGTTATTGTTATTGAGCATAATCTGGAGGTTATTAAAACAGCGGATTGGATTATTGACTTAGGTCCAGAGGGTGGAGATGGAGGTGGTGAAATCATAGCACAAGGAACGCCTGAAGAAATTGCTTTGGTTCAATCTAGTCATACAGCAAAGTTTTTGAAACCTTATTTAAAATTCAAAAATAAAAAAGTCAGTTGATGAAGTGTTGCAAAATATATTTTATAAATTAATCTTATTTTAAAGGATAGGATGTATAAAAAATATACATGAAATCAATAAATTTGCTATACGTATAAAGTTCAATCCTTATGACAGATATACCTGAAATTTTACAAAAAGCACAAAAATTTATTGAGATGAAGCCTACGTTGAGCCATGATGCATGTTCTAAGCTTTTAGGTATATTTATTGTAACACTGCGATCTTCAGACATTAGCCCTGTCACACGAAAAAAACTGTATGATATGCTACGAGAACATATGGATACCATGTATGTCGCAAAAGCTGCAGAGGGCTTTATCCTTGATATTATAAATCCCCATTTACCTAGAGAATATCGTATCTCTATTTTTAAATTGGTATCTAAAATATTGAGTTATCAGGTTTTATCAAAAGCTGCCGATAGATTTATGATAGATCTTTTAAATCCTACCGTAGATGTCATAAAAACAGCAGAAATTTATAGGATGGTAGCAGAGTACTTGTCTCTTGATAAACAGTACCAAGTCGCTGAGTCGTTAGTTTTGAAAATGGATGATGATGATACAAATCTTCATGAACACAGGGAAATTTTTAGCTATATGAGGGCAGGACTTAATCGAGACATTGTTTCAAAATTTGTAGCTGTTTTTTTGCAAAAAATTAGAAAAACAGGAACCTCTCCTTTTGAAAGAAGGGAAATGTTTGCGATGGTTCGTAATATTGCTGCAACAGATGAATTGGATAGATCTATTGAGGGTTTTCTTCAAGATATCAGTGCACCTGAATCCACACCTTATGATCGGAAAGAAGCTTTTGCAATTGTAAAGGGATACTTAAGTCCAGATCGTTTGAGAGAAGTTTCTCAGTGTTTTATAAAAGATTTTACATCTCGAGATCTCATACCTATTCAACGTATTATGCTCTTTCATTTGGTCAGAGAATATTTAGACGAAAATACTTTAAGTATAGTTATTAATAGTTTTATGTCGGATCTATCTAAATCAACTGTCTCAGCTGAAGACCGCATAGAAATATATGATATGATTAAAATATATTTACCATCAGATATGCATTCTGTTGCGTGTCTATCGCTTATGCAAGATATTCAATCACCAACACTGAACTTAGAAAAAACAGTGCGCACTTTAAAACTGTCTCTAGAATATTTATCATCAGCACAAATAAAAGGTATTACCGAAACTATTTTGAAAAAATTAAATGATGTAGGTTCCTCACCAAAAAACAAAATGATTGCTTATTCAGCGGTAGAATCTTTTTTTTCTGGAAAGCAAGCTGTTGACGCTGCAGAGATTTTGTTTTTAGAAGTAGTTAATAAAAACATAGATATTACAGATAGGGCAGATACCTATTTATTGATTAAAAAACACTTAAATAAAACACTGAAAGAGCAGGCCATTCACTCTATCGTGATTTCTCTTAAATCTGGAGCATTAGATATGCGTACAGCAAGGAAAATCTGCACTATGCTTGACTCAGATTTGCCGAAAGATTTTATCTTATAGCATATTTTTGAAAAAATGAGATGCGGTTGCAGATCAAATATCACTAAAACTTGTAAGTTTAAAAAAGATTAAATTACCATACTTCCCTGTCTTTGTAGCGATATCTTTCATTGGAATATAAATTTTAGATTCTACCCAAAAGACAGGCTAATTTTTTCTTTATAATTGCAAGATTAATCTTGCTTTGATTAATACTCACTCTTTTGATCTTATGAAGGATCTTGTTTAAGTACAGTCACGAAAAAGGTCATGACAATCTGTTCACCAAAAAATAAATATTTTCTATTAATTGCACTTATCTCTGGTTGCTCACCTTCTCTAAAACATGACAAGCCGCATGATCCATTACGGACTAATCTAGAAGATTTTGAAAATTTAGAAGAATCAGATCTTGCACAAATACGTTACAGTATTCAAAAAGCTGAGCTAAGAGAGCAAGCAGCCAAGCCTATTAAAAGCAATACACCATCTTATCTTAAAAAGAGAGAAGCAGATAGCCGTCAAAAAAATGGTGAAATATGGATTTCTCAACAAAATGACTAAACAAATATTACCCTGCTTTGCCACATTAAAGATAAAACTTATTATTCATTAATTGAATTTTTCTAAAAAAATATTTATAATTAGAAAATGATCAAAAAAGAATGGTATATAGTTTTGTTATATAAATATGTTTATTTTTTATTTTCTGTTTTATTAACTTCATGCTCAAATCTCAATAAACCCGCACAGCCTTTCCCCGATCGCATGGAGCGAAGAGATAATCAAAATGGAAAACTAATGGGCGATGGATTTTTGGTATTTGGAGGCCCACAGAAGAAAAATGAAGAAGTTTCTGGTCAAATTTCTTCTAATACAAACTCTCACCTCTGGAATGCGTCTCTTGCTGTTCTGGATTTTATACCTCTTATTTCTATAGACAAAGTTGGTGGAGTCATTGTAACAGATTGGTATCAGCCAGAGAATGCACAAGACCGGACAAAAGTGAAAGTGCAAATTAATGGTCCTTATTTAGAAGTGAAGGCGTTGAAAGTTTCGGTATACAAACAGAATTTGAATCACGGACGATGGGTTGATGTGTCTCACACAGATACAAAAGCAGCCCATGAGCTAGAAATGCTTATTTTGACGAAAGCACGTGAATTACGTGTTATAAAAAACGAGAGAGACTAATTTTATATGTCTGCGATTTTTTCAAGAAAGAATGCCGGTGTTTTTGCACGATGGTGGTGGACTATTGATCGATGGATTCTTTCATCCATATTGGTCCTAGTCGTTATTGGAATTTTATTAAGTTTTTCATCGACACCATCTGTTGCAACACGGCTAAATCTTGAACCCTTTTATTTTGTAAAAAGACACATTGCATTAACTCCAATAGCACTAGCTTTTATGATATGTGTTTCGTTTTCAAATTCTTTACAAGTAAGACGTTTGGCAACACTTATCTTTGGCATAGGAATAGTTTTTTTATTTCTAACACCTCTTATTGGGTATGAAATAAAAGGTGCTAAAAGATGGATCAACATCTTTGGCTTTTCGATGCAGATTTCAGAAATCATTAAACCTGTCTTTGCTGTTTTTTCGGCATGGATGATTTCAGAACAGATTAAGGATGTCACTTTCCCAGGTATTATTTTATCTCTAGTCGGATTAGTGATAACAGTAGTATTCTTACTATTACAACCCGATATGGGAATGACCTTTGTCATGATTATGACGTGGGGTGTTCAAATCTTTACAGCGGGCCTACCACTCGTCATTATTTGTATTTTTGGTGTCCTCATCCTTCTTGGTGGTGTGCTATCTTACTTTGTGTTTCCTCACTTTCAAACACGTATTAACCAATTTTTAGGTTCAGCATCGATGGACGTTAATAGTGATCTATACCAAATTAAAAAATCTTTAAGTGCTTTTTCTTCCGGAGGTATTTGGGGAAGAGGTCCGGGTGAAGGTGTTATTAAACGCTATGTGCCTGATGCACACGCTGACTTTGTCTTTTCCGTAGTGGGGGAAGAATTTGGGTTTGTATTATGTTTTATTATCGTTGCCATGTTTTGCATTATCATGGGAAGATCCTTGATTAAATCTATACAGGAAAATAGTATTTTTGTCATTATGGCAACAAGCGGCTTAATTATGCAATTGTGCATACAAGCCTTCGTTAACATAGCGTCTACGCTACGTATGATTCCAACAAAAGGAATGACACTTCCCTTTATCAGTTATGGTGGATCCTCGATGATTTCCACTGCTTTGACTATGGGAATACTATTGTCTCTTACCAAGAAGAAAATTGGTGAGACATATATTTTTTAAATATTGTTAATTTATTGTTAATTTATTTTATGTACATTATTTAAAATCATATAAAGTTTTTTGTATTTATGTTGAAAAAAAGCGTTTATTTACTTATATTATGTGCCTTTCTTATTTCTCAGGTCTTTTCATCATCTTTTGAAAGCCCTCAAGGATGTGGTCGTTACGGCGAACTTTGTGACGTATTTAGAACTTTAAATTCCCCCGGTGATCAAGGAAGGAAAGGTTATGGTACTTTTGGGAATTACGATAGACAAGAATATCCTTCAAAATCTGCATCATCTCAAAGAGATAGAGTTTTATTGGTTGATATTTTGTATACATACCTACCAATATTCAAAAAAATACTTTTTGAGTATAAAACATTCTATTAGAATCTGTTCTAAATTCTAGTCTATGAATTAAAGAGTGTTAAGAACATAGGGTAATATTCCGCCAGCTTTGATATAGTTAACTTCATCAAGGGTATCTATGCGACACAAAACATCGTGAATAGAAACATTGAGTTCTCCTTTTTGCACATGCAGTTTTAAAATCATTTTGGATTTTAAGTTTTCAAAATTGTCTTTCAAACCTAGAATGTGAATAATTTCTGTTCCATCTAATTGCAAAGTCTTTCTGGATTCATTGTTCATAAACACTAAGGGTAGTACCCCCATGCCTACAAGATTAGACCTGTGAATTCTTTCAAAACTTTCTGCGATGACAGCAGATACACCGAGCAGACGAACCCCCTTAGCTGCCCAATCTCTCGATGAACCAGTGCCATATTCTTTTCCTGCAAAAATCACAAGAGGTGTATGATGTTGTTTATAGTGTTCTGTAGCATCGAATATTGTGGTTGTCCTCTGCTGCATTTGGTTCTCTGAATTTTCTGAAATACGGGTGAATCCACCCGATATTTCTGGAACCATTTCATTTTGTAATCTCATGTTAGCAAGAGTTCCACGAATCATAATATGATGATTACCACGACGTGCACCATAGGAATTGAAATCATTTTCATGAACCTTTAAAGTCGATAAATATTGTCCAGCAGGTGTGGATTTTTTGATGTTTCCGGCAGGTGAAATATGGTCTGTGGTAATACTATCCCCAAAAAGTGCTAAAATACGAGCATTTCTAATTTCGCCTTTAGGTAAAGATATCATTTGGCTATCAGATGATGAATTAAAGTAGGGTGGATTTTGAATATAAGTGCTTTGACGATTCCATTCATAAATATCGGATTCAGGCGCTTGTATTTTTTGCCAATGCTCGTTTCCATCAAATATTTTACCATATCGCGATTGATAAAGTTCGGTGGATACACACTTTTCAATAGTGTTTTGAATTTCGTCAGGGGTGGGCCAAATGTCTTTTAAATAGATAGGTTGATTATCACTATCATAGCCTAAAGGTTCGTGATTGAGGTCAATAGCTATTGTTCCAGCAAGTGCAAATGCCACAACAAGTGGGGGTGATGCTAAATAGTTAGCTTTGACATGAGGATTGATCCTTCCCTCAAAATTTCTATTTCCCGATAATACAGCAGAAACACAAAGATTATTATTTTCAATCTGTTGGCTGATTTCAGGTTTTAGGGGCCCAGAATTACCAATACAGGTCGTACAACCATAGCCAACGATGTGAAAGCCAAGGCTTTCTAAAAAAGGCATAAGATTTGCATCTCTTAAATAGCCTTCAGCAACTTGAGAACCTGGTGCAAATGAAGTTTTCACCCATTCTTTAGTTTTTAATCCTCTTTGAACCGCTTTTTGGGCCAGTAAGCCTGCTGCAATTAAGACTGAAGGGTTCGATGTGTTGGTGCAGCTTGTAATGGCAGCGATAACCACGTCATGATGTGCCAAAGGTCTATCTTTTTGGTCTATATCAGTTGTTGTATGTTTTGCAAGTGATATAGCTGTATTTTTTAAATTACTTAACAAAATTTTATCTTGGGGGCGTTTTGGTCCTGCTAAGCATGCTTGGATCGTAGATAAGTCTAATTCTAAATTTTCAGCATATTCAATATTTTGGGAAGCGTCAGACCACATTTCTTGAGCTTTTGCATACGATTCTATGAGGTCAATTTGTTTTTGATCTCTTCCTGTGAGTTTTAGATATTTCAGTGTTTCATTATCTATGCCAAAAATCCCACATGTAGCACCATATTCTGGAGCCATATTTGAAATAGTTGCTCTATCAGCTAAAGATAGTGATGAAATTCCTTCTCCATAGAATTCTACAAATTTTCCAACAACATTATATTTTCTCAAAATTTGTGTAATTGTTAATACCAAATCTGTAGCTGTTGCACCCGCAGGTAAACTGTTTGTTAAATGAACTCCTACAACGTTTGGAACAAGCATAGACAAAGGTTGTCCTAACATCGCTGCTTCAGCTTCTATTCCTCCAACACCCCATCCTAAAACACCTAAAGCATTTACCATTGTTGTATGACTATCTGTTCCAACGACAGTGTCGGGGAAGAGTATATTTTTGTGATGATTATCATCATCTTTTATTGTGACTTGTGCTAAATATTCAACGTTTACTTGGTGACATATCCCCATACCTGGAGGAACAACACGTAAATTTGAAAAACTTTGTTGAGCCCATTTAAATAGTCTGTAACGTTCTGTGTTTCGTTTGTATTCGAGTTTAATATTTTGATCTAAAGCATCAGTAGATCCATAATGATCAACCATGACAGAATGGTCGACGATCAAATCAACAGGAATTTTAGGATTTACATTTTTGGGATCGATTCCATTTTTTTTTAAAGCATCACGCATAGCCGCAAGGTCAACAATAACGGGAACTCCTGTAAAGTCTTGCATTAAAACACGAGATGGAAAAAAGCTAATTTCAGGGTTATTTTTTTGTGTCTGAGAACGAATAATAGACTGAAGTATTTTTTTAGAATCGTTATCAATGTGGTGCAGCATTCGATAAACATTTTCTAAAAGAATTTTTAATGAAAAAGGAAGTTTTCTCCAATCACCAAGTTCATCTAAGTTTTCAAGAGCAATGATTTGATAGTTTTCATTGTTCATTTTAAGTGATTTTAGTTTTTGTTGCGCGTGAGGTATGGGGAGCATTTTCGATCTTTAAATTACAAGCAATTTATTTTAAATTAGAATAAAATGCTATCTTTAGGCAAGAAAGCAATCTACATTTATTATAGTATCAAAAAGGGATGTGTCATATGAGTGCAAACAAAAAACTAAAATTATGGAAATTAGTATTATTTTTAACAGCTTTTAGCCCAGTTTTCAGTTATAGTCATTCAATCAAAGAAAATGGACAAAGCAAAACGGCAGAATTTAAAAAAGAAGATCTTTCTAAAGATGTGAAGGCTAAAATAGAATCGGGTTTTGAAAAAATTTCATTTTCACACGAAAAATCTTCAGATGAAGACGTGAAAGCAGATCCAGAAGAATATAAAGAAAAAGAAGTTATTCATAACACTATTAAAATTGAAAATTATTCAGCACGTGTTTTAAAAGGTGCACAAAATGGTTCTGCCTACATGACCTTTATACAAAAGGGGAATGATGCCGATTTTTTAATAAGTGCATCGTCCCCTATAAGTGAAATTGTTGAATTGCATGATCATCTGCACGATAAAGAAACGAATGCTATGAAGATGGTTAAAGTAGATGAAATTAAAATTCCAGGAACACATTCTAATTGTTCTTTTCTAACGTGTTGGTTAAATGCTAAAGAACACCCTGTTGCGTTAAAAAAAGGTGGGATGCATATTATGTTTATGAACTTAAAACCAGAAGTCTATGAAGCAAAAATGATTCCTTTAAGACTTAAATTTAAACAAGCTGGTGATGTAACATTACATCTACCTTTAGAAGCTGCTTTGTCCCACCAACATAGTGAAAATTGTCAACACCACCATCACGATAAACATTAAGTTTGTTGCAGTTTTAATGATGAAGGGCGCTTCTTGTGAGGCGCCTTTTTTATAATAAATGTTGTTCTGCAAAAACTAATTTATGATCGTTAATCAATGGAGAGGATTGAGAAACTTTATCCCATACCATTTTACCAAATTCACCACAGGATGTGCACACAGGATGTGCGTGTTCATACGTTGATTTGCAATGCATACATATCCAATGCCACTGAGGTAGGCATGAATCTAAAGAATCTCTCCAGAGTTTGTGTTTTTCCGGTTCGTAAGGAAACTGTTGTATTTCAATATCAAGCATTAATTGACAGACTTCTTTGGTAAGATGATCTTCTAACAATGGTGAAATATGATATCTTGCTTCATTCCAAAGTTGATGATCGAATGCCGTTTTTGCAAGTAGCCACGCGCTTTCTTGATGAAAGGGATTTGCTGTAACAAAACGTTGCAATAGTTTGAAACGATATTTTTTTTTATCTTTGGGTAAATGACTCAGATAACACCATCCAATTTCCCTGTGGGGGTTAATTTTAAAAGTGCTTTTTAAAGTTTTAACAGCTTGATAGTATCCAATTTTTTCATACTGGTATTTTGCTAATTTAACAGCAATGCTAATATTATTAGGGATTAGCTTATAAACTTCTTTTAAATGGTAGTAGTACTCTCTGTCATTTTTATAAAAGTCAGGATGATTGTCTAAATGACTCCACAGTAATAGCCCTTTAAATTGAATAGCGTCGTGGTGGGATTTTACAGAACATAAAGGAAGTTTTTTATAATCTATAAGATTGCTTGAAATTAAGGTTTGATTGAGATAATACTTTTCAAGCAAATTTTGTACCCATGGTGATTGAGGCCTGATTTTAAGCATGTCATTTAAAATATGTTCGGCACGATTATGCTCGTTCTTTTCAAGTGCTAAAAGGGAGAGTCCTCTTAAACCAAGAAACCGTGTTTCTGGAACAAGAGACATTTTGGCAAAAGATGTTTCTGCATCTTGTGATTTTTTATTTAAATAGGACACTTGTGCTTCAATGATAGAAACTATGGGTGATTGAGGCTTTTTATTTTTTAAATATAAGGATATTTCATTGGCTTCCTCATATTCTTGACTTGCTAATGATGTAAGGCCATCAAGTAACAATTCTTCAAAATGTCTTTCTCTTCTTTTTTCAAAAAAAGCTTTAGATTTAAGAGGTAGATATCTAATCCATAGTAACAAATGATGAAAAGTAAGCAAAACCCCGCAAAATAAGAAAGTTAAAGCCAAATATGCCGCAACGGGGACTGTAAATTTGGTTTTAAACCATTCAATTGTTACGGTCCCGGGATATAGAGATATTAAAAACGCAATTAGCGCAATAAAAGAAAGATAAATAAAAACTTTAATATCGCGTAATTGCTTCATTGTTTATCTTTTAATATTTTTTTCTGCAGCTATCACAGATTGAATTTCAGATATTATTTTTGAAATTTTGATTACACGTTTAGCAGATAGAATCCAATTTTTTTTGAAATCTTTGATTTCTGAAGAGTTGATCGATTCAATATCAATAATAGCTTCAACTATTTTACCATTTTGAAGATTGGTTTGTGCTTGGTCTATATACGTTATAATCAGCTCTTTTTGTTTTGGATCTTTGATTAGAATTTTATGAGCTGTGTCTATGGTTACCATTGCTTTTAAAGTATTCCAGATTCTGGTGGCCCAAGAATCAGATTCGTCTAATTCATTCAACAATCTGCCTTTGAAAAAGACGAGCTCTTTAGAAAGACCTTCTATACTGGTTGTCTCATTTTGTGTAAATGTAGCTAGATTATCAAACTGAGCTTTTAATTTAGAATAATTTTTAGGCAAAATATGAGTTAAAATGGTCGCTTCTGTTTGAATGTTTTCACCTTTAGACATTTTTTGTAAAAGTGTATTCCAAACCGTATCGAAATCATTTTCTGTCATTTCTGGTTTTAAAAAGGTACCAATGAAAGGGATATTTTCTGATGAACTTGCTTGAATAGTATCCGCTTTTATGCTGGGTGATTGTGGCGATAAAAGTTTAGTTTGCAAATTTTTAATTTCTCTTTCAATTGATTCATGTTTTTGAGCAAGAGTATTTTTAAAAGTATGATTCTCTCTATCGAGCAGGTTAATAGAACTTTCTTGTTTTTCTAATTGATTTTTCAATGAAGAAATAGTTCTTTGCAGTTCGGGGATATCCGATACAGAAGGTATGAAGTAATTTTGAAAAGAAGGCATGATAAGAAGCAAAAGCAAAATATTGCAAGCAAAGAGAAGTGAATATTTACGTATGCATTTATTGATTCCCGATTTTACCCATTTCTTTTTCCAAAGCAAAATTTTAGCCCAAACTTTTTCTAGTTTTTTATAAATAAAAATGGAAAAAGAAATATCTTCTGGACGAAGGACTTTCTTTATGGCTTTGGGGGCATTTTTAGATGTAATTATTTCAACATCTTCTTCGAGAAAGGGATCAATATTGGAATTATCTACGTTTTCTATATCTTTTTGCATGCTTGCTTTTTCTGTTAAAAATATACCTCTAAACTTATGATAGGATCCTTTCAGACAAAAATACAGTTTTTTATAGACAGTTTTTTCATTCATTTTACGATTTTTATGAGTTTTTTAAATGAGTTTGCTATAATCATTTCAAGACTAATGCTGGATTAAAATAAGGAATATATAAAAGATGAGTAAAAATGTGATAATTATTGGTGCAGGACCTGGGGGCTATGTTGCAGCTATTCGTGCAGCTCAATTAGGTATGAATGTTACTATTATTGAAAAAGAACATCTTGGGGGTGTCTGCCTTAATTGGGGATGCATTCCAACAAAAGCTTTGCTTCGAAGTGCTGAAGTTTATCATTTAGCTAAAAATGCTGAAAGCTTTGGCGTTAAAGTTAATGATGTATCCTTCGATCTGGATGCTATGGTAAAACGTTCAAGAAGTGTTTCTGGACAATTATCGGGTGGAATCAAAGGCCTGATGAAAAAGAATAAAGTTACCGTTATCGAAGGGTCTGCTTTCATTTCAAAACCTGGCACCGTAGAAATAACATTGAAAGATGGCAAGAAAGAAACCAAATCAGCAGATCATATCATTATAGCCACAGGCGCAAAAGCAAGACGTTGGTTTGACCAAAAAGAAGATCATCCACGAATCTGGTATGCCAAAGAAGCCATGACTCCTCAATTTATGCCTAAAAAATTACTGATTATCGGATCTGGTGCTATTGGTATAGAGTTTGCATCTTTTTATAGTACTTTGGGTGCTGATGTTACTGTTGTTGAAATGTTGCCCAACATATTGCCACAAGAAGATCATGAAATTTCATCTTTCGCCCAAAAGCAACTTGAAAAGTCTGGTGTGAAATTCAAGGTTAATGCTCAGGTTAAAAAAATTGACCCGACTGATAAACTTGTAAATGCGGACATTGAAATGGATTTAAAAATTGAAAAAGAATCTTTTGATGCTGTCATTGTAGCTATTGGTGTTGTTGGAAATACGGAAAATATAGGACTTGAAAAGACAAAAGTCAAAGTAGAAAAATCACAAATTGTGGTTGATGATTATTGTCAGACTCATGAAAAAGGTATTTATGCTATAGGCGATGTAGCTGGCGCACCTTGGCTTGCACATAAAGCATCTCATGAAGGTATTATTTGTGTAGAAGCTATTGCTGGTTTAAAAGCTCATCCTTTAAAACGTTCCAACATACCCGGCTGTACTTATAGCCATCCGCAAATAGCAAGTGTTGGTTTGACTGAAAAAAAAGCTCTTGAATTGGGATTAAAAATTAAAGTCGGTAAATTCCCTTTCCAAGCCAATGGAAAAGCTATTGCTTTAGGTGAACCATCAGGAATGGTTAAAACAATATTTGATGAAAAAACAGGTGAACTGCTAGGTGCCCACATGGTAGGTGCAGAAGTAACAGAAATGATTCATGGTTTCGTATTGGGTAAATCATTAGAAGCAACCGAAGAGGATTTTATGAACACTATTTATCCTCATCCAACTTTATCGGAAATGATGCATGAATCCGTTTTGGATGCATTCAAACGTGTCATACATAGTTAGAAACTTTTTTAGCATATGAAAAAATCACGTATTATATTTATGGGTACTCCTGATTTTGCAGTATCCACTTTGCAGTCTTTATTCCATCATCCTCAAGTAGAAGTGGTTGCTGTTTTTACACAGCCACCAAAGCCAAAGAACAGAGGACAGCACATGCAAAAAACGCCTGTTCATGTATTGGCAGAAGAACATAATGTTCAGGTTTTAACGCCTTCAACGTTAAAAGATGAATCTTTACAAAACAAGATTAAAGACCTAAATCCAGAATTAATAGTGGTTGTTGCGTATGGAATGTTGCTTCCAAAAGAAGTCCTATGTATTCCTAAAAGGGGCTGTCTAAATATTCATGCATCACTTTTACCACGCTGGAGAGGGGCTGCTCCCATTCAACGTTCAATTCAGGCAGGCGATATAGAAACAGGCGTTTGTTTAATGGATATGGATGTAGGACTAGATACAGGTGATGTATATGCCTTATCAAAAATACCTATTTTAACAACGGATTTGACACAAAGTATTCATGATAAACTTGCATCAGTTGGATCAGAATTATTATACGAAAAGCTCAGCGATATATTGTCTGGTACACTTGAATTAAGTCCGCAATCAGAAGAGGGTGTCACCTATGCGCATAAGCTAAAAAAGGAAGAAGGCCTCATTAATTGGGAAATGCATGCTGTTGATATTGTAAATCAAATTAGAGCTTTTTATTTATGGCCAGGTTCATATTTCACTCTTGCTAACCAAGAAATTATAAAAGTTCATTTAGCAAAAGCTGTGAATGACTGCGCATCACAAGATTTAAAAGTGGGTAATTTTTTTCAACCTCAGCCTGATAGTTGGTATGTCAAATGCGGAAACGAAACAGTTTTAGAGCTTTTGCACATACAAAAGATGGGCGGAAAAGTATTAGAGGTTAAGGAATTTTTAAAAGGAATGAAAATTTTTTAATTTAAATAACTACTCGTTAATTGTTTTACTCCTGGCTTATAAATCCAAATTAACGAGTTTTGATACTATTATAGCCTGAATAAATTTTCATGTAATAAAATCTACATCTTCATTTTTTATAACACTTCTTTAATTTTTTCCGCAAGATCTTTCAGTGTAAATGGTTTTTGAAGGAAATGAATATTAGAGTTATTGCCTAAATTTTTTCTAAAGGTATCTTCTGCATATCCTGAAATGAATATTGTCTTTAAATTAGGGTATATTTCTAAAATTTTATTGCACAGAGTAGGACCATCCATTTTAGGCATGACAACATCGGTGATAAGAAGGTCAAATTTTCCACCATTCTCAACTATATCCAATGCCACATCTCCGCTTTCAGCTTCAATTACGGTATAACCTTTATCGCGAAGTGCGCGTGAACTAAATAGTCTAACGGCATCTTCGTCTTCCACTAGAAGAATAGTTTCTGATCCTGTTAAATCTCTGCTAGTGGTTTCAGGTGCAACAACAATTTTTTGTTCCTCACCATGATACCTTGGAATATAAATTTTAAAATGTGTACCTTTGTTGACAGTACTATCTACAGTTATATACCCTTCGGTTTGTTTTACAATTCCAAAAACTGTAGATAATCCAAGCCCAGTTCCAGCACCAACTTCTTTTGTTGAAAAGAAGGGTTCAAAAATATGCTCTATATTGATAGGATCAATTCCATGTCCATTATCAATAACTTCGATTAAAACATATTCACCTACCGGCATGATATCGTGTCTTAAATTCATAGGTGTCATGTTTTTAAAGTTGGACGTAATGATTGAAAGCGAACCACTAACGACATCTTCCATAGCATCTCTTGCATTAACCACCATATTAATAACAACTTGTTCTAATTGGCTGATATCAGCCCATATAGGCCAAATATCGCGCCCGTGATTCAGGTGCATGTTAATGTGTGCACCAATTAACCTACGCAATAGCGCTGAAAGTTCAGCAAGGACATCGGTAATATTAATAATCTTAGGTTGTAAATTTTGTTGACGAGAAAAAGCCAGAAGTTGACGAACCAAATTAGCTGCACGATTAGCATTTTGCTTAATTTGGATAATGTCCATATAGGATGGATCATTAGGCATATAGCGTTCAAGTAGAAGATCACAAAAACCAATCATAGCAGTCAATAAATTATTAAAGTCATGAGCAATACCACCTGCTAACTGACCCACAGCTTGCATTTTTTGTGATTGTATAAATTGTTGTTCTAGCAGTTTTTGTGCTGATGTGTCTATAAATTGAAGAATAATATTAATTTCTTTAGTTGAATCGTTAACCACATTCACAGCTTTTGCATAAGCTGTTGTGTAAGAAGGTAAATCGGTGAAGAAAATATCAAAGGCTGCATGGGTACCTTTTTTTTCAAATAATGAAGATAGTTTGCTGGTGATATCTTCGATTTTATCTGTTTTTAAAAGACTTAAGAATTTAGCATTTTTATCAATTTTAGTTGAATATGATGATTCAGATATTAGTTTTTCAAAAGCTTGGTTAACATTTATAATGTCATATTTTGAACTGATAACGAGTGACGGTATTGGTGAATGAAGATAGAAAGTTTCAGTATGTAGTGAGTTTGAATTTTTACCGTGAATATTTGCGAAAAGGGAAGTATCTATCACCATAATTTTGTAAATAGATGAACTTTCATCTCGCTGATTAAAGACGTAACATTCCTTGCTTGGATGTTTATTTGAAATAGTTTCACATAATTGTATGCTATGAAAATTTCGTTCGTCAAAATTTTTAATAAAGTTTTTGAAAGGTAGATTTAAAAAATCATCTTTTTCTTTGTTCAAGAAAGACGCAAATGTCGAGTTAAGACCAAGTATTTTGTGATTGTTTTTGTGAGCGTAAACTATGCCAAATAAGGCATTGTCGATAAATTCAATAAGTTCATCGTTCTCTTTTTGAACATCTTCAAATTGCGTAACACATGATGTTATGTTTGTGAAAGAAAGGATGAAATAACTATCATTACTTTGAGTATTAAGCTTTGTTTTTAAGGTGTTAATATACCATTTTTTGTTGTGTGAGGAATCATATTCATTTTTGACTTCGATAAAGCAAGAACCATTTATTTCTTCTTCTATAAGACTTTTAAATGTATTTTTATCGACGTTTTGAATGATTCTTGGATACAACTGCTGAATTAATTTTGCCTTATTTTCAAATTGCTGACCTAAAGTGGTAATGATATTCTCACCTCTACTATTAAAGACGCAATACTCGTGGAGATGTAATGTCTTTTCAAGAAGAGAAACGAGATATTGAATATTATTATTTTTGCTTTGCATATTTTTAAACTGGTAAAAGACAGTGCTTATAAGGGATAGGGCAAGGACTGAAGTTAATACAATAATTTGTTGGGACGTATAGATGAAATATTGCGATAAAATAACAAAAATTGCTGAAATCAGTATCAGTAAAACGGCAATTAGAGTGGGAATATGGTCGTTTTTTTGGTGTTCTTTTGTGTTTAATCGTAATTTCATAGGGCGGTTAAGCTTTAATTTTTAAAATCTATATATGTTAGCGTATCAATCTTTTGGATTTACTCCAAGAGTAAATAGATTTTAATTTAAATTTTCTACATTTTTATTCGTGTATCATTTTTCATAATCAGTATGTCTGATATAAAATTTAATATTATAGCTATTGAGCTATAAAAAAATAAGCAAGCAACTATCAGTGGATAGTCTCGCGTTATGGCAGCTTCGTAACTTAAAGAGGCTAGCCCATCTAGAGAAAAAATGATTTCTATAATAAAAGATGATGAAAAAATAATGTCCGTAAAATGCTTGATTAAGTAAGGTGTAAACGCCATCAGTTTATTATTAAGAATATGTTTGAACACTACTTCTTTTCGGCTTAGGCCTTTTAAATAAGCTTGTAAGACATAACTTTTATGAGATTCATTGTTTAAATTTTGTGTAAACAACAGTGAAATTCTACTGACACCTGAAAGAAGTAGAATACATAAGGGAAGTGTGTAATAAGCTAGATAATCTGTTAATGTGAACGCTGTTGTTTTCAGTTGAAGGGAGGATGGATTGATTTTGAAAATTGAAAAAATTCCACCCTCCGCTAATAATAGAATAAAAAATATAGATGATATGTAAATAGGAATATTATTAAAGGTAATCAATATGGATTGAATTAAATTTTTAAACATACTTTTTTCATAAATATAATTAAAGCAACTGATTAGAATTGAAAAAAAACAGAGGAAGACAAAATAGATGATTGAAAAGATAAATGAAAACGAAGCTTTTTCTAGAATGATAGCTGATACTTTTTGGTGTTTATAGATGCTTTCACCAAAGTCACCTTTGAGGTAGTTTAGAAATAATTTCCAACTTTCATGAATATAGCTTTTTTCTAAATGACGAGATTGTTCTAATGAAAGAGTGTTGGCTAGATGAGAAGCAGAACTAAGATTCGGTGAATTAACGAAATTTTGAATATCCTCTTGGTTTTGTGATTGTTGAATATAATCAAGTGGTGAACCTGGAAATTGGCTGATGAGATAGCAGTTTATGAAAAAGATAACGCCAATAGTTGATATAAGTAAAAAAATACGCTTAATGTAGTATGTCATTTGATTTGAAATATACTTGTACCATTCATTTCATTGGGTTGTGAAATATCCATAATCTGCAGGATTGTAGGAGCTATATCGGCAAGACTTTTAGGTAAAGAATGAAATTCTATTTCTTTATCATAGTTTATAATCACAAAGGGTACAGGGTTTGTTGTGTGTGCTGTGTGGGGTTGTCCATTCTCTTCAATAAGGTTTTCGACATTTCCATGGTCTGCTGTGATAATCATAACCCAATTTTTTTCAATAGATTCTTTGACGAGTCGTTTTAAACATTCATCGATTTTTAAAACTGAAGTAATGATGCTGTCTTTAATTCCTGTGTGCCCTACCATATCGGGGTTGGCATAATTACATAATATAAATTGACAATCTTGCTTTCTCATTCTATCAACAATAGCATCTGTAATTAGCTCTGCAGACATTTCTGGCATAAGGTCATACGTTGCTACTTTAGGCGAAGGGATAAGAAGTCTTTTTTCTTGATCGAAAGGTTGCTCTATTCCACCATTAAAAAAATAGGTTACATGGGCATATTTTTCGGTTTCAGCAATCCTGAATTGCGCAATATTATTTTTGCTTAATGTTGCCCCTAAACTGTTGGAAGTACTTATTTTATCGAAGAGCACAGTAACATGAGAAGTAATTTCGTCTGAGTAATTGGTCATGGTTGCTATGTTAGCAAATGTCAATTTTTCAATATCGCATTCATTGAAATCTTTGTCTGTTAACATGCTAAGCAACTGTATCATTCGATCAGATCGGAAGTTTATGAACAAGAACGAATCGTCTTTTCGAACCCCTTGGTATTTATGAACGGTTGTCGGATCTACAAACTCATCCGTGATATTATTGTGATATGCATCCAATATAACGCTTTCAAATGTTTTGAAATGGGTCGTTTTCGGTACTATATTTAATAATGTATCGTATGCCTTTTTTGTTCTATCCCAACGCTTGTCTCTGTCCATAACGAAATAACGCCCACCCAGTGTGCCATAGTGACATTGAGAGGATTTTTGACATAGTTCATCTAAGAGGTAAATAGATTGTAAAGCAGCTTTTTGGCTTGTGTCTCTACCATCTAAAATAGGGTGAAGAAAAATATCAATATTGTTTTTTAATAAATAGTTTGAAAAATACAAAAAATGATCTTGATGTGAATGAACGCCACCATTAGAAAATAATCCAATAATATGGCATCTATTATTAGTGTTTTTAATTTTGTTTATAAATTCTTGTAACGCTGTAATTTCATGAATGTTATCATTTTGAATGCAATGATTGATTCTTTCCAAGTTTTGTTGAAGGCATCGGCCAAGTCCAATCGTCATATGTCCAACTTCAGAATTGCCCATTTGACCATGAGGTAATCCTACAAATTCTTCCGATGCATTTAGAAAAGCGTGTGGGTATTCTGCAAGAAGTTGTCTCCAATAAGGAGTATAAGTTAAAGCATTATTTTTATCGAATTCTCTGTGGCCCCAACCATCTAATATGCAAAGAAAAACAGATTGATCCATGGAAAATTCTTTCTAAAAAATTATAGATTATTATAACTTTGAAATGGGTTGAAGATCTATATTGTTGATGCGTTCTAAAATGAATTTTTTAATATCGTCTTCGTTTTCGAAATGCAGTGAAATATTAAGAATAGATACGTTTTCAACGTGTGAAGGTGGTATTCTAAACCAATCTTTTTCAGTTGTTATTAACATTGATCCTGGAAATTTTTTATGGATCTTTTTTAATTTCACCATGTCTAATATGGTGTAGGGGTGATGGTCTGGAAAAATTTCAAAATGGTGAACAGTGAAGTTTTCTTGCTCAAGCGTTTTTAGAAATTTCTCAGGGCAACCTAAGCCACAAAAGGCAACAACATCTTTATTTTTATGGATACGTTGCGGTGTGATGGAAGCATTGAAGATGGGTTTACCAGAAAAGTGAGAAAGTATGGTGCTACAATCTTGGTCGCCAATTTTAATAATAGCATCGATTTTGTCATAGACGTCTGACAATGATTCTCTTAAAGGTCCTGCTGGAAAAATCTTACCGTTTCCAATTCCTTGAATAGAATCAAGAACAAGAAAACTGACATCTTTATGAAGGGCATTGCTTTGTAGGCCGTCATCCATGATAAGCAAGTCAGCATTTCTATGTATAGCTTTTTTGATAGAAGATATGCGATCCGGTCCAGACCAAGTTGTTGTCTCTCTTGATAGTAACAAAGACTCATCACCCACTTGTAAGTAATTGTGTATGCTCTCATTCACGCGAAGGGATTCTTTGATGTACCCACCATATCCACGGCTGATAAGATGTATGTTTTTAAAAGTGGATTTGAGTAAAGTATTTAAAGCAATGACAGTTGGTGTTTTTCCAGCACCTCCCATTACGACATTACCTACACAAATCACTGGGCGAGATATCTTAATGGGATTAGCTTTATGGTATTTATTTTGAACAATGGTATTCCATATATCTCCTAGAGGAGATAGAGAATTACTGATCCATGATTTTTTGTTCCAAAAGTTGGGTTGTTTAAGAAATTTCATACAATATCTGGTTTTTTAATTAATTAGGTAGTGGGGTTACAGTTTGGTTTCTCTGTATGGATTTTTTAAACTCATTTTTTGCAATAAGTGGTGCTTGATTTTGTGAAGGTGCGCTATTCAATGTGTTTTCATTTTTTTTCTGAGAATCAAAAGTTGGTATCATAGGTGATAGTATAGAATATAAATTTTTGATAGTCGTGTTAATTTTTTTAGGATAGAAGAATTCGGCTGTTAAAAGAAGTATGAAAAATAAAACAAGAAAGCCAATGAATTTTAAAAGAAAAAAACTTTTCTTTTTTCTATACATAGGTTCATACCGTAATTTGTGGTTGTTAGGATTGGGTCTGCTTTGCAATCGAGGAGATGTATAGGGTATAGTTTCTTCTGATGGAAATGTAATCGGTTGCGATGTTCTTTTTGGGGTAGGTACAGTTAAAAGCTCATTCATTCCAGAATAGGTATTGGATGAACCTAAGGTGATAAGATCTTGCAGTAAAGGAGAGGGTTTAGTGTCTTTTTTGACAAACGTTGGTATACTAACCTGATTGCTTGATGAAGGAGATAAACAAACCCACCACTGTGTATCGCATTGTCCGCATTCAAATTTCCAGCCAAAAGCTTGTAAGCTGGTATTGAATTTGGGAGTTGGTAACTTCCCAGATTCAACAGTAAAAGAAGCTTTACAGTTCGGACAGTGAATATGCACAATTTTTTTTTCTATTATTTTAATATAATATTATTATACTTTAATAACCTGTCGCAAATCAAGTTTTCTATTACAATTTGACGATAAATTAAAGTAACGGGTTGTTTTTCTATCACTCTTTTTATTAGGATTTATTTCTTTGAAATATTTTAAATCAACTTATTTATTGTAGATTTATATGCTCAGCACTTTTTTTCAAAAGATTATGTTCCAATTTTTAACAGCGATCTTTAACCCACTGAACAATCTTTTGCCTTGAAAAGCTGAATTCTTTTGATTTTTCGAATATATGCTTTTCGAGAAAAAATTCTGTAATAGCAAGTGACTGCTGTAATTCTTGATACAATTGGGATGGTTGTGAAGTGAAATCATCTGTTGTAGGTGTGTTCATAAAGTCAATTTTTTCCCAAAATGTTGGTATGATGAATAACCTAGCATGATAAGGCAGTCCTATTTCTTGACTCACACATTGCCCAGATTGTGGTGATATATAGAAGACATCAGAAATGCCCGAAACAGCACAATGGGAAAAATCAAAACCAAAACCTAATTCTGATAAAAGCAATAATTCGAAAAGACAAACTTGAATGATAAGATCTGTAGAATTGAAATGTTGCATTTCTAAGTTGATATTGCAAAACAAATCGTAAAGCTTTGAATAGGTATGGCTATCGGGGAGTATATTGATAATGTCAAAAAGATGATTAAAAACCGCGTTTTTTAAGCTGCACTGAAAGCAATAAAGGCTTGTTTGGTGTTTACGTTCAAAAGAAAATTTTCCTAATTGATCTTGAAGACGGCCAAACCACGATGCTTGCCCGATATCGCCCACACTAATTAAGGCTGCACCATTCTGGCTTTTGCTGTTTTGAAAGAGACCCCTTTTCTTACCATTTTCTTTGCAAAAAAGAGTTAAAATATATGCTTTTTCGTTGAATGTTTTGACGTTAACAACGACACCTTCGTCAGACCATTTCATATTGTTTTTTAAGATTTAAGATTTAAGATTTAAGATTTTGGATTAGCAATATTAATGTAGATTTTTGGCTGGGGAACCTGGATTCGAACCAGAGTTGCACGGTCCAGAGCCGCGAGTTCTACCACTAAACTATTCCCCAAAATTAAGAGATATACTCATATTTATAGATTATCAAAAAAAAAAACTAAAACAAAGAGATTTTTTTACAACAGTGTGATAGACTGAAAATTATAACAGAGGAATATTAGTTTGACAAATTTGAATAAGGACAAGAAATATTATAGCGGATATAAGGACGATGGTTTTTGCGATGCACACCACCCTGTTATTGCTGCTATTGATCTTGGTACAAATTCGTGCCGACTACTTATCGCTTCTGTTAACATTGCAACATTAAAAAAGTCTTTTTTTAGATCTCGTCCTCAATCAAAGGGTTGGAAAATTTTAGACTCTTTTGCAAGGATAGTTCGCTTAGGTGAGGGACTATATAAAGATGATGTTTTATCATTGGACGCCATCGAGCGCACGATAGAAGCATTAAAAATTTGCAAAAGGAAAATGGATTTTCACAATGTTAAACATCTACGAGCTGTTGCTACAGAGGCATGTCGAAGAGCTTCGAATAGTTCAGAACTTGTCGATCGTGTTTTTAATGAATTAGGAATCAGGCTTGAAATTGTTACAAGTGAAGAAGAAGCACGTTTAGCATTGACAGGATGTGCCGGAATTATGTCTTCGTCTATACCTAACGGTATTGTTTTTGATATAGGTGGTGGCAGTACGGAAGTTGTGTTTGTAAAAATAGACCAAACAGGCCGTCAACGCCCAGGTTACCCTGTGGCTTTTGAAGTTATGGATTCCATATCATTGCCCTATGGCGTTGTGACGCTAAGTGAAAAATATGCACAATTTGCGTCTTCTCCAGAAATTCACAAAAGTGTACGCGATCTCATTAAAAATTCGCTGATGAATTTTGTTACTAAAAATAATATTATGCAATGTATTGAAATGAACAGTTTACAAACTGTAGGATCTTCTGGAACCGTTACGACTTTTGCTGCTTTGCAACTTGGATTACAAAAATACGAAAGAAAAAAAATTGATGGTATGTCTTTAACGACCGAAGACATTAATGCCATTAGTGATAATTTGTTAAATATGCCTGACGATGAACGCATGAATCACCCCTGCATTGCAACGGGCCGTAGTGATCTAGTTATTATTGGGTCTGCTATATTACAAGGTATGTGCGATGCTTTTCCGCAGATTAGAATAAAAGTAGCGGATCGCGGTGTGCGTGAAGGGATTTTAGCAGAAATGTTGCAAAAAGTTCACTAGGTCTTTGTTTATAAAAAATTTAAATTTTAGAACCTAAACCTCTCAAATAGTCATTTGAGTTTTTTATCTTTTTCAGCGCATATCTAAGCTAGATTTTTTTTGATATTTAATTAGCGATCAATTTTTAGTGATTAACAATAAAAATATGTTGATATTCAAATTTCATTCCGATAGCATGAAATTGTTAACGTCATTTATAGAAGACATAATGCACCATATTCAAAAGACAAGTTCGCACTTAGTTTTACTTTTAAAATTTTTACTGATTTTTATACAAGCATACGCGATTATTCAATGGATATTTATTCAAATTGATTACGGAATGTGGAACTGCTTGAATCAAACCATTGAAACCCCAGAGGGTTTAGTTATTCTAAATAAGGTGCAGTGGACACCCTTACTGCAATTTATAGGATGTATATCTGATTTGATAGGCAAATTACCTTTTTTAGTAAGCTTATGGTTTTTAATGAATATTTTTCAAAATTATAAAAAAGGTAAAATTTTTAATTATGAAAATGCCTTGTTTTATAGAAAAATAGGATGGGTATGTTTTTTTGATGCTTTAATCATTAAATCATTAAGTCAAACCTTATTAATATTAGCTGTTACGTTTACCAATCCTCCTGGGCATCGTTATATAAGTATTTCGTTTGGAACTCCTAATCTAACAGCGCTATTTTATGGAATGATCGTGATCGTCATATCATGGGTTATGTTAGAAGCATACAAGATGAGTGCAGAAAATGAATTAATTGTATAAGGGGGATACATATGGCAATAATTATTAATCTGGATGTGATGCTTGCTAAGCGTAAAATGAAATTACAAGATTTGGCTGAAAATGTAGGTATTACGATTCAAAATTTATCTATTTTAAAAACAGGAAAAGCGAAGGCTATTCGCTTTTCTACTTTAGAAAATATATGTAAAAATTTAAATTGCCAACCTGGTGATATTTTAGAATATAAAAGAGAGATATGAGATGAAAACGAATAGTATATATCTGTTGTGTTTGGATGGTCAAAATTAGAGATTATGCAGATTATTTTGAAAAAGTCATAATTACATTTTTAATGATGCAGATGGAAGTACGTGGATTAAAAAGAAAGTATTGCCGGATGTTTTTTAAATTAGACCTGCTGCGTAAGTAGCATTTGTTGTAAACTTTTGAGAAAA
>CAYPYB010000008.1:0-47159 GCA_964415115.1 uncultured Candidatus Pelagibacter sp. | reverse complement strand
CCTGTGTACGCATTTATCACCATACACCTTACCTTTTTCTCAATTTCACGATAAGCTGTCAAATCTTCTTCACTAAAACATACATAGGCATTTCATAGTTGCTCCGTATTTTTTGTATTGAGCCAATTGTTAGCTATTTCTCCAAAAATCGAAGATGTCAAGCTAACAAAAAAAAGATACTTTATTAGCGAGCACACCATCTATAAATAATATTGAAAATATTACAGTAATGAAATATTTATTCGTTTTTAAAATTTATCTTGATGTTTTAATTTTTTAAATATATAAATCCAAAATCAAAAAAAATATAAAAAATAAATAAATCCATATTTAAATAAAAATATAATTTAAAATAATAAATATAGTTGTGAAAAGATTGATTATAAAAAGCAGGCAAAATTTAATAAAAAATTTTCATCTTATGTTTATCATCAAAAAGGACTACACTGAACTGAAGCTTTCTTTAATAGAAAAATCAAACCTATTGGAAAATATGATGTATAAAAAAAAACTAAAAACTAAAAACTCTGAAAAACAAAATTCCATAAATATAATACGCATTGGAATCATCACTATAAAAGGACAACAATGCCTTTTAGAGCCCCTGAGCCATAAAAGATCTTTTTCTCCCTTTATATTGGACATCCATAGTATAAAAAAACACAAACTGAAATTAGGGCATCATGACATTGTATCTTTTGAATCTTACGGTTTAAACGTTACTATTTTAGATAAAATATCACACATCGATGCACCTCACGCCTATAGCTTGCTTGCTCTTACCGAAGCAGGCATATCTCCCTATTTTCCGCAAAAATGTATAGATTCTTGTAAATCTTTCAAAACACCAACAGTCAAAAATCGGAAAGATTATCGAGATATTTATCTTGTAACCATAGATGGTGAAGACGCAAGAGATTTCGATGACGCCGTTTACGCATGTCCCGATGACACCAAAGCTAATCCTGGGGGCTACTTTATTATTGTGGCCATTGCAGATGTTACACATTTTATTAAAGAAGGCTCTGTACTGGATCAAGAAGCGCAAAAAAGAGGTAACTCTATTTATTTTGCAGACCGTGTTGTGCCGATGCTACCAGAAAAACTTTCGAACGATTTATGCTCTTTACGTCCCTATGAAGATAGGGCTTGCCTTGCTGTTGAAATGCGCATTAATTCTGATGGTAAATTACTGGAATATCATTTTTTCAAAGGTCTTATGAAATCTCATGCAAGACTTACCTATCAAGAAGTCAGTGCCATTATCGATAAAACAACAAACACACAGGAAACTTTGAATACAAAAGAACGTAATCTTTGGGATGAAAGTCTTCAACATTTATACGACGCTTATAATGTCTTGAAACGTTTACGTAATCAAAGAGGAAGTCTTAACATCACATCCCAAGAGAAAAAAATTAAATTCAATGAAGACGGACAAATCAAAGATATCCTATGGTTTCAACAACTTGAAAGTCATCAGATTATTGAAGAGATGATGATATTAGCCAATGTAGCTGCAGCTTTAAAATTATCGAAGGTTCAAAAACCCACATTATATCGTGTCCACCCAACACCAGATGAAGGAAGAGCAGCCAATCTTTTTAAGCTTGCACAATCATTAGGATACCCTCTTAAACCCAAAGCCAAAGCAAATGTGCATGTTTTTAACAATATTTTATCGCATCCAACACATTATCGTCGAATGATGAATGACCTTGTGCTTAGAACTCAAGCACAAGCTATTTATACACCATTTAATCAAGGACATTTTGGTTTAGGCTTGCAACATTATTGTCACTTCACATCACCTATTCGAAGATATGCCGACATTATTGTGCACCGGGGGCTCAATGAAGTATGTGGCTTTGAAAATAACTCCAAAGGTGACGCAAAGAATTCAGCACCCCAAACAACAAATCAACTTGAAGAATTAGGAAGCTACATATCGTCAACAGAAAGAAAAGCAGCTTTACTTGAACGTGAAGTTATGGATCGCTATCTTGTTAAACATTTAGAAAGTCGTGTTGGAGAATCTTTCAAAGCCCTTATCGTCGGAGTCAATCAAGTAGGCATATTTTTTGAATTAGAAAAAACAGGAGCACAAGGTTTTATTCACCGAAACGACCTGGGTGATGATTTTTATGTTTTTGATGAACAAAATCATTGTTTTTTTGGAAAGCGAAAAAAACAAAAATATCAACTAGGAATGGTCATTCAAGTTCTACTAGAATCTGCTGATTCAAAAAAATCTAAAACACTCTTTAAACTCATACATTTTACAAAAGAAAACAGATCGTCTTCGAAATTTTCAAAAACAAAACTCAACACTGGTGAAGAAAAAAAAGCTGCATTTCACAAACGTAAATCATATTCTGAAAAACCATCTTCCGATAAGTTTTCTAAACCTAAATCTAGCTCTGAAAAAACTTACTCGGGTAAATTTTCTAAACACAAGAAGGATAATCAAATAAAAGATAATATAAAAGAAAAAGATTCGGGATCTAAAAGTCGATTTAAAATTAAAAGGAAATCAAAAAAAATGGTTTAAAAAAGTCACATATTATTGAAGCTAACAAAAAAATCGTGACATGATAACTGCTATAAATAAATCATATTAAAATTTATTAATCATAAAAAATAATGAATTAGAAATAAACGAAACTAACGAAAAACAGGTTAGGAATTATCGTTTAAAATTACTTTTTGTGATTTCAATTTTGCTTTTCATACTCTATAGTCTGTATTATTTCAGGGACTAAACTAGTTTGAATAATTATCGCCAAATTGAACACAATCAATATTTATCATCAAAAAAAGATAAAAAAAAGCTATTTTTTTCCTTCGATATCGAATTGAAAATGTTTATAGGTGGATCTAATATATTTATAGGCTGTAACCACAGCAAGCGAAGCAGCAACCCACAACGTAATTTCACCTAAGGCACTTAATGTTTTAAAGTCTTTTGTTGTTTCCCCAACTAACAACAAACAGATTGAAGTCATTTGAATGGCTGTTTTCCATTTGGCTAGACGCGTAACACGCACGGAAATATTGGCCGTAATAAGATGTTCTCTAAGCCCTGAAATTAAGATTTCACGCGCTAATATGATAGTGGCTGGAATCAAAGAAATATGACTAATTCTATCAAAACCAGCTAGAAGCAACAATGTACTAGTTACCAAAAGTTTATCTGCAACAGGATCTAAAAATTGACCAAACTTAGACACCTGATCATAAGCTCTTGCGATATAACCATCTAAATAATCTGTAAGGCATCCAAAAATAAAAACAGAAGCAGCAACGAATCGCCATGTTGTTGTATTGACGAAAAAAGCAAAAATGAGCACAGGAATCAAAAAGATTCTGAACAAAGTGAGTAGATTAGCAGTATTTAAAAACATATAAAGGATCAAAAAGGTACTCATCTTAAGCATATCGAATTACATTTATCCATTCAAGAAGTTTTCTGAGTTATTTTTAAATCACAACAACATATATCTCTAGATTGAACAAAAGCAAATAATTGACAATAAAGAAAAACAATATAGTCGCTTTCTCTCCAAATAATATGTATATTTCTGGTTTTCCTAAAGGAACATGTGAATTCACAAATTAAGAGGAAATTTATTCACTGATAAATCATGTTAATTATGCTGCCGATGATATCTTTCATTTTTTACTACCTAGCGTTAATGCAGATTTCGGAATCAATCAGTATATGACGTAGCTAGACAAGAACATTTTGAAGAAGTTTTCAGACAGGTCACAAGTCTCTCAGGTGAAGTTATGATTGAAAGAAACATCCTCTAACATTTTAGGTTTTACAGAGAAAACACAGCAAACTGATTTTTTCACGGCAAGCCCTTTATTTTAAACGTGTTGGCAAGCAATGAAAGAATTGTGGCATGGAATTTATAATAATATAAGTAACTATTTTTTAGATTAAAGAACTAGATTTTTCAATGTTTAAACCCCATTCTTTTTTTTAAATCAGGAACAAACCGCAAGATTGCATCATCTTCTTTCAAAGATAAAGTTTTATTATAAATCTTCTTTTTTGCCATATTATTTTGTTCAGGCCACAAAGGTAATTTGACTTCATTGAAAAATTTTTCATCTTTCGACCAATAATGATTCATTCTGAAAATTTTTGTTATCACTGAATTTAAATCGCTTTTCCCCTCACATGGCACTTTATTTTCATCAACATCATAATATCCCATTTGCATCACAGGGTAATGAGGGTTAGGCAAAAACTGTAGATATCTTGGTTTAACAATCATTTTAGATCCTATAGGTGTATTTGTTATATGCATTGATTTTGTAAGATGTTCAACCATCAATTCATTGTCTGGAATTTTTTCTACATTTGACGTTCCAAAAAGAACCCAAGGTAATCTTAAACAAGCCTCTGTGTCATAGTCTTTTAAAGCATTCGCCAAAGATTTACCCTGATATGGAAAGATATATTCATCAGAATCAAGTAACATAATCCATTCCACTTCGTCTTTAACCTTGTTGCACAAATCCATAAAAGTTTTGCAATGCACAAGTTTTTCAAAATCAGACATCGTCACAATTTCTGTTGTAATTGTTTCAAGTGTAACAATACCTTTATCAATATAAGGCTGGAGCACGGATTTAAAATCATCTTTAGAATTATGGTTAAACAGATAAAAGTGCTCTACACCTTGGATTAAATAAAACTCTATCCATTCTTTTAAAAATCGAGCTTCATTTTGAAAAACAGTACAGACTGTTAGATAATACTTTGGATTATCCAAAACTTTTACTTTCTTTTTAATATGATCAAGATCAACATTATATTGCTTTAATTTTGAGGTATTAAATTCTTTTAAATAAATATAATAATGTAAAGGAGATGGGAATAATTGAAATTCATCTTTAAATTCTGGTCGTGTAAAAAAAGAGACGTACAGTGGTGTATCAAATTTCTCATTGGGTTTATTTCCCAATTGCCAACCAACTTTCACAAAATGATCATAAATTGTCCCAGAATGATTGTGTTGAATCACATATTTTTTACTATAAAAACCTTCATCAAACACAAGTCTCGCTTTGTCATCAATTTTTTTTAAATCTATATGCCTTGTTCTAGCATAAAATTTTATTTCATTAAATTTTTGCGATTGAAGAAATACATGCACATTGTAAGAAAAAGATAGTAAGGCAATGAGATATAAAGATCCCTGAAAAAATTTATTTTTAAAAATTGATTTCACTATGCTATTCCTTCTTTAAATTTCGCTCATGTCATAAAGAAAATTGCCTAATCGCCAATTTTTTGACTCTCTAAAAGTTAGCATTTCAAACGCAGTTATTCAAGAAAATACAAATCAAAAAATATGGATATGATCAATAAATAAACCACACCCTATGAAATCTTTACAGTAAAGAAAAAATATGCATATGATCTGATATTCATTTTTTATTATCTATTAACTGTCATATTTGTTAAAATATCTATGATGCTGCAGAGTGCGATGAATTTTTTCCCCGGGCCACTCTTAATTACTCTTGGGAGCTGTCACTTGCATAGTCGTGGCTTTGTAAAATGGCGCCCACCTGGTCAACAGGCTTCGAGAGGACGTAAAATAAAACGGCTCATGCGGCATCACTTTTATGGATTTACATATTATCTACAATACACCCTCTATAAAGATTAAAGATAAAAGGTTTATTATGCTAAAAAAAATTGCCCTATTTTTCACCGTAATTGTTTTATCCACTACTATATATCTTCAATTCTTTTTTGATGCATCTACTTTTTTGAATAAACGAATTCAGAATCTATCCACATCTAATCCGTATTTTAAGATAAAAAGCACTTCTAAAATATCTTTACAACTGATCCCAATTGCCCTGAAAATTCCCAAGATTGTTTTAACAGCGAAGGAAAAAACTTTGCCTGTTCAGCACATAGGTATGGAAAATATTAAACTTGATGTTTCTTTCCAGGCTTTAAAATCCCTTGTTTTTCAATCTTCTAAAAACGTAGATGCCTTAACATCCATGGATGAGACAAAGCTAAGCGCCCTTATCTCTCTTACCCTTGATCAAAAATCAATCAAGACTCAAATCAATTTAAATCTTAAAAAGAAACTAACGTCCTTGATCGCTCAGACATCCAAGGATTCTTCGTTTAAAGTGCATACTCATTTAACTGTTCCCTATGGACTTCATGATTGGCAAAATCCAGACATTTTAGAAAAAGTCATTCCCCTTCAAATTAAGGAGATAGCATATGACAAACACACCCTTAACGCGTCAGTGGACCTTTATTTAAAACTGAAGAATGCTAACTTCAAAAAACTACAAATAATCAGTACCATTGATGGATTTAAACCTCTCAAAGCACATGGACAACTAAGCGTTGATTATCATGCAAATATTCCTGTTATTTCAGGTGACATACATTGCCCAGACATTACAAAACTTACTCAAGAAACATCTTCTAAAAATTCACCAGCAAGCTTTCATCCTACAAATTCTTCAACTGCTATTGCTTTGCCTTTAGGGATGGTCCAAGGGAAAATCAATCTTTCTCTTAAAAAATTAGATCTAAAAATTGATGATCTTCAAAAACCGCTTTCTAGTGTGACAGCGACTTTACAGCTATTACCTAACGAATTGCGAATCGATTCATTCAAAGCCTATTGTGGGAAAGACCTAATCACAGCATTCGCAAAAGCAGATTTAAACAATACGAATATGCAATTATCTTTAAACCAATTTGACATTATTAAAAATATCCAGATCAAAGATTCTCCCTTAAAAAAAGGTCTTTTAACTGCTAATCTTCACGCAAATATAGCCACAAAACAGCTGCTATCTTGGACAGATAAGTCTATTCAAAATGTTCAAGCTAGAGGTTCTTTTGATCTGAAAGAAAGTGTTATCACACTATTTGATTTGTCAAAATTCCTTAAGCACCTTAAATCCATTAAAAATCTAGATGGGCTACTTCAAATAACTCAGCTGCTTGATCAGAAAAAAGATACTTCAATCAGTGAATG
The DNA here is from genome assembly GCA_964415115.1 of uncultured Candidatus Pelagibacter sp. Taxonomy (GTDB): domain Bacteria; phylum Pseudomonadota; class Alphaproteobacteria; order Paracaedibacterales; family CAIOTO01; genus PNMQ01. The sequence continues at coordinate 40,119 of CAYPYB010000008.1, read as the reverse complement.
TAGTGGCTTTTGGAAATTAAATCTGGGGTATAAACTAAACATATCAGATATGAAAACCGTTATTGACTCCCATCACTTAAGTGGACAAGGAACATATAATGGAGTAACAGATCAAATTCATTTTGTAACTCTTATTCAGCCTCAAAAATCATATCAAATACCACACTTTAGCCTTGTGATCACACATACTTTATCAGATCCAAAATTTTCTATAGACACAAATGAACTTGCAAAAAATTTGTTGCAAAAGGCCGCTAAAAACATTGTTCAAAAAAGTCTCCAAAGATTCTTGGGTGGAGATAAAAATCAACCTAAAGCTGCTGACAAGAAGCTATCAAAAAAAGAACCGTTAGAGCAAACCATTAAAAGTGCTGTTAAAGGATTGCTCAATTTTTAATCATTGTTTTTTAACTATTTGAACAAGGTCAGCATAACCTAAAACCCCTTTGAATTCACCATTAACAAAAAAAGCAGGTACAGAATCTATAGACTGTGTTTTGTCTTTTTTGGCTTGGTTTTGTGTAGCAAAAGCAAGCCTTGTAAAGGTTTCATCTTTACTGGGATCTAGTGCTCGTCTAATTTGATCTGGTGATAATCTTAAAAAGCCTCTGGCAAACAAAATAATAGAAGCATTTGGGTTGCTAGCATCAATAGATAAAATCTCTTTGTCTGCAGCACTTAAATTATTATTTTCTTCTTCAATATTAATACCCCATTTTGACGCATGGTCCTTTAAGAATAATTCTTTATACTTCATTTTATCTTCTTCTGTTTTGTATCCTTGCGTTTGCAAATAAGGCATCCATAGATCTTGATTTTGTATAAAGGCTAAAAACTTCTTTTCAAATCCTTTAAAATTATGAGATCTATTATCTTCATGATTAATGCATAAACGCATAATGGTTAAATCAGCAGCATGAAGAACTAAAGGTCTAAACCACAATTTAATCAAATTTGTTTTAACAAGTTCGTTAATAACCCTTAGTAAACCTTGATCCACGTCTTTGAAGAAATGTCCGCAATGTGCACAAGATGATGCAAAATAAGCTTTTACGTCAACGTAATTGACTGTTTGATCCAGGTAAGGACTTTGCTTTCCATCTATACTTTTTGATGCGTTGCGGCCGGGTAAAAGTTCGTCGAAAAAATCAACTCCAATTTCAAAAAAGGGAACAGCATTTTCACTATCAAAAATTGTTGATGAACTTACATCTGCCTGATTTGCGATTGGATACTGAAGAAAAAAGGCTAAATTAAAAAATATAAATTTTCTAAAAAAGGTCATACCAAAGCAACAAAAAGAAACCATATTAATAAGTATCTTATCTTCTCATGAAATTGTACAGATAGAATTTTGAATTATTAGATTTTCATATCTCTTTGTGTGGATTGTGATACAAGCTTTGTGCCTGAACTTTCAAATATTTACTAATTTTTTCATCAAAATTTTCAGTCTGCATATCATTACAATAGAATGTTGAATCACTAACACCTAAAAATAAAGATTGGTTCTCAATTTTCAAAATACCTTGTAATACTGAATAAACCATAGAGACAGACGGATCAATAAATTGAGGCGCTTTATTTTGATTAAATTCTTGTCTAAAAAACTGAAAAAAATGATCTTGCGCTATGGAATAATGTGTGCATCCGCAAATGAGGGCATCCCATTTAATGTTTCTATCTAACTTTTGTAATTGATCAAAAATTTCTTTTTGAATGGCGTCTTGAGATGCTCCATTTTCAATCAGATAGGCTAAATCCCTATAACCAACCGTTGCAACGTATGCAGACGGATTATTCTTTAAAATGATACGTTCATGCACTCTAGAGTCTGCCGTAGCCTTTGTACAAGCAACAATAATATTTTGTGATTTCAAAACAACGTCTTCTTGCAAAACATCCAAAGGAGAATAAAAAAATTTGTCATATGGACTTTGGTAACCACGACTTTTAAGGCTAGAGGAGCTTGTGTTACAAGCAGACACTAAAAAGTCTGGCGAGAATTCTAAGCTCAACCATGCAAGTATATTTTGAGTCCAAGAGAAAATTTGATCTCCTGTTTTATTTCCATAAGGCATATTAGCCGAGTCTGCATAGTATATATAAGATGCCCCAGGAATTTTTTTCAAAAATTCTTGCATAACTAACAAACCACCAACACCACTATCATAAATAGCAATAAGTGGTGGCTTTACTAACTCTTTTTTAAAACAAGACATCATTTATTTTATATCGAACAGACCGTTAAATTATCAATTATGCTATTACCATTTGTTCTTTCTTGTTTTTTTGTCCAATAATACATAGGCAAACCTGCTACCAAAATAGCCATTATCGTAAATGTCATTTTAAAGGATAACGAAGACAACGCCCATAAACAAAACAGAAGTGAAAAATAAAAAAGGCTTTTTTGTCTGTTTCCAAATTGTTTATTTTCCAATAACAATTTTCTGTAAGAAAAAGCACAACCAACATAAATAACTAGGATTAACATCACAGATAAATCCAGGATAATATTAAATTGATCTAACAAATTATCCGATAGAGAAAATCCCATAAAAATAATAGTTAAAAATGTTGAAATGATGGTTCCCCATTTTGGCGCTCCACTTTTGTTGAGTGTTGCGAAAAATTTTGGGAATAATCCATCTTCTGCAGCATTTGAAGAAATACGAGAAACAATCATAATCCAACCATTTAATGCCCCAATACATGCAATAGATGCTAATAAAGAAATGGAAATAGACCAAGACCCCCCAAACAAAACACCGGCTAAATCTGCGTAAGGTGCTTTTGAATGCACCAAAACTTCTTTAGGAATAACCCCCATGATCGATACCGTTCCTAAAATATAGATGAGTGCAGCAAGGACCGTTCCAAAGATAAGCGCTTTAGGAATATTCTGACGTGGATTTTCCACATCTCCACTTGGAACAGTTGCCGTTTCTAAGCCTACAAAACACCACAGGGCCATAAATGATGCGCTATTCAAAGCACCAAGGAAGGATTGTGATGTATTATTGATAGGAGTGAAATGTTCAATCTTGATAAAAGAAAATGCAAAGATAGGCAACAATATCAAAGGCACGACTTTGCACAAAGTCAATAGAACTTCGAATCTTCCAGCATTTTTAATACCTGTTAAATTTACAAAAGAAAGAAAAACAATAAGAGATATTTCAACTATATAGGTTTGAAATGTTGAAAAGCCTCCCACAAGTGGTGAAAAATACCCCACTGCCCCGATCACTAAGCCCGCATTACTAATCCATGACAAAACCCAATATCCCCATGCAGCAATAAACCCTGCTGTATTGCCATAGGCTTTTTGAATAAAAGCTTGAGGTCCACCGGATTTGTCTGAAAATTTTGACAGCGTTGCAAACATAAAAGATAAGACAATAGCTGCAAAAGCTGTGACAACCCATCCTACAATTGAAATTGATCCTAGTTGAGACAAAGATGCAGGAAGCATGAAAGCACCAGAGCCAACAAGATTACCCGTAACTAACATCGTTAAGGTCCAAAAACCAATTTTTGCATGTACTGAATTATTCATATGATAACCATAATTTGAAAATAAAAAAATTATAAAAGGTAAGAAACTTACCTTTTATAATCTAAGCAATATTAAATATATATTTTAATATTAAGGATTTTGAAAGATTTAATATCCTTCACGATCCAAACGTTTTCGCATAAGCTTACGGTAGCGTCGAGCTGCTTCAGCGTCTTCACGTACACGTTTATCCGAAGGTTTTTCGAAATGACGACGAAGTTTCATTTCTCTGTAAACACCTTCACGTTGCATTTTTTTCTTTAATGCACGTAAAGCCTGATCTACGTTATTCTCACGAACTTGTACTTCCACAGATTTCACCCCCCTTTCCAATTGTATAAACAATTACCATAACTATATCAGAAAAAGGATAAAGAACATATAAAAAACTATTATTTATTTTATCAAAAATGAATAAATTAAAAACAGAAATCAAAAAAATATTAAATTATTATTATAAATAAATATTTTCAAAAAACACCTATTCATAACAATTTTAGAATAATTACGCGTGATTTACGTGTCTATTGGCACCGAATAAAATATTTGTTATAATTGAAATAAAGCTTATCAATTCAGGAGAATACAATGTCGCAATTCGATAGAGAACCAATTATGAGAACAGGGTCTAGCACAGCTATAGACCAAGGACTTAAAACATTTATGTCCAAAGTTTATGGATATATGATGTTGGGATTATTAATTACAGGGATCAGTGCATCATTAATTGCTTCAAATCCACAATTACTGATTGCTATTTTCAGCTCACCTTTAAAATACGTACTACTCTTTGCCCCATTTGGCTTAGTCATGTTCTTGCAATTTAGAATCCATAAAATTCAATCATCAACAGCTCAGTTGCTATTTTTAGGCTATGCAGCACTTTTAGGTATGAGCCTATCCGTCATATTCATCAGCTATAAATTAGGAAGTGTATTTAATATATTCCTTGTTTCAGCATCTGTTTTTGGAACAATGAGCCTTTACGGATACACAACTAAAAAAGACTTAACATCCATGGGATCTTTTTTGTTTATGGCTCTCATGGGATTAATCGTTGCATCGTTGATCAACATTTTTATGCGTAACTCCATGATGGATATGTTGTTATCTTGCATTACTGTTCTAATCTTTACAGGCTTAACTGCTTATGACACACAAATGATTAAACAAATATATTACGACTCAGATTCTTATGAAGTAGGCACCAAGAAAGCGGTTATAGGGGCACTTGCTCTTTATCTTGATTTTATCAATATCTTTTTATCACTACTAAGATTATTTGGCGAAAGAAAATAATCGCAACACAAAAATCTAAATAAAAAAACCCGGGTGATCCGGGTTTTTTTATTTAAAAATATTTTTTTCTTATCTGTGAATCATATAGGGACATCCATGAGATAAGACAGAGATTGTAACAATAACTCGAAAAAGAGTGCATGATCCCAAAATACAAAGAACTTATTATATTCATCATTATGCTGAATATAAATTTAAAAATCAAATCCTAGTAACCATTCAAAAAGATAGCCACATCAATATTTGAAATTCAAAAATTAAAGTGCTCACGTGATAATAAAATGTACCTTTGAATCTCTGATATTATCTCTATAATATGCCTTTTTATTCCAATCACGAAATTTTTCTCGTGCTATCTGAATTTGATTTTAAAGAGAATCTACTCAATATTAATAGAAATGATTCTAAATATACGTTTTAGGTATCGATGAATATGAAAGATCAGATTAACAATATAATATTTTTATATTACAATCAAAATATTCAACTGACATTCTAAGACATCAAACTAAAGTTATGCAGCAGCTGAAGCAGCTTTATTAAAGAGTTGAAAGAAATTTTTCGTTGTTTGCTCAGCAACTTCACACAGCAAAACCCCTTTTACCTCTGCTACTTTCTCAGCAATATGCAGTGTATGAGCAGGTTGATTTTCTTTCCCTCTTTTAGGAACAGGTGCTAAATAAGGAGAATCCGTTTCAACCAACATACGGTCGAGAGGAACATATTTTACAACCCCACGCAGAGATTCAGCATTTTTAAACGTAATGATTCCTGAAAATGAGATCATATAACCCAAATCAAGAGCTTCCCTTGCAAAAGCAAGATCTCCACTAAAACAATGAAAGACGCCTCTTGACTCTTGAAATCCCTTGATCATCTGAATTGTATCTGCATCGGCATCTCGGGTGTGAATAATAACGGGCACATCTTTTTCAACAGATGCTTTCAAGTGAATATTAAAGGCATCTTGCTGATCTTTTTTTTCAGATTTTTCATAATAATAATCTAAGCCTGTCTCTCCTAAAGCTATAACCTTAGAATTGTCAACAGACGTCACTAATTTGTCATAAAGGATTTGCTGCCAATCAGCAGTATTCAACGCATTCTTATAATCATTGGTATTATTAGGGTGCAATCCAACAGAACAAAAAATTGAAGAATACTGGCTGGATATTTCCAAAAGCTGATCCAACTCTAAAGGGTTCACGTTCACAGTCAACATATGTTTAATATGATGATACTCTGCTTGTTTCAACAACGATTCTTTATTTTTTTTCCAATCCAACATATTAAGATGGCAATGACTATCCACTAAGGAAATTTCTTTGTAATCATGTGAATGTTGCATATGGAACCTTTCATTTATTTTAAGTGTAGATAAAATGACCACTAAATATTGAGAATATTTTTTAAAAATCGATAAGTCACTTTACCAAACTCAATCCATAATCTTCTCAAAGCATATAAATTGCATGCTGAAAATGTTTTCACTGGAAGGGCATGTATATGAATATGTGGAACAACTTTTTTAAACTCCATATAACTGCGCATGATGTGAAAATCAGCTGTAACCAAATAAATAGAATGTACCTTATTCTTTTTAATCCAGTCTCCTGATTCTTGCGCATTTCCTATGGTATCCATTGCTTCATAGCCTAAATCACCCTTTGCAATAATGCCTTGAAGATCTTGTGGAATTTCATTTAACGCATCTAAATGTTGCGGCTCAACACTAGGGTGAACTCCTGAAATAAAAATTTTATCAGCAAGTTTTTTGTTATAAATATCCAAACCAGAAGAAATACGACCAGGACCTCCTGTTAAAACAATAACTGCATCATGTTTTTGAGTAGATTGTTTGGAAGGCCAAAAAACATAACTAACAAAAGCCAAGAATAATATGATGTAAAAGACAAAAAGGAGAAATAATGCAAATGTAATTTTTTTTAACAAAATGAGGCCTGAACAAAAAACATGCATCGCTAAAAAAATTGGTTTTTTCAAAAAAACAATTGGTGCGGTCGAGAAGACTCGAACTTCCACGAATTGCTTCACAGCGACCTCAACGCTGCGCGTCTACCAATTCCGCCACGACCGCTAATGGTGCCGGTTGAGGGACTTGAACCCCCGACCTACTGATTACAAATCAGTTGCTCTACCAGCTGAGCTAAACCGGCAATGGTTATAACAAAGTAGCACTCTATTTATTTTTTGTCTAGTAAAAAAATCAGATATTTGGTATTTTTTAAACATAAATTCTCCAAAGATATACTGGCTATGTTTCCTCATAAATCTATTCATAATATTTTAAAAATATCTGCTTTTATTCTACTTTTTCTTGGTTGCGATCATAAAAATGACTTGCAATCAATTGAGATTAAAGACCTTATAAAACATGATGGATCTTTATCGGACAAAATAATTAATCTTGCTCATCAAATGAATATTTCATTCAAAGACCCCACAAGTTCTCAACCATTAGCATCAACAGGCATCGTTCTTGAAAATAAAAGTGCTGAAGAATTCACAGACCTTGTTCAAGGAAGACATCCTGCCTATCCCCATTTCTCTTTGCGACAAACAGGTAAAGAAAGATGGCAAATGAGCACCAACCCAACAGATGTTTCATCATCTGATCAAATTCGTTTCTCCCCAACAACAGAACAAGCACTCCAATTGCTGCATACTATTTTAGCTCCTGCTCAAGATAATACGAAAGATGCTTGCAATTTAGGAATGGGTATTGAACAATTACCAAATCAACACAATTATGAACATGTCTTGCTTTTAGGGTCAACTTACCAAAATTTTTCACAAAGACTCGTCCAGTTAAAAAAGACACTTCAACTTGCAGAACAAGCGCCTGGCTTTGACCCTAAAAAGGTAACTATTTTTTTAATTTCAGGCATCAGATCTCTCCTCCCCGATGAACTAGAAGCATTAAACCAACTTGAATCTCAATATCACTCTGCTATAAAGGGATCAAAAGAGCATGTTATTCTTCAAAAAATTATAAAAGCCAAAGAAACCAAAAATGAATTTGAAATGCATGATGCTCAACTCGCAGATTTTGCATTAACTATTTCACCAGATTATGTTTATGACTTTGCAAATGAAAAAAGTATTGCAGAAGGACAAGCTAGATCAAGCACAGAAAGCACCATAGCTCAATATATTAAAGATCAAATTGTCAAAAATCCTAAACATTGGAATCAAAAGAATCTACTTCTAATTTCCACGCATATTTTTGGGCTCTATCAAAAATTAATCACAAAACGCGTCTTGAAATCTGGATCATTAATGCACAAGAATTTGCCATATTTAGGCTCTGTTCAAGTTTCATCGTGTGCTCTTGAATCTAATGAAAGTGACCATCTTGACATCTTTCAAAAACTTGCCATTGCCACTGATAATTTATCTCGCATCTTTTATGAGATAGTAAATTATAAAAAAGCATTCGGTGAATATCCATCACATTAATAATATATTTAATTGATGATAACAGCATCTATTACAAAGAAATTTTACAAAAGCGTAGAATTTCTTTGTAATATTTTGCAATTTCATCTAAATAATAATGAGGCTAAGAATAAATCAAACGATGTTTGTGTCAATCCAATCTTCAGGAACATAGCATTCTTCTTTATATCTTAAAAATTTCATAAATACATCAACTATTTTGTTTAAATTACACAAATTATGGATACGATATAAAATTTCCTTTGCTGATGGTCGATATTCAATCGTAAGTTTTTATCACCTTGCTCATCACAGACTAATTGGGTCTGGATAAAAAATCACTATTTTTACCCAACAGTGAGACAAAACTATCTTTTTTCGATGAACAATATATTTCTTGCAATAATTTTTCTAGGTATAAAGCCAGATTATTATCATCTAATAAAAAAATAACTTTATGCCTAATTCTTCAAAATCTGTATGAAAAAACCAATCAATGGTATTTTTGCTTGCTAATAATTTCCGCAATTGTAAAGATAAAAATAACAAGACTTACCAAAAGAAAAAATATTACTAAACATATAAAATGAGGTTAAAAAACACTTTTATTTTAAGATCATTTTGATAAATATTCAATTTATTCCAATTATTTGCAATATACTATTTAACAACTCTTTGGTATGCAGGACTCCATCCTGTCGTTTTTTCTCTACAAGGATGCTCAATTGAAAATTGATTCCACTCACAGGCTCTATTAGCAACACAATCTTCTTTAAACGCATTGTAGACATGACAGGCTGTAACACATTCAAACCGAACACCCAAAATACAAGCAAAATCTTTAGAATCTTTTTCTCTGACGAGACTACATAAATCTTTGTTATCAACATTAGCAGCTGTTGTGAAATTAAAACAACGCGCGGAATATGCATTATGAGAAGCCAATAAAGCTAAACATAAAGAAAAGAGTTTTAAATACATGAATCTTACCTCATATTAATCAATAGAATAACGATAAAATGAAATGATTAAAAATGAATTAATTCTTTTCTTAATTTGTTAATTTTTCATCCAAACTTATCCATTGCATTTCTTTTTCATCAATCAGATTCTTTAAATCTTCTATTTGAATATTATAATCATTAAACAGCTTAATGTTTTTTGCATATAAATCTGGATCAGAAATTTTTGTTTCCAAATCCAATAGTTTTTTGTTTAAGCTATCGATTTCAGATAATAAATTTTCATGTAAATATTTATCCTTATATGAAATTTTTACTTTAGCCTGCTGAATTGTTTTGTCAACCTGCTTGGATTTAGTAACATTTTTTTGTATTACAGAATCGTGTTCAGATTGTTTAGATTTAAAATCGTCGTAAGACCCCACATGTTGGTGAATTTTCCCTGATGAATCAATAATCCATAATACCGTGGAAATTTGATCTAAAAATGCTCTATCATGACTAACAATAATTAAAGCACCTTTATACTCTGACAAAATTTCTTCTAGTAACTCCAAAGTATCATAATCTAAATCATTGGTCGGTTCGTCCAAGATCAATAAATCCACTTGCTGTGTAAAAGCTTTAGCCAAAGCCAATCTATTTTTTTCACCACCTGATAATAAATTGGTTTTTCCTTTGATTTGAAATTCATCAAACAAAAAATCTTTCAAATATCCAACAACGTGTTTTTGCTGTCCTTGAACCATAACATGGCCACACCCGCCATCGGTTATATTTTCCCAAACCGTTTTTTCAGAATCTATCGTAGATTGCGTTTGATCGATGTATTGAATTTTTATATCTTCACCAAATTGAATACTGCCTTTAGAGTGTTCCGTTTGATTCAATAAAACTTTAATAAGAGCCGTTTTTCCAATACCATTAGGACCAATAATGCCAATTCTGTCATTACGTAATAATCTACAATTAAGCGGACCAACAACTCTGTTACCGGATAGTTCAAAACACAGATCTTTCGCTTCTAAAACAAGCTGACTCTGAGTTGCTTTTTGAATTTCTACAGACTGCAAAGAACCTGGTTTTTGCAAAAGCATTTTTTGCTTTGTAGCACGAAGTTCATGCAATCTGCTTAATCGGCCTTGGTTTCTTTTTCGACGAGCAGTGACACCACGGTGCAACCACTCTGTTTCTTTTTTAAGCTGGGTGTTTAATTTCTTAGTTTCTTTTTCTTTTTCTTCAAAAACTTTTTCTGAAAATTCTGCAAACTTAGAATACCCCTCATTATGAATCATAAATTCACTTTGGTACAACCACCAAATTTTACGTGATACTTTTTTCAAAAATGCACGGTCATGGCTGATCACAACATAAGCACCGCGAAATTTATTTAAATAGTCTTCTAGCCATTCAATGGATTCAACGTCAAGATGGTTTGTGGGCTCGTCTAGCAATAAAACGTCTGGATTTTGAGCTAACGCTGATGCCAAACATACACGTCTATTTTGACCACCTGATAATTTTTGTAAAATCCAAGATGAATCAATTTTCAATCGAGACAAGAATTCTAAAGCTATATATTCTTCTTCGCAAAATTGCATCATATATTCTAAAGTTGTCAATTGATCATCATCGACTATTAATTTTTGCTGCAGATACCCTATTCGCGTCCCCGGCTGTTTGAAATAGTCACCTTTATCCAGAGTAAGCATTTGAGATAGAACTTTGAACAATGTGGATTTTCCTGCACCGTTTTGACCAATAAGGCAAATTTTATCTTGAGGCATAATATGGCACATCCATCGATCCACAATAACTTGTGATCCAAAATGAAGATAGCCGTCTTGAATAGAAATGATAGGGTTCATAAAAATTACATATAACAAAATGTAAATACATATTAACAAACATTTAATAAAAATCGAAAAAATAATTTTTTATTAACTTTTCACTCTTGAATATGAAAAATATAACCCCATTTTAATAGAGTATGATTTTATATAAGGATTTTTCTATGAACAACAATTTTAAATATGCTCTATTATTTGCCTTGTCAACATTTCGTCTTCAAGCTGCAGATATAACACCAGGACACCCCACAAACATACATATACCCAACGCACCAGTAAAAAAAAAAAGCTCTCAATTTATAAACATTTATGATTCAGATCTTGAAAGAACTTCAATCGAAAGCGGACTATATTATTCTGATGACGATGACTTGACAGTTTCATCTCAATCATCCGCAAAAAAAGCAAGAATTTCTCAAGCAATTAATGAAAGCCAATCTTCATCAAATTCAAGTTTATACTTATCTTCACCATCAGATGCAACTATGTCAACACCATATTCAATTGGATCAGTAGAAGGATTATCTCCTATTAGTCCTAGATCCTCACACAGCACAATAAGTAAAAGCGATGAACAAACTTTTCTGGATATATCATCTCCTGATACTTCAGTATCTTTAGTATTGATGGTGCCTGGCGCACCCGTTCGCACCACACCCCCTACTAATCTAGAAACCGATTTATTAGCTGGTACTATTCTCAATCTATTTTCATAACGTTAGGTTAGACTAAGCAAAATTAAGGGCATCATCTCCATCTGTTTAGAATAAAAAAAGGTGGCTAAATATGATAAAGGTAAGAAACCCCACAGGCTTCTTGCCTTTTATCTTTTTTTTAACCAAAATAATAATTAGACTAAAAATTTTATAAAAATAAATGATGCAAATAATCATACTCTTAAATCTATTCTTTTCATTGTCTTGTTCAGCAGATGAAGCAAGATATCTGTCTATAGGCGAATGCACCATTAATCCTATTTCGAAAAAGTATTACACAGATATTGCTAAAGCCTTTCAAAACGAATTGAAAGATACATTAAAAAATAAAAACATAGAACAGCATGTGACGTATTTTTTCACTGAACTTTCACATGTTTCTGAACATCAAAACAATAAATTCACTTCTCTTAGTTTTAAAGATATTGCATTTCTTGAATATATGTATAGCTATTACCATCCACGTAATGACTTAAATAGGGCAACACATAGTACAAGCATGAGCATGTCATTAGATGTTATTTCCTTAGCACAAGACCTTAGAAAAGAAGCTAGAAACAATTTAGAAATAATCATTGCTCACCACACAGAGCATGCTTTCCAATCCTTATCTCATTACTTATTAGGTGTCTGGGAGAACATCTTGATTTAAGAGCTTAAAATATTGAAATTGATAGTTTATTAAGTACACTATTTGTCTCTACAGTCGTTTCTTTTTATGTCTTTATCGATAAAAATAATGAAAAAAAACGTGATTTCTTGTACTATATCCTAAGATATTTTGGATAGATACATCATGACTTCGAACGATACAGACACACTACATAGCAATAAAGATAAAGATGCTCATTTTTCATCTTTCCCTTTTAAATCCATAGAAACAAAATGGCAAAGCATTTGGGAAGAACACACTACCCATGCAACGTCTTCCAAAGATTTAAAAAAACTCTATGTTTTAGAAATGTTTCCGTATCCTTCTGGAAAATTGCACATGGGTCATGTTCGTAATTACACTATAGGTGATGCAATTGCTAGATATCATTCGTTAAAAGGTTATCAAATTTTACACCCAATGGGTTGGGATGCTTTTGGATTACCTGCAGAAAATGCTGCGATCCAAAATAATACTCACCCAAAAAAATGGACAGATCAAAATATTGCTGAAATGAAAAAGCAATTAAAAATGTTAGGTCTTTCATATGACTGGTCCAAAGAAATAGCAACATGTTCACCTGAATATTATTCTCAACAACAAAAACTGTTTCTTGATTTTTACAATAAAAATTTAATGGAACGCAAAGAATCATGGGTTAACTGGGATCCAATCGATAATTCAGTTCTAGCCAACGAACAAGTTATCAATGGTCGTGGTTGGCGCTCTGGAGCGATGGTTGAAAAAAAATTATTAAAGCAATGGAGCTGCAAGATCACTCAATATGCAGACGAATTGCTGAACGATCTTAACCAACTAGGTGAATGGCCTGAAAAAGTTGTTAAAATGCAAGAAAACTGGATTGGACGTTCAGAAGGTGCAATCGTTCACTTTAAAGGGGACAATGAAGATTTTCAAATCAATGTCTTTACAACAAGACCAGATACATTATTTGGTTGTTCTTTTATAGCCATAGCACCTGCACATCCCTTAGCAACTTTATGGACGCAAAAAGATGCATCTTTACACGAATTTATTCAAGAGTGTCAAAAGACAACCACAACAGAAGAAGCCCTCAGTAAAGCAGAAAAATTAGGCTATAACACAAATCGTTTCGTCATCCACCCTTTTAACAATCAACTTATTCCTGTCTATGTTGCAAACTTTGTCCTACAAGATTTTGGCACTGGTGCCGTTTTTGGATGCCCTGCTCACGATGATAGAGACTTTGAATTTGCAACAAAATACAATTTACCTATTCTTCCAGTTGTAGAGAGTGAAAATGAATTACCATACTCAGGTGATGGTAAAATGATTCATTCAGAATTTTTAAACGGACTTTCTTGCGCGGATGCAAAAGCAAAAGCCATTGATGAAATCGAATCCAGAAAAATGGGGGAACGACATGTAACCTTCCGATTAAGGAATTGGTTAGTGTCACGTCAACGTTATTGGGGCTGCCCTATTCCTATCATTTATTGTGATTCCTGTGATATTGTTCCTGTTCCAAAATCAGACTTACCGGTGGAATTACCCGATGATGTCAGTTTTGATAAACCAGGAAATCCTCTGGATCATCACCCTACATGGAAGCATGTGGACTGCCCACAATGCTCTAAACCAGCATTGCGTGAAACAGATACTCTTGATACTTTTTTCGATTCATCCTGGTATTTTTTCCGTTACGCAGACAACCAAGCGCCTCAACCGATTAACAGTGAAAAAGCCAATTTTTGGGCACCTGTAGATTGGTATATTGGAGGCATTGAACATGCGGTTCTGCATCTTTTATATGCACGTTTCTTTACAAAAGTATTACGTGACTTAGGTTATGCAGAATGTTCTGAACCTTTCAAGAGACTTTTGACACAAGGTATGGTTTGTCATGAAACCTATCAAAATGAAGATGGTTCATGGCTCTACCCTTACGAAATTACCAAATTAAAAAATGGTTCATACGTTACCACCGAAGGCGAAAAACCAGTTATTGTTGGTGGCAACATTAAGATGAGCAAATCAAAGAAAAATCTTGTTGATCCTTTAGAAATATTAGCATCATACGGAGCAGATGTTGCAAGACTCTTCATTTTATCCGATACTCCACCTGAAAAAGATTTTGATTGGAATACAGAAGCGTTAGATGGCTGTTGGAGATACATCAACCGTGTTTGGCGTTTATGTGAAATGTTTGGCGAATACTACAATCATTCTTCCACACAAAACGATCAAGATGATTTAAAATATAAAGCGCATCAATTCCTAGAGAGAATGCATGAAAGTTATGCCAAAAATGCCTTTAACAAAGTCATAGCCTTTCATCGCGAATTTGCGAGAGAATTTGAAGTATCCTATAAAAACGCATCTAAAGAAGTTTTAGGCGAAGCCTTAAAATTTTTCATCATAACGCTTTACCCCATAGCACCGCATGTATGCAGTGAAGCCTTTGAACGTATTTTTGGAGAAACATTTGATTCATCTCATGGTTTACCTGATGCTGACCCTAAGTTTGCAAAACAAAATGTTATCACCATTGCTGTTCAGGTAAATGGGAAAATGAGAGGCACTTTTGAAATCGCACCTGATTCATCGGACAATATAATGACAAAACAAGCTTTAGCTGTAGATACAGTCAAGCATTACGCTAACTTAGAAAACTTAAAAAAATCAATCGTTATTAAAAATCGATTGGTCAACTTAATTGTGGGGTAACAAAATGGAAGATCAAAAAACTTCTGTATCCGTATCCATTGTTGTACCTATTTACAATGAAGAAGACAACATAAAATTGTTATTAGAAAGACTTGTACCTAGCTTAAAAAAATTAGGTCGTTCATTTGAAATTATTTTTGTTAATGATGGAAGCCAGGATACTTCTTTAAAACTTTTAATAGAAGGACAAAAGGAAAACAAAGGCCTCATTCGCATCATCGATTTTAAAAAAAATTATGGTCAGCATATGGCCATCATTGCTGGATTTAATCATGTAAATGGTGAAACCATCATTACCATTGATGCTGATTTACAAAATCCACCTGAAGAAATTTATAAGCTTCTAGAAAAAATTGACGAAGGTTACGATTATGTCGGTAGCTTCAGAAGTTCTAGAAACGATACGATTTTTAGAAAATATTCATCCCGATTGGTTAATTTAGTTCGTGAAAAAATGACAGATGTTCATATGAAAGATCAAGGCTGCATGCTTCGTGCATATTCTAAAGACTTGATTAAAAACATATGCGAAAGTCATAATCATTCAACCTATATTCCTGCATTAGCCTATACACTATCTAGAAAAAACACTGAGGTAGAGGTTATGCACGATCAAAGAGCATGTGGTGAATCTAAATATAATTTAGTACGACTTATTCGTTTAAATTTTGATATTTTTACAGGGACCACTATTCTACCCCTACAACTATATACTATTTTCGGTCTCGCCATATGTGCAATGAATGGTGGTTTAGTCGCTTATCTTTTGATTCGACGTATTATTTTTGGTCCAGAAGCACAGGGCCTTTTTACACTTTTTGCAGTCGTCTTTTTCCTGATCAGCGTTGTTATTTTAGGAATTGGATTAATAGGCGAATACTTAGGACGCCTCACACTCAATTTAGGACTACAACCCAAATATGAAATAAAATCCATTTACGATTATACCAACTAATAAAATCAATAGGTTTTGAAAAATGAAATGTATTGTGTTTGCATATAGTCAATTAGGTTATGACTGTCTTAAATTTATCATAGAAAAGACAAATCATGAAGTTTGCCTTGTCGTTACACATGAAAACAATCCACAAGAAGAAATTTGGTTTGGTAGCGTTGAAGAATTAGCAAGCACACATGACATTCCAGTTTACAAACCATCATCCTTAAAAGAAGAAGCTGTTCAAAACTATATTTTGCAATTTAAGCATGATGTTCTTTTTTCATTTTATTACCGCATGATGATTCCCTCCTCTATTTTTGAGCATCCACCTTTAGGTGCCTATAATATGCATGGTTCTCTTCTTCCAAAATATAGAGGCCGTTGCCCCGTTAATTGGTCCATTTTAAACGGTGAAAAAGAAACAGGGGTAACATTACACGAAATGGTCACAAAGGCTGACCAGGGTGATATTATAGCGCAAAAATCAATATCCATATCTTGCAATGATACTGCGGGTATTCTTACTGCAAAAATGAACCTTTTAGCTGTAGAGATTTTAGAAGAACACATCGATCTTATTGCACAAAGAAAAGCTATTAAAACCCCGCAAAACCATTCAGAAGCAACATATTATGGAGGCCGTAAACCAGAGAATGGGCAAATTGACTGGTCATGGTCTCCTCAAAAAATTGCAGATCTTATTCGTGCTCTTCAACCTTCCCCACAATATCCTCCAGCGTATGGATTTATTCATGGAGAAAAAATTTTTTTCAAAAAAGGTATAGATGTAACATACTTGTCGCAAGATTATCCTTTACAAGGGAAAGATGAATATGGGATTTATCAAATTGTGCAATGTGGATCAGAAATGAACCAAGCCATTAAACTCTATCTTCAAGACTAGTTTTTAAGCTATTCATCTTATTTTGCATCAAACTATTCACATATATTGTTCGCGATCTGCAAAAATTTTCTCTAATCTCGGAACAACTTCGCTTCTAGCAAGCACAATGATAATATCGCCCACATTTAAAATCATATTATCAACATTCATATACACAACATCCTCACGAATGACTGTAACGATCTTTAATTTCTTTTTAATAGATATATCATCAACAGTTAAACCAATAACTATACTTCTATCTGAAATTTCAATCTCAAATAAGTCACAGATACCTTCTTGAATCGCATAGGCCGTTCGAAGTTTAGCTTGTGATAAAAACTCGAGTAAAACAGAAATTACCATGGATGCAGGCGTAATTACAGAATCAACACCTAGCGATGTAATAGGCTGAATGTAGTCTGCACGGTTCAACAATACAATAGAACGCCTACATCCTAATTGTTTAGATAACAGAGATGATAAAATATTCACATTATCTTCATTTGTTAAAGCTAAAACACACTCAATTTCTCTAATATTGACGCTTTGAAAAATTTCTTGATCAAGAGCATCTCCATTCAATATTTTTGTCTGCTCAAACTGAGCTGCTAATTTAAGACATAAATCTGGATTGCTTTCAATCAGTGTGATATCAAAATTAACGCCTGATTTTTCAAGATCTAAAGCAACACGAGAACCAATGGCTCCTCCCCCCATAATTAATATACGGCAGCTATTTTTAGTTATAAACCCAAAGCTTTCCATAATCGCATCAACATTGCAGGAATGGACAAGCACATAAACAATGTCATCTTTGAAGAAAACATCTTCCTTGTCTGGAAACAGAATATTACTGTTTCGCATGATGCAGACAACTCTAAAATCAAAGTCAATTTGAGAGGCTAAAAACCGAATAGGTGTATTAATAAAAATGGAGTCTTCACTAATTTTCAAGCTTATCACTTTAAGCAAATCAAGAACAAATGGAACAACTTCAAGAGCTCCTTGAACTCTGGCGTTACGAACCAGAGACCTAGCTATTTCAGCTTCTGGGGATAAGATAAAATCAATGCCAAATTCTGTTTTCAAAAGATCACTACGACCTTCTTTGAGATAACACTCTTTTCTAATTCTTGCGATTTTCTTTCCAATGGAAAAATACGAGGATGCTATTTGGCATGCTAAAATATTTATTTCATCAGAACCTGTCACTGCAATTAAAACATCGCAATCTTGAATTTGTGCCTGTTCTAAAATATCAGGATCAGTTGCAGATCCTGATATCGTTCTTACGTCTAATTTTTCTGTAATTTTTGATAAAAGCTTTTGGTCTTGATCGATGATGGTAATACTGTTTTCATTACGCGATAAAAACTTTGCAACAGTTAAACCTGTTTTACCAGCACCAATAATAACAATTCTCATGTGTGTTACAATCTATGCTTCTTCAGCTTCATAAAAATCATCATCTTCTTTTCCTTTAAAGTCATAAACTTTCAAAGAACGTAGTTTGCGATGAAGAGCAGATCTTTCCATTCCAATAAAACGGGCTGTTTGTGAAATGTTTCCAGCAAAACGAGATACTTGTGTCATCAAATAATCTCTTTCAAAAGCTTCTCTTGCTTCACGCAAAGGAAGAACGATGACGTCAGAATTTTTAGCTTGCCACCCTGATTGAAAGCTATAATTTGAAGACAATTCTTGAGGTAATTCTGAAGATAAAATAGGATCTCCACTATTATTTTTGGACATAATTAAAATCCAATCAATCACATTTCTTAATTGAACAAAATCACCCGGCCAATTATAAGACTGCAATACGACCAAAGCTTCTTCAGAAAAGAAGCGACTTTTTGCATTCGATGCCTTTGCTGCATCATCCATAAGTTTTTGGGCAATGATGGATACATCTGTAGAACGATCTCTGAGTGATGGAACAACTATTTGATTGACCGACAAGCGGTAATACAAATCTTCTCTAAAGTTTCCTTTTGCAATTTGATCTTTAACATCTTCAGATGTACCAGATATAATTCTTACATCAAATTCTACTTTTCGGTCTGAACCAATTCTACAAAAAGCTTGGTCTTGCAATATGCGGACAAGCTTAGATTGCAAAGGCAAAGGTAACTGCGTAATTTCATCAAAATACAAAGTTCCTAAATGCGCTTTTTCAAGCAAGCCAATTTTACGAGGAGCATTTGAATCTGACCCCACGATTTCTGTTCCAAATAATTCTTCTTCAAATTTATGGGGGTGTAAAGCACCACAATTAATGGAGATAAACAAGCCTTTAGAACGGTCTGATTGCTGGTGGATTTCTCGTGCAATCATTTCTTTGCCTGCACCGAAAGGCCCCATGATCATAGTTTTGCTTAGTGAATCAGCTGTACTTTTCACAGCTAACTTTAATTGGTTCGTAATTTGAGTATTACCCAATAAATTAACCGCAGAAATTCTAGCTTTCAGTTTCAGTTCTTCATTTTCGCGTTGCAAATTGGCAGATTCGATTGCACGCCCTATCACAAGCAAAAGACGATCTGATTGAAATGGTTTTTCTATAAAATCGTAAGCACCCTTTTTAATTGCGGATACAGCAGTCTCGATTGTAGAGTGACCGCTAATCATGATAACAGGAACAAAAGCATGGTTTCGTTTTATGGTTTCTAGAATTTTAATTCCGTCTCTTTCTCCATTACCTAACCATACATCAAGCAGCACTAAATGCGGTTGCCTATGCTTAATCATATCTAAGGCAACAAGCCCTGATGGCGCAGAACGAGTAACATAACCTTCGTCTTCTAAAATACCAGTTATTAAGTTTCTGATATCATCTTCATCGTCAACCACTAAAATTTCGTAAGACATCTGCTATTCCTTTTACATATGATTTTCATCGTTTGTTAAAACTTCTTCATCTCTATTAACGGGTAAGTCAATTTCAACTCTTGCTCCACCCAATAAAAGGCTTTTAGATAAAGAAATTTTTCCAGCATGATCTGAGACAATTTTGTAAACGATCGATAAACCTAACCCTGTTCCATTTTGCCTTGTTGTGAAGTATGGTTCAAGTAATTTATTTACATCATCAACTAAAAAACCAGGACCATTATCATCAACTTGAATATTTATTCTATCACAATAACTAATCACTTTAATAGTAATTTGAGGCTGTTGCTGTTGTAATATATTTTCTTCAATGGCATGCGTCGCATTAAGGAGTAAATTTGTTAGAACTTGAATCATTTGATAAGGATCAACGTAGACTTTAAAATTTTTCCCCTCAGGTATTAAACTATAAATCACGTCTTTTCTCGATTGCTTTTGAATAAGTATGGCTTCACTGATTAAATCCACCATATTCACACACTCAAACTTTGGTTCAGGCATACGTGCGAAATTTGAAAACTCTGTAACCAAATTCCCTATATTAGTAACTTGTCTAATAATAGTATCGATACACATTTCAAAAGTTGTCGGATCTTTTTCGATCTGATGCAGATATTTTCTTTTCAATCTTTCAGCAGATAACTGGATAGGAGTTAGTGGGTTTTTAATTTCATGTGCAATTTTTCGAGCAACATCAGACCATGTCGCCTTCTTTTCAGAAATAATTAAATCCTGCTTTTGCTGAAACAATTGTATAATCATTTTATTAAAGGTTCGGCATAAATCATCAATTTCGTTTTTAGATTCAGAGGCATGAATTCTTACACTAAGATCTCCACTGCTGACCAATTCAGATGCTTGAATCAGTTCTGAAATAGGCTTGATAAGTTTATCAGCAAACGCTAAGCCCCACAAAATTGATGTTAAAAGTAAAAGCAATAACCCAATGCAAAAGAAGAAAATAAAGACCATTTGTATTTCTTCTAATTTCTGAGAAGATAATCTGTAATCTTTAACCGCATGTTTAGTGTGGTCTACATGTTGCAAAACAACAGGATCAATAAGCTTTCCAATTAATAAATAGGTATTTGTTAATTGGTCTAATTTTAAGATAGCCCTGACACGATCTTTTGATTCGGTGATAACAAAATTTTCTTTTTTAGTTTTTTTAATCTCTTTGTTCAAATCTTCTAGCAAAGGTAGAAACGTTAAAAAAGAACGCGCCAACAGTTCAAAATTCCTTTTATTCTCTTTAAAAACCAATATTTCCGAAAGCTGGCGATCATTGACCGCTTGATTTAAAAAGTGCGTTAATTCATCCGTCTTTTCAGCATAAAAACCAATATTGGGTCTTAATTGTTCAGCCAGCGCATAAATGTCATAACTGATAGATTTTTTGTGCTCTTTCAAATAAGCATTTGCCACTTC
This sequence comes from uncultured Candidatus Pelagibacter sp., assembly GCA_964415115.1. Taxonomy (GTDB): domain Bacteria; phylum Pseudomonadota; class Alphaproteobacteria; order Paracaedibacterales; family CAIOTO01; genus PNMQ01. The sequence goes on along the minus strand of CAYPYB010000008.1, from coordinate 18,767 downwards.
ATGAGCCTGATTTAGAGCATCTTTCACTGGTTTAGCCAACCATGTATTAACTCCAGCATTCAAAAAATGAAATGAAAAATAAGCTAAAAAAAGAGCTGGGAAAGTACAGCTAAAAGAAAAAAAGGAAATAATTTGAAAGTGAAGCTTCGATCCTTTTCGCTGTTTGTTCATCCACAGATTACTAATACGTACAGCAATCAAAAAGACCAAAAAGAGGATGATCAAAATATCCAGGGCAAAAAAGAACATAACCCAAAAATCTTTACTAAGACCTTTGGAAATATTCTTAATCAGTGACACATATGTCATAGATGCCAAGACAATAGCAACAGACGATAATGCGAATATAAATCGTGTTTTTAAACGACTAAAGTCATACAAAACTCCAGAAGAAAAAAAATTTAAAATTTGCATATTATATTTTTCTCTAAGATTTTTCCAGAGCACGAGAACGATGATTCCAAGTTAAAGAAAAAAAGAAAGCAGCCAGAATTCCAGAAACAACAATTGACATAAAGGCCATATCCCAGCCTTCTTTTTCAGCAATGATAGCAAGACCTACACCAGCAAAAGAACTGCCGGCATAACCAAATGCTCCCGTCAGACCAGTGGCTGTTCCTGCAGCTCTTTTAGATGAAAAGTCAGATGCTGCTACACCTACTAAAACTTGAGGACCTGTAATTAAAAAACCTATCCCTATCATGCAGAAAAAATGGGTTGAGACTGAGCCAGAAGGTGATTTCCAAAAAATCAAAGCAACAATGGATAGAAGAAGCATAAATATTGAACCAACTCTTCCTCTATATCCCTTTGTAAACCTATCTGAGAGATACCCTGCACAAACACCGCCCAGAATACCAGCAATATCATAAACCGCTGACTGTGCAGCAGCAGTGTACAAAGAGCTTCCTTTGGCTTCTCTTAAAAAGGTAGGAGCCCAGTTAAAAATAGACATTCTAACGTAGTACACAAAAAAGTTGGCAAAGCATACATACCATACCAATCTGTTATTAAATATTTTTTTAACCAATAATTCTGTTAAGGGTAAATCTTTATCGGGATCTTCATAGTTAAGACCATGATGATGTTCGATCGAAGGCAAACCTAAAGATTCCGGAGTATCTCGCAATCTGTTGTAAAGAAAAATACTTAACCCCACGCACAATATACCAGGTATTAAAAACAAATATCTCCATCCAAAATGAAGAATGATAAAAGGCGATATCAGCAGCATAAAACCGGCGCCAATTTGCTGTGAAGAATTCCACACTGCCCATTTTGTAGCAAGTTCTTTCGGGCTAAACCAATGATTCAGTAATCGTGCACATGGAGGCCAACCAAGAGATTGAAAACAACTATGAAGCACCCACATAGACATTAAAAATGCTAGTGATTGTGAAAAGCCAAGTGTAAAATTGATAATGGCTGATGTTAACAAACCAAAGGCCATCAAAAATCGAGCACTATTCCTGTCCCCAAAATATCCAGCAATAATTTTCCCAAAACCATAAATAATATTAGCAATAGAGATAACGGCACCCAATTGAATTTTTGAATAACCTAGCTCTAAAGAAATATAAGGCATTGCTGCAGAAAAATTTTGTCGCAACATATAAAAACCAGCATATCCAATCATCATGGAGTACATAATTCGAAAACGCCAATAGTTAAACAAACCTTTGTTTACAGCTTTTTGTGATTCAGCAAAAGGCAATGCATCTGAATGAACGTTGTCAGAAACTAAATGATTGCTTTGCTTCAAAGCGGATTCTTCTTTCAAAGCTTTCATTCCATCTCTTGAAAAATATTTATATAATTTCATCGTATAAACAGCTAGCATGTTATGCTTCTAAGAAACAAATGGGAGATGTGCTTTTTTTCATTCCTAACTTTCATACAATTCGTATATAGTTAATACTATGTTAACAGATTATAATATCCAAGATAAAAGATATTACAAAATTTATCGATTTTTAAAACATGCTAAATCTAAATCATATTAAATGTCAAGAAATTGTCAAAAAGTACAAACTTCTCTCTCATTCATCTTATTCAAAATCAAAAGGTCAAAATTTTATTTTTGACGATATCCTGCTGGAAAAAATTGTGCATTTTGCCAATATACCCGACCATTCTCTATGCTTAGAAATTGGACCTGGACCAGGTGGACTTACCAAAGAAATTCTTAAAAAAAAACCCCAAGAGCTGATTTGTATCGACACCGATATTATGATCATTAATTGTATAAGTGATGTTTTCAAAGGGTTTAATAATATTAACATTGTTCATGCAAATGCGTTGGATATAACATTAAAAGATACCTTTAAAGGTCGTAAATTCCATATTATATCAAATCTACCTTACAATATTGGTTGCGTTTTATTAACCAATTGGATGAGAGAAATTAATCATATCCAAGACATGACGCTTATGTTTCAAAAAGAAGTAGCTGAACGTATCGTTGCAACCACAGGCACAAAAAAATATGGGAGACTTACTGTGCTTTGTCAGATTTTGTGCGATATTGAATATGGATTCGAAGTTGAAAAAGAATATTTCACACCTCAACCTAAAGTCGATTCAACCGTTATAAAACTGAAACCAAAAGAAAACAGTGACCAGCTTATTCCCTTAATTCCTGTTATAGAAAAACTAACCCATCACCTTTTTCAAAATCGTCGTAAACAAATTAAAAATGCATTCAAAGCGTTATTCCCTGATGATTTTGAAGATATTCTATTATCCGTTAACCTTTCCCCAACACAAAGACCAGAAGAAATTCCTGCCCAAACATTTTTAGACATTGCACGTAAATTAGCGGAATGAATTCATATTTTTCACAATGGAGGGAAAGACTCTCCATCATTTACGACAATCCAAACCAAATGATAAAATGGCTTTTGCAAGACATGAACATTTCATATGATGTGGTGAACGAAGATATCCAAACCATAGATCTAGAAAAACAGCAGAAATTACAACAGTATTTATTACGTTTAGAACAACATGAACCATTGTCAAAAATCTTTGAATCTAAAGAATTTTACGGAAGAGATTTCAAAACAACTAAGGATACGCTAGATCCTCGCTATGAAACAGAACTAATTATTGATGCTGTAAAGAAATACAAAGAAGCACATGAATCTTTTTCTATTCTTGAATTAGGAGTAGGAACAGGATGTGTTATTATTTCATTGCTTTTGGAATTTCATAATGCCAAAGGGTTAGGTGTAGATATTTGCAATAAAGCTCTTCATGTCGCTAAAGAAAATGCAGAAACTTGGAATATGAATTGCTGTCTTGATTTACAAATAAGTAATTGGTTTCAAAACATTCCTCCATCAAAATACGACATCATTGTCAGCAACCCACCCTACATCGAAAATCATTTTCCACTTGATAAAAGTGTTGCTTCATATGATCCTCATTTAGCCCTTTTTGGAGGTGAAGATGGTCTAGATGCATATCAAATAATTTTCCAAAATATAAAAAAATATATGCATGAAAAATCTATATTGATAATAGAAATTGGATTTAATCAATTCGATAGCATTGCAGAACTTGCAAAAAATCATCAGCTTTCCATCACAGATATTTTAAAAGATTTTCAAAATCACAGTCGCTGCATTTTATTAAAAATACAGTAATATTAATTATTTTTTAAATATTCATTATTATTATCATCATAGAAAATAGATGGCAATCATAAATTTTATTTACATGAGGAAGAATATAATGAGAAATAATGTGAAATTATTATTAGCAAGCATTGCAGGAATATTAGTTTTTAGCAATCAAGGCTACTCTATGAATCCAGACCTTTTAGGAGCCTTGAATAAAAAAGGTTCAGGAGCAGGTCAAGCCGCAGCTGTAGGTCAGGCAACAGCAATTTCACCAGCAGAAGATTTAAAAAATCGATTTTTCAGAGAAAGTGCTACTTTAGCAAGCGCTTTAACCGCCAACATGTTAAAAGAACAACCAGGTGAGCTGAAGTTTGATCCTGAAGAATGCTCACTTGCTCACTCCGCAATTAAAGACTATGTCGATGCTAATGTTCCTCCAGATCTCCAAGAAGAAGTCAGCTTGCTTATTTATAGACAGCTTCTGAGTAAAATGGGAGGGAAAGTTATGAATTTTTCGGTAGCAGCATTTAACGAACTAGGTAACACAAGCAAACTATCTCCACAAGAAAAAGATAGAAAAAAAGCAGAAAGAGCTCTACGACAAAACCAACAACGTGCCGGAGAGTCTGCAAATCTTCAAATTGGAGCATCCAGTATGGCAGAAATAAAAAAGAAAGCAGAAGAAAGACAGAGAAGAAGACGTACAGCCGGAGTAGAAGAAAGTTTTGCTACAACCCCATCTTCCCCTCATCAAGCAAATTCTTTGCCATATCAAGCAAATCTAAAACTTACTCAAAAGGAAGTAGACAGATATAGCACATCAAGTACAGAATCATTAGGAACACCAAGTGGTTTATCATCGGCTCACTCCAGCTTCTCAAACATATCAAATTCTTCAAGTGCGAGCACATCACCTGAATTAATCACCCCAACAAAAAACACATTTGCACCACAAAAATATGTAATACCTGAAATAACGAATGATGATATATTCTAAATCACATTTGATATTCAAAATTTATCCTTAATTACGACTTAAAAAAAAATGAACTTGTTCAAAACTTGACAAGTTCATTTTTTTTCTTTACTTTTTTAATACACATTTAAATTAAAAAATAATATTTTGAATTCTTTTCAGGTTGAAATTAGGACTAAAGACGACACGCTTTACCAAGGTTGTGCGAAACACGTTCAGTTAAAATCTGTGAATGGATGTATTGGCATTACAACTCATACCACCCATCTATTAGGTGTTTTAGTTCCCTGTAATATCAACGTCTTAACAGACTCTGAAAGCACACCCTCTTATTCTTTTTCCTGTTTATCTGGTTTTTACTTAAAATGTGATACACTCTTAAAAATAATACTTCAGTAAAGGCGCCTTTCTCTATGTCTCAAAATTTCGATCAATTTTTAAAAATTGTGATTCCTGCTGCCCTTGATAAAAAAGGATCAGATATATCTGTTATCAACCTAGAAAATCAAAGTTCTTTTGTTGACGGTATGTTGATTATTTCAGGAACATCCAATAGACATATTCACACCCTTGCAACAAGCATACAAAAAGAACTTTCTCTTAAAGGAATAACATCAAGACTAGAAGGTCTAACTGGTTGCGATTGGGTTCTTGTAGATTCTTCTGATGGAGTCGTCCATATTTTTAAACCCGATATTCGTGACTTTTATAATATCGAAGGCATGTGGTCTTCTTGTGTGACAAAAGTCAATCCAGATGATTACGAGCAGAACAGCAACCTAAGCGAGGACGAAGAAACTGCTTAAAACCGTTAAACTTTGGGCTGTATCTTCAATTCATCACACTGATGAAGGGAAATTATTTCAAGAATACACCAAACGATTTCGTTTCAATTGTGAACATATAGAAATTAAGGATCACAACAACACAACGAGTGATCTTTTAAAACTAATCAAAAAAATGACGCCTTCAGAGCAATTGATTTTATTAGACGAACATGGAAAAGAAAATACAACTTTTGAATTCTCAGAATTTCTTAGTAAAATGAGCAACAATAATCAAACGCCTGTTTTTTTAATAGGTGGGCACAATGGACATCATCCTGATATTAAAAAATGTGCCCATCATGTTATGTCGCTCAGTAAAATGACGTTGCCTCACCTTTTGGCTCGTGTTTTTTTGGCTGAACAATTGTACCGAAGTCAGCAAATCTTCTTGAATCACCCTTACCACAGGCAATAAAGATGTTTCTCATATTTTAGTGTGATTCAGTTTTAATATCGATAATTCGTAGAACATTTGTGGCACCCGATTGACCAAAGGGAACCCCAGCTGTAACAATAACTTGATCACCATCTTTAGCAAATTCATGTCGAACTGATTCATAATGAGCCAACATTACAACCTGCGTAAAATTAGATAAATCTTCCACAAGTATCGCATGAACACCCCACACTAATGCCATTCGTCTGGCCGTTGCTTGAACAGGTGTTAAAGATAATATCGGCAAAAGAGGTTTTTCTCGTGATACGCGTAAGGTTGTAAATCCACTTTCAGAAAAGGTCACGATACATGATACGTTAATCGTTTTCGAAACTTGATGCACAGCTGCAGCGATAGAATCTGTAACCGTTTGAGGGCGATCTTCATGAATATCGTGCGCAATTTTACGATAATATGGATCTGCTTCAACTCGTTGGATAATTTTATCCATCATAGACACAGCTTCTGCTGGATACTGACCTGACGCAGACTCGGCTGACAGCATCACAGCATCTGCACCATCATAAATGGCTGTTGCAACATCAGAGGCTTCAGCGCGTGTGGGTGTGGGGTGGTTAATCATAGATTCTAGCATTTGCGTTGCAACAATAACAGGTCTTCCCAAACGACGGCAATGACGAATAATTTCTTTTTGAAGAACTGGAACTTCTTCACATGGAAGCTCTACCCCCAAATCCCCACGGGCAATCATAATACCATCGGATAATTCGATAATTTTGTCTAAAGATTGAAATACGAGTGGTTTTTCAATCTTACTAATAATCCAAGCTTTATCTCCAATATATTCTTTAGCTTCTAAGACATCTTCTGGCTTTTGCACAAATGATAATGCTATAAAATCAAGATGATGTTCTAAGGCAAAGATAATATCTTCTTTATCTTTTTCTGTTATTGCAGATATTGGTAATAAAATATTCGGTACATTTAAACCTTTTCGATTCGACAATATCCCACCAACAATAACTTTGGTTTCTGCAAACTGATCCGAACAACTTTCAACTTCTAAAACAATTTTTCCATCATCTAAAAGCAGACGCGTTCCAATTTCAAGGCCTTTAAAAATTTCTGGATGAGGTAGGTTAACACGACTATGAGAACCTGGTTCTTTTGAAAGATCTAATCGAAATTTTTGACCTTGAGATAAAAATATCTTGCCGTCTTCAAATAATCCAACTCTTAACTTAGGGCCTTGCAAATCCCCTATAATACCTATGGGTTTACTATGCTTTTTTTCAATATTTCGAATAATATTAATTCTGTACAGATGATCTTCTTTTGTTCCGTGAGAAAAATTTAATCTAAAGAGATCTGCACCTTTTAAGAAAAGATCTTCTATCATTTTTTCATCATGAGAAGTCGGACCTAAAGTGGCTACAACTTTCGCACATCTAGAACGCTTTATCATGAATACCTCTAACTATAATATTTGTCATTTTTTTGTTTCTACATTCTAATATCTACGTTGACATAGATTGCTTTATCTGTGAACAAAAATATATATCTTAAGATGCTTTTATCTTAATTGTACCACATCCAAAGTATAAGAAAGTTTTAAATCTTCTTTTTGAAAGTGTCCTTTTTCTATCTTATTTTGACATCATATCACTTCATCTATATAATATATTCAATATTTCCATAGACTGTTCTAAATTCATTATGCTTTATATTTTTAAATCTACAAAAATGAGTTGCTTTTTATTATCGGTACTTTTCATATCGCCAATGAACATCCAAGCAAGCAGCATACAGCCTCCATTAAAAAAAAGAATCATAAAAGCTAAGAAAATATCCAGGGTAACATTACAAGAAAAAATTGGTCAAATGCTTATCGTAAGTTTTCATGGAACATCACCTTCCGATCATTCAGTCAAAAGATTAAAAACTCAAATGCAAAAAGGTCTTGTTTCTGGATGTATCTATTTCAAAGAAAATATTCAAAATAAGAATCAATATCTTTCTTTAAGTACTTTTCTTACGCAATCAAAGTCCAAATATAAACTTCTTTTTGCAGCAGACCTCGAAGGAGGAAAAGTTAATAGATTCAAAAGCATAGAAGGATTAAGTGAAGATTTTTTTTTAAGTCCACTTGCAATAGCTCAAAAATATAAAAACACAAGCTTTGAAAAATATGATTATGGACAAATAAAAAATTACTACCTGGAGATAGCAGCAAAAATAAAAGACTTAAAAATTAATTATAATTTCGCACCAACAGTCGATGTTCATGATTCTGAATGTCCAGTAATTGGTAAATTTGGTAGATCTTTTTCAAAGTCTTCAGCAGAAGTGACAGCTTTTGCACGCATTTTTATACAAGCTATGCAGCAAAATAATATTTTGTGTTGTCTTAAACATTATCCTGGTCATGGAAGATCTAAAGGAGATTCACACATAGGTTTTGTAGATGTAACAGCTTTTCACAGAAATGATGAACTGATCCCCTATCAAATTCTAACCAGTCCCAACCATAACACTACCGTGGATAGCATCATGTTAAGTCACGTTGTTCATAAACGAATAGATTCACTTAATCCAACGTCGCTTTCTCCCATTCATGTCTCGAATATTAGAAAACATTATGACGGTGTACTAGTGAGCGATGATATGATCATGGGTGCAATTTTAAAAAGAAACCCTGACTGGAGAAAAGCTTTAGCTGATGGCATTGTGCAAGCCATCAATGCTGGCGTAAATATCATTATTATCTCCGAAATGCCTTATTCAACCAAAGACAACAAAAAATATCCTGCCATTAAAAATTTAGTCGATTTTTTTCATCGCACAGTCCAAAAAGCGATTAAAGATAAAAAAATTGATATCCAAAGAATTGATGATAGCTTCACTCGCATTATCAATATGAAAAAGAGACTTCCATAGGTTTATGTCCGCGCTCCTTCATCCTACCTTTTTACGCTTATATGCATCCAAACCATAATAATCACAAATAGGATTTCGAATATGCACCAACAATCCATGGTATTTTAGCATCTGGAACAACCAAGAAATCATGCTTAAAGACTTCAGGATATAAAAACTTCTACTTCCTCCTTCAAGCGCGTATGCGTATTATGCTTTATTCCCTTGCAATATTAATAGAATCCTTTCAAAAGATCATGTAAATCGCACATTCCATAAAGCAATTCTATCGATCCAAAAGCCAGCAATAATGCTGAATCTATTACTGTTGGCATATGATTTTGCAAAGAATATAGAGATTATTGAAAATGTAAAATTTTCATTCAATATAAATTTCTTAAGGCTACGAATTTTGAAAACGCTATACAAATATATATCCAATTGAAAAAACAACTGCAAAGTTGTATTCATCATAAAATTATCGGTGATCTGAACGCTGACCATATTTGTCAAGACAATCTGTGTGAACTTGGGGAATGGCTATGCGGTGAACACCCAGAAAAAATATCCAAAGATACTATATTCAAAGAAATCAAAGATAAACATAAAAGATTTCATGAAATTACTGAAAAAATGTTAAAATGGATTTAAAATAATAAAGAACTTGATCCAAACAAAGAACTAGGTATTGAATCAGAATATGGAAAAGTATCCAGCAAGCTTATTGCTTTACTCATGAGAATGCGCGTAAAAACAACACCCTAAAAAACAAATAAAATATTTTTTCACTTCTTTTTCATCATCCACTGAAACGAAGGCACTTGCGCTAAATATTGTAAAAAAATACAGGATAAAACAATGAGTAAACCACCTATCAATGTATTTAATTTTAGAGTTTCATTAAAAATAAATACGCCTATGACCAACCCCAAAGGAAAACGAAAAAATTTAAAGGGGGTTAAAAATCCTGAATGTGCATACGTGTAAGCTTGTATCAAAGTCCAATGCAAAAGACCGTAAACGACGCCTGCACACAATAATACAAAATGATCATATAAGCATAATGTTTTCCATTGATAGAAAGCCACAGGAAAAGCTATAAATCCCATGCCTAAAACTATAAAAAGAGTCGATATTAACCCATCTTGATGCAAAGAAATTTTTTTGACCAACAGTACAGAAATAGCAAATAATACAGCTGAAAACAAAGGCAACATTGCATATAAAGAAAAAGCTTCCCATGATGGCTGCATAGACAAACCAACACCGCATAATCCAAGAGCTAGAATCAAAAAATGAGATTTATAAATTTTTTCAGAAAAAAATAAACTGCTTCCTATTACTGTAAAAATACTACTTGTCATGGATAGGGTCACGGCATCAGAAAAGGCTAGTTTTTGAAGAGCATAAATCCAAAAGATATTACCTGCTGTTCCAACGATGATACGGAAAAACTGCCATTTTTTTTGCGCAAATAAATCGCGGGGAATACTTCTATTTTTATATAAAAAAAAAACCAACAAAATTATGCCAGCATACATTGATTTGACAAAAAGAATTTGGTACGCATTTACATTTTTCAAAGGACCAGAAATAAGCGTATTTCCAAAACTACCTAAAAGTGTGGATAGAGTGATCATAAAGGCACCCCACCAATTCCAACTAGCTGCAGATTGTCTATGCATCACACTGAGCAATCTTTGCTTGATTTCTTTCAACCAATCAGCTTTCAAAATTGTAGTTTGTGTATACCGTTTGAACATCATCGTCATTCTCAAGAGCATCGATGAATTTCAAGATATTAGGATAGTCTTGTTCAGATTTGGTTTCAGCAGCCATTGGCTTCCAAATTAATTTTGATGTTGAAGGATCAATACCTGACTTATTTAAGGCGTCTCTTACAATTGCGAAATTCTCAACGGTTGTATAAACCTCAACGCACCCTTCATCAAGCTTCACAACATCATCTGCATCATTTTCTGTTGCAATTTCAAAGATCGTATCAAATTCAGCATTTTCAATAAAGAAGTACCCTACCCTATCAAATAAAAAAGCAACGGAACCGTCTTCACCCAATGAACCACCGCTTTTGTTAAAAATAGATCTAACTTCAGATGCCGTTCTATTTCGATTATCAGTCAATGCCTCAACGATAACAGCAATACCATCAGGACCATATCCTTCATAGCGAAGTTCCATATAGTTTGCTTGGTCTTCTCCACCGATTGCTTTTTTAAGTGCGCGATCAATATTATCTTTAGGCATATTCGCAGAACGTGCCGCAGCCAAGGCTGAACGCAAACGGGGATTCATCGATGGATCAGGAATTCCTGTTTTTGCAGAAACAATAATTTCACGCGTTAATTTTGCAAATATTTTTGCGCGTTTTGAATCTTGAGCACCTTTACGATGCATAATATTTTTAAACTGGGAATGACCTGCCATTAAAAAACCTTAAGAAAATTCTTGATTATTTTAATTGTGAAACCTGTTACTTTATGGCGGAGGGGGTGGGATTCGAACCCACGGAAGAGTTTCCCCTTCGCCGGTTTTCAAGACCGGTGCCTTAAACCGCTCGGCCACCCCTCCATATAGAGATTAATATTATTATAATATATAAAAAATGATAAAATCAATCTTTTTTCAATCCATAATGACGTAAAACAAACTATATTGTTTTATAATTCATAATTATTCATGTAATATTATCAAGATTAATATTACAAATATTGAATTTAATAAATTACAAAATTTATAGATTCTTTACCACAATCTTTCAATGCGTGCTGAATTGCTAAAGCATATGTTGAATATTTTCCACACTTAGAAAGATCTGAAAAACTCATATAATTAATATCTTTTGGCAAATTTTTTACCCAACTTGGGATTTGAGATAAAACCGTATTCATATCTATGGAACAATCATTATCTTCAAAACACGAAAGCGTGAGATCTTCAAGAAAGCTAAAATCTTTTAGATCGAAAATTTGGCCTGTAGAATCCAAAAAAGGCACACACCATAAATGTTCAACGTTTTTTAAATACCTTACATACTTAATATCATCCTCTAAGCTTTTAAATGAATACCGTTTTGCTTGACCTAGCATATATATACCCAACTGAAACATAGGGGATCTTTCATCATCAATAGCAAGGAATGTTCTTATTATATCGCTATTAAACAGTGTTGGCACAGATTGAATTAAACCAGTTAACATATCTTCTTGACTTAAATCCTTGATCCAAACATTCAATTTTTCTTGAAAAAGTTTATTAAAAAAACGTCTTTCATCAAAATCATCTTCTTTTTCTATGCGTAAAAGTATTTTTTTAACTAAAGGTAACCCCGCATGCCTTTCCAAAAGAACAGGCAATATCTCTCGACGAATATCAGATGAGTTTAAATCAAATTTCATCAACAAAGATGTTGCTGCCTCTGAAGATGCAGCAGAGCGAAGCAATGTAGATTTATCCATATAATCAGCCTTCAGTGCTTCAAACAATGGAAGATTTTCTAAAATATTACAAGCTATGTCACTACGGCCAACCATTGAATCTTGTGCATTTTTAAAACAACACATGGCATGTCTTACTTTAAATTTTAATATAGCTTTCAACTGTCCTTCACGCTGAAGGATCAGTTCTCCACCGTAATCTTTAAAGATTCCTACTCGCCCACACAATTCATTGAGATTCTGAAATGTTATAGATGTTTCATCCGCCTTACCTTGAGTAATATCGGTAATCATCATAGCAAAAAAATCTGATAGTTGAGATTTATCAATCAATTCAAATTTTTCTAATAAAACATTTAACTGATTTTTCGTATCAACGCTTGCATCCCCTAAGTGACATAAAATTCTCATCATATTCAAAATTCCAGGAATTGCTTCATGGGTATTGCCTTCATCATTCATTTTCTTAGAAGGTGTATAATAATGAACATAAGGTATTCTAGCGACATATTGTCCCCATACAGATCGAGATAATAAATCACTAGGATTTGTTATACTAAATTCTGAATAATATTGCCTTAGCAATGATCCTTCCTTCCAAACTTCAGGATTAAAATATGCATTTTGAAAGCAGAAATAGTTTATTGCATTTCTCAGACTTGTTTCAAAACAATCAGAGAAAATATATTCATCTACTCTTACAGAACGATAGTGAACTAATGGCAACTTATTGCCACCAATCATTAATCGTTCTCGATAAATATAAGGCCATATTCCACCATAATTACCCTGCTCATAATGTATCAAAAGCTGTTCAGGGCTTTTCTCAATCGCTTGTATCGTTGCCCGTGCTTCAAGTGGAGAAATTAAACTAGGATGATTCAAAAAAGGTAAATCATCTATGGAATTAGCTTTTTGCCATAAATAAACAGAAACCATTTGATCTAATGTTTCAAGTGGATATTCACCTCTTTGTTGTTGGTCAAAGGCCTCTTTAAATGCTTTAGCAAATCTATAACCTTAAAAATACTGAGGTGTTAAATATTTTTCTTCATAACTAAGCAGTTGATTTAATTCTAATGTATATTTTTTTAGTTTATCAATATTTTTTATGCAACGAATTTGACCTTTCAAATATCTTAAACGCATGTTTCTTTGAAAAAATATTTCATCCATGAAAGAACAATTTTTATCCAATACTTTTTTTAAAAATGACCCATTTTCTGAATCCATGAACCCCATTGGCTATGCTTTACAATCTTTTTCAATCTCTTCAAGGATTGCCAACGGTGAGAAGTTGTTTTCCTCAGCACATCTGCATATTTCATTTCCAAATTCAAAGATATTATATTTGATCATATACTTTTCAATATAACCTTTAGCTGAATCTAGTAAATGACGCGAAAACATAATTGAAAAAACATCCCAAACTGTTGCAGAAGGATTCCTTTTAAGCTCTGTTAAGGCCTCATAAAATTTCAAAGGATCAGTTAAGCCAATGATATCTCTTGTTTGATTGGCGACCAAATAGTCTTCTGATAGATTAGGAAAGAAAAAATCTAAAACCTGTGTCATACTATCACAAGGATAAACTAAAGATTGCCAAGATTGAGGATGAGGAGGTCTTTCAAAATCTATTGTATGTTGTTCCAAAAGTCGTAGATTAGACATAATGCTGAGATTAGCAAAACGATAGTGTGGAGAATAGACATCTTCCCTCATTTGACTTTCTGTTTTTGAATGAACTTCTGAAATAATAGCGGTATCCATAGAATAAGAAACTACTGGAAAAACCACGCAAAGCAACAACCATTTTAAAATCATTAAGATCTAATCGTTTTTAAATTATCACCCACATTATATATTATTTTTATTTTAAAAAATATATTTAAATTCTGAAAACTGAAAATTATACTTATTTTTATTCAGTTTTTGGGGCTGTATTACGCAGTTTAATAAAAGCAATTCGCGACCCATTTGCCCAAACAGCCATTTAATCACTTGGTCACTAAACTTAATATTGATTTTTGTATTAAAATGAGTTCGGTAAATGAATGATAAACCATTTAAATCTAAAACTTCAGGTGCCACCATATTAATGGGCCCCTTCATTGATTCTGTATCCAACAACAACATAATGCCACCTACGACATCATCCATATGAATCCACTGAAAAGTATGATAATCTGCACCAAGCTGAATATTTAAGCCGCATTTTAAGGGCCATTTCAAACGATTTAAATAACCACCATCACCCATCACCACACCCAAACGCAACAAACAAACACGAATATCATATTGTTCTGCTTTCAACGTTTCCTGTTCCCAATCAACACATAAATTTTGAGAAAAATGATTTTCTAATTTATCTGAAATAATTTCCTCTACACCTTTTTTATCATGCTGTTCATAAATCGAAATGCCAGACGCATTAATTAAAACTTTAGGTTTAATTGCACAATTTTCAAAATAATGATTTAGGATTTGACTGACACCTATTCGACTTTGATAAACTTGATTTTTAAAAGATTTTGTCCACCAGCCATCGGCTAAACTTTTTCCCGAAACATTAATAACACCATCAAAATACATAGTGTTATTGAGCTGATCTATCCATTGACATTTGGATAATTCATTTTTCCAAAATGCATTTAATTTTTTGAATGCTTTGATTTTTGATCTCGATAAAATAGTAACTTCAGCGCCTTGATCTATCAGCTTTTGACACATGTGGCGACCTATGAAGCCTGACCCACCAACAACAAGATATTTCTTTGCTGCTACTTCAGTCATACGTAACATCTATTTCTTTAAAAAATTCATACCCACCAAACGAGTCATTTTTCATAGAAAGTGCAAAAAATTGAACACCTGCTTGTTTTGCATGTAAAAATGCCTGATAAAAATCAGGATCTAGATCTTTAGCTACTGAAAAAAAATCACAATCGTGACGTTGCACCAAAAAAACAACATAGGCTTTATAAAATGGATTTTCTATAAGATGCTCTAATTCTTTTAAATGTTTAGAACCTCGAACCGTTGGGCAATCAGGAAAGCATGCATGATTTCCTCTTTTCATATGCACACTTTTAACTTCCAGATAAATATCATTTTCTTTTGTTTTTAATAAAAAATCGATTCGGGAATTTATTCCATATTTCACTTCTCTTTTAGAAGATATAATATTGTGAAAGGATTCAATGATTTTTGAATCAATAAGTTGCCCCACCGTATCGTTAGCCATATGCGTATTGATACCAACCCATGTAGAACTGTCGGAATCCAAAAAATAATCCCATCGGTATTGAAGTTTTCGTTTTTCGCTAAAACCTAAATCTTTTAACAGAACTTGTGCGTTTTGATGAACCCCTAATAATTTTCCTGAATTAGGGCAATGAGCTGTCACCATTTCACCATTTTCTAATTCGACATCTGCCAAAAATCTATTGTAACGCTTTAACAGTCTTCCCTGAATCATCATAAGTTCGGTGCCAAAATATCACCCGCAGATGCCCCTTCGGGAATGACTTGAAATTTATTATCTCTGGGGAAACCTGTAGGTGCTAACCGTCCAGAGCTTGCACGTTTTCCTTTCCACAAGGTTAAGTCTAATAGATTATAAACCTTATTGTTCCTAATCCAAAATAAACCTTTTTCAGATTTTAAAATCGTCAAATCACTCATGGTGCCGTCTTTGTATTTCTGCAGCATCACACCTTTTCCACGTGACATTGTAGGGATGTCATCTATGGGAAACACAAGCATTTTTCGATTTTGCCCCAAACAAGCAACCAGGTCTCCTTCAACCCGGAGAAAATGTTGCATTTTTTCACCTTCGTCTAAATTGAAAACATTTTTTCCATTCTTTGTCTGAGCAATTAAATCGTTAGATTTAACACAAAAGCCACGTCCACTGCTGGAAACTAACAAAAATAATTCATCAGATGAAGGTGGAATAACATATGCATCAACAATATTGGATGATGCAACCAAATCAACCATCATACGAACAGGATCACCAAATCCTCTGGATCTGTTAATTTTATCACCACTGATGGTGAAAAATTTTCCATCATCTGCACATAATACAATACGATCTAAAGTCGTACATTTTAAAACAAAGCGCTCTTGATCACCCTCTTTGTATTTCTGCTCAGCTAATGCATGACCTTTCACAGATCTAATCCAATATTTTTCAGAAATATAAACAGTGATATCTTCTTTTTCAATATACTCAGACCAATCAGCGGATATTTCATTTTTAATAAGAGGGTCTATTTTAGTTTGACGTTTACCGTGAATATAATTTTCACCAAAACGATTTTTAAGATCCACTATCTTTTTAGAAATTTCTTTATATTGGAGTTGTGTACTATCGACTAATTTTTGAAGTTTTTTTCGTTCGTCTTCAAGTGCTTTTTTTTCAGTTAGAATTTCAATTTCTTGAATTTTGCGAAGCGACCTTAAACGCATATTTAAAATAGCTTCAGCTTGAACTTCGGACAAATTAAAGCGAGAGATTAATTCTAATTTAGGATCATCTTCTTCCCTAATAATTCTGATCACTTCATCTATGTTTAAATAAGCCACCATTAGGGCGTTTAAAATCTCTAGGCGATTTTCAATTTTTTGAATGCGATGATTACTTTTACGAAGCAAAATAACAATTTGGTGATCTAAATATCCTCTTAAAATCTGTTTTAGATCCATGAGTTGAGGCACATTATTCTTATCTAAAACGTTTAAGTTTACAGCAAATCTTGATTCAAGATCTGACATTTTAAATAACATTTCCATTAGTACTTCAGCTGAGACATTTTTATTTTTAGGCGTAATAACAATGCGAACATCTTCAGCCGATTCATCTTGAACATCATCGATCAAAGGAAGTTTTTTATCCAAAACAATATCTGCTATTTTTTCAATTAATCGTGATTTTTCAATCATAAATGGTATTTCTGTAATCACAATTTGGTACATACCATTTTTTAAATTCTCTATTTCATATTTTGATCTGATACGAAAAGACCCCCTGCCTGTTTCATAGATTTTCAAAATACTATCAGCATCATCAACCAAAACTCCTCCCGTTGGAAAATCGGGACCCTTTACATGCTGCAGCAAATCAGAAACTGTTGATTCAGGTTTTTCAATCAATAATAACAATGCATCACACAATTCGCTTAAATTATGAGGAGGGATTGATGTAGCCATACCCACAGCAATACCCGTCGAACCATTGGCCAATAAATTAGGAAAACATGCAGGAAAAACCATAGGTTCTGAATCTTCACCGTCATATGTTGGAAGGAAATCCACACAATCATCTTCTAGCCCTTGAAGAAGTTCCATCGCTAAAGGCGTGAGCTTTGCCTCTGTATAACGCATTGCAGCAGGAGAATCCCCATCGATATTGCCAAAGTTACCTTGTCCTTCAACCAAAGGGTAGCGCACCGAAAAATTTTGAGCCAACCTCACCATGGCCGCATAAACAGCAGCATCACCATGAGGGTGGAATTTACCAATAACATCTCCTACAACACGAGCACACTTTTTAAATCCGGACTGTGGATTTAATTTCAACTGATACATAGCATAAATTAACCTACGATGCACCGGTTTTAATCCGTCACGCAAATCGGGTAAAGATCTCGACATAATGGTGGATAAAGCATAAGATAAATAGCGCTCACCTAATGCTTTTTGAAAATCAACAGAAACAACAGACTGAGTATTTTGAGTATCTTTGGTCATAATATTCAATTAAAATATTTTAAACCAATATAGCATATGACAGTCTTTCATCCAAATGACTATATTGACAGACTAATGAATTGAAGCATTTTACATTAGATTTATGCTATTTCTGTTCCTCAATAAACATATCTTCTTGGTTTAATCTTCTTTTTTCTGCAATATTAAATAAATATTATCCTGGTCGAACGAAGAAGATCTATCTCTACATTTAGAATGATTTTGACCAAAATCAGTTGTTAAATGATCATTAAATGTAGTTTTTCCATAATCAATCATAAATAGGCCAGCATCAACACATTCTCTTTCTAAAGACTCTAAAGTAAAAAATTGAGTTGGCTCATAAAATTCTAATGTTTCAATTCCATTTAAACTTTCAATTCGATTTTTCAAATCAGTATATAATAACTTTTCAAAATTATTATTAGCATCCCTTATATATTTATCTTGAGGAGAGAAATCAAAAAAATCTTCACAATTACCCAAATAAACGGGTTTTTTTACACTGTTCAAAAGCACAGCTCCTTTTGAATTAACACTACTAGAATGCATATAAATTCCTTCTCTCATCTCCTCTTGAGAAATCATCTCAGCATTAGACCTGCTGCGTAAGTAGCATTTGTTGTAAACTTTTGAGAAAAAGCTTTAAAATTAAAGAAAAATGGTAAACAAATAGGGAGTCCATCGACTAAAAAGGGCTCCCATGTCATTAAAATAATGCATATAAATTCCTTCTCTCATCTCCTCTTGAGAAATCATCTCAGCATTAGACCTGCTGCGTAAGTAGCATTTGTTGTAAACTTTTGAGAAAAAGCTTTA
>CAYPYB010000007.1:0-75150 GCA_964415115.1 uncultured Candidatus Pelagibacter sp. | reverse complement strand
CTATCTCAAAAATCCATGTTTTTCCACTTACGCAGCAGGTCTATTATAAAAAAACCACGGAGTATTTTTGTGGTTTTTTTATAAAGGTTTTATGAAGATGAAAATATTTGCAATGAGGTTTTATTATAATTTTTAATTGGTAAACTGTTCGATATGCATTTCACCATTTCTTCCATAATATGTAACATGTCTTCTTGTAATCCATACAGGATACTACACATCCTGCCGTTTGTGATAGATTCTTAAATTCTAGATACATAATCGTTTTGTAGTTTATTAAAAAATAGATCCATAGTTTCCCCATGATGTAAAAAGTAGGTCGATCTTCTACTGCGGTAATCAACGATGTACCATGCTACTTGAATATTCATAAGCATTTCAATGACTTATCCAAAATGAATTTGGCCTTTATTGGATGCGTCTAATGTAGCCTGAATAATTGAATACGATATGCTTTTATCTAAATTTTTTCTTTTATTTAAAACAAATGCTGAAATGGTTTTGATTTTTTATAGAAGAATAATCTATTCGTTTTTTAAAAATTCTTCACATTCTTGGATCAAGTGATTAATAATATCTTGGGTAGGTTGTTCTTTTTTGACTAAACCAACACTTTGGCCAGCCATCAGTGATCCTGTTTCTACGTCTCCGTCAACAACAGCTCTGCGTAGAGCTCCTGCCCAAAAATGTTCAATTTCCATTTGACCATCTTTTAGGGAAAGTTCACCGCTATTAAATTTTTGAATAATTTCTACCTGTTTTTCAATAAAATGTTGACACCCTTTATTGTTAATAGCTCTAACAGGTATGACAGGGAAACGAGGGTCTAATTGAGCAGATACAATAGCATCGCGAGAATTGGCTCGTATAAAAGCTTTTTTGAAATGATGATGTGCTGTAGATTCTGTTGCACAAACAAAAAGAGATCCTAATTGAACACCGGATGCGCCTAATTTTAAATACATAGCCATGGTTTCACCGCGCCCTATGCCACCTGCAATAAAGACTGGTGTGTTTTTGATGTGGGGCAGAATTTCTTGAGCAAGCACACTTGTTGAAACAGGACCTATATGTCCACCTGCTTCATGTCCTTCTATAATGATAGCGTCAATACCAATTCTTTCCAATTTTTGTGCAATGATTAAAGAAGGAGCAAACCCGATAATTTTTATGTTATGTTCTTTTAGCTTTTGAATATCTATAGAGATTGGAATCCCACCAGCAAAAACGACATGCGTCACTTTTTGAGCAATACATACATCCATCAATTCTTGCAACTGTGGATGCATAATAATAAGGTTAACTCCAAATGATTTTTGCGTTAGCGTGCGTGTTTTAATAATTTCTTCAGTCAAAAGGTGAGGTGGCATTGACCCACAAGCAATGACTCCGAATCCACCAGAATTACTGATAGCGGATACAAGCGAAGCATTGGAAACCCAGGTCATAGCACCGCCCATAATGGCGACATTACAACCTAAAAAATCACAACCACGTTTCATTAAATCATTTAAGTTTTCTGATAAGTGATGTGACATAAATTTTATTCCAGTGAGTGTTAATTTAAAAACAATTGGTCGTGCAGGATATTAAGTGTCTGAATGAAATTTTCGTAATTGATACTTACACTATGTTCGCACGTATGAGTCGACAAAGGAACAAAATCAATTTTTTCTTTATCGAGGATCAATTTTATTTTATGAAAGATTTTTTCTTGTTCAAAAGCAGGACCTATAAGCGAAAGAATAACATTTTTTTCGTCGACTTTAAAGTCTGAAATGATATTTTCTGGATAGAGCCAACTTTCTAGTTGTTTAAAGATGCATGCTGTATGTATCTGATCAAAATAAAAAACAACGTTGTCTTTATAAATATGGAGATCTGAAAATTGAATTTTAAATTCTTGAGCAATTTTTTTTAACCTTAACCTTAAAAAATCTAACGATTGTGAAGATTTTTTTTTGAAAGTACATATGGTTTTGTACATTTCGTACGTTATGCTGGAAGACAGATAAGGATTTTGATGCTGAGGGTCGGATTCGGCAATAATGGTTTTTTGATGAATTTTTTCTAGGTTGAAACTAGAGAGAATATGTAATGTAATATTACTTTCTTTTGCCCAAGACACACATGGAGCATGTAAGACTTTTGCACCCTTTGAAGCTAAAGCTAACATGGTTGTATAGTCTATGTAAGGCAATCTAAAAGCTTTAGTGACAACTCTGGGGTCTGCTGAATATACGCCATCGACATCCGTATAAATATAGCAATCCTTGGCGTTTAAAAAAGAAGAAAGGGCAACAGCTGTTGTGTCAGATCCACCTCTGCCTAAGGTTGTTATTTGATCATAATTGTTAACTGTTGTAATACCTTGAAAACCTGGAACGACAGGAATGCCTCCGGACTCCATAAAATCTAAAAGGCTTTTTGTGTGAATGTTTGTAATATGTGCACACCCAAATTGAGCTGTCGTTTGAATGGGTATTTGGGACCCCAAAAATGTGCGTGCTAAAAACCCTTTTGATTGAAGAGCAAGGCTCATTAAACCAGCAGTAATTTGTTCGCCAGATGATAAAACAATATCGTGCTCTGAAGATGATAATAGATGTGGAGAGGTGTTTTTTAAATAGTCAGAAAGTTGGTTAGTAAATCCTGCCATTGCAGAAACCACCACAACAACTTTCTCATTATTTTGAATGTGTTTTTGTACAATAGTAGCAACTGATTCTATGCGTTTACAATCAGCAACCGAAGTTCCTCCAAATTTGAGAACAGTTATATGCACAAAAAATCAGTTCATTTCTATTATCAAAAAGGTATATCATCATCTAGGTCATCATAAGCACTTGATCCTGCTTTATGTTTAGATTGAATAGGTGTGAATGAATCTTGATTGTCAGAATAGAAGTCTTCGGAGCTACTACGACTGTCTAGAAGTGTAAGTTCACCTTTGTATCTGCCAATGATGACTTCAGTAGTTGTTCTTTCAACACCTTGTTGATCTGTCCATTTACGTGATTGCAACTGACCTTCTACGTAAATGCGAGATCCTTTTTTAATATACTTTTCTGCAATATCAGCAACACGATCATTCATGACAGAAATGCGATGCCACTCTGTTTTATCTTTTCTTTCTCCTGTGTTTTTATCTTTCCAACTTTCTGTTGTGGCAAGGGAAAGATTGGCAACTTTTGTGCCATCAGGCATGAAACGAACTTCAGGATCTCGTCCTACATTTCCAATGAGGATCACTTTATTTACAAAACCGGCCATATTTTTTATTCTTGAATTTCCTATTCTATTTATACCGCGATTTACATATTTTTGTGAACTATTAAATGCGGCATGGATTAAATTTATATTTTTTAATTATTTTTTTAATGTTTTATTTGGTTATATATTAAAAAATATATATCCATTTTATTTGTTATTAATAAAAAAATTCACTCTATTATTATTTTTGGCTGCAAAATATGATGAAGGTCTTAAAAATCGTGGCAGCTTGACGATGACAAAGATCTGTGACACCTATAGAAATGCACAAGAAGCCCATAAAATCGGAAAGTTTAGTTGAATGGATTGCGCAAGAATGTATTATTCATGAGGATTTAGGAATCAAAGGAAAATCTGGTATTTTAAAAAATATGGACACGCGCACTGCTTTTTTATTGAATTCAGATTATCGTATTCGTTTTGTGTATACGCCAAAACATGATTCTTGGCTGAATCAAGTTGAGATTTGGTTTAGTATTCTGCTCAAACGTTTATTTAAAAGGTTATCGATTCAATCAAAAGAAGAACTAAAACAGAAAATCATAGCATTTGTTGAGTTTTTTAATAAAACAATGAGTGAACCATTTAAATGGACATGGAAAGGCCGTGTATTAAATGTTTAATAAGACGGAGTATTTAAGAATTTAAGTACTATTTTTAGTATTAAATCTAAAAAATGGCTTTTGTAGATTAAGAAGATTTTTGTTGCTGTATTTGATACAATGATTTCATGGATTTATTTTGAATTTAATTTTGAAATTTAGCGGAAATATTGTTGATGGATCAAGATCATCTAGTAGATAAAATTAAACGTATAGTGCATGTGACCAGTACAATGGGATCTGTGGCAACACGGTTTGTGGCGCATTCAAAAACACCGTTTAAAACTGATAATCTTGAATACGCAGCGATTCTTACTAAAACATTGTCTCAGATGAAAGGGCCCTTTATGAAAGTGGCCCAGTTTTTAGCAACAATTCCTGATGCTTTACCTCAAGAATATGCAGATGCTTTTATGGAATTGCAGTCTCAAGCAACTCCTATGGGAGAATTATTTGTCCAAAGACGTTTAAAAAATGAATTGGGCGAACATTGGAAAAATCATTTTAAAGAATTTAATCTTCATGCTTCTTTTGCAGCTTCTCTTGGTCAAGTTCATCAAGCCGTTTTGCAAAGTGATCAGAAAGTTGCTGTAAAATTACAATATCCTAACATGAAATCTGTGATTGATTCAGATATGCTCCAATTGAAATTTGCAATTAAAGCATACCATTTGTTTTCAAGTGCACTGAATTTAGAAGATGTGGTAAAAGAAGTTCAAGATCGATTGTATGAAGAATTAAATTACACGCAAGAAATTTTAAATATAAAGGACTATAAATCTTTTTTTAAAGATAATTCTTCAGTTGTCATACCTGAAACGTATTCATCTCTATCAACAGATCGTTTAATTGTGATGGACTGGATTGAAGGCGATCATATTTTAAATGTATCCAACAATTTAGGGAAAAATCAAGTTGACGAATTTGGTAAGCTTTTATTTTGTAGTTGGTATTTACCTTTTTATTCCCGTGGTTGGTTGCATGGTGATCCTCATCCTGGAAATTACTATGTCACACCTGATAACCAATTAGCGTTGCTGGATTTTGGATGCATACGTCATTTTCATGTTGACTTTATTGATGCTGTTATTGATTTGTATCAAGGGTTAAAAACCAACAATCCGTCAAAAATAAAAGATGCGTATATGCGTTGGGGTTTTAAGGATGTGTCAACGGAGTTAATGGAGCATATGACAGAATGGGCACGTTTGTTGTTTGATCCTTTGTTGGATAACAGTGTTCGCCCCATTCAAAAAAAAGCAGGTAGCCATGGTTGGCAAATTGCCCAAAAAGTTCATAAAGAACTTGATCGTCTTGGGGGTATTAAAATTCCAAGAGAATTTGTGTTTATGGACAGAGCCGCTGTTGGTATAGGTTCTGTTTTAATGCGAATAGGCGCAGAAGAAAATTGGCATCAAATGTTTGAAGCTATTTTAGAAAAACGAAAAGATTCGATTTTAATGTGATGATGCTTTATTTTTATAACTAAATATTAGTATCATTTGAAATAATGTTTCATTCTTCTCTTTTTTGATCGTACGTTTTTTTATAGGATTCTTTTTTTTATTTTTGTGATTTCTACAATTGTCCGCGTTTCAATATCGATTAAGATATCTTGAAGTTGTTCAGGGATATTATCGAGATCTATATTTTGTGTATAGGATTGTATTTGAACGAGAAGATTATTAAGGTGCTCGATATTGGATTGTTTTTGATCCAAAAATGATATTTTTAATTTTTCTAGCTCATCCAACAACTCATTACTTAGGAAGATCGCATTTTTTTCGTTCTTTTCATGATGATTTAAATCCAAAAATAAGGGATCAATTGTATTAAAAAAAGAAGTGAATAGAGGTGGTGTTTCAACAGTCGATTCTGTTGTATTGATTTCGTCAGAAAATATTAAATTGCTTTTCTGACTTTTTTGATTTGATTTGATGTTTTTAGTTTTATTAGAGTTTTGAGAAGATCTAATTTCCATAGAGATGATGGTGAATGATAAAGATTTACTCTATAGATTATGGCGTATTTTTATTCATTTTCCAATTTTTTTATATGAAAAATCTTTATTTAAAAATATTTAATAATTTATTTAAATTTATAAATATAATATTTGATTATAAATAAATTTTAATTGTTAAAAAAGAGTTGAAAATTTTATAAAATTAAAATATGATATGTAAATAATAATAAATTTTATATTTCTTATGCACTTTTTATTACAAAATCAAATAAATCTATATTCATCAAATGATGTTAATTCATATATATTGCGTAGAAAATTTAAACATTTATCTATACAAAATTGCACAGATGATGTGTTATTTTTTGACATTTGTAAATGGAGTGAGCAATGGAGTGATGATAAAAGGGAATTTCTTGGGATTTCTTCTGAAATAAATCTTGCTATGCATTTGAAGACTCAAGAAAATTTTCAATATGTATTTGATATTCATGAATGTTGCCGTATTGATGGGTTAGAAAAGTTTGGCATAGATTTTAGTGTTACGGGTGATGAATGTGTTTTAAAAATATATAATGCCAAACCTCAAGGTGTAATTGCGAAAAAACTTTTATCCGATCCTTTCGATTTTCAAAGTTCTGCAAAAGATCCAAATTTTCCTTATCCATTAATGGAATGGTTTAGAGATGAGCAACTGATGGATATAACTCAATCTGCTAGCCATCAAGATGGTATTCATTTATTTTATTCTAAATTGCAGGAATGTTACAACAATTTTCAAAATAGAATACTGCGAAATGATAAATTTCAAATTCCAAAAATAGTCCATTATGTGTGGTTAAGTGATTGTTTTTCTGAGTTTGACATCCAAATACCGCAAAATTTTAAAAGACCTCATGATGCTCATATTGAATGCTTCCACAGCAACATAAAGTTACTTGCACCTGAAAAAGGTTGGAAACATATTGTTTGGACTAATATTCCAAAAGAGAACAAATTTTTAACACGCGTGTTTAGAAAAGCAATGCGTCTTGATGATAGTGTTGATCTCAAATTTTGGGAAGACATGCAACAGTTTAGTTCTGATGCATTTTTAAAGGCTTTGAATCTAATCAGAAATTACGCGATGGCATCTGATATATTGCGATACCAAATTTTGTTTAAAAAAGGTGGTGTATATTGTGATTTTGATTTCAATTTTTTAGTTGAACCTGATTACATATTGCAAAATACTCATTTTTTTGCTGGATTAGATCGTGCCAGATCTATCGCTCCAACCAATGCCGTTATGGGAGCAAAACGTTATCATCCCATATTTAAAAAATGTAAAGACATGATTGAATCATATTTTTTTAATGATTGGAAATCTATTGTTTCAGAGCATCAAGAAAATGCGGTCAAAGCAACGCTAGTATTTACAGGACCTTTTTTGTTAGCAAAAGCGTTTTATCAAGGGGCGGACACTCTCACAGATGTGTTATGCCCACCATATAGTTTTTCATGGGACTATTTTGTTCGCGAAAATCCTAACCGTGCGTATGATTGGGGGCAACTGCATGATTTAGCTATTGGCAGACATGTCCAATCAGAATCATGGTTTATAAAAAAATAATCAATTTACCAATTATCAAAAATGAGGAATAAAATGAAGAAGTTATTATTATGTTTAATGGCCACAAGTTCTTTGTATGCAGCTCAAGTAGAAGTTCATAATATTTGTGGTATTGCACAATCAAATACGATCAAAATTACCAATCCTCTGGATCAGGATGTATTCATACGTCTAGCCTTGATGCTGCCTTCTGATACTACTACTTCTGGAATCTCGAGAGATGTGCTGCTAGAAAATAATAAGAAGTTTCTAGCTCTAAATGAACCAGGCGCTATAATTCCCCCCATGCACGGCAGTATGACTTTATGTGAACATACAAATGGAGATGCTTCAATGTCCGAACCAACTCATTTGCTTATGATGAGTTCTTCTTACACATGCCCTGCAGGAGGTAGCAGATTAGAATATTTGTTGCCCTCTAAGTATGCTTTTGGATATATTCTTGGTTTTGCGTATATTAAACAAAAGAACGCTGATGAAAGTATTAGAGAGAGAGCTTTTGGATGGACAAGCTTGATTGACGACGGTGGTATGGTTCATGTTACATTGACATATAATCGTGCTCAAACAGAACCTATCACTCAAATTCCATATGTAATTCAACGAAACATAGCAGAGGCTTATAAATCTTATAAAGATTGTTTTATGAGAGATAAAGAAACCGTTAGTTGGCTTGAATTTATAACTGATTTCACGTCACAACAGGCTGGAGTGACAAGTGATAAAAGAGCTGAAAAAGTAATTTTGAATATTACTACAGATGCTTTTAATATTGATTCACTTTGGCTGCAGATTGAGCGACTCATGCGTCAATCTGAAAAACCTGACCAAATTATTCTCAATCTATTAGAAGATGAATTTCCTTCTAAAGTTTTACCTTGCTCGATTCGTGAACAGATGAAAAGAGGTTTGACAATTAACTGGCACCAAAGATCAGCTGATGAATCAGTAGGTACTTTATTGAGGCGAGTAAGTCAACATATACAAAGCAAGCGTTTGGTTCCTAGTGCGTGGAACTCTATTGAATCTCAAATTATGAAAAGTTCAGATTTTGGAGAAGATACAGAAAAATGGAGAGATAATTTTTGCCTTATTGAAAACCGACCAGGAAGTTCTGGAAGATACGAATGGATTGGTTCAGCATATCTTAAGTCGAAAGGTGTTCATCATGCTGGAGCTAATATCCATCATAAAAGATTAAACCAAATGCTAAGTTATTTAAACAAGCACCATTATCGCCATATGAGTGTGTCATTTGGCTTATTGCTTGGTGAAGCGAGCTATAGATTAGTGGGTGATTCTCCATATGCAGATCATTTGAATAAATATCTGCCAGGATTGTTGTCGCAATATTGTGTTTTAACCCCTTGTATGCATAATCATTTCCCTTGGACAAAGGATTTATTAATGATTCCTGATTATTTTGTTATAGGAGACCAAAGAGGAAAAGTGGATGAGCTACTAGATTGGCCAGACCAACCCTTCCTCCCTTTCTCTGGAAGAAAAAACAAGGTTTTTTTTAGTGGCTCTATAAGTGGAAACCCAAAACAATATACGCTAGAAAACAAACACAAAGTTTCACGTATAGCATTATTATCAATGGCTGATGCCTATCCAGAAATAATAAATTATAATGTGAGGGATACGTACCATATTACTAGAGACCCTTTGACAACAACTGAAGAGGTAGCAGATTGGTATCGAAAGCATCATGCAAATAAAGAAAAAGCGCCATCAAATTATTATGATCACGCAGAATACAAATATGTTTTGTCCTTAGATGGTTTTGGTGCGGCTTGGGGAAGAGTACCTGCTTTACTTGCAACTGGATCAGTACTTTTGATGCAAAGTGATTGTAAGCAATGGTTTTATTCTGGATTGATACCTGATGAGCATTATGTGCTTATTAAAAGTGATTTATCAAATTTGATAGAAGTCTTTCGTGATTTAGAAAGTAATCCTGAAAAAGCAGAAAGAATTGCATTAAATGGAAAAGAGTTTGCACGGAGATACTTAACCAACCAAAAAGTTGATCAATACTTTTCGGGTGTAATTGATGAAATACTTGTTAAATCAAAAATACCTTTAAAATATGAATTCAATTCTAGATATCTAGTCTATACATATGCATTAAACTATTTTAATGTTGATCGAAACATGATCAGTGAGTTTTTAAAAAGAGTTAATCGTGAATTTATAATCTCATCTGCAAAAATTCAAGAAGCATCAGTAGATCCTATGGATATGCACAGGCTCTGGATTACTGAAAATACTGAAATTCCCGAAGAATTTTTGACATATTTTGAAAGCTCTTTACAATTTTATCAACGAGATCATGTTCATTTTTGGTGTTTGGATCCTGATAACATACCTCAAAGTATTGCTAGATTAAATGGTTTAGGTATTCAAATTCATAGTTTACAGGAACATTTGCCTACATTTAAGACTAAAAGCCTTATTAATAAATTACTAAAGGATAAATTATTCGGATTCGCATCAAATTTGATACGTTTAGAAGTTTTAAATAAATTTGGTGGCGTTTATTCTGATACTGGTTTACTTCAAAAGAAAGATATAAAACATGTGGCAAGTCATTTTGATACTGTTTTCTATGTGAAAGAAACTGGAGAATTGGATGTCAGAGCCTTCTATAGTAAAAATGGTTCAAAATTTATGGATGGTTTCTTAAATTTTATCGTTACTTTACCTCAAATTCTACCTGAGAAACGGGTCTTGTCTGGCGCTTTACCTGTGCAGGGTATTACAACCTCTTATGGAATAATGGCATATTTACCACAATTTAATATTGACAATCCTTATGAAAGGATAGGTTTTGTTAGTGAAGGTGAAGAATTTGAATACCATGGACAAATGTTATGGATTAAATCGTCAATTCAAAAGGTGGTAAGAAAAGACCCTGCTTATTTTTATAATTGGTGAAGTGTGTACACAATTTAAAATAATAATAAAGCCCCCTTATGGGGCTTTATTATTATTTTAAACATGCAATTTTCGTTTGATCAGATCAATATCTTCTCTTAAATCGGCTCTTTCATAGAGTTCGGATTCGATTTTTTTAACGGAATGCATAATGGTGGTGTGGTCGCGATTGCCAAATTTTTTGCCAATATCAACGTAAGATTTTGATGTAAGAATTTTGCAAAGATAGATAGCTATATGTCTTGAATACATCAATCTTTGTTGACGCCTTGAGGATACTAGTTCGGCAATAGTGTAATGATAAAAATCAGCAACTTTACTTTGTATATCATCAATAGTAACCATACGTCGTTCATTCGATTTTAAAAGATCTCGAAGAACATTTTGTGTGGTTTCTAGGGTAATTTTTCGCCCTACAAGACTGGAGTGTGCTACAACACGGTTTAGAGCACCTTCAAGTTCGCGAATGTTCGATATTATTTTTTCTGCTAAAAATTGAAGGACTTCTTGAGGGACTTGCGTTTTAAGCATGTCTACTTTTGATTCTAAAATGCCTAAACGCAATTCGAATGTAGTAGGGTGAATGTCTGCAACCAGTCCCCATCCTAATCTTGATTTTAATCTTTCTTGGACATTTTCAAGATCAGAAGGTGATTTATCGGCAGAGATAATAACTTGATGATTATTATCAATCAATTCGTTGAAGGTATGAAAAAATTCTTCCTGTGTAGAATCTTTTCCGCCTATAAATTGAACATCATCAATCATTAATATATTGGCGGATCTAAATTTTTCTTTAAAGGAAACGGTGTCTTTATAACGGATAGATTTGATAAATTCGTACATGAATTTTTCGGCAGACATGTAGATTATCTTTTTATCCTTGTGTAACTCACTGATACGCCAACCTATGGCATGCATAAGGTGCGTTTTACCAAGACCTACACCACCGTACAAAAATAAAGGATTGAATCCCGGGCTTGCGCTTTCACAAACTCTCATTGCTGCTGCGTACGCTAGTTCGTTGGGTTTACCAACGATAAAGTTATCAAATGTAAACCTACGATCTAATTGATGGGTGAAATCTTCCGTATGATCATCATCTTTGATGCTCACGCTTGTTGGTTTGGGTGTTATGGAGTCTTGAACTGCAACATCTGAATGTTCTTGAATAATGACATCTAATTCATTGAAACCCGGTAAATTTTTTTTACATATCAACTCAATTTCACGACCATACTGCGATAAAACTCGGTCTTTGAAAAAACGATTGGGAGCACTGAGGATAAGTTTTTTTCCATCATACGTTACAATATCGAGAGGTTTTAACCAGCTATCATAAACTTTGCTACCAACAGATTTTTTGAGTTTTTCATTAATATTCTGCCATAAATTATGAACTTGACTTGGATGAATAAATACTTGAAATTCATAATCGTCATTTTGATTATTCATTATAATTTTGATCCATTCATTTTTGTGGTGTTATTTCGAAATCGTTTTCATGAAGGTTAATTCTAATCTTCTCCTCAGAACCAATAGTTTTACGATGGGCCCCGGGTGTTAGGTAATTAGCAAATACGATTATACCAGAACCGGTGGGTTTACGGGGGATTATTTTCTGGTCGCTTAAAATCTGACTTCGAATAATATCCCATTCAAAAACTTGTAGTGATTCATTGAAATCTTCTTTAATTTGTTCTGCTTGGCTAAAATATTGATCTGAATTCATGTTTAAAAGTTTATCATAAACTCCTTTTTCGTACGCATAGAGTATGTTCATTTTAACAGGAGAATAATCATTGATATTTTCGTCAGACTCGAATGAAACAGTGTGCAACCAAAGAGGTTTCAGTTTGGTTGAAAAAAACGTTTGAGATAGAGAATTCAAGACATCAGGAGAGCAGCCTGACAAGATCAAGACAAACATATAAATTTGAAAGAATATAATTTTCATACGTATTTTCGAAAAAAAATGAACTTTATTAAAAAATGCATGCATAAAAAATACTGAAAGCCATGGTTTATTAACTTTTTTAGGATATAAACTAAATCTAGTGAAGATTTTTATAACTATAACATAATTTGAAGCTATGAGAACAGTCTGTAAAGATCAAAAAATTAATATAGAGAGAAACACTCTGAAACAAAGACAGAGAGACTTCATGAACAAATCCTCTTTAACGGAAACCACTTCATTAAATTTGCCTGATATTTTATTTTTTCAAGATTGTGCAAAAAAAAGTATGCAGACTTTACCTGTTTTGTATAGAAATGAGGTTCACAAAATAAAAATTCAAGTTGAAAACTTTGCAGAACAAGACACTTTAAAAGATTTAAATATGAAAAATAAGTATGATCTTTTAGGATTGTATAAAGGGACACCTGTTAACATCAAAGTTTTACTGAGTGATATTAAAACAGAGGACTGTATTATTTTGTACAGATGTCCTTTGATAAGGTATTGTCATGATAATGGTATGTGTGTGGAGGGTCTTGTTCACCGAGTCATGTTGCACGAATTAGGTCATCACTTTGGATGCACATTTAAATCGTAAAGCTAAAAAATTGTTAATAAAAAATTTAAAGTTTGTTAACGATTTTATTTTTATGATTAAATTAGGATAATATTGTCTTAATTTTTTGGTTCATCTTTTTCTATGTCAGAATACTTATCTCATCATACAGAAAATAATAACATTAAAAAACACCCCTTTCATTTAGTAGACCCTAGTCCTTGGCCATTAACAACGACTATTTCAGTGTTGCTCGTTACTATTGGGGCTGTATTAAGCATGCATAAAATAGACCATATCGTTTTAGGGATGGGTGTTCTTTCTTTGCTTTTTAATTTGTTTATGTGGTGGAGAGACGTTTCTAAAGAATCGAACGAAGTTGGCGTTCATACTAAGGAAGTTCAAACTGGTCTTAAATTAGGAATGGGATTATTTATTGCATCTGAAATAATGTTATTCGCAGCCTTTTTTTGGGGATACTTTCATACAGCCCTTTTCCCAGGTGAAGTCTTAGAAAATGTTTGGCCGCCTAAGGGCATTAAGACTTTGGATCCTTTAGAACTACCTTATTTTAATACTTTACTTTTGCTATTGTCAGGAACAACTTTGACGTGGTCACATTATTCGCTTACAGCGGGTAACCGATTAGACACATTAAAAGGTTTGGGACTTACCGTCCTTTTGGGGATTGTTTTTTTAATCATTCAAATGGTTGAATATGTGCATGCCCCATTTCATTTTAAAGATGGAATTTATCCATCTTTATTTTACATAACAACAGGATTTCATGGTTTTCATGTCTTAGTTGGAACAATTTTTTTAGCTGTTTGTTGTTTTAGAGTTTACAGAAATACCATTACTCAAGATCATCATGTAGGATTTGAAACAGCTGCATGGTATTGGCATTTTGTTGATGTGATTTGGTTATTTTTATTTGTTAGTATTTATTGGTGGTGAAATTTTAGATAATGAAACAAGTTCGTATAATTGCAGATTCAATGTCTGAAGCATTTTCTAAAATCAAGCGTGATTTTGGACCTGACGTCATGATTACTCATCAATCAGAACAGAATGGCAAAGTAGAAATGATGATTACTGTTTCTAACACATTTACTCATAGTGATGAACGTGAAAGAATAAGGGGTGGGATAGGGCTAATTCATAACAACCCTTTGTATCCTGAACATCATGCCCAACAAGAGCATTTTATTCAACATGCCCATAAATTGAAAACCAAAGATTCTGAAAATATAGAGCGTGAAGAAACTTTTAGGACTCAAAAGGAAAATTCTTTTTCAATTCCCTTTTCAAAAGAAGATGCCGATCAACTTCAAAGAATGCAGGGTGTTAAATCTATAGATGTTCCAAAAATTTCAGATGAAACGGTATTGGGCGATAATTTGAAAAGAAGAGCTGTGCTCATTTCAAAAATTGCACGCTATCATTTCTTAGACCAAACATTTGAAAACAGATGGATTTCTGAAGTGAAAAACGAATTGCTGATGGATCAATTCAGCTCAAATTTGGCTTTAACAAAAAGTATTTCTTTTGATTTAGATGTGACTGGTTTTTTAAAAAATAATAAAGAATCCAAACAATTTATCTTTTTAGGTCCTGCAGGTGCTGGCAAAACCGTTGCTATTGCGAAACTGGCTGTTATGTTATCGTTGGAAGGACATAGTTTTTCAGTTGTCAGCTTAGATTCCATAAAATCCACTGGAATCGATCAGCTTAGAAATTATATTCATCCTTTGGGTATTGACTTGAAGACAGGCCATAGTGCCTTACAAAAAGTTGCTACAGACGAAATAGTATTGATTGATACGCCAGGAATGAACATGTTTAACGAAGAAGACTATGCGTATACTCAAAGTTTGTTCTCTACCTTTAATTTAACGCCAATCTGTGTTTTATCGTCAGAGTACAATCCTTTATCTTTAGATTCGTTGTTTCTATTGTGGTCACAATTACAAATTCAGCATATAATGGTTACAAAGTTAGATATGGTCAAAAGATACGGCACAATTTTAAAAAGCGGAAGTCATAATTTTACCCTTTTAGGAACGTCGGATAGTCCTCGTATTGCATCTCCTATTAAAGCTTTTAATGCCGAAGAACTAGTTGCAATGATGATGCATTCAATGAAAGAGAACATGTAATGATACGATACATATCAAGTGTATTTTTATTTTTTTTTAATATAGCTTATTGTCTGTCCGCCCAGGAAATGGGCAGAGCTTATCCTTACCAATATAACTTTCAAAAAGCTGCATCCTCCATTATGGAAGGTATTATTAATATGCATAATATGCTTCTTGTTATTATAGCTATTGTTGCAGTTCTCGTAACGGGTCTTTTGGTTTATGTGATTTATAAATTTAGAGCTTCTAAAAATCCAGTTCCAAGTAAGACGACACATAACATCATTCTTGAGGTGATCTGGACACTTTTTCCCATAATATGCGTAATTGTTATTATGATTCCTTCTGTACGTTTAATGAAAGAAGTAGATAAGCCTCAAAATCCAGATATGACGATTAAAGTTATTGGTAAACAATGGTATTGGAGTTATGAATATCCATTAGAAAAAAATAAAAAGATAGCATTTGATAGTCACCTTATAGAAGACAAAGATTTAAAACCAAAGCAATTACGGTTACTAGAAGTAGATGAACCTATTGTTGTGCCCATTGATGCAACGGTGCAATTATTGGTTACAGCTGGAGATGTTATTCACAGTTTTGCAGTCCCTTCATTGGGCATTAAAAAAGATGCTGTTCCTGGACGAATCAACGAAACATGGTTTAGAATCAGTAAAAAAGGAACGTACTATGGACAATGTTCAGAACTATGCGGAATTAAACATGGTTATATGCCAATTGCTATTAAGGCCGTAGATAAGGCAGAATATAATGAATGGTTGCTGAAAAAACAAAGTTAGTCGCGACATCAATTTTAAAAGGTATGATTGAATATGACAATTTCTAATACAGAGCATGGACATCACCATCATGATATTCCCACAGGTTGGAGAAGATGGTTGTTTTCCACTAATCACAAAGATATAGG
The DNA here is from genome assembly GCA_964415115.1 of uncultured Candidatus Pelagibacter sp. Lineage (GTDB taxonomy): Bacteria > Pseudomonadota > Alphaproteobacteria > Paracaedibacterales > CAIOTO01 > PNMQ01. The sequence continues at coordinate 59,175 of CAYPYB010000007.1, read as the reverse complement.
TACTTTGTATCTTTGGTTTGCGGTTATTGGCGGTATTTTAGGTGGTGTGTTGTCCATGGTGATTCGTTGGCAACTGATGCATCCTGGAAGTGCTGTATTAACAGGACAAGCCTATAACGTTTCCATTACAGGTCATGGTTTTTTGATGATTTTCTTCATGGTTATGCCAGCCTTGATTGGGGGATTTGGTAATTGGTTTGTACCTATATTAATCGGTGCACCTGACATGGCTTTTCCCAGAATGAATAATATTAGTTTTTGGCTTATGGTTCCGTCTTTCATCCTTGTTCTTTTGTCGATGGTTGTCGGATCTGGTGCCGGAACAGGGTGGACTTTTTATCCTCCTTTAAGTAGTTTAATTGGACATGAAGGTCCTTCTGTTGATTTTATGTTGCTGGGCTTACACGTAGCAGGCGCATCTTCTATACTAGGTTCCATTAATCTGATTACGACCATTTTTAACATGCGCACACCTGGCATGGGTTTTCATAAAATGCCGTTGTTTGTTTGGTCTATTTTAGTTACATCCTTTTTACTATTGTTTGCTGTTCCTGTATTAGCAGGTGGTATTACGATGCTTTTAACGGACCGAAATTTTGGAACTACTTTTTTTGATCCCGCTGGTGGAGGAGACCCCGTTTTATTTCAACACCTTTTTTGGTTTTTTGGTCATCCAGAAGTTTACATTATTGTTCTTCCAGCATTTGGTATTATTAGCCAAGTGATATCAACTTTTTCAAAAAAACCAGTTTTTGGTTATTTAGGAATGGCGTATGCCATGGCAGGTATTGGAATTTTAGGTTTTGTGGTGTGGGCACACCATATGTTTACGGTAGGGCTTAGCATTAATGCGCGTGCATATTTTACGATAGCAACACTTTTAATTGCAGTACCAACAGGAATTAAGGTTTTCAGTTGGATTGCAACCATGTGGGGTGGATCGATTGATTTTAAAACACCGATGCTGTTTGCAACAGGTTTCATTTTTCTATTTACCATGGGCGGTTTAACGGGTGTTGTGCTTGCAAATGGTGAAGTGAATCAAGTTTTGCACGATACTTATTATGTTGTTGCTCACTTCCATTATGTATTGTCTATGGGGGCTTTATTTGGTTTGTTTTCTGGATTTTATTATTGGATCGGAAAAATTTCAGGATACCAATATTGCGAAACCTTAGGTAAGGTTCATTTCTGGATGACTTTTGTAGGTGTTAACGTTATTTTCTTCCCCATGCATTTTGCAGGTTTATCTGGAATGCCACGTCGTATTCCCGATTATCCCGATGCCTATGCTGGATGGAATTACATATCATCGGTAGGTTCAATTATTACAGGAATAGCAACACTTGTATTTTTTATTATGGTGATTAAATTATTTATACAGAAAAAAAAGTGCCCCAATAATCCATGGGGAGAGGGTGCTAAAACTTTGGAATGGACAATTTCTTCTCCTCCGCCTTTTCATACTTTTGAAGAACAGCCGAGCTTTGAATCATAATGTCGATAATTGCTTCTTCTTCATCCAATACCACGAAAGTAAATCAAGGTAAGCCTAAAGATTTTATCACATTATTAAAACCACGTGTGATGTCTTTGTCTATTTTTTCTGCCCTTTCAGCTATGCTTTTGGCACCTGGAAGAATTCATCCCTTTTTATTTTTTATATCTATTTGTGCTATTGGACTAGGTGCAGGAGGAGCGGGTGCATTAAACATGTGGTACGAGCACGACCGTGATGAATTGATGAATAGAACAAAAAGTAGACCTATTCCAACAAAAAAAATTCACCCCCATACGGCACTTGTCTTTGGTATCAGTGTCTCTACTGTATCTGTATTGTTATTAGGTTTAGCATCTAATTGGTTAGCTTCTTTTCTATTATTGATTACGATTTTGGCATATGTTTGGGGCTACACGATTTTTTTAAAACCTAGAACGGTATACAGTATTGTTATTGGGGGAATATCAGGCGCATTGCCTCCAGTTATTGGCTGGGCTACGGTTTCTGGTGAAATAAGTCTTATGTCACTTTTGATGTGTTTTATTATTTTTATGTGGACGCCTGCGCATTTTTGGGCGTTAAACATAGAGCAAATGGCAGACTATAAACAAGCAGGTTTTCCAATGTATCCTAATGTATATGGTGTGCTAAAAACAAAATATCAAATAGTATTTTATACAGTTGCAACCGCAATCACTACGACGTGTACATTTTTGATTTGGAAAGGTTCAATCGTATTAACAGTACTTGCTTTTGTTGTTAGTATTTGGTTTATCTATGAATCAGTTCAGTTGTTAAATCATAAATTACAGCCGATGCGCTTTTTTATATGTTCTATTTATTTTCTTTTCTTTATTTTTTCAATTTTTATCGTTCAATTTGTGATTGAGTGCATTTAATTTATTTCATTCGATAACGTAAAAGTACTGATGTCTATACTTTAAAAGAATTAACAAGCTTTGAAAGTTTATCAGCTTGTAGCTGAAGTTCGGTTGCAGTGCCTAAACTTTCCTGCACCATGAGTGCATTTTTTTGGGTCATTGAATCCATAGAAGTTATTGATTTATTGACATCTTTAATGCCTTGAGATTGTTGCATCGATGCCCGAGCTATATCGTGTATGATGTTGGAAACTGACGTTGTGGAGCTTAGAATATCATTCAAAGCCATTCCTGTATTGCCTACAAGATTGACACCCGATTTTACATGGGCAGAGCTTTCTTCGATTAGGGTTTTAATTTGCTCTGAAGCAACACTCGATCTATGCGCAAGTCTTCCGACATTTTCAGCCACTACAGAAAATCCTTTTCCAGCTTCCCCAGCACGCGCAGCTTCAACGGCAGCATTTAAGGCTAATAGTTCTGTCTGAGAAGCTATTTCATCAATAACAGTAATGATTTCAGAAATTTTAGAAGAAGAAATTTCAATTTTTTTCATAGCTTCTATGGCTTGCCCAACAACTCTACCGCCTTTTTGTGCGCTTTCAGAAGACTGACTGGCAAGACCAGTAGCATTTTCTGCATTTTTGGTATTATGTTGAACCGTATTTAAAAGTTGGCCAATCGAATTAGCGGTTGATTCCAGATTCACAGCTTGTAAATCGGTCCGAGAAGAAAGTTCTTGGCTTCTGATAGAAATGAGTGCAACGGCATTATAGATTCTTTCGGATGTGCTGATAATGTTATTGATTATTTCACCAAGATTTTGAGACATCGTATTAGCATCTTTTAAAATCTTGTCATAGATGCCATTGTAACTTCGTTCAAGCTGAATGCGCAGATCTCCTTTAGCCATGGATGCAAAAATTTTGGCAATATCAGATAATACATTATCCATATTTTCAATCATCTCGTTTAAAGAACAACTTAGGTCTCGCATAAATCCTGTTTTATTATGAGTATCAATACGATGACTAAGATCTCCATTATTTGCTGCAAAAACAATTTCAGAAATTTTTTCTTGGATTTCAATTTCATTGGATTTATCTAAGATTTCTAAAACAATTCCCAATGTGTCTCCAAACTGATTAATGACAGGGTGTGCTGTAATTTCTAAGGTACATTCTTCTTTTTTAATCCGGTAAGTTTCTACTTTCGAGATGTGCTTTAAGATTGAAGAATGAGAATCATTTTGAAAAATATTGATCGTTTGTCCTAAAATTTTCGATGATGCGGAATGAGTTAATAAATTCGAAAATTTTAGACTATATTTTTGAATAATTTGATTCATTGCATTGTTATGATAGATAATGGTGTCATTAGTGTTAGATGTAACGATACCTACTGAAATATTATCTAAAGCTGCTTTTAATTGCACAGATTCTATGCCAGAGGCTTTAATAACTTCCAATGCTCGAGCAATATGACCTATTTCATCGTGTCGTTCTGATCCTGGTATGATCAGTTTTAAATCACCCATTGAAAGACGTGCTATGTTGTCTGTAATTTCTTGGAGAGGGGCAATAATATCTCTTTTTACGATTAGCTGTATAACAAATAAAAATATAAAGGAACTGATAAATAATATGAATAATATGACAAGATAAAATTGATTGTGATTTGTTTTAGCTTCTTCGGTATCGTTTATGATGAAATTAATATCTTTACCTAGTTCTGTATGGGCATTTAAGAAATTTATATATTTTTCTTGCAACATTTGAAGCATAGAGCTTTTGTCTTTTAAGTTGCTATTAATAATAGTGTCACTGTACGCAATATATTCAGATAGTTTGTTGTGTAAAAGTTTAATGGATGATATAGTTTTTTCTTGTTCGACATTGATATTTTTCATGTCTTCTAAATTATTTTTAAAATTCTGAACATCTTTGTCATATTCTGTTCTGACAAAGAGAATATTATTTTGAGTATTAAGAATAACCCAAGACCTTACAAGGTCGTGGTACATATCTAATGTTAGATATTTTTCTTTAATTTTTATATAACTGTGAGAAGTAGTATCATAATTTTTCACCTTACTGTGATGCCACAAATTAAAGAAAATAATTACTGTGCTAAATAAACCAAGCCATAAAAGATTCAGTTGTATTTTCTTTGCTAAATTCATCACTGTATTCAAAAAAATGTTTATGCATTTATTAAACATGAGGAGAGTAAAAAAACGATTAATTTATTCTTTTTTTCTTTTATTAAATATTTCTTAAGAGAAGTGAAGCATTATATGGGTATCTGAATAATAAGATTTAAAATTTATCCTTTTGTGATGAAATGTGCTTGCGGAAAGAGATTACCTAGTATGGCAATAGAAAAAAAAACAAAATCAAAAATTACTGAGAAAACAAACAAAAAGAATACGAAATCTAACGCAAGTACGAAAACAGACAATGGTAGTGACAAATTAGAGAACAGTAAACTTCATCATAAAATGAATGCACAGAAAACGAAAAAGAAAATTGGACTTGCTTTGCAGGGTGGTGGGGCTCATGGATCTTTTGCGTGGGGTATTATCGATAAATTATTAGAAACGGATGAATTCGAAATTCTTGGTGTGTCAGGAAGTAGTGCAGGCGGTATGAATGCAGCATGCGTCGCTCAGGGTCTTGGTAGTGGAAATGCACAAGATGCAAGAGATCTTTTGAATCGTTATTGGTCATGTATGAGCAAACTAGCATCAGAACTATCTTTTTCAGACTATAATATGTTCGATAAAATGGATAATAATCCCAATTTAAGAGATCGTTTTTCTAATAAAATAAAAAACTTTTTCTTTAGCTATGCTATGCATCATACAGCCCCTTACGAATTTAATCCCTTAAACATAAATCCTTTTAAAGATTTTTTATCAGATTTTTTTGATTATGACTTGATTCGTCAACAAGATAAAATAAAGTTATTCTTGGCGACCACACATGTTAAAACTGGAAAAATTAAAGTATTTAATAATCGTGATGCTTCGGCGGATGTATTGATGGCAACCGCTTGTCTGCCCGAACTTTTTCAAGCGGTAGAAATTGATGGAGAACATTATTGGGATGGTGGTTTTATTGCAAATCCTGCCATTTACCCCATTATTAATGAATGTGACACGCAAGATATTTTTGTTGTTCAATTACGTCGATCAAATATTGATTATATTCCCAAAACAAGAGAAGAAATTTCAGATCGATTTAAAGAAATAACATTTAATAGTTGTTTACTTAGAGAAATGCGGGCTATTCATTTTATTACGAAGCTAATTGACAAAGGTATTATTCAAGACCCATCGATGAAAAGGCTAAACATGCATGTTATTCAAAACGACAGTGCTTTTGATGGTTTAAATATGAGCAGTGCACTTAATACGGATTGGGAATTCATATCGCGCCTCTTTAATGCAGGCAGACAGACTGCTGACAATTGGTTGAATCAAAATTTTGATAAAGTGAATAAGACTTTAAATATAGATGATTCTTTAAATAATGCATTTTCAACATTTATTTAGTTTATATTTATAATTTTGATATCCGATGATACTTACAATACATTTATGACTTAAAGATTTTACATATAGAAACTTTTGAATATGATTTGTTTAAACTTTTGAAATTTAGTACAATTATATGTAGATTCATTATCTTGCTTAAAGATAAATAAGAACAAATTATAGGGGCTCTGATTGATGGAAACTATTTTGCTAATTGCTGCAACAGGATTTATTTTTTATAGATTATGGTCTGTATTAGGTTCAAGAGATGGGTTTGAAAAAAAAATGGATTGGAGTGTTGGTCAAAACGATTTAAGCCAACCCGAAGATAACGTGATTGTTTTATCCCAAGATAAAATAGCTCAGGTTCAAGAAGACGATTCTTCATCTGAAAAATTTGATCAACATGTTTCTCAAATTAGACTGAAAGAGCCTGATTTCGATTTAGAACTTTTTTTAAAAGGTTCACAAAAAGCATTTAAGCTTATTGTTACATTATTTGCGCAGGAGCAAATTAATAAATTAAGTCACTTGGTTTCACCTCAAATTTATGAAAAATTTCGCCAATCTATTGAAAATCGTGAAAATCGTCAGGAAAAAATGGAGATGGAAATTTTAGATGTTGAGGCTAAAGTCTCATCTATTGAACTTAAAGATGATAATGCTCTGATCACCATTAACTTTGAAAGTCAACAAATGTCCGCACTAATTAATAGTGACGGTTTAAGTTATGATAATCCTTCTAGGCTTGTTACAACTGTGCGTGATGTATGGATATTCAAAAAGGAGTTAAATTCCCAAATTAAAATATGGACTTTGCATAAAACACAAAGATCAGCGTAGAAACTTCAATAGTTTGTATGGATGATTTTAGTGGTAAATATTTTGAGAATATTGGGTATGAGATTATTTCTGTCTAAAAGTAATACGTCCTTTTGTAAGGTCGTATGGAGTCATTTCAACAGTTACTTTGTCTCCAGCTAAGACTCTAATACGATTTTTTCTCATTTTACCTGAAGTATGAGCTAAAATAACATGTTCGTTTTCTAACTTTACGCGAAACATTGTGTTGGGTAAAACTTCAGTGATAACACCTGTGAATTCGATTAAATCTTCTTTTGACATACTTAACTTTTAAAAAACTTATTAAATAATAATACATGTTTCAGTGTATATGTTCAAGAATTTTAATCTGATTTTCTTATTTTATTTATGATGTTGAAGTTTTTATAAACAACAGGCGTGCCTACAAAGTTAACCAGCATTCTAAAAAATATACCAGGAAGAACATAGGTTAAAATCATGCCTTTAACTTGCATAGCTTTGGGTGCAAGTATTATCCAAGCAAGCCCACTAAATACTAAATTATCAACAATTGATGCTATTGCGTTGGATGCATTTTGTGCAAGCCATACGTATTTTTGGCGTAGTTTTTGCTTTAAGACGTGAAACGTAAAAACGTTTAAGTATTGCCCAATCACAAAGGAAATAAGACTGGCTATGATAAATCTCATTTGAGGGACGAATAAAACTTGAAATGCCATGCCTACGTTTTGTTGTCCATCTAGTGCAATTATTTTATGACCGGTGCTTAAGACCATGGCTATAACAAAAAAGATTTGAGCTAAAAATGAGAGTTTTATACTTTTTTTTGCAGCTTCCATTCCATAATTATGAATGATAATAGTTGTGGCTATGAAAGTTGAAGAAAAGACAATATTTCCAACGGATACAGGGTTTGAATACAGCCAGTATTCTGTTAGTTTCAAGACTTGAATATTACCAATGATGATGCAAATGGCATTATAGACTAAAAGTGCTTCAAGTCCAATTTTGCTCGCAAAAAGGATAGCTCCAAAACAAAAAACAAGAAGGAGTAGCGAAGGCACTTCAGGTGATAGTTGTTTTAAAAAATGAACAAACAGAATAAAGATTTGGTCGATCATTGCAAATATTTCAAAAAAGAATACAGTACTTTCTTATACATGTCTTTTTTGAAGTTGACAATATTTTCTATAACTTCTGCGGGGGGTAACCATTGATAAGACCTAAATTCAGGATGAGATGTGTTTATGTTGGTCGTATCTGTGTTCACAAGTTTGAATAAAAACCACTGGTATCGTTGACCTCTAAAACGAGCATCCCAAATATTATCAGCAATTTCTTTGGGCCATAAAGCATCATATTTTTCTGTTGCTTGATAAATCAGTTCAATATCTTGAGGTGCTATTCCTGTTTCTTCAGATAATTCTCTGTAAGCTGCGTCAAGATCTGTTTCATTATCTTCTACGCCGCCTTGTGGCATTTGAAAGGACCCTGGATGATCTATTCGTTCCCCACACCATATTTTTTTTTCATGGTTTAACAGGGTTATGCCCACACATTTACGAAGATTCATATCTGTTTGACCTGGTTTACTGGCTGCTCATAAGTTAGAGTATCACGACTTTTCATCTATAGGGAGAGGATTGTTTTTTCTGATATGGATAAAAATCTTGTCGGAGTCATATCGTCTTATATCACTCCAGTAAGGATTACCAGGTTCTGTTTTTAGAGAAAATATAAACTTGGATGTATAGTATTCTCCTAAATGTGTATCGACCCAAGTTCTAAAATACTGTGGATAATTTTTGTTTACATATGTGATTAAGCGAGTATTTTCAGAAGAAGAATAGTCTATTTTCCATTCTTCTGGTTTTTTGTTAACAAAGATAGTTTTCATTTTTAGAATATATGCTTTATTTTTAGAATATATACTTTGTGGGTTATCGCTATTGCTGTAGTATTCTTTCACTTCGTTTAATGCATCTTGTTCTGTTCTTTCTGTTAGGATTCTATTCATTTGTGCATTGTAATCCAAAATAAGTTCCCCATTTTGGTCTAATAGATCAAGCCAAAGACTAAAAGAATATGCATTTAAATTAATAAATTTGGTTACCGAAGCATCGGCTATAATAAGGTTAACTTTATTTTTAAGGATTTTTTTGATTGTTTCTAAAAACATTAGATCGTTAAAATCACCGGTTATTAATAATTCATTTTTTGTGGGACTGATGTCTATGCCTTCATTGGTGTATAATTTTGACGTGACTGGTGAGTCCACATAGATTACGAAAGGTGACTTGCCCGATAACTTTGAAAGCGATTCAAAATTGAAATGGTTTCTTTCAAAGGGAAATGCGCCAAGCACTATAATAATGGGGTGGCCTTGCTGCTTTTTTTTACTGATAATTTGTCGATATGTTTGAAATGATTTATCTGCCTCATCTGTATAAGCCTGTATTGTTCGGGGGGGAAGCGGTGAGGTAATGCATCCTGGGGATAAAGGCTGTGTCTCTGTCCGTGGAGATGAGTTTTGAAGTGGCGTAATCTTGTCAAAGAAATTTTTTAGGTCTTTAGGGCTTGTTCTTTTCAAAGTGACAATGCTTGAATACACATCATTTAAATTTATATTTGATGCTAACGTAGGATCGATATTTTCTTTATTATTCAAATATGCATCTATAATAATGCTTTGTTCTGCTTCCGAAAGATAGTTAAATGCTCTTTTTATGCTTGGTATCGTTTTGAAAGATGAAAGAGACATGTCTGTATTTAAAAAAAGCATAAAAGCGATAGTTATACATTTTGAAAACATTTTTTGTTTACCATAATAAAATAATGTGTTTACCGTAAAATATAATTATTTATTTTGAGTTAATTTATAAATATAATTATTTTAATTATATTTATTGTTATTCGATTCTTTTATGCTGTTACATTGTCTTCATTATAATAAAATAATGGGATATTTAATTCATAAATGAAAGAAGATGGTATTCTAAAAAAGAGCTATACTAAGATTAGTGAAAATCGTATTTTAATAGCTCAAAAAAGATGTTTCTATTTTAAGGTTTAAATAATATTTGTTTAAATTTAATTTTTTTTATTTTGTAATTAAATCTATATTTTTTTATTATTTAAAAAAAATCTTAAAAAGATTCTTGTCTTTAATGAAAAAAGCTGTTATAAAGAAAGTGTTATAAATCATTGATAAAATAGGTATTAAAGTACAATGTCAGATATCGCATTACGTGTAAAAAATATTATTGCAGAACATCTTAGCTTAGATTTAGAAAAAATTACTGAAAATGCAAAATTCATTGATGACTTTCGTGTAGACAGTTTGGACCTTTCTGAAATGGTTATGAAATTTGAAAGTGAATTTGGAATTGAAATTCCACCAGAATCAACAGAAAAATTAGTAACAGTAAAATCTGCTATTGATTACATTTCAGAAGCTAAACAAGCTGCATAATAAAAGGTTTTTGTTGTGAGAAAAGTCGTTGTTACAGGATTAGGAATAGTATCTCCATTTGGGTATGGTGTTGAAAATAATTGGGAAAAATTAATTCAGGGAAAATCTGGAATTTCAAAAATTTCAACATTTCAAACTGATGATTTACCTGCAAAAATTGCAGGGATAATTCCAAGATCATATTTCCCAGAAGATACAGCAGATGGAAAGCTTTGGCTTGAATCTATTGTTCCTGTTCGTGAACAACGACGAATGGATACTTTTATAGCCTATGCTTTGGTTGCAGCCGAAGAGGCTGTAAAAGATTCAGGATGGCTTCCTCAAGACGAAGAGTCTCGTGAAAGAACAGGTGTAATGATCGGTTCTGGGATAGGTGGCTTGCCTCGTATTGACGAAACATCAAAAATTTTAAATGCCGAAGGGCCTCGTCGCGTTAGCCCTTTTTTTATACCTGCGTCTTTAATCAATTTAGCATCAGGCCATGTTTCTATAAAGTATGGTTTTAAAGGTCCTAACCATGCGCCAGTTACGGCATGTGCAACAGGTACTCATGCTATTGGTGATGCGGCAAGATTAATTGCTTTTGGTGATGCAGATGTTATGGTTTGTGGTGGTACGGAAGCATCTGTTTGCCGTATTTCCTTTTCGGGTTTTTGTTCTGCTCGCGCTTTATCTAGTTCATTTAACGATACTCCTGAATTAGCTTCTCGTCCTTGGGATGTTCAAAGAGACGGATTCGTAATGGGTGAAGGCTCTGGTGTATTGGTTCTAGAAGAAAAAGAACACGCTATTAAACGTGGTGCAAAAATATATGCCGAAGTTTTAGGTTATGGTATGTCTGGAGATGCTCATCATTTAACTGCCCCTGAACCAGAAGGTTCCGGTGCGTTTAGAGCAATGAGAGCAGCTGTCAAAAATGCAAAAGTTGATTTAAATCAAATTGACTATATTAATGCTCATGGTACATCTACGCCTTTAGGGGATTTAGTAGAAATTAAAGCTGTCAAAAGGCTTTTTGCCGAAGAGGCATACAATCTACATATGTCATCTACTAAATCTGCAATCGGTCACCTTTTGGGGGCGGCAGGCAGTGTGGAAGCTATTTATTCCATTTTAGCAATGCAAAATGGTCTTATGCCACCGACATTGAATTTGGATGAACCTAGTGAAGAATGTGATCTTAATTTGATTCCGCATAAGGCTCTAGAAAAGAAAATAAGGTACACAATGTCCAATTCGTTTGGTTTTGGTGGAACAAACGCATCTATCATTTTTGGAAAAGTTTAAGTTTTTTAGTTTAACTGATTCATTAGCTTTATAAATTAATTAAATTTTTATTGATTTTACCTATGATATCTAAGAAATTTATAAATAATGAGTTCTTAGCACAAGTGAATTATGGTCGATCAAAAAAACTATTTTGAAGCACTCAGTCTTTCACATATCATGATCGAATTTACGACTGAAGGAATAATTCTGGATGCTAATAAAAACTTCTTGAACGTCATGGGGTATGATCTTGATGAAATTAAAGGTCAACATCATAGTATTTTTGTCGAAAAAACTTTTAAACAAAGCGAACAATATGCGCAGTTTTGGAATCAACTAAGAACAGGTCAGTTTTTAAATGCTGTAGTGACGCGTATTAATAAATGGGGTGAATTTCTCTGTTTTGAAGCAAGCTATAATCCTATCAAGGATGATGCTGGTAAGATTTGTAAAATTTTAAAAATAGCATTAATTAAACATGAAATGAAATTGCTTTCTCCAGATATAAAATCTCTAACACCGTGTTCTACTCAAAAATGTTATCAGACCGATTGTTTTTTAGAGTTTTCAAAAGAGGGTTTTATTACAAATGCGAGCGATATTTACCTTAGTACCTTTGGTTTTAATTTTAATAAAATAAAAGGGAAGCATCATACTGTTTTGGTAACTTCCGCATTGGCTAATACACAGGAATATAAACAATTTTGGAATGAAAATATGAATGATAGTTATGAGTATAAGGAATTATACCGAGCTGGAAAAAATGGAAAAAGTTTCTGGGTTGATACGCAGTATGAAGTGCAATATGATAGTTATAATTATATAGTTAAAGTTAAAAAAACTTTTTGTTTCAATAATGATTTTCACAATATTTTGAACGAAAATTTTTTGTTAATATATATATCAAAAATTCAAAGAAAAACTATTTGATAGGTAAGTATTTTTTATTTAACATGTGTCAGTGAATATTTGAATTCCATATTAGATCCTGCTAAGATCATTAAATAAATGAAGTCCTTTTTTAAATTTTATCAGTATGAACGACATACAAAACATGACCCCTATGATGCAGCAGTATTGGGAGCTTAAAAAAAAGCATCCCACCGAAATGCTATTTTATCGTATGGGTGATTTTTATGAACTTTTTTTTGATGATGCCGTATGCGCATCTCAAGAACTTCAAATTGTCTTAACTAAAAGAGGAAAAACGGAAGATACAGACATTCCCATGTGTGGTGTTCCTTTTCATAGTTATGAACACTACGTTGGAAAATTATTGAACAAAGGTTATCGCGTTGCTATCTGTGAACAAACGGAAACGCCTGAATCTGCCAAAAAGAAGGGTTTAAAAGGACTACTGCCGCGTGATGTTGTTCGTATTTTAACTCCAGGAACTCTTGTTGAAGAATCTTTTTTAAAAAATTCAGGACATAATTATTTGTTGGTGATAGCTCCTGATAAAAAAGAAAAATATCAAACACATATTCAAAATTATGGATTAAGTTATATCGATGTTTCAACAGGTGATTTTTTTATTGAAACTTCTTCATTCGAAGAGGTTTTTCACTCTATCGCAAGAATAGATCCTGCTGAAATTTGTATTCCAGAATCAGCGTATAGAAATTCACAAAGTGGTTTGTGGCAAGCTTTGTCTGCGTACCATGATAGATGTCATCCTATTCCTGATCTTCGGTTTAATGTGGCGATTAGTATTGAGAAAATGAAAAATTTCTTCAATGTCGTTTCTTTAGAAATTTTGGGAAATTTAGACAACAGCATGTTAACGGCTTCAGGTGTTGCTTTGGAATATATTTCGTTAACTTCTAAAGATTCACTACCTTATTTGAAGCTCCCTGTTATTCATCATGCGCACGAGTTTATGCAAATAGATTCATCCACACGAAAAAGTTTGGAATTGATATTTTCTGTGAATGGTCAGCAAACAGATACCTTGTTTTCTGTTATTAATTTAACGTTAACGGCAATGGGTTCAAGGTTATTACAACGGCATTTATCTTCACCATTATTATCGGTTCAATCCATTCAAAACCGACTCGATTTTATAGATTGCTTGGTTAAAGATCAGTCCTTTTGCGAAGAAATAAAGAATGCTTTGAATCATTGTCCAGATGGGGAGCGTGCATTTACACGCCTTTGTTTTGGAAAAGGTGGCCCCCGTGATTTGGCCGCTTTAAAACACACATTGGAATGTGCTCTAAAATTAGGGGAAACATTAAAGGATTATTCTAAAAGATTGGATGTTTCAAGTATTTTTCTCCTTCAAAAAACGAAATCTTGGTCAGTTAAATTAGATCGAATACAACCCCTTTATCATATCCTCCTCAATGCAATTGCATTAGAAAATTTACCTTTACTGAAGCGAGAAGGTGGTTTTATTCAGCAAGGTTATAATGTCGACCTTGATGAATATAGAAAATTACAAACTGATAGCCATCATATTTTACAGAATTTGCAAGAACAGTACCAACAACAAACACATATAACAACACTGAAAATCAAGCAAAATAATATGTTGGGATTGTTTATTGAAATCAGTCAAAATCATCTTGATAAAGTCCCAGATTTTTTCATTCATAGACAAACATTAGCCAATAATTATCGCTACACGACAACGGCATTAGCTGATTTAGAACAGAAACTAAATGCAGCACATGATCTACAAGTTTCTAAAGAAATTGAATTATTTGATCAAATTGTTCAAGAAATTCAAAAGAATACTGATTTGTTGTTAAAATCCTTCCAAATTATTTCACAGTTAGATGTATTTTTATCTCATTCAAGACTGGCTGTTCAAAAACAGTATGTTAGACCTATCATTGATGAATCTTTGAAATTAGTCATTAAAGAAGGTCGTCATCCTGTTGTTGAAAAAATTCTTATAAAAAATGATGAAACTTTTACAACTAATGATTCTGCAATGGATCAACAGAATTTTATGGGTATTATTACTGGTCCCAACATGGGCGGTAAAAGTACGTATTTAAGGCAGAATGCTTTAATTATTTTGATGAGTCAAATGGGTATGTTTGTACCTGCTCATTCTGCTCATATCGGTATTGTAGATCGTATATCGTCAAGGGTGGGTGCCTCAGATGATTTAGCATCAGGTCGTTCTACTTTTATGGTGGAGATGATTGAAACCGCCAGTATCTTGCATTTATCAACAGAACGTTCTTTTGTTATTCTTGATGAATTAGGGAGAGGGACGTCAACACAAGATGGTTTGGCTATTGCGCAAGCTGTCAGTGAATATATCTTAGACAATATTCGTTGTCGTTGTCTTTTTGCAACCCACTATCACGAATTAACAGAACTGTTAAAAGATGTTCAGGGTCTTTATTTTCTTCAAGCAGAAGTCGTGACGGATAAAGATAAAATTGTATTTAAACACAGTATTATTGAAGGAAAAGCAGATCAGTCCTATGGACTATATGTTGCATCAAAGGCAGGTTTGCCAAGATGTGTTATTGATCGTGCAAAAGTCTTAATTCAAAATAATAAATGTATCCCTACGCAGCAAACAAGAAGTAATATCATCACGCATACTTTTGAGGAATCTCATCCCAAAATATCTACAGAAGTTTTAGAAAAGCTTGATAGAATTAATGTTAATGAATTAACACCTTTGCAAAGTATGAATATTTTATCCGACCTATTATCTGAATTAAAATCGTACGCTTTAAAGAAAGTTGCTTAAGATGGTTTATAAATTGAATGCTAACGAAAATCCATTTGGATGCAGTCCTAAAGTACAAGAACTTTTTGTAAATTATGACCGTCAACATTTATATGCAGATCCTAGTGCACAAGAGCTAAAAAAGGCTATTGGTTTAAAATATAAAATTGACCCTCAAAACATTTTATGTGGCGCAGGTTCTGAAGATTTAATTACAACTTTGATTCGCACTTTTTGCAAATTAGAAACAGATGAAATTATCATTCCACAGCACTCTTTCATTTTGTATGAAAAAGCGGCACAAATTACAGGATCTCGCATTATAAATGTGGGCTATGATTCCGAGTGGCGTGTTGATGTGGATCAAATGATTAATGCTATTACCCCAAATACCAAAATGATTTGTTTGGATCACCCAGGTAACCCTATAGGCACGTTTATTCCTTATACAGATTTAAAGTGTTTGGTAGAAAGCGTGCCATCATCCGTTATTATTTTAATTGATTCTGCTTATGCAGAATATGCTTACCGCTTTGAAGATTATAATGATGGTATGGCATTTCCTCTCCTGTATCCTAATGTTTGTGTAACAAGAACTTTATCAAAAGTATACGGCCTTGCTGGTTTGCGTATTGGTTGCTTATATGCTTCATCACAATTGATGGAGAAATTAAATTATCAAAGAGTTTTATATAAAGCATCACGTATAGCACAAGAGGCTGGAATAATCGCATTGAGCGACGATGTCTTTGCAAAAAAAACGATAGATTACACTGTAAATGCTTTGAAAGACATAGAATCTTTTTATGATTCAATGGGGATATTATTGTGTGAAAATGCTGGTAATTTTATAACGTTGAACTTTAAAAGCGATATGCAAGCCAAGAGCTATTATGATTATTTATATCAACATCAAATTGTCACAAGTCTACTGAATGATTATAACTTAAGCCATATGGTTAGAATTAGTATTGGAGATCACGCCTCTATGGAATTGTTGAAGCAATTCACACTTGCTTATGATTTTAATACATAGCTTTCTTTTTTTTAAAAAAATGATTTGATACCGTTAATAATGCTTTGAACTGATAAGGCAGAAAGAATAATTCCAAATACTTTTGTTAAAATATTAGTTCCCATAAGACCCAAAACATTAATTAACATTTGGCTCATGCGTAAACAATAATATGCGAAAACAATAATGACCACAAGAACACCTATCAGTCCAATTTCCGCTTTAAAACTAATTCCTCCTGCTTCTCTCATAAGGATTACAACAGATGTAAGTGCTCCGGGTCCTGCAAGAAAAGGTATGGATAAAGGAAAGACAGAAATTTCACTGATTCGTTGATCAGTGTTGCTATCTTCTTTGGTGCATTTTTTGATGATATCGTCAACGTTTGTTCTAACCATTTCAATGGCAGAAAGAAGAAGAAGGAAACCACCTGTAATTTTGAAGGCACCAACTGAAATTTTTGTCACGTCTAAAATATAGTCTCCCAAAAATGAAAAAGAACAGAGAAGAATAAGACTTATAAAACATGATTTAAAGGCAACTTTTTTCTTGATATCATTACTGTCTTTTTGAGTGAGTGCTAAAAAAATAGGCACAACGGCAAAGGGATTAATAATCACCAACAATGTAATGAAAGATTGTGTTAAAAAATCGAATAAATGCACTTAGGGAGTTTCCTTTAATTTTTTGGTTTTAGGTAGTCGGTTGGCTAGTTTCTTTAAACGTTTGATATCTTCAGATGATGGAGTGTGTTTAGGGAATAGTCGATTATTTTTAAGCCAAGACTCTATGGTTTGAAAAAGAGTGCTATAGAATTCATCACTATCTTTATATTGATGAGACAAACCTTGGACGTGCAAGATATCCCAATTTCCACACATATGGTTCAAGGATAACCACCAATTGGGTTTAGAATTAATTATTTTTATTTTATCAGATAAGTATGCATAGTCCAAGATGGTATTCTCGTATGCTTTTAAACTTACGATGGTGTCTAATTTAGATGGATTGCTATTTTTTTGAATGATGGAATCATCAAATGAATAATATTGAAAATCAAAAGGAGTTTTTTTTGCCTTTTCAGAAACAGCTGTAAATAATTGTAAAGTTGGAGATTTTGATTGTGATCTTCCAAAAGATCCTAATTCTTGAGTATACGAAGATATGTCTTTAGGCGCGTATTCAATTGTTCCTGATATGTTAAAATCCTGTTTAACGGTTTTGATAATGGATGCACCATACCCATGACCTAGAAGAATAATGTTATGATTAGATTTTGCACGCATAAAATGGAGAGTTGCGGTTAAATTATTCAAAATCCATTTGAGATCGCTTTGTTGATTTTTTAATCCTTGAATCAGAATGCTTTTTTTAAATTGTTCATCTTTTGAAGCTTTCCATAACTCTAACCAATGAGGTCTTAGGGGTGAATTATATTTTAAATTAACAACACGCGCGATATAGGGTTGGTCCCAAATAAGGGCGATATAACCTATAGATGCCATTTGTTCGCACAGTATGGTATAATCCCAACGTGTTTTTGTTATATCAGGTACAACGACAACTACCGGATATTCAACAAGACCTCCTGATTGGTCTTTTAAAATAGATCCAATAGGTTCTGCGTATGATTCTATAAATGAATCATCTATTTTAGATGCAAAATAGATTTGATTAGCATATCCAAAAGTATGTCTTGGTCTAAATCGTGTGAATTTTGGTGGTTTTGCAGGATAAAAAGCTTGGATAACCCAATGTCTTTTGTTGTTTTCATGAATCATTGATCGTGTAACGTCTTGAACGTGTATAGGCTTAGTTCCTACATTAAAGGGGCCCTTGGGTTTAGGTAATACAATGATTTTTGGTTGATTTTTTTCGATTAAACCGCTTGTTCTTTTTAAAGGATCTTGGGTAGATGATTTTTGTTGTCCTTGTTTTTTAGGGGGGGTGAAAATAAACTTGTACCCACTATATACGCTTGTAAAAATAATGATAAAAAAGATAAAGAATTTTTTGTTCATTATTATTCAAATTCTTCGTAAATGACACTAAAACAACTGTCTTGTTTTAAAAAAGTTACGTTTGGATGTTCTTTTAAAACTGATTCTTGAAGTTTATCTAATTGTTTATCTGTGTTGGATGGATCGTGGTGGAAAATACCAATGTGTTTAACTTGTGCTTTTTCACCTATACGAACAGCTTCTTGCCATGTTGAATGTCCCCATCCTTTGTATTTGTGAAGGGTTAAATCATCGTAGGTTGCATCATATATTAATAGATCTGTATCTTTGATAAATTCGATCAAACTGTGTATGTCATAAGAATCGTCGTGCTCGTGATCGCTAATATAGCAAAAAGAATGATTACCTGATTCAAATCGATAACCTATGGCACCGTTAGGGTGGTTTAATTTGATGGTCTTAACAGTTAAAAAATCAAATTGAAACTGGTCTTTAGCATCAAAATCAACATAGTTTTTTTGTGCTGGAAAAGCTTTCATAGGAACAGGGAAAATGGGGGGTGAAAAAAGATTTTCAAGGGTACTTTGTATCCCGTTATATTCTTTGGTTGTTCCTGAATAAATATTGATTTGATGTTCTTTATTCCAAAAGGGGAAATAAAAGGGAATCCCCATAACATGATCAAGATGGACATGAGAAAGAAATAAATGTGTTGCTTTATGAATTTCCTGATTAACCTTTAAATTGGCACCAATGATTCCTGATCCAGCATCGATAATAAAAATTTGATGATTAAATTCAAAATAGATACAGCTGGTATGTCCTCCATATTGGACGACATTTTCGTTACAACATGGAGTGCTTCCTCTAACGCCTAAAAAATGAATTTTAAACAAAATACGTTAATTCAGAATTACCTTGTAACATCGTAAAATATGAAGATTAATTTTTTATGAAATTAATCTTTTGTTAGATGAAAAAAATAAGAATAAATCATTGGAAAAGAATCAGTAAATTGATGATGAATATAAGATGCTCTGTAGAAAATCGTGTTGCATTAATAGAATTAAATAATTCGCCTTTAAATACATTATCTAAAGATTTGATTTCTCAATTAGTTTCAAAGTTAGATTGCCTTGAAAGACGAGATGATGTACATGTCGTGTTATTAAAATCAGCATGCAAGGTTTTTTCAGCAGGCGCAGATTTGAAAGAGTTATCTGTTATTGAGGAATACAATTTTAGCTCTGACCCCATGAAACAGTGGCAGAGAGTTGATTCTTTTTCTAAACCTATCATTTGCTTTGTACAGGGGGCTTGTTTAGGTGGGGGATTAGAATTAGCTATGATGTGCGATTTTATTGTTGCATCAGAAAATGCAAGTTTTGGTTTTCCAGAAATTAATTTAAATCTAATGCCAGGAGGAGGAGGGGCACAATATTCAAAAAAATTTCTCTCCGTATCTAAAATTGCTTATTTAATGATGACGGGCCAAAAAATTGATGCTCAAAAAGCCCAAGAATGGGGATTGATAATTGATGTTTTTTCAGAAGATGTAGCTTTAAAACAAGTTTGTGAAATGGCGCATCATATGGCATCGAAATCACTTAATGCTTTGAAAAGTATTAAAAAAATACTTTGTGTAGTTCGATTTGAAAGCATAGATAAAGAAAAATCTGAATTTTATCAATTATTACTTTCTGAAGAAGGTAGAAATGGAATTCAACAATTTCTCCATAAAAAAGGATCACTTTGATTTCTTTTCGAGACATGAATCTTTAAATAATTTAAACGACTCTCAGTTTTTAATCTTTTTAGTTTTGACAAGAGTTATGCTATCCTAAGATGTAAGAATTTGTACAAAAAGATGTGTGTTGTGTTCTCTAAAAATGGCGTAATGAATATAAACAATGTGTTAAAATTTACAGGAACGGTATTCGTGCTTGCTGGCTGTTTGCCTTCAAATTTTAACGTAGCATCGTTGAAAGATACTATTGGTTCGTTCAAAGAAGCGCGCGATTCAGTTCGTGATTTAAAAACTGATCCTTTGAATGTATGCCCCATTGATATTAGTGTGTTGGATGAAAAAAAACTATACAGAGTTTCGCAGAGTAAAAAAACTGAATATCCTCTTGTCAAACTATCTGCGGTTAACTGTGATGCAATGGTTAACGGTAAATTAACATTAAAACCTGTTTTAAACTATGATGTGGGATCGTTGAAAACAAAATTATTTGGCGGTACTTTTTCTTTGAAAAATAACGTTTCTATTACATGTGCTTGTTCAAAAACAATGGATGTACCAACAACAGAGTCAGGTTATTATGCTCGTCAAACATTAGTCGTTGATTTGTCGGCAATTCAAAAAATTAAAGAATCAGGTGCTGTAGGTGGTGATGGGAATGACACTGTTAGAAATGGTGAAATTAAGCCAAGTACACCAGTTGTAATGGATCTTCGCGATACATTTAAAGGAAACCCCATTCGCTGCTGGTTTACTGATAGTGAAGACTATTCTAAATATAAAAAATAAAACACATAATATAAATAGGTTATAAAAATAAAAAAATGAAACATATTCGAAATTTTTCTATTATTGCTCATATTGATCATGGTAAATCAACTTTAGCAGATCGCCTTATCGAATATTGCGGTGCGATTGAATCGCGTGATATGAAAGAGCAAATGCTTGATTCAATGGATATTGAAAGAGAACGTGGAATTACCATTAAAGCACAAACGGTTCGCCTTCTATACAAGGCTGATGATGGATTACAGTATCAGTTGAATTTGATGGACACTCCTGGTCACGTTGACTTTGCTTATGAGGTTAGTCGTTCTTTAGCAGCTTGTGAAGGTTCACTATTAGTGGTTGATGCCAGTCAAGGTGTCGAAGCGCAGACATTAGCCAATGTATATCAAGCCATTGATAATAATCATGAAATCATACCTGTTCTTAATAAGATCGATTTACCTGCGGCAAATCCTGAACGTGTCAAGCAACAGATTGAAGATGTAATCGGAATCGACGCTAGTGACGCTATTGAAATTTCAGCAAAAAGCGGTCTTGGAATTAAGGATGTTTTAGAAGGTATTGTCAAAAGATTACCTGCACCTATTAGTGAATTGGAAGATGAGCAACTTAAACAGCAACCACTCAAAGCACTTCTTGTGGACAGTTGGTACGATAGTTATTTGGGTGTCATGATTTTAGTTAGGGTCATTGAAGGCTCTATCAGAGCTGGAATGAAAATTCAGATGGTTAACACCCGTGGTTGTTATGAAGTTGATCGCGTTGGTTTTTTTACGCCAAAACGTACAATTGTAGAGGCTTTGTATCCTGGAGAAATGGGTTTTTTAACCGCAAGTATTAAACACGTTGCAGATTGTAAAGTCGGAGATACCATTACAGAAGAAAAAAGACCAACCCAAACACCTTTACTAGGTTTTAAACCTTCTGTTCCCGTTGTTTTTTGTGGATTGTTTCCATCAGACGCTGCCGAGTTTGAAAAATTGCGAGACTGTCTTGCAAAGTTGCATTTGAACGATGCTAGTTTTCATTTTGAACCAGAAAGTTCTACAGCGTTAGGATATGGCTTTAGATGTGGATTTTTAGGGCTATTGCATTTGGAAATTATTCAAGAACGTCTAGAACGTGAATTTGATCTTGATTTAATTACGACTGCACCTAGCGTTGTATATAAGCTGAATATGACTGATGGTACTCAAATAGATTTGCATAACCCTGCAGATATGCCAGATATCATGAAAATTAAGTCTATGGAAGAACCTTGGATTACAGCAACTATTCTTGTGCCTGATGAATATTTAGGGTCTATTTTGACGTTATGTTCAGATCGTAGAGGCGAACAAAAAGATTTAACCTATGTTGGTAATAGAGCAATGGTTGTTTATAAACTTCCCTTGAATGAAGTTGTCTTTGATTTTTATGATCGCCTTAAATCTTTAAGTCGCGGATATGCTTCCTTTGATTATGTTATTGATGAATATAGAGAAGGGGAATTAGCTAAAGTTTCTATTTTAGTGAATATGGAACCTGTTGATGCGTTAGCAATGATTGTTCATAAAACACGTGCAGAATCAAGAGGACGCTCCCTTTGTTCACGTTTAAAAGATTTGATACCAAAGCAATTATTTAAAATTGCTATTCAAGCTGCAATTGGTGGAAAAGTGATTGCCCGTGAAACTATATCAGCAATGCGAAAAGACGTTCTAGCTAAATGTTATGGAGGGGATATATCGCGTAAAAGAAAACTTTTGGATAAACAAAAAGCTGGTAAAAAAAGAATGAGACAATTTGGTAACGTTGAAATACCTCAAAGTGCCTTTATTGCTGCTTTGAAAATGGGAGATGATTAGATGTCTTCAGGTATAACAAACATTCCTAAACCTTCTCTGTTGCAAAGATTGAATCGATATATCTTAGAAAAAGCACACAGTCCTAAAGCGATGTGGTTTTTGATGCTTATTTCATTCACCGAAAGTTCTGTATTTATTGTTCCTCCTGATTTATTGATGATTCCTATGGGAATCGTTAATAGAAAAAAAGTTTGGTCTATGGCCTTTTGGTTGACGGTTAGCTCTGTTTTGGGAGGCATAGTTGGCTATTTTCTCGGTTCCTATTTATTTGAATCATTAGGTAAATGGCTGATAGAGGTTTACCAATTTCAAGACTCGATGCAATCGTTTTATGATTATTATCAAAAGTGGGGTTTTTGGATTATTGTGCTGAAAGGTGTAACACCCATTCCTTACAAATTAGTAGCACTTGCAAGTGGAATAGCCTATTACCCGTTCATAAAATTTGTGTTGGCCAGCATTGTTTGTAGGGCTATTCGTTTTTATGCACTGGCCGCTGTTTTATATTATTTTGGAGATAGAGCAAAAAAAATATTTGATAAATTTATGATTCATTTATTTTTGGCTTCTATTTTAATTATTATCGCCGGTTTTTATATTGTTAAAAAAATAAATTTTTAATGCTTCTTTTTGATCCTGATTTTTATCCTCAACTTGGATTTATGGTTTTTATACCTATAGGTTTTATAGGTGGTGTATTTTCTGGTATTATAGGACTTGGTGGAGGGGTTATTATTACCCCCATGATGATTTATTGTGGTTTTCACCCACTACTTGCCTTTCCGACTCAACTTATTCATTCTGTAATAACAAATTTTGTTGGTTATTTAGAATATAAAGAAAAATTAAGTGTTGATTACAAGTTATCCATGGTCGTTATTGTAGGGGCTATCATTGGAATCATTATCAAATTTGTTTTATATAATTATTTTGAAATGGGTATAGCCATTCTTGAAAATTTACATTACGACTATATTTTTATTCTTTTTGCTTCTGGCATGGCATTGCTGATTCAAAGTATCCGTTTGTTACGATCTCCTCATCAATCTAAGATCGATTTGTATATGAAAGACTGGATGATTTTTTTACCTTTTCACTATATTTTTAACCGATCAAGAGTTGAGTTAAGTATACTAATACCTCTTACCTTAGGCGTAATGATGGGTCTATTTGTGACAGTTTTAGGTGGTGGTCTTAGTTTGTTCATGATGCCAGCGTTAACATACTTGTTAGGCAGGCCTAGTAAAGTTGTTATCGGTACGGGTAAATTTACAGTTTTTGTAATATCAACTATGGCTTCTGTTGTAATTAGCTATAATCATCTTGTTCCTGATTTTATGGTTGTTGTCTTTCTTTTGATTGGTAGTATATCAGGGATGAGGGTTGGAAGACTATTTAAGCATCAAATCTCTAAAAATATATTGCTATTGTTGTCTTCTATTTTTTTATTAGGTATGGCTGTTTTATTTTTTATGTCTGTTATTCACCATAGTGATTATTTTGCTCCATCACCAAGGTTTAAGTTATCGGCATATATTTTGTTAGAAGAATCTTTAATTGTAGTGGGAAAATTGCACAAAGAAATTTTGAAACTTATTATTGATTATCCCATGCATTATTCCGCTATAGTTTGTATGTTCTTTGCGACCTCTACATTTTTATTTGTATACTTTAAAGATAAAATTTTAAAAAAAATATAAATTAAGTATATTGATATATAGTTATCATTTTTTAATCAATTTTTACTTTGTGATAATTTTGAGTTGACAAAATATTAATTTTGTATTAATATGTTTTATATGTCAAATATATCTTTTGTTGAGGTTTGTATGAATATTTCGAATGGCTATGAAAAGCTTCATTCAAAGCTTTTAGATATAGAGTCAGAGAAAAAGAAAATCGATGAAAAAATTAATCAGACACCAAAATCTGAAAGTGGTGTGTTGAATTTTTGTTTTTATCAAATGAAAAAAAGACGAGAAGAGATTAATCAGAAAATTGATAAGATCAATAGTTTCTTAAACCCAGATATTATTGCATAGATTCTTTAAAAAATTCTTTTACTTTGCTTAAATTCTTAAGCTTATTGCCTAAAAAACTCAGACGTTGCTTAGCCTCTGAGTTTTGCTTTACACTTTTGTTCAACTTCCAATATTATTTTGGTTTGTAAATCATCGATGAATTGACCATCTAATGGTTTGTTCAGTAGTGGTTGTATTGTGACTTGTAAGGCCACAGATTTTTTACCATCTGCATCATTTGTGTTTTGATAGATATCAAATATCTGAACGTCTTTAATCAGTTCTTTGTTGGTTTTTAAAATAGTCGATATTAAAGTTTCTACAGGTTGTGCGTCATCAATCCAAAATGAAAAGTCTCTAAAGATGGGTTGTAGCGTATTCTCTATATACGGCTTAAATTTTTGTTTTTTTTGTAATAATGTATCAATAAAATCGTAGTCCATTTCAAAATAAAAGGCGCTACCTTTCATTTCTTCTTTTTGGAGGATAGATGGATGCACGGATCCAAATCTTGCAAAAACATGTTTGCCACGATAAAATTCTACAGATTGGCCAGGGTGAAACAATGATAAATCACTTGTTGAACAGTTAAAATCAGTTACATTTAAGGTATGAAAAAGTTCGCTGATTATTTTTTTCATTTCAAAAAAATCGAATGGTTCTGTTTTTTTCCAGTGTCTTACCGATTCTGTAAAATTAACAATTCCAGCAATTGATTTTGATTCCACAATATTTTTATTTTTATCAAAATTAAAAATATGACCTATTTCAAAATATCTGCCACATGGAATAGATAACTGTGACAGTCTTTTAATATGGTTTAAAAGGCCAGGGAAAAGGCTCGGTCTTAAATTGTTCATTTCAAGAGTAATCGGATTATGTATTTCAACTTTCTCTAATGACTGTACTTTTGAATCGGAAAGCATAGAATATGTGATAATTTCGTTGAAATGTTTCTGTGTGAAAAATGAACGTAAAAAGCGATGTGAACATTGTTCATGAGTAGGGGATTGTAGAGGCAAGGGGATATTGGGGATATTTTCAAAGCCCGTTGATCTTAAAATTTCTTCAATAAGATCCTCTTTGATTTGGATATCAAGACGATAAAGAGGTGCAGTTACCTCAATGGATTGTTCATTTTTTTGTATACACTTAAAGTTCAGTTTTTCAAGATGTTGGATAATTTCATCTGTGGTAAATAATGTTCCAATTCTACCGATAACATCTGCTGTATTCAGGATAATGGAAGGATGCGATGTTTTATTTTGACCTTCATAGTTTTGATATATTTGATACGAATCTGCAGTTCCGCTCGATAAGTTGGTAATTAAATCTATGGCATAGTTTAAAGAATGGTTACATGTGGAAGGTGATATCCCTCTTTCAAAACGTGTTCGTGCATGACTATGAATATTTAGATTTTGACCCGCTAATGCTATAGATGCTTCATCAAAATGTGCGAGTTCTACGAGAATATTTTTTGTTGTATGATCAACAGCGCAACACATCCCACCCATGATTCCGGCAAGAGTTATAGGGTTATGGTGTTGATCATATACAGTAATTGCATTTTGGGGTAACTGGTATTTTTTTTGGTCTAGTGCTGTAAAGGATTCTGTTCCATTGGACAGATCGATGCAGAGTGGTGTTTTAATTTTATCCCAATCGTAAATATGGATAGGCTGCCCTATGTGAATACAAATATAGTTGGAAAGGTCAATAAGTAGGCCTTTAGGCTCAATGCCGTAGGATAAAAGTCGAGCTTGCATCCATTCAGGTGTTTTGTTTGTGCCAATATTATTCATTTTTACAAGTGAAAAGAACTGACATTTTTCTTTAGCTTCGTTAGAAATTGTAAATAGGTCTCTACATTCCATTTTTTGGTTAAGCAAAATATTTTTTGCTTTTATTGATGGTAGATGAGCTTCGATTAAAGTTCCTATTCCCATATTCGATATTTCTCGTGCTATTCCTAATATTGAAAACCAATCAGCTCTGTTAGGTGTCAACGAAACCTCAATAATGGGATCAAACAAAAATGAAAAATTAGGATTATGTATAAGAGCCTTTTCAAGTTTCATACCAATCACACTTTCTTCAGGTAAATCCATGATACCATCAGAATCGCCAGGTAATTTTAGTTCATCAAAAGAACATAACATTCCTTGGCTGTCAATACCACGAATAGCAGATTTTTTAAGTACTTGGTTGGTTTTGGGAATACATGTGCCAATGCGTGCATAAGCAACTTTCATGTTGGGTCTTACATTTGGAGCACCACAAACAACTTGTACGGTTTCTGATTGATTCGCATTAAGAACTACTGTGCAAAGAGATAACTTGTCGGCATTAGGATGTTTTTCAACTTTTATAATATGAGCAACGGTTATTTCTTTTAAAGAAGATGCGTTATCAATAACTCCCTCAACTTCAATGCCTGCTTTAACTAATGTTTCCACAATATCATCCAGTGATGCATTAGTATTTAAGAAGTGTTTTAACCAAGAAAGAGAGAATTTCATATTATATTATCCTAAAAAGAGTATTTCTAATTTAGCAAAAATAGGATCGTTTTTCTATTGAATTGTTGATTAATATAAGCTTAAAAGAGTGTTTATTATATATTTAAATTATATATAATTTTTTATTTACGGATTGAATATTAAAATATAATTTATATTTTGTGTTAACATTATGCTTAATTTTTTATTGATTTTTATTTCATATTAATATATGATTATTGGTAGATGATAAAAAAATAATTATAATATAATCTTGTGTAGAGTCCAAGAAGAACTCCCATTGCCAAGCACAAGGGCATTGGGAATTATGTCATTAATAGTGGTTAATATTGAAGAATAAATAGAATAAAGGGTAAGGAATATGTCAATTAGAAGTATGTATATAAAAATAGGTGCAGTATTTTTTTTCACAATATCACTGCATACAGCGTATGCGGCATATTCAATTAATTATGTGCAGAGTCTAACTAATGCGAATGAAAAAGTCTTTTCATTCAAGCAATTAGACGTTGAACTTGAAAAAGGGTGCGATATATTTGACGGCAAAACAATGAGTGAATTAGGTTTTTTGTCAAGTGATAAAAACCATACCTTTATACAAATAGGTGCGGGGAATGTTT
The DNA here is from genome assembly GCA_964415115.1 of uncultured Candidatus Pelagibacter sp. Classification (GTDB taxonomy): domain Bacteria; phylum Pseudomonadota; class Alphaproteobacteria; order Paracaedibacterales; family CAIOTO01; genus PNMQ01. The sequence goes on along the minus strand of CAYPYB010000007.1, from coordinate 31,473 downwards.
GTCAGGGGTGGAAATTACATGTTTCGTCACAACCAAAATTAACTAGTATGGAAAAAATTTTTAAAACGATTTATCCAATTTTAATACAATATGAGGCATTTTTTAAATACGCAACACTAGGTGGTTTATGGAGTATGGGATTTCAGACTTTAGATGGAGAGTTTGTGCAAAAAGGAAAGTTTATAACGATCTATCCAAAATCTCTTACAGATGCAAATAATATTGCTGTAAGTATAGATATTGCTCTGTCAGATGCAATTAATATAGATCTAATTGATCCAGTTCAGGATTTTGAAACCATAGTGAATGATGCTCAGCTTGGTGATACAGGTGGTCTGTCAACCAGATACGGAGTTTTTCAAGGTAGTAAATTGTTTGAAAACGTTGCTCCACATGCGTTTATAAGCACATTAGATGTGCCGGATTTAAAGATGAAAACCACTGATGATACGCGCACTTATCCATGGCCTGAATTTGTGAATAGATGGATCCCTAAGCCATTTCCTGAATTGGCTATGACCTGGGAGAGGAATAATAAAAAAGTATGTATTTGGGATGTTAAAGGAAGTACATGGGATGACACAATGGAATGGCTACAAAATGACATTGAATGGATAAAAAAATAGAATAGTTAGGTTATTAAAAGTAATTTGTTCAAATTCTATCTTGCTTCTTAATGTGGAATGAGTGATGGAAGTTGAATTGATTATCTTCGAAAAGATGAAAGTCATTTTTATTATATTGCTCGGGATTTAAAAAAAGCTGAGAAAAGGCTTTGTGATTCTTTTAATATTTTAAGATACATCACTCATTAATATTGCAAAGTTGCTGGTTTGAGTGTGTTTAAGAAACGAGATAGTATTTTTTGAGTATCAGAAATGATGGGCTCAATAAATTGGGTAATTTCATCCGATTTAAAGTTTGAAAGGACATAGGCAGATACTAAATCTTTGTGTCCAGGATGTCCTATGCCTATGCGTATCCTCCAATAGTCTTTTCCCAATAATGAATCAATGTTTTTTAATCCGTTGTGTCCACCATGTCCACCGCCTTGCTTAATTTTAAGTGTACCTAATTCAAGGTCTAGATCATCGTGAATAACAATGATTTGTTCAGGTGGTATTTTATAAAATTGTGAAAAAGTTAATACCGATTGCCCACTTAAATTCATAAATGTCTGTGGTTTGATGGCATAAATTTTATCTTGATTTAATTTGGTTTCAAAGTAGTGTGCTTTGAATTGAGTTTTAAATGTCTGCGTCATTGACAGCTGAGCATTTAAAACGTCAATCGCCATGAACCCGATGTTATGGCGATTGAGTAAGTATTGTTGACCGGGATTTCCTAATCCAATAACTAAAAAAGTTTTCATCGATTTAGTTTTTTAGATCAATGAAAATTAAGAAGCTTCTTCTTTATCTTTTTTTCCACCAACCAACGTTGCAACAACATAGTCACGTTTTGCATTACATACTTTTACATCAGCGGGTAATTCTACGTTATCTAAAGTAATGTTTTCACCCAAAGCAAGTGTTGATAAATCAACGTTAATGGACTCAGGAATTGATTTTGGATTACACAAAATTTCTAGTTTGTGTTGCACAACGTTTAAAGTTGCACCACGTTTTAGAGCCGGTGATTTGTCTTGTCCAGAAAAATGAAGTGCTACGTAAACTTTGATTTGTGAGTTTTTATCTACGCGCTGGAAATCTACGTGTAAAGGTCTATCTGTTACAGGATGAAACTGAATATCTTTAACAATCGCTTGTTGTTCTTTTGAGCTGTCTTTTAAAATAAAAATACGGCTTAAGATACCTGGTGTATGAATTTCTTTAATAAAACTTTTTTCATCAATAGCTATCATTTCAGGTTCGCTTGTGCCACCGTAAATAACAGCAGGCACGAGAGCATCGCGTCTTAGTGCACGTGCAACACCCGTACCTGTAGATAATTTTTCTTGTACTTGTAGTATATGAGCAGACATTAATATCTCTTGTTTGTAAAAAACTTATTGTATAAGTTTATTATAACAGAGAAATAAAATCAAGAGAATTTAATGCAATTGTTTTATGAGTTTGTATTGTTAGTGTAGGGTTTATATCAGTTAAGAAGCATAATCCCGATACAGATATTAGATTTTATTCAACAGTATTTTTGTAATAATCAAAATTATACATTTCTCCAACAGCTTTTAAACCTTTTTTAAATGCGTCTTCACTTTCATTTTTACCTTGTGTGACAGCCCTGTATTTGCTGCTAGCAGCATCTTGCTCCGTTTTAAAGAGCTGAATTCCTCCTTCAATGGCAAGATCTGCAACTTTCCAATCGTCACCAGTACGGTGAAGCTTCCATGTCAAGTTCCACTGAGTTGTGTTACCATTTTCTACAATCTTAGCAGAGCTTGGTATTTCAGCTTTGTTCTCACTTACTTTTATTTGTCTATTGTTAATTGTAAATTCTTTGACTTGTTTGAATTTATTAAGATAATCACCAGTGGAATATTTTTTTATAATAGCGCTTTTAAATATATCAATGAAATCTTCAAGAAATGAGGTTAATGTGCTTTTAAATTTATTTTTACTTTCAGCTGACTTAGCTCTATTCATGGCGATGCGTGGTTCTACAAGGATAGAGTTCATAATTTGGTTCCAATCTAGATATTTATCTAGTATAGGGGAGAAAACATTTTCAGGATTGCTTTGTGTTTGATCAACATCGCTAGCCGTATGGAGAGCATTATATAGGTTTTGAACAACCTCTTCAGGTTTAGGTGCTTTTGATGCCAAACAAGAACTAAAGATTGCTACAATTGCAAATGCTAATTTGAAAAAAGACATGATTTTTCTTACTTTATTTTTAATATTTAGATTGTACATAATTTTTTATTAATAATAAATTAAAAAGAGGTCAAAAAGACCTCTTTTTAATGGAGTTAATAATCAATATTTTTGGGTAAGAATTAATAATCCATACCCATACCACCCATGCCGCCCATTCCAGGTGCGCCAGCAGGTGATGGTTTTGTTTCTGGTTTTTCAGCAATCATTGCTTCAGTTGTAATCAAAAGACCTGCGACAGATGCTGCATCTTGTAATGCTGTTCTAACAACTTTAGTAGGGTCAATGATACCGCTTTTTACCATGTCGCCGTATGTTCCTTGCTGTGCATCGTACCCGAATGTATATTCTGTGCTGTCCATAATTTTTCCAACAACAATAGATCCATCAGAACCTGCATTCATTGCTATTTGACGGCAAGGAACTGTAATGGCTTGACGAACAATGCGAACACCAACTTCTTGATCGTTATTATCTGTTTTTATCGATTCTAACGCTTTGATGGAACGAACTAAAGCAACACCACCGCCAGGTACAACGCCTTCTTCGATAGCTGCACGAGTTGCATGCATGGCATCTTCAACGCGGTCTTTGCGTTCTTTCACTTCAAGTTCAGAAACACCACCGACGCGAATTACAGCAACACCACCACTTAATTTGGCGAGACGTTCTTGTAATTTTTCACGGTCATAGTCAGAAGATGTTTCTTCCATCTGTGCCTTAATTTGCGTGCAACGTGCTTCTATATCTGCTTTATCACCAGCGCCATCAACGATGATTGTTTCATCTTTAGAAATGGTGACGCGTTTTGAAGTTCCCAGCATAGAGATTGTTACATTTTCAAGTTTCATACCCATATCTTCAGAGATCAATTCTCCATGAGTAAGTATAGCAATATCTTCAAGCATTGCTTTACGACGATCGCCAAAACCTGGAGCTTTTACAGCTGCGACTTTTAATCCTCCACGAAGTTTATTAACCACGAGTGTTGCTAAAGCTTCTCCTTCAACATCTTCTGCAATAATGAGCAGAGGACGACCGGATTGAACAACAGCTTCAAGAACTGGAAGCATAGATTGTAGAGAAGATACTTTTTTCTCGTGAATAAGAATGTATGGATTTTCCAGTTCGCACAGCATCTTTTCTGTATTGGTTACAAAATATGGAGAAATGTATCCTCTGTCAAATTGCATACCTTCAACAACTTCAAGCTCCGTCTGCATGGATTTTGCTTCTTCGATGGTGATGACACCTTCTTTACCCACTTTTTGAACAGCCTCAGAAAGCATGACGCCAATTTCTTTTTCACCATTTGCGGAAATGGTTCCTACCTGCGCAATTTCTTCGTTTGTTGACACTTTTTTTGAGTTTTTCTTTAAATCGGCAACGATAGCTTCAACAGCTAAATCAATACCTCTTTTAAGATCCATTGGATTCATGCCGGCTGCAACGGCTTTAACACCTTCACGTACAATGGCTTGTGCAAGAACTGTAGCTGTTGTTGTTCCATCACCTGCAAGATCTGAAGTTTTTGTTGCAACTTGACGCAACATTTGTGCTCCCATGTTTTCAAAGGGATCAGATAGTATAATTTCTTTTGCAACAGAAACGCCATCTTTGGTTATTCTTGGTGATGAAAATTTATCGATCACGACATTGCGACCTTTTGGTCCTAACGTTACTTTTACGCAATCGGCTAAAATATCAACGCCACGTAACATTTTTTCTCTTGCATCTGCGGAAAACCGAACTTCTTTAGCTGACATAATAAACTCCTTATTTTATGATATAAAATTAATTATTTTGTGATGATGCCAACAATATCGGATTCTTTCATCACGATATAGTCTTCTCCATCAACTTTAATTTCTGTTCCAGACCACTTGTTGAATAGAATATGATCACCTTCTTTTACTTCTAAAGGAATGATAGTACCGTTCTCTTGTCTGATTCCTGACCCTACGGCTGCTACTTTTCCTTCAGCTGGTTTTTCTTTAGCTGTATCTGGAATGATGATTCCACTTGCTGTTTTTGTCTCAGATTCTAATCTTTTTACAAGAACTCGATCGTGGAGAGGTCTAAAGTTCATATTTTTCCTCCTAAAAGTAAATTTAGTGTTAATTTTGCTTTGCTAGCACTCATGCTATACGAGTGCTAATATGCCATGATTTTTACACTCTGTCAATATGAAAAAAAGAAAGATATGTATCACTCGAATAGGGGAATCCCTTAAAAAGGGAAGTTTTTTGTTTTATCCAAAATTGAGGGTGATTATTTTTGACATTAAATTTAAAAAATTTTCTTGTGGATCAACATATGGATGAGAGTGTCCATAGTTAAGACGGCTAATTATAGATTTGCCAATGATATATCGTCCTTTCTTGTCGTTCTTTTTTAATTTAAAACCCCAGACGGAATGCATCATAAGTGGTTGTTTATCTTTATCAAAGCCAACAAAAATACCAATATGTCCAGCTCTATGAAATAATGTTTGAAAGGGAATGGCATGTTCTTTGACGAATTTGATTTTTTGCTCAATGCTCATTTTTGAGCAATCAAAAGATATCGTTCCATATTCACTTTGTGCTTTAGAATTTCTACCTAACCATATCCCAAAGACGGAAGCATAGTCTTGTATAAGGCCTGAACAATCTCTTTCATTATAAAGGTTTCCCCATCCATAAATTTTGTCTAAAAGGGGTGTTAGTATTTCTTTTGCTTTTTGAATAGACCACAGTGGATGAGTAAATGAAAAGGCATTTTGATTCGAAATTTGCACTTTTATTAATTCTAAATGATGGGATCCCTTTTTATTTTTTTTAGTTGGAAAGTATATGGTGCTATCTTTTGAAACAGGAAGATGCAGTCCAACTGTACTTTTGCAGATAGATTCCCCATGTTCATCTTTTAACACGACTCCATCTTTTTTAAAAACTCCCCATTGAGATTGGTAAAGTTCTTTACAATTTAATTTGTTTAAAACTAATACATGTTCTAAAGGAACCCAACCTGTGAAATTGTGATTCGTTAAAACATAGGCCCATAAACCATCTTTAGAGTGGTGACTGATACGAATGGGTTGACCTGGTTTAAGTTGATGGTATTGAATATTGTCAAAAGGATAACCCTCACCAGCAATTTTAGGGTTATGAAAGAGGGGATATTCTACAGGAACACCTTTAATGGCTGTTTGGTGGATAATAATACCGGGTTGATTGATCGAATTTAAAGATTCAAAATTGAGATTTATTTGAATTTCTTTACGTTCTTTATCCCTAATCTCTCTGTAATTTTCTCTGTAGAGGTTATTGTTTAAAAAAGAATTTATTCTTTTAGCTGATTCGATTGAAAAGGCGTGGCTAATTTTTTGTATATCTTGGTTTGCTGAGCTAAGCTCTTTAATTTCATCTGACCAAGGTAAAAAATAATTTTGTTTCCATAACTGTTTATGATCTTTAGATCGAGATTCTTGGTTAATGTTATGAGGAACAGAAACATCAACATTATCAAAAGATTGTTCAACCTCTAAATCTTCAACACGGGTTGTAACATCATGTGATTCTAGAGGAGTGTTCCAATAATTTAAACACAGATAAATAGTGATTTGTAAGACACAAAAGAAAGGAAAGATGGAAATTAAATTGTATTTTTTTGATGTTATAAAGTCGTTCAGAAAGCTATGTTTTTTATTGTTTTTCATTAAATTCAATACTTAATTTTTTCATTTATGTTGATGAAACTTTAACATTCTTTTTGAAATTACACTACTTTGAATTTAAAGCTATATTAAAACTTGAATCTTAAAGGCCCTAAGGTTAGAATCCTCGTTACATATAGCATTTTAAGACGATTATGTTTGAACAAGAGAATCCGTTTTTTAGTCGTCGTCTTTTTATATTCACGCTCTTTCAAGGAACTCTTGTTTCATCTCTCATTGCAAGGCTTTATTATCTGCAAATCTATAAAGAATCTTTTTATAAAATTTTATCGGATAAAAATTATCTGCAATATAAACTAACAGAGCCTTCCAGAGGCTTTATTGTCGATCGCAATAACAAGGTTTTAGCTTCTCACAAAACAAACTATAAGGTTTTTTATGATCCTACTATCACAAAAAACAAAGAAGTTATCCAAAAAATTAATGGCCTCTTGAAGATATCACCTGAAAAGAAACCGGATATAAGATCGAAAAGACAAAACGTTTTGATTAAAGATCATTTATCTTGGGAAGAATTGTCAGTTTTAGAATTAAATTCGCACAAACTCCAAGGAATGGTGATTGAAAAAGGAGAATCTCGTTTATATCATTTTCCTACTTTAACCAGTCACATTATTGGATATACCAGTTCTGTTTCTAAAGAACAGAAAAAAGAAGATGACAAAAAAGACTTGCTATGGACTTTGCCAGGTTTTAAGGTTGGAAAAACGGGGTTGGAAAAAGTATACAATGATTTTTTGCAAGGCGAAGCCGGCTATAAAAAAGTAGCTGTAGATGCGTATGGAAAAATAGCCCATTGCATTGCTGAAGAAAAAGCAAAAAAAGGAAAGACACTTCACTTATCCATTGATATGAATGTTCAAACCGCAATTACCGAAGTTTTAAAAGAATTTCGTAGTGCGGCAGCAACGGTTTTAAATATTCATAATGGTGAAATTTTAGCTATGGTTTCACAACCACAGTTTGATGCAACAGTTTTTGATTCGAAAATGTCACCGCAACAGTGGAAGAAAATACAAACTAACCCCGATAATCCATTAATCAATAAAAATATAGCGGGACTGTATGCACCTGGATCCATTTTTAAATTAGTGGTTGCTTATGCTGCATTGCATGAAAATTTAATAGATGAAAATACTCGTTTTTCCTGTTCTGGACATCACGATTTAGGGTCCCATCGTTTTCATTGTTGGAAGTGGAAATATGGAGGGCACGGTTCACTGGATGTGATACAAGCCATAGCACAGTCTTGTGATGTTTATTTTTATCATTTGGGACTTCAATTGGGGCAAAAAAAAATAGCAGAATATTCCAAAATATTTGGATATGGTGAAATTACGGGTATAGATATTCCAGGAGAGAGAAAAGGTTTCGTTCCTGATAGAGAATGGAAACAAGAAAAATTAAAGACAGATTGGTTTAAGGGTGACACACTTAATATGTCAATTGGACAGGGGTATCTGCTTGCTACACCTTTACAGAATGCTAATGCTGTATCTATTTTAGTAAATAAGCAAAGGAAAAATGTTCCACGCTTTAACGCGAAATTGAGTGAAAAATCAATTCCTTTGCATTTGAAAAGTCATTGTCTTGATATTGTCCAAGAAGGTATGCGATGCGCGGTGCAAGAGCCCCTAGGTACAGCTCACCATTATTCATCAGAAGACATGTCTCTTGCTGGGAAAACAGCTAGTACGCAAGTTTCTCGTATTTCTATGAAAGATAGAGAATCGGGCAATGTGAATGGAAAGGGTTATTTTTTACAAGAACATGCGATGTTTGTAGGATATACACCTATCGATGACCCACAATATTCCATCAGTGTTTTGGTTGAACATGGAGGAGGTGGTGGAAGAGTTGCTGCACCGGTTGCTAAAAAAATCGTTCAAATATTGCAAAAGTATAATTACATATGATGAATTTAAATATTTTTAAAAGACTGCCTTATTTTTCTATCCTTATGTTTTTGATTATATCTTCTATTGGTTTGTTGATGTTGTATTCAGGGACGTATGGTTCTAATGAAGAAAGGTTAACCAAGCAATTAATTCGCCTTGGTATTGGTTTTTTTCTGATGATTTGGATGAGCACTATTAACGAAAAAACATTTCATCATCTTAGTTTTACTATTTATAGTGTTGGAATCATATTGCTTTTGGCTGTTCATACCATGGGATATATAGGAATGGGAGCACGAAGATGGATTAATCTTGGAGTCATCACGATTCAACCCAGTGAAGTTATGAGAGTAGGTTTAATACTCGTTTTAGCACGTTGTTTTAGTGTTTTATCTTCAGAAGATTTGAATAATCCAAAATCTTTGGTTTTGCCTTCAATTTTGACAATAATTCCATTTCTTTTGGTTCTAAAACAACCAGACCTTGGAACAGCAACGTTAATGCTATTGAGTACGTTGTTTATATTTTTTATTGCTGGTATTAGTATGTGGTATTTTGCTGTTTTAGGAACATTTCTTGTAGCTTCTTTTCCTATATTTTGGTCTTTGTTACACGAATATCAAAAAAAAAGAATTATGATTTTTTTAAATCCAGAAAGTGATCCAACGCATTCGGGATACCATGTTATTCAATCTAAAATTGCCATTGGGTCTGGTGGATTATTAGGGAAAGGACTGACGCTTGGCACTCAAAGCCAGCTTGACTTTTTACCTGAAAAACAAACTGATTTTATCTTTACCATGTTTTGTGAAGAATTTGGTTTTATAGGTGCAGTTATGTTAATTTTTTTGTATTGTGTCCTTTTGATCTATAATTTGAAACTGGCATTTAATACTAAAAGTAGTTTTGCGAAAATCACAATTTTTGGATTTACGTGTAGTTTCTTTTTATATTTTTTCATCAACATGGCTATGGTAATGGGTTTGGTTCCTGTTGTGGGTGTTCCATTACCCTTATTTTCATACGGAGGATCTGCTTTAATGACTTTAATGATAAGTCAAGGCATCATTATTGCTTTGAGGCGTAAAAACCAATTTAATTAATATTTGTTTATTTTAAATCAAAGATTATGATGCATAAAAGATCAGCATTATATAAATATTAATTTTTTAAGGGTAATTATAAGGTCATAACTTGTATAAAATTTGAATTTTTTTTAAAATTTATACAGATGGAGAGAGATAAAGAATAATGGTATGATTGAATACGAGTCTTCTAAACAGACTGTAGATGGTAACAAATTACAAGACAACAATGCAAATGTGGAGTTGTTACCAACAACAAGAAGAGATTTTTTGACATTAACAGCAGGTGCTATGGGAACTGTAGGAGTAGGCTGCTGTGTTTTTAATTTAATCCGTTCAATGAATCCATCGGCAGACGTTTTAGCGCAATCTTCTGTAGAAATTGATACAGCGTCCATACAAACAGGCATGACTAAAGTTTTTATGTGGAGGGGGAAACCTGTGTTCATAAGAAAAAGAACTCCACAAGAAATACAAGAGATGCAGAAAATTTCCTTAAAAAATTTAATTGATCCTCAAACAGATCAAGAACGGTTTTCAAAAAATCCTGAATGGCTTGTGGTGGTTGGGGTTTGTACACATCTTGGGTGCGTCCCTAATGAACGACGTGAATTATCGAATGCGGTTTCTGAACAGGGGTGGACGTGTGCATGTCATGGTTCTTTATATGATAATTCTGGTAGAGTTGTTCGTGGTCCTGCTCCGAAAAATTTAGAAGTACCGCCATATGAATTTTTAAAAAATGGACAAATTATTAAAATAGGTTGATGTTTTTCAGTCTATTGAAGAAAGAGAGAGTTTATGTCTGGTATTGAAATTAAAGTCCCTGTACTTGGTGAATCTATTGTGGAAGCTACAGTTGCTAAATGGATTCGTAAAAAAGGCGATCTCGTTAAGCAAGATGAACTTTTATTAGAATTAGAAACGGATAAAATTACTTTAGAAATTCTAGCACCTCAAGATGGTGTTTTAGGTGAAATTTTAAAGTCCGAGGGTTCATTAGTAAAAATTAATGAGATTGTCGGTGTTTTGGAAACTGAACCCAATATGGTAGATGAAATAACGCGTAAAGATATTTCTGAGAATCCAGAAGTTTTGATAGACGCTGATGTAGTTGTTAAAAATATTAATTCTGTTAAAATTGATGTTGCAGTTCCAGAGCAAAATAAAGTACTAGAAGTCATAGATTTTTCTAATATTAATTTTGGTTCAAGAAAAGCTTTATTTGATTTAGCTTCTCCTGCCGCTAGAAAAAGAATTGTCGATAATAATGTTAAGAAAGTTCATGTATCAAGACTAGATGGTCGCATTGCTAAGATTGATGTTGAAGAAGTTAGTCAACAACAAGTTCCGGTCGTAGAACCTGTTGTTGAAGCCGTTCCTATTTTAGAGCCTCAAACAGATATTCAACATCAAAATGTTATGATTGAACCAATAGTGGAAGAAGTAATCGCTGAAGTCGAAATTGATGTTAATGAACGTCAAGAATCCAGAATTCTCATGAGCCGTTTGCGACAAAAGATTTCTGAAAGACTTAAATATGCGCAAAATACAGCGGCCATATTAACGACGTTTAATGAAATAGACATGTCTCAGATTTTTGCTTTACGTTCGTTGTATAAAGACGAATTTGAAAAAAAACATGGTATAAAACTAGGTTTTATGTCTTTTTTTGTGAAGGCTTGTGTTAAAGCATTGCAAGAATTACCACTAGTTAATAGTCGTATAGAAGGAACAGAAATAGTTTCTTCAAATTATATTGATATTAGTGTAGCTATATCAGCGCCTCAAGGTTTGGTGGTTCCCGTATTGAGAGACGCTGATCTCTTAGAAATGTGGGAAATAGAAAAGAAAATTTATGAATTTAGTCAAAAAGCAAAAAACAATAAGTTATCGTTGCAAGAAATGTCAGGCGGAACATTTTCTATCTCTAATGGCGGTGTCTTTGGATCTTTGTTATCAACCCCTATTATTAATCCGCCTCAGTCTGCAATTTTAGGAATGCACAAAATCCAAGAAAGAGCCGTAGTCATTGATGGTAAGATAGAAATTCGCCCAATGATGTATCTTGCTTTGTCGTATGACCACCGTTTAATAGATGGAAAAGAAGCTGTAACATTTTTAGCTACGTTAAAAAAAATATTAGAAAATCCAGGTTACTTTATTTTAGGCTTATGAAAAATCTGTCAGCTTCTTTATTCATTTGTCTTAAAGTACTCCGGCTCACCTTTATGTTATATAGTTTTATTTTTTAACCAATCTGTGTAACGTTCTCCTTTTAATCTTTCAATCATATTGTCGATTTCGTACATATGTTCAAGCATGAATATATCCGTTAAGTGTATTAAATTATTAAGATGTTCGGGTGAATAATTATCTAAAGCAGATGATTCGCCTACCATTATAGGATTAAGTCGTGTGAAATATCCGTCTCCTGTGATACTTGATGATGATTTATTTTGAGGGTCATTCATAAAGAAATTAAGAATATTATTTGTTGTGGATTGTTGATTGGATGAAATGAGTCCTGGAACAAATTTAGCCCAAGCCACTAGACCTCCATCTTTAACTTTATGAGGATTAATACGTTTTTGAAAGTCACCAGTGCCTATTGAAATGATATCAAATTTATTTTTTCTATCGAAACGTTTTATAGCTTCCATCCATAGCATTACAGAAGGATTATTTGCACCAACTCCGCCATCAATAAAGGATCTCTGTTGTCCATTATTTTGATTTAAAGGTTTAATTATATAGGCTGGAAAATAAATGGGTGCAGCAGTCGTTGCGCCTACTGCATCTCTTGTTAAAATATTTTCATCTGACCAACTGGCTAAAGTTGACATTTGATCATTATCAACATCATATGCAAAAACAGCTGTGTCTACCAGAGAGTCTTGAAGATGAAAATCTTTATAGAATTCTTTAAGTAAAGATTTTAGACCTTTACGTGTGTATTTTGTTCCAAAAGTACCACCTAACGATAATACGTTTTGTGTAAATAAACGATCAGATTTTGTAAGTAAGAGTTTTAGGATATCTTCGGCACTATATTGCGAAACAAGGGGATTATCTTTATTTGGAATCGACAACAATGTTGCAATCATTCCACCAGCAGATGTGCCACCAATAATATCAAAAATTTGGGAAATAGGCTTTCCTACTTCTTTTTCAATATGCATTAAAATTCTAGCTTCTATAATTCCTCTGACACCACCACCATCGAGGCTTAAAACTCTAATCTCTGGTACATCTTCTGGAATGGATGAAAGAGTACTTTCTGTACTGGTTACAGAAGAGGTATCGGATAAATCTGTTGGCATATTTTGATTTGAATCTAATGAGCTGAATGTCAATTGAGATTCTTTGTTGAGTGTAAATGAATTTAATGGCGTGGAGAGTGTTGATTCTGTTTTTGTTGGTATTAGAATAGATAGATCTTTTCCAAAATAGTGAGATGACGAATCTTGTGTTTCTACAGATCGTAATGAATCAGAAATGGGATAAGGTGATAATTCTGAGATGTTATCTGGAATATGTCCAGCAAAACATATTGGTATCAAATAAGTGCCAACGAATGTTTTCAGTGCTCCTGTCAATGTCATAACTAATTCCTTCTTTTGGGTTTAATCACAGAAGTAATTTCTGTGTATTGCGAAGTATTAAATAAAATAGTTAATATTTTGTTAATAATTGTGAATATATTATTAATAATTGTAAATATTTTGTTAATAATTCAATAAATAAATATAATACTTAATTATTAAAAAATATTTATAGTGTTTCTTTATTATAATTTTATTCAAATATATATTGTTAAATTTAAAGGATATAAATTATATGCTTATTAAGATACTGCTGGCTACAACGGCGCTCTCAATTATTTTTCCGTGTTTTGCGGCAGACGACAATCAAACATTAAATATCTCTCGTACTGGGCAAATGAGGATGACAGAAGCTCCAGATTTAGAGACCATTATCTATGCACCCATTACACGATCTGAATTAACTTCTGATGTAACTAGCCCAGATTTTGTTGATGCTTTTATGAAAAATTTGGATAGCATTCCAGAAACAGATCGAAACCAAATTGGACGCCTTATGTTGAAATTAATGCCGCTCGATATTTCCAAAAACTCTGATTGGTTTATGATGAATGAGTTTTTAATTGTTCCATCATCAGAGCGCCCATTATTTGTCACGGTAGTGTCGCAAAGCTTTCAAAAATTTGATTTTAGGTGATAAAATTTCTTATTTTCAAATTTTAAATGCAATTATCCTGCAATAGCAATAAAATTGTTCCCAAAAAGATAAAGTCTGATTCCATAATCCTTGTCCTTTTTTAATCATATGAGCCAGTTCGATACCAGTTAAAGTTTCAGCTGCAGATACAAAATTTTTAAACCCCATCATAGGTTTTGTTTTTCTCTTGATAGCCCTATGATCTTGTTCAACTCTATTATTTAAATACTTAACTTGACGAATCATAATGTTTTGATCTTTGGGAAGTGAACTATTGATATGTTGCAAACTTGCTAAATTAGCGCCACTTTTATTAATATTAACCTTTTCAGGACATCCACTACTGCCAATGGCTTTTTCAAAAAACAGACGTGCAGCTTCTGCGTCACGTGTTGGAGATAAATAAAAATCAATGGTTTGTCCGTCTTTATCGACAGCCCTATAATAATAGACCCAATGTCCTTTAACTTTGATGTATGTCTCATCGACCTTCCAACTTTTCCCAACAGAACGTTTTACCTTTCTAAATTTAGACTCAAGAATAGGAAAATATTTAATCACCTAACGCTTTACCGTAGCATGATCAAGACAAACACCCCGTTCTTTAATCAATTCTTCAACATGACGATAACTTAACGGATAAGATACATACCAACGTATGGACATCAAAATAATTTCTTTTGGAAAATGACTGCCTTTAAATTTCATCATGAGTGCTGACTTTTTTAATGCATTTATTTCAATTTACCTTCAAAATCTTTGCGACAATACCTGAAAAATTTAGAAATAGGATCATAGATTTAACGGAAAATGATTTATCCTTTCAAGGAGAAGTTGAGTTGGATGAATCTTACTTTGGAGCACAGAGAGTAAGAGGTAAAAGAGGTCGTGGAGCAGCAGGCAAAACTCCTGTTTTTGGTATCTTAAAAAGAGATGGAAATGTCTATGTAGAGGTTGTTAGAAATTGTTCTAAAGATGAGCTTTTGCCTATTATTCAAGGGAAAATATTAGAGGGTTCAACCATTTACACTGATGGGTGGAAAACTTATGATGGACTCATTTTGAATGGCTATGATCACTATAGAATCTTTCATCATGAAAATGAATTTGCAAGGAGAAAAAATCATGTCAATGGCATTGAATTTTTTTGGTCTTATGCCAAAAAAAGACTTTCAAAATTTAATGGATTAACGGATCATAAATTTTTCTTGCATCTTAAAGAATGTGAGTTTAGATTTAATCATAGAAAAGGTAATTTATATCTTTTCCTCTTGAAGAATTTTAGAAAAAATCCTCTCTAAAGTTGTCTAGACCCTTATTTAAATATAGGAATATGTTAGCCGCAGGTAGTGTTATGGCTAATATGAACGTATAGATTTAGATTCATCGCAGGTTGTTTATTTTGTGCGAATGATGGAGCCTCTCACCCAAAAGGGTAAAATCAGTGGATATAGAGTCAATCCTGATGGATCCATTATTGCACAGCTTGGATTTGATGATGCCTTTCCCATTACTGATTATCTCAGATAATTCGGGGCCCGTGATCCGGTGCAGTTCGATCAAGCCCTAGCAGAAGAAGCAAGAAAGCATTGATAGAATAAAACCCTGAATATGAAGAAGCTGTCGCAGTAGATGAACGGTCAGAACAAGAAGCTAAAGCCCCAGAAACGATTAAGTCTTCTACGGTTGGTCAACAGGGTAATGTTGAAATTTTACGTCTAACAATAGAAAAACTTAGAAAGAAAAGAATAGAAAAGTTTGGAAGTAAGAAATGAAGGCAATAACGATGCAGAAAATATGTTTGATCCAATTTATTGGGTATGTTCTCCAACAATGTTAGACCATCAAACCTCTTGTGTCATTTAAGGTGTTTCAAAAGTAAAGTTTGAAATGGGTGTCTTAGAAAAAGAATGGAATATTAACGAAGTAGCAACACATGCTATGCAATTCTGTAATCAATAAGCTTAGTTCCATTCACACAAGAGATCCTAGAATGATGATAGATGATAAAGAATTGATGGGTAGTGCGCACGAAGTCCATTTACGTCAATGGATGGATTTTGGAAATCAATTTTCTAAGACATCTGATTTAATTGAAAAAAAATTGGGAGATGCTTCTTCGTTAACCGAAAAAAAGACATTAGAACTTTCTCATCAGTTTCAGTTGCTTGCAACTTCTAGTATGGAAAATAGTCGCTGTATGCAAGAGATTATCAAACTATCTAGTTCGGTGAATATTAATGGTGAAGAATTAGAAATTCGTCAAATTTCCTCGTTATTAAAAGAAACTTTTATGAGTTCTATTGATTGTATTTTGGAAATATCAAAGCAAGCTATGGTTATGATTTATATCTTGGACGATGCTTTGAAAACGCTAACTCATATTGAAAAAAGCATTCATGAAATTGAAGTTATTAATCAAAAAACAAAATATCTTTCTCTTAATGCAACCATCGAAGCTGTCAGAGCAGGAGAGGCCGGAGAAAGTTTTCAAGTGGTTGCAAGTGAAGTTAGAGAACTTTCAAATGACACTCAAACATTGGCAATCAACATAAGAAGCCAAGTTACAGAAATGAGTGAAACCTTAATTAATGCTCAAAATATTTTACAACAAGTAACTCGCATAGACATGAGTGATAATATTTTAGCTAAAGAAAGGCTGGAGGTTATGATGGAAGGGCTCGTTGATAATTCAACGCGTCTATCTTCAATTTCAAAAAATGTTGTTGAATCTGTGAATCAATCCAATCAATCTGCGCGCGAATTAATTTCAAGTATTCAGTTTCAAGATCGTGTTCAAGAAGAGTTTCAAAATATTATCAATGTTGTCAAATCATTAAAACAGGTATTTCTAAAGATTCAAAAAGGATCCTTAGTTGATGGCGGTTGCTGAAAAACAAGATCCTGATTGAAAAGAATTAGATAATAAAATTTTACTTTTTTGAGAGAGGAAAAAAGATGATTTTTAAAATCAAAAGTACTGGAATTAATGCAGAAATCGAAATTAAAGGAAGACTGACTTATTCTGATTACGCGCTATTTAGGCAAATCACAGATATTGTGGGTACAACAGATAGTCAATATTGTCAGCTTGATTTAACAGATCTAGAATTTATTGATTCTGCTGGATTAGGTATGTTGTTGTTAGCACGTGATAAAATCCAAGAGTGCAAAGGAAGTATTGCCTTAGTTAATGCAACAGGTCAGGTGAAAAAAATGATAGAATTAGGTCGTTTTGATGCTTTGTTTGAAATCGTAAATAAATAATATTTAAGTAGATGATTTAATGAAAATAACGACGCGGGTTAAAAGAGACGTTCATAATTTACAAAAAAGTAAAATTATGATTATTGATGATACAGACTTGAATATAGCTATCATTATGACGTACCTGAAACACGCAGGATTTTATAATTTTGAACGCGCAGCTGATGGAGTTGAAGCTTTAAGTAAACTGGACGAATTTCAACCTGATATCATTATTCTTGATCTGATGATGCCAGTGATGGATGGGTTTGAGGTCATCAGGCGTATAAGAAGTATGCCTGAATTTCAAAATTTACCCATTATTATTCAAACAGGAATGTCTCAGCCAGAACAACAAATTCAGGCTTGGAAAAATGGTGCGAATGATGTTGTTATCAAACCAATACATCATTTAGAGCTTGTTGCACGAGTCAATAATTTATTGAAGACAAAGTTCTTAATGACTGAATTGGAAGAATATTATGCAACAGCTGCTGATGATATTTCAATGGCCTTTGATTTGCAACTTTCATTATTACCTTCTGCGAATAATTTTGAAAATATTGAAAAAAAGAATCAGTTTATTATTAAAAATATGTTTAGGCCGAGTCGATTTTTAAGTGGTGATTTGTGGGGAATTAAAGAAATAGATGAGAATTGCTTTGCTGTGTGGCTATGCGATTTTTCAGGTAAAGGTATTAAAGCATCCATGAATACGTTTAGGCTTCATACTTTAATTACGGAATTTAATGAACATCTTTATGAACCAGAAAAATTTTTGAAAAAACTCAATAATAGTTTAAAGAAATTCATGCCTATAGGCAGCTTTGCAACTTTTTTGTATGGTGTTGTCAACAAAGAGCAGAACACATTTACATATAGCTCTGCGAGCTCTACAGCACCTATTATTTATTCTCATTTAGATCACAGTTTTATAACGGGTGATAGTACAGGAATGTCGTTAGGTGTTATAGATGATGTGGAATATCTGTCCCATACGTTATCGTTTGGTCCTCATCACTCTCTGGTTTTGTATAGCGATTTGTTATGGGAATCTCCAGAAGTATCTGGTATATCGTTTGAAGAAAATTATCTTTCCCCATTTTTTAGTGCTCTGCCTCATGATCAAAAAGTTTATGACGTCCTATCTTCTAACTTAAACCCTAATAGCATGTACTCTGATGATTTAACTTATATTGAAATTTTTAGAATAGGCGAATAGGTTAAAATAACGTAGACCTAATTTTGTTGACCCCATATTATTCTTTTGATGTTAGATGTGCATCATGATCATTCATTGATTCATCATCGCTTGTCTCAATGATTAAATCAGAATGATCTTCATCATGATGTGAACAGTTTTTATGATCATGGGTATGATGGTCCTTATTTTTATTTTGTACGGTTAGTTTTTTTGGACTCTTTAAAATATCCGTTTTGTGTACATGGATAGGTTCAGCTTTCACTCCATGATGGTGGTGATTGCAATGAGCACCATGGATATGTTTGGATGCAAGTTGAGGCTTTTGTGATCCTGTATTCCAAGGTTGAGAAGGAGATATTTTTGAACCTGTGGATTTTGAACCTTGACTTTGACAGCAATTGCCCATATGCCTATGAGAATTGGATGCTGTGCTCGTGGATTGTGTTTGCCTGTTTTGAAAAGAAGATAAGGCACGGTAAGGATTAGATGCTGAAGATGTTGTAAATTTGGAACAACAATTCCCGCTGTGTTGATGACTGTTGTTTTGGTCATAACTATTTGCGGTAGTGTTCTTAGGTGACGAAGATATTTGACTTTTCTTCTTTCTTCGTGAGTTGTTATTACTATCACGAGGCTGAGATTTCGTTCCAATCTCGCTACAATACATATTTGAAAAAAAGGAATCATCTTGATTGAAATCGAGGCTTGAACGGGGGCCTGTTGGAATAATCCTACTTTCTTGATCACCAATCAATTGTTCTTGCATGTTTTGAGAAACAATGTCAACGTCGCGAATAGGAGCTTCGGTCATTCTCATTTCAATATAAGTTAACGATTTTCTTTTATCTTTTCCTGAATTTAAATGCATAGGGATGTTAATTTCAAGACCAATATAATAATTTTTTTTGCGCACGTTATCGTGTCGAAATTCTGCTTGAAGGGTGACGATGCTATTGAAAGCATAGGTCGATCGAACTTGTTTCCCTTTTATAGAAGCGAGTCCACAACGACCATGAAAATAATATCCTCCCAAGTATAAACGCAGTTTAGGTATGCCATAAATGCATCTACCAATTTCAGCGTCTAACCCTTTAAGCGGGATTTCTTTGTTTATCTGTAAATGGGTTGTCACGGTTTCAATTTTTTGAAACCTATTGAGATTTTCAATTTTTGTTTCATAGGTATTCGTTTTGTTTGTGAAAGTTTTATTTTCAGGAATATAGATGTTGCCTCTGTAATCCCATGTTGTGCTTAAATATTCTGCACCAAAAGTTATCTGGCTGTATTTGTTGCCAAAACTGCTAAAACGACGATCAAAATATCCATAAATACCACCGATAGATAACATGTCTGGATTCATCCATCGATAGCCTAACCCAAAGTTGCCTTCTTGATCTTGATTGGTATCAGCCATAAAACGAAAGTCTATATAGGTTAAGGTATCATTGGTTTGTAAGATCGGAGCGAAGGCACCTATCCAACCGATGTCACGCTTATTTCCGTGTTTTATGTTGAAATTAATTTGGGGAACCCATTTTAGAGTATCTTCTGCTACAACAGTAAAAGTTAGAGCATTGATATAAAAACAAAAGAGTAGACAGAAGATATATCTATGATAGTTTTTTTTCACTGTAGACATTCTAATTTTTTATTTTATGGGACATTAACCATGTAATGCAATATATCGAATATTGGGAATTTTTTCAACTTTAATTACATTTTCTGATTTTTTAAAAAATAAATATTCTTCTCGTTATACCTATTTTAAAAACGTTAAAAAGCAGATACAAATTTGCATTACTACAAACTCTAAATGCCTTCAATTGATCAAAAGTACATTATACCTTGAAGATTATTTTTTATTTTTGCTAAATGGGTTTCTTTGGCTTTTAAAGTTTAAGCGCAATGGTATACCTGCTAGCTGAAAATCTTTACGAAGCTTATTCATTAAGTACTTTACATATGACTCAGGCATTTCATCGGCTTTTGTACAGTAAATATGAAACGTAGGAGGGCGTGATTTAATTTGAGTAATATATTTTAATTTGATTCTTCTACCACTGACAATGGGTGGGCTATGATTTTCAATGGTGTAATGCAACCAATCATTTAGTTTTGATGTGGATATACGAGTGTTCCACAAGTTATAAGTATCAATAATATTTTCCATCAGTGTAGAAAAATCAAGATCCAATTTTGCACTTAAAGTTATACAAGGTAAACCTTTACCTTGAGAAAGGTGTATGTCTAACTGTTCATGGATGTGCTTTAATGTTTCTTGTGGATTGCTAACTTTATCCCACTTATTAAGGGCTAGAACTAAGGCTCTGCCTTCTGAAATAATTTGGCTTGCGATTTGTAAGTCTTGTTTTTCAATAAGGCACTCAATTCCAACGGATGCATCAATAACTAAAATCACAATTTCTGCATATTTAATCGAATTCAATGTATCCATGACAGCTAGACTTTCTAAACTGTCTCCAGTTCTAGAGCGCCTTCTTATTCCAGCGGTATCTGTTAATTCAAACTGCTGACTTTTATATTCCCATGTATACGTGATGGAATCACGCGTTACACCTGGATGATCGGCTACAAGCTGTACTTCTTCTTTAAGTAAAGCATTCAGCAGTGTTGATTTACCAACGTTAGGTCTACCAGCAATGGACACTTTGATAGGCTTGAGGTTTTCATCTTTGCTTTCTACGGGTTCTGCAACATATTCTTCGTTAATGGATTCTAAACAGGTGTATAAAGTTTCTTCAAGATCTGACAAGCCTAATCCATGTTCTGCTGAAATAGAGATAGTTTCGTGAAAACCAAATTTTTGAGCATCAAAATATACCCATTCGGTATCTTTTGCTTCAGATTTGTTGATGACGGTTATAACAGTTTTTGATTTTCTGCGCAGTATTTGTGCTAATTCTTCATCATTAGGTGTTATACCTTGTTTGGCATCAATAATGAAAAGAACTATATCTGAATCTTCAAGGGTAGCCAATGCTTGATTTTTCATTCCTTCAATGATACCTGCTGGTATTTTATGGTCACCAAAATCGACAAGACCTGGTGTATCACTCAGATCAAATTTGAGACGACCAAATTGTACATACGCAGAACGACTATCGCGAGTCAAGCCTGGTTCATCATAAACTAAGGCAATTTTGCGTCCCACAATACGGTTGAAAAGGGTAGATTTTCCAACATTAGCTCTACCAAAAATAGTAACTAAAGGTCTTTGTTTAGGCATAACCATAGAGATTTGCATCCTCATCAATCAAAATAAGTGTTTCGTAGGCAATGGCGGGTGAAAGAGAAAAGGCTGATTTATTTTTAATAGCTTGCTTTCGTTTACCTGTATTGATGTCAAAAAATAAGATTTCACCCAAATTTGTGTTTATGATGATCTGATTGCCTGCCAATACAAATCCTGCACACACTCTACGACCATCATTTTTATCATGATCAAGAATGGTAATCCACGCTACATCACCGGTTTTTTTGTGAAGACATACCAGTTCATTTTCATTAGAAATTAAATAGATAAAATCGCCATAAAGGGTGGGGTTAATCGAACCACTTACATCTTTTTCCCAAATTCGTGAACCTGTGGTAAGATTAAGTGCTACAGCTTTTCCACCGTGACTAATAACATAAACATGATTATCATCAATTAAAGGGTTGGCGGATATGTGCGGCATGCCTGTGACGGTGTCTATGCGTGCAACAGGTGTTAATGTATCAGACCAAAGAGTATGACCTGTTGTGCCATTCAAAGCGTAAATTTCGCCGGAACTGTAGGCTACAATAACGGTGTTCGAGGCTTCAATAGGTGTTGCTGCTTGCATTAATTGGGTTGCCTCAGTCACACCTGTATGAGTCCATAATTTTTCACCGTTTGAAAGTTTAACAGTGTTGACTTCATTGTTAGCTGAAAGGGCTATCAGTTTATCTCCAAAAATACATGGTGCAGATCTAAAAGGTGGATAGCCTGCTTTTCTCCATGCCACTGATCCGTCTTTTGTATTCAGTGCTATAAGTTCACCAACAGATGTCGTGATATAAATCATATTGTTATGAATGGTAAAGAAACCGCTACCAATAGAATGAGCTTTCATCTCTTCTGTTAATGTTTCAAAACGCCATGTTTGTTTAGGGCTATTCATTAATTGCGAACTAGGGTTTTTTGACGGGTCATTTGATTTTGAAAAATCAAGTTGATAAGCCGTCAACATTCCAGCTGCATCAAGGATGTAAAGAGCCTTATCTTGAACTACAGGCGCTTGTAATGTCCTTTGTTCTCTTGTTTGAGATTCACCTGCAGAAATAGACCACAGTTCATTGGGTTTCTCTGCCAGTTTTGGCATGTAACTTAGAGTTAAACCTTTATGATCTGGCCAAGATGAATTCACGCGTTCATTGCCACTAAAATGAGGTTTTATTTTGGATGAAGCTATAAGCTTAGGAGATAGTTTGAGAAAATTCTCTCTTTCTCCATTAAGCACAATATTTTTTTTTCCGTCACATCCTGATAAAATCAAGGAAGTTGCCAACATACATGAAATTCTTTTTAACATAAATTTATACCACAGTAATAAAATGGTGTTCTCGGCGAGATTCGAACTCACGGCCTCAAGATTAGGAATCCTGCGCTCTATCCGGCTGAGCTACGAGAACATCTTACTTTTTAATGTAGCATTTTTCACTATTAAATTCTATTTTTTTTGTAAATTTAGAGTTTATCTACAAAATGTGAAAGTAATTTTTTATCCGTTGGATTAACATTTCATTAAATAATTTGTAATAATTTCAGAATATATATACATGTTTGCGTTTATGCACTGAGGTTAAAAAATGAATTTCAAAAAATCTATTCTTTTAAGTTTTTCTCTTTCAACTGTTTTGTTGAATCTTTCTGTTTTAGGGGGAGATAATACGGATACAGATTACAGGCCACAGGAAACATCTGATTTACCACAACAAAATGTATCTAAAAGAAGACCTTCTAAAATTCCAGAAAATGTTGATTTGTCTGGTAAAATAGCTCTTAATGCAAACCAATGTTCTTTATTATCCAAGGGTTCTGTTTTAAGAAATGCAGGAAAAAATCTTGCAATGACTGATCCTATAATGAAATTGAATAAACTGTGTAAAAGATATCCTTATACAATAGCAGTTCCTACAATTGAAGCATACTTTGCCTATTGTACTAAAAAAAATGCTAATGGCTTAGTCGTCGGCGTAGTCAAATCTCCGGCATGTGCTGAATTATCGTATCTAGGTAACTCGATGATGCTATATATGTATTTGAAAGGAAGCCCTAAAGTATTTACACCAACCGGCTTTATTGACAATCCTAAAATCAGTTCTGCGGATAAAGACTTTATGGGATTATGGAAGCATTTTAATAATGTTATTAACAGTAAAAGAAAAATGAAAAGTGGTGATGAGAAATTACCTTTTGAAAAAGGTGAATCATTTGAAAGACAATTAGAAGCGGTAATGGACAGAGACGATAATTCGCGTGGGGGGTATGGTTCGTTTAATGAGCAAACGGGAAAAAGACAAGCTAAGCACGTCAGAAAAGTAGCCAAAAGAGCTAAAGTAGAAAATGCCATTAAATTATTTAGATCTCTTTCCCCAGAAGAACAAAGAATATTTATGGAAACGGTTAGAGGGTAATTCATTAATACAAAAAAGTTCTACCAAGCCAAGAATGTTATGTTCTTGGTTTGTTTAGTTTAATGCAGGATTCTTGGTTCAAAGATGAGCTATAAACTATAAACAATAAATATGAAGCAGACAAGACTATGATAGCCCAACCTTGGTGTAGTGTTCCTAAAAATGTAGGGACTTGGTATAGAAGGGTTATAATGCCTAAAAATAATTGTGTAGCAATAATGCTTACAAATAAAAGACTACATCTTTTATGGACCCAGCCCCATATAGCTGTAAAGAGTGTTGCAAAAGCAAACATCCGATGAATCAACTGTATCATAGCATGATTTTCAAAGAAGTTTTTCCAAAGGGGTGATGAATGAAATATTTCTGAAGGTATCCATGAATCTCCCATTTTAGGAAAGGTATTATAAATCATTCCAGCTTTATGGCCTGCAACGAAAGCTCCGTATAAAATGGTTAACAAGATGCATGAAATTTGCACAATGCTCCATATTTTGTTAGCTTTTGATGGATGATAATATCCTTGCCCTACGAGATTAAAAATAATTTTATGTAAACGAATATTACGTATTGAAATAAGAACATTGAGTAAAATAAGTACAATAGCGCATGCCATTATTAAATGTAAACTGAGGCGGTAAGGAGAAACGTAGGGCTCATTTGATAATCCACTTTTTACCATATACCAGCCCATAAACCCTTGAACCCCTACCATGCAAACGATGAGTGCTAGCAATTTACGTGTTTGAAAATTGATTTTTTTTGAAAATAAAGACCATACAAAAATAGCAAATGCAAGGATGCCTATTATTCTTCCAAGTTGACGATGTGTAAATTCCATCCCAAAAATAAATTTAAATTCCTGAATAGACATTCCTTTATTAATTTTTTGATATTCAAGTGATTGCTGATATTTTGAGAATTCAGCCGTCCATTCAAAATCATTAAGGGGAGGGATTGCACCTGATATGGGTTTCCATTCGACTATTGATAATCCAGAATGAGTTAACCGCGTTGCCCCGCCTAACATAACGATGGCTAATACAAGTGTTATTAAAATCCAAATCGCTGAATGAAACTTTCTTGGACATCCAAGATATTTAACTGTTACAGGATATTTTGAAAAGGTATTGATACTCAGATTATTGTGACGAAAAAGAAGCATGTATTTGTTCTAATAGTTGTTGAGCTTTCATTTTTAATTCTCCTAAAGAATCATTGTTAGCTGCAAGTTTAAAATACTTTTGAGCCATTTTTTTTGATGCTTTTACGCCAATTCCATCACGGTACAACACGGCAAGATTAAATTGTGCTGTGCCATGCCCAAGGTCTGCAGCTTTTTTGTAATAGTTGAAAGCCGCTTTTTCGTCTTTTGGTGAACCGTCACCATGAAGGAAACTGTCAGCAAGGCAAGTATATGCATCTCTAAAACCTAGTGCCGCCGATTTTGAAAATTGAAGGGTGGCTTCACGGGAATTTTTTGACCCGTTACTATAAAAACCTTCAAGCATTAAAATGCCTTTGATGTAATGTGCATAAGCAACACCATCCTTAATACCATTTTCAATTTCTATACGAACTTTTGTTGCTATTTCTTCATTGAGTAAGTAAGGGTCTTTTTGAAAAAAATCACATCGCGCATACATAGGAACAGTGAAATGCTCCTTTGCACGAGAGGGTGAAACGTCTAAAAAAAAGACTGAAATGCAAAAAAGAGTTAGGTGCTTCATCTGTTTACTCCTGGATAGAATTTAAATCTTGCAAAAGGGCATTTTTTTGATTGCTTGATAATAAATGTTGATAAGAATATCGGGGATGCTTGGAAATTAATTCTATGGAAGATGAAGGGTTTTCCAAAAGATCAATAGCACTATCTTTCAATGTGAATCTTAAAAAATGTATGGCCGATGTTTTTCCTTGTGAATTTGTTCGCTCTATCCCGTCTTGAATGTCTTGTGCCTGAACAACGACATTCCCTATGTGTAGAAATATGGAGAGTTCAATGTTGGATAATTCTTGCAATAAGACTTTTCGGCGTATCGCGTCATCTTCTTCAATCATCATGGTGCACGATATATGTTTATCAGCGTACCTACCTTTTTGAGGAATAAGTTCGCCATACGCATCAATTTCGTCTTGAATTTGTTCATGCCCACCTTTTTCAATGCGTAACATTTCTTGGATTTGCCATTGAATAGTTTCTTTATTTTCAAAATAAAAAGTAATGTCGGGTCCTAAGGGAATTCGTCTTGCTTTTTTTATGACCTTAATATTGTCAAAAATGGTCTGGCGTTGTTTTAAAAAATCATTTTGGGGCAAAAAATCATTTGGTGTTAACACAGACATGAGCACTTTTCTTTTTCATGATATACATCAACCCTATTTTAGGGGAATTGATTTTTAGATTCAAGGGTTACGATATTGGGGGGGATGAAGAAAATAATTTTTTAATTTTTATAAATTTTTAATATTTCTCAACGAAAATTATATCAATAAATTTATAATGAAGACGGTTTTAAATTATATGAAATTGAAATTAAGTATTCTCTCTGTTTTATTGACTTTTTATAGTCTAAATGCATGCGCTATGAGTGAGGATGTTTTTCCAGACGATAGTGGAGGTGGTGAATATTCCGATCAAGGTCTTCAATCTAACGAATATGAAGGTAGATATGAGGAAGATTTTAATCGAAATCAACAGTCATTTGATGATAATAGAAGTAGATCTCGCGATAATTTTGAAAGAAAACATGGGGCATCTTTAAATGAACCTGCTAATCAAATAGCTAGTCCTGCGAAATTTAGAGAAGAACAAGATAAAATTCTTAATTATAAGGGACGTATAAAAACATTAAAAGACAAAATAAAGAATGGTACACCAACTGTTGAAGACATGAAAATTTTAATTCAAACAACCAAAAAGTTAGGTGAGGTATACATTAATAGGGCTATTCGCTTACTAGAAGATAAGGCTAAACTGGATACCTACATTAAGACAGCGAAAGCAGCAGTTCAAGAGGGCACTCTTCTCATTAATTCAACAGGAACATTATTAAAAGAGGCTGAAAAATCCAGAAAAGCAAGAGCCACTACATTTGCAAAGAATGATAATAAAGCTAAAAAAACTAACTTTGATGTTGAAGAACAAAAAGAAAGAGAAAAAGCTGTAAAGAGTAGAACCACAGATCCTGTATTTAAAAGTTTTGACAAGGCAGTCGGAACTGCTGAAAAACAAGCAGCTACTGTAAAGTCTGATCCTTCATCTTATGGATCCGGTAGTAGTTCAGATGCTTATGGCTCTCCTGGTGATTCAGCGCTAAATCCTAGTGCAGGTATGTCTGGTAGAACTAAACCTTCTGTTGCTACAGCTTCAAATTTTAGAAAAAGTGGTGGGTATACACCTGCTGATCGTAGCAACAGTTATTCTGGTGGAAGTGGTAGCAAACGTCGCAGCAGCAGATAAAGAGAAAAATATTTGTGATAATGTGTGATCATTATGTTTTTAAATAAAATAAATTTCAAAGTTTTAAAATATGTCGTGGCTTTTATTATATGTATATCATCTGTCGAAGCTAAAAGGAGAAATAATCTGGGTAGGTCATTTAGAAATGCAATCAAAAAGTCGCTAAAAAAAATGGCAAAACCCTTTGAAAAAGTAGCAAAACCCTTTAAAAAAATGGCAAAGCCATTTAAAAAAATCGCGAAACCTTTTAAAAAAGAAAAGAAAAAGAAACCAAAAAAGCAGCAAAAACAGGTGCAGCAAAAGGTGCTTGAGAAAAAGATAGAAGTAGCTAAAGTCATCCCACCGCAAGAACCAACTCCATATGAGATTTATTTTAAAGAAAATCCTTTGCCTTTTGTTGTTGTTGATCCACTACCTGCAAGTGTTGATTTAAATAACGATTTACCATGGGTTATGTATATGTCTGAAGAAGGACTAGGAAAACGTCAAGATGAAGAATCAAATTTTACAGTTAGCGAAAATGGATAAAAATGAAGAGATGTGCTCATGATATCTGGGATTTTACAATCATTAAAATATGGTATCTATTTGTCTGTATCTTTGTTTGTTCTACAAAAAGTAAATGTTTCTTCATTTAAAGATGATCAAAATTTAAAAACAGATCTTTCTCAATCTATGATAAATAAAAAAACAAATCCTTCTCAATCTATGATAAATAATCAGTCCATGACAACTATTTATAATTCTGATGATATTATTAAAAGTTTAGAAAATATGGTTCAGCAGCTAAGTGGAGTTCCTGGAAAAACAACTTTAGTAGCTGTGAATGAAAATGAAGTGGAAAAGTATTCTGCTAATGCGAACCCTGCTATTTTGATTCCTGAGCCAGATATAAGGCCAACACAACTTATTTTTGAAAAAGAAACGGTTGATCCTACCATATTAATATCAGATCAAGATCTACCAACAAGAACGCTATTGGTTAGCGAGCCAACAGAACCTGAAAGTACTGTTGTTTTTATAGAACCAGAGTACAAAAAACCAAGCGTGTTATATATGGAGCCTGAAAATCAACTTTCACCAGAAGATCGTGAGAAGATGCGGCGTAAAGCGGTTACACGTCTTGTCGAAGAATCAGAAGATGTGAACACAAAGGCATCATTGTGTTCTGAACCTTTAGAGTATCCAGTAGAAACAACTGACTCTGCAGCACAAAAAAATAAAGCATCTGCTTCAAAAGATAGCGATGATGAATCTGAGGAAAATGGTTCAGAATCAGAACCAAAAGCAAAAGCCAAGGAAACTAAAAGTGATTCAGGAATGAGCGAAATTAATAAATTATTTGCCGAAATCAGTGGTCCATAGGATTGTTGTATTTGAATCAATTATTTCTGGATGAGTAGAATTTAGTTAATATTATGAATATTTATAAATCTACGTGCGGCATCTTGTTCTGCGTCCTTTTTATTTTTACCTCTGCCTTCATGTTTTTCATAACTAGTGACACAGACTTCTACTGTAAACACTGGTTGATGAGAAGTGCCTTCGTTGCTTATTATTTCGTAGGTTGGAAGAGAAAGTCCTTTTTTCTGGGTCCATTCTTGCAATAATACCTTAGGGTTGGACTGATAGTCATTTTTTTCATATGAAATTTTTTTCCAAAAATAGTCGATGAATTTTTTACACGGGTCAATGCCACCGTCCAGATAAATAGCGCCAAGGATAGCTTCAATGCAGTCTCCATGAACAGGATGGATCGTATTATCAAATTCTTTGCCAAGCTTTGTTTTAGCATGTTTATGTAGATTTAAAAGAGTAGCTACTTTAATGCAAAAATCGCGAGATACTAAAAAAGCATGTTTTTTGGCCAAATCACCTTCGTTTGAAGTTTTGTACTGTGCTATCAGTTGTTCGGCTGTCACAAGACTTAAAACTCGGTCACCTAAAAATTCAAGACGTTCAAAATGAAAATTGCTATTATTAAAACTTGGGTGCACCAACGCTTGTTCAATCAAATCTGAATTTAAAAAAGTATACTGTATGTTTTGGCAAAAGGTATGAATCTCTTGATTCGTTAGTTTAGATGAGGGTTGTTTTTTTTTATGATATTTCATGAGCGACTAAACAAAAGCTAGGGGATGAATTTGATTTCATATTGTAAAACAAAATGAAGGTGTTTGAATATATTTATTTGACCATAAAATACGTGTGTGATATTATCATTCAATGTAGATATTTTTCAGTAGTATTTTTTTAGGATTTTAAATGACAAAAAGACATCAAGCAAAACATAAAATTGATCGTAGATTAGGTGTAAACCTTTGGGGTAGAGCAAAAAGTCCTTTTGCAAACCGTCCATATGGTCCGGGTCAACACGGACAACAACGATCCAAACCATCCGATTATGGTGTTCAGTTACGTGCTAAACAAAAATTAAAAGGCTATTACGGAAATATCAGTGAAAAACAATTTAAACATATTTACGAAGAAGCTGCGCGTTGTAAAGGTGATACTTCAGAAAATATGATTGGTTTACTAGAACGTCGTCTTGATGCTGTTATTTACAGAATGAAATTTGTTCCAACAGTTTTCGCTGCACGTCAAATAGTTAACCATGGTCACATCCGTGTTAACGGTAAAAAAGTAGACATTCCTTCATACCGTGTTAAAGAAGGTGATGAAATTTCGGTTGCAGATTCCATGAAAGAAAATACGATGGTTTTGGCAGCGACACAATTATCTGAACGTGATGTTCCAGATTATGTTGAAGCTGATCACAAAACACTTAAAGGTAAATATGTGCGCACACCAAAATTAATGGATATACCTTATCCAGTTCAAATGGAACCAAACTTAGTAGTCGAATTTTATTCACGCTAAAGATAGGCCATTTGTAAATTATTTGAAAAAGATAGTGTGTTGTCGCACTATCTTTTTTTTATTTTGACGGAGAAAAAAATGGACAAAGGAATACATATCTATACCCCAAACGATTTTGAAGGTATGAGAAAAGCAGGAAAAATGGCTGCTGAACTGCTCAATTACATAGAGCCATATATAGAGCCTAACGTCACAACTAATGCTTTAAATAACTTATGTCATGAATGGATTTTAGAAAGAGGGGCAATTCCTGCGCCTTTGGGTTATAAAGGATTTCCGAAATCTATTTGTACTTCCGTTAATCATGTCGTTTGTCACGGTATACCTTGCGAGGACAAGCTAAAGAAAGGTGATATTATCAATGTGGACGTTACAGTTATTGTCGATGGATGGTACGGTGACACGAGTAAAACATTTGCGGTAGGTAAAATTCCTGTCTATGCGCAAAATCTGATAGATGTAACGGCGGAGTGTTTAGATCGTGCCATTGAAATAGTTAAGCCAGGCACAACTCTGGGTGATATAGGTCACGTTATTCAAACGTTTGCTGAAAAAAATGGTTTTTCCGTTGTAAGAGATTTTTGTGGGCACGGTATTGGGCGCCATTTTCATAGTGAACCTAGTGTTCTTCATTATGGAAAGTTAGGGCAGGGGATAGAATTAAAAGAAGGAATGTTCTTTACCATAGAGCCTATGATTAATGCAGGTGGGTATCAGGTGAAAATCTTAAACGATGGTTGGACGGCAGTAACTAAAGATAGAAGTTTGTCGGCACAATTTGAGCACACTTTAGGTGTTACTCAAGAGGGTGTGGAGATTTTTACAAAAATTGAAAATTTGCTCTAAAAGAAATATCTAATCAAAAATTTTCTTATTGACATCCATAGTGAAAACCTACTATAAATATCGATAGGATATGCATTGTGAAACTGTGTGTCGTAAATGGAGAGATGGCCGAGTGGTTAAAGGCAACAGACTGTAAATCTGTCGACGTATGTCTACGCAGGTTCGAACCCTGCTCTCTCCACCATTCGCGCGGGTGTAGCTTAATGGTAAAGCTCCAGCCTTCCAAGCTGGCTACGTGGGTTCGATTCCCATCACCCGCTCCAAAAAATTTGCGATGTGTATGTATTCAAAATGACTAACAGAACCATTTTATAAGGATCAAAAACATGTCAAAAGCAAAATTTGAGCGCAACAAGCCGCATTGCAACATAGGAA
>CAYPYB010000006.1:0-101087 GCA_964415115.1 uncultured Candidatus Pelagibacter sp. | reverse complement strand
GAACGATACCTTTACTTTAAACTTTGGTCCTCAACATCCAGCAGCGCACGGTGTTTATAAAATATGAGGAATATTAACGGATGTGTTCGATAATTGATTATTTAAAGCTAGAGCCATATAGCTAATACTTGTGTAAAAAATATAGTAAGCTAATAAAGATCTTACTATATTTTTTTATGATATAAATTACGAATATTGTAGTTTATTAAAGTATATATAGAAATTAATTCTGTTAAATATTAGTTAATGTATCAATTTTTTAGCTAATTTTTTCCAGATAATCGGCCATAATTTTATGTAGTTTTTCATTCTTAAAAGTCACCAATACATGTTGACCTTCAAAAGCGATTACTCTACCTTCTCCAAAAACGGCATGTTTTACTAGATCTCCTGTTTTATATGAATGATTAAAACTTGTTTGTTTTGAAAAGCTTTTATTTGTGTTTGATATTATTTTGCTGTTTTGAAGTCTGTATGTGTCATGACTTTGATACGAATTGGTGGATGCGCCTGATTTGTTGAGTTGAAATTTATCGAGACTACTTCGTTGTGAATCATGGTGCATAGCACCACTGTACATTATTTCTTTTATAAACCTGGAGGGCTGAACCTGCTGCCATCCTTGTGGCATTCTTCTGGAATATGCATGAGAAATCGTTAATTTTTTTCGGGCTCTACTTACACCTACGTATGCAAGACGTCTTTCTTCTTCTATTCCAGCATTTCCTTCATTAAAGGATCTTTGGTGTGGGAAAAGACCTTCTTCCCAGCCACATAAATATACATGGTCGAATTCTAATCCTTTAGCTGAATGTAATGTCATGATATTAACCATTTCATCAGAGCTCATATTTTGTGTGTCCATGACAAGACTGATATGTTCTAAAAATCCGTGTATAGTTTCAAATTGCCCTATGGTATTCACAAATTCTTTAATGTTTTCTATTCGAGCTCTTGCTTCTTCTGTTTTTTCATCCAGCCAAATTTGTGTGTAGCCTGATTCATCTAAAATAAGTCTGACACAATTTATGGGGTCTGATGTTTTTTCTATTTCACGCCACGCTGAAAGATCTTTGAAAAAATTTAGTAAAGCTGTTCTTGCTTTGCTTTGGAGTGGTACTTCTTCAATTTTTTGTTCACATGCTATTAGAGCTGCCTGCGGCAGAGATATATCGTTATCTCTTGAATACTGATGTAGTCTTTGAATGGTTGTGTCACCAACTCCACGGCGTGGTGTATTGATGATTCGTTCAAAAGCCAATCCATCAGATGGCTGAACCAAAATTCTTAAATATGCAAGGCAATCTCTAATTTCTTGTCTTTCATAGAAACGAGGTCCCCCCACAACTTTGTATGGTATACCTATGCGCATGAACATATCTTCAAAGGTTCGTGTTTGAAAACTCGCACGAACCAAAATGGCTATATTTGAGACTTGGTATGATTTTTGCTGTAGTTGTTCAATAGATGCACCAATAAACCTTGCTTCTTCTTCGCCATCGTAATGACTATGAATTTCAACAGGTTCTCCTGAGTCATTCTCCGACCACAGTCTTTTAGCATATCTACTTTTGTTACATGCTATGAGTTTGTTAGCTACGTTTAATATAGCTGTTGTTGATCTATAGTTTTGTTCTAATCTAATTATTTTTGAACCTACAAAATCTTTTTCAAAACGTAAAATATTGCCAACTTCTGCACCTCTCCATCCGTAAATAGATTGATCATCATCACCTACGCAACATATTTTTTGTGGAATTTCAGGTGAAGATGATTGTGCAAGTAAGCGAAGCCAAATATATTGAGAAACGTTCGTATCTTGATATTCGTCGACTAGAATATATTCGAATTGATTTTTATAGTATTCTAGTACGTCTGAATGAAGGGAAAAGAGCTTTAAACAATTAAGTAATAAATCGCCAAAATCAACAGCATTTAAAATTTTTAACCGTTCTTGATATTCATTATAAATATGCGTTATGACGGCATCTTCGTATGCTTTTGCTTGTTTTTCATCTATTGCTTTATCTTTTAAAACACTAATTTTATGCGCTACTGACTTCGGTGTATATTTTTTATCATCTATTTTAAAGTCTTTTATAATTTGACGAATCAAACGAATTTGATCATCGGTGTCTATAATGGTAAAATTCGGCTGAAGTTGAATATACGATCCATGCCTTCTTAATATGCGAACGCCGATTGAATGAAATGTTCCAATCCAAGCGGATTGTAAGGAGATTTGTGAAATTTTAGCTATTCTTTCCTTCATTTCTGATGCTGCTTTGTTGGTGAATGTCACAGCTAAAATTTGTGAAGGATGAATGTTTTGCGTGTGCAGAATATACACATATCTTGTTGTTAAGACTCTTGTCTTACCTGTTCCTGCACCGGCAAGTATAAGAAGTGGACCATTAATGGTTTCAACAGCTTCTTTTTGGTGTGGATTAAGGTCTTTAAGATAATCTAAATTTTGATTTAAAGAAAGTCCAGGTTGATGCATAAATAACCTAAACTCTCTTTAAATCATGGATAAAGTTAAATAGATTACATGCCAAAGTTTTGGTATTTTTTACTAAATTTGCTGAGTTGACCAGCTGTTACTAATAGTCTTTGTCCGCCGCCAGTCCATGCTGGATGTGATAGTGGATCAATATCCAAACGCATTGAATCACCTTCTTTACCCCATGTGGAGCGAGTTTTGAATTCTTGACCATCTGTCATAACAACTGTAATTTCATGGTAAGTTGGGTGAATATTTTTTTTCATTGAATACACTTTAAAATAAATTTCATATTAAATGATATTACCAGATCTTATCCGTATTTGCAATATGGTATGTATTATTTCAATCAAAGATGGGGAAATATCATGATAAACATTAATACAGATGCATTTTTTGTATCTATTAATTAAATATTAGTAATTTTTTTCTATGTTCAAGATATATGATTTTATAAAACAAAATGAGCATGATGAAATTTTCCTTAAGCCTATATCTTACAGTTGCCAGCTCTCTTATTATGAACGTCTGTTTTGCGGATAAAAATTCTTCACTTGAAAAGTCTAATCTAGGATTATCAGCTGAAGACAAAGCTGCGTTGAAATTGAAAAGAAATTCTCGTGCGGTGAATTCAAATTTTGACGTCATCAACAGATCTAATCAAAAAAAGCAAACGGTTATAAAAGGCAATATATATGGCCCTCATGGAATGAATTTGTTGCAGCTTGCTCAGAATTTGAACGCGTTTATTGCAATTAGAGATTGCAGCACCTTCACAATTGAAGGTGTGATTGCTGGTGGTTCTGGTAAAGATTTTCATATAAAGTATAAAAGTTCAAAGATACCTATTGCAGGTTTAAGAGGTCGAATTCCTGTAAAAAATAAACATTCAAAAAAACTAGATCCTGCAGCTGATGCTGACATGTATATCAACATCACCAGTAAAAAAGATTTACCTGACACACCTTATGCAACAGCTTTAGCAGAGACTAGACTAAATAATTATCGTTGTTACCTCTACGATAAAACAGGCAATGATGATTTTATTGGTGATGTATACGACGCTGATAAGATAGATGATTACTTTGTTTATAGATGTGACAACAAAGGAAGTGAGTATTGGATTAATTCAAAAGGCAGAAATGTTACTTTAACAGATCAAGAGGTGGAAAAAATACAGCCTGTTTATGTGCTTTCAGCTAAAACACCTATTTCACAAGATGATCTTTCAAAAGTAGCTAACAGTTTAGGGATGAAGAGAATTGTTCCTATTAATGTTCCTGATGATATACATGATCAAACAAATACTATTGCTGGAGTTATAGATGTTTTGCAAGATAAATCTCATGAGGCAGAAGATCGTTTAACTGGTGATGTTGTTAGATTAAATTATTCTTTATTAAGTACTTATAAAATGTTGAATGATAAGAAATGTAAAGTTTATATGAGCCCGGGTGATTTAGCAGCATTGAAGCAAACCCGTTCAGGAGAAAATGCAAGATCAAGTAATGTTTCCTATCAGTGTTGTGAAAAAACAAAACCCACTCAATGTGAATGGAGAGACAGTAAGGGGCAGAAGGTTATTGACGCAAAGTTACTCGAATCTTTTGCTGCGTATGTTCCAGTAGAAATTATCGCTGAAGAAAGATCGATTATTCCTGATTATGACACTGCTGTTGTCAGAACAATAGGCTATGATTTTCCAAAGGAATATGATCCAGCGGGTGAATTGGGATTTGTGAACCAAGAAGATCGTAATATATTTGAATATTTAAAGAAAGCAACCGATGGAATGGTATTCCATGGCGCTGATGCTGATAATCCTGTTGGATTTCTGTTTGAAATGTCAGAAGAGTCTCCTTATACCATATTTGCGCCTGCCTTGCCTGATGATGAAACTCAAGATTCAAAAGTGCATTCAAGTAAAGATCCTGTTGAATTTATTAATTTGGTCAATCGTTATAGAAAAGCTGGATATAACGTTATTTTAAACCCTCGAACAGGTGTGTTATTAAGATATGATGAGACATCACAGCAATTTATGTATGGTTCGGGTGTGATGTTTGCAGGAAGTGTTAAACCTCATGAAAAACACTGGCACGCAAGTACAGATAAAGATGCCATTATAAATTTTGGTGTTATTGAAACAGGTTTAAAAAAGGTTTCGCCTGAAGTTCAAAAATCATTGAAATCATTTTTGAACAATATATATAGTTTGCAAAAAATGATTGCTATGGTATCTTTTGAGCCCCCTTTACAAAAAAATGATCAAACTGGTGAAAGAACGTCTTTCTGTTCATTTGATTCGCAACAAGTTTGTAATTCTTCCAATATTAAAAGATATCACTTTGGTTTGATTGATCGAGCTGTGAATAATATTACGTCTGGTGAATCAGCAAAAATACAACAGATTAAAAATATGCTTCCGGATTCAAATCAAGCAGAAAAATTACAAGCTTATATTACTAATTTATTAAATACAGTTAATGTGTATAAGCAAAAAAACGGTATGACGTCGGCTGACGCTACGCCTAAATAGAAAAAATAAAGATTAGTTTCATCTTATATTGAAGTCTAACGTTGAAGATAGCCTAAAACTTCAATATGGGGTGACCACTTGAATTGATCTAATCCGATTAGTTTTTGTATTTTAAACCCGTGATTACATAAAATAGCGCAATCTCTGGCAAAAGTTTCAGCATTACACGATATATAAATAATGTGCTTAGCTTGACTTGTTGCAATATGTTGAATCTGAGACAAAGCACCTGCACGTGGTGGGTTTATCGATATAACATCATAGTTACCAAGTTCTGTTGTGTTGAGTGGGTTATTAAACAAATCTCTAATTTCTGCTTGAATGGGAAGATCGTGATCTTTTGAAACCTGTTGAAGTGTTTCAATGGCTTGTGTTTCACCTTCATAACCAACGACTTGAAATTTTTTTGAAAGTGGGATGGTTAAAGTGCCCCTACCACAAAAAAGATCGAGAGCACGTATGCCGTTAATGTCTTTGCAAGCTTGATGAATAAAATCAGCAAAAATACGATCTGAATCAGCTGATGCTTGCACAAAACACATAGGGTCAACAGGAACGGGAATGCCATCAAAAAGTAGTACAGGTTCATTGTTTTGGTAAATGACGTCTCTTATTTTTCTAAATCTAAATGTGAATCGGCACAGGTTCAGTTTTTCTGATATGGCATATAACTTTACTCGGTTTTCTTCTTCAAGTTTGCTTTTGCCTTGAATTTCTATCAAGACATCTACGCCAACGGATGTGTCTAATAGCCACAGTTTAGCTTTATCAAAAGAATTTAAAATATCATTCAAAACATCTTTCATCTCCAAGATGGCCTGAATCATATCTTTCGTCATCGTGTGACATTCTTCAATGTTAATAATTTGGTGAGACTGGAAGCGATGAAAACCTAAAAAGAGTTGGTCATTTTTTTTAACGATATCCAGGTTAACTCTTCTTCGAACTTGTTGAGGAAGATAAATAATATCTTCTAATAAAAAAGGATCAAGTTTGTAGTGAATAAGATGTTTGGTGATCAATTCTTTTTTAAAATCTTGATACAATTCTGTAGACATATGCTGAAGTAAACATCCCCCACATTGGGTAAAATGCTTACACAATGGTCTTACACGACTGAAAGAAGAATTAAGAACTTCTCTTAAAAAAAACTTTTTAAATCGCTTGGATTTAGATTTATCCACGATAACGGCCTCACCTGGCAGCACAAAAGGTACAGATATTTTTTCACCTTCAGTATGCCCAATACCCATACCAGAAGCATCTAATTCCGTAATATAAGTTTCAAGAAGAATGTCATCTTGATTAATGTAATGTTTATTGAGCATATTTTTCGAGATATTCATAAGCTTTAATTTTACCTTCTTCAACGGCAGGTTGATTGAATGCATCAATATTCCATAATTGTGCGATGTAAATGACCTCTAGCATAGAGTTCATCATCAATGTGCCTAGTACGTATTCATCCAAGACTTCAATTTCTATGTGACGAATTGGTTTTTGATGAACTCTCAAAACATCGATAGTTGCTTTTTGTTCTGCAATCATGAGGTCTTCCATAGATTTTCCCTCTAATTTTTTGAGAGCAGGATGATCTATGCCCATATTTTTTGACGGTATATTTTTGTGCTTTTCCAACGTATAAAAAGTAAAATATTTATTTTCCGGACCATCAATAAACAGTTGAAGTTGTGAATGTTGATCTGTTGTCCCTAATGCTTTGATGATGGAAGGTCCTTTTCTTTGACCTTCAGAAGTTTTTTTCCCTAAACTTTCTGACCACAATTGAATAGACCAATCTGCAAAATGGAGAAGGCGATTACAATAAACCATAATCACAAGTTCCTGAATGCCCTTTTCATAAAAACTTGCAAAACTTGACGCACCTAATACGGCAGGATGTTGTTCTGCATTATCTGTTTTGGGCACTGCATCTAGCGCACCTTTACAAAATTCTTGGCAATTCATCCCTGCTAAAAAAGAGGGGAACAAACCAACAACGGTGAATACAGAAAAACGACCACCTACATCGTTTGGATGATCTAAAATAGGAAGGTTATATGTTTTAGCTAAATAACATAAGGCATTATGGCTATTTTCCGTAATGCATAGGGATTGTTGTTCCCAATTAAAGGGAAGTTCTTTCCAGTGATCCATAAGACATGATAATTGCATCAATGTTTCAGGCGTGTTTCCCGATTTAGAGATAACAAGAACAATGCATTTTTTAGGGTCTATGAATGCTAATGTGTGAGAAAAAAAATCAGAATCAATATTGTCAATAAAAATGATTTTTCTTTTGTTTTCGGTATATTTTAAAGAACATAAAGCTCTGGCACCAAGGCTGGATCCACCTGTTCCTAAGACAAGAACAGTATCATACTTTGCCCATTTTTCATCATATTGTGTGAAAGAATCTAAAAGGTTTTGATAGTTTTTTAGTTCACGAACCACAGACCATTCTTGGTGAATGAAATGTGTAAAACGATTAGTGGTATCTTGTTTTTGCAGCATATTAAAAACCTTTTAAAATCTTGAAAATTTTAGTTAATCTGAGCAGTTTTAGATCGAATAGCTTTGATCAAACAAAAATTTTGCTCACATTTTTTGTCGATTAATTGAAGAAATGGAAAGTTTTGAACAAGATCTAGAATTTTAGATTCTTTAGTAAAAATCCAATGGGTTTGGTTTTGAGTAAAGTCTGTCTTAGATAATATGTTCTTCCATTGATGTGAGTTTAAGACCCAATTTTGTGATGTGTTTGCATGAACACCGTATTCTAGTTCTCCAAGATAGTCAATAATTTTAACGTTTTTATTCAAGTAAAGAGGTATGTCTTGAAAGTAAACGGTATACATCCAAACATGATCATCTTTTGAAGATGATTGCTGCAGATGTTTACACAGAGATTGCATTGATGGTTTTTGAACTGTGGCTGCAACTTTAAAAACTGTAAAATGAAAACCGTACATCCAGGCCAAAAAGAATACAAAAGATGTTTTAAAAAAGTGTTGTTTGAATGCAAAGCTACAGAGGAAAAGGGTAAAAAACAAGCCTGAGAAAATCCAAAGATACCCCAATGGTATATCGTTAATATCTGAAAGTGTTAAGTTGAGTTGATGATACTTTATCCCTGTGATAAAAAAAGCAATAGCGAGGAATACAGAAGGAATGCCAAACATCATCGATATGTATTTGCTTTTTTCTGTGCTTATAAGGTGATACAGATATTTGGCAACAATAATGCTTAAAGGAGGAAAAAGGGGAAGGATATAGGGGATAAGTTTTGAACTAGAAAAAGAAAAAAAGAAAAAAGTAAAACCTGCCCAACAATAAAGAAATATTTGCAAAGATGTAACATTGCTTTGATAGTCCTTGAACTTTTCTTTTCCTGCATGATAAAGACTTCCTAAAAGAGGACCTATCCATGGTATGAATCCTAAAAGAACGATGGGTGCAAAAAACCAAAAGGGTTGGTATCTGCGGTGATAGCTTGTGGTGTATCTTGCAAAATGTTCGATGTAAAAATATTTATGCCAAAAATCGGGATGTCTGTGCGCAACAGCAAAGTGCCAAGGCAATGCTACAGCTAAAATAATGAGAAGTTGTATAAGGAGATACAAGGGTGAAATTTTTCTCCATTCTTTACTGAATGTTGCCCATAAAATACCGATCATGCCAATGAAAGCAAGACCAACTAGTCCTTTAGTAAGCAATGTAAGGCCGCACAAAATGGAACCTAGAGCAGACCATGCATAAAGTGCATTAACTTTGGTTTGTTGCAAGCTGTGATAATAACAAAATAAAGATAATGTTGTTAGGCACGCCAACGGCATGTCCAGAATAATCATTTGCGATAAGAATACCCACAAAATGGATGAGGAAATAATAAATGTAGATATTATGGCAATTGTATGGTTTTCATACTTTTTGACAAAGAAATATTGGCTGATGACTGTAACAAAAGAGAGGATGGCAATAGGTAATCTTAAGAAATATTCGTTTAAAGAAAATATTTTTAAAAATAGTGCGATGATCCAATAAACAAAGGGAGGTTTTTCAAAATAGATAAAACCATTTAAATAAGGAACGATCCAATCGGATTTCGCAATCATTTCTCTGGGGATTTCAACGTATCTTGCTTCATCAGGTGTAGCAATGGGGCGAATACCAAGAAAACCAAAAAAAATAGGAAGTAGAAAAATAAGAAGAAAACCAACAGAGCATTTTTTGATATAGGAGATCACTTTAAAACTAAATTCAGAATTGTTTTGCACGGTAAATGACCTTCTGTTGGATTTCGTCTTGGGTTTAAGTTATGCAGGCTGTTTCTTTTTGCTAATACCAACAAGTGCAGGGCGAATAATTCTATCGTGCAATACATATCCATCTTGAACTACATTAAGAATCGTTGAT
Source organism: uncultured Candidatus Pelagibacter sp. (assembly GCA_964415115.1). Taxonomy (GTDB): domain Bacteria; phylum Pseudomonadota; class Alphaproteobacteria; order Paracaedibacterales; family CAIOTO01; genus PNMQ01. Next base: position 91,629 of record CAYPYB010000006.1, on the reverse strand, counting down.
GGTGTTGTGTCTTCAGATTCTATTTCAAACATGGCTTGATGGTAGTTAGGATCGAACATTTCATGAAGAGGGTTTATTCTTTTAATGTGATGACGATCAAGACAAGTATCGGCCTCATTGATAATTAAAACGATCCCATCAACCAGTGATTTTAATTTCTCTGCATCAGTGGATGTTTCCGATGGTTTTTCTGCTGCATTATGTGCTCTTCTTAAGTTGTCAATGACGCTTACTAAATCACGAGCAAGCTTTAAAGATGCATAACGATTTAAATCATCTTTTTCTTTTGCAAATCTTTTGCGTAAATTTTCAATTTCTGCTTCAGAACGTAACCAATTATTTTTAAATTCATTTGCTTGATTTTGTGCAATATCCAATTCAGATAATTCTTCAACTTCCTCTATGTTTACATTTATGTCAGCTATATTTTCAGTAGAAATTTCATCTTGTGAATGGAATACATCTTTTTCATTATTATTATTTTCATTCGAAAAATTCATCTTTATATACCCTTTAAAAATATATTTTATTATATCAAAAAACATATTTTTTTCAAGTTTTTCTAAGGTCACGAGTATAAAGAGGGTAGAGATGATAACTCTTTGTTAATGAATAATTTTTATAATCAAAAATGATGAAATGAAGAGTGATAAATAGTATGGATTTTAATGATGTTGTTCTTTGTATGTTTTTGTCTTTTGTTCATTACAGTTATTTTGAAAGTGATTTTTTCCTCAAAACAAAAAAAATGAATCTTATTCCGTTATACCGTCAACACCAGAAGGGTAAGAGGAGGTAATTTGCACAGGATTTAGCCATCCAATAATGTACACGATATCTAAAAACAAATCTTTTTGTTTATTAAACTCACCAAATGCTTGATTTATCTCAGACAGATATAGATGATTAAACAATCTGCTTGGTGATGAATTTGAAAGATAGCAAGAGGCTCGTATGCTGTGGTTTTCATTGAAAAACTGCAGTGTCTTTTTGAAATGAGACATGGATTGAAAAATAGGATACAGTCTTATAAAGTCAGATACACATGAATCAAATCCTGCACGAATAAGCAAACGACCAACATCATTCATCGATATCATAGGAAAAAACCTTTGCTGTATTCCGTGATGGTATTTTAAATCCAATCTTGAAAGCATTATTTTGAAACACTCCATTGTTTCGTGACCTATAAACGGCGAAACTAAAACACCGTTTGGGGTAAGATAGACCCGCATTTGTAAAAGCGCACCAGGAACGTCAATAATCCTTTGCAGAAATGGTGTTGTTATAATGAGGTCATAATTTCTATTTAACGGTACTATTTTAATAGTTTCAAAGTAAGGTTCTATTTTAACCCAATCGATTTCAGCGTGCGTTAACATCTCCATGGATTGAATTTTTTTAGACATTATTGATAAAAACAGATCTGTATCAAGATTATCATAAACAATAAGAACATGTTGAAATGATGGAGAAAAAAAAGAAGCTCTATCTTCTACACCATCAATAATGTCGTGAATTATTTCAATGAATTCTTCCTGCATTTTAGGATGAAAATATTTTCTTTTGAGCCTTATTTGAAGAAATCAGCGTATACACTAGTGGAACAATATAAAGTGTAAAGACTGTTCCAAGGCTCATACCTCCTATAATAACAGCACCTAACTGACGTCTGTTTTCATTACCAGCGCCACCAAACATTAAAGGTACAGCACCTAAAACCATGGCAAGTGTTGTCATTAAAATAGGGCGTAGTCGCATTTGGGATGCTTGTAAAACGGCTGTTTTTGCAGATTCATGGGATGATTTGCGAATTTTATTGGCAAAGTCAACGATCAAAATACCATGTTTGGTTATCAATCCTATCAGCGTTATAAACCCAATAAATGAAAACATGTTTAGAGTTCCTTTATCTAAGTAATTAAGGGCATATACACCACCAACAAGTGAAAGAGGGACACTAATAAAGATTATAAATGGATCCCTCCAACTTTCAAATTGTGCAGCCAAAACCAAATAAATAAAGCACAAAGACAACATAAATACCAACTGCATGGATTTGCTTTCTGTAATAAATCTTTGTGTTTCACCTGTAAAATCAAGATAAACACCTTCTTGCAACGTTTCATCGGCAATTTGTCTGATTTTAGTAATAGCATCACCAACGGTATATCCTTTTTTCAATACAACTTGAACGCTTTCTGATTTAGTTCGATTATGTCTTTGTATTTCTGGAGGACTGGTTCGTGAATCGATAGATATCAGTTCGGATAGAGGAATAAGATTGGGATCTTTTGGAGTCCCTCCACGGATGTAAAATTTTAAAATGTCATCGGGTGAAGACTTATATTCAGAAAAAACTTGGACGTTAACATCGTACTGTTTGTTGTCTTTTTTAAATTTTCCTGTTTTTTCACCTTTTAACAAATAGCGTATAAAGTCTGAAATTTCACGTGGCGTCTTTTGTATGTTGGCTATTTTTTCTCTTTTTAACGTTAAGATATAATCTTCGTTATCGACAGAACTGCGTGCACGAACACCTCTAATCATTCCAGAAGATAGAAGTGCATTTGTTAGTTCTTTAACTGATCCAGAGAGGGCATATGTTTCTTTATTTCCTCTTACTACAAAACTGACCAGATTTGAATCTGAGCCGCCAGCACCACCTATTTGAATACGAGGCTCTAGACCGGTGATATTTTTAAAACGTGCTGTAAGTTCTTCAACAATTTCTTGTGTAGATCTTCTTTGTCCAGTAAATATATGACCAATTGATTTAAAGATAGAAGAATCATCTTCAGATAGTTCAACAGATATATCTACGTTTGGATTGATAATGCTGGATATTCTTCTTTCAATTTCTGGGTACGTCGATAAAATACTGTCAATATGCTTAAGGTGTTTTTCGGTATATTCCAGTGTTGCTGAAGGAGGAGCATGCGCCTCTATTCCAAATGAACGCGTATCTTCCTCTGGAAAATATTCACTTTTTAATGAAGAAAAAACCCAAATACCGCTTAGAAACACAATAGCAGAAAGTGTAAGGATAGATTTCTTTTCATCAAGGGCATGTTTTAGTGTTCTATAATAATTATTTTCTAACCGTTCTAAGAAGCCGTCAATGGATACGGCATTACTAAATTTTTCCCATCTCCCATTTTTTTTGGTTTTTTTGCTATCGTTTGGTTTTAATAATTTTGAGCACATCATGGGGGATAAGGTTAAAGCAATAAATCCTGACAATAGTACGGAGCCTGCAAGAGTAATAGCAAACTCAGTGAAAAATTTTGCAATTTTTCCAGACCCTAAAGGTATGGGTAGATATACAGCAACCAATGTCAATGTCATCGCCACAACAGAAAACCCTATTTCCCTAATTCCTTTAATGGATGCTTCATAGGGGCTATAGCCATCATGAATGTGTCTGTGGATATTTTCTAACACTACAATGGCATCGTCCACCACTAATCCAACGGCCAAGACAAGTGCAAACAACGTAAATATGTTAATCGTGTAGCCTAAAATATACATCAGAAACGCAACACCGATGATAGATACAGGGATCGTCACAAGAGGAATAAGGGATGCTTTTGCCGATTTTAAAAATAAGAAAACGACTAATATAACCAAAACGCTTGCTTCAATAATGGATAGGTAAACGCTATTAATACTTTTGCTAATATAGGTAGTTGTATTGTTGGCTATTTGAATTTGCGAATCTTTTGGTAATCTTTTTGAAATCAATAATAGTTTGCTTTTGATATCTTCTGCGATTTGAAGGGGGTTTGCGTTAGACTGTTTTGTAACAGCAATTCTAACACCTGTTTTTCCATTAAACGCCATTCTTGTTCTTTTGTCATCTGCATCTAAAGAAACTTTGCCGATATCTTTGATTTTGATGATACGACCTTTATTTGTTGAAACAATGACTTCTTCGAAATCTCTTGGTTTATTAAGATCTGCAACAGTTGTTACGTTATATTGTTTGTTTTTGCTTTCAAAGCGTCCGGCTGGGGCCTCAAAATTTTGAGAAGAAATAGCATCGCGCACATCGGAAATGTTAATTTTATGTCCTGCCATAAGAATGGGATCGACATCAACTTTCATGACATAAGAAGAAGCACCAGAAACATCGATACGCGCAATTCCTGGAATACTTTCTAAATCTTTTTTGATTTCATTTTCTGCATAATCGTACAGTTCGCTTGAATCTATTTGGTTGCTTGTCAGGGCTAAAGACATAATAGGACGTTCGTCTGAACGGCTACGTAGAATCAGAGGCTCTGTTCTAAGATTGGGCTGTGGTAGTTTTTCTTTTACACGTGCTAGGCGATCACGTACATCGTTCAAAGCATCTTCCATGCTTCGGCCAGGTCTGAATTCGATATAGACTTTGCTTTCTTCAGATGATGAAACAGAACTGATGGTTTCAATTCCTTCAATACCGGCAATTGAATCTTCGATATGTCGTGTTATTTGGCTTTCTACGATATCAGGACCAACACCCGGCATTTGTGTTTCGATGGTTAAAAAAACATTTTCAATACTTGGATATTTTTGGACAGGAAGTCTAAAAAGACCAACGAAACCTATTAAAATCAAGACGAGAGTAAACACCCAAGATAAGACTGGTCTTTCAATACATGTTTCAGATAACTTCATATCTTTTTTTCCAATTTTTTATTTAATGCAGTTATATAATTTTGACTATTTACCATCTTTTTTTTGATCCGATGTTGTTGGGTCTTGTGCAGCTGTATCATTAACTATTTTGATTTGCTGACCATCTCCAACCAAACGTTGTTGCCCTTCGGTTATAACCAGTTCACCTTTTAGAAGACCTTCTGTGATTTCAATCATGTGTTTTTCCCGAACGCCTGTGCGTACCCTTTTGCGGTGGGCTTTCCCTTTTTCAGCAACCCAAACATATTCAATGCTTCCTTCACGAGCTACAGAATTTTCATCAACCATTAAGGCGTCAGATCTTTCTCCGATGATCAGGCTAACATTAACGAAAGAACCAGGGACAATTTTACCATCGCTGTTGTCTGTTATTGCTTTTAATGCGATGCTATTGCTTTCAGGGTCAATTTTCACATCAACGGCTTCAACTTGGCCATTGAAAATTTTGTCTTTGTATGCATCAAGGCGAAGTTCCACACCTTGGCCAACTCCAATGTCGGCTACAAACTTTTCAGGAATCTTAAAATCAATTTTCATAGGCTTAGATTGTATGATGGTTACAAGGTCTGTGTTCATGGGAACAAAAGAGCCTACTTGATAATCTATTAAACTGATTTGACCGCTAAAAGGTGCTTTGATCACAGTTTTATTAAGCCTCGCCGATAGCAATTCAACTTGCGCTGCTGCTTGATCTAGCTCTCCTTTGTCTCTGTCGAATTCTTTCAAAGAACCAAATTTTTGCGCATGTAATTTTGATGTTCTATCATAGTTGGCTTGAGCTGTTGTTAATCTTGCTTTTGCAGCTTGAAGTTCGGCTTTAAGTTCTTCATCTTCGAAACGGATAATTTCTTGACCTTTTTCAACAGAACCACCTTCTTGAAATAGAATTTCTTTAATGCGACCATTCAGTTCAGATTTGATGACAACGTTTTCGCTAGCTTTGGCTCTACCAACAGCCGTAACACGTTTGGTCATTATTCCTGACTTCACAGGCATAACTTCTACGCGTGATTTTCTGTCATTTTTCATCCCACTATCATCTTTTTCAAGAATAATTTGGCAAAAACTTTTAATATTGGAGTCAATGGTTTTGATAAACATGGAATAAAGTAGCGAGACAATTAAAAAAACAATCAACCCATTTTTCATATTTTTCTTAACCTGAGGATCTAATGTTCCAAGGTATGATTTTAGAAAAAAACCTATGTTAATATAATGATAAGGATCTTTTTGAGACGTTTTTAATTGTGTCAAATCCGGTTGTTGATAATGTTTTCCAATTTTGAGATGAGAAGATATTTTGTCAAAATACTGATGTATTTTAGAACGAATATTGGTATTAATTTTTTCTATTTTCTCTATTATTTTTTTTTTATAATCAGACATGTAAATGCTTTCTTTTGCCAATAATTCTTGAATTGATTTGAAAATACAAAGATATATTCTCTATAATAGCTAAAAAACTCTCGAAAAATCAAAGTAAAAATCGAAAAACCTATATACATGGTACTATAAAATAGTAAATAATTTCATAATAATTTTTTTATGGATTGTGAAATATTTTTTCAAAGATTACTAAATATAGTTATATTTTTTCCCTTGATCAACTATATCTTGTGTGTATAATAGGAAGTAAGAAAAATATGCGTCTGTCCTATTTTCTTAAATTCTCAGCTCATAGACATTTGAAAGGCAATTTCAACCATGAAGATTAATCGTTTATCCACCGTTGCAGGCCGCTGTCCTTATGAACAGATTGCTTTTAAAAAAACTAATAGTGAAATAAAAAACCCTGATGGTTCTGTTGTTTTTCAAATTAATGATATTGATGTGCCTGAATTATGGTCTCAAGTAGCATGTGATGTTTTGGCTCAAAAGTATTTTAGAAAAGCAGGAGTGCCAGTTCATCTTCAAGCTGTACAAGAAGAAGGTATACCATCTTGGCTTTGGAGAAAAGAAGCTGCAGAAGGCACTGAATATACTTCTGAAAGAAGTTCAAAACAAGTTTTTGACCGCCTTGTTGGTACATGGACGTATTGGGGATTTAAAAATAATTATTTTGACACAGAAGAAGACGCATTGACTTTTTATGACGAATTGCGTTTTCAACTCGCATCACAAATGTGCGCGCCTAATTCTCCACAATGGTTTAACACGGGTCTGTTTTGGGCCTATGGTATAAATGGTCCTTCACAAGGTCACTTTTTTGTTGATGAAATAACAGGAGAACTTAAAACTTCTTCATCATCCTATGAAAGACCTCAGCCTCATGCTTGTTTCATCCAGTCTGTTAAAGATGATTTGGTGAACGAAGGCGGTATCATGGATCTTTGGACACGTGAAGCGAGATTATTTAAATATGGATCAGGTACAGGCACCAACTTTTCACGCGTAAGAGGTAATGGTGAAAAATTATCGGGTGGTGGAAAATCTTCTGGCTTGATGAGTTTTTTGAGAATTGGTGACAGATCTGCTGGTGCGATTAAATCTGGTGGAACGACACGTCGTGCTGCAAAGATGGTTATTTTAGACGTAGACCATCCTGATGTAGAAGAATTTATTACATGGAAAGTTGTTGAAGAACAAAAAGTTGCGGCATTAGTTACTGGTTCTAAGGTTAATAAATATCACCTCAGTGCTATTTTGAAAGCCTGTTTGGATGAAACTGAACTAGAGCTTAAGGATAAAATAGATTCTCAAGTTAATAAAAATCTTAAAGTGGCTATTAAATTAGCACGCAAAGCAATGGTTCCCGAAAACTATATTCGTCGTGTTCTGCACACTGTAGAGCTTGGCCTTGATAAAGTCGACATGCCTGTCTTTACAACAGATTGGGATTCTGAAGCGTATAATACGGTTTCAGGTCAGAACTCTAATAACTCTGTTCGTTTATCGAATGACTTTATTCAAGCTGTTTTAGATGATAAAGATTGGAGCTTGACATCAAGAAAAGATGGATCAGTAGTGAAGACATTGAAAGCCACTGATTTAATGAACCAGATTGGTTATGCAGCATGGTCTTGTGCAGATCCTGGGGTACAGTTTGATACAACAATTAACGAATGGCATACCTGTCCTGAAAGTGGTCGAATAAATGCTTCTAACCCTTGTTCAGAATATATGTTCTTAGATAATACAGCATGTAACTTAGCATCCATAAATCTGACTAAATTCTATGATGGCAACCAGATTAATATTCCATTGTACGAACACACGATTAAATTATGGACGATGGTTTTAGAAATTTCAGTATTGATGGCACAATTCCCATCTAAAGAAATAGCAGATCTTTCCTATAAATTTAGAACTTTAGGTTTAGGGTATGCTAATATTGGCGGTTTGTTGATGAATCTTGGTATTCCTTATGACAGTAAAGAAGGCCGGGCTATGGCTGGTGCATTCGGAGCTATTTTAACGGGAAGAGCTTATCACACATCAGCATTGATGGCTAAAGAGCTAGGGGCTTTTTCAGAATATGCATTGAATAAAAAACATATGCTACGTGTGCTGCGCAACCACAGGTCTGCAGCCTATGGAGAAACTAAAAAGTATGAACAGCTAACAATAAAGCCTGTTCCTTTGCAAGCTCAAGAATGTCCTTTCCCAGAACTAATTGAAGCATCAAAGAAAGCCTTTGATGAAGCTATTGAATGTGGTGAAAAATACGGATACCGTAACGCCCAAACAACAGTGATTGCACCAACAGGTACAATCGGTTTGGTAATGGATTGCGATACAACAGGAATAGAACCAGACTTTGCATTGGTTAAATTTAAAAAACTTGCTGGTGGTGGATATTTTAAAATTATCAATCGTATGGTTCCTGTTGCATTGAAAAAAATGGGATATACCGATCAACAGATTACAGAAATTACTTTATATGCTGTAGGTCATGGAACACTTGAAAATTCGCCTTCTATTCATTTTGATGCCTTGAAATCAAAAGGGTTTACAGATGTTGAAATCTCTAAATTAAAGGAAGCTTTGAAATCTGCTTTTGATGTGAAGTTCACATTTAATCGCTGGACTTTTGGAGATGATTTCTGTAAAAACGTTTTAAAAATGACGGATGAACATTTGAATGATCCAATGTTTGATATGCTTAGCTTGCTAGGCTTTAGTAAATCAGAAATTGAAGCGGCAAATAACTATTGTTGTGGCACGATGACACTTGAAGGTGCCCCTCATTTGAAGCCAGAACATCTTCCCGTATTTGATTGCGCATCACCTTGTGGCCGTATTGGAAAAAGATTTTTGTCATCTCAAAGTCATATTGAAATGATGGCAGCTGTCCAGCCTTTCGTTTCAGGTGCTATTTCTAAAACAATCAACATGCCTAACCATGCATCTATCCAAGAATGTATTGATTCTTACCTAACATCATGGAAATTAGGATTAAAGGCTAATGCTTTATATCGTGACGGATCAAAATTATCTCAGCCTATGAATTCTATGTTGTTAGATGAAGATGATCATGACGATATGGATGAAATGTCACAAACCGATAAAGTTGTGCACATTGCATCTAAATTGGCACAAAATGTTGTGAATACGATTGAGCAACAAAGTGCTGCAAAAAAACGTCGTAAACTACCGAATCGTCGTGGCGGTTATACTCAAAAAGCAGTGGTTGGCGGGCATAAAATTTATCTTCGAACAGGGGAATATGAAGAAGGAAGTATTGGTGAAATTTTCATCGATATGCACAAAGAAGGTGCGTCTTTTAGATCTCTAATGCACAATTTTGCGATGGCTATCTCCATAGGGTTGCAGTATGGTGTGCCGTTAGAAGAATTTGTAGAAGCCTTTACTTTTACACGTTTTGAACCATCAGGTCGCGTTGAAGGGAATGACTATGTGAAAATGGCAACGTCCATTTTAGATTATATCTTTAGAGAATTAGCAATTACCTATTTGGATAGAAAAGATCTTGCTCATGTGATCCCCTCTACGTCTTCAGATGGAATTGGTGAAGTTTCTGAATATAAAATTTTAGAAACTTCACAAGCACAAAATGACAATAAACAAAATATACAAATGTCACAGGAAAATATAGCTCAAAAAGCAACTGGGACACACGGAGCATCTCGTTCTATGGGTGGTTCACAGACCAGTTCCAAATCAAATGTGTCTGATATCTCGGCTCCACGAAATGATGCGTCCATGAAAAGTGCATTAGCTCGTATGAAAGGTTATGAAGGAGATTCTTGTTCTGACTGTGGAAACTTTACAATGGTTCGAAATGGAACATGTTTGAAATGTGATACATGTGGTTCAACAAGTGGTTGTTCATAAAAGTAATATTGAATAAGAAAAAAACCACAGAAACGTTCCTGTGGTTTTTTTTATTTAAGGTAGATATTTTAATCCTGAATGTTAACATCAAATAAGTAGTAAAAATTGAATATAATCAGAGTGTTTTCTAGTTCCCATAATATTTTGAACTCTGTATCTAATGTCATATACAAAAAGAACACCCAATCCTATACAGCAAGTTAAATAGATGGATTCTTCAATGGCATGTAAAAGTATTTCATCTAAATGTAGGGAATAGACGTTAAATTTGATAACCGTTTGCCAGAAAGGGGCATCTTTCTTATAAATCTCCTTTTTCCGCAAATTCTCCTGAAGCAAAAAAAGTGTAGACTCATTCTTTAAGGTCTCAATATAATCTTTGACACAGTTGCGTAGTGATAAAAAGTGTAATATTCCAGTCCTGCATTGAAAGACAATGATGTAAGATTCATCCTATATTTAATTCAAAAATGAATAAGAATGATGCTACACAATATAATTATTTAGAATGTTATCTTTAATCTTAAATTTTCAAAAAGAAAGATTTAAGGCGTTAACAGCAATGGAATAACTAGGGCCTACTCGTCATCATCATCTAGATTGAGATCTTTTAATTTTGGTTTAACCTTTATAGGGGCATCAACCTTTGAATATGCAGGTTTATTTTCTTCAATTTGAGGAATAGCTGCTGAATCATTGTTAGCCGGGAGAGGGGATGTTGCTGCAGATGACATATTTTCTGTAACAATAGTTTTTGTTTGGTTATCTGGTAAATCAGTTTTTGGACTACCCATGGTTTCTTGTTTTGCAGCAGCAGGAGCGGGTAGTTTCGTCTGATCTTCAACAGATGTATTGCTAGAATAAATGGCTATATTCGAAGACTGCTTTTGATCATTTTGTTCAATGCTATAATTATCGCTATGGTTTATCGCAGATGAAGGCCTGTTTTCTTTTAGTTTGGAAATTCCTAAAACACAAAGCAACAAAAGAATAGAAATAAAAACGGTTTTTGTTGTTATAGAATAAGACCTCTCACTATAAACGTAAAACTTAAAAGGTGGCTGATTGTCTTTTTTTGTTTCTTCCACACTAGATAGGTCATACTGGATGATGTCTGCTGGCAAACCCAATAGTCTTGCATAGTTGTGCAAAAAACCATGAATGTAAACTTTTCCAGGTAATATCTCTAAATTATTATTTTCAATGGCTACAATAAAAGCTTTACGTATCTTTGTTTTTGCGCAAACATCTTCTACCGTCATTCCGAACTTTAACCTTTGTTCTTTTAGTATTTCACCAAGTGAAATGGATTCATTCACAGAATGAATGATAACTTCGTCAGTAGAAGACTGATTTTTTTTTGATAGAAAAACCATTTGATCCGCACAATCTGTAACAATGAAGCAATATTCATCATTATGCAATATTCTATGGTGAAATGCAAATTGCTTTTGTTTTATTTATAAATCAAAAAAAATTACATTTTTCAAAGACGGTAAGTTTTTTAATGTTACGCATAAAAAAACATTGACCACTTATATTTAATTATGATAATTTTTTATCCTAATGGCGGCGTAGCTCAGTTGGTTAGAGCAGCGGAATCATAATCCGCGTGTCGGGGGTTCAAATCCCTCCGCCGCTACCATATCAAATCATCTTGAAGTGAAAGCTCTATGAAAATAAGTGGAAATGAAATACGTATTGGTAATATTTTAGATTACCAAGGTAAACTTTGGACTGTTACTAAAACTCAGCATACTCAACCTGGTAAAGGTGGAGCATACATGCAAGTTGAAATGAAAAGTATTGCAGAAGGTACAAAGTTAAACGAACGTTTTCGATCTGCTGAAACCGTAGAAAGAGTTTATTTAGACGAAGTAGCTTTCCAATATCTTTATGATGATGGTGAAAATTTGGTCTTTATGGATCAACAAACATTCGAGCAAATCTACTTATCAAAGGACTTTGTGGGATCTTCTGCAGTTTTTCTTATTGATAACATGGTTGTTAATTTATCAATGTATGAAGGCAAACCTATTGCTGTTCAATTACCCGATTATGTTGTCCTAGAAATTATGGAAGCAGACGCTGTGGTAAAAGGTCAAACAGCATCTTCATCTTATAAGCCAGCTGTGCTTACAAATGGTGTAAGAATTATGGTACCTCCACATATTTCTACAGGTATGAAAGTCGTTGTGAATACAGTCGATGCAACATATGTAGAAAGATATAAAGAAGTTTAAGTTAAAAATTAAAAGGTAATCAATAGGTAGTCATGTCAAATTCTCGATTTGTGACACGTTCGGCTTTAGTCAACGTTATGTCTTTAGCTGTAGAAAAAGCGAGCAGAGGGTTATTGCGTGATTTTGGTGAAATCGAAAATTTACAAGTTTCACAAAAAGGCGCTGGTGACTTTGTTACGATTGCCGATCGTAAAGCTGAACAGATATTAATTTATGAATTGCAAAAAGCTAGACCACATTTCTCCATTTATAGTGAAGAAACTGGTTTGATAGAGGGTATAAACCCTGATCATAGATGGATTATCGATCCTTTGGATGGTACATCTAACTTTATGCATGGTATACCTCACTTTGCCATTACTGTTGCTTTAGAATACAAATCTGAAATCATAGCAGCTGTAACTTATGATCCTATAAAAGATGAGCTCTTTTGGAGCGAAAAGGGAAGAGGTTCTTATTTGAATCAACGCAGGCTTCGTGTTTCTTCACGTCGATCTTTAGATGAAGTTCTTGTAGGAGTTCATTCCTGTCATGGTAAAGAAAGAGATCCCAGTTTTGAAAATAAAGTAGCCAAAATCACGTCTCAGGTTTTAGGTGTCAGAAGAATGGGGGTGACATCATTAGACCTGGCTTATGTTGCTTGTGGAAGATTAGATGTTGTATTTGATCAAAATATGAATGTGTGGGACTATGCTGCTGGTATTTTGCTTATTCAAGAAGCAGGTGGAAGTGTTACTTCACTTTTTGAGGAATCTTCTCCGTTACAGACAAATAGTATTATTGCGGCTAATCCTTTTGTGCACAAAGAATTCAAAACTTTTTTATTGTAATTTAAAACTCTTTAGTCTTCGTTTTTTTGTCTGAACACCATAAAGACATAGCTTCTGCTATCTTTTCAGGCGACCAAACGTAGTCTGCATATCCTTCTTTAATTACGCTGTTTGGCATACTATTGACAACGCATGTGGATGGTTCCTGTGCTATGATGATACCATTATGGCTCTTTATATTTTTAGACCCCATTGTTCCGTCTGTTCCCATGCCTGTCATAACGATTCCCAGTGTGGATATATTGGATTGAGCAGCCGATGAAAATAGCAAGTCAACGGAAGGGTGAAAATAGCTTTGATGGGATGGCTTTTCAACTAATAATATCCTTCCATCTTGAATTTTTTGTATAGCACTATCATGTCCTCCAGATGCGATAACAATTGTTTGTGGCCCCAGAGGTAGAGCGTGATACCCTTCAATAACATTCATCCCTGTTTCTTTTTCTAAATGCGATGCTAAACTGTTTGTGAAATCTTTTGGCATATGTTGTGCGATGACAATAGGACAATTAAGAGGTTGTAAATTCTTTAAAAGATTGACCAGTGTCATGGGGCCGCCCGTTGAAATGCCTATGACAATAATATCAAATTTTTTCGGACTAACTCTTGGTATGCTGATAAAATGCGTTGATTTTTTTTCATTTTCGTTACTTTTTTCTTGTTCTTCATAAGCTGGTATATGAGGTTTATGATGATTTTTCTTTTTCAAATCTTTATGGCGAATGTTTTGTGACCATAAATGAATCTTTTCTATCAATTTTTTTTCAAACAAAGTGTCGTTTTCAAGAAGTGTATTTTCATCCATATGTATACAATCAACGGCACCAATTTTCCAAGATATGTTTGAACTAGGCTCATGAATGTTATGGGTATTAATAAGGGCTAAAACGATAGTGTTTGACTCTTTGATAATTCTTGAATTTTGAAGCAGGTTAATATTATCTGTATCGCAGTCGACAAGGACTATATCTGCAAATTTTAAACTATTATGATTGTCTATAGAATTTTTGGGAAAAATTTCGTGAGAGACTATTGTGATATCTGGTTGAGTTTCCAGTTTTCTTTTAATAAACATCCGATTGTTAACGGAATTACTAAGAACTAAAACAGATATCATGGGTTTAATCTGCCCTTACACTTTTTGAGCTAAATCTGGTTGTTGAAGTGGATCCAATGAAATAATGGACCCCAATCTTTGTTCAAATTTACACACCCCTGCTATAAAAATATTATTTTGTGCGACGTTATAATCTATATCTGATAAAGGAATATCTGTGACTCTGTCGATATTATCAACCAATAATGCAAAAGGCTGATTGTTACAATTCACAATAATATAGTAATCCTTATTGGTGTTATCATCATGATGTTTTTGATTAATATCAAAAAATGGATGCAAATCGATGATAGGAATGACAACACCTTGAATTTGAGTAACTTGATTGTAAATAATATTCATGATTTGCGAATTTGTATGTTTATCTTCTGACTGGGGTAGAGGGGTTTCTTCTTGTCTTTCAGAAACAATTTGAACGACTTCGATTGGTAAACAACATTTTTCTTTTCCAATATTAAAGCTTAAAAATCTTTTTGTTTCTTGGGGGGCTACGGTGTTTTTTTCTTCTTCATTTTCAATAATAAATGGATCATACTCAAGCTCTTTTGATGACGTAATAAGTTTTGATGGTTGAATAATTCCAATGATCTCTTGATTTTTACCTTTTGCCCATCCAACTAATTCATTGCCTTGCTCTTTGGGTTCTTGGATATCTTTGGGATTAAAACTTTGAATACCTATCATTTTTTCAATGCATAGCACAATTTTTCCAATAGAAGTATTCACAAAAATTCCATATTTCTCATTATTTTTTTTACTATTTCCTAAATGTTGTGACAATGAAATGGAAAGGTATGCCCGATTTCGTAAAAGATATAAACCTAAAATTTCTTGGGGTGCATGAGGGATATGTGTTATTTCTTGATCTATTTTAATTTGGACAATTTCTAAAACATCTTCCAGTTGAAGTGCAAAAATTTCTTCCCCACATTCGAAAATGAGATAATTTTGTTGATCATTTTGACTGCCATGGATATTTTTTGTATAGAGATCTTGTTGTCCCAGTGCAAATTCTCTATGCTCTGGTTCAAAAACGGTGATGTCTTTGTCTAGCCCTAGTGCATTTTCATCAAGAACTAAAATAACCAAACCTTTGTGGTTGTATTCATATTGGACTTCATTAGCCTTTTTTTCGTGCAGACCATTTCTATTTCCTACATGTTTCAATTCATTTTCATCGATATTGATTTTTTCTTTAATAGGGTTAACCTTCAGCGCAAAAAGTCCATTGTCAGAATTAATGATGAGGAGATGATATTCATTTTCGTCTCTCTGTTCCTCAGTATTAAATGTCGTAGTAGGATTTTTTTCCAGATCCTTAACTTGCTTATTGAAACTAATTTGTAATAATATGGATCCTGAAGCACTGATAATTCCCTCCACATGTTCTGGTGCAAAAGGAACAGGTGTTATAGGCATAGGGTCTAAAATTTCTCTAATGACAGAACTTTTGATACCAAATTTTTGACCACTATTTTCAAATACAATTAAATCCATATTAGTTTACCTCTTGACCAGAAATAGCTGATACTTTATTTTTTGTACCATAAATATTGTCCCATACAGATTTTTTAGAATACCAACGGCAACCGCTATGGTTGAAAATATTGACAGTGTCTAAAAAGCACGAATCAACCGTTCCGAGAATCAAAGCGCTGTTTTCGTTCATTTGACTTAAAAAACGGTTTTGTATTGTTTTTTTATTGAGGTCATTGAAATATATCAAAACATTTCGACAGATAATCATATCAAAATGAAGAGCAGAAGGGCTTTTAGATAGCAAATTCATTTGCGAGAAAGTAACAAGTGATTTAATAAACGGTTTGATCTGATAGTATTTCACGTTACTTGATAATTCTTCGATTACATTGTCTGTTTTTTGATCGAAATAATGAAGCAGATTATCTGTGTTAGATCTGAAAGAACCCATAATTGCGTTGCTGTAAACACCAGTCTCTGCAACCCTAATCACTTGTTTAGATAGGTCTGTTCCAATTATTCTAATAGTCCATCCACTATCGATGATATTTTTTTCAGAAAAATGGCTATGCGAAAGATTGAGATGCTTCATCAAAGCTTCAACAGCAATAATGGCGAGGTTATACGTTTCTTCACCAGATGAACACCCAGCAGACCATATTGATATTCTCTTTTCTTGAGATTTGTTCTTTAAAATTTCAGGTAGGATAACATTTTTGATGTTATCCAATACATTTTGTTCTCTGTTGAAATAAGTTTCGTGTACGGTAAGATTTTCGATGAAACTTTGCCATTCTGGATGATCTTCATTCAATGATCGAAGCATCATAACCCATTCGTTTATAGCTTCTAATGGAAGTTTTTCAAAAATAGCGGTCATTTTATGTATTAAAGAAGGGCTTGGTTGAAGAGCATAGTGTTTCTCAACTTCTTGTAGAAGTTGTTGCAGTAACGATGCTTTTGAAAAGTAATTTCCGTTCAATTTTTAAAAATATATTGTTTTTCTTTAAATTTTAGTGTGTCAGTATAAAGTTAAGAAATACTGAATTTGAAAAATGAAAAATTTTAGTTTAGAATGTTAATTCTGAAATGTAATAGTGAAAATCAATGATTTATACCGACGTTGTTGTAATAGGTGCAGGCCCTGTAGGGTTGTTTACTGTTTTTGAATGTGGAATGCAACGTTTGAAATGCTGCCTCTTTGATTCTTTAGATCATTTAGGGGGACAATGTGCCGCCCTTTATCCTGAAAAACCTATTTATGATATTCCAACTCATTCATCCATTACAGGTGAAGATCTTGTGAATCGTTTGATCGATCAGATGAAAGTTTTTCAACCTCAAATTTTTTTAAAAGAACAAATTGAAAAACTAGAAAAAAATGAAGATAAAACATTCAAAGTGACTGGTTCTAGAGGAACAGTTGTTGTTTGTAAAGCTGTTGTTATTGCTGCTGGTGTTGGTGCATTTGGTCCCAATAGACCACCGTTAGAAGGCATTGAAGATTATGAAGGTCAGTCGGTTCTTTATTCGGTGTTGAACCGCGAACAATATAGAGATAAAAAAGTTGTGATAGCAGGAGGAGGCGATTCTGCTGTGGATTGGGCACTTTCTTTGTCAGAAATAGCTTCTCATGTGACTGTTGTGCATCGACGTTCGAAATTCAGGTGTATGCCTGAAAGTCAAAAACAGCTCGAAGAATGGGCTGCTCTTGGAAAAATTCAAATGGCTGTTCCGTATCAACTAAGCCAATTAAAAGGCGATAACGGACAAATTTCACATGTTGGAATATCTACTATTGAAGGCGAATACAAAGAAATTGAAGCAGATTTTCTTCTTCCGTTTTTTGGTTTGTCCATGAATTTAGGTCCTATTTTAGATTGGGATTTGGCTTTGTCTAAAAACTGTATTACTGTGGATCCATCTACTTCTGAAACAAGTATTCCTGGTGTTTTTGCCGTTGGAGATATTTCAACATACAAGAATAAACAAAAGTTAATTTTAACAGGTTTTGCAGAAGCTGCATTGGCTGCCAAAATGATTCGTCAAATTCTCTATCCTGACGAGATTGTTCATTTTGAATATTCGACGTCTCAAGGTATTCCACAAATTTAAATAAGAAGGTTATTATGTATAGTTTGTTAAAAAAAACGGCTTTGATTTTTTTGGTTTGTTTATCGACCCAATCTTGGGCCATATTTTCTTTTTTTAAAGATAAAAAAGATATTCACTCTCAAGAATCATATAGCCAAATGCAAAAATATGTGGTGAGTATTGAAATTAGATCCATAGAGGCTGCCTATACTTCTCTGGGTACAAAATATGGCACAGGTTCTGTTGTGGATAAGGAAAATGGCATTATTGTAACCAACCGCCACGTAGCTTGTCCAGATAGCGTTGTTGAACGTTACGATGTCACATTATTTGATGGAACAGTAGTAACAGGCCGCTTGCTTTATTCAGACCCTTGGCACGATTTTGCATTTTTAAAAGTGGACCCTAAAGACATACAGCAAATCCCACACAGTTTACCTTTGAGAGAAGAAAATGTTTCTTTAGGTGAACCTGTGATGATTATTGGAAAAAATGAAAATAAACATTTTTCTGTTCAAACAGGAACAGTTGCTAGTCCTTTTGAAATTGCCCAAGATTTGTCGGGGCAAACCTTTAGGATTAGTTTAAATGCCCAAGGTGGGGCTAGTGGTTCTCCTGTATTAGATGAAAAAGGAAATGCTGCTGGATTATTATTTTCATCCAATGGCTCCACAGGTGCTTATGCTTTGCCTATGAAATATATTGCTGAAGCTTTAGCCGCATTAAAAAGAAATTCAAAGCCATCCAGGTTTGGAACGGGCATTGTTTTTGACTTAGTATCTTTAAATGATTTGATGAGATATGACGGATTTGATAATAAAAAAGCATTAGAATATACAACGAAATATCCTGACGCGTTTAGTCGCATTCTTGTTGTTAAAAGTGTCTTGAAAAACAGCCCTGCTTATCAAAAGATTCAATCTGGTGATGTATTGATGCAGATCCAAGGTAAAGAATGTGGTCCTTCACATTATGATGTTGATAAAATAATGAACACCGAAGGTGCAAAAGGATCGAAAGAGGTCCAAATTTGCGTTATTCGAAATGGTAAACCTTTGAAAATCAACATACCTTTGTATGATTTACAAAAAAATAAAATTGCACGTTTCATTGTGTTCGGTAAGGCTGTTTTTGTAGAAGCAGATGATTTTATGTCTCAGCTTACAGGGTCCGAAAAATCTGTGTTTATTTCAAAAACAAAACCAGGTGGTAGCTTTTTTGATAAATTACCTTGTCTGGGCGATAATGATGGTACAGGTAAATGTTTGATTAGAGTTTCAAGCGTTAAAGGAAATGCCATTAAGACTTTAGATGATGTTAAAGACACTATTTTGAAATTGTCAAAAATAAGTGATTTCAGCATCATGGTCTATAATTTTGGTGCAGAGATGGGTTATGATAGGCAATACTTTTTTTCTCAACATGAACAGATTAAATATATTTCACATCACGCGGATGTAGAAGAACATGCTGTAGAATTTATATTTAATGAGAAAAATGGAAAATGGGATAGAAATGAAATTGTAGTCAAATAAGACTTATGTTTTATTTTTTAATATTATATGCTAAAGTGAAGTTGTAAAAATATTTATGAGTGCTGCAAGTTTTGAAGTTTTTTTAGAAGATGTTGATGCATTGGGAATTGTATATCATTCTCGGTATCTTCAGTTTCTAGAACGTGCGAGAGTGATTTTTTTTAGAGACTTAGGAGTTGATCATCATGCGATGATAAGTGATTCTAAAAAAGCTTTTGTTGTTTCAAAAATGGCTATTGATTTCATAAAACCTGCCTTTTTATCGGAAACTTTGACTGTGCGTTCTCAGATTCTTAAAGTGGGTATGGCTTCAATGATTTGTCAGCAGGAAATTTTTGTTGATAAGGAATGTTCTAATAGGCTTATCATGAGTGCAGAAGTCAAACTTGCTCTGATTGATTTGTTGACGTATAAACCTGTTCAGCTACCTCAAGATATAGTTCAAAAAATACAATTTTCAAAAAATACAATTTATAGGATAATAAAATGAACAATAATAAGTTTTTTGGTTTTTTAGTTTTTTTGATGGCAAGTGCCTTAAAAGTTAGTGCAGCTATACAAGGTCCATCATCGTCATCTGTTGTGCAAGGGGTTATGCAACCTGTACCTCAACCAGCAATAAAGGCAGGACACAGTATGTGGGATCTCTTTTTTGGTGCTGGCCCTATCATTAAATTTATCATGATAGGTTTGATTGTTGCTTCAATCTGGTCTTGGACTATTATTTTATTTAAAACACATCGCATCAGAAGTTTAAATGCAGCAGCACATCGTTTTGAAGAAGCATTTTGGTCTGGTGGCGCACTCGACGATTTGTATGAACGGATTCAACGCAACCCTAAAGATTCTATGTCAGTTGTTTTCTGTGCTGCAATGAAAGAATGGAGAAGAACGCTTTCGAAGGGTAAAAGAGTTTATGAATTAAAAGGAACGTTAGATCAGCGTATTGAACGTGTTTTAAATCTAACCATTTCACGTGAACTGGAAAGCTTAGAACGCTTTATGACATTTTTAGCTACGTTAGGTTCTAACGGCATGATCGTTGGTTTGTTTGGAACTGTTCTTGGTATTATGGATAGCTTTGAATCTATTGCTTCTCAACAAAGTGCCAATTTGGCAGTTGTGGCGCCTGGAATTGCTGAAGCTTTGTTTGCAACAGCCATTGGTTTGGTGGCAGCGATTCCTGCAGCCATTGCATATAATAAATTATCAAGCGATATTAATCGTTATGCCAATCGTTTAGATGGTTTTTCCAGTGAATTTTTATCCATTATTTCTCGTCAACTTGAGGAGACAGCATAATGGCTGGTGGAATGCTTCAAAAAAAACGTGGTGGTCGTAGATCATCTTGTGGATTAAGTAGTGATATTAACGTTACGCCTCTTGTTGATGTTATGTTGGTATTGCTTATCATTTTCATGGTTACAGCACCTATATTAACGGTAGGCATACCTGTGGATTTGCCTAAAATGGATGCAGCACAAAGTGAAGATTCTGATGAACCTATTATCGTTTCTATCAATAAGGATGGCCAAACGTATTTGAAAGATACGCCTTTGCAAATAGATCAAATGATAGAGCGTATGCACGAAATTATTAAAGCTAAACCTAATACAAAAATTTTTGTGCGTGGTGATCAGACTATTAGTTATGGCCAAGTTATGGATTTAATGAGCGTCATAGCAGGTGCTGGATTTAATAAAGTATCGTTGATGGCTGAAATTCAAAAGAAGAAAAAAGCATAGGGTTTTACTATTCAATGAATTATGAGCGTCCTATTATGAATATGAAAAATGCAGTGATACTTTCAGTAATACTGCATGTTGTTTTTTTTACTTTTCTCTATTTTGATTTTGATTTTCCTTTTGGTAGAAATACTGAAATAGCACAGCCGATGATTGTTAATTTCGATACCATAGGACCTGTTTCAACAGCGACTAAATTATCTCCTGATTCGAATCATAAGCAAGACAAAAAAGCTAAGAATTCTGACAATGTTAAAGACGAATCGAAAATTCCTGATTCTGTAAAGGAAGAAGTGAAAACGAACACTGCTGACGATATGAAGAAAAAAGAAGATGTGCAGCCAGAAGAAAAAAAAGAAGATTTAAAGAAAAACAAAATCGATGAAAAGAAACAAAAAATTGATGAAGGTGTAAACCTGAACGATAAAAAGAAAGAAAAAAAATCTAAAAATGAAAAGATTAAGCCTGCAGAAAAAAAGGATTTAACTCCACCTAAAAAAGAAAAATTAAAGGAAGACAAGAAGAAAGATAAAAAGAAATCTAAAAAAGATGATTCTCAACTTGTCAATTTACAAAAGAACAAAGCTAAAAAATCAAAAGCATTAGAAGACAAAAAATCAAAGGACAAAGTAAAAAGTCTGGATGATTTGTTTTCTGAAAGTGGGACTGATGATGAAAACACTCAATCAGGTGCACCTGCAGATTCTTTGGGTTCAGAAATTACGGCAACTGAAGAACAGGCTATTCGTGCAACATTATTTAAGTGTTGGAATCCACCCATTGGAAGTCAAGGTGGTGCAGACACATCTGTCGATATGATCCTTCATTTTGATGAAGATGGATACGTCAAAGATGCTATTGTTGAAGATAAAAAGCGATTTAATAAAGATCCTATTTTTAGAACGGCTGCTGAAAGTGCTATAAGAGCTGTGTATGACCCTAAGTGTAATCATGTTCCTTTGCCAAAAGATAGGTACGAAGTTTGGAAGACCATAGCTATTACCTTTAATCCAAAAGACATGATGGGTATAAGTGGTGGCCTTCGTTAAAATTAGATGATATGATTTAGTTATCTATAATTTCTACATTGAATGGATTGATGAAAAATCAAATATTAATGGTAGCTCCCTTTGTTTGCTTGATTTTGAGTTTGGGACTCATGCCTTTGCTTTGCTCAAGGTTGTGGCACAGGTTTGAAAAACAAATCATTTTATCCTGGGTTGTTTTGTCGTGTTCGGCATTATTTTTAACGAAAGATTTTCACTATTGTCAGCACCATTTGCTAGAAACTGTATGGATGGAATATATCCCCTTTGTTGCTTTAGTTTTTGCCTTATATACGGTTAGTTCTGGGATTAGTGTTAAATTTTGTCCCAAACCTGCTGTGCTTCAAAATTGTGCAATTTTAACCTTGGCATCATTTTCGGCAAGTTTTATAGGAACCATGGGCGCATCCATGTTGTTTATACGCCCTTTTTTAAAAGCAAATGTTTCTCGAAAACAGAAATCGCACCTCGTTGTTTTTTTTATCATTATTGTATCAAACATCGCTGGTGCCTTAACACCTTTGGGTGATCCACCTTTGTATCTTGGTTTTTTAAGTGGGGTGCCATTTTTATGGACACTTGAAAATTTATATCCTCAAACTCTGTTCTTATTTGTAAGCCTAATGCTGATGTTTTATGTGGTAGATCTTTCATTGTTGAAAAAAGAAAAAATAGATCAAAAAGCAGCAGATATTTATTTTAAAAGATGGTCGCTTAGTGGAAAGAGAAATATTATTGTTATTTTCTTAGTTGCTCTGTTGGTAGGTTTAAGCAAATTTTACCCAACAACAGTTTTGTCTACCATTGTGGGAGTGGAATTTAGAATTAAAGAAATTTTTATGGTTATGTCTTTGTTGTTGTTGGGTGTTTTTTCACATCAAATAACAGAGAAGAAAATATATGATTATCACGATTTTAATTGGAAACCTATTCAAGAAGTATCTATTGTTTTCTTTGCAATCTTCATTTGCCTTATCCCAGTTAATATGGTCTTTAGTTATGGGAAAGGGGGGCTTTTTGCACCTGTGATGAATTTCTTAGATCAAAGTACTTACCATGCCTATTTTTGGGTGAGTGGTGTTTTTTCAGCATTTTTAGATAATGCACCAACTTATTTATTATTCTTGAAATTAACAGGAGAATCCGTTGCTACTTTGATTACTGAAAAGAAACAAATTTTATCATCCATTTCAATGGGCTGTGTGTATATGGGGGCAATCACCTATATAGGAAATGCACCCAATTTTATGGTTGTGAATATTTCAAAACAATTTGGTATTAAAATGCCTAGTTTTTTTGTGTATACTTTTTACACATGTTTGATTTTAATACCTCTGTTCGTTTTAATGAATATTATATGGTGAAGGATCCTATGTTAGAAAAAAACCTCTTCGATTATAAAGATACAAACCCTCTTATCGATACGCTTTTAGTTTATCTTCAACAGGGTAAGAGAATCGTACTTTATTTTTATCCTAAAGATAATACTTCGGGGTGCACAACACAGGCTTGTGAATTGCAGTTGAAACAAGATGAATTTAATTCTTTAAACTTGATCACCGTTGGTGTTTCAAGGGATTCTTTGAAATCTCATGAAAACTTTGCTTCAAAGTATGATTTGAAATTCCCTTTATTAAGCGATCCTGAAGCGGCTTTATGTGAACTTTTTGGGGTTTGGATAGAAAAATCGATGTATGGGAAAAAATATATGGGGATTGAAAGATCCACATTTTATATTGATGCATCCGGTGTTGTTCAAAAAGAGTGGCGAAAAGTAAAAATAGTAGGACATTGGGATCATGTTTTGAAAGAAATAAAGAAATAGATATGTTTATTAGAGCGGAAGAGAATAAAATGAATACAGAAAACGTGCTGGTTGAGCTAAAAATTTGTAAGCCTATGGAAGGTATTAACCTTCCAAGTTATGCTACATTGGGAAGTGCAGGGTTTGATTTGCACGCTGTAATAGAAAATGATATCATTATAAAGTCACAAGAAAGGGCGCTGATTCATACAGGCATTGCTATTGCATTGCCCGATGGATATGAAGCTCAGATTAGGTCTCGTTCAGGGTTAGCCTTTAAAAATGGTGTTGTTGTTTTGAATTCTCCAGGTACTATAGATTCAGATTACAGAGGTGAAATTATGGTAATCTTGTATAATTCAGACGAAGAAGACTTTGTTGTGCAAAGAGGAATGCGTATAGCGCAAATGGTTGTTCAGCGTTATGAAAAAGTTGAATTTGATATTGTAAGTTCTTTAAGTGAGACGGTACGAAATTTAGGTGGATTTGGATCGACAGGGTTGTAATATTAAATAGAAAGAATAGAATTTTAATTTAATATTCAATAAAGTTTTGAGATTTTAGATATTGAATAAAAATAAAAATAATATTAGAATTTTAAGATCTAATTAAAAAATAAATAATAGTTTGAGGTGTGTATGGAAAAGATTCCTATGACAACAACTGGTTTCGCAAAAGTATCCAGTGAATTGGAAATTTTGAAGAATAAAGATAGACCGGCTGTAATTAAAGCCATTTCTGCAGCGCGTGAACACGGCGATTTATCAGAAAATGCTGAATATCATGCAGCAAAAGACAAACAAGGTTTTATCGAAGCAAGAATTTTAGAACTAGAATATAAACTGAGTCGTGCTGACGTGATCGATGTCAGTAAAATTTCAGGTAATGAAATTAAATTTGGTGCTACAATAAGAATTGCCGATGATGACACAGATATTAATCATACCTTTCAAATTGTTGGAAGTGATGAATCTGATGTGAGTCGTGGTTTTTTATCCATTACATCACCTTTGGCTAAAGCTATGATTGGTAAAAAAGTGAATGACTTTGTCGAGGTAACGACTCCAAGTGGATATAAATCTTATACGATTTTAGATATTAAATATCAATAATAGAGAAGAAAGAATCGGAATGAATCAAACAACAGCAAATGCAGCGATAGATCAAAACGAAGAAACATTTGTAACAAAAAGAGCAACAGTTCCAGCCCTTGAAAACATTTTAGGCGAAGCTTATTCTATTTTAGATCATGGTTTTATTCGTGTTGTTGATTACATGGGTGATGATTCAGCAATTGTACAGGCTGCACGTGTTTCTTATGGAAAAGGAACAAAGCAAACCAATGAAGATAGAGGATTGCTGCGTTATTTAATGCGACATTGGCATTCTACACCGTTTGAAATGTGTGAAATGAAATTTCATATTAAGTTACCTTTCTTTGTTGCCCGTCAATGGATTCGTCATAGAACAGCAAACGTTAATGAATATTCTGCTCGTTATTCGATTATGGATAAAGAATTTTATCTACCATCCATTGAAGATATTTGCAAGCAGTCTGTTATTAATAAACAAGGTCGTTCAGAACCTTTAAGTCCGGAACAAGCAGAAGTTATTCTTAATGTTCTAAGAGATGATGCAGAACGTTGCTATAGCAATTACGAAAATATGTTGAATGAAGATCATCGCCATGAAGACTACCCTGGTATTGCTCGTGAGCTTGCACGTGTTAATTTGACACTGAATTTTTATACACAGTGGTATTGGAAAATAGATTTACATAATCTTCTTCATTTTATTCGTTTGCGTGCCGATGCTCATGCTCAATATGAAATACGTGTTTACGCCGAAAAACTAGCAGAAATTGTTAAACTTTGGGTTCCACACACATTTGAAGCTTTTGAGGATTATCGTCAAAATGGCATTCATTTATCTGCACAAGCGTTAGAACTTGTGAAAAAGCGTTTGAGCGGCAAAACAGTTGATGAAACAAATTGTGGCATGTCTAAAAGAGAATGGTCTGAATTATTGCAAACGCTAGGTGTTTCAAAACTTTAGTCGGATTTAAATGAGGTGAGAGTTTAAGAGAATGCAGGACTTAACAAAAGATAATAAGTTGGTTTCTAATTCTACTAAAACAAAACCGGATTGGATTCGTGTTAAGGCTCCTGTGAGTCCCCAATATCACGAGACGGCGGCACTTTTAAAAGAACACAAACTGCATACTGTTTGTGAAGAAGCTGCTTGTCCGAATGTGGGCGAATGTTGGGAAAAAAAACACGCAACCATGATGATATTGGGAGATATGTGTACGCGTGCGTGTTCTTTTTGTAATATTAAAACAGGTAAACCTGGTGCTGTTGATCCATTTGAACCGTTTAGGGTTGCTGATGCTGTTCAAAAATTAGGGTTATCCCATGTTGTGATTACATCTGTCGATCGTGATGATTTAGATGATGGTGGATCACAACATTTCGTTGAGGTCATACAAGCTATTCGAAAAATGTCACCTAACACCACAATTGAAATTTTAACACCTGATTTTTTGCGTAAAGACGGCGCTATTGAAAAAATTGTAGCTGTCAAACCGGATGTGTTTAACCATAATTTAGAAACAGTTCCGCGTCTTTACCCTAGTGTACGTCCAGGTGCAAGGTATTATCATTCCCTAAGGTTGTTAGATACTGTTAAAACAACTGATCCGACGTTATTTACTAAGTCAGGAATTATGTTAGGTTTAGGTGAGGAACGTCATGAAGTTATGCAAGTGATGGACGATTTACGTGCGGCACAGGTAGATTTTTTAACCATAGGTCAATATCTTCAGCCTACACCTAAACATCACTCTGTCATAGATTATGTAACACCAGAACAGTTTGATACGTATGCAAGTATTGCAAGATCCAAAGGTTTTTTGATGATAGCATCTTCGCCTTTGACGCGATCTTCGTATCACGCAGGTGATGACTATAAAATCATGAAAGAAAGACGTTTAGAACAGTATAAGGATTCATGTCATGGCGTTTCATAAAGAATTAAGGATAGTTCCTTTTTGTTCTCAGGAAATGTTTGATTTAGTTAAAGATGTTGCTCATTATTGTGAATTTCTTCCTTGGGTTGAAGAATCTAAAATGTACAATATTTCTAGCAACCAGTTTGATGCCGATTTGATTGTTGGTGCATCTGCCTTTAAACAAAAATATTCATCGAGAGTCACCTGCGATGAAGGAAAATTATGCATTACATCAGATCTTATTGAAGGACCTTTTAAACATCTAAGAAACGAATGGTACTTTAAAAGTATGTCAGAGGTGGGGGGTAACCCTCAATGTGAAATTTCTTTTTTCCTTGATTTTGAAATTGATAATATGATTTTAAAAACGATTCTTGCACCTTTTTTATCTAATGCTGCAAAACTGATGATCGAAGCTTTTGAAAAAAGGGCAGTAGATATAAAAAATAAAAAAATCACTTAAATTTGTAGTTGTCACCTTAAAAAAAAGAATTCATACTAAATTAGGTAATTAACTAAAATTTAAGTTAATTTATGGATATAGTCTCTTCGCTTAATCAAATTAAACAGCAATTGCTAGGCTTAAATTGGGAAACTCAATCGTCTCAAGGTC
Source organism: uncultured Candidatus Pelagibacter sp. (assembly GCA_964415115.1). Classification (GTDB taxonomy): domain Bacteria; phylum Pseudomonadota; class Alphaproteobacteria; order Paracaedibacterales; family CAIOTO01; genus PNMQ01. The sequence continues at coordinate 64,135 of CAYPYB010000006.1, read as the reverse complement.
TTGTAGAAAATGCTATGACCGATGAAGAATTCAGTGATTTGGAAAAAAAACTGAATGAAATCTTGGTTTCTATATCAAATACTTCCGGTGAAGAAAGAGAAGCTTTGAATCAAGAAGTTCAAAATTTCTATGAAGAAATCAAAGTAAGATTTGAAATGATCAAAGAAAAACTAGACGATCTTAAAAACCAAAATGATGAGAGAGTGCAGTACATTAAGGCCGTAAATGCTTACGGTAAAAATTAATGATACATGAATCTTTTTTTCTTTTTTTAGGTACATTCTTTATTATTAGTTTCTTTGGATTTATTTATTATCTTAGATCGCCTGCTGCAAAGAAGTTGTTTTCTAAGATGAAAATAAAAGGATCTATTTCTTTAAAAGACCAGCTCTATATTGATCATAAAAGGAAGATCTGCGTCATAGAATGTGAAACCAAAGAATACATTATTTTTTGTGGTGAAAAATGTGATTTTCTAGTGGATTCTTTTGATAAGCCCAATCATACACAGCTTGAAAGAATATAGACTATGAGAAAACTATCCTTTCAATTGAATAGCAAATACTATTTAGCATCATTCTTATTGCTTTATTTTATAACAGGTTCTTCTTGTTTTTCTGAAGCCATTACGTTGGATTTGGGTGCCACAGGCGGCTCCATGATTAGTCGCATGGTTCAATTGCTTGTGACCTTAACTTTATTATCATTGGCTCCTGCGCTGATTATGATGGTAACTTCTTTCACACGCATGGTTATTGTTTTTTCTTTTTTAAGGACGGCACTAGGAACTCAACAATCACCACCTAACCTTGTTATTATGAGTTTGTCATTATTTATGACGACGTATATTATGATGCCTGTTTTTGAAAAAGCATACGATACGGCTATTGTTCCTTTGATGGATGAAAAAATTACTGAGAAGGAGTCTTTTGAAAAAGCTGCACAACCTTTTCGTCAATTTATGATGAAAAATATTCGTGAAAAAGATTTGCTTCTTTTTATGAATTTATCCAAACAGAAGGTTGAAAAAAAAGAAGATGTTTCACTTCGGGTGCTGGTTCCAGCATTTATGATTAGCGAATTGAAAAGGGCTTTTGAAATTGGCTTTTTAATTTTTATTCCATTTTTAATTATAGACATGGTTGTTGCATCTACGCTGATGGCCATGGGTATGATGATGTTACCACCGGTTATGATTTCTTTACCATTTAAGCTGATCTTTTTTGTGATGATCGATGGTTGGAATTTGATCTGTGGCAGCTTAGTTAAAAGTTTTCATTAAAATTGTAAAAAGGAAGATAAAATGAAAAAATATTTATTAGGAGTATGTACAGCATTATGTATATTGGGAAATAGTGCTTACTCTGCAAAAAAAACTGAAATGGTTAGTTTAGCATCGTCCAATATCCCAACGCATTTGGATGAGGATACGAAAAATTTCATGAAACAAGGACAAAGTATTTTAAATAAAATTATGACCGAAAAGTCAGATTTATCACCTTTAAAACAACGACGTTTGCTTCATGATACTTTGGCTCAAACATTGAATGTTACAAAAACTGATGTCAAAAGTGAAGATGTTATATTCACTGTTAAAGGACAACAAATTCCTATCAGACATTATAAAGGGACAAACTCTGGACGTGTTATTTACTTTGTTCATGGTGGTGGTTTTGCTTTAGGAAATATTAATACACACGATCAAATGTGTCGCTTTTTATGTATGAAAACTGGGTTAGATGTATATTCAGTTGAGTATCGTTTGGCGCCAGAACATTTATATCCTGCGGCGTATAATGATGTTATTCATGCGTATGATGCTTTAGTTGAAAAACTTGATGCTCAAACAAAAATTATTGTTGCTGGTGATAGTTGTGGTGGAAACCTTGCTTTAGCATTAGTGTACAATCGTATTTTAGAACATAAATCTTTACCTGAAAAAATCGTACTCTGGTATCCATGGTTGGATTTGAATGTTAAACCATTATCTCGTGATGGATTAGATTATTATTATTTCCTAACACGTGAAGGATTAAACAAATATGCTATGGTTTATCTTCAAAATCAATATGCTAGTAAAGTTAACGATCCTTTAGTGTCACCTCTGTTTGCAGAATCTTCTCTTTTGTCAAAACTTCCTCCCTTACTTATGGTGTCAGCAGAATTTGATCCTTTATATGAAGAAGGTAAAATATTTTTTGAAAAGTTAAAGAATACAAGCAATTTGCATCAACAATATATTTTAAAAGATACCATTCATGTCAGTGGACAATTTATGGATAGCTTTAAAAAAGCTCACATTGCAATGGATGAAATAACTCAATTTATTGAGAAGTAAAAGATTTATTTCTTATTTTGAAAATGTAAAAGACCTTGTAGAAAATCTTTCGCCTTCAAATAAGTCGGGTCTTCTTTAATATTTTGTTCGTAATCATGTTTATGATCAGCAAAAGGAATCATGTAATCAGGCGTGATTCCTTTTTTGTCGATCAAATTTTGGGCAGGAGAATAAAATAAAGCTGTGGTTAAATTTAATCCTCCACCATTAGATAACGGAAAAAGGGTTTGTACAGAACCTTTGCCATAAGTTTTAGTTCCAAATAAAATTCCTTTTTTATGATCTTTAATGGCTGCTGCGACAATTTCAGCGGCAGATGCTGAATTTTTATTAATTAAAACTATGGTTGGTATGTTTTTAAAAACGATCTTTTCGGAAGATTCATATTCTACGATATCATCGGATGTTTGTCCTTTAATCGTTACAATTTTTTTCTTACCCACAAAATACCCTGCACAGGATACAGCTTGTTCTAATGATCCGCCTGGGTTATCTCTTAAATCAACAATCAGACCTTGAATTTTGTCTTTCTTAAACTGATTTAAAAATTTATAAAGTTTCGATGTTGTGAGGTTATTAAAATTGTTAATTTCGATATAACCAATATGATGATCGCTGAATGCGGATATCATTTCTTTCGCTATTTTGGATCGAATAATTTGTAATTCTTTGAAAGGATTAAAATGACGTTCAATAAAAATACGTACAGTCGAACCTACAATACCATTAAATAATTTGCACATTTCAGAATAAGTTAATCCCACCAAAGGCATCCCATCAATGTGAGTGATGATATCCCCCATTTTAAGATCTTCTTTTTCAGCTGGGGATTCTTTAAGGATCGAAATAATCTCTAATCCTTTGATATGTTTTTTGACATCTACACCGATTCCTCCATATTCACCATTGGCTTCATCTAGAGTTCTTTTATATTCTTCAGGATTAAGATAACGGGTATGGGGATCAATTAAGGGTAATGATTTTTTTAGACATTGTTCTATGAATTGGCTTTCGTCAATTTTAGTAATAAAATTTTTATCAATATGGTTTAAAACTTCTGTTAAAGTCTGTGCAGATTTTCTAGTCTCTTCATTCATATGTTGAGGATCTTGTTCATCTTCTTTGCAAGATGTGCAAAGAAATAAGATCATCATCAAGATGATGACATTTTTTTCTATCAAGGGTTTTTTCATACAAAAGTTTCAATAATTTTAAATAATAAAAGAGTAAATGAATAAACAATACATAAGTAACTAAAGCTTAATTTTAAAGAAGATTAAAGATTAATATGGAACTAAGAGCATGAATATGCTTATATTGTAGCATGATCACAACAGGGTGTTTTATGAAAAAAACAATATTTATTTCAGGTGTTAATGGTTTTATAGGAAGTTCACTTCTTGAACACATGATTCATCATGATGATTACTTTATTTTTGGTGTTGATATTGATGATTCAAGAGTCAGTTCTTATTTTGGCCACGCTAATTTCAAATTTATAAAAGATTCAATTAGTAATTTAGATTTGATGGATGATGTAATTCGTCAGTCTGATATTGTTTTACCTTTAGCAGCAATTGCTAATCCCAAGCTTTATGTGACAGATCCTTTGAAGGTATTTGCCCTTGATTTTGAAGCTAATTTAGAACTTATTAAATTAACAGTTAAACATCAAAAACGATTGATATTCCCTTCAACTTCAGAAGTTTATGGAATGTGTCAAGATCAATATTTTGATGAACACCAATCTAACTGTGTGACGGGTCCTATTCATAAGCAACGTTGGATTTATTCGTCTTCAAAACAATTATTGGATCGTGTTACTTATGCTTATGGGGTTCACAATAATTTAGACTATACCTTGTTTAGGCCTTTCAATTGGGTTGGTGGAAAATTAGATTCAATAGATCCAGAAGCTTCTGATCGTTCTCGTGTTGTTTCAAAAATGATTTCTGATATTGTGTTTAAACAAGAACTAACCCTAGTGGATGGTGGTAAACAAAAAAGAGCGTTTACTGACATTGACGACGGTATTGATGCGCTTTGGAAAATCATTGATGACTCTACTGGTTCTTCACATCAAAAAATCTTCAATATTGGAAACCCTTACAACGAACACTCTATTAAAGATTTAGCACACTACATTTTAGATGCACTACAAAATAACTCTAAGCTTTCTTATTTTGCAAATAATGTTAACGTGATCGATCGCACAGGTTTGGAAGTGTATGGTCAACATTATCAAGATGTTGATTTTAGAATGCCTAGTATCAATGCTATTCAAGAAAGTTTAGGTTGGAAACCATCTATAGATTTGAAAGCATCCATAGAAAAAATTATTCAACATCATGAAGAATCTATTTTAAGAGACCGTTAGATTGTATGATGAAGAAACAAATTGTTTTAAAAGTTGACGTTGATACCGACAGTGGTACACGAATTGGTGTTAGAAATTTATTAAAGCTGTTTGAAAAACATAATATTAAGGCGACCTTTTTATTTTCATTGGGCCCAGACAATACAGGTCGTGCTTTGAAACGTGTTTTTCAGCCAGGTTTTTTTAAAAAAGTCAGTCGTACAAGTGTTTTGAAAGTTTATGGAATTAAAACACTTCTCAATGGTGTTTTATGGCCTGGCCCTCATATTGCAAAACGTAACAAGGATATTATGCGTCAAACGCATTTTGATGGCCATGAAGTTGGTGTTCATACCTATGATCATATCAAATGGCAAAACCAAATGCATTCTTGGGATTTTGAAACGGTTAGGGACGAAATGCTGAATGCGCACCATATGTTTATCCAAACATTTGGTTTTCATCCAGAAACATTTGGGTCCGCAGGATGGCAAATGAATCAACATGGCTTGCAAGTTTATGAAGAACTACATTTGCGCTATGCAAGTGACACACGAGGCCATATTCCATTTTTTCCATGTGTTGGGCCTCAAAAATTTAAAACGTTACAAATACCCACTAATTTGCCTACGTTAGATGAACTATTAGGTCGACCTGAATATCCTATAGATCGTCTCATTCATCATTACGATGAATGCATGGCAAATAATGATTTAAATGTTTTCACATTACATGCCGAACTTGAAGGTATGGCTTATTTAGAATGGTTCGAAAGTTTTTTGATACATCTAAAGTCTATAGGGGTAAAGTTTATAACCTTGAAGGAAAGCGCTGACCAATTATTAAGTGCAATGGATCAAATTTCTACTTTAGAGTTAGTTCAAAAAACAATAGATGGTAGGGGTGGTGAAGTTGCTGCACATTGCTAATTTGTAGAGATGCAAGATAAACAGTATTATGACATAAAAATTTAATTAAATTGACATAAAGTGAATATTCATTTATTGCTTAAATATACACTTAATGTATTTTTAATAAATTATTTTGATTTTTTATTTATGTGTGTCAGATTTATAATTTTTATATCTTTTGCGTTGTCTGCTTTAATCCATTTTTGTTATGCTGTAAATGATCTTTCTACTCATAGTGAACATACATTCATTGATCATCCTGCTTTAAAGAATATGTGTGTAGAAACTGAATGTTTGATTTTAAGACTTATAGAAGAAAAAGATGTTGATGAGAAATCGGTTGAGCGTTTCTCTGAACTTTATCAAACGGATCCGATGCAAAAAAATGATGATGCTGACTCGAAATTTCCAACTGTAAATGAATTCTTTAATATGTTCCAACGTCCCCAAAGTATAATTTTGGGTATTTTTGGGAGATATGATAATTTCTTGCATGGTCTATTACGTTTAGATATATCTCGTGAATTTAAGGATTCATTAAAGTTGTGCGGCTATTTGTGTCCAAAATCAAGAGAAAAATCATATGCGTCTGAAGCACAGACAGCACTATTCAAATATGTCAAAAAAACAGTTTTCGAAAGCACAGATTTGAATATTGCCTTTATACATGTTAGTATTGATCGTCATAATATTGAACCACAAAATACAGTAATCAGAACAGGAATGATACCTTACGATGGACAAACAGGTGAACAAGGGCCTGAGCTGATAAATGGTATTAATGAGAGTAATTTGATCCACTATTATATTTCTGTGCAAGACAGACTTACAAAGAGAACTGAGTATCTATACTAATTTACTGAAAAAGATCTGTTTCTTGATTTACTTATGATGCCTTGAAGATGACTATTCATCCATGCGATACTTATGATCATAGGTTGTTTGTGTGAAATGAATACCTTCATTTTCGTTAGGTATATATTTAAAATGTTATTCAGAATGTTTTTTTGATATTCTTATTGTAGTTGTATTCAGAAATATTTTTTATGATACGTTTTGCGCTGAAATATATATTTTTTTGTTTTTTTGTTTTTTGTTTAAGTAATGTTCTGAGATCAGAGCAAAAAAATAGTGTAAAAAATGAAAAAGTTTATGAGTTTTTAGAAGAATCTTCTTCAGACGATAATGAGCAAAATGAAATTTGCTATTATTTAGGAGGTATTCTTTTAAAGGATTTAAAAAATTGGGATGTCTGGCTTAACGGACAAGTCTATTCTAAAGACACTGAAATAAAATATATGGAAATTATTTCCGTGGAAGATAGTTCAATAGTGGTTCGTCCTTTTTCTAAAAAGCACAAAAAGAAAGAAACAAAAAAATTAGAGGTGGGTCAAACCTATTGTCCACTTAGTCATACGATTTTATCGGGGGATCATCGTCATTAGATCGTTATAACTTATTTTTGATTGTCTATAGCTCAGGACTATCTAGTAAAGGTACGCCGTTTTTAATCGCATAGGTTGTTTCATCATTATTAGTATATAAAATTTGTTTCTCTTCGTCATACTGCAGGCGTTTATGCGTTTTAGGGCAATAGATAGTTTCGAGTATTTCTGGGTTAAATTTCACTGCGATCCTCTCATTTTTGATTCTTATATTAAAATATCATTTTTGAGAGTTCTTGTAATCTTTTTTTATTTTAAAATGATGTAATCAATAAATAAATATTTTTTTCTTTTATGTTTTTTGTAAAGATTTTATGGTGAATGGATTTTATAAGAAATTAAGACAAGATATGTTTTTAGCATCCTCTGTAACGATGATTATTTCCTATAACGAATCTTATGAATGCAATTGTTCGCCAACAATCTATTCAGACCAATGTGGTACTTGTTCATCAACATTACCTGCAGGGTCGGTTTTAAGTAATGGTATTTATTTCACAAAAATAGCTCCGTAATCAGATTTGACGAAATTGAAAGGCTTCTAAAAGATGGTGATCTTGAATGTCTAGACTATGTTCAATGTCGGCAACGGTTCGTGATACTCTTAGTATTTTGAACAAACTTCGAGTTGTTAAATTAAACCGTTTTAAGGCCGTTTCTATTCTTTTTTTTAGTTCAGGTGTTTCACACATTTGGTGCATAAGTTCAGAACCGTTTAATAGATTATTTTTAAAATGTTGATTTCTTATATTTTGTTGAAACTCTAAAGTTGATAAAACAATGTGTCTCATATTTTCAGAGTTTTGGTGTGGGGCCGTTAGCTCTTTCTGTGGTAAAAGTTCGGCAAAACTTACTTTGGATATAGGGATAAACAGATCAAACCTATCCAGTAAAGGGCCCGATAGTTTTTTTTGATATTCACCACCACATAAGGGTGCTTTAGTACATTCTTTTTCTTGCTCTCCTAAAAATCCACATTTGCACGGATTCATGGCAGCTATTAATTGAAAACGCGCTGGGAAGCGGGAACGATGATTGGCTCTAGCTATTAAAACTTCACCCGATTCAAGAGGTTGTCTTAAGGCTTCAAGAGAAAATTTTGAAAATTCAGGAAGCTCATCCATAAAAAGTACGCCGTGATGGGCCAGTGAAATTTCTCCGGGCTTAGCTTTGGATCCTCCACCAACCAAAGCAGGTGTGGAGATAGAATGATGTGGATCCCTAAACGTTCGTCGTGTAATAAAACCACTTTCTGGAAGAAGTCCTGAAACACTATAAATGGTTGAAACTTCTAAAGCTTCTTGGGGTGTTAAAGGTGATAATATGGAAGATAACCGTTTTGCAATCATTGATTTTCCAGATCCTGGAACGCCGTTTAATAGGGCGTGATGTCCACCTATGGCGGCTATAACCATTCCTCTTTTTGCAAAGGCTTGTCCTTTAACATCGCTAAAATCAAGAAAATCATTTTGATTTTGAAGTTGTGTGGGTTCTGGATTTGATAAAATATGAATGCCTTTAAAATGGTTGATAATATCGATCACAGAATGTGCCGCAATCACTTTTTCAATTCCTGTCCATGCGGCTTCGCTGCCACAAGAAAAGGGACAAATGATACCTTTTTGGTGTGAATGCGCATAAATGCTAGCAGGTAAAATTCCCGGTGACCTCAAAAGACTTCCATCTAGGCTTAGTTCTCCCATGCAAACATAAGATTCTAGTTCGATTGGATCTATCATGGCAATAGAAGTTAAAATGCCTAAGATAATAGGAAGATCATAATGTGTTCCTTCTTTGGGGCAGTCTGCGGGGGATAAATTCACAGTAATACGTTTGGCAGGTAAGTTAAGACCCATGGCATAAAATGAAGATCTAATACGTTCCTTTGATTCTGCAACAGATTTATCAGCAAGGCCTACAATGTTGAACTGAGGCAGTCCATTCGTTATAGATACTTCAACAGTGATCGGAATGATATCTATCCCTTGAAAGGAAACGGTTTTAATTTTAGAGATCATAATTTTAGATGAACGTAATTGTTTTGGGATAGGTTAGCAATGAATGGTTAATAAAATGCCATTGCTAAAAGATTTTATTTTACAGTTATTTGAAGAAGACAAAATTTATCTATCGGTAAAATTACAACTAGCAGTGATGTAAGTATTCAAAAAAAATAATGGTATCGATTTTTAATTAAACTCTATATCTGCGTGCAGAGCCCCGGCATTTTTAATAGCGGTTAGAATGGAGCCCATATCTTTAACAGATACACCTAATTGGTTAAGGGCATTCACAAATTTATCGATACTGACGCCAGAACTGAGAAGGCTAAATTTACCTTTTTCTTCTTTAACATTAATCTTAGTATCGGATGTAATAACTGTTTGTGCACCAGGGGCTATGGTTGCATTTACCCCAGAACCTGATGGAGGTGCCATACCCATCATGTTTTGGATTTGTGGATTGACAGAAGATAGCACCACTTGATTCTGTAGTTCGCTAATTTCACGCTCATATTTGTTATTCAGTTCTACAATTTCTTGTTCATGTGTCGATTTTTTAAGAGCTAAGTTTGAGGCATAAGAAGGATCTGCTGCATTATTTGATGCATTGAAATCTGTCATTTCAAGTTCTTGTTTTTTTTGTAAAAGCTTAAGATTTTCTGTTTGTGTATCTTTTATTGCTCTAATTTTTTTAGCCACGATTTCTGTTTGTTGTTGAAAATTTTGTTGTTGATCCCCATTTATACTAATTGAACCTCCATAGGAATTAACATTATGCAAAGGTGCATTAGGCATATATACTCTGGGTTCTTCAACGACTTTAATGGTAATGGAGCCGTGGGTTAGGGCGATGGGGCTAATTTTTGTTTTACTGGTCATGGCGATAACACCATTATTTTCATCAATAATCACACGTGCTCTTTGATCGGGTTTGATTTTTAATTGTCCAATTTCATCGAAAAAATTAATTTTAGATAAACCCTTAGGAATTTGAATGTTAATCGTTCCCATGTCTGAAACAACAGCAATAGAATTTTTTGACCATTTTTTACTTTTTGAATATGTGTTAATGCTTTGTGCAATTCTTTTGGCTGTTGAAATGTCTGGGTTTGATAAAAGAATATCAATTTTTTTAAGATCTCCCATTTCAAAACCGACTTCTTTTTCAACTAAAGCTCCGTTTGCAATTTTACCTGTTGTAGGAACACCTTTTGTTTGTTGGGCATTAGCACCAGAAGCCGCAACACCTGATACTGAGATTTGACCCTGTGCAACAGAATAAACTTGCCCATCGGCACCTTTTAGAGCTGTAACCAAAAGAGTTCCTCCACTTAGGCTTTTCGCATCGCCTACGGCAGACACTGTGATATCAATCCGTGATCCTTCACGTGCAAAGGGCGGAAGGGTTGCTGTAACCATAACCATGGCTACGTTTTTGCTAGACATAGTTCCATCACGAATATTAACGCCAAGTCGTTCAAACATACTCACCAAACTTTCTTTGGTCTGAGGAGAATTAGATAACGAATCACCTGTGCCGTTAAGTCCTACAACAAGTCCCCAACCCACCAAATGGTTGGCTCTAACGCCTTTTATGCTAATGATGTCTTTGATTCTTACAACAGGATCATCATCGTCAAAATCTGAATTATGAACAGAAACAGATGTTGTTAATTCTTTATCTGTTTCTTCTGGATTTCCCTCATTAGAAAAACCGAATATAGTAGAAAATATAAGAATAACAGTGCAATAGTGTAAAATTTTTTTTAAAAATTGAAGCATCGTATGTCCAAAAGCCTCTCTGCTTGTTTTTATCCTCTTTGAGGATGTTATTTATTTGCAGATGCAGGAATGCATTCTAGAGTACCATTTCTGTTTGAAACGTCAGCACAGTTTCTGTATCTTTTAGAGCTATCTACAATAGATCTGATACTGATGGTTCTAACTTCACCAATGTAACGAATAATTAGTTTTAGCTTTAATTTGGTATCTGTAGGAACACCTAACCCGTTTAGACATGTTGCATAAAGGGTGTAAATACCATCTTCGTTACGTTTTAAAGCAGGCTCATTCAGTTGTCTTTTATAAAATCCATCGACATATGTTTTTTTGATGCAGCTTGCACGAAATGTGAACGTACTTGGAATATCTGTTACAGTTGGAATTAAGCTTTGATCTTTGGCTTGTGAATCTTTATTATTAAGAGCAGTTTGTGCAGTAGCAAAAGAGTGTAGAATACAAATCCATAAAAATTTATATACAACCATCTTTGCCCATGCAGAAATGCTTTGTTGTACACATTTTTTAATCACGATACTGACCATTCAATATAATTTTGTTTATACATAAATGGTGAATTATAGAGGTTAACAAATTACTAAATTTAAAATAATTTTTATGAAAATTTAATCAATATTAAAAATAGATGACGGATAAGAAAAAAAATAGAGAATATAAGCCTCTACCCTTGTTTGATACTTTGGATCATCATGTGCATATGCATGCAGATTATGAAAATCCGTTTACAAAAGAAATAGCCAAAAAACATTTGGATCATCTCTATCAGCTAACCGATATTGTTCTTACGGATGAACATGTGTTCGATTATTTTTGTGCTCATTTATTTCTGTATGAATACAGAGGCAGTTCTGAAACATTCAATGCTTATAGAAGAGAATTAGACAGATTCATTCAATGGACGTGGTTTGTTAAAAATTCATATTTAAAAAAAATCAAAAAAAATCATCTTGAAGAGTTCATCGAATTTTGCCAAAACCCACCTAAAAATTGGATAGGTGAAAAAGTTGTTTCAAGATATTTATGGATAAATACTTCTAAAGTTTCACATCCAGAATGGAAACCTTTTGTGGTAAAGGTTAAAAAGGCTGACTTTAAAAATGGGCATGTTCCTGAAAAAGAGAAATTTAATTTTTCGAGCTCAGCATTAAAGCAGACTTTTAGTATTATAAGTTCGTTTTATGAAAATTTAATTCATATGGAACTAAACACCGTCAATCCTGTCAAACAAATACGTCAGAAAAGTAAATTTATCGTTAAGGAGTCTTTTAAAAGACCTGTTCGAAGATTATCCCGTATTCAGTGGAATGCTGTATTAGAAGCATGTCAAACGTTAAGTCATGATGATTCACGCATCGATGAACGCACAGAATTTATGATTCATCTTCTTTTTGGATTATATCTTAGGATATCTGAAATGACAGCTTCAAAGCGTTGGAATCCTGTAATGTCTGATTTTTATAAAGACAGCCAAGGTAACTGGTGGTTTCAAACGGTTGGTAAAGGTAACAAGAAAAGAATTATAGCTGTTAGTGATGAAACATTAGAATGTTTAAAAAAATATAGAATTAAAAGAGGATTGGATGCATTGCCAGTGTTGGGTGAAAATACACCTCTTATCGAAAAAGTTAAAGGAAAAGGGGCTTTATCGAGTACACGTTTAGTGCGTCAGCATATACAAATATGTTTTGATAAAGCTTTTGAAATATTGAAACATCAAAATGAAAATGAAGAAGCTGTTAATCTAAGGCATGCTACGGTTCACTGGTTGCGTCATACGGGTATTTCAGAAGATGTAAAAATTAGACCCAGAGAACATGTTCGCGATGATGCGGGTCATAGTTCCAGTATGACAACAGATCGATATATTGATGTAGATCTTTTGGAAAGAGCACAAAGTGCTAAAAATAAAAAACTTACGTTCTAATAGTTTTTCGATGAAGGATTCTTGTCCTTATCAATAATCAAAGTCTCTTACATATCCGATGGCAAATTTTAAAATTATGTAAAAATATAAAAAAAAATGATATCATTATAGTAATCTATTTTAATCAATATTTGGGTATGCTAAAAAATAAATTATTCCCTCTATACATCATATTCTGCTTTATCTTTTGTTCTTATCCTCATTGCGACGAGCAGGATAGCAAAAGTGAGCAAAAAGTTGAAAAGGTTCAGATAAAGGTAGTTGGTAGCAATCGTCCAGTTGTAGGACTTTTAGCCATGCTTTTAGATGGTATTACAGAGCCTGAATTGTTAAATTCATCCCAATCAAGTAGTCACCATATGATGCTTTCCCCCCGTCAGTATAATGTATTATCTCAAGCTGATTTCTTTGTGTGGGTTGGAAAAGATTATGAGTATAGTTTAGCAAAAGTTGTAGAAAAGATTTTTATAGAGCCTTCATCTGAAATGTCAGAACGCTTTGGGGATATAAAACAATTTGCTTTACAACAAACACCTACGTTGAATTTACTACCCAAACGCAGAGGGGGATTGTTTCCAGGGTGTGCGCATGATCATGAAGCTGGAGAAGATCATCACAGTCATTCTAATGTAGATGCTCATTTTTTTATTTCTATTCCTCATGCAAAAGATTGTTGCGTTCATTTGACTGCGTTGATGCTCAAAAAATGGCCTCACCTTGATCAAAAACTTAAAGAGAATTTGTATAGGACGTTGAAAAATCTAGATGAATTAGAAATTAATATTCGTTTTATTCTAGAACCTGTGAAAAATAAATCGGCTTTTTCTGACCACGATAGTTTGCAGTATTGGGAAAAAGCTTATGGCTTTGATATTCGTGGTGTCATGTCAAATGACGAAGGGGTGGCACCTTCTATTAAACACGTTAAAAATTTGGATGCAGAACTCAACTTGAACAGGCAAGAAAAAGCGTTGAAGTGTTTTTTCTATGCAGGATTTTCAAATACACCTGAGCAATCACAACCACCTTCTTTGATGAAAAAATTATGCGAACCATTTGACTTACCTCTATTTCCATTTGATTATGAAGGGCAAAATTCAAATTTAAGCCAAATTAAAAAAACAGAATGGTATAGCGCAATTTTAAAACGTTTAGCACTTGACCTAGCATCAGGATTCGTGAATTCGAATCATGTGTAATAATATACGTGGTTAAAAAATGATAAAAGGGATTATGGAATCTGCATCTAATCTATTAGGTTTTCGGCCTCACTTTTTTTTCTCTCCCGATCAATCTGCGCAAGATTTGAAACCCTTCCTATTAAGTCTATATGAAGATTTTCCTCTACCAGATGCAACACATGGAATTGTTGTTGGGGGGGACGGTTGGATGTTACATACTCTTCATTCCTTATATGAGCATGAAAATATAAAGATATCCAATCATGTAGGATCTATTCCTTTGTATGGAATTAACTGTGGTACGGTTGGCTTTTTGTTAAATCATGTGGATAAAGAAAAAATATCTCAACTATCACTATGGATTGAAAAATCTGTATCTTGTTCTCTACCACCTTTGAATGCAGAAATTTTATTAGAGTCTGGAGAGAGGATTTTAAAAAAGGCAATTAATGAAGTTACGTTGATGAGAGAATCACCACAAGCATGTATTTTGCAAATTCATGTGAACAACCAAATGGTTTTAGAACAATTAATAGGTGACGGGGTTTTAGTCTCTACACCTGCAGGTAGTGGTGCCTATAACTTTTCTGCAGGAGGGCCTATTTTACCTCTTAATTCAAGATCTTTGGCTGTTACACCTTTGCATGCATTTAGACCACGTAGATGGCCTGGTGCTATTTTATCGGATGACACTTATATCGAATTAAAAGTTCAAAAAAACCAAACACGTCCCGTGTATGCAACAGTAGATTCATTTTCTATTGCCCATGTGATCAGTGTGAAAATTTTTAAAGAGCACCAAAATTACTATTCTTTACTCTTTGATCCAGACCATCATCTTGACCAGCGAATTATTCAAGAACAATTTATTGCCTATAACTGATGTTCCATAAGTTAAGTTAATATTTTTTTTATCTATACCTTTTATCATAGTTTTAAATTTATTGATGTAATTTCAAAGGCAATATTTAGTTATTATGAATCAAAAAACAAGAGGTGGAGCACGTCAAGGTGCAGGTAGAAAAATTAATTCTGGCCAATATGGTGAGAAAACCAAAACGATAAGAATCCCGTCCAGTAAAGAAAATGAAATAAAAGAATACATCAAAGGTGATTTTTGCTTTGATGTGCCTATACCTTATTCCAATATTTATGTTTCAGCAGGAGAGCCTTTTTCATTTGAAGAAGATGAAAAGATCTTTATTGATATCAATAAGTTCATGAAAAATAACCAAAATACGGTAGCAATCACAGTTTCCGGTGATTCTATGATAGGCCTAGGAATATATGATGGGGATCTTGCCTTAATTGAAAAAAATAAAAAACCCCTATCAAACGATATTGTGATTGCCTATGTTAATGGTGGCTATACTTTAAAGCAATATGTGGTGGATAATGGTCCCACATTTTTAAAGGCTCATCATCCTGATGTTTCGGATATTCAAATACTGCAAGATTCAGAAATTACAATCTTTGGAGTTCTTAAATCTATAATCCGTCGCTATTCATAAAGGGGTTCTATCCCAGGTAGCATTCCTTTTTCAATCCATTCTAAAAAAGATCCGCCTCCAGTAGATAAAAAAGAAAAGTTTTTGCTATAATTGATACCAAAATATTCTTGAGTTTTGGATAATGCCGCAAGCGTATCTCCGCCACCTGCTAAAGTGATGACTCCATGTGTGGAAGTCAAATTTGCACACAGTTGTGCTATTTGCATGCTTCCCCAATCGTAAGGTGGTTGTTCAAAAACACCAGATGGACCATTCCAAAGAATAGTACGTGCATTTTTTAGTTTTTCCTCAAATAGTTTAAAACTTTCTGGTCCTATATCAAAAAAACATTTATTTTCTGGAATAGTGTTCATGCTAAAGAGTTGAGGTTTTTCAGATAATGATTCACAGCCAAAACCATCGATGGGTAATACAATTTCACAAGGGCCTTGTTTTAAAATATCTAAAGCCGTCTCCAGGTGGTTAGGCTCCCATAGAGAATTGCCTATCGACAAGCCTTTAGCCTTCATAAAGGTATGCGCCATAGCACCACTTATAATGATGCCATCTACTTTTTGAATAAGAGATTTTAAAATGTTGATTTTCGTTGAAATTTTAGAACCACCCACAATAGCCCAAAGTGGCCTTTGGGGAGAATATGTTATTTTTTCAAGATGATTGACTTCATTGGCTAAATTAAATCCTGCATAAGAAGAAAGATATTTTGATAATCCAACAGTTGTAACGTGCGATCTATGACTACAGGCAAAAGCATCATTGATAAAAATATCACCTAATTCAGATAGTGTTTTGGCAAGTGTGTCATCATTATTTTCTTCACCACCATAGAATCTAACATTTTCACATAAAGCGATATCTCCAGCTTTCATCTTTGCAATATTGTTTTTAGTTGTAGGATCTAGCAAATTACCTAAAAATAGGAGAGGGTGTTTTAAGGTCTTTTCAATTTCAACCTTCAGGTGTTTTAAAGAATATTTTTCTTCAAAACAAAATAAATCATATTGGTGTGTGTCTTTATATTGTTCATGTGCACATTGAGGGCGACCAAAATGTGTCAGAATCAAAACCTTAGCATTGTGTTGAACAAGATGTTCAATCGTTTGAATAGAGCTTGTAATTCGTGTTGTATCTGAAATCAACCCTGCATTTGTTGGGATATTCCAGTCGACACGCACAAGAATATATTTGTTTTCAAGGTCTTTAAAACCCAATTTTTTCATATGTTTAAGATGCATTTAGATTTTAAATACTAAGCTAATATAAAGACTCTAACATGAAAAATTAAAAAAATAAAATATCTTTGAAAATAAACTTTTTTTTAATATTTGTCTTTTACGATGAATTTATGAATGAATGGACCATCAAGCGAATCTTTATTGAAAGAGTTATAATATTCGATAAAGCAGGTGCAGAAGGAAAATAAAATGAAAAAAAAAATGAGTAAAGAAAAAATGAATTATTTAAAGAACGTTAGTTCTTATATTGCCCTGTGCCATATATCTTTAGGAATATTCTCTACTGAAATTTTTGCTAGTCAAAATAGTTTAGGGGTAGCTCCAACAGGAGCCGTTGCATCTGTTAACGGGGTTGTTACACCTTCTGTAGTTACACCTTCTATAGCTGCGAATTCATCATCAGGCATTTCAGCTTCTGCAAGTCTAGATTCATCTGCTACAGCTACGACAGATCAACAGTTTGCACAAGCACAAATAGCAGCACAAAATTTAAAAGCTCTCATAGCACAACAACAGTCATCTACAGCATCCTCAACAGCAGGTAGCGTAGCTATTTCAGGAAATACAAACTTAGGTGTTCCTGGAGCAGTTAATCCCACAGGTGCTTCTGGTGCCGTAGTAATGCAAGGTTCAGTTGTTTCAACAGGTATTGCTGCTGGTTCAGTTTCAACAACAGGTACTCCTGGTGTAGTTTCAACTGCTGGAGGAGGTCCAGGTCTGGTGATTACTGCAGGTGGAGGTGGATCTACAACGTCTTTGGTTGGTACACCTGCGGTTATAACCGCAGGAGGGATTAGCCCTTCAATATCAATGGATGGAATAGCTCCTGTCAATATTTCAACAGGAGGATATTCTGGGGTTTCTGTTGCTCCTGGTATGGTACCAACAGGAGGCATAGCAGATGGTTCAACAGGATTAATGCCTGCAGCACCAATACCTATGACTTTATCAGACTCTGGAACGTTTGATCAAAAAATCGGGTTAAACAAAATGTTACCATATATTATTAATTCGAAGATTCAAGATTTTATTCTTAAAGAAACCATACAAGGTGTTTTGAATGCAATGGAAGAAATGTCTGATTCTCCATACAACATGAGAACGATAGGCTCTGTTGTGAAAGCGCTGGATAATCCAGCTCGTGCTCGTCAAGAAATTTTGATGCGATCTCTTATGATTAATCAACCCAATATTGTGAAAGTTGCTGTCGATAAATTAATAGGAGATTATGCTCCTGGTAATATTTCTGAAGATCAAAGAAACGCCGTATTATCAGCTGCTCGTGTTGCTATGGAATATGGAAGACAGTACGGAAAATTAGGAGCACTAAGCTTCATGACTCGTGATTTAAATGAAATGAGTGGTACGGATAGTAAAACGGTAGATACAAAAGGTAAACCCATTGCTAAATCAGAACAAGACATTGGAATGAGTTTGACCAATGTAGATGGACAAACATGTATGGTAGATCCTCAAATTCTTGGAAAACTTCCTGCAGGATGTAACATCTATACCATTAATTATTATGGACAAGACGGAGTAAACAACTTTTATAAGGTTAATATTAATGGCAACATGGTTGCTGCCAGTAGTAAATCTTTAAAAGTTCCTGGTGCCGTTAAATGGAGCATAACCTATGGTTGTAGTCAAAATGCTGCTGCTCTAATTACTCCGCCCGTTGCAGCCGTAGCAACGCCTGGTTCACCCACACCTGTAACACCTGCTGTAACTAATAATACGGTCACGACAACAAACGTTGCAACAGTAGGCGGATTTAGTTGTGATGCACAAAAAGGGCTGCTCTTACCAAGTGGTGCCGGAATAACTAATTTTAGCAACAATAACGGCGTTTTGGCTGTCAGCTAATTAAAAATTGAAAAAAGGATAAAAATTTTCTAAAAATTATATGTGAACATATAAAAAATGGTGTTATGAAAGGTTCTGAAACTTTTAGTTTTGGAGCCTTTTTTGTTTAGAGAGTATGATTTTTTTGATATTTATACGCAAAATTTTTAGATCTTTAATGTTTTAAAAAAGCTATTTTTAGAATCCAAAATTTTCACATTTAAAGTGAGAGTTATAGTTGTATGATCTATCATCGTTTTAAAAGTATAATTGTAACGAGAAATGATTCGGCAGTGCATATACGGAAATTGCAAAGAATTTATGAATACAGTGTTGATAATAAAAAAAGGATATTCAGCACTGTGCCTAATATCCTTGTAGAAAAGATAGACTTAAAAAACTTAAGATTGTTCTGCTTTCATTCTTTCCTGAGCTTTTTTCTTAGGTAGTGATTTTGTAGGATTGTTAAATTTTTTAACATCTTTAACTAAGCCAGCCTTTGTTAAGAATAAAGAAACTCTGTCTGTTGGAAGAGCGCCAATACTTAACCAGTATTGAATTCTCTCTTGGTTCAAAACAACTCTTTCTGGGTGATCTGCAGTTAGAACGGGGTTATAAGAACCTACGCGTTCAACGAAACGACCATCACGTGGGGATGTAGCTTCAGCGATTACAATTTTATAAAATGGGCGCTTTTTTGCACCACCGCGAGCTAAACGAATTTTTAATGCCATACTTTAACCTTACACATGGAATAATTTAATCATATACTAATTTTTATATTCTATACTTCTTTTGTGTGAAAGAAAAGGTTTTTCTTGTTTTTCACACTCCGTAACACACTAATCGTTGCATAAATAAAGAAAATTTATTTTTTATGTTCGCAAGCTGCTTTGGTTAATCCAACAAATAAGGGATGAGGATCAAATGGTTTCGATTTTAATTCAGGATGAAACTGAACAGCAATAAACCATGGATGATTGGTGTATTCAAGAATTTCAGGTAATTGACCATCAGGAGATAATCCAGAAAATATAAGCCCTTTTTCTTGAAGTTTATCTTTATATTTCAAACTAATTTCGTATCTGTGGCGATGCCTTTCTGAAACTGTATTTGTGCAATACGTTTTTTCAGCAAGTGTACCTCGCTTGATTACACAGGGATAGGCGCCAAGACGCATAGTTCCACCGAGATTTTCGTTTACTGTTCGTGTTTCTACACTATTTTCTTTAAGCCATTCTGTCATCAGGCATATAACGGGTTCTAGTGTTGGTCCGAATTCTGTGCTAGATGCATCTTTTATGCCTAAAAGATTTCTGCATGCTTCAATAATGCTTAGCTGCATACCAAGGCAAATACCTAAGGTTGGAATTTTTTGTTCTCTTAAATATTGGATGGCGTCAATTTTACCTTGAATACCACGAGAACCAAATCCTCCAGCTACAATAACACCGTCACAAAGGGTTATTTCTTGAATGCAGCTATTTTCATCTTCTGAATCAATAAGTTTTACGTCAATGTTGAGATTGTTAATAAAACCAGAGTGCTGAAGTGCTTGAAAAATTGATTTGTAAGCATCTGGAAGTTGAACGTATTTTCCAACAATTCCAATGGTGATAGATTTTTTATCAGCATCGATTTTTTTGACAATATCTTCCCAAACAGATAGATCTAATTTTTCAGTGGGAATTCTAAAATATTTGCAGATTTGTTCATCAAACCCTTCTGCATGATACTGCATTGGAACTTTGTAGATGTTATCAGCATCGAGTGCAGCAATAACTCTTTGTGGAGGAACATTGCAAAACTGCGCTAATTTCTTTTTTGCGTCAAGAGGTATCGGTCTGTCGGATCGGCACAATAGTAAATCGGCTTGAATACCTGATCTTAGTAACTCTTTGACTGAGTGTTGAGTCGGTTTGGTTTTTAATTCACCAGCTGTTGAAACGTAGGGAAGGAGTGTTAAATGAATAAACATAACACGTTCTTGACCTAAATCATTTTTAAGCTGTCTAATAGTTTCTAGATAGGGTAATCCTTCTATGTCACCAACTGTTCCGCCAATTTCACAAATCACAAAATCAATGCCGTCTGTTTCATTTAGAATGAAAGTTTTCATCTGATCTGTGATGTGTGGGATAACTTGTACGGTTGCTCCTAAATAATCACCGCGTCTTTCTCTGGATAAAACGGTAGAATATATTTTCCCTGTTGTGCAATAATCTGAACCTTTAGCATTAACGCCTGTAAATCTTTCATAATGCCCCAAATCAAGATCCGCTTCTGTCCCATCATCGGTTACAAAAACTTCACCATGTTGATAGGGGCTTAATGTCCCAGGATCTATATTTAAATAAGGATCTAATTTTCTAATGCGAACACTGTACCCTCTGCATTGAAGTAGGGCACCCAAAGATGCTGCAGATAGCCCTTTTCCTAAAGAAGAGCTTACGCCTCCTGTAATGAATATAAATTTTGATTCAGATGTTGAAAGAGAATGATCCAATTTTAAAACCCCAGTGATTTATTTTTTTGCTTGATCTTTAGTTTTAGCCTGTACTTTTTCAGTTGTTTGTTCAAAAAGTTTTTTTGGCTTTGCAGAATAATGTGCTGAATGCCACATCATTAAAACACAAAGAGACAAAAAGATAGCCGCAAGTACGGATGTAATGCGTGTTAGTAAGTTAGCTGTTCCACGTGCAGAAAACATTCCACTTGATCCGCTGGATCCAAGAACAGAGCTGTTTCCATCATTTTTTTGAAGAAGAATGATGATGATCATCAACGATGTAACGATCAGTAGGGTTATAAGCATTACGTTATACATTTTATATCCTTTAGACGGTTTTAGGACCAAGAATCATTAGAATTTGTTTGCCTTCTAATTTTGGTGAAGTTTCTATTTTTGCGTGATCAACTAGTGCGTTTTTGAAGCGATCAATAACTGCCATTCCAATTTCAGGATGACTCATTTGTCGTCCTTTAAATCTCATAACAACTTTTACTTTATTTCCTTCACCTAAAAACTTTTCAGCTGCTCTTCTTTTAACTTCAAAATCATTGATACTGATAAGTGGTCCTACTTGAAGTTCTTTAAGTTCAACAATTTTTTGTTTCTTTTTTGCTTCATTTTTTTTCTTTTGCAATTCGTATTTGTATTTTCCATTATCTAGAATTTTACAAACTGGAGGTTCGGCATTAGGAGAAATTTCTACGAGATCAAGGCCAAATTCATATGCCTTTTGTATAGCATCATTTTTGTCAAGGATACCGATCATTTCACCATCAGGGCCAATAAGCCTAACTTTTGATGCTTTGATTTCTTCGTTAATGGCAGGTCCATCATTGTTTTTATGGTCCTTCATATTGTTAATATCATTCACGTTTCGAACTATTGTAGTATCTCCAAAATATACATTTTCTTTAAATAATACCAGAATCTTTGCAGTATGTCGAGAATTCAATGTTAGTTTTTGATGTCATTTTGAAGGATGCTTTTGAAGCGCATCCAGCACCATATTATATATTTTTTTCTTTGAAAGATCTCTGTTCATCAGTTTGATATATTCTGTAGTTTCTTTAGCTGACATAGATTGTAGGCATGTGTCGATGATATTGCTGATGTGTTCATCAGATAATGTTATCTGCGGCAAATCTCCAAGAACTATAACAATCTCACCCTTAGGAGGTTTGTTTGTATAGTAGTTAAGCAAGGCGTCAACGCTTCCGGATTGAACATCTTCATACATTTTAGATATTTCGCGAACAACAGATATTATTCTATTTTCAGCAATCTTTTTAAAAAATTCTAATGTTTGTATAAGTCTGTGCGGAGATTCAAAAAAAATGAGTGTTCCTGGTCTATACCTTAGGTCCTCATAAGACTTTGGATCAAAAAAACCGAGGAATGAAAATTGATGACTAGCTAAACCCGATAATATTAGCCCAGCTGTAACAGCAGAGGGTCCTGGTAGGGTTGTGATGTAGCAATTGTTCTTATGGCATTCTCTCAGTAACTTAACCCCAGGGTCATTGATAAGCGGGGTTCCTGCATCACTTACTAAACCTATTTTTGACCCCTCTAATATATCGGAAATAATTCTTTGACGATCGGCTTCAGATGAATGGTCGTTATAAACAACCAGTTTTTTCTTTATGCCATAGTGGCTTGTTAATTTTGCTGTAACTCTTGTGTCTTCACATAAAATGTAATCCACACTTTGAAGTGTTTCAAGAGCCCTAATGGTTATATCTTTAAGATTTCCAATGGGTGTGGCTATACAGTATAGGCCAGGCCTTAATGATAGTTGAAGTTTCATAGGATGAGCTAAACTTCAGGGTAACAAAAGAATTTACTGAGCTGTGCGACTATCGAAAGCCTTTTTCTCTTTTTATTTTCTGGTTGAAGCATGCTTTCTACAACCCCTGTTTGTTGACTATCAACCCGAATGATATTGTCCGTATATTCAGCAATCATAATTTCTTCTTCATATATCTTTGTATCTTGAGCAAATACAAAAGAGTGATAGCTTGATTTCTTAGATAGAGGAGGCTTGCATTGATGTTGATGAACTTCATTATATGATTCAGATTGTGTTGCAAGAATAGGTTTATCATCTTTAAATTCAAAGGGGTTATCTATTCTTTTCCGGCTTTCTAAATCTTCAAAAAATCCATAATTACTTGCGTTAATAGAATTAGTATGTGTTGCTATTAGTGTCAAAAAAAAGAGAGGAATACATTTTAGAAATTGAGGGGGGAAGAGCATATCATATCAATAAAAAAATGGGCCTTGTAAGGCCCATTCTAAAGATTTTGCAGTAAAAATCAATCTTTTAAAAAGATGAGATAAAACTACTGATCACTTTTCTTTTTCATTGCTGCTCCAAGAATATCTCCAAGACTTGCACCACTATCGGATGAACCGTATTCTGCAAGAACTTTCTTTTCTTCTTCAACTTCAAGAGCTTTAATGGATAGGTTTACTTTGTTTGATGATTTATCAAGGCTTAAAACCTTGGAATCAACTTTTTCACCTACAGCAAATCTATCAGGACGTTGTAAGTCTCTGTCACGTGACAAGTCTGCTTTTTTGATAATACCAACAATACCATCTTCAAGCGATACTTCGATGAATTTATCGCCAATCATAGAAACAGTACCTGTTACGGAATCACCTTTTTTAAAGTTTTGATCAGCTTTGTCAAATTTGTTTTCTGTAAGCTGTTTAATGCCTAAGCTGATTCTTTCTTTTTCAGGGTCAACGTCAAGAACTTTAACTTGAATGTTCATGCCTTTGCTGAATTGTTTGATCAGGTCATCTGTATTAGAATCCCATGCCAAATCAGAAAGGTGAATCATACCGTCGAGCATATCTGTCACACCTACAAACAAACCAAATTCTGTTATATTTTTGATAGATCCTTCGATAACGCTACCTATAGGATGCTTATCCAAGAATTCTTTCCATGGGTTTTCTGTGCATTGTTTTAGACCTAGGCTGATACGACGTTTTGTTGAATCAACTTCTAAGATCACAACATCAACTTCTTGACCAACTTCTACAATTTTGCTTGGGTGTACGTTTTTCTTAATCCAGCTCATTTCAGTAACATAGATAAGACCTTCAACATTTCCTTGAAGTTCAACGAAAGCACCGTAATCAGTAATGCTTGTAATCGTTCCTTTTAGTTTGGAACCGATTTGGAAAAGGTCTTCTTTACCTTTCCATGGATCTTCTTCAAGTTGTTTCATGCCAAGGCTAATGCGTTGTGTTTCTTTGTTGAAGCGAATAATAACAACTTTTACAGAATCACCTACTTTGAGAACATCACCTGGGTGATTAATTCTTCTCCAAGAGATATCTGTTACGTGTAATAAACCGTCTACACCACCAAGATCAATAAAGGCACCGTAATCAGTAATATTTTTAACCATACCTTCCATAACTTGATTTTCTTCAAGTTGTGAAACAATTTCTGTACGTGCTTCAGCGCGCGTTTCTTCAAGAACGGCACGACGTGAAACAACGATATTGCTACGTTGCTTATCCATTTTTAAAAGTTTAAATGGCTGAGTAATATTCATTAAAGGAGTGATGTCGCGGATAGGGCGAATGTCTACTTGGCTTCCTGGTAAGAAAGCAATGGCACCATTAAGATCAACAGCAAAACCACCTTTAACTTTTCCAAAGATGATACCATTAATAAGGGTTCCATCTTTTTGTGCAGTTTCAAGTTCCATCCAAGCTGCTTCACGTTTTGCTTTTTCAACGCTTAAAACAGCTTCGCCGTTTTTATCTTCTAGACGTTCAATATATACATCGATTTGATCGCCAATCTTAACATCAGATTCAATTCCTCTTGGGCTTAATTCTTTTAATGGTACGCGACCTTCTGATTTCATGCCAACATCAAGAACTGCATAGTTGTTGTAAATAGATACAACTGTTCCTTTTACAATTTTTCCTTCTAGGGAAACGCTGTCGCCCATGAACTCTTCGAGAAGAGATGAAAATGATTCTGTAGATGTTGTGTTAAGAAGGGAGTTTGTAAGGTGGTTCATGTAAGATCCTGTATAGTATGCTTTGGAGTGTTTTTGCACCCTAAAACGGTGAGAGTTAACATATTTCTCTATTATACAGATTTTTCACACTAAAATCAAAGTTATTTTAAAATTCCCGACTTATATTTGAAGTCAAAGCTCAATTTCATAAAAGTTAAAAACTAAGCTTTAAAATACTCATTTAAATTAAATATTTTTATGATGCTGATGAGGGATACCAAGATGTTGTGTGTTTCTACTTGCTGCGAGTTGAATTTGTTTTTGTCGATCTCTTCTGCTTTTGATCTTTTCAGGTGTGAGATCTGCATAACAATGATGACAACTTACCCCTGGTTCATAAAATTCTGAAGTAGTATCGGATGTTTTAAGTGTGTGTCTACAACCATGGCACAAGATACAGTCTGAAACTTCAACTTTTTCATGCACACCAACGCGTTGATCAAAGACAAAGCATTCGCCTTCCCACAAATTTTCAGAAGGATCTACTTCTTCCAAATATTTTAAAATGCCACCTTTAAGATGATATACATTTTGAAATCCACGGTCGATCATAAAGGATGTTGCTTTTTCACAACGAACACCACCTGTGCAAAATGTTGCGATTTTTTTGTCTTTAAATTCAGCTAAATCGGTATCGACGTAATTTGCAAATTCTGTAAACTTCTTTGTTTTAGGATTCAGAGCATTTTTAAATGTGCCCAATTCATATTCATAATCATTGCGTGTGTCGACAATAATGGTGTCAGGATCGTTAAGTAGATCGTTCCATTCTTGTGTATTCAGATATTTACCCACAATCTGATCAGGTCTGATATGATCTTGTTTAAATGTGATAATTTCTTTTTTTATTTTCACTTTCATTCTATGAAATGGATGTTCAAAGTGATGCGAAACTTTATAATCAATTTTTTCAATATCTAACGTTTCAGCTATGAATTGTATGAAATTCTTCATATTATCTGATGATCCAGACACTGTTGCGTTAATTCCTTCTGGAGCAACCAGGAAGATGCCTTTTAGACCTAATTCATCTGCTTTATTTTGAAAGCTGTCTTTTATTTTTTGACAGTCGTTGATTTGGATGAATTGATAAAATGCATAGATGTCGATCATTTTGAAAATACTAAAATAAAAATTTTTATAACAATAGTATGATCTATTCTTATTTTTGAGTCAATCATGAAAAATTAATGTACAATATGCGGTCGTAAATTTCGATACCCATGTCACTTTCAATATTATTGATTGAAATACAGCTATATCTTCTATCCGCCCAATAATCCGCTCACTAAAGAACCAACTAAACTGCTGGCCGATGAAGAGCTTTTTGCTGGAACAGGTGTAGCAGTAGAAGGAGGTGTATTGGTCGAGGTATTTGCTGAATTTGTACTTGTTGTTTCTGGTGTTGTTCCTCCACTGAATAATCCACCAATAAGATTGCCAACAACAGACGATGTCGTTTGTGAAGCTGCCGTTACTGCAACTGCGGGGGCAATAGGAGCGATAGACGTAGTTACTGTGGGAAGAGGAGGAGTCTCAGCAGGAACAGCAAGATTTTGTGATGCAGAGATTTGAGCATTAGGTGCTGAATTATCAACAGGTGTTACATCACCAATATTTGTTATAGTAGGGGGAGGAGGGGCATAGTTTGCTCCAAATCCAGATTGCCCATTTGGATAAGTATTCGTGTTGGGGACGGTTGGTGGTGGAGGGCTTAGAGATTGATTATAGTCGGTGTTTGCTGCTTGATATTGGCTGTTTGGATTTGAATTTATAAAGTCAGTATTATTGTTATTGACTTCGATTGAAGTCGCAGATGCCGAATTTATGGACGGATTTGATACAATGTTGTTCGTCGAATTGGGATGGTTGTTTTGATAAGAAGGAGCAGAATTTGTTGCATTAGGATATGAATTGTTTGGATTTACAGCATAATCATTGTAAGGATAATTTCCATCCTCAAGAGGATAAATGGATGATTGACGTGGTGGAGAGAGAGGATGCTGTAATGCTTGTTGTTGTTGCATGCATGGACAGAACCCGGGTTGTTGTGAAGGTGTAATGGAGTTTTGTTGTGGTTGTGTGGTGGACGTTTGTTTTAAAACTTTGAGAGAGTCGATATTGGAATTAATAGTAATGATATTGGTATTAAGAGATTCGATGGTTTTTTTCTGAGAAGTAATAACTTGATCTGCTTCATCCATTCTCCGTTTTAATTCTAAAACGTCTTCATTAATAGATTCCATTGTGCTGGGAGCAGATGGTTCAACTGTTGCTGCTGAAAATGTTACAGAGTTTTCTGTTAGTGCAGATGTATTTTGTGGTGTGTCTGTTGCTAAGATATAACTATCTGAAAAAATGAAAAAAATAAAAATACATGCTAAATGTAATATGGGATGCAATATTTTTTTTGAAATATTTTTAATAGAATATAGTAATCTAACAAGCTCTTTTTTAAAGAGCTTGTTAGATGACTTCTTTTTTAAAGTAAATTCTATTGATTTCATATTTTTATGCTTCTATATACATCAACAATTTAATTATTAAAAGTTAAAAAAAAATAAATATTTTGCACATTTTTTTAATTAATTTTGTATTAAATTTTCCAAATAGTTGTGTGAATGATTTTTAATGATGCGATATTTCGTATTTTTTTAATGATCTGTTAATAAAGTTTTCGCTAACATTAATTTATAGATCAGAAAATTAATTTTAAATTTTCATAAAATTATATTTAAATGCAATTAAGGAGCTTAACGTGCGTATTTTGCTTATCGAAGACGATTCAACAACATCAAAAAGCATTGAAAATATCCTTGTTTCTGAAGGTTTCATTGTAGATACCACAGACCTTGGTGAAGATGGATTAGGTATTGGAAAACTCTATGAATATGACATTATTATTCTTGATTTGATGTTGCCTGATATTGATGGGTTTGAAGTTTTAAGAAGGTTACGCGCAGCTCAGGTTAAGACTCCTGTTCTTGTGTTATCGGGACTTAACGATACAGATGATAAAGTTAAAGGTCTTGGTTTTGGTGCCGACGATTATTTAACAAAGCCATTTAATAAAGTAGAGTTGTTGGCAAGAATGCATGCTATTGTTAGGCGTTCACGTGGACACGGAGATTCAACTATTCGCACAGGTAAATTGACTGTTAATTTACAAAATAGAACAGCAAGTGTTGGCGATGAAACCATTAATTTGACAGGTAAAGAATATGCCATTTTAGAATTATTATCTCTAAGAAAAGGCACAACACTTACCAAAGAAATGTTTTTGAATCATTTGTATGGTGGGATGGACGAACCTGAATTAAAAATTATAGACGTGTTTATTTGTAAGCTGCGGCGTAAAATCAGCGAAGCTCTAGGTGATGATAGTTGTATCGAAACCGTTTGGGGGCGTGGTTATGTCTTAAGAGATCCTATTCAAAAAGAAGAAATCCTTCACGAAAGTAGTTTGGCTTCTTAATTTAATTTTTGATGAAACAGTTTTTGAAGATCCACGGTATATTTTTTTTGACAAAAATTACAATCTATAGATAAAGATTTTTTTTCAGGTTCATCCTTCATGATATTTTTTTCAAGATTTAAAATGATTTGCTCTATTCTTTCTTGGGAACAGTTGCATCGCATTTGAATTTTTTTTTCAGGGAAGACGTGCACAACATGTTGATTGAACAAGTGATAAAGAATGGACGTATCTGAAATTTGTGTATCGAGCATTTCTTCTGGAAGAAGAGTATCAATAAAAATTTTGTAAGTATTCCATAAATCGTTAGCATCTAGATTCAAGTTATGGTTTTCTTTATGGGGCAGTTTTTGTATGAAAAGCATGCTTGAAATATAGTCTTTGTGAAGAGACTTAGGATCAATTTTAGAAATCACTTTGATGATGGTTGGTATTTGACACGATTGCACAAAGTAATGTTGCAGGCACGATTCTAAGGTTTCTCCGTGTATTTCTATAATCGCTTGGTGTTCTTCGTTAAAATCTTTTAACTTAGACGTCAGGACAAATTGCCCTCCTTCAAAAAGTTCTTGAAAAGAGAAAGCTATTTGATCTAATTTTTTTAAATTTTCTTCAGAAATTCTAGCACAGCTTCTAAATGTGCCATCTTGGTTAATTTCTGCAACGATTAAAGAGATATATTTGCCCCCAGTAATTTGAAGGGTCATTGACCCACTATCTTTAATATCACCCATTAATGACGCACCAAGACAAATCAGTTGGCCAAGATAAGTTAAGACAATGGCAGGATAAGTTTCTAGTTGTTCTTTTGAAAAAGATGAATCTGTAATCCTTACAATTCGTCCCCGTGCAATACCTTCATCTAGCATGAAAGGTAAAAGTTGACCTGAATGAGTGTAATTTATTTCCATAATAGCTTTACAATTGAATAAGTTAATAAAATATACAAGAAGGGTTTAAACATCTGTTTGATCCGCTGCCCAGAGGGTATTTTATTGCGATTAGCGCATTTTTTTTTCAGATCATACAAACTATGTTTTTTCATGTAGATATTTATAAAAAATGAATTACCTTTTTTGCATTATATCGGATTTAATCTGTCAATTCAAATAATAAAAGATTATTTCATGAAAGATAAATAATCTTGATTATCTTGTGTTTAAAGAGATATTGTATATAGACTTTGAAATATTAAAATAATGTAATTTACCATTATAAAACAAGGATAATAGTATGAAATTTCGTAATGTTGTTTTTTTATCTTTTTTCTTAAAAATTTTATCCAATGATCTATTTTCTTGTGTCACAGATGTAGATGTTTTTACATTTAAAAATTGCAATATAAAGGGTATACGTGTTGTAGAGTTTGACACTATTCAAAAACAGTTTTTAAGGATTAGCTATTATTATAATTTAGCAGAAGATGTCTGGTATTCAGTTAGGACTTCTGGTCGAAATCAGCAGCATTCAATTTTATCTGTTAAATCTAATGGTGAAGTTATACTTGATGACAATGAATTTGTAGGTACACTTTTGTCAAGCTCTTTCATACATACCCATACACTATTACCAGATCCTGTGACTTACCCGAGTTCCATATATTATGATGATAGCATGGAAAGTAAAAGTGCTCACAAACACAGGTATATAGTTGAGAAAAAAGGTGAATTGTATATTTGGGGTGCGCCAGTTTATTTTTATGATATGGCTTTTCAAAATACTTATTCTTCAACAATGGACCATCTTATTCCAGATGAATTTGTAGCAAAATGTGTGATCAGAAGATCTGCGTATAATACGTCTTTTATGCAACTTAGAAATCATACAATTCAAGCAACAGAAAATCATTTGGAAAGAGATGGTTTGAAATTACTGAATTATGATAGAAATTCAGAGAAAGGCATTTTAGGTGAATTAGCCGTTACATTGTGCTTGATTGGTGAAAATATTAAATGCAAGTTATCTGTCAAGAACGAAGACGAACATCATGGAACATATGATGGCGCCTACATCCCCCAAGATACAGACCAGCCGACAAGACTTATCTTAACTGAATCAAAATATAAAACAGGAGACGCAAACAAACTTGTGAGTAGATTTGCTTCAGATTATTATTCTACATTCCAAAAACTACTGAATTCTCAAGGAAGTAATGCTTCATTAAAACGTAAAACAGCACAGATTATGCGTTATATGGCTTTGCATCCTATGCAAGATATTTGGGCATTAATTAATATAGGTAGTCCTTCTGTTCAATTGACTTACTACAAGGTTTATGTAGATCCTACGCCGTTTTCTTATATTATTTATTGGCAGCCACATCAAAATGCTATGCATAATAATACTATTGTTTCCCAACCTATTCAGCCTGGTATCACTTTCGAAAATATGAAGAAATTGATAGATTTAGTGTATAAGGGTAGGAATGCAAAAGAAGGCGA
Source organism: uncultured Candidatus Pelagibacter sp. (assembly GCA_964415115.1). Lineage (GTDB taxonomy): Bacteria > Pseudomonadota > Alphaproteobacteria > Paracaedibacterales > CAIOTO01 > PNMQ01. Next base: position 33,106 of record CAYPYB010000006.1, on the reverse strand, counting down.
AAGTTTGATTAGTGTGAATGAGTGGTTTGGATTTAATGAAAAAAATCCAAGTGGATCTCATAAATATGTTTTAAAAAAGGACATGACAAAACTAACTTCTAACCAATTGATAACTATATTTAACCATTTCAATAACGCTATACGGAAATTACTAGATTCTAATAGTATTAATGATACAAATAAAAATACCATAAAACGAATTGCAGGAATGTAATATTAATTTTATTTTGAAGAAGATAGTATGAAAAGTTTGAAAAAAATTTGTATTTTGATAGCACTCTTATGGAATTCAACGATTCTTTATTCCGCAAACTTACAAAATTATGCAGATACAGATAGTTTGATGAATCATAAAAATAGAGGTTGGATCGAGGCACCAGTTGCCACACATTCTGCAAGGGATCAGTTAGTATTTGTAAAAGCGTTTCATTCTACATACGCCACATACAAACAAGAAAAAAAGCATATTATTCCTTTGGGTGAAGGTTCAAAACGAAGACTGGAACAAGTTTCGTCTATGATCTATAGCAATCTTGTAACGGATAGGTATAATTTAAAGGATTTTCAAAATAGCGTTGCATGTGCAGTAGCTCTTTCTGAATGTGATTTTTCGAATCACTATTTATTTGATGCGTTAGAATATTGTTTTTGGGCGGGTGACTCTGTATCCGATTTAGATTATACGCGTTTATTTTTTGCTATGTTATCTTGTCAGTATGCGCCAGGTTGCAGAAATGTTTGTCAATTTCAACATGTAGGTTTTGAATTTCATAAACATTTAGGGCAGATCATCAATAATCAAAATATTACAATACAATCTCAAGACGAAGATAGACAAAAAATCGAAATTTTGACCTCTACTATTATGGCTTATAACATGATGAAAGGGTCAGAATATACTAAGATCAGAAAAGAGTTTGATCAAGAAAATAGAGAATTCCCTTGCGATGCTTCCATCATAAAACTAGAAGGTTTATATCAAGTATATTGTTCTGCTAGACGAAAAAAAGATTTTTTCGATCTATTTCCTTTAAGAACATCCGTTATTAACTCAACCAATTTGTATGTTTCTTTATTGAATGATTTAATATGTCAAACAGAAGCAAAAGGCATTACCTTAAATAATTTGTTGGACTGGTCATTTCACATGCCATCCCCTTTTTTAAAATTCCAACAAAAGTTGATGTTGGGGGTAAAACCGTATCAAAAATATAAGTCATCAACATCTGCTTCAGGATTCGAGAATCTTGTTGATAAAGAAATTCAAAAACTATCTAAAGACTATGATATTAAAAGAAATTATCGTCACCCAGATTTAGGCTGTGAAATTGATTTTTATTTGACTCATAAAATAACTAAAAGAGTTATCATTGTTGAATGTGATGGTTATTATCATTTTACACAAAATATTCATGGGCCAACAATAGATGTTGAAATCAATGGTCTGAGTTGGATGCGGACAAATATTTTTAGAAAAGTTGGCAAAGTTATACGTATATCAGGTGCATGTTCCGGGGATGAATATTATAATAGAATATACAGCATTGTACAAAATATTATTAATCTTAATACAAGTGAAGATGATATGCTTTTTATAGGTTCTGGTTATAACTTTTCAACAGATTGACAACTATTCGCCATCCATAAAACTTATTCTACATTCGACTGATAGTATCTGCAAATTCTCTATCCATGCGTGCTGTTTGCATCATAAGGTTGTTGAGAATGACGCGTGATGATTCAAGTTCTTGATAACGTATCATTGCTATCAACTTGTCTTGGTTGTTTATCGTTTCTAATTTTGATTGTTCAGTAAATTCTGCATCAATAAGTATGTTGTCTAGTTCGTTGACTTTTGTAATTTCATCTCCAATTTTTTGTGTGATGCTCAGATACTCAAAATTTAAAGCAGAATCGACTAAATTTTGACATTTGTTTAAAATTTCTCTTTTGTCATCAATAGTTTCACCACTTGAAAATACTTGCGCAAGTCTGCAAGCGTGTATGATTTTTTCAAAAAAGGGATCGGCACCATTTGCCGGATAAACATTAATTTCATAGGAATGAATGTCGATCTCTAGAGATGATGTGTTTCCTTGGAAGTAGTCTGTGGATATGGGCGAATTCGTATCTATAAGTGGTAAAGTTGTGAGGTCTACAACTGATTTTCTATCCAATGCTGGCCCAGCAAATGTAGAAAATCTACCATCACCTACATTTAATACACGTGTTAATTCACCTAAGCATCCATTGACAGTATTACTAAATACTCTTAAGTTAGCAGCGCCATCAAACGAACTGTATTGCATAATTGCTGTTTTTAATTTTTCAGCCACTTCTTTGGCTTGGGTTGTTTGTTGTTGCATAAATGTGAAACGACTTTTTAAAACATCAGAACCTCGTTTAAGGATTTGAAGTGTATCAATATTTATTTCGGTATGAATATATTCACCAGGATCGAGAGTGTCGGCATAAGAATGAGAACCTTTATCTGTAGAAAGTATCTGTGATTGTTTTTGTTGTTCATTAACCATACTTTTTTCATTTTTTAGATCAATCTGTCTGGTTGAGCTAAACAGTGATGATGAAGATGAGTTTATATAATCAATAGGCATGATGTATCCTTATTTCTATAATTCTATAATGAGTTTATACATGTCATTCAGTAACTTCATAGCTTTGATTAAGTAAGTGATATGTGTTGTGATTTCTACAAGGTTTTGTAATTCTTTTTGTTGATCAACACCAGAAATATCTTTGGCTTGACAAGAAAGTCCCTCCATCAAGAATTCTTCTTTTTTTAAAGAATTGGTTGCTTCAACCTGAAAAGAAACAGCAAATGTGATAGAAGATTCACTATAGTGTTCAAGTGTTGTAACTTCTCTTGAAATCAAAGAGTTTGATTTAAATTCAATGTTCGCAGAAAATAAAGATGACATAACTTCAAGGTTTCTTAAATCTCCAATTTCTAGTGCAATGCTATTGATTCCTGTATTTGGTGTTAAATGGCCACAAGCAAGTTTTTGATAATCGTTTCTAATATCATTTTTTAACGTAATACTTTCTGAAATACCATCGGTATTTTGACCTAAGGAATATTTGGAAGATTCAAATAAATTATTAAATCCAAAAAAATGAGAAACACCATAGTTTTTTGAGGAATTAAAAATTTCACCAGAAGTGATGAGGGGTTCAATGCCTGTTTGCCCGGATGATAGAGATAATCCTCCATTAGGATATGTTGTTTGTAACACAAATTGGCCATCGCTATTCATTTCAGCCGTAACACCAAAATCTGTGGCAAATTTTGAAGAATTTATTTGGTTGATTATTCCACCTATTGACATATTGTCCGTGAGTTCTATATCTAGAAATCCTTTAAGTTGTTTTGAGTTTTGATCGAGTATATTTAAACGTAAAGTCCCTTGTCCGGAAAGAATGCTTTCTCTACTAAGAGTTGCAACTCCAGTTTCAGAATTATAATCTGGAATAGTCGTTGAACTGAATAACTTATCGGATAAAGATAATCCAATTCCTTTGTTATGTTGGGCATTGAATTGATCCATAAAGCTTGATGCATAGCTATCTAATTGCTGCTGCATTTTAGGTAATATTTGATCTCTCAAATCAGTGAGTCGTTTTAGAGCACCTTCTTGATCAACTTTTTGAAGTTCATCACTATAATTAATTTCTCGTCCAGAAAGTGATTTGTAAAATATATTTCCTCCTTGGGTTTGAGCATGAAAGAAATATGTTTTATTCATCGAAAAAGATGCATGTCTATCATTTTGAACTAATGAATTTCCGTTGATATCTTTGACTTCTAGATTATGACGATCCATTATGTTAAAGGCTGATTCATCTATGGCGATAAAACTAGATAATTTTTGTAAAGCAACACGTCTTTTGTCGATATAATCAAGAGAACTATTATCTCCTTTGTAATTATGTGTTGAAATATTTTTATTATGTTCTGCAATTTCTGTGAGTAACGTATTGATTTGATCAATAGCTTCTCTTGTGTCCATTTCTGTTTCTTGTCGAAGGGATTGTATGTTTTGTGCTTGTGTATTCATTTTAGAAATATGTTTTTGAAAACTATTAATCAGTTTTACTTTCAGAGATGTATCTTGTGGAGATGTCGAGAGTAACTTAGAAATATCAAAAATTTCGCGTCCTGAGTGAGCTAGTGTGTCTTTTGATCCCTTTTTTCCAAACAGATTAGACATTTTCTGGCTATATTGGTCATTCACTTTGCTTGCGGCAACTTTATTATTTTGCGAGCGTATCCTTCCCATTAGTGATTCACTGACTCTTTGTCTGATCTCCACACCTGTAACACCGTTTACATCAATGGAAGATTCACGTGCTTCGCGCGCAACGTATCCTTCAGATTTCATGCCAGAAAGATTAAGCCTTGCAGTTTCAGCTTTGGTATGTCCTGCTTGAAGTGCTGATTTGAGTACTGAACTACCCGATGAATACAGTTGTACAGCCATTTTTTATCTTTCTATATGGATTGATGAAAAGTGGAGAGTGCAGAGGAGGTATAGGAAGGTTTACGTGATCCTTTATTATTATACTTATGAGGTTGTAAAGATTGAGATGCTTTAGTGAACAGTTCCAGAATTTCCATGTTAAGTGTTTCTGCCATATCCAGATGAAAGGCATTTTCTTGCAAAGTTTTTGAAAACCGATCATGCAATATTTTCCATTTTTCATAATATTGTGGAAAATCTTTCTTCCAATGTGGTGATTGTACGAATTCTTCACACATTATTTCAAAATAGTTAAACAATTCTATTTTTTTAGATTTTAAGTCGACCTGGTCGGCATATAATGATCGAATAGAATCCAATTGAGCAATATGTTTGTTTTCTGTATTCATAATATGGGTAAGTTTTTCAATAGTGACTTCGTATTCGATGAGCCATTCTTGAAATGATCGTTTAGTGTTTTGACCAAAATTTTGAATTTCAAACGGTGATGTCATAGTCATGTCCATTTTGTTGGTTTTTCTTCAGTTGTTTTAATACAAACTTTGCAACTCCAATACCCCCATTTTCTGCGACATGTTTTGCTATGAAGTCAATCCAGAGTGATTTATACATGTCTTCACTTTGAGATTTATCTGAAAAGGATTTTTCACGATCTTTGGGAATAATATGTTTAAAAAAATGCTTGAGATACATTTCTTCAAATTCAATAGCCGTTTTTTTTAAACTTTCTTGTTTTTGATCTTCAGAAATATATTTTTTACCCATCAATTGAAGGGGTAGTGAACTTTGTAAAGGGGAAGCAGCATTATATGACATGTAAATTGCACGATATCTTGGTCTATTAAGATTAATGCAAAAAATGTGCCAAAACGATTAAGAAGTTCAGGAAGGCTTAATTTGTTAAGATATGATGTTTATGAGACATCAAAAAAATTATTTGTATTTATATAATCACTTTTTTTATCATATCTTTCATAAATATATAGGTTATGAATTATGCAATTTAATTGCAGATTCTTATTATTGTCATGTGTGATCCCTTTTGTTGCTGATGCTTCACAAATGGATCAATTTAAAACAGTGGAAAATCCTGATTTAATAAAAAAAATGTCTGAATTAGATAACCAATAATAATGTCGACTCTGGTAGTTCACCCTAACATGTGTGAGGGGCAACCTGCTGAATATCTTGATGCTGTGATAGATGAAAAACGTTTAAAGTTATACGAAGAACAATTGAATGAGACTATTTTATTATATAAACAACAAAGGCAACGTGTTTGTTTCGGTGTGTTGGATAATAATGAGAGCATATCAAAGTGAATAAAAAATAAAAAACACAGAGTAAGGTTCATCTTCAAAATTTCATAGATGAACAAAAAAATACCTCATTTAAAAAAATATGGTGTTTTTTTCCACACGCAGATATTAATCTAAACAAAAGTAAAGATTATTTATTATCTTTCACCAAAATCTATTCAGACGTGATTTTCCCCCAAAATATGCGATAGACATATATAGTATATCCAAAGATAAAGGGTAATATCGCTAGTGCACCCCAAAGAATAACTTGTAGTGATTTTATGTCGCTTGCTGCTTGCCAGATAGTCATTGATTCTGGAATAAGGTAAGGGAAAAAACTATAAGCAAGGCCTAAAAATGCTGTAATAAATAATAGGGCTGAACCTATAAAGGGCGAACCGCATGTTTTGGACCCGTGTTTTTTGAGTTGAAGAATTTTATAATGCACAAAAATAAAGATTATTAAACTGAGTACAGGTAGTGGTGATAGATAGATAATATTGGGAAATTGAAACCATTTTTCAAATATTCTATTGCTGAACCAAGGTGTGAATAACGATATGGAGGCAAGTCCTAAGCCTGTAATCCATAAACTTTTTAAGGCCCAGGAATAGCTTTTATTTTGTAAAGGACCTTCTGTTTTCATAATTAACCAACAAGATCCTAATAGGACATATCCCATACTTAAAAAGCATCCCGTGAGTAAACTGAAAAAAATACTATAAGATGTGAATTTAAAGCCTAGAATATAGGAGCCTAAGATATAGCCTTGTGACATGACTGTAAGCAGGGATCCACAACCAAAAACTTTCTCCCAAAGGGTATTGTATTCAGGATCTCCTTTAAGTCTGAAGTCAAAGGCCACACCTCTTAGAACTAAACCTATCAGCATGAAAAATATGGGTAAATATAAATTGGATAGAATAATACCGTGTGCGTGAGGAAACGCCACTAATAAAAGCCCAACACCAAGGACTAGCCAAGTTTCATTCGCATCCCAAAAGGGTGCAATGGTTCGCATAATCGTATGTTTTTCTGACTTATCGGCAAAGAAAGTAAGTAATCCACAACCTAAATCGTAACCATCTAAAATAACATAGGCCAAAATTGCAATTCCCATAAGAATAGCAAAAATAACGGGCATTCCTGATTGGTTTAGAAATAGTTCCATAGATCCTCAAACTTTTATTTTCTTATTATATTACAACAGTTTTCTTAACATTCTATCAATGAGTGTTTTAATATATTGAGAACCGTTTATTTGTAGTGTTTGAAATGTTTCTAAATTTGCAGTTTTAAACAATGAATTCTTTGAGCATAATGATAGAGGCTACGATAAATATAAACCATCCGAAAATAGTTTTTAGTTTTGGTACATGAATTTTTTGATGTAGAAACATGCCTATCATCATACCTAGTATTGCAAACACTAGAAATTTTAATAATTGCCCATAATCAAGAGGCCGCAATATCTTACGATCATTTAATTATTCCATGGCATTTTTGCTAGAATGTATGTTGTTCCACACCAGCCTGTTATTCCTGCAAAAATAAGACCACAACCCACAAATCCAGGTATGATATAAAAATGGGGATGTATAAATGTTCCTAACAGTGTCCCCGTTAATGTGAAAAATCCTGCTACAATTTGGGTTTGTTGGTTAAGAGAAAACATTTTCTTACTGCAATTTTTTATATTCAGACCCTGATCCTTCCAAGCAACAATACCACCATCTAAAGAATAGAGATCAAGATTGGGATTTTGTTTTATTAATATTTGGCATGCTTGTTCACTGCGTTTTCCAGATTGGCAGTGAATGATAATTGGTTTAGAAGAGGTCGGAATTTTGTCTGCGGATATATCGTGAAGAGGGATATGGCATGATCCATCGATACATTCGAATTTATATTCAAATAATTCTCTGACATCAATCAAAATAGCTTGATTTTTTTCTAATAAAAATTGAAGTTGTTCAACATTAATTTTTTTCATAGAAAGCTTTAACAATAATAACCCATAAGATAATTATCTCAAAAAAGGTATTTGTTTAAAAGAATAATTGATATGACTAAAATTTTTAAGATGTCTGAAGATCTTGTTGTTCTAACTTTTTGAATTTGCGCATACTAAAGGGAATAGACAATAAATATATAATTCCTACAGCAGATAAAGTTTGCCACGGGTAGCTAAATAGTAATCCTACGGTAATAAATGAGAATAAAATAAAAGGTAAAACGACAGAAGGTTTAAAAGTTAGTTTTTTTAAGGAGAAAGTTGGAATTTGGCTAACCATTAAAGATCCTGTCAAACTTAAAAAGAAAGCAGCAATGACAGGAGATATGATGGATTCATCAAAGGTATATGAAAGGATGATAGGATATATCGCTAAAAATCCACCAAGAGGAGCAGGTACACCTGTAAAGAAAAATGATTTCCAAACAGGTTGCGATTCGTCTAAGCTCATTACATTAAATCGGGCTAGTCGTAATGCCATGCACATGGTGAAAAAGACAGAAATAACCCATCCAATTTCCCCCCATGGTTTCAGGTACTTAATATAAATGATCAGAGAAGGGGCTACTCCAAAACTTAAAAAGTCGGAGAAAGAATCTAATTCAGCCCCAAATCGAGAAGACATTTTAAGATATCGGGCTAGCCGTCCATCCATGGCATCAAGAATTGCAGAAAGCATAATACACAATATGCTGTATTTCCACATACCCAATAGTGCGAAACGAATGGCTGTTAGACCACAACACATCGCAAATAGTGTGGTCATATTCGGTAGTATTGAAATAAAAGAAAAAGGTTTTTTATTATTTTTTAAAAGTATATTTTTAGATTTATTATTAAATAATGGTCTGAAAATTTTCTTTTTACTTTTTAAATCAATATCTTTTGGCATTTTAAAACGCCTCTACGCAAATGGCTTCGCGGTCTGGTTCGTTTGAATCAAAATCTGCAAGAACTGTTTCACCAGCAATCATTTTTTGACCCACAGATACCAAAAGAGAAGCAGTTTTGGGGAAATATACATCCATTCGACTTCCGAAACGGATTAATCCATATTGTAAACCAATTTCAACTTCGTCACCGTCTGAAATATCGCAACGAATTCTTCGAGCAATAAGGCCTGCAATTTGTGTGAAAGCAATGTCACCATGTGAGGACGATAGTACAATGGTATTCCTTTCGTTAAAGTCACTTGCTTTATCGAGTGATGCATTGATAAAACGACCCGGTGTATACAAAATGTGTTTTACTGTTCCGCTCATTGGTATCCGATTAATGTGCACGTCAAACACGTTTAAAAATATGCTTACTCTGTAATGGGGAACTTGAGGCATATCAAATTCTTCAGGTGGAAGCATTTCTTTGATACCCACAATTTTGCCATCGGCAGGACTTATGACAAGTCCAGAACGAATGGGTGTCATTCTTTTTGGATTTCTAAAGAAGTAAAAAATCCAACATGTGATGACCAGTCCCAAATGACCGATAGTTGCATTGATTGTGTACAAAAATAAAGTGAGTATGGTGCTAAGACCAAAAAATTTCCAACCATCAGGGTGAATCAAAGATGTAAAATTCATTATCGTTTCTCTTAAATTTTAATATGAACGTATCTACTAGGTTTTCTTGATAAATAGATGCGTAACGTGTAACAATCTTTAATATACATAATTTAAACTTGAATGAAAACCCCGAAGTTTAAATTATATTCATATTCAATGAATAGGCATGGGAATTGAGAGATGATTGTTAAGTACAGCGAGATTATTTATTTACCGGCAATATGTTATGCAAAAGCATTTTACGAAGCATTTCCTGATAACTTTATTTTTTTAGACTCTAACGCAGACAACAGAAACTTTGGAGCAGAGGGTCGTTACAGTTATATATGTTTTAACCCTACAAGTCTTATTTATGTGTCAAACCAACAATGTTTTCATGATGAAAAAGAAATTTTTGAAAACCCATTTGATTATATAAAAGCATATCTGGACGCCTTGCCAAAATACACATCAGTGAGAGAATTGCCACCTTTGCAATGCGGACTTGCTGGTTATTTTGGATATGAAATGTTGCACTATCTTGAAGAAGTTCCTTATGCCAAGGATGATTGTGTCCCACCTCATACTATTGATGATTTGAGGTTGTGTTTTTATAAAACCATGCTGTCCATTGATCATGTCAAAAAGAAGGCTTGGATTTTAGTAAGTTGTGATCTTGATTTAGAAGAAATTAAAACGAAACTGTCCTGTTTACTGGCGAATGCAAAAAAAAATGCAGATGATATGTCTGAATCCATCATAAATGCGCCCGTAGATATTTTGAATAAAGATTTTGATCAAAATCAATATGAAGAAATTATCCAAAAGACAATTGACTATATTTATGCAGGCGATATTTTTCAGGCCAACATTACCAGACGTTTTTATGCTGAGATAGATAAAACAATTAATCTTTTTGATTTATATCAACGTTTAAGATCCATTAATCCAGCACCATTTTCATGTTTTTATAACTGGGTAAAGGATCCACATTATTCTTCAGCACTATTATCTTCATCACCTGAACGTTTTATTTCTGTATCGGACCAACGTCAAGTGCAAACAAGACCTATTAAGGGAACGAGAAAAAGACACAAAGATCAGGTATTAGACCAAAAAATACAAAACGAATTGCGATGCTCTATCAAAGATAAGGCTGAAAACATGATGATTGTAGATCTGATGAGAAACGATTTATCGCGAGTTTGTAAACCTTTTACCGTTAAAACACCCTATGTATGTAACCTTGAAACTTTTGAAACACTGCATCACCTTGTATCTGTTATTGAAGGAGAATTGCAAGACGATAAAAACTGTATGGATGTTATCATATGCACTTTTCCAGGAGGGTCCATCACAGGAGCGCCAAAAGTGCGAGCCATGCAAATTATTTCTGAACTAGAAGCGTGTCCACGCGGACCCTATTGCGGTTCTGCAGGATTTATCAGTTTAAACGGTGCCATGGATACAAGCATTATGATTCGCACATTAGTGTTAGATCATAACGTCATATCGTTTAACGTGGGTGGAGGAATTGTATCAGATTCCTCACCCAGAGATGAGTTTGAAGAAACAATAACTAAAGCTAACGCACTCTATAAAGCTCTTACAGCTTCAGATTGTCCTGGTTGATCTTTTTTTAACGGATAATTAAAGGGAATAAGAGGTTCTTTTTTAGAAGTTTTTATAACCATTAATGTTTTAATTTGGCAAACTTCTGGTATCGATGATAATTCATTATATAAAAAAGCTTGGTAAGTCGCAAAATCGTTCGCAATAATTTTTAATAAAAAATCGGCTTCACCAGTTACGATATAGCTTTCCCTTACGTAGTGTAATTTTTTAATCTTGCTTTCAAATTCTTGTACAGTTGTCTGATTTTGAGAATTAAGTTTCACTTCACAAAAAGAAAGCAAAGAAAAACCCAATGCTTTGGGGTCTATTTCAGAATTGTAACCTACGATAATCCCACTGTTTTCCAGATTATGCAGCCGCCTTAAGCAAGGAGGTGCAGAAATACCTGCTTTTTTTGCAAGTTCAACATTGGTTATTCGGCCTTCTTTTTGTATGTTTTTGAGAATAATGAGGTCTATTTTATCCACGGTGAATCTCCACAATCTTATTTATTTATTAAAAATAATAAAGAGTTTGTTTTAGGATAGGAAAATGATTTTTTGTAATCATTTCAACCATTTATAAGAAATCTCCATATAAATTGGATCATTTTATAGAGATAATAAGCTCTCATCAATATCTTGTGTTTTCACGTTTACAAATAAGTAAATGACTTGAAAAATAGTTTATTAAACAAGATTTTTAAAAAAAGTATATTCCTAGTCTTGTTTTATCGTGTAATCACAGGTATTATATATTCCAATTGGATAATCTAACAAAATTGTAAATTTGTATGTTTAAGTTAAATTCCATTACTCTTTCTGGAAAAGAAATTCTACCTATTATTGAAGGTGGAAAAGGAATTGCCGTTTCTAATGGCCAAAGCTCTGGTTCTTGGGCTAATGGTAATGGATTAGGTACATTTTCAGCTGTGAATGCAGATTCATATGACGATGAAGGTAATTTAATCACAACAATTTATAAAGGCAAAACACGTCGCGAACGTCATGATGAATTAATAGCTAGCGCTATTAGCGGTGGAATCGCTCAAGCAAAAATTGCCTATGAAATGTCAAATGGTAATGGTTTAATTAACATGAACGTCTTGTGGGAAATGGGAGCTGTGGAGCCTATTCTTCACGGTGTTTTGGAACAAGTTTCCCCCCTTGTTAATGGTGTTACGTGTGGCGCTGGTATGCCCTACAAATTAGCTGAAATATGTGTCCAATATAAAAAATATTATTTTCCTATTGTATCTTCAGGTCGTGCGTTCAATATTTTATGGAAAAGAGCCTACAACAAATTCGCAGAATTTTTAGGTGGTGTTGTGTATGAAGATCCTTGGCTTGCAGGTGGACATAACGGTTTATCGAACAGTGAAGATCCTCTAAAGCCACTTCCACCTTATGAACGTGTTAAAATGTTAAGAGCTGTTATGCGTGAGTGTGGAATTCCAGACACAACGCCTGTTATTATGGCAGGTGGTGTGTGGTGGTTGTCCGAATGGGCTGATTGGCTTGATAACCCTGATCTAGGTACAATTGCTTTTCAATTTGGTACACGCCCTTTATTAACGCAAGAAAGTCCTATTTCTGATAAGTGGAAAAAAAGACTGTTAACGTTGAAAGAAGGCGATATTGCTCTTAATCGTTTTAGTCCAACAGGTTTTTATTCATCAGCAGTTCGCAATAATTTTATTCAGAATTTAGATGATAGATCAAATCGCCAAGTAGCTTACTCAAGTGCCCCAATGGGGGATCATGTGGAATCTTTTGCTGTAGGAGCTAGAGGACGCGCAGTTTATCTAACAGCAACAGATAAGATTCACGTTCAAGAATGGGTAAATGCTGGATTTACGCAGGCTATGCGTACTCCTGATTCTACATTGATATTTGTGACTCCAGATGAAGAAAATGAAATTTTGATGGATCAAATCAATTGTATGGGTTGTTTGTCTCAATGTAAATTCAGCAATTGGGCGCAAAATGAACATGGAACAACCGGTAAAAAAGCTGACCCTCGATCTTTTTGTATTCAAAAAACCTTGCAAGCTATTAGCCATAGCGATGAAACTGAAAATCAACTGATGTTTTCAGGTCACCAAGCTTATCGTTTTGCAACAGATCCGTTTTATAAAGATGGATTTATTCCAACGGCAAAGCAATTAGTGGAAAGAATTCAAACCGGCTATTAATCTTGCGAGCTAATAGGATATATCATCGATTAGTTTTTAAAATTTGAAGAGAATATTTTTTGAGATTTATATTTATTTTATTGCTCTTTTTTTGTTCTTCTTCATTTTTATGCAATGAAAAACCTTTGTTGATTATCTATGCACAAAAGTTATACTGCCCTGCTTTATGTTCTTACGAAAATAAGGATTTTCAATATCAAGAGAATTCTGAACTGGATTATCACGATACACGATTTCAAAATCATCTTAGAAAAAAGAGTGGATTTATTTTATTCTCACCCGTTGCGTACAGTGATACGACCATAGATGTTTATGCAAATGAAAGCTTTCCACTTTCTCCGTCAAAAAAACATTGGCTTGGAACAGATGATTATGGCCGAGATATTTTTGCCATGATGATGTATGGTTCTCGTAATGGAATGATTGTGGGTTTTATTGTTGCAACATTATGCAGTTTTTTGGCTGTTGTTTTTGCAAGTATTCAAGGATATTTTGGAGGAAAATCTGATTTATTTATGCAAAGAATCTGTGAAATGATAGCTTGCATTCCTCTTGTTTATACACTTATTCTTTTTTCATCTCTTTCAAAAGCAAGTTATATTTCCTATATTTTGGTGATGGTGATATTTGGTTGGGTATCTCTTAGTTCAGTACTTCGGATAGAAGTTTTAAAAATAAAGACGCTTGATTTTTGTCTAAGCGCACAAATTTCAGGTTTATCATCATTGGCTATTATTCGCAAACACATCGTCCCTAACTTGTTAAGTTTGGTTAAGTCTTATTATCCTTTTCTTTTTGGGGGTGTCTTTTCTACTCTGACTGCAGTAGATTATTTAGGGTACAAAATCATTAATGATTCCATATCTTTGGGCGATGTAACCAATTATGCTCAGAAAAATTTAGACCAGTGGTGGGTTATATTATCGGTTGTTTTTGTTTACATTTTAATTTTGGTTCCTCTAACGATAGAGTTACAAAAGAATAAGAAGTATAATAATATGCGTTTAAGCACCACTTTATAAATATTTTAAATAATCATCATTATATTTTCTGACGGTAATGCTTTTTTTATCTTCCAGTGCTAGAATAATGTTGAATAGGAAATGTTATGCATTTATTTACAAAAATACATATAGCGTTATTTTGCAATTTTATTGGCAAGGATCAACTTGGAAATCGTTATTTTCAAGAAAAAAAGGCATATCGACAAAAGTATCCAAGGCGTTTTGTTCTCTATGATAAAAAAATAGACGCGTCATGTATTCCTCAAGTGTGGCATGCATGGATGCATTATATGATAGATCAGCCTCCTTTAGGTGAAACTTTTTCCAACAAACATCGACCTAACGCTACAGCAACCGATAAAGCTTTTGAATATGACAGTTCAGTCATGCCTAGTCATGTGCGTTATAAGTCGCATTATACGCCTTTTAATCCTGATAATAATTGATACATTTTAAGTATGGAAATGATGATTATAGATGTTCAGGAAAATGAACAAAGCCAAAGAATTGATCAATATTTAGCATCAAAACTACCCCAATTTAGTCGCACACGCATACAGTCATGGATAGAGAGTGGGAATATCCAATTGAACTATCAATCTGAACTTGTGCATGCAAAATATAAAGTTAAAGCCTATGATCACATTCAAATCAGTGTCCCTGAACCTGAAGAACTTAATCTTGTTGCCGAATCTATGCCCTTAGATATTATTTATGAAGACCACGATGTTTTGGTGCTTAATAAAGCAGCTGGAATGGTAGTACACCCAGCACCTGGCCATTTCACAGAAACATTGGTTCATGCTCTTTTGGCGCATTGTGGTGATTCATTGTCTGGTATTGGTGATGTAAAACGTCCAGGTATTGTTCATCGATTAGATAAGGATACATCAGGGCTTATGGTTATTGCAAAAAATGATCATGCGCACCAATCTTTAAGTTTGCAATTTCATCCCGAAAATAAGAAAGCTCAGAGAGTATACATGGCTTTAGTGTATGGAAGACCACAAAATGTATATGAAGAATTGATGGGCCATATAGGTAGACACCCTCATAATAGACAGAAAATGGCTTTGGTTCCGGCGGGTAAAGGAAAAGAAGCAATCACAAAATTGTATTTAAAAAAAACATGGAATACCAAAAATGAATTTTCAAGAATAAGTCTGTTGGAATGTCATTTACTTACAGGCAGGACACATCAAATTAGGGTGCATTGCCAATCCATACAATGTCCTTTATTGGGGGACCAAACTTACAGTGCAAAAAGTTCAATGATAAAAAAATATCCTGAATTTATACAAAGTTTCAGCAGACAAGCTTTGCATGCGACATCACTTAGTTTTATCCATCCAACAACACAGCAAGAAATGTCTTTTCAAACAGATCTTCCTGATGATATGAAGAACATCGTTGATGAATTAGAAAATGTGCAATCAAGTTAATGTGCAGCTAGTTGTTGCAGTAATTGCTGTATGGTCTTGCCTGTTTTAGGGCAAACCCAAAGAGGTTCAATTTCGTTTAATGGTTCTAAAACAAAAGCTCTTTCATAAAGTCGTGGATGGGGAATGATAAGATTTTTTGAATCTATGATACGGTCTGCATAAAACAAAATATCAATATCAATTTCACGAGGTCCAAAACGATAGGTTGGTGTCCGGCCTATTTCATTTTCAAATATTTTAAATTGCGTCAATACTTCTTCGGGAGAAGAGTCCGTGAATCCATAGCCTACTTGGTTTAAAAAACTATCTTGATTTAATTCGTATTGTGGTGCGGTTTCAATAACAGACGAATAATGTGTATTTTGAAAAAAAGAATCTAAGAGCTCTTTTGTTTTTTTCAAATTTAAAGATTTGTCGCCAACATTGGTTCCAAGTGCAAAAATGACTTTATTCATAAAATTCCTGCTTATGTTTTTGTTATATGTGGTTTAACTTGCTTTTCGTTTTTGTTCACCCCAAAGCGGATATGAAAGTTTTTCAACCAGTTCTTTATGAAGTTGTTGCTCTTCGCTTGAAATTTCAAAAGCTCTATAGGGGAAATCTTTAGCTGTTATCATGTAGTCACTGTTAAAATCAAAAGTTGATATGGGGTTTAATGTGAATAACTTAGTTAAAGTGCTTTGCCTATTATCGATAAGGTTTAGATATACCCTGCTTAAAAGTTCAACGTCGATAAGTGCGCCGTGTTTGTCGCGTTCGGAAAGACTAATATTAAAACGTTTACATAAAGCGTCCAAAGATGCCGGTGATCCTGGAAATTTTTTCCTAGCCATTTGAAGAGTGTCAATAACACGGTCAAATTTTAGTTCAAATGAATGGTTTAATAATTTGAATTCATTGTTAATAAACCCGACATCAAAAGGTGCATTGTGAATGACAATGGTGTCATCCTTGATAAAATCTAAAAACGATTGTGCAACATTTTTAAAAATAGGGAAGGGCCTTAGAAATTCAGATGTTAACCCGGTTATCTGAGTGGATTGCAACGGAACATCCCGTTCGGGGTTGATATAGGCGTGAAATTTTTCACCAGTCAGTTGATGATCTATCATTTCTATACATCCAATTTCAATAATCCTATCACCTGATGATGGATTGAGGCCTGTTGTTTCAGTGTCTAGAATGATAAAACGCATATGGGTATCTCTTGTGTTTTTAAGATTATACAATGAACAGTATTTAAAATCTACAATGCATATCTATTTTTTTAAAATATTATGGTATTCAATTTATATTTGTTTGATTTAATTTAAAATTAATTTATTCAATGTATATTTGTAAAAAATAAGTTGTCTTTTTAGAAAGTAAAATATGTTTTTCAAACAAAATAATTTAAAGAAACTAAAGCTTTTTGCAAGTTGTGCTTTAATTTCATTGGCAATCACAGGCTGTTCAAATGTATTCGATTCTGAAAAATCTGTGGTGACAGGTAATATTGATTTGATTCAAAAATCAAAAGTGTCTTGTAAAAAAGAAAAACATAAAAAAGATCATAAAAAATGTTCAAAATGCGATAAACATCATAAAGACCATGGTCATAAAGACAAAAAGAAGAAGAAAAAAGGCTGCGAACTTTCAGCATTGTTTAACGTGGATGACTACATTGTATCGATGAACGATAAGAAATCTAATAAGCTCTACGTGTATGATAAAAAAGATTTACGCAGCTCTTCATTGGTTAAAGAAGATGTATACACTACCGCATACATAAAATTACTCAAACAATTTAAAATTAAAAAAATCGAATCTTCAACTCGCTTTAAAGACTGGATAATCATAAGTAGCGCTTTTGATCGCACCACGGAACCAGAATACACACGAATGGTTGCAATCCACAAAAATGAGTTGAAACATATCAAGAATAATCAAAAAAATACAATAAAGCATGCCGATATATTAGGTGATTTGATTACTTATGAAAAAATTAAAAAAGTTTTAAATGAGCAGGGTCAAAAAATTGATTACTTTAAAATTGAAGGAATAGCAGTTATTGAAAATCCTGATTTAAGAGTATCTTCAAGAGAAAAAAATATCTTAGTTTTAGGTATTCGTGAAGAGGGTAAAAGTTATAAAGAAGGTGAAAATTCAAACTCAACACGCATGGTTGGAGTTGGAATTTATGAAGAAAAGGGTAAGTTGAAATTGCACGATGATTGGCGTCTGCTTTATTCACATTCCTACTATGACCCTCAATATGGTATTTCAGACCTTCAGTATGATGAAGAAGAAAAAATGTTATATGTTTTATTAAGCAGTGAAAATAACAAAGTTGAATCTGATGGTCATAAAGAACTGAGTGGAACATTTGCAAGAATCAGTATTTCGAACTTATTGTCTCAAAGAGAGTTTGATATTTTGGATAATCAGATCTTTAAAAAGCATAAACCAGAAGGACTTGTGAAACTTGACCATAAAGAATGGATGATTGTTGCAGACGATGACAGAGAAAATATTGGTGACTCAGATGATGAAAGAAAAAATTCTGAAGCATTTTATTGGCATATTCGTTTGAGGAAATAATTCTTTTTAAGATCAGATATAAAGTTTGTTCAAATGAAAGTTTGTGTTATGTTAAAATACAAAAGTAAAATGAGTATTTAGATCTGTATTCTCATACATTAGAAGAACTTATATTATCTATCGAAAAACTTTATCCAGTGTCTATTGAAATGGGCTTGGGTAGAGTTTTTCATTTGTTAGACAAATTAGGCAATCCCCAGAATAAATTGAACAATGTTGTCCATGTTGCTGGAACCAATGGGAAAGGTTCCACACTTTCATTCTTAGCATCCATTTTAAGACAGCATGACAAAAATGTTCATGTGTATACATCTCCTCATTTGGTTTCATGGGCGGAAAGATTTCATGTGGATATGTCACCATGGGCCCGTAATATGCTTTGGCATCATCAGAATTTTGATCAAGCAGAGCAAATTTTAGAACAAGCTATTCTTTATGTTTTAGACATCAACGAAAATGATCCCATAACTGTTTTTGAACTTTTAACCTGTGTTGCTTTTTATCTTTTTTCCATTCATCCTCATGATTATGTTTTGCTTGAAACAGGTTTAGGAGGAAGGTTGGATGCCACGAATGTAATCCGTTCTCCCATAATTACTGCAATTACTTCTATTGCATTAGATCATCAAGAATATTTGGGTGGTACCGTTGAAAGCATAGCATATGAAAAAGCAGGTATTATTAAATCTGGAGTAATTGTTGTTGTGCCGAACAGTTTAAAACCTTCAGTGTTATCTGTTATAAAAAAAGTTGCAGCTGAAAAACATGCACCTATAACACTATCCAATCCTTATACTGATAGCAATCTTGGTTTGGTTGGGGAACATCAATGTCATAATGCTGGTATTGCTTTGCAAATGGCACAGTCTATCCTAAACGATTCTTTTGATTTACAAAAAGCACAAAAAGGTCTTCAAACAGCATTCTGGCCTGGAAGGCTACAGACATTTGAATATTTTATTAATCCTGAAGATTCTGTTCTTTTGCTTTTAGATGGCGCCCATAATGAAGAAGGAATTCAAAGCTTTATAAACTATCTTAAAAATCCTCATGTTCGTCCAAAAAATTCGATACTCTTTCTTCATGTCAAAAATAGAAAAAACATGTGGCTTCAAATCAATGAATTATGTGCATGTTTTGATAATATTTATATCGTGGATATTGAAATAGATGGTGGGCCTCATTGGGATTTTGATGAAGTGTATAGCCGTATGTATTGTGATGTAAAACAACATCTTCAAAAAATTGATTCTTGGAAACAGTTTGATCTAGTTTTGAAAGAGAATCGTTCCGGTTTAACCTGTGCATGTGGATCATTGTTTTTTGTAGGCGACCTTTTAAAAAGGTCGTTTGCTCAAAAGAATAAAGAAAAATTATAATGAAGCTGTTAAATAGATGAATAATTTTGCGATGTATATTCCCATTTTTCATCATATCAATATTGATTCAACCCAAGATGAAGTCAAACGTCTTATCGATAAAGATATGAAAAATAAAATATTTGTTGTTATGGCAGATTGTCAAACTAAAGGTTATGGCACACACGGAAGAACATGGCAATCTTGCTCAGATAATTTATTATTTACAGCTTGCTTTCATTTTGATATTTCAAAAAAATTAGCCTTTCATCTTTTGTCACCTCTGGTATCTTGTGTGATTTTAGATGTGGTTGAAGAAAAATTTGGCTTTTCAAATGTGAAATTAAAATGGCCGAACGATGGTGTTGTAAATCTCAAAAAACTTTTTGGTATTTTAATTGAAGTGATCGATTCACATATTTTAATCGGTGTAGGTTTTAATACCAATCAACACCCCAATTTATTAGATCAACCCACAACATGTTTGAAAGATGAACTGTATTATGATTTGAATATAGAAAATGCTGTAATTTTAGATCTCATTCTACATAAATTAATAGAGCTATTAAAACAATGGGAAAATGGTTATCATGAATCCATTATTATGAATTGGAACCAGCATTGTTTCCAGATGAACCTACCCTTTCAGTATCAATTGGGTGCCCGAAATTTTTCAGGCACTTTTTTAGGTCTTAATTTTGAAGGCTTTCCTCAAATAAAAGACGATTTGGGTTGTACAATCTTTATTCGCTAATTTTTAAATTATTTATTAACGCTATAAACTAGATGGATGATTTGTGTGATGCAGGCGACTGTAAAATATTTCCAGAGCTATCACCACCACCGTAAGCTTTGGGCACTCTTCTTTTCATCGTCAGTGAGTTCACGTCGTATAGATGTCAAATTATTTTCCGGTCTATAACCATCATTGTAACCAGAGCTATAACCACCACTGTAACCATTTTGATTTTCTCCAACAAAGACGGAGTTTAAACGGCTAGTAGGAATGCCGTTTTCAGTTCCATCTTGAAAACCAGAGCTATAACCACCACTGTAACCATTTTGATTTTCTCCAACAAAGACAGAGTTTAAACGGCTAGTAGGAATTCCGTTTTCAATTCCATCTTGAAAACCAGAGCTATAACCACCACTGTAATCATACCCATAATACCCTTGATTTCCATCAAAGGATACTGGGTTTAAATTGTAATCAATGTTAGAAGAATATATAAAGGTGACAATAGGTCTTTCCCCTGCATAAAGTTCATCACCTGAATTATCATTCCTCCCATGAGACCAAGATTGTGTTAAAAGCGCGGATAATGAGACGCACAAGAAAAGCATTTTTTTCATTTTTACTCTAATAAAATATTGTTAACTTATTAGATAATACTATTTATTGATTATAAATTCAATTATTTTTTATATATTAAATTATCAATATTATCTAAAAGTAGAAAAAAATTAACAATAACATTATTTTTTCAATCTAAAAAAACGAAGATTTGTAGAATCAAAATATGTTAATGTTGGTGTATTGAAAGAATGAAAGTTAACGTTATGAATTTAAAGAAATTAGGATTACCTGCACAATTGGTATTTTGTGTGTTGTTTGGATTATTATTCGCTCAACATCTACCCGTTGTAGTTGCAGAGTTTTTATATTCAATTAGCTGTTCATTGAAAGATATTTTGATGTTACTGCTTCCACTTGTAATTATGGCTTACATGTGGACGGCGGTTAAATCGTTTGGATCGAAAGGACCCATTTTGATTTTAATGACGTGTTGTTTAATTATTTTGGCGAACTCTATTAGTTTACTATCGGCATATGGTATTGGTTCTTTGATTCTACCTCATATGATTTCTTCCACGATAGAACATGTTGAACAAAACAGTGTCGATTCTATTCGTCAAATGTGGTCTTTGAAAGCAATGAATCCTTTTCCTACATTGCAACCATTATACGGAACATTAATGGGTACAGTGTTAGGTTTGTTAACTGTACAGTGGGCTAAAGTGACAAAACAGTTTAATACCTCATCTAATATACTTGATAATCTAAGTATTAAATTACGTTCATTTGCTGATGCATTTTTGATGAAATTTTTTGTTCCAACTCTTCCTTTTTACATTTTAGGGTTTATCATCAAATTGAAATTAGATGGTCAACTCAATAGTTTATTGCAAGGATATGCCCAAATTCTTGCCTTAATTTATGTTGTCATAGCTGTATATTTATTTTTTTGGTATAGCGTTGGTTCCGGTTTCAATATGTCAAACACGATGACTTACATGAAAAATATGGTAAGTCCTGCCTTGACGGGTTTTACAACCATGTCCAGTACGGCTGCTATGCCTTTAACGCTTGAAGCTATGAAACAAAATACAAAAGATGATAATTTTTCAAATTTCTTTGTTCCATCTACTGTGAATGCACATTTAGCAGGTGATGGTATTTGCATAACCTTATCATGCATGGCTTTACTTTTAATGACAGGAAAATCTTTACCAAGTTTTTCCATGTTTATGGCATTTTTAATCAATTATTGTTTGGTCAAATTCTCTGCGGCCGGAGTACCTGGTGGCGGTGTTTTAGTTATTCTTCCTGTTGCTAAAGAATATTTAGGATTGGATGATAGTTTAACCAGTATTTTACAGACGATTTATATGCTACAAGACCCCTTTATTACGCCATCTAATATATTAGGTAATGGTGCATTTGGTATTAATGTTCATCGTTTTTTTAAAAATTGGTTCACGGATGGTAAGAACACACATCAGCCAGCAGTGGCGGGTGAGGAACTATCCATAACAAAAATAGCATAATGAATAGGTAAGTTGTGGAAAATATATTAACTTTTAAGCTTACTTGTCTTATGATATGACACAGGCAATTTATTGTTAATTGATAAAGACGATGGCTAAAAATAATTACAAAAGAGTTTTATTAAAAATTTCTGGTGAAGCACTTTCGAGTATCAAAGCCGATGACACGCAATCTCAGGGGCTTTGTCAAGAGATGCTTGACAAGATAGCTCAAGACATATGCCAAGTTCATGATTGGGGTGTCCAAGTAGCTATTGTTATTGGTGGAGGTAACTTTTTTAGAGGTGTTAAAGGAGTAACTGATCATCGATTAGACCGTACAGTATCAGACCAAATTGGGATGCTTGCAACAGTTATGAATGGATTAGCCCTGAGAAGCGCTATAGAAGATGAAGGTGTTCCATGCAGATTGATGACATCAGTTCCTATGAGTTCTGTATCGGAATTTTTTGTAAGAGAAAAAGCTATTCGTCATTTGGAAAAAAATAGAGTTGTTATTTTTGCAGCAGGTACTGGTAATCCATTTTTTACAACAGATACATGTGCAGCTCTTCGTGCATCGGAAACGAATTGTCAGCTTATGTTAAAAGCAACCATGGTTAATGGTTTGTATGATGAAGATCCTAAGATTAATCCGAATGCACAATTCATATCTTATACTAATTATAGCGAGGTGATTGAAAAAGGTTATAAAGTGATGGATGCAACGGCCTTAACATTAGCTCGTGAAAATAATTTACCACTTAGAATTTTTTCAATATATCCCCAAAATAGTTTTGCTGATGTGATTAAATCAGTAGGACAATTCACCCATGTTGATGTTTAATTAAAAGAAACAAATAAATAAAGAAAAGAAGGTTTTTATGTCTAAAGTTGATCCATGTTTAACAGAATATGAAAAAAAAATGAGTGCTTCATTGGATGCCTTAACACGCGATTTTAGTTCTATTCGTGCAGGAAGGCCATCTCCAAACTTGTTGGATAACGTGAAAATAGACGCCTATGGATCTATCATGCCTCTTAGTCAAGTTGGAACAGTTTCTATTCCTGATGTTCGAATGATGATGGTGCAAGTGTGGGATAAAGGACTTGTTAAAAATGTTGAAAAAGCTATCCGTGATTCAGGTCTTGGATTAGATCCTTCAGCAGACGGACAAAATGTACGCGTTCCCATTCCAACTCTAAACGAGCAAAGACGTCAAGAACTTTCAAAGCAAGCATCAAAATATGCGGAAGATGCAAAAATTTCTGTACGAGCAGTGCGTAGAGATGCTATGGAAACTTTGAAAAAAACAGAAAAATCAAAGGAAATATCAGAAGACGAATTGCACCGTTTAGAAGATGAAGTTCAAAAATTGACAGATAATCATATTAAAAAAATTGAAGATCAACTTGTCGTGAAACAAAAAGACATCATTCAAGTTTAATAGATTATTTTTATTGACGTATTTTTTTTTAATAAATAAAGGCCATGTCGATCATTACGCTTCTGAATAGAAAAGTTTTGAATAACGATTCTGTAGACGTTAAATTCTTTCTAAATAGAGGATTTATGTTGGGAGAGGGAGTGTTTACGACATGTCTTGTTAAAAATAATCAAATCATGTTTGAAAGAGAACATTTTGATCGATTGAGTCATTCTTCTAAAGCTTTTGGTTTAGAGTTTAGTGAAGATGGTTTATCTGAAACTTTGCATCAATGCATAGAGCAGCATTCACTTGAAAAGGAATGCGTTCGTTTGCGTATTACTTTGTCAAGAACCCAAACGATGCCAGGTTTAAAAGCACAAGGCAATGAAGAGGCTCTAGAAGTGATTCAAATATCGCCATATCAGCCTCAGCAAAATCCTGTAAATCTCATGCTAGGTTGCACACAAAAGAAATACTTCATGTGTATGAATGGCATTAAACATTTAGGATATCAAAATTCTATCATGGTTTGTCATGAGGCCTTACAATCAGGATTTGATGATGCTATTCTTTTAAGTGTTCATGCGAATATAGCATGTTCTTCTGTGGCGAATATTTTTTTTAAAAATTCAGACCAGTGGTATACGCCACCTTTAGAAGAGGGGATCATACCTGGTATTATCCGTCATCAAATTTTGAAGACGGGTAAAATTAAAGAATTAAAGATGACTTTTGATGACATTAAAAATTGTTCATCTTGTTTTACAACTAATAGTTTGACTGGATGTAGGCCTGTTGCGCGAATTAATGAACAATGGTTTGAACATGCTGATCCAGATATTGAAAATTTCAATAAATTTATAGAATATAATTTTTAAGGCACGGATTCGGAAACGAGACAGATAGATGATTATTTATACTTTTTTTCTAAATCAAGTAAATATTGCTTAATATTCGTTCCTGCGGCAAACCCACCTAATTCCCCATTTTTGCTGATAATGCGATGACATGGGATAATGATATGAAAAGGATTTTTGCCATTTGCTGAACCGCAGGCTCTAACAGCTTTGGAATTTAAAATACCTTTGGCTTGCTCTGTATAAGATTGTGTTGTGCCATACGGTATGGTGCTAAGATAACTCCAGCATTCCTTTTGAAAAGAAGTACCTTCCATTTTTAGATTCAGACTAAATTTCTTTAGTCTTCCATTAAAATAGAGCTCTAGCTGTGTTTGAAATTGTTGTAAAGATTCATTCAGATCTTGTTTCCAAACAACGCTATCAGTATACGGCTTTAGGTATTTTAAAGGGAAAGTTTGTTCTGTTGTAAATATTGCACACAGAATTTGGTCATCAATGCTCGCTACTACAAAAGGCGAAAGTGGCGTTTGAATGATAGACCAATATCCTGTCTGCTTCACATATTATCCTTTGAAAAATAGACTTTTGATCCATCCAAAGAATTCAAATCTAACAAGGTCTGCGTAATTGGTATATAACATTAATGTTATGATAAGTGCTAATCCGATTTTGAAAAAGAATTCTTGGGTCTTTTCAGGAATCGGTTTTTTGATGATCATTTCAATTGTTGCAAATAAAATATTTCCACCATCAAGCACAGGAACAGGAAGTAGATTCACAAGACCAAGGTTAATGGAGATGATGATTAAAAACATCAAAAATGACTGTACGCCCAAAGAAAAAGATTGTTTAGCCATAGCACCAATGCTGAATATTCCACCAACTTCTTGGCTTTTTCCAACAATAAGTTCGCCTATACCTTTAAGCATTTGAATAGACAAATTCCATGTGAATTTAAAGGCATGGCTAAAGGATTCTAATACGCTAGCTTTTTCCATTTCACCCGGCATTTGCGAAACAACAACGCCTAATTTTTCTTTAACTTTTTCTCCGTTAACAACTGAATAAAGAGGTACATCAAATGACTTTTCAACAGTTTTATTATCTTCAACTCTTTTAACGGTAATTGATATATCTTCGCCTGAATGAGACGATATGATAGATACAAAATCAGACTTTTTGTTAAGTTCTTGACGATTAAGTTGAACGATAGTGTCGCCTTTTAAAATCCCTGCTTTGTCTGCAATTTTCCCGACTAACACGTCTTGCACAGAAAGATGATAATTTTTAGGAACCCCGTTCCACAATGTCATAGCGGCAAGAAGGAGTATTGCAAAAACATAGTTTGCACCTGGACCTGCTACAGAAACAGCGATACGTTGTAGAGGTGTTTTAGAATGAAGGGTTTGATTTTTTTCTTCTTCACTCAAGGTGTTGATTACAGCTGAATCAGAACGTGCACTGCTGGCATCGGCATCGCCAACGAATTTAACATACCCACCTAATGGTAACAGGCTAACTCTCCAACGTGTGCCTAATTTATCTGTCCATCCAAAAAGTTCCTTACCAAAACCAATGGAAAATACATCAACTTTAACACCATTTTTTCGTGCTACCCAAAAGTGGCCCCATTCGTGAACAAAAACTAAAATGGTTATCGCAATTAAAAAAGGCATAACGGCCCAAATTTTATTCATCAAAGATATAAAAAATTCCATATTTTCTTAAATTTAAGGTATATATAAAATAGTATAATTTGTTTTTTGACTTATTAAAAGAATTATTAGCAGGTAAACAATGCTTGAAAACTTCAAGAATAAAACGATTTTAATTGTGGGTATGGGTAAATCTGGTCAATCTGTGGCTAGATTTTGTTTAAAGCATAGTATTCATTTCGTAGCTTATGATGATAAGCTTACAGACACTGTACATTATAAAATACTCAATCATGTGGATCAGATTTTTGGATGGAACGGTAATGCTGTTCATTCCATAGATATAGTTGTTCAAAGCCCAGGAATTAATGGATTAATCCACCCCGTTATTGGTTTTGCAAAATCAAAAAATATTCCCGTTTGGTCTGATCTTGATTTGTTTAATCAATGCAGAGATCATAGCATTCCGTGCATTGGTATTACTGGTACGAATGGAAAGTCAA
Source organism: uncultured Candidatus Pelagibacter sp. (assembly GCA_964415115.1). Lineage (GTDB taxonomy): Bacteria > Pseudomonadota > Alphaproteobacteria > Paracaedibacterales > CAIOTO01 > PNMQ01. Next base: position 6,303 of record CAYPYB010000006.1, on the reverse strand, counting down.
CGACAACATCTCTCGTTGCGCATATTTTAAATGACCATTTAAAACAAGAAAATTCTGAAAAATATGCCTACGTAGGGGGGAATATTGGGGTTCCTGTTTTGGATCTTTTGGATGAAGAAGAACAAAATAAAGTTGCATTTTATGTGTTAGAGCTTTCTTCGTATCAGTTGGATATTGCTTTGCAAATTACTTTAGATATTGCTTTGTTTTTAAATATTTCAGCAGATCATATTGATTACCATGGATCATTTGAAGCCTATCAACTCGCTAAAGAAAAAATATTTGCATCTGCTAAATTTTCGATTAAACCAACAGACTTACTGATCACAGAGGATATTAAAACTTTACAAAAAAATTGTCATTTACGGGGTGAACATAACTTACAGAATATGCAGGCTGCTTATTTGATTGGTAAGCATTTAGGATTAAATCAAAATCAAATCTATGAAGCTATGAAGACATTTATAGGAATAGAACATCGACAAGAGATTGTCGTTGAGAATGATAAATGGATCGTTATTAACGATAGTAAAGCTACCAATGCAGATGCAACTGAAACAGCTTTAAAAGCGTTTAAAAAACACCCTGTATTTTTGATGCTCGGGGGAATTGTCAAAGAGGGGGGCATTTTAAGTTTAAAGTCTTATCTTAAAGATGTTGAACGAATTTATCTTATAGGGCAAGCGCAAGAAATGTTTTTATCGCAATTGAAAAGTATGGAGATTGATGACGATAAGGTGGTTGAATGTTGCACGCTTGAAAAAGCCGTTGAAGAGTCTTTAAAAGATATACAGCAATTTGAAATGTGTGATGTGAAGCCAGTTCTTTTATTTTCACCTGCATGTGCAAGTTTTGATCAATTTCTTAATTTTGAGGACAGAGGTCAACAGTTTAAAGAGTTTATAAAAAAAGGCCTCTCTGAATAGAAAGGCCCTTTTAGTAAGTTTAGTAGTTTTTATTTAAAGATAATAAACATGTTGTTATCAAAACGACCTGGATTCTTTGGTAATTGAACAAAAGCTGCATTCAATTCCATTTTTTCTAATAACTCTACGAATGCATTAATACCTCTTGGTGCAATATCTTCAATGACATAGATACCGCCTTCTTTGAGGTGATCAATTGCAACACGCAAGAAAGTATGATTAGCTTGGAAACAGTGTAGACCATCATCAATAATAACATCAAATTTTTCAACTCCGGTTTTTTCAAACATGTTTTGAATCGATGGTATGTCAAGTTGATTTGCAAAAAATGTTTTAATGCAATCCTCTTGGAACAGCTCTTTTTCAGCAATATCTGCACCAAAAATTTGAGCTTGAGTGAAATATGCTCTCCATCCGCGTAAAGATGCTCCTACAGTTCCATTTGCACCCATGGTGTAGGCAAAGCTTGGGTCGATCGAACCAATTCCCATTTCTAAAACATTTTGTGCAGCGTCACGAATATCTCGGAATAAGAAATCATAAAGTTGGGTATAGCTATGTACAGTGCTTTTATCTGAATTATAGCTTTGCATAATCTCGCACAGTTCACTGCCATGTCCTGCTGGATTCATCGATGAAATGAATCCTTCTAAATCATACATTTTTTCTTCTGAAGATGCGATGACGTGACGGCTTTTATATAAGGTTCTTTGTAAAGAGGATCCATCTAACAATCTTGGAACGATATTGTGATAAGCACATAATGCATGGAAGAATAAAAGATCGTTAATAATTTCACCACCTGCATTGAAGGATTGACTTGCATTATATACTCGTTGATATTCTTTTATTTTTTCAAAAGTTGTTGCATCGTCATTTTCATAAATCATGGCATTTTCAAATGCTGCTTTGCTTTCAGTAAGTATTTCAATTGGACCTTTAAGTGTTTTGTACATAACAGCTGTAGGTTGTTTTAATTGTTCCAGTATGCTGGATAATTTCCCAACAATTGTACCAAGAATTTGATAATAGTCTGATGTTGCATAGAGAAGATTAACAAGTTCATCGATTTGATTCATAGCTACTGCCGTAGATGGTAAGAACAATCCATCTGTATATTTAATCAGTGGAATTGTAGATGATAATGGTTGCGTTTCAACTTTTGCCTCACTTTGTTTTTGTATATTGGAATTAATTTTTTCAAGAGTTTCTTTTTCATAATCTGCAACAGATGCATAGGGTAGTGCTTCCATACTGCCTGGTTCATCTAATAGTTTTTTAAATTTATCTTTAAATTTATCTAAGGTAAAGTTGCCTTGTGAGTATAAATCCAGTTCTTGAATAATGGTTCGTTTCGGATATCCGATGTTGTGGTGAACCAGTAATCCTGTTGTAATATATTCATTAAGAGAAGCAGATCCACGTGCAAATGGCATAGTGAGTGACCAGTAGTAACTAAATTCTAAAATTTTTTGGATTTTTTCCTCCTTTGTTCCTTGAAAGTGTCGAGCTTTTTCAAATAGCTGATGACATAAACCTAGATGATATTCAACAGATTGGGTTGGTGGATGAATTAAACATAAAGGTTTATCGGTATAGTTGAAAGGATCGTCTGTTTTTGTAGGAAACATTACGCTACGAGTGTATATATTTGTATTTTTAAACTTAATTTGAACCAGTGATAATTGATATTCATCATTTTTATCTAGTAGATCATCTGTGGTTGATTTTAAACGCATGGATTGTGCAAATTCCGCGAACTTTTGAACAAAAAGAGTGCGTGCAAAAATATATTCGGCTTCAGGATTCAGTTGTTCTGAACCTGGTTGATAGCCTATGAAATCATAAAGTTTTTTCTTGAAAAAATGGGTGAAGAAATGTTTCTTCTCGTTTTCTAATCCATTTTCTGTGGTAATTTGATCAAATTCATAATACCACATAGATCCATCTTCTGTACCATCTTCTCTTTTGCTAGAGACCATTCTTAAGAAGAATGTGAGAAGTTGATTGTCTTCAGAGTTATTTTGAATTAAAAAAGTAATCCATTTTTTGAAATTCATAGACAGATATCTGTATTCTAACATTTCATCGAGTGGTTGAAATTCAAAAGTAGGAGAAAGATGTTGAAGACTTTCTATTAAATTTTGACGCATAGATGGATATTTTAAAACACCAGTTGTGGCTCCACCTGACCATGGTATGGATTCGGGTGTTCTTTCTGTATTAAAAAGTTCTGATTTTGGTGTTTTGCTTTGATCAGCAATATGTTTTCTTAGGTTGGCTATTTCTGTATAGACGGTTTTAAAACTTTTTCCACTTTTAAGCATGGATGCCACGTAATAGGAATAAAGTGTGGCGTGGTATTCAAAAATAAAATTGGATAGTGGTCCACCATACATTCCTGCATTCACCATAGCCGTAATTTCTTGTGTTGTGTGTTTGACGTTAGAAGGGGTGATGTCACTAGCAAGAGAAACGGATTCTTCATTTTTTATAAACGTATCAGATGATGTAGGGGCTATTTTTGCAGTCTCATCCACCATTTCCATTGAAAACGAAAGATGTGTCAAAAGGGCATAAAAGAAAGCTGTTTTTTTCATAAAAATTACCTAAAAATTATCTACAATTTTATTGTAATAAGATTTTTTATTTGTTTCAATATAAAAATAAAATAAATAAAATAAATAAAATGATAAATATTTATGATATAAATCACACAATAGTATTTGAATATTCTTGTGTGATTTTTTGATTAAATTAGTCGTTTAAAAAATTTATGTAGCTAAAGCTGCCCAAGCATTGAAAGCAATCCCTAAATCTGAAGGTGTTCCACCTAATGCAGTGCTAATAATACTAAATTGTGTTGATGTTAAAGCTTTTGCTTGTGCAGGAGTTAGCCCCGTTCCTATGCCAAATAAACCTGTTGTAATATCTACATCTGCAAGACCTGCAAAACTAATTCCGGGTATGGCAGAAGCTGCTATAGATTTTAATTTGGCATTAGAACTACTTAGAGCTACAACTGCATCGGAAGTTAGTCCTGCTGCATTTGAAGACGTTAAAGCTGGAAGTTGAGAAGCTGAAAGTGTCGTCATTATTGTGTCTAAACTGCTAACTTGAGTAGAACTTAATGCAGCAATTTGAGATGTTGTTAAATGTGTAACTGCAGTTCCTAAATTACTTCCAACTAAAGCTGTTAGAGCTGCGGTTGGAATAACAGATAAATTGGATCCAAAAGATCTAATATTTGTTGTCAAAGCTGTTAGTTGAGCTGAAGATAATGCTTGTACCAGAGCGGTTGAAAATGATCCAACATCTGTTGCTATTGCTGCCATTGCTGCTGTAGTGAGGCCTGCAACGTTTGCTGTTGTAAGATGCGATACGTTTGTTGTTAAAGCAGACATTGCTGTGGCAAGAGCAGATACTTGTGCTGATGTTAAAGCATTTCTTTGCTGAAAGCTTGAATTTTCAACAAGATTTGTTCCTAAGGAAGCAATGTTATTGGTAGAAATATTGCTTAGAACAGACAATGGAATATCACCAACTTGCTCAGAGGTTAAAGCACTCATAATATTTGTTGGGACAGCATTCAATTGCGCAGCAGAGAAACCAGGCATTTGAATATTGATAAATGCATTGAGTTGGGCTACAGTTATTGCTGCCATTTGTGTAGTTGTTATAGCTGATATTTGTGATGTTGCTAGACCGGGTATTTGATCTGTTGTAAGAGCAGCGAATTGTGCTGTTGTAAACGCTGCAAGTTGAGTTGTTGTAAAAGCGGCTATTTGTCCAGGTGTTAATGCAGTTAATCCAGCAGTTGAAAAATTTGCTAAAAATGCTGTTGATAATCCTGTAATACCAGCTGTTGGAATTCGTGACATACTAGCAGCGGCAGTTGGGAAGGCTACAGCATGAGCGCTTGTTAAACCTTTAGAGCCTGTTCCTAAAGCACCAACTTGTATAGATGTTAATGCTGCAATTTGTTCTGTTGTAAAAGTACCTAATTGAGAAGAAGTTAAATTGCTAAATTGCGAAGCATTAAAATTAGCAACAACAGCAGTGGATAATGATGCTATGTCTGCTGTGGATAATGTAGTTATGATTTGGCTGGTAAGCGCTGAAACAGAGGACCCAACTTGATTGAGTAATTCACCAGCACCCGTTGAGTAGGAAGTCTGGGATAAAGAAGCAATTAAGCTTAAACTTATCCCTGATCTTAATAAGAATTTTTTTAATGTCATTGATTTTCTCCGTGAGAAAGTTCGTCGTAACGAGAATTTATAAAAAGACAATGACAATAAATAGTTAATTGAAGGTTAATTTAAGACTATATTGTTTAAATTTATTATTAATATATAGTTAATTTTTAATTAAAAGTTGTTAATTTTAAATAATATAAACTTTGAAATAAGATAAAAATATTTCATTTCTTTATTGAAAAATATAAGAAGAATCTTTTACAATACAGTTAATAGTTTTAATTTTTTGTAAATGTATGAATAATCCTTATATTGTAGTTTTTGGAAATGAAAAAGGCGGCACTGGTAAATCAACAGCAGCTATGCATGTTATTACGTATTTGTTACGTCAAGGATTCAATGTTGGAACAATTGACGTTGACGCAAGGCAGGGGACATTAAGTCGTTATGTTGAAAATAGAAGAGCTCGTCAAAAAAACACAGGCGAAAATTTACCCCTACCAGAGCATAGACCCATTTTTAGAAGTCAGGCATCCACGGTTATTGATGCTGAACAAGAAGAAAAAGAAAAAATGTCTGAAGTCATGGCTGAATTCAAAAATTATGATTTTATAGTTATTGATACACCTGGAAGTGACACTCATCTTTCACGTTTAGCACATTCTTATGCAGATACTTTGATTACACCTTTAAACGATAGCTTCATCGATCTCGATATGCTTGTGCGTGTTAAACCTGACGACTTAAATATTATAAGACCTAGTACATATTCTGAAATGGTTTGGGAACAAAAGAAAAATAGAGCCATTCGTGATGGTGGAAGTATCGATTGGATTGTGATGAGAAATAGGTTAAGCAACTTATATTCCCGAAATAAAGAAGAAATGGAAAAAGTACTTTCTGCTTTGTCCAAACGTATTGGATTTCGATTGGTTTCTGGATTTGGTGAACGTGTTATTTTTCGTGAATTGTTCTTAAACGGTCTTACTTTGTTTGACATGAATGAAAGTAAATCATCGTTAAGTCTTTCTCATGTTGCAGCAAAAAAAGAATTGAAAGATTTGATTAATGCCATTAATTTGCCAGAAGAAATGAAAAAAGCAAGTTAAAAATAAAGCTAACATTTAAATTAGACCTGCTGCGTAAGTAGCATTTGTTGTAAACTTTTGAGAAAAAGC
>CAYPYB010000005.1:128005-129689 GCA_964415115.1 uncultured Candidatus Pelagibacter sp. | reverse complement strand
AGACTTGTATGATATACTGGTCAGATGTTGTTGTGCTACCTTCGCAATCTAAAAAGTAAATGTCTAAAATTTGATCTAAAAAACAAGGAATATAAAATTTGTACAAAATTAAAAGAAAAATAAAAATTATTTTATTTGTTTTGCCATGTTTTCTATTTCTCTTATTTGCTTTTAATAGTTTCTTTTTTTCGATTAATGCCGAAAAGAAAGCAGAAAATTTTTTAAACAATATTTCTAATTTTAAATACGAAGAGATAGATCATCAAAAAAACACTGTCAGATTATATTCAGAAAAAGCGTATAAAAAAAAAGATGGAGAATACCAGCTTCATAATATTAATTTGTTTTTTTTAGAAAAAGGAGCTAATTCTTTTGACTTGTTGTCTCAGTGGGGGGATTACAATGAAAAAAACCAAATACTTACTCTCGATAAAAGCGTTAGTTTAACTTATAACAATGGAACACGTTTGTCATGTCATGATGTTTATGTGGATATTAGTAAAAAAAGCTTGCGCAGCCTCAAACCTGTTGAATTAAAATCAGATTGCTTCATGCTCACAGCAGGCAAGTTTGAATTGCAATCTGATCATAAAGTTATTTTTACGAAATCTCCTCAAATTATTATTCGGCATATAAAAAAATAAAACTAGATCGTGTTACGATTTAAAAACGTTACAATTTTATTAAAATTATAAGAATCTGTGCTTAATGATGAGTTAGAAATCAGAGATTCAAGTGCTTCTAGTCCCTTAGTGCTTTCCATGATACCGAAGTAAATATCGTGATCATTTGTATTCATAAGTAAGTGAAGAGTGCTTGCAGATTTTGATTCATGTACAATTTGTGATTGAAAAATGGCGAATGAATCTTTATCAATATCTCCATGAGGTAATCCTTTTAGGTGAAAATTATTAGGAGAGAACATGATGGTGTCTATACCGCCTCCATCTAAGGGGTGAATGTGGACGGATGGTCTAGGTTCAGAAGTTATAGAGTCAGTTAGAAAATATTTCACATCAAAATTAGCTGAAGTGTTAGTTTGGTGATTTGATTCTGGATATAGCCATGCATGAGTTTTTATACTCCATGGAGAATCTCCTGAAGCAGACCAAGATGAATTTTGTATAACAATAAATTTGTGATTGTTCGGATTGTAAGGGTTTATCTAAGCAATCACAGTGCTTCCTGCATTGGAATAATTAGAATATTGCCTTACATAAGGAACTTCAAGTGATATGTCCCTCGCAAAAAAGACGAGGAACAGCTCCAAATGTTGGAGATTCATCTTGTGTTTTATTTGTTAATTGTTTTAACATTTCTTATTTTGATTCTTCTAGATAATGTGAAAAATTATAGAGTGCAAACGCATGGTTTGCATGAAAAAGAAAGGTAGTAATCATCATTTTACTGAATGGGTTTAATCTCTTGCTCATCTTGTTGCATATTATATGTATCTATTGTATTGATAGAAATGTTAATGTTTGGTTGATGTAGGGAGATGAGGAGGATTTGGAAAGCTCACTTTTTTCTCGTATGGACTGTTTTGATATTTTAAAATTAAATTGATTCCTATATGAAAAGATTATACACCTTCTATAAAGGCAATTTTTTTAGCGAAATGAGCTGCGTTAAGCTATATATTCTAATAAAAACGCATTTAAATCAGTGCTTTTAGGTTTATTAT
>CAYPYB010000005.1:41281-127905 GCA_964415115.1 uncultured Candidatus Pelagibacter sp. | reverse complement strand
CCAATTTGATTTTCCTTTTTCATCTAAAACTTTAAGCACATCTTCTTCAGTGATTACAGTTTGAGAATAAGCTATATATTCTAATAAAAACGCATTTAAATCAGTGCTTTTAGGTTTATTATTTTCAAGATATTTGCCGAACGTATCATGGCCTTTTGTCATCATTTTTTCAGCAACTTGTTTTCTGGTACTGGTTGAGATCCATCTTTTCCAATTTGATTTTCCTTTTTCATCTAAAACTTTAAGCACATCTTCTTCAGTGATTGCAGTTTGAGAAGTAGGTGAGTGGGGTATTATGGCGGGAGTGGTGTTTATTTGCTCTTGTTCAAAATCTTCTATTATTTCTGAGTTGATGAACGTTATAATTTTATAAAAATTATCAAAATCTGTTTTTAATGATGAGTTATCAATCAGGCATTGAAGTGCTTGTAAAGCGTTTGTACTCTCTAAAACACCGTTATAAATAGAATCATCTGTTGGATTCATAAGTATGTGTAATGTCTTTGCTCTTTTTGAGTCATGTTCTGATTTATATATAATATTTGATTGAAAAATGACGATTGAATTTTTATCAATATTTCCTTGAGATAATCCTCTTAGGTGAAAATTATTAGGAGAGAACATTATTGTTCTCGGTCCACCTCCTTTCAATGGGTGAATGTAGACTAATGGTGTAGGTTCGGATGTAATGGATTCATTTAAAGAATATGTAACTTCTACATTAGCTTTTAAATTTGTTGTATAATTAGCATTTGGATAAAGCCATGGATGAGCTTTTATGCTCCACGGTGATTTTTTCCCTGTGGTAGACCAAGATAAAGGTTGTATGACAATATATTGGCAGCTTGTGGGGTTTTGGGAATTGGTCAAGCTTATAGCAATGTTCCCCATGTTTTCATAGCTGTCATACTGGCCTACGTAGGGTACGGTAAGTGGGATCGATGGAATGAAAAATTGAGGAATATCTCCAAATGTTGGAGATTTTACATAAAAATAGCCAACATCACACACTGTTGTATTTGGTAAGCTTCTCAAAAAATCTTGCCTGTTAGGCGCCAGGTGATCCGATAATTTGGTTTGTGCAGAAACACTGTTTGTGCACAGTATGATTAATGTAAATAATAAAACATTTGTTTTTTTTTTCATTTTTCAGACTTTCTATTGTTTGTGTATAGAATATATTTTATATTTTTTCAATGGTCAATTATTATTACTTTAAATTTCTTTTAATACCCAAAAGTTGAAATGTATTGTTTCACAACATAATTCGCATTGTTAAAAAAACTCGACTTTTTATGTAAATTCATTCAAAATAAAAACAATCAAAATAAAAAATATAGAGAGATTAAATTAATGTCTGAAGCGAATGATCGTAAAAAAGCACTTGATGCAGCACTATCTCAAATTGAAAGGTCCTTTGGAAAAGGGTCTGTTATGAAATTGGGTCAAAAAAATCAGGCTGTTGAAATTGATGTTGTGTCAACAGGTTCTTTAGGCTTGGATATTGCCTTGGGAATTGGTGGACTACCTAAGGGAAGAATCATTGAAGTTTACGGTCCAGAGTCTTCTGGTAAAACTACATTAGCTTTGCATGTTGTTGCAGAGTCGCAGAAAAAAGGCGGCACATGTGCATTCGTTGACGCTGAACATGCTCTTGATCCTGGTTATGCAAAAAAACTGGGTGTTAATCTGGATGATCTTGTTATTTCACAACCTGATACAGGAGAGCAAGCCTTAGAAATTGCGGATACATTGGTTCGCAGTGGTGGTATCGACGTTTTAGTCATCGACAGCGTTGCAGCACTTGTTCCTAAAGCTGAATTAGAAGGAGAAATGGGTGATTCGCATATGGGACTGCAAGCACGTTTGATGAGTCAAGCATTACGTAAGTTAACGGGATCTATTTCCAAAACGAATTGTATGGTTATTTTTATTAATCAAATACGTCAAAAAATTGGAATCATGTTTGGTAACCCAGAAACGACAACGGGTGGAAATGCTTTAAAATTTTATGCCTCTGTTAGACTGGATATTAGGCGTGTTGGTGCTTTAAAAGATAAAGATAATATTATTGGAAACCAAACACGTGTGAAGGTTGTCAAAAATAAAATGGCACCTCCTTTCAAAGTGGTTGATTTTGATATTATGTATGGAGAAGGTATATCTAAAACGGGTGAACTTATTGACTTAGGTGTCAAAGCGGGAGTCATTGACAAAGCAGGATCTTGGTATTCTTATGGTACTCATAGAATTGGTCAAGGTAGAGAAGCAACACGTACGTTCTTGAAAGATAACCCAGAAATTGCTGCAACAATTGAAAAAGCTGTAAGAGAAAACGCCGGGCAAGTTGCTGACAGCATGATGAATGCTGCAGAAGTTGCATCTGAAGATTAATGTTAGATATGTCTGTAAAACATAGAATTGACGTCATCAACGGTCCTAATCTTAATTTTTTAAAAGATAGAAATCCAATGTTTTATGGTTTTTTATCTTTGAAAGATATAGAACGGTCTTGTAAATCTCTATGCTTAACTCATGGTATTGAAGTTGTATTTAAACAGTCTTCATATGAAGGTCAACTGATTGACTGGGTTCATGAGGCACGAATGGAAGCGGATGGTTTGATTATCAATCCAGGTGGATATGCTCATACGTCTATAGCTTTGATGGATGCTGTTGAACTTGCTGATATTCCAGTTGTGGAAGTTCATTTATCTAACATTATGGCGAGAGAATATTTTAGACAAGAATCTTATATTTCTAAAGTTGTTGATGGCGTCATCAGTGGTTTTCAAGGGCGAGGATATTTACTAGGTCTTCAATTTATAATAGACAAACTACATAATCATAAAACTATTAACTAAGGATATGAAAAGTGAAAAATAGAGAATTAAACGATAAACTTCATGTGGAAGAAATTAAAGAAATCGCAGATATCTTTTCAAAATTAGATGTAACTGAATTAGAGTATGAAAATGGTGGAGTTCGTATTTATTTATCGAAACAACAACCTGCGCATACCTACAATGTTTCAGGAATGGTACCACAAGGGTTAATGCAACAATCAATAACAACTGTTGCTGCACCTGCTTTAACAGAATCTGACCCAAATAAGAATACTAATTTTAATGATCATCCTGGATGCATCAAATCTCCTATGGTTGGTACAGCATACGTTGCTTCTGCACCGGGTGCAGCACCTTTCGTTAAAGTTGGAGATTCTGTAGCAGCAGGTCAAACGATTCTTATTGTTGAAGCCATGAAAGTGATGAACCAAATTAAAGCTCCTAAAGCTGGTATTGTTTCTCATTTTTTAGTGGCAGATGCTATGCCTGTTGAATATGCTCAACCACTGATTGTTATTGAATAATAAAGGTAGAAGTAATGGCACTTTTAAAAAAAATTCTAATCGCTAATCGAGGTGAAATTGCTCTTCGTATTTTAAGAGCTTGCCAAGAATTAGGAATTAAAACTGTTGCAGTGCATTCCACATGCGATAGTGAACTTATGCATGTTCGTCTTGCTGACGAAAGTATTTGTATAGGACCAGCTCCATCTAAGCAAAGCTATATGAATATTCCAGCTCTTTTGACAGCAGCAGATATAACGGGTGCAGATGCCATTCATCCAGGTTTTGGTTTTTTAGCAGAAAATGAAGATTTTGCATCTGTTGTTCAGCAACATGGTATTACGTTTATAGGTCCAGATCCTGAACATATTGCCATGATGGGTGATAAAATTAATGCCAAAAAAACGATGGAAGCTTTAGGTGTACCCACTATTCCTGGATCTTCAAAAGAGCTATTTTCTGATGATGAAATTTTAAAGGAAGCAAAAAAAGTAGGTTTCCCTTTAATTATCAAAGCCACAGCCGGTGGTGGTGGAAAGGGTATGAAGCTCGCTCGAACAGAAGATGAAGTCATAGAAGCATATCATATGGCAAAATCTGAAGCACGTGCAAACTTTGATAATGACCGTGTTTATATGGAACGTTATCTTCAAAATCCACGTCACATTGAAATTCAAGTTTTAGCTGATCATCACGGAAATGCTGTTCATTTAGGCGAACGTGATTGTTCATTACAAAGAAGACATCAAAAATTATTTGAAGAAGCACCTTCACCAGGTGTTACAGAAGCACAAAGAAACCAATTAGGTAGTCTTGTAGCAGAAGCTACGCGTAAAATGGGTTACAAGGGAGTTGGTACGTTTGAATTTTTGTATGAAAATGGCGAATTCTTCTTTATGGAAATGAACACGCGAATTCAAGTCGAGCATCCTGTGACAGAAATGGTTACGGGCATCGATTTGATTAAAGAGCAAATTAAAGTAGCTAGTGGTCAAAAACTGTCGTTCACACAAGACCAAATTGTCTTAAAAGGTCACGCTATTGAATGTCGTGTAAATGCTGAAGATTCAGAAAACTTTTTTCCATCTCCGGGTAAAATTATCAGATATCACGCACCAGGTGGATTGGGTATTCGGGTGGATAGCCATCTTTATGCAGGCTACACCGTGCCACCACATTATGATAGCATGGTTGCAAAGTTGATTGTTTATGCTGATAATAGACAGCAATGTTTAATGCGCTTAAAAAGAGCATTAAAGGAATATGTTATTGACGGAATCAAAACAACTATTCCATTGCATCAAAAACTTGTGAATAATAAAGATATTCAGGATGGAGAATACACAATCCATTGGCTTGAAAAAAATTTAGAAAATTTAGACTAATGAACATAGAGAAGAGAATCAAAAATCTAAATATATCTTTGCTTGACATAGATGAACTAAGTACATTAAGGGAATCGTTTTCATATTTCTCTCAAACGTTAGTGTGTGTTGGTCCAGCTTTTATGAGTTCCCTTATCGAAGACAAAGATACACACTATACGTATCAGCATATCTGTGAAAGTTTTCACCATACTTTGGGTTTGTTCCTTTCACAGCTAAAACTGAGCATAGCTTCTGATTGGAATAAATTTATTGCTCCTAACAGTATCACTATAAGAACATCTCAGGCTCTTTCTGCAGAACATTTTGATACATTTCATGAATATGTCACTAAAATTTGGGATGAACTGTTTGATGGTTCAGAACATAGTTGTATCATTGAAATGTATGGTGTTAACAGGCTTCCTCAGAATGCATTAATATCTATAAGCGGAATATTTCAACTTCGTGATGAATAAGTAAAATAATAGGCAAAAAAATCTAATAATTTTTTTAAAATGGGAAAATTATTCCGTTTAATCCTATTGCTCTTAATACAATTTTAATAATGCATAGTTGATAATAAAGGATAGAACTATGGTTTATTAGATGTATGAACAAAATATTGATAGCAATAAGCGGAATAATGTTTTTTATGGTTTCATCAGTCGCAGTTGTTTTTTTTACACCTCTTAAAGACTATTTTTTTCAAATTAAAAATAGTGATACTGCTTCAGAACAACCTGTAAATGTGCTTGAAATATCATTTTTACAGCTTCCTGAAATGATCATTAATTTAAGACAGAATTCTAAAGGTAAAAGTAACATTTTAAAGGCTACTTTTATTTTGGAACTTATATCGATGAAAGACAAAGATGTCATTGAACATTTAAAACCCATCATTTCTGACCAGTTGCAAACCTATTTACGAGAACTAAAAATAGAAGACCTAGAAGGTGCTTCTGGCATTGAAAAAGTGCGACATGAACTTAAAACTCGTGTGGCTAGTGTTATTATACCCGTTAAAATTCGTAATATTTTATTTAAAGAATTTCTTGTCCAGTAAAACTTAAAGAGAGAAGAAAATTATGTTTTGGGATAATGAAGAAATACTGGATAAAGATGGTTTAAACGATGAAACAAGTTCTTCAGAAATATCAGATCGCAATGAAGAAGCATCTGATATACCCGAAGAAGGATTGTCAGATGAAGATCTTCTTTTGACTCAAAAAGATTTAGTAAGGCAAGACGCTAATGATGCTTTATTTGGAAATGATATTATAGAACAATCTTCAAGCATAGATAATGAGGAAACAGAATCATCAGAACTTACATTAGACCAAATATTAATGAAGGATTCAGAAAATAAAGGAGAACCTTTCACCCTAGATGAAATTATTCCAGAACAAGAACTTAGCCCAGATAACCTTCTTGCTCTTGCTTGGGAAAAAAGCATTTTAGAAAGTTCTTCTTCGTCTGTTAATTTAGATTCATTTCTAAGCGATTCACCATCATTTGGAGGAAACGCATTAAAAGATTTAGACCAATTAGAAATTGATAATTTATTAGGGTTCGGTAGTTCAGAACCAGATGTTAAAAATTTAACAGGTATTGATACCATACTGAATAAAAGATTAATTTATTATGAACGTCTTCCCATGATGGAAGTTGTTTTTGATAGATTGTTAAGGCTTTTGTCTACTTCACTTCGAAATTTCACGTCGGATAATGTTGAGATATCTTTAGAATCTATGAAAACCATGCGTTTTGGAGACTATCTTAACTCTATACCGCTACCTGCTATGATAGGGGTTTTTAGAGCGGAAGAATGGGATAATGGCGGGATATTAGTTGTTGATAGTTCATTGATTTATTCTATTGTCGATGTTTTATTGGGGGGTAAGCGTAGCATCACAGCCAGCCGTCTTGAAGGTAGACCTTACACTACGATTGAAAGAAATTTGATTGAAAAATTAATGAAGGTTTTTTTGGAAGAATTAAAAAATGCTTTTGAACCTGTAAGTGATGTTAACTTTAGGTTTGAAAGAATGGAAATTAACCCTCATTTTGCAATGATATCCAGATCTACCAATGCAGGAATTCTTGTGCGTTTACATGTTGAAATTGATGATAGAGGTGGACGCATTAGCTTGATGTTACCGTATGCTACCATTGAACCCATTCGTGAACTTCTTCTTCAAAATTTTATGGGTGAGAAATTTGGAAGAGATTCCATTTGGGAACAACATCTGGCTTCACAGCTGTGGGATACAGACGTAGAATTTAATGTTCGTCTTGGTACAACAACTCTTTCATTAGGAGAAGTTTTAAATTGGAAAGCCGGTGACTATGTAGGTTTTCCGGTTACACCAGCGTCTTTGGTAAGCGCTGTGAGTGGTGACCATGAACTTTTTAAAGGAAATGTTGGGCAAAAAAATGGTCATGTTGCTTTACAAATTCAAGAAAATATACTTCAAAAAAAAATGGATACAGCATCATGAACGAAATATGTAGGAGATAAAAAATGGTTAATATATTAAGCAATCTAATTATATGTTTTATACTATTTTTAGCCGTCATCTTTTTTATGCAGTTACTCAAAAAATTAAAGCATTTTGATAATACGTCTGAAAAAATATCTCCGTTTTTAAAGACTGTTTTAGGGGCTGTAGAAACAATGTCCAAAAGTATTGAAAAGCTGGATAGAGTATCACAGGACAATAAAAGGGCAATACAAGAACATATTCCTCAAGCTCAACATTTAAGAGATGATTTTGATGTTCTAATAACAATATCTGAAAAATTAGCTTTAAGACTTGAAGATTCAATTGTAAAAGCTAGAAAAACAGAAAGTGATTTATCTAGCGTATTGCAAAAAATTGAGCATGCAAAAAATATACATAACATAGAAGTGGAAAATTTATTCCAAGATACCTATACCGTTACATCTCCTCGCATAAAAATTGAAGATGAAGAACTAAGTAGGCGAACCATAAAAAAGATTTTTTCAGGTGTTCAACACAATAGTCATGATGATATAGACAGTAACTTACAACAACAATCTTTTCAATTTTCAAAAGAGAAGCATGTTCACAAGTCGGATCTCCTTGAAGTTATAAAGCAATTAAGGTAGGTTTTTTTGTTAAAAGGATACAAAAATAGTATTGGAAATTTAAAATCATATCTTGGAGACGTAGATACCCAAGACACGATTGATATTCGTTCTAATTTTAAAGAAAATTTACAATACAACCATCATGATCAAGATTTTTTTTATTCCAACTTAAGTCAGCCCTTTGAGTTATCCAAAAAAATTATTCAGTGGAAAAAAATTATAGGTATCTTCGCAGCTATCTTGGGCATTAAAATATATCTTATTTTCCAAAATCAAACCCTATATGAATTGAGGAAAGGTATGGCTGTAAAAATTGAGAAAATTTCCTTTTCCAAAAAGTTGAGCGCAGAAGAAGCAAAAGTAGATGCTCTTCCCAATAAAAAAGAACTTATTGATTTTTCAGCTGGGCCTAAGAAAGAGAACAAAAGTAAAAAGAGCCAAAAAAAAAACAAAGAATTAAGCAAGGAAAAATTTTTTGACCCTATGGATATCGATTCTGAAGTTGAAATAAATACATTAGCAAATCTTAAACAAGAGAAAGAAAAAATTGAAAAAGCAAAATCAGAGTTAGTGAATCAACAACAAAGTACGGTTTTAGCCAAAGCAGAAATAAATTTAAAGCTAAATGAAATGAAAAAAGTAGAAAAATCAATCAAAGAACTACTTTTACAAGCGGATGAAAAAAAGAAATCTCAGCTTGGTAAATATATAAAAATTATAGAAGGAATGAAAACTAAGAACGCAGCTATCATATTTGATAAGTTAGATATGGATTTGCTGAAAGAGGTCGTTTCAGTTATGAATCCAAGAAAAGTTTCCATGATATTAGACCAAATGAATCCTGCAAAAGCAAAAGAACTTTTAACTTTGAGCATGACTCAAAAAATTCCTTTTGCTCCTTAATTTTTTAAATATTAAATATTTTATTTTTTTGTTAATTATTTTTATATATTGTAATTATATTGATTTTCCATTTTTGAGGATATATGAAAAAAATAATTTTATCGCTGTTGCTAGCTACATCTTCCAGCTTAACTTTATTGCATAATAAAGGTTTTACATCCAGTTCATCAAATCAGGCACCTTCAAATGAAATAAAGATTCCAAATGCGCAACGAAATTCATTAGATAGGTTAAAAAACGATATTGAAGAATCTAAGAATAATATTTTGAAATTAGAAAGAGAAGTTAAAGCGAAAGAAATTGATTTTATTTCAGCATCACAACGTTTAGATGGTGAAAAAATCGTTTATCAATCAAGGTTTGAAACGTATTCTAATATGTATCAAAGCTTACTAACGCAGCTACAAGAATCTTTCAAAGGTGGTTCTTTAGGTGGGGCAGGTTTTTTCAGCGCAGATGGATCTAGTTCTGAAGATATTCAAATTCAAGGAATGTTGAAAAGTATACAAGGTTTAAATATAAAAATTTCAGAAAGTCAAACGCAAAAACAAAAAATAGAAAATGAAGTTACAAATTTAAATTCTCATGACGAAACTTTAAAGCTTAAGTTTAAAAATTTAGAACTAGAAATTCAATCTCTCACAGAAAGAAGAAATACATTATCCAAGCTGCTCAAAATCGATGAATTAAATTATAACTTAAAAGCTAAAGAAGCAGAAAGAGATGCTTTCAAAACTAAAATTGAAGAGAAGCGTCAATTAAAGTTAACACTACAAGATGAAATATCTAAATTAAGAGCTGAATTTGAAAATCTAAATAGATCAAAAAATAAAAATAAAAATAAAAATCTAACAGTGGTTCTGGAAAAAGAAGAAAGAATTGCTAGTTTAGATTCTAATGTAGCTGCAGCAACAAAATCTATTTCGAGATTGGAAAGTGCTTTAACTGATATTAATCAGTCTATAGCTGGGATATCTAGTGATATACAAATAAAGGATAAGAAGTATGCACTTTCTGAACAGTCAAGAACTGAAGATAGAACTCAGTCCAATATCACAGAACTGTCGAAATCTATAAAAGATAAATCAGCAGAAAGGTCAAATCTTGAGGCAGAGATTAAAGGAAACGAGAATAAAAAAGGTGATTATGAAAAATCTATATCTGATTTGGGTGCTTTTATATCATCTCACCAAGAAGAATTATTGAAAACACAACAAGGGTTAGAGGCATTTGTAAAAGAAGCTGGTGATAAAATTATGGAATCACTTCAGATGAAAAAAGAGACAGGTATACCACTTTCTTCTAAAGAGACACAAGTGATGAGCCAGGTTCAGTTATTGACACCGAATCAAAAATTTAAAAATGTTGCAGGAATGGTTATTGCTTCCAACAAAGCCAAAAAATTAGCAAATGCACCAGAAAATGAAAGAAAACATCAAGATCAAAGAGAAGATCTAACAAGCGTTGTAGATCGTAGTCTTAGTAGCTCACCTTTGTTAAATGTAAAAACTTTAAAAGATGATCAAGTAAACAATAATGACGTTAGAGTGTATGCTGAAAATCAGGCGGATGATAATTTTACACGCAAAGCTTTGCCTTCGTCAAGACTACCGCTTCAATCTCAAGAAGCAGAATCTCTGGGTCGTTCACACTCATCCTCTCAGGTGGATAGACATAGTTCTTCTGCTGGAGACTTGGCAGTAAGCCGAGGAAAAAGTAAAACAGATGCAGTTGCTTCAACAGCTTCGGAATTTGAAAGCTTGATGGGTTTATCACCAAGTAGTCCGTATATGTTGAATGTAAGAGGAGATACACAAGAACAAACCATTTCAAGTAAAAGAGTTAATTCTGATGTTATAGAGCCTTCTGCGAATATAGGTAAAGAACTCAAATTAAATGATTCTATCTGTGATTCAGGAAAAGAAAACTGTAGTAAAAAGGATTCCCCACTTCGTGTAGCTCCATCATCAAATCCACAACTTAAAATTGCTAAAGAAGAAGTGGATGCGGCTTTAGAACTAATTCAAAAATTTGAAGAAGATTATAAAAAACAAAGTGGAGGTAATAAAAAAGAAAATGTAGTTTCTAGATATAAAGAAACAGTAGATAGCTCAACTTTTAGTTCAATAGTTAAAGATAATTTAGTTTCCATATTCAATTTAAAAATGGATAAACATAATGCTGAGCAAGATACAAGACAAGCAAAAAGGCAAAAGGACGTTAACGAAATTGAAAAGAAATACCAAGATTTTCTTGGTCAGCTTCAAAATATGTCTAAATAAAAATAGTTCATTATTTTTAGACATCGCTTAAAAACTCCTCCATTTTAGTGGGGGGGGGTATTTTATGAAATTCTAATTTTAATTTGATGTCCATGACAAAGGGCAACAGCTAATGCGTCAGATGCATCGGGCAATAGCTTGATAGGTGCTGTAGGAAGCAAAACACGAATCATAGCCGCTACTTGTTCTTTATCGGCATGCCCTGCACCAACAATAGACTTTTTAACTTGGTTTGCAGTATAAGAAAAAACCGGTAATCCTTTATAACTGGGCGCCATTAAAATAACACCTCTTGCCATTCCTAATTTCAATGCAGATGCTGGGTTTTTATTAACGAATGTTTCTTCAACAACGGTTGTATCGGGCTGAAACTGATCCATGATTTGAGTCAGTTCTTGAAAAATTTTTGAAAGCCTAACCGATAAATCTTGTGAAACCGAGGTTTTTATAACCCCACAAGCTATATATCGTATACGAAAACCTTCTTTATCCACAATTCCCCATCCCGTACTATTGAGGCCAGGGTCTAACCCCAAGATGCGTGAATAATCTTGAGGTTTAACCGAAACGGTTGAAAAGGGTTGAAGATGATCAACGTTCATTTGAAGTTATATCATCTTTTTGGTGACAGACGAATCTGTCATTTTAAGTGACACATTTTCTTGGGGGTGTTCCATCTTAACTTGAATGTGAACGGCTTTAAGTTGTTCATCACTTACGGTTGATGGTGCTTTCATCATCAAGTCTTGTGCTTGTTGGTTCAAAGGGAATGCAATGATTTCACGAATATTAGGTTCATCTGCAAGTAACATAACCATACGGTCAATACCCGGTGCGCATCCACCGTGAGGAGGGGCTCCAAATTTAAAAGCATTAATCATTCCAGAAAAACGAGTGTTTACATCTTCCTGTGTGTATCCAGCAATTTCAAATGCTTTGTACATAATTTCAGGTTTATGGTTACGTATAGCGCCACTGGATAATTCAATACCATTACATACGATATCGTATTGGTACGCCAATATATCGAGTGGATCTTTTGAGTTTAAAGCATCCATACCGCCTTGTGGCATGGAAAAGGGGTTATGAGAAAAATCAATTTTTTTATTTTTTTCATCAAATTCGTACATAGGGTAGTCGACAACCCAACAGAATCTAAAGGCATCTTTTTCAATTAAATCAAGTTCTTCAGCAATCTGAGTACGCGACATCCCTGCATTTTTATCGATTGCATATTTATTATTACATACGAAAAATACGGAATCATCATCTTGTGCTTGAGTAATTTTTTTTAGTTCAGTTATTCTAGCTTCATCTAAAAATTTAGCAATGGGCCCTTTGGCTTCACCGTTTTCAAAAATGATATAGCCTAATCCTGCCATGCCACGTTCACGCGCCCAATTATTAAGTTTATCAAAAAAACTCCTGGGTTTGCTTGCCGTATTTGGTGCGGGTATGGCCCTTACAAAGCTTCCATTTTCAATAGCTTTAGCGAAGATACCGAATTCGGAATCTTTAAAAACAGATGTAACATCAGAAATAAGAAGTGGATTTCTTAAGTCAGGTTTATCCGATCCATATTTTAACATGGATTCACGATAGGTAATTCGAGGGAAATTCCCCTCAGTAACTTTTTTAGTGGTTGCGAATTCTTTAAACAGACCAGCTAAAATAGGTTCTATAGTGGTAAGAACATCTTCTTGTTCCACAAACGACATTTCTAAGTCGAGCTGATAAAATTCACCTGGTGAACGGTCTGCACGTGCATCTTCGTCTCTAAAACAAGGTGCAATTTGAAAATAACGATCGAATCCAGCAACCATTAATAATTGTTTGAATTGCTGCGGAGCTTGAGGAAGAGCATAAAAATGTCCCGGATGTAGCCTAGAAGGGACTAAATAATCTCTTGCACCTTCTGGTGAAGATGATGTGAGAATAGGTGTTTGAATTTCCATAAACCCAGCAGATGTCATTCTGTTGCGAATGGACTGAATAACTTTAGAACGAAGGATAATGTTATTGTGAATTTTTTCACGACGCAAATCCAAAAAGCGATAAGTGAGACGTGTTTCTTCAGGAAATTCTTGATCCGAATTGATATTGAGAGGCAATGGTTCTGTGGTTGATAAAACGGTTATTTTGTCTACGGAAATCTCAATATCTCCAGTCGACATCTTTGAATTGATGGTGTCAGCTGTTCTAAGGACAACTTTACCTTCGATTTGCAATAGAACTTCATTTTTAAGAGCATCGTCTGATAAATGAATACCCGTACCACTGTTAATGACACATTGTGTTATTCCATAATGATCTCTTAAGTCAATAAAAATCAGTTGACCGTGATCACGAACGCGATGAATCCAACCGCTTAATATGACTTTTTGATTTTCATGGTCCTTGTCTAATTGGTTGCAGGTATGTGTTCTGTAAATGGATGACAAAGAGACTATTGCTTGTGACACTTTAAATTCTTAAATATATGTAAAACCTAATATCTAATGTACAAATAAATAGGTGCAAAATCCACTGGATTCTACATAAAATGTATTTATTGTAGAATTTTTGACACCATTTTGGCAGTATAATCAACAAGTGGAATCACTTTTCCATAGTTCATTCGAGATGGTCCAATAACACCAATTGCGCCAATGATTTTATTTTCACTGTTTTGAAACGGGGAAACAATCATAGAACAGCCGGCTAGTTGAAAAGAACTATTCTCAGAACCGATATAAATTTGAACACCATCTGCTTTTATCGAACGGTCAATTAATTCGACTAAAGATTCTTTGGTATCAAGAATTTGATACAGTTGTCTTATTTTTTCAAGATCCTGAATTTCATGAATATTTTCAAGAAGATGAGATTGTCCTTTGATGATAAGATTTCCTTTTCCTTCACCTTGGGACCATACACCTAAACCCATTTCAACAACTTTTGAAGCCAACGTGTTAAGATAAGTCTTTTCTAATTTGAGTTCATTTTCAATAACAAATTTTGCTTCTTCAAGAGTTTTACCGTAGATTTTAGCACTTAAATAATTGGATGCTTCTTTTAAAATATCTACAGTTATACCATCGGGTAATTCCAAAATACGATTTTCGATAAATCCGTCCATGGTCACAAGAACAGTAAGCACTCGTGAAGAAGATAGATATACAAATTCAATATGTTTGAGTGATGCTTGAGTTTTTGGTGTTAGAACAACACCCGCACATGATGATAACCCAGATAATAGGTTTGTTGCTTGTTCGAGGACAGAATCAATTCCCTGGCTTTGAAAGGAACATCTTTTTTCAATCTCACAGCGATCTACATCGGATAGATCTCCAATTTCTAATAATCCTTCTACAAAAAACTTTAAACCAGACTCTGTAGGTAGTCGACCTGCAGAAATATGCGGTGCAAAAAGTAACCCTGCATTTTCAAGGTCTGACATCACATTTCTAATGGTTGCAGGTGAAAGAGGGTCTTTCAATTTTTGAGAAATGGTTCTAGACCCTACAGGCTCACCTGTTTCAATAAAGGTATCAATAATAGTTTTAAACACCTCAATAGAACGCTGATTTAACATTGTTTTATTGGTGGTCATGACGATGATACTCTTCCTTTTTAAAAAATGCTTAAATTTGATTGGCTGGTGTTTGTGTATTGTGATTAGAATGAATTTTCAAATTAAGATATTTCAGTAACGGTGACGCTACAAAAATAGATGAAAATGAACCAATTAAAATACCTATAGCAATAGGAAGACTGAACTTTGATATAACTTCACCACCAAAAATAAGAAGCGAAACAATAGCAATTAATGTTGTAAAAGCTGTCAAGAATGTTCTTGATAATGTTTCGTTCAAGCTTGTGTTGATGACTTCGCTAATATCCATGCGGGTAAACCTTTTCATGGTTTCTCTGATTCTGTCAAAAATCACGATAGTGTCATTGATAGAATAACCTGCAGTAATCAGTATCGCAATAATAGCTGTTTCATTAAATTCTAAAGAGAAGATAGAGAAAAAACCCAATATGGCAATGCAGTCGTGCGCAAGTGCTGCAATTGCACAGATGGCAAACTGCCATTCAAAACGCACAGCAATATAAATAAGCATCGCTATTAGCGCTAAAGCAATAGCTGTTATAGCATTGTTGACTAGTTCTTGACCTACCTTTGGACCTATTTTTTCAACTTTTCTATAGTCTGCATTTTCACCAATGCTTTGCTTTACAGTGGCAATAACATCAATTTCTTCAGCAGATTTCTTGCCCTCTTGATTTTCAATTTTGATAAGAAAATCTTGAGGTGATCCAGCTTGTTGAATCATAATTTCCCCAAGTTTAAGAGTATTTAATTTTTCTCTTAAATCTGTAACGTCAGGTGCATCTTTATTGAACCTAACTTCTAGAAGATATCCACCTTTAAAGTCGATACCAAAATTAAAACCTTTTGAAAGGATGCTGAGAGTTGATGCCACAATAATACTTGCGACTATGGAAAATGAAATATGTCGTAATTTCACAAAATCAATTTTGAAGGTAGATGGAATAATACTTATGTTTTTGATCATCGGGAAATCCTTTATGAAAAAATGATTATGCAACTGTTTTCTGGCGATTATTTTTAATCCACATAATGGTTAAAAACTTCGAAAGAGACAGAGATGTAAAAAGGGAAATAATAATACCTAATGCAAGAGTAACTGCAAAGCCTCTAATGGGTCCTGAACCATACATGAACAGCAATGATGCACCAAATAATGTTGTTAGGTTAGAGTCAATAATGGTCATCATTGCACGTTTATAGCCGTTTTCAATCGATTGAATCAGTTTATGACCTGATCGTATTTCTTCTTTTATTCTTTCAAATATCAGAACGTTTGCATCCACTGCCATGCCAATGGTTAAAGCAATTCCAGCAATTCCTGGAAGGGTTAGGGTTGCACCTAGAAGCGATAACGCTGCAAATAAAAGTGTCATGTTAAAAAATAGACCAACGACAGCAAATACACCTGATGTTCCATAGATATAAATCATGAATGCAGAAACAAGAAGGAATGCAATTCCTACAGCTGTTTGACCATGTTTTATAGAATCACTACCAAGGCTTGGACCTATAGTTTTCTCATCTATGATTTTTAAAGGTGCGGGAAGTGCGCCAGCTCGAAGAAGTAAAGATAATTCTGCTGCTGCTTTCACATCGAAATTTCCTGTTATTTCTGCACGTCCAGTAGGGATGACAGAATTAAATCGTGGTGCACTAAGGACTTGGTTATCTAGAACAATAGCAAAGGGTTTACCTAAATATTCTTTTGATAAAAGAGCAAATTTTTTGGTGCCCACAGCGTTGAATACTAAACTTACAGCAGGACTGTTTTCTCTGTAATTCACTTGTGCATCTGTCAGAGTGTCTCCACTTAATGCAATCTTTTTATAGACAGGAATATATATTTTTTGACCTGCTATCATTTCAGGCATGTATTGAACACCATAACGACCTGTTGGGATTTTATCAGGATTTTGTGGGTCTGCTGGTAGCATTGGAAGAGATGAATCTACAGCATGGAAAGTTAATTTAGCTGTTTTTCCAAGACGTTCTCTAACTTCACCTGGGTTTTGAACACCTGGTAATTGTAGGATAATTCTGTCTTCGCCTTGTTTTTGAATAATAGGTTCAGTTGTTCCTGTTTCATCCACACGGCGTCTGATAACTTCAATGGATTGTTCAACAATTTTCGATTTAATGGATTGAAAAGCTTGTTTGTCGTATCCAATGGTTACTGTTTTATCGTTAACTTTAACGAATAAATTTTTATCGATTGTAATAATTATTTTTTTAAGCATATCTTCTTTAAGATTTTCGATGCTTTCAAAATGAATAACATGTTCACTAGCATGATGATGCATGGCAAGTTTTGAATAACCGATTCTGTCCTTACGCAATGCGAGACGCACATCATCAATAAGTTGGGATAATGTATCATGCTCAATTTGCTTCATATCAACTTCGAGTTGTAAATGCGAACCGCCTCTAAGTTCGAGACCTAGATTAACCGTATTCTGCATAAATCCTGGAAGCTTTTGCTTTGTTTCATCTTTGACTAAATTAGGAATTGCAAAAATAATTCCCATAAAACATACAAAGATGATGAGTGAGTTTTTGAAGTTATTGGTATTGAGCATGATTTGAATCTCTTTAATAAAATGTGACTTTTTGGTTTTTAGTCTTACTTATCGGAAGAACTGATAACAGATTTTAAAACGCTGACAACAACATTGTCGGCTATTTCTATTTGCGCAACTTCATCATCTGGAGATATTTTAACAATAGTTCCGTACATGCCATTATTTAAAAGAACTTTCTGGCCTGGATTTAAAGCATTGATCAGAGTTTTGTGTTCTTTTTCTCTTTTTTTAGGTTGGTAGTAAAGCATGTAATAAAATAGACCGATAAAAGGTGCAAATTTTAGAAGTTCCATCCAAGGGGCTTGTTGTGATGCTGGTTGTGTAGGGCTACCTTGTGATGCTAAACAGCTTCCAATCACGGCTATTATCGTCAATAAATAATTAAAGGTTTTAAACATTTTTTTTTCTTTCATCATTTTTTTTATTTTGAAACTATACCTCTATCATTCTATATTCATTTTTTTCACTAATCAAAGAGTTTCTAACGTTTGAATTTTAAAAATAATCCGTTCCTTTAGAATATTTTAAAAATTTGCATCTAAAATAGAACTAGCTCTAATATCTCTAAATATGAAATTTGTTTGCTTTGAATTTTGTCGGCAATAAGAAAAGGATAAGAAATATCTTCAAAAATAGTCTGTGCTTTAAATGGAGATTCTTTTTGAGGCTAGTATATTTTTATATTTATTTTTGTTTGATTTTTCTTTATGCTTCAAACGCTGAAACATCCTTATCTTTAACACCACGAGCAAAATATTCTTTGTGGCAACAGGCATTAAATCATAATAATGATTTTTTTGAACTTTCAAGGTCTATTGAAATATTGAATTCTTGGCCCAGGTTAAAAGAAATACAAATAAAAGCTGAAAACGGTTTAGATATTCAAAAATTTCGATATGACCCTAATGATACTTCATCAAATAATCAAATAGAACAACTTATCTCATTTTTTAGAATACACCCGCCTGTTACAGGACGAGGACAGTTTATTTTTGCACGTTCATTGTGGTTTTTAAATTTGCACGATGAAGCAAAGATACAATTTATAAAGTTGGTTAATGAATTTCATATTCCAGATGATATTGTAAAATACATACCTGAATTTCAAAAGATTTTGCCTTTTAATTGGGCTTTTTCCCAAGTTAAATTTTTAGTTTTAAGTGAAAAATTTAAAGATATTAAGCCTTATGAAAGTTTTCTAACCGTTCAGCAAAAGCAGGTTCTTGATGTTTATCTTAAATTGTTAAAACAAAAAGGAAAGGCCTATTTGGAAGCGTATGAGGCACTCAAACAATCTGGTGATAATGGGATCATTGTTTTGCAACTTGTTCAACTCCACTTAAGTAAAAATAAAAAAATACATGATGATCAGGCATTTTCCCTTTTGCAGCATTACCAATTTTCTGAAGAATCAACTTATCCTGATCTCTTTTTTAAATGGAGGTACAAGCTAGCGCGGAAATTTATAGATTCAAAAGATTATCAAAAAGCACTAGATGTTTTAAAACAGCATCAATATACGGCTAAAGATTGCGAGCGAAAAAATGATGATGCGGTTACGGCTTTCTTTTTGCCAGCCTGGTTGTCTATTGAATTTTGCGATAATCCTTTATGGGGTTTAAATGAATTAAAAAAAATAGAGAACCATATTTATTCTGTAAAAAATAAAGCTAAAATTCTTTTTTGGATCGCAAAAGCGTATACCAAATTAGGTTACGATGATTTGGCTGTTCAATATTTTTTAAAAGCAAGCCAGATTAGATCAAGCTTTTATGGAAATATTGCCTATTCTTTGCTCAAGAGGAAAGAGTTTAATGCTGTTTTGATTGACCAAAAAATCGATTCTCAACATATGTTAGACGATCACTTTGAAACGCAAAACATAAACTCAAATGACCAAGAAGAATTCAATAAAAAAGATTTTGTTGTTTTGCTAAAGCTTATGAAGGAAAAAACTATTCCTCCTAAATTTGATGAATTTTTTGACACACTTATTTCATTAAATAGTGATCCAAAATTTCATCAAATGGTTTTAAAGCTTGCTCAAGATATTCAAGGAGATTATCAAATTGTTCGCTTATCTGTAAAAAAGGGTTTCAATATGCGTAATGCTTATCCTCTTTTAAAGAGTAATGTTTTTAAAAAATCAATAGATCCGTTGGTTCAAAAATTTCCTCAATATTCTTTTATATATGCCCTAGCACATTCTGTTATTAGGCAAGAAAGCTATTTTAATCCAGAAGCTAGAAGTATTAGAAATGCCAAGGGTCTTATGCAGTTGCTGAATGGAACTGCAAAATCAGAAAGAAAAAATCTTAAAAAACTGGGTATTAAAATGACTTCTTTTAATTTGTTCAAATCCCAAGATAACGTTTTATTGGGTGTTTCTTATCTTATTCATTTGCTGAATAAGTATAAAGGAAACACTGTTTTAACTTTGGCCGCTTACAATGCAGGAGAGGGTTCTGTTGAAAAATGGATCAATTTATTCGGTGATCCTAATAATACTAATATCAATATATTAAATTGGATAGAATCCATTCCTTTCAAAGAAACAAGAGAATATGTTCAAAAAGTTTTGGAGAATATTTTGATTTATGAGCAAATTTTAGTTGAAAAAGGTATAAGAAAAAAAATTGATTTAGATCTTGTTCACATAATGCGGCCTAAAATGTGATAGAATGCGTTTAATTATTAAGATTGTAATTTGTAATGTCTAAGAATTTTGTTTGCTATAAACCTGTTGATTTCTCTTCTATTTCACATAAAGAATTTTTTGTCCCAGGCTGTAAATCTATCAGTCATCGTATATTGATTTTGTCAGCTGCATGCATGAAAAGATTATCTATCCGTAATTTAAACCCTGGTGCGGATGTTTTATCAACCCGAAAAGCTATTGAAAGTTTGGGCATAGATTGTGGTGATTACGGAAATAATTTACGTATTGATCCTAAGTTATACTTTGATTTTCTTCAAAATGGACACGCAAAATCAATTCAAGTGGATATGGCAAATTCAGGGACTTCTGCACGTATATTGATGGGGTATTTCTCATCCATCCCAAACTTAACGGTTCAAATGAGCGGTGATCAGTCTTTATCAAAACGTCCTATGAAACGTGTGGAAATCCCTTTAAGCTTGATGGGATCTGATATTGATTTGTATGATAGAAATAATAAACTATGCTTGCCTGCTGTGATCAGAGGATGCCCTTTAAAAGGGGTGACTTATGATCTTCCTATCGCTTCTGCGCAGGTAAAGTCTGGAATATTAATTGCTGCATTGAATGCTAAAACACCAACAATAGTTACAGAACCACATTTATCAAGAGATCATACAGAAAATATTTTAAATTATTTTGGAGTTAATATTCAAAGAAAAGGACTTCAAACAACAGTGCAACCATATCAATACTCATTTTCTGAAAAGGATGAATTTGAAGAAGTTTATGTTCCTGGCGATGCGTCATCGGCAGCATTTTGGTGTGTTTTGGGGTTAATTATTCCTGGCTCAAAGATTGTGATTAAAAATGTTAATGGTAATTTGTTCCGATTAAAATATATTGATGTCTTGCAAAAGATGGGTGGTAATATCACGGTTTCAAAGGTGGGCACTACATTGGGTGAAGACCTGGTTGATATACAAATAGAAAGTAGTGTTTTGAAAGGAATTGAAACAGATTCTGATATGGCGTCATCTTTAATGGATGAATATCCTATACTATCTGTTGCAGCATTTTTTGCATCGGGCACGACTGTATTTAGAGGGCTTAAAGAACTAAGAGTTAAAGAATCGGACAGGCTTACAAAAATAAAAGAGCTCCTCAATTTATTTGGTGGTCAGTGTCAAATTAAAAATGACGATTTAGTGATTGAGGGGACAAAAGATATTCTTTTAAAAGAAGATGTTACCACTACGGTGAAATTTGATGCGGTTCATGACCACAGGCTTTCGATGTCGGCTCTTATTTTAGCAACAGCTTTACAACAAGAAATCTGTTTGACAGATGCAGAATATATTAATACAAGTTTCCCTTCATTTTTGGAGCAATTTTCGTGAGCAAGATTTTTAAAAAAAAAGATATGCAAAAAATTTTTGAAATATTTGAAAAAGAAAATCCAGATCCAAAGACAGAATTAAATTATCATGATCCCTTTACGCTTCTTATTGCGGTATTGTTGTCGGCACAAACAACAGACGTTAATGTCAATAAAGCTACCGATATTCTATTTAAAATAGCTAAAACACCTCAAGATATTTTAGAACTAGGCATTGATAAACTTGAAGAGATTATTAAAACTATTGGACTTTATAAAACCAAAGCAAAACATGTTATGCAGTTGTGTTCTATGCTTTTGTCCAATCACCAGGGAATTGTGCCTCAAACAAGGGAAGAATTAGAAACTTTTCCAGGTGTTGGGAGGAAAACTGCGAATGTGGTTTTAAACGAGGCCTTCGGACAGCTAACAATAGCTGTTGATACTCATATTTTTAGGGTTCCACAGCGCATAGGATTTGCAAAAGGAAAAACGCCTTTGGAAATTGAAATGCAACTTTTGGAATGTATTCCTAAACAATTTTTAAAAAAGGCACACCATTGGTTAATTCTTCACGGGCGTTATACATGCAAAGCTCGAAAACCAGAATGTGAAAAATGCTCTGTTTCATTGTTGTGCCAGTACGATAGAAAGGTCGATACAATCTAGGCTAGTACGATTTGACTAAAGATGACCAATAGACTTCAAATGTTTTTAAGTAACTATTTAGTTCATCCAAATTGACTCCTTTTTGACTATCATTTTGAACGTTTTCAGTATGTTTTAGGAATGCTTTTTCTAATTTTACAAAAAGTTCTTGCCCTTTTTGTGACAATTTAACATGGCTAGATCTGCGATCGTGTGCAGATGGAACTTGGCTTACGTAACCGTTTTTTACCATTTTTCGTAAATTGTAAGAAACATTCGATCCAAGGTAATATCCTTTGTTGGTAAGCTCTCCAACGGTTAGTTGATGATTTCTTCCAATGTTATACAAAATAAGTGCTTGTACACTTGTAATATCCATACATGATAATGAATCGAGTTCTTCTTTTACAACTTCTAAAAATAAGCGATGTAAACGTTCAATCATGACGACAATTTCAAAATAAGATTCTTTCATTTCATTTACCTGTATTCTTTTTATATGTTAAATAAAATAAAAACAAAAAAAATTTAAAATTGAATTAATTTATTTTTAAAATATAGCTAAATTGATAAAATATTTAAATATATTGCGGAGAATAAAAATTGAATCTTTATCGTTTGAATAGTGAGGCATATCAAATATCTTTTTGTTAATTTTTCATTAAGGAATATGGTCGAATAATTTATATAACGATTTCTATAGAAAGACATGACATGAAAAGAAAGACCATATTCTTCTTATTATTGGGGGTGGCATCCGTATATGCTGATGGATATAGTTCTTTTGAACCTGAAACTATGTATCCTAATCTTTCGAAGATTAATGGTTTTTCTGCGGAGTCTGAGCATTCATTTCAAGAAAATATAACTCAAATAAAAGAAGTACGCCAATATTTAGTTTTAGGTTATCAGAATCTTGTTTTTTTGATGCTCAATAAATACTGTAATTTAGGCCTAGATGTTACTTCACAAGAAAGTACCGAAACATCTTTGATTGAAAATATTAGAAGATATTTAGAACAATTAAAAAATTTGTCAGATCTTGCATCCCCTATTCTTGAGATTTTGCATCAAGAGTTTATAGAAACTGTTCAGTTGGATAAAAATTTTGCTCTTAATGAATCTGATGAATTGGGTGAAAATCTTAGATCAATATTTCGCATTGGATCTGGTTTTTTTCATGCAGGAACAGATTTTGATTGTGAAACAAGCTTAAAAGATATGGCTGTGAAACATAACAATCAATTAGCAGCATATGTGTATTTTAACAAATATAGAGAAGCATCTTGGTTTGATAATGCTCATTCAGTGTCTGTTGAAAGAAAAGCTGTTTTGCATGATTTTTGTGAACTGCATAGTATTCCTTTTCAGTATCTACATGCGTATTTGGTGGCTAATTCTCCAGAAACTGATGTAATGGGAACGATTGCATCTTTGGATGCGTTAGAAACAAATGAAGCTAGGGATTTAGTTAATATTTATCATGTGCAGATGTTGGATCAAGTAATGGAATTTGAAAAATCAGGAGGAGAATTGCATTCAGAAATATTGAGTCATTATGCTAAAGATCTAAGATCTGTTCTGATTAAGAAAATTTTAATGGATAGAGGGCCTCTTTCACAAAAAGTGATGGCAAAAACAGTCAACAATCTATTGGATAAACCTGAATTAGGTATTAGTTCAGAATATAAGGCCGCGATGTGTGATCTAACCGAACAACCTATCAGTTTGAACATGATGGATGTTTGTAAAGTTTTAGCAGAAAAAACGCAGTCACCTGAATTAGTTAAAATTTATCTTGAAAAACTATTCCTGGCAATAGAAGTATGGCCTTCAAAAGAAGTAGAAGATGCTATAGAAAGTTTAAGTGGAATATCTCCGATGGCGTATGATACGTCTGTTAATTTAATATTGATGAATCCAAGAAATTCTGTCAATTCTGTTGAATTACCTGTTCAAAAAATGATGAAATTATGGAAAGATACAAAAAATGCTAAAGCAGGATTGACTCTTTCTATATTAGAAAAGTTCAGATTATTATTTAAAGATGAAAGAAATTCTGAAACAACGGAATATTTATTGCCTCGAGCAATGGGGATGAAAACGTTTAGTGACGAAGGGCATACCTTAGGTGAGTCCGTTGATATGTTAAAAGATGTTGTAAAGAATTTACTATTATTAGCATTTGATGGAGTGCCTGAAGCAAAAGCATTTTTAGTGACAAAAGAAGCAATAGGACTATCTATGATTGAACAACTTTTCGATACTCATACGTCTTTGAGTTTGAAAGATGCTCCTTTTAAAGGAGATCAGTTTTTTGTTAATAAACTAGTATATTCATATATTAGATTGATTTTATCATACCTTGATGTTTTGTATCAAAAAAACGAAATGCCTGATGTTTTTGCTTCGTTAGTTAAACAATAAAAATGATCTATAAATCTATTGTTTAAATTCAAATGCATTTATAGACTATAATAATTTTAACATTAAACTGAATATAGTTCATCCAGTTTAATGTTAAAATTTTATTCGGTATGGGTTAAATGGATTTCTCTCTCAGGTTAAATGCTTTCAGAAAGGTGTTGCAACTAGAGTTTTAATTTTTTGAGATAGGGTATGCTTTTTTTTATGGAGGAACTATTGGTGGTTGAATTGAAACTTATCCAATGAATTGTGGGGGCAACTTTCACTTGCTATACCTCATCATATCAGGTAATATTTTCAGGATGTGTTCATACTTGAATTGAGTTTTAAAATGACCAAGCTAGAGCGGATAATATATGATAAACTGCATTCTGTTTTTGTAGATGCCACTATTTCAGTGATAGACACAGTGGGTGATCAAAATCATTTTAAATTAATCGTTCATTCGTCCTTATTTCAAAATAAAAGACTTATTCAACAGCATAAAATGGTATACGATGCTCTGGGTTTACAGTTATGTAATGATATTCACGCGATGTCGATTGAAACAAAAGCTGTGGATATTTAAAATAAAGTTCAAATTATAAAAATAATAATTAAGGTGCATTTAATGAGTGAAGAATCAAAAATTTTTGAAATTATAAAAAAAGACATCACAGATAACGATGTTGTTCTTTATATGAAAGGAACAGCGCAGATGCCACAATGTGGTTTTTCATCTGTTGTTGCCCAAATTTTAAAACATCTTAACGTTGCCTTTAAAAGCATCGATATTTTGGCAGATCCGGAACTTCGTCAAGGAATAAAAGATTTTACGAATTGGCCCACCATACCTCAACTTTATGTTAAGGGTGAATTTATAGGTGGATGTGATATCGTTAAAGAAATGTTTCAATCGGGTGAGTTGCAAAAACTACTGACAGAGGTTGGTGTTGTTCATAGTTCTGAAGTATCTGCCTAATGTCTTTTGATTTTTCCTTTACTTACCAATCAACACAACCACAACGCTCTAGGCTTGGAACTTTGGTGACCCCACATGGCGTAGTGAAAACGCCAGCTTTTATTTTTTGTGGCACTAAAGCTGCTGTGAAGGGGGTAACCCCTAAACAACTGAGAGATGCTGGAACC
Organism: uncultured Candidatus Pelagibacter sp.; assembly: GCA_964415115.1. Taxonomy (GTDB): domain Bacteria; phylum Pseudomonadota; class Alphaproteobacteria; order Paracaedibacterales; family CAIOTO01; genus PNMQ01. The sequence goes on along the minus strand of CAYPYB010000005.1, from coordinate 102,475 downwards.
CAATTTATTTTGTCCAACACCTATCATTTAATGTTACAGCCAGGTGCTGATGCTGTTGCTCATCATGGTGGACTTCAAAAATTTACTGGTTGGAGAGGGCCTATGCTAACGGACTCTGGAGGATTCCAGATTTTTAGTTTAGGTCACGGTTCGGTTGCTAATGAAATTAAAGGTAAAAGACAATCAAAACTTCAAAAAAGCCTTTTAAAAATTACTGAGGACGGTGCCACTTTTAGATCCTATATTGATGGAAAGAAATGGCATTTAACACCTGAAGAATCCATAACCATTCAGAAAAAATTAGGTGCTGATTTTATTGTAGTTCTTGATGAATGCACACCTTTTAATGTGCATAAATCCTATACAGAACGTTCCATGCACATGAGCCATCGTTGGGCCGTTCGCAGTTTAAATAAATTTAACAGCTTAAATGTGCATGGTAATCAACGACTCTATGGAATTATACAAGGTGGAATTTTTCAAGATTTACGCATTGAAAGTACGGACTTTGTGAATTCACAGCCCTTTTTTGGTCATGCAATTGGTGGTTCCTTGGGTGCTTCTCAGTCTCAGATGTATGATATTGTTCATTTTACATCTGAAAGATTAGACCCTAACCGTCCGATTCACCTTTTAGGTATTGGTGGAATTAAGGATATCTTTAATGGTGTTAAATGCGGCATTGATACTTTTGACTGTGTCCATCCTACACGCGTTGCACGACATGGTGGTGCTTTGGTTAAACCAGAAAATAATCCACATCCGACATCCCGTGAACATATTAATTTATTTAACGCTCAGTATCTAAACGATGACACACCCATTGAAAAAGATTGTGGTTGTGAAACATGCCAAACTTTTTCAAAAGGCTACATTCATCACCTTCTCAAAGCTAAAGAAATGAACGCTTTAATAGCCATTTCAATTCACAATATTTATTTTATGAATAAATTGATGGAAGAAATAAGAGACGGTTTGCAAAACCAAACTCTAGACCAAGTAGAAAAAAAATGGAGCTATGCACATTAAATCCTGCTTTACGCGTATAATAGGGCAATACTTTTCTCTGATTTTACTAATCTTTATTATAGGTTGTAAAAACAAAGAAAATATTTCTGTGAATCCGTCAGAGATTTATGACGAAGAAAAAGTTGTGAATATCTGTGATTGGTATGGAATGCTTTCTGTGGATATCTTTAAAGATTTTGAAAAAGAAACAGGCATTAAAGTTAGATACGATGTTTTTGATAGCAACGATGTTTTAGAAGCTAAACTTTTAGCAACGAAACCTGGATATGATGTTGTTTTTCCAACAGCAACTCCTTATGCATTGCGCCAGATAAAGATGATGTTGTATCAAAAACTTGATAAAAAACTTCTTCCAGGGCTTAAAAATTTTGATCAAACCATATTGGAAAAAATGGAAAAAGTTGATGCCAATATGGATTATGTCATTCCTTACTATTGGGGCACATTAGGCATAGCTTATAATAAGAAAAAATTAGATGCTATCTTTCCTAATGAAAAAGTGGATAGTTATGCATTCCTCTTTGACGCTGAAAAATTAAAAAAATTAAAAAAATGTGGAGTAGGCCTACTTATAGAATCGATTGATGTCTTTCCACATATACAACTTTACCTTCAAAAGAACCCTAACGCAGAGTCAGATGTAGTTTTTAAAGAAGCGTTTCAACATCTCATGTCAATCAGGCCTTATTTTCGACGTTTCACATCGGGTCGTTTTATGAATGATTTAATCATGGAAGACTTATGTGTATCGCAAGCGTGGTCTGGAGAAGTTCATGCCCATAGGCAAGAACTGCGTGAAATCAACACTGATATTAAATATGTTATTCCAAAAGAAGGAACAGCTTTGTGGATTGATTGCATAGCCATTCCTCAAGCTGCACCTCATGCTAAAAATGCACATGCATTTATTAATTTTTTACTTCAACCTAAAATTGCCGCACGTATTACCAACGCAACAGGTATTCCAACTATTGTGAAAGATTCTCATCAATTTCTTGATGCAGATATTCTAAATGATCCTGCCATATACCCGTCAGATGAGATGATGAGAAAAAATTTTATCATCTATTCTGAAAACTCCGATTTGAATTCTTATTTTGAAAAGTTGCGTAATAAGTATTGGATTGCATTTCGATTGAATAAAAGGAGCATTGACTAATGACAACAACGATTTTAAAAGACCCGTGGACTGACCCCAATGCTAAACCTTATGTATCACTTGATAACGTTAATGTACAATATGCCTATAATCGCGTTTTATCTAACTTATCTCTATCCATATACAAAGGAGAATTTTTTTCTATCCTTGGCGCATCAGGATGTGGGAAAAGTACGTTGCTCCGTGCCTTAGCAGGATTCGAACCGTTATCATCGGGTTCTATTAAAATAGATGGTGTTGATATTTCAAACATACCACCCCATAAAAGGCCTGTAAATATGATGTTTCAGTCATATGCTCTTTTCCCTCATATGAGCGTTTTTGACAATATAGCATTTGGATTAAAACAAGACAAAGTTCTTAAAAATCAAATCAGAGAACGTGTTTTTGATATGTTAGAACTTGTTCAAATGCAAAAACTTGCAGATAGGAAACCACAGGATTTATCAGGTGGACAAAAACAAAGAGTTGCATTGGCCCGTAGTCTTGTTAAAAAACCAAAACTAATTCTTCTTGATGAACCCATGGCAGCCTTAGATAAAAATTTGAGGGAACAAACACAATTTGAATTGGTTAACATTCAAGAAAAAGTTGGAATTACATTTGTAATGGTAACCCACGATCAAGAAGAAGCCATGACCATGTCGACGCGTATGGCTATTATGGAAAGTGGCCGTGTTTCACAAATTGGTGTTCCGCATGATGTGTATGAATTTCCAAATTCAAAATACGTAGCACAGTTTATTGGATCCATGAATATCTTTGAAGGTATTATGGTGCAACAATGTGAAGATTATATTACAGTTCAAACTGGTGATTTACAAAATGAAATGAGGGTTTCTCACATCAATAGTCTTCCTGTTGGTTCTCGTGTAACAATTGCCATTCGTCCTGAAAAAATAAAATTATCATTATATCGGGATGAAGATCAAAAAATAAAATCACACCAGGAATTTAATTCAGCCATTGGGTTGGTTAAAGAAATTGCTTATTTAGGAGATATGTCCGTTTATCATATCGAATTACCTAATGCTAAAATTATTCAAGCCAATGTAACTAATAAAAAAAGGTTTATCGACCGTGATATAACATGGGGCGACAAAGTACTTTTGGAATGGTTTCCAGAAAATGGCGTAGCATTATTGTCTTAATTTATTTTAAAAATAGTAACATTAATGAAATTTTGAGTATGAAAAGATATAATTTTAGTTAAATTTTAATATTTTTTTACAAAATAGTTGATGTGAACTTGTTGAAATTATTTTTATAGTTCATAATTTTTTTGTTGACACTTTTTAAAAGAAATTGTAATGAAAAAATGGCTATGTTTAATGCAGTGTATAGCATCCGTTTCCAACGCTATGAATGCAACAACCACAATTGAAAGGGAAGAATTACCTTCTAACTTTAATGCAACCACAATTGAAATGGCAGAATCTACCATGCCTTTGGTGGTAAGGGACACATTATCTTCATGCACACATTTGGTTGAAGGAAATGCAGAACTTACCGTATCTTCTTGCTGGTTTGATGATCCTTATCATAATATAAGAATACGTTTATCAGATGAAATTTTGTCTTCCAATGAGAATACATTGATGTCGTTGAAAAACGATATTCTTGAAATTGTAGATATATTGAAGAGTACATGGATAAGACATGGTTGTTACGTCCATTTTCCAGACGTTCATAAAAATATAATATCTTCTGTGTTATCAAAAGATTTTGAACCCTATGAATGGAATCGTGAAACTTGTGAAATGACATATCTTTTTGATAATGGTAGAGGTATTCCTTCTTTAGATACTGCCTTTCTTACAGGAAGTATTTTGATTATGCGGTTACCACCAGATAACCCAGTGTATGAAGTTCTTTTCATTGACGAGCCAGAAAAAATGCATTTAACAATCCCTGCTGGTCATGTTGATCCTGGAGAATTAGTGCAAGATGCCGTAGTAAGAGAAGTTCGAGAAGAAACAGGACTACATTTAGAAGTGAAAAATATAAAACTGTGCCATCTTAGAAATAGTACAGGTTTAGGTAATGGAAAACAAAACCATGTTGATGCAACATTTTTCACCTTTATTCCTTATGATACGGTCATTAATGTAGATGGAAAAGAAGTGCACAATTATGTGTGGGTTTCAGCTGATAATTTAAATGGCATATATTTTGGAAAAGAAATTTCACCTTTGTATAAAGGGATTATTGATTATGAAGGAGAAATTGGTTCCCCATATGATTCATCAGAACGTAAGAGATTAATTGCTGTAAATAAAATTCCAAAGAGAAACGATGTTACAGCAAATACTTCAGTCGTATCTACTCATTCAACAATGTCTACGTCTGCAGCAAAAAAAAATAAAGTCTCTAATCTTGGTCCGAATTTACCCAATAACTTTAAAGGTTCTATTTCAACACCTCCGGTCATGCAAAGAAGCACGTCTGGTGGATATTTGAATGATTTTGCAAAGAATAGATATTTGAATGATTCTTCAAAGATCAGTAACTTTCTCATGAGGACGATGAATCAAAGATCAAATCAATGAACAAAGTAAATAAATTCTTTGTAGCCGCACTAGTTTTAGGCGGAGCCATGACATTGTTGGATGTGATAATCGATCAAGTCCATGCTGTAAAACTTGGAAAAGGAAATAGATAAATTCTAAAGTAAAAAAAGAGGGGATTTTATCCCCTCTTTTTTTATGATAATTCTTTCAATACGTCGATGGACACCGTTTTTCATTTGAAAGTTTTATTTCAATTAATGTGTAAGCATTGTCAATAATTATTTTTTTTGCTATGTCTCCTCCAATTTTTTTAAACTTTCAGTTGTCACTTTGAATGGGTGTTGATATTAGCTGTCATTTAAGTTTATGATCTAAATAAAGGTTTGTGTTTTATAAGGTGTGAAAATGTTAAAAAATGTATGTGAAGTTTTTGAAGACGGTAGGAGTTTTTCCTTTTGGAAAGAAAAATCAGTTGACGATCTACTGTTAAAGACCATTTATGATAAAATGAAATGCGGACCTACTAGCGCTAATTGCTCACCTTTACGCATTATATTTGTCAAATCTGCAGAACAAAAAGAAAAGCTGAAATCTTGTCTGTATGAAGGTAATGTTGAAAAAACCATGACAGCACCTGTTACAGCATTGTTTGCAACAGATATGAAATATTACGAAAAATTAGATTTTTTGTTTCCACCTGTTGATGCAAAACCATGGTTCACACAATGTGAAAAAGATACCTTTGTTCATGGACTACGAAATTCAAGTTTACAAGCAGCCTATTTCATGACAGTTGCGCGAGCATATGGTTTGGATTGTGGACCAATGTCTGGATACATCGAAGACCAAGTGAACGAAACATTTTTTAAAGATAGTGATTACGTTATTAATTTCATGTGTAATTTGGGTTATGGGAATGCTGAAAAACTACATGATCGTTTGCCACGCTTTAGTTTTGATGAAGTTTGTTCCTTTGTGTAATCTGTATATTACTGGCTGATGAAACAAAAAAAATTTAATTTTAATACAGATCCTCAATACAGTTTAGAAAATTATGTTATTAGTCCGCATAACCACGCAGCTTTTGAATGGTTATTTAATATTTCTTACTGGAAAGAGGATCTTAATGTTAATGGATGCTTGCTTGTAGCAGAGAAGGGGGCTGGTAAGTCCCATCTTGCCTTGATTACATCTTCTTTATCCAATGATATAAAAGTTTATGATGGTAATATCCATCATAAACAAAGCCCATTCGATTTTAAAGACCACATTATTTTGATTGACGATGCCCATAAAATGCCAGCGACTTGGTTATTTAACCTCTATAATCACGTCATATCTTATGATGGAAAATTACTGTTATTTTCATCGTATTATCCCATGGAATGGAAGGAGCTTAAAGACCTTGATTCAAGAATCTCTACATTACAGCATTTCAACATAGAGCCCCCTGATGATGAAGCTATGCTTTTAATTATTAAGAGTATTTTAAAAAGACAAGGGTACTATCTAACAGATAGAATGCTTAAAAAAATTAGACCTTTTATCAATCGTTCTTTTAAGTCATTGATATTGATAATCGATGAGATAAAAAAGATATTAAATGAAAAGAATAAGTGACGATTTATGAGTAAAAAACTATCAATCTTTCTATTAATGATATTAACATGTTTCATTATATTTATTGTTTATCCAAATATTCGTTTATTTTTCAAAGAATCAGAAGATACACAGAAAATTTTATGGGTCACTGACACGCATTTTATCTTAAGAGACAAGTCAATCAATCATTTTATTGAAGTAGCATCTTCAAGCAAATATTCAAATATTTTTATCACAAGGGATATTGCAAATGATGATATCTTAGAAATATTGCCTGTTATTGAAAAAAAAATATCAAAGCCAATTTATTTTGTATTGGGTAATTCTGATCATAATTATTATAACGATAATGTTCAGAAATCAATAAAACAAGATTTTGAACAATTTAGTGCTGAAAAATTTTAGATCGGTGATAAAGATCAAAATATTGATGTTTATGTCGGGAATAAGTTTGTTGAAGCAGAAAATAAATTTAATTATTATGAAATGAATAACAAAAATCTTTGATCTAATATTAAAATTCAATTATCTAAATAAAAAATATTTGAATGAATAAATAACAAATTGAGAAGGATATATTAAAATATGTTTAAATTTATTCTATCCTTTTTATACATGTATATTATTGAAAATGTTGAAATCTGTGCTTTGCAATTTTCACTGGACTCTGATGTAAAAATTGAAATTGGTCTTGATGAAGCTCAATCACTTCCAGTTGGTCATAAACGAGTCGTCATCAAATGGAACATGTCTCCTGGATGGTCTATAGCATCTTTTGATCAAATCAAAATTGAAGATGAAGGTTTTATACCTAAACCTATTGACTTGAAATGGGTTTTACCTGTTGGTTTGAAAATCATAAAAACGGAATGCTCACCTTCTGAAACTATCAATAAACACGGTTATGTGTACAGAGGATATAGCTCTGAATTTCAGACTATTTATGAAATTGAAATCAACACACAAAAAAATCTGAAAGATGAAAATGTATTGAAATTTAAAGTTTCTGTTCCTTTGTGCAAAGATTTTTGTAAGGTCGTTGAAAAGGAAATTGAATTTGATATACTAAATTTGAAAAAAATAAATATTTTGAAATTTGATAAAAATATTGAAACATCTATTTTAGGCACCACAAAGCATTCTATGAAAGAAATCATTTTCCTTGTATTATCTGCTTTTTTGGGTGGTTTATTGCTGAATGCAATGCCGTGTGTATTTCCTGTTTTATCCTTTAAAATTTTTGATTTAATGCGTTTGTCTCAGAATTTAAAAGATTCTACTCATTTACGTCAGGTCAAAACAACGTGTCTCTGTTTCATATCTGGGGTTATCTTTTCCTTTTTAAGTTTAGGTATTTTGCAATATTCTCTCAATGCATTGGGGTATTGGGTTGGTTGGGGTTTTCAATTGCAATCGCCTGGATTTGTTTTTTTTCTAAGCATTATCTTTTTTATTATGAGTTTAAATTTTTTTGGCGTATTTGAAATAGGCCTCGCTTTATCTTCACGAATGGTGAAAGAAAATAGCAGAGATTCTTATACTTCTCCCCGTCAGGAATATGTAAAAAATTTTTATAATGGTGTTTTATTATGCTTAGTTGCAACTCCATGTACAGCACCTTTTATGGGTGCAGCTTTGGGCGCAACTCTTAGCCTTCCTTTGATGGTTTCGTTGCTTATTTATGTGGCGTTAGCATTGGGCTTAACTTTTCCTTTTACTGGATTTATTTTATATCCACGTTTTTTGATGCTTATACCTAAACCAGGGCAGTGGATGGAGCAACTTAAGAAAACTATGGGTTTTGCTGTTTTAGGAAGCAGTCTTTGGTTGTTGTGGATTTTATTGCGTGCACATCCGCAATTTTTATTTCACACATTCACCATTTTTTGGTCTGTGTCTTGTATTCTTTTTTGGATCGGAGAATTGGGGGCACTCAATCGATCGGATAAAGTTAGACGCTTTTCTTCATTAGCGGGATGGGGTCTTATTACAACTGTTGTGATTTATTCAATTTATACAATAGAAAATTTAAAAGTGAATAATGTTCAGGAACAAATAAGACACGAAGTTCAGAAATATGAATCGAGCGTTATCGATGAATTAAAAAAAGAAAAAAAATCATATTTAATTAACGTAACAGCAGATTGGTGTATAACATGTCAGTGGAACAAAAAATTTGTATTATACTCTCAACAATTTAAAGAGCTTCTTCAAAAAAAGAATATTCAATATGTCGAAGCCGATTGGTCAAGACACGACCCCAATGTTACGAAATTTTTAAACCAGCATGATAGCAATAGTATACCATTTTTGGTGTATTACAACGGTTCTACAGGTAAGACTTCATCCTGGAGTGGAATAATATCTTATAAAGATATTGAGCGAAAACTTCTTCAATAAGAAATTTATTTTTGAATAATGTGGCCTATATAATTGATGTTTACGTTGTTGCTGAAGGACCATTTCTTTGATAATGGGTTCAGCTTCAAACCTGAGATTTTATTCCATTGATAATGTGTGCTATTTTTTTGATTATAATTTTGTGTGAATTGTTCAATCTCACTGGGTTTTAAGAATTGTCCCCACGAATGCGTTGCAATGGGAACCCATTTTAAAATATATTCTGCACCTATTATTGCGCCTAAATAGGAAGAAGGTGTTCTATTGAGGGTTGATAGAATGAGGCCTTTATTTTTTAAAGGATTTAGAAAGCTAAGGCATTGTTCCATAAACACAGATGGATTTTCAACGTGTTCTATAATTTCAGAAGCTATGACAAGATCGTATTGCTCAAAATAGTCGTTGTTTTCCATCCACTGGGGTTGAACGTGAAGGTATTGAATATTCAAATGTTGGTCTGAGGCTCGTTTTTTTGCAACTTGAATGGCTTCTTTAGAAAAATCTATTCCAGTCACTAAAGCACCCAATCTTGCAAGAGGTTCTGATAAAATTCCACCACCACAACCTATATCAAGAACTTTTAGCCCTTCTAAACTTCCTATTTGTTTAAGAATAAATTCAATGCGTAAAGGATTCATGGTATGCAGTAGCAAAAATGAACCTTTAGGATTCCACCATTCATTCGATAAGCTATCAAAAAGTTCTTCTTGTTTTTGTGAGTAGGTTTGGTTCATCAGAGACCCCATTGAAACATTGTATTAAATTAGCACTCAATTTAATTAAAAATAAAATTACTAAGATGAAAAATGTTTTTAGTTTTTTCACCTATGATAAACTTAATTATAGAAAATAGAGATGTGTTTTTAAAGTTGATTTATCTGATTTCAATTTTTTGCCTTATATCAGCACTATTTGTGGTGCTGAATAGAAATATGATGTATTCAGCATTAAGTCTGATTATGACGTTTTTGTTTGCTTCTTTTTTATGTATTTCTCAAAATAATGATTTTTTGGGTTTTATGCTTTTAATCGCTTACATTGGTGCAATCATAGTTCTTATTCTTTTTGTTGTCATGCTTTTCCACGATGAAGATGTGAAAAAAATAAAAGAACACGAATCTTTAAAAATAACTTTTTTAAAAAACTTTTTCTTTTCTTTTTGTTTGGTGGGCGTGGGTTTTATTTCTTATTCCTTTAAACCTTCTGAAAAAGCTTGGGATATGATTGCTTTTCCAAGACACAAAGAATTTAGCAATGTGCAGTCCATTGGAAATATTTTATATACAGACTGTGTTCTACCTTTTCAAATATCTGGTTTCATTTTGTTAGCTGCCATGATTGGTTGTATTGTTCTTATTTTTGATTGTCACCGAAAGAAAAATGATCCCAAAATCGAGGTTCATAAAAAGAAATCAGCTCATCCTTCGACCAGAAAAATTATTCTTGTTAATCCAAAAAATAATGCGGGATTGAAAGATATACAGATTATTGGAAAAGAGTAGGTATGGAACAAGTTACCACAGAGTTTTCATTTTTAGTTTCATTTTCAAGTATGCTTTTCTTTATAGGGCTCATTGGTATTCTGCGTCATAGAAAGAGCATGATAGGAATCCTCATGAGCCTTGAAATTATGCTTTTGGCAACGAATTTAAATTGCATTATTTTTTCAAATATCTTAAAAGATTTGAACGGCCAAATTTTTTCAATTTTTATTCTAACAACAGCTGCAGCAGAAGTGGCAATTGGTATATCACTGATCATCCTATTCTATCGTCAGTATGACAGTACTGTTTTAGAAGATGGAGAAGAAGATCTTGACGATCAAGAATCTATCCTTTTTCAACAAAATAAAGCAAAACAATCTTAAGAAGGATATTTATGACATTTTTTTTTGATTGTGCTTTAATTTCAATATATGCACCATTGATAGGTTTTCTGACAACTTATTTTTTAAGAAGGTATAAAAATGCAGCTTGCCTTGTTAGTAATTTTTTTATGGGCTGCGCTGTAATATCTTCTTTCTTGCTCGCTTTTTATTTTGGAAATATTCATTCGGTTTATTCTTTTAATTTGTTCGATTGGATTTATATAGGAAGATTTTCTATTAAATGGGATATTCGTATCGATATTTTGTCTCTTATTATGATTTTGGTTATTAACGTCATTTCATTTTTAGTGCACATTTATTCCATTGAATATATGAAACATGATGAAAATCAAGGCAAGTTTTTAGCGCAATTATCGTTTTTTACGATGACAATGCTAGTTCTCGTTTCATCTTCTAATTTAGTTCAGCTGTTTTTTGGGTGGGAAGGGATTGGATTGGCGTCGTTTCTGCTCATAGGTTTTTGGTCCTATAAAGATTCGGCAAATCTGGCATCCATAAAAGCTTTTGTCATGAATAGAATAGGGGATGCGGGGTTTATTATTGCCCTTGCTTTAATCTATGATCGTTTTCGCATATTTGATTTTTCATCGCTTCAAACTTTATTGACTTTCTCCCATTTGCAGGTCTCTTCTCTTCATAATTATGTCGATATTCACATCATATGTATGGGTATTATTATTGCCGTCATGGCTAAATCTGTTCAAATAGGGTTGCATACTTGGCTGTCTGATGCGATGGAAGGTCCAACACCTGTATCTGCTTTGTTGCATGCTGCCACTATGGTCACAGCTGGTGTGTTTCTTTTGATACGTTTAAATTATCTTTTTATTGATGCTTCTGGAATCCAAAATTTTTTAGCATGGCTTGGGATGATTACGAGTATATTTGCGGGTTTAATTGCAACCAAGCAAAATGATATCAAAAAAATTATTGCTTTTTCTACATGCAGTCAGCTTGGATTAATGGTTTGTGCTTGCGGTTTGGGTGCTTACCAAATTGCACTATATCATTTAGTGATGCACGCTTTTTTTAAAGCACTTTTATTTTTATCAGCCGGATCTGTTATTCATTCCATGTCTGGTGATCAAGATATTAGAAATATGGGTGAGCTTTGGAAAAAAATCCCTTATACACATGCTATGATGCTGATTGGTGTGTTGTCAATTATTGGCGTACCTTTCATTACGTCTGGTTATTATTCTAAGGAAGAATTATTAAAAGCATTTTATTTATCAAAAAACTCTTACTTGTTTTTTGCTTTCTTTTTATCTGTGGCTTTAACCACACTTTATAATGTTCGAATGCTTTACGTTGTTTTTTACGGTGAATCACGCACTTATGGTAAAGTTGCAGCCCATATTCATGAACCTTCACTATTTATGATTATACCAATGATGATTTTGGCATTTTTTAGCTTGATACTCGGAAAGGCGACGAACTCATTTTTCACAACAGGTTCTTTATGGGGGGATAGTATTGCATCGCATTTTAAGGAACATAGCCATAGCAAAATTTTTATCTATGCTTTGCTCAGTAAAGCAATTGTAGCTGCTGTTATTGGTTATTACGTATACCTCTCGAAGAATCTTGATCTGTTTGTAAGTATGAAGAAGCACCCCATTTCATTGAAGATCAAAGATATTCTAGAAAATCAATTTTACATTGATAAATTATATCAAATCATTTTTATGAAACCTTTTATGTTCTTAAGCCTATGGTTTGCAAACAGGTGTGATCAAGGAATTGATTGGTGGGGTCCTGAGTTGATGGCAAGAATTTCAAAAGGATTAGGTCATAAAAATAGTACGTTAGAAACAAGGAAAATTAGTGTTTATTTATCGGGATTACTCCTTTTTTTCTTTATTCTAGTGTTATCCTATTTCTTGTTCATTCATCATTTTACTAGCAAAGGATAAAAACATAAATGAAGGTTGTTTTTCCCTATTTATCTATTTTGATTCTCTTACCCTTATTTTCAAGTTTATTTGTTATTCTTTCTGATTCGCAAAACTCCAAGAATGCAAGAAATATTGGGCTGTGCTCGTCGTTCGCAAGTTTGTTAGTTTCAATTTACCTCTATTTTAATTTTGAAAATTCGTATGGTGATTTCCAGTTTGTAGAAAAGTATGAATGGATCAAATTTTTTAAAACATCTTTTCATTTAGGTGTGGACAGTCTTTCCATATATTTTGTGATACTGGTATCTTTCATAAGTTTGTTTTCGATATTATGCCTGTATATTATGAAGATTGAAAAAATTAAAGAGTATGTGGTTTGCTTTTTGTTTTTACAAAGTTTTTCAACGGGCTGCTTTTGTGCATTAGATATTCTATTATTTTATGTTTTCTTTGAATCGGTCTTAATCCCAATGTTTATTATTATCGGTATTTGGGGCGGTGAATTGAAGCTAAAAGCAGCATTTAGATTTTTCATTTATACCTTATTTGGATCTTTGTTTATGTTGTTTGCTTTTGTCAAAATATACAATCATGTTTTGACAACGAATATTCTCGATATTTATAATTATCACTTCAGCGTCGAAGTTCAAATTGTTTTGTTTGTTGCTTTATTTATAGCCTTTGCCATTAAAATTCCAATTTTTCCTTTGCATACATGGCTTCCCTTAGTGCATACCGAAGCTCCTACAGCGGGTTCAATGTTTTTGGCAGGAATATTATTAAAATTGGGTGCATATGGTTTTTTAAGACTAGTCCTTCCACTATTACCTGATGCTTCAATCATTTTTGCACCTTATGTTATAGGGTTAGGGATTATAGGCGTTATCTACTCTTCAATGGTTGCTTTAGTCCAAGAAGATATGAAGAAAATGATAGCCTATTCTTCCATTGCTCACATGGCGTTTGTAATCCTTGGTATTTTTAGCTTTACTCGTAAAGGCTACACTGGTGCTGTTATGCAAATGTTGTCGCATGGCATTATTTCTGCTGCATTGTTTTTTTGCATAGGAATTATTTATGACAAATTTAAATCCAGGGAAATTAAATTTTATGGAGGATTAAATGCATTAATGCCTTATCTATCCGTTTGTTTTTTTATTATTTCATTAGGTGCAATAGGTGTTCCTGGTACATTTGGTTTTGTTGGCGAATTCTTGATTCTTATGGGAATTATTCCTTTATATATACCTTATTCTTTTTTAGTACTTCCAGGGATTGTCTTAGGTTCTGTGTATATGCTGAACCTGAATAAAAATATTTTCTATGGAGAATTAAGTAAAAAAATAAAATTATTGCTAGAAAGCGATGTTGCATTAAAAAAAGATAAAAATATCTTTGAAAATAATAATATTAAACGGATCATGCTTTTTGTTTTGTGTTTTATCATTATTATAGTTGGATTTCATCCTAGTCCTTATATTTTGACCATCAATCAAGCCTATAGTAAAATATTTATGAAGATTAATAAATCGCCTATATATAAAGGAAATAAAAATGAAGAGTAGAAATTTTTGTTTTACGAGTGAATCTGTTGCTAAAGGCCATCCTGATAAATTGTGTGATCAAATATCAGATATGCTTTTGGATCATGTTTTAACACGTGATCCTGATGCACGCACAGGAATAGAAGTGCTAGCTACTACCAATCGTGTTGTTGTCGCGGGTGAAATCAAAAGTATATATCATTTAGATGATCAAACTGTTGATCATTTGATTAGGCAATTGGTTCAAGATCTAGATTATCGCCACGAAGGTTTTTATTATGAAAACTTAAAAATTGAAAATCTTTTACATGCACAGTCAGAAGACATTTCACTAGGTTTAGATAAGGAATGCCCCCAAGATGAAGGTGCCGGTGATCAAGGCATGATGTTTGGCTTTGCGTGCAAGGAAACGGAAACGTATATGCCTGCTGCATTGTTTTGGTCACATCAAATTTTAATGAATCTTGAGCATTTAAGATCCTCAAAATTAAAAGACGAACTAGGGCCTGATGCCAAGACTCAGGTAACTTTAGAATATGAAAATGGTTTACCCATTCGTGCATCTAAAATTGTTTTGTCAACACAGCACCACCAAGATTTTACATTAGAGAACTTAAAATCAAAAGTCATTCCCATGATTCGACATACTTTGCCAAAGGGATGGACTGATCAAGCAGAATTTCTGATTAATCCGACAGGTCGATTTGTAAAAGGTGGGCCTGATGCCGATTGTGGTCTGACAGGACGCAAGATTATAGTTGATACCTATGGCGGATACGCCCCCCATGGAGGTGGTGCTTTTTCAGGAAAAGACCCCACAAAGGTTGATCGTTCAGCTGCATATTATACTAGGTATTTAGCTAAAAATATTGTTGCTTCAGGATTAGCTAACAAATGTTTGGTGCAATTATCTTATGCCATAGGTATAGCTCAACCTGTTTCTGTGTTTTTAGATTTTTGTGATCAAGGTTATGTCCCAGAAGAAATTGTTTTAAATTATATTTTAAAAAATTTAGATTTATCACCTTACGGAATGAGAACACACCTGAATTTAAATTGTCCCATTTACCAAAGATCGGCGTGTTACGGGCATTTTGGTCGAATAGCAGAGCAAAATTATTTTTCTTGGGAGAGACTTGATTTGTTAAATTTTTTTAAAAAACTGATTTAGTTTGTCTTTGAATGGTGTTTGTTTTACAATGTAAAGTATAGGTTCATTGATAAAATAAAAGATCAATTTTATATGCGTATACATTTTCTATGGGTATAGACATTTTTGAACGAATTAAAGAAAACGAACATTTTTTATTTTTTAAAAAGATGTTTAAAAACCCACGTCGTTTGGGTGCTGTAGCACCTAGCTCACAAGGGTTGGCTGATAAAGTTATTGAATGTGTTGATGCAACAGGTTCTGGATTTATAGTCGAAGTGGGTGCAGGAACAGGTCGATTTACAGAAACGCTTATTAATTCAGGGATTGATCCCCAACGTTTAATTGTCATAGAACTTGATTTAGAATTATGCTCTTATTTAAGAAAAAAATTCCCTCAACTGAATATTATCCAAGCTAATGCTTTGGATTTAGAAAGTGTTTTACGCACATTACAAGTTTGTGAAGTCGATAGCATTATTTCAGGCATTCCTCTTGTTAATTTATCGGTTAAGATAAGAAAGCAACTGTTTCAAGTTTTTACAAAAGTATTGTCCAAAGATGGATCAATTATCCAGTTCACCTACGGATTCTTTTCACCTATTCGTTATAAAAAAATGGGCCTTCAGGGACGATGTGCAGGTGTTGTGATGAAAAATATTCCTCCAGCAACGGTATGGACATATTCAGTATCTAAGGGCGATATTATGTATGAAAAAAGTGCTTAAAATTGGACTACTGGGATCATCAGGTCGCATTGGATCTGGTATTATAAAATTGTTAGAAAAGGATGAACAATTGTTTATTGTTCAAAATATTTCGCGTCAACAACTTATAGATAAAGGCTTATCTCTTGAAGACGTTGATGTCATTATAGATTTTTCACTGCCCCAGGCTACTCTTCAACTGGTAAAACTGTTGAAAGAA
Organism: uncultured Candidatus Pelagibacter sp.; assembly: GCA_964415115.1. Lineage (GTDB taxonomy): Bacteria > Pseudomonadota > Alphaproteobacteria > Paracaedibacterales > CAIOTO01 > PNMQ01. The sequence continues at coordinate 86,368 of CAYPYB010000005.1, read as the reverse complement.
AAAAAAATAAGTATGCCAATGATGATTGGGACAACAGGTTTTTCTCAATATCAGTGGGAAGAACTTCACGAATTTGCAATTACTTCACCCATTATACAGACCTCTAATACCAGTTTGTCAATTGGTTTGATATGTCAATTTGCTAAGAATGCATCGATGATTCTTGGGAAAAATTATGAGATTTTAATTTCAGAAGTGCATCATAAAAACAAAATTGATTCACCTTCAGGAACAGCAAAAATGTTAGTTCAAGCTTGTGTTGATGGGTGTTCAAATCCTCCTCATATTCAAGCCTCCCGTATTGGAGATGTGAAGGGTGTGCATGAGGTTACTTTTTTCGGTCCTTACGACCGCATTACTGTTCGTCATGAAGCTGATGACCGACAATTATTTTGTGAAGGTGCTGTAACGCTTGCAAAATGGATTGTGGATCAAAAGCCAGGGCAACTCTATTCTATTCAAGATTTTTTGATAAGAAACTAAAATTGGAACTTATTTCCTTTTTAGCATCAAACTAGACCAGTCATTAATAATTATTTCATCAACAAGAATAAGATTTTGCTTGTTATAATGTTCTAATACCTCATCTTTTTGACGGGTTAAAAGTCCAGACAATATGACAGTTCCATCAACGCTTAATCTTTGTTCAAAATCTTTGGCTAGTTCACACAAGGGCTTTGCCAAGATATTGGCAATAATAATGTTATAGGTATGATCCAGTTGCTTGGATGAAGAAAATCCTTCACTATGAAAAACCTCAACGTCAACTTTGTTTTGAATGGCGTTGTTGGCGCTAACTTTAACAGATTCATGTTCAATATCTGCCAAGATAACATGTGAGTTAGGCCATGCTTTTTTGCATGCAATACCCAATATTCCAGATCCGCAGCCCATATCTAGGATTTTTTCAGGATTAACGTTGGATTCTAAAACTTTACTGATTAGCATCAGACATCCAGATGTAGATTGATGATCACCACTTCCAAAGGCTGTGGCGGCATTAATTTCTAAGGGGATAGAGTCTTTTGGTGCGTCACCTTCGATATGACTGCCAAAAACGTAGAATTTACCAATCGTTTGCGCAGGCATTTCTATATAACATTTTTCAAGCCAATTGGTATTATCTACCTCAATTAAACTTGACGAAATTTTGCTCAGCTCTTCAGTGTTTTGGCATAAGGGCTTTAAAAATTCATTAATTTGAATTTGAATTTTTTCTGCTTGCTTTTGGTCGTTGATATAAAGATCTACAAAAAAGATGGAAGCAATAGGAAAACCATTATCATCTGTAATTTCAAGAGATGGAGATTCTTCATTTTCAAAAAAACATATGGATTGAATAGATGGGTGGTCAATATTTTCAATGTATTGCACCATTTCTGTTGTTAAGCAGTGAGGTACGTTGAATCGTAATTGGAATAAGTTAGAGGGGTATTCGTTTGTCATGATTATCATTTTTTATAAATTATATCTTAAAATACTCTTGTCTGATAAAAGTTACAAAGGAAATTTTTAAAAGTCGATTCTCCATAAACTTACTTGTGATTTTTATTAAAATATTACTAAAATTATAAGTAAGATGCTCAGCTTTTATAAAGTTTCTAAAGATGTTTTTCCTTAAAAAAAAAGATACTACTTTCCTCGATGATAAAATTATATTTTTCCTACATGGCTACGGTTCTAACGCTGAAAATATTGTAAATATTTTGGAAGTTTTTCAAATTAAAAGACCGCAATATCATTATTGTGCGTTACAGGCGCCTAACGTCTGGCCACATGATGAATTTGGATTTCAGTGGTTTCCTTTACCTGATATTGAAGGAAAGGGAATTATAGAAGGTTTAAAATTTTCAGGAAGTAGCCTTGCCGACCAAATAGATACAGTTTTAAAAGATCACCAAATTCTTGCTGAAGATACAATTGTAGGCGGGTTTTCACAAGGTGGGATGATGTCCTTAAATTGCTTATATGGTGATGTGAGTTACGCAGGAATTATATCTTATTCGGGTGGTTTTTTTGAATATGGAAAACCTGTGAAAAACATACCATCTCTTTTAATTCATGGTAATCAAGATCAGGTTGTAACAATAGAGCAGCATGTGAAATCTGTTCAGAGTTTAGAAAAATATTCTATACCTTTTGAACAGCATGTTATTTCTGGATTAGAACATTCCATTGATATGGATGGTATTAATAAGGGGATCTCTTTTATTGATAAAATATTTATAGAATTATAATATTATTAATATATTTTTTTTAAAATTTGTTTGATTATTTATAAAAATGGGTTGTTGGGATGAATAAAAAAATTGCTTTGGTGGGTTCCGGTAACATTGGTGGTACAATGGCTCATCTCATTTTGCAGCGTCGTATTGCTGACGTGGTGATGATTGATGTGCAAGAAGGTGTTCCTCAGGGTAAAAGTTTAGATCTTTCACAAGGTTTAGCATTAGAACATAAATCTGGTCATTGTCATGGTTCCCAAGATTATCACGATTTAAAAGGATCCGACGTTGTTATTGTGACAGCAGGCATTGCACGCAAACCTGGTATGACGCGTGATGATTTATTAAGCATTAATGCAAACGTGATTAAAAGCGTTGCTAAAGGTATTAAAGAAAACTGTCCTGATGCTTTTGTCATAGTTGTTACAAACCCTTTGGATGTTATGGTTTGGCTGATGCAAAAAGAATTAGGTTTTGAAGTTAACAAAGTAGTGGGTATGGCTGGTGTTTTAGACAGTGGTCGATTTATTCACTTTTTAGCATCAGAGCTAGGTGTCTCTTGTGAAGATATTTCTTCCTTTGTGTTGGGTGGTCACGGTGATGCAATGGTTCCTATGGTTCGCTATACAAGTATTGCTGGAATTCCTTTGCAAGAATGGATTAGTAGAGGTTGGTTGGCCCAAGAAAAATTAGATCAAATGATCGATCGCACACGAAAAGGTGGGATTGAAATTGTAAACTTACTAAAAACGGGTTCTGCGTATTACGCACCTGCATCAGCTGCTATTAATATGGCAGAAAGCTATTTATTTGATAGTAAAAGAATTTTGCCTTGCGCTGTGCAGTTAAATGGTGAATATGGGATGAATAATATTTATGTAGGCGTTCCTGTTATTATTGGTAAAAATGGAGTTGAAAAAATTATTGAATTAGAACTTAATGAATCTGAAAAACAAGAGTTTGAACGTTCCGTTGAGTCTGTCAGATCATTAATTTCAGATCTTGAAAATTTAGGGTGTTAATAAATGAATATACATGAATATCAAGCAAAACAATTACTGCAAAATTATAATGTTTCATTACTGAGAAATGGAGTTGCTAATACTCCTGATGAAGCCGTAAAAATTGCGTCTGAAATTAAGACTAATCTTTGGGTAGTTAAGGCACAAGTTCATGCTGGGGGACGTGGAAAAGCAGGAGGTGTTGTGCTAGCTCGTTCATTAGACGAAGTTAAAACGGCTTCTGAAAAACTTTTAAAAACAACACTTGTGACCCACCAAACGGGTCCTGAAGGTGAATATGTGGAATCCGTTTTAATAGAAGAAGGATGCGATATAGCGAAAGAATTTTATATTAGTTTTTTAATCAATAGAGATCAAAATTGTATTAGTCTTGTTGCTTCATCGCGAGGTGGCATGGATATTGAACAGGTCGCTCACGATACACCCGATGCTATTTTAACAGAACAAATTAACCCAATGTTGGGTTTAAAAGATTATGTTATTCGAAAAGTTTCATTTAGCCTTAACTTAGATGCTTCATTGCATTCCGAATTTGTATCGTTAATTAAAAAGATATACAAATCCTTTGTTGAACTTGATGCCATGATGCTTGAAATTAACCCACTTGTCTTAACAAAAGATCATAAATTTCTTGTACTTGATACCAAAGCAAGTTTTGATGAAAACGCATTATATCGACAGCCTCATTTATTAGAAATATATCGTTCTCAAAAATCAAGCGACATCGATCGTGAAGCGCAAAAACATGATTTAAATTATGTTAAACTTGAAGGTAGCGTTGGATGCATGGTAAATGGCGCAGGTCTTGCTATGGCAACGATGGATATGATTCATTTTCATGGTGGAACACCTGCTAACTTTTTAGATGTTGGAGGAGGTGCTACGGCTGAAAAAGTATCTGCAGCGTTTAAAATTATTTGTAGCGATCCTAATGTGAAATCTATTTTTATTAACATCTTTGGCGGAATTATGCGATGTGATGTGATAGCAGAAGGCATATTAAAAGCTGTTGAAGAAACATCTCTTTCATTGCCCTTAATTGTAAGATTACAAGGTACTAACAAACAAGAGGGTTTAGAACTGTTAGAAAAATCAGGTTTGAAAATAAGTGTTTTTGATGATTTTGACCAAGCAGCAGCAAGCGCTGTTTGTTTAGCACAATAGCGGAAGGTAAAGATTAGATGTCTATTTTAGTTGATAGAAATACGAAATTAATTTGTCAAGGTTTTACCGGTAAACACGGTACGTTTCATTCTGAACAAGCTTTGAAATACGGAACAAAACTTGTAGGCGGTGTAACACCTGGTAAAGGTGGAACGCAACATTTAGATCTGCCTGTTTTCAATACGGTATATGATGCCGTAAAACAAACAGATGCAACAGCCACTATGATCTATGTGCCAGCAGCTTTTGCAGCAGAAGCCATATTAGAGGCCGTAGATTGCGGTATAGAGTTAATCGTTTGTATTACTGAAGGAATACCTGTGTCAGATATGCTGAAAGTCAAGCAATACATGAAGGGCAAAAAATCAATTTTGATTGGTCCAAATTGTCCAGGAATTATTACATCCGAAGAATGTAAAATTGGTATTATGCCAGGCTTTATTCATAAAAAAGGGTCTGTTGGAATTATCTCACGTTCTGGAACACTAACCTATGAAGCTGTTTATCAAACGACACAGTTAGGTTTAGGACAAACAACATGTGTTGGAATTGGCGGCGACCCCATTAAAGGTATTTCGTTTAATGAAACTCTTGAAATGTTTTGGAATGATGATGCTACTGAATCAATCATTATGATTGGTGAAATTGGTGGTCAGGAAGAACAAATGGCAGCAGATTTTATTCAGCATCAGTATAAAAAAGGTAAAGTTAAACCTGTTGTGGGCTTTATTGCAGGACAAACAGCACCTAAGGGCAAAAGAATGGGGCACGCGGGTGCCATTATTTCGGGTGCCGATGAATCTGCAGAAGCTAAAATGGAATATTTAAAAAAAGCGGGAATTGCTGTGGCATCTAATGCTGCAAAAATCGGTTCAACTTTATTAGATATTTTGAAATAAAAGGGTGATGATATCGTATGGATTCTTCTGATTTAAGTCCAAAAAAATCTGCAAGACACAATGCAGACAATGCATTGGTAAGCGAAAACTTTCAATATCTGACACAAATGTTATGTGATACTTCAGATGTGGATGAATATCAGAAGGAAAATAAAAATCAATTCATTGAAAAATTTTCAGAGTTGAAAGAAGCCTTGTTCACTAATGAACAATTGCCACTATTTTTACCAAGACAAAAACAAAGTTTAGCTAAAAAGCTTTGTATACCTTATAGTGATTTGAATAATTTTCAATCGCTTGATTATTTGCGTAGATTTGGACATTTAGGTGCTAATCTGAATCCTTTGAATAAATCAGTTGAAAGTTCTGTTTTAGAAGATTCCAAAAACTCAAAATTAGAATCATTCAAAAATCATGATTTATATCCACTATATTGCGGAACAGTAGGTTATGAATTTGATCATATCGATTCAGAGAATGAAAAAAATTGGTTATTCTTGTTTGTTGAAAAAAATGAAACCTGCACAGTTTCAGAACAAGAAAAAGCACTTCATAAATTGGTGGATATACACGTATTTGAAAATTTTCTTCATACAAAATTTCCTGGTGCAAAACGTTTTAGCATAGAAGGGTGCGAAGCACTGGCTGTTTTTCTTGAAGTGATTTTTGATCAATCTATCCAACAATATTCACAATCTCATATTATTTTGGGTATGACTCATCGGGGTAGATTAAGCGTTTTGACTCAATGTTTAGATCTTCCTGTACAAGATGTTTTAAAACTGTTTTTAGGAGAATATGAAAAAGGTGATACTTCTTACTATTCAGGGGATGTGAAATATCATTTAGGACAAGAATCTATTCGAGAAAAAGACCAAAAGTCTTTAACTTTAAAATTACTGCCAAATCCATCTCATCTAGAGTTTATAAACCCTGTAGTTTTAGGCTATGTACGTGGTCTTAAGGATTTAGCAGAAAGTGTTGATAAAGAAAATATTATGGGGGTCTTGGTGCACGGTGATGCATCGATAGCAGGACAGGGAATAGTATATGAATCCTTGCAAGCTATGAACTTAGAAGGGTATAAAACAGATGGTACGATTCATATCATATCTAATAATCAAATAGGTTTTACTGCCGATCCACAAGATAGTCGTTCAACGTATTATTGCACCGATATTGCTAAGGCTTTTAACATTCCTGTTATTCATGTTAATGCGCTCGATATTGATGCTGTTATTAAAGCTTCAAAGCTTGCATTTGAATACAAAAAACAATTTAAAAAAGATATTATCGTTGATTTAATAGGGTACCGTAAATATGGTCATAATGAAGGAGATGAACCAGTTTTTACACAACCCTCCATGTACAAGACTATTTCACATTTAAAGCCAGCTTTTGAAGAATATTTAAAAATTCTAGAAATTCAAACTTCTTACAACAGTCAAATTCGTGATAATGCGTTACAAAGAGTTAAAGATGTAAAAAATCACTATGAATCTTTACTTTTGGATGTAAAGGAGAGTCTCTCCAATAAGAGTTCGACTATCCATTCCTTAGAAGAAATAAATGTTAAAAATAATTTGCCTGAAGAAAACGTTGTATTGAAAGCTATTGAAGCTTTAAAAAATGCCATACGAAAGGGCTTAACATTAAATCTGAATTCTAAACTCAAACGTTTGTTAGAAAATCGTCTGCAAATGCTAGAAGGCAAAATTAATTTAGATTGGGGTTGCGGCGAATGGGTTGCATATGCAACCACATTACTGATGGGAAGATCTGTACGTATCAGTGGTCAAGATTCGGTGCGTGGCACTTTTTCGCATCGTCACGCTGTTTGGTATGACCAAGAAAAAAATCAGCCTTATCGATTGTTTAACCCGAAATATTTTGGCGACAGAGGTTCTTTTAATATTTGGGATAGCTATTTATCTGAATTGGCGGTTTTGGGTTTTGAATATGGTTATTCTTTAGTTCATTCCCATGATTTAAATATTTGGGAAGCACAATTTGGAGATTTTGCAAATGGTGCTCAAGTGATGATTGATCAATTTATTGCATCTGGGCGATCAAAATGGAATCAAAATAGTAATCTTGTTTTAATGCTACCCCATGGATTTGAAGGTCAAGGCCCAGAACATTCTTCGGCACGAATTGAACGTTTTTTACAATTATGTGCTCAAGATAATATTCAAGTTGTGAATTGTACGACACCTGTAAGTTTGTATAGAGCGTTGATGGATCATGTGATCAAACCAGAGAAGCGACCATTGGTTATATTCACACCAAAATCATTATTGCGTCATAAAAAAGCTGTATCGCACATATCTGAATTTTCAGTAGATCAGCACGAAAACTTTCAACAAATTTTGATCGATTATAAAGGCAGAGAAAAAAGTGTTGCAAAATATATTTTATGTTCAGGAAAAATTTATTACGATTTGGCGCAAGCTATAGAAGAACAAAATTTGAATGATAAAATTATTTTAATCCGTTTTGAACAATTGTACCCTATTAATTCCGACCAAATTCATCAATTATGCAAAAAGATACACCCTTATTCTGATTTGATTTGGTGCCAAGAAGAACCACAAAATGCTGGTGCCTGGACACATTTTTATATGAGTATTTGGCCTAACCTTTTTAAAAATATTGAAGGCATAAAAATAAAGTGTATTTCAAGACCTTACGCAGCTTCAACGGCCACAGGTTTTAGTTCTATCCATGAAACGGAATTGCAAGAAATATTATTAAAATCTTTTTAATCATGTTTTAGCTATAAATTAACATTTCTATTGTTAAAATATTAAAAATATTATGCGGTCAATGTTAAAATGTCTCTATGGGCTAATTTAAGAAGCAGCAAGAATAAAAAATTTTTCTCATTTTTTATTTTTTCATTGTGTTTTTATTACTTAATAAAGTGGATGTATTTTAGTTATTTTGACCCAGCACTAGATTTGTATTTTGAAAAAATAAATACTACAGAAAAAATGGTTGCTCTTACATTTGATGACGGACCTTCAAAAGAATATACTGAACGAATTCTAGATTTACTTAAAAAACATGATATAAAAGCAACATTTTTTGTACTTGGAAGAAATGTTGAAAAATTGCCTCATATTTTTAAAAGAACCTATGAAGAAGGTCACGAAATTGGAAATCACACATGGACGCATCCTAAACTAAAATACTTATGGCCCAGTGAAATAATATCTGAAATTGAAAAGACAGACCAAATAATCAGAAATTTTGGATACTTAGATCCTATACATTTTCGCTCGCCTTATCTTAAGATTCCCATTCACTTACCTTGGGTGCTCAAAAGAATTAAAAAATTTAATATTTTGTGCGATATTGATCCTAGAGATCACAAAGTTCCCTCTGTAAAAGATATCGTAAAAACTATTATGAGTGAACTACGACCAGGTTCAATTATTTTGATGCACGATGCCAATGCAGACAAAAATAATACTGTAAAATCCCTAGATTTATTTATTCCAGCAGTGAAAAAGATGGGTTATAAATTTGTAACAGTAGATCAACTTTTACGCTTTCACAAAAAAGATAAGTAGTCTTGAAAAAGTATTTCTAAGTATGAAAGTATAAATGATTATATATCTACACGTGCCAACCTATTTAAAAATACTGAAGGCATAAAAATAAAGTGTATTTCAAGACCATCTGCGGCTTTAACGGCAACAGGTTTTACTTCTACCCATGAAACGCAATTGCGAGAAATTATTTTATAAGCAATCAAGTTATAAATATTAATTTCTAAAAATAATAAATGGCGCATCCGAGACGATTCGAACGTCCGACCTTTGCCTTCGGAGGGCAACACTCTATCCAGCTGAGCTACGGATGCACGGATATCTACAAGATTGACATAAATATATATAAAATTCAAGAAAGTATGTTTTGGGCTATTTGCTTTCAATGATCATAGGATTTAACGGTTTGGAACTTCTTCTTACTTCAAAAAGTTTACAAAGGGGTGATTGGGAAGTGCTGATGATTGACTAAAGTTAAAATTTGAAATACTTTTGAAATTTAAAGATAAAATGAAAGATGTATCAGGTCGCAGATCACGCGCTTTTTGCGCTGAACGAGAAACACCCAATTCCATAGAAAAACATTCGTTTTCATAACGAGCCGCACCGTAGGTAGCAAGTGTTGGTGATCCGTTGGATTTATTTAAATTACGAAGCTGACCACCTAATAGCATCCATTCAGGTGTGATTTTTAATTTAATATTGGTATGAAGCTGTGATAAATTTTTTTGTGTATTCATCATATTTTTATTTAGATGAATATGTGCACATTCTACAGCGATTTTTTCTTGATCAAATATCATGCCATGTTCCATGTATCTGAAACTTTTTAAAACTGGACTATATGCATATCTTGATCTAAAGCTTAGATGCTCATTATAATTGACTAAAAAACGCAAAAGATAATCTGATTTACGGTCTGCTTCTCCTTTTACGGCCCCCAGCACCTCTTGCCTATCTAACCTAAAGGATCGACCTATGAAAAATTCAAATTTTCTACCAGAATCAAAATCGAGTGTGTTATCTATGCCTAAAACAAGCTTGGAACCTTGGTCAATTTGATCATACCCCCCTAGACGATTCGTTGATAAAATAGAAATATCGTCAAGATCTGAAAATTGACTGTCTTCATTTGGGATTGTTCTGTATTTTGGGCTTAATTCCGGCGCTATAATAAGAAAGGACATGGGTGCAAAAATATAAGAAGAATTTTCAAATTTACTTTGTAACGGCAGAGATGTTTTTAATGAACCTTGGGGAAATAAACGAGAAAATGTTTTTTGAACCGATTCAGAATGTGCAACAGACCCATTGCTTGTTTTAATAAAATAAAAACTTTGAGAAATGACTAATTTAGGTTCAAATACAAATCCGGATGAAGAGATAAACATATTTTCCCATTCCGTATTCATTAAGAATCTTTGATTTCTTTTAGGGTATAGGGAGTTTGAATAAGTTAAAAAAGAATGCCTTTGAATATGTGTGTAATTAGCTTGGATTCTAAATAATCCAAAATCGTTATGATGAAAATATTCCAATTCTAAACGTGGCAAAACGAGAGGTGCCGTATCAGGTTGGTCTGTTTGGAAACTATGCGCGTCGATAAACACATAATACGATTTTGCATCATAATTCCACCGAGCATAAGATGGTATGGTTCTGTTGGTAATCAAAAGGGGTCTTTCTAAAGGCGTTGCATATCTGGCAAGAAATGTTGTGTCACTGGCTTTTGCAAGATCAAAAGCTATACTTTGTTCATCGTTTATTGCAAAATCTGCATTGGAATGTATATACCAACGTTCCAAAGACCTTAACGGCGTTTCATCAGCAGAAATCTGCTGCACAGTTTTTTGCGTTCGAGTGATAGATCCATCAACAGAAAACAAACCTTCTTTTAGCATTTTTCTGTATTCGCTTTTAAAAAGGCCTCCTTGGGCACTCATAAAAACAGGTGTAACAGTCATGTCTTGGGTTGAGTCAAAAATATAAAATATAGGCGTTCCCAAAACATATCCTAAATCATTGCTTTTGGATAAAATGGGTTTAATAAAACCTGATTTTCTTTTGACTCTAGGGTCAGGGTGGGAAAAATAGGGTAAATATAAGACGGGTGTGCTTTTAATTTTTAAGAAAATATTTTTGTAACTTACGGTTTCTTCTTCTTCATCTCTTTGAATTTCTTTGGCGTTAATGGACCAAAATGGATCTTGGTTTTTACACGTTTTACATGTTGTATAATGAGAGTCTTTCATAATGCTAACTTTGGCATTTTTTCTTACAGCACTTTTGCCGTTAAATGTATAATTTTCGCCAAATTTAATTTCAAACGGTTCAAGTTGAATATCTTTTAAATCCCAAGAAATTTCTGCCTCCTCAGATTGTAGCACTTCACCCTTATCGGTAAGAATGGAAAGAGGATAGAGAGAGGAACCTTTCAGAGAAAAAGCCCTAGATGACATGTTGTGTTCTAGTTTGTCACAATATATTTTAATCTTCTTTTGATTATCCTTAGTTATAATGGTTTCAACTTTTCCTTGAGCAGATATGGAATGTTTGTTGTTATCTAGCGAAAAATTTTGAGACTGTATTTGGATTTCATAGGTTTCACTTCGAGAATAGGTAGGTATAACACTAGTGGATGCTAATAAAAAAAAATACAGATAAGACATGTTTTTTTTCATGATGTAAATTCCTCCTTATGCAGAACATAAGCTAAAGACAAACAAGCCGTTAAAAGAGTAGGTAGAAAACAAGCTGTATAGACAGAAATATTTTGTGATTCACCATAAGCATGAAGTATTTTGCACAAAAAGAAAAAGGAAAATCCGATAGAAACTATTTTAAAAGTATGAATGTAATAATTTGGGTTTCTTTCTTTATTCCAAAAAATGCCGATAGCAAAAACACTTAAAAAAATAATGTTCAGTATTTCTGCAAAAAAATTATAAAAATGAAGGTCATAAGCTAGATAGGATAATCCGTTCTTTTTTTGTTCTTTGATGATCGATCTGATTTGCCAAAAGGGTATATGTTTAGGAGGCTTTGATGTTATTTTAATTTTATGAATGGTTAAGTTCGTAGGTAATGTTGTTGATGGGGTGAATTCAAATCCAAAAACATGTTGAATACCTTTGACATACCATACATTTTTATCGATTGTTGCTTCTTTAGCAAGAATCATTTTAGAAAGTTTATGAGTATTTGTAAAATCGCAAATAGAGACATTTTCAAATGTTTTAGACCGTATGTTGACTTTGGTCGATCTGATGATGCGATAATTATTGTTAATAACCTCTTTAATCCAAAAACCAGTAGGTGTTTGAGTAAGTGGTGTTTCTTCTTTTCGTATAAATTTATCATACATCTGGTTAGATAGTTGGTTTGAAAAAGCAGATATAGGATTAATGATCATGACCCAGCAAGATCCCAGCAATAAATAAATAGTCATGATCATGAATGTTGCGCGCAATCCTGATACACCAATATTTTTCCATATAATAATTTCATTTCTTTCACTCAGTTTCCACATAGCACAACATGCTGAACAAAAGAAAATAAAAGGGCTTAAGGATAAGATATGTTGTGGTAGGGCCATTAATGATAATTTGACAATAAAAGCGTAGCTAACATCCGAACGGGCAAGAAAATTACGCATTTTTTCGAGTAGTTCAAAGATGAAAAATAATCCCGATAAGAAGAAAAAACTGAAAAGCACAGTTTTAGAAAGACTTTTAAGTAAAGAAAAATAGAGTTTTCCAAAAAAAATAGGGCCCACGTTAATCCTCTAACTTTTAATTATTTTATAGAGATAAAAAGTAGTTAATATTACGTAGATACTGTAAAGGGGAATATGTATGTAATCCATAATTAATCCCAACGATGCGCTCATAATCAGTAAAAGATGTTGGACAAAGACAAGAGCAACAATTTTAAAAGATGTTTGTTGTTTTTGTCTTTGATGTTCAGTTTTAAAACACATCCAAAGAGCCAAGCAAATATTAAGTATGGTCATTAATGGAATGAGAATTCTTTGATGAGCTTCTACTTTGAATTTTCTTTTTACATCTTCTATAAGATTAATATTGGGATTGAGTAATTGTTCAATGAAAAGTTCAGATGGTTTTTGATCATCTCTTTTTTTTTGTGACTGTATGAAGATTTCTGAAACATCGAGGGAAAGCGAATCAAAAGAGATCGTTGATTTTTTATTTTTGAGATTATCTTTTTCTAATTGATATCCTGCATTAAGTTGAAGAATAATTTGTTGGTTGTTATTAATAATTTTACCTGACTGAGCCGTAATAATTTTTTCTTTTAAGGTGTCATCCATTTTTTGAAACATATAAAAGCCTTTAATTTCACCATTTTTATTTTGCTCGTTAATGTATATCGTGAAATTTTTGGATGAATTAAAACGACCTTCTTTCATTAGATGACCAACCAGAATATTTTGCATCAGGTGTTGTTTGTCTCTAAATTTCTTAAATGATAAAGGTACAAAATAAAGACTTAATGACAATAAGAAAACGCAAACAACAACAGAAGATAAAATGGTAGATCGTCCTATTCCCCAAAAATTAATGCCTAATGCTTTGATGGCGTCCAATTCATGGGTAGAAGAAAGTCTGGAAAAAACAATAACAGCGGATAGAGAAAAGGTGATGGGTGAAAGCATAACCCATAGATCGGGTAGTAGGTATGCCACAAAAGATAGAAAACTGGATAATGGTAGGTGGTAATTTACGATAGTATCAAGAAACCGTAATGATTGAATAAGCCAAACAATTAATCCAAAAACAGATGTAATAGTGAGGTAGATAAAAAATATTTTTTTTATTATATAAAGATCAATTTTATTCATTAACAATTTTTAATTTCCGAATCAGTATTCTTTTATTCTTTTTACAAAACCACAAAAAATATGATATCATGAACTGCATTATATTAGATGAATAATTAACGTGTTCGGCACTATCTTTTTTCAGCCTACTATAAAATGTTGTGATTTTAGGAAATAAATAATGATGAAGAGAAATTTAATTTTAGCATGGTATTGTTTTAGTTCGTTGGCTGTAATGGCTGTAACGCCTTCTGGTGGAGTTATTAACAATGCCTCTGAAGCACAGATCGCTGTTGTTGTGAATCAGGATGTTGTAACTTACGGTGATATTTATAAAAGAGCTAAGCTCATTCTTCTCTCATCAGGTAGAGTAGACGATCCTATAACAGCAGAATTAAAATCACAGGTTTTAGAGGCTCTTGTTCAGGAAAAATTGCAAAAACAGTTGGCCGAAAAAGCAGATATTAGTGTTTCTATGGAAGAAATTAATGAATCTTTGGCTCATTTAGCATCAGAAAATAATATGAATTTGGATCAAATGAAGAAGTTTTTTTCTGAAAAGGGTGTTCCTGTTTCAACACTTGCTGAACGTATAAAAGTTAACATATTATGGATGAAAACAGTTCGTGCAGTGTTTGGTTCAACTATTCAAGTTACACAGACAGATGTGGAAAAGGAAAAGGCTAGACTTGAGGCTTTGAGTAAAAAAGATCAAATTTTAATGGGTGAAATTGTTTATTTTACAAACACAAAAGACAGCTTGGGGCACACCGAAAGCAAAATTAAGGAAGCTCATAAGAATTTACAGCAAGGTGTACCTTTCGTAGTTGTTGCTCGAAATTTTTCACAAGTTCCTTCTAGTGCTCAAGGTGGTGTTATTGGGTGGATGGATATTCATCTTGCTCCAGAACAGGCGAAGAATTTAAAAGTAGGGGAGTTTACCCAGCCTATACAAATAGGAAATCGTTGGGTAATTTTCCAATGCTTAGATCGCAAAAAATCAGGAGAACTTTCTGAAAAAGAAGCAAAAGTTAGCTATGTTATGGCAAAATATATATTTCAAGATACTAATGTTTCCGAAGTTCCAGAAACGCTTCAGAATTATATGAATGAAACATCTTCTTCAGTCACATGCGATTCTTTTGCGAAAAGTGGTGAAAAACACGGGCTGGAAGTTTCTAAAGTGGACAACAAAGCATATGGTGAACTCCCCGATGTACTTCAAAAAATTGTGTATCAAATGAAAGTAGGACGTATTGATAAACCTTTGAAAATTTCAGAAAATGAATTGCTTTTTTTGATGAAATGTTCTGAAACAAAAGCAGGTAAAGACGTGGTTCCTACTAAGAAAATGATTAAGCAAGCATTGATGGAAAAGAAGATTCAGGACCTTGCTATAATCGAATTCAATAAGGTTAAAGCAAGAGCGAAAATTGAATACAGAATGCAACGCTAAATGTGTGTTTATGGAATCTTTGATCAAGGAAGCTTTGTATAAAGCGCAATACCGGGGAACAAGAGAACTCGATTTTATTTTCAAGCGTTTTCTAGATAGCTATAAAGATAATGCGGTAAAATATTGGAGTACAGATGATTGGCAGTTATTTCTGGACCTGCTCAATCATTCAGAAGAAGCTTTAATGCAGTGGTTTATTCATGATCAAGAATTTCCAAACCCATTTAAGAGGTTTAGTTTTCTTTTGTTAGATGCATGGCAAGGTAGGCAATTTGCAATTCATAATCTTGAAGAGCTGAACTTTTGGTCTGAAGGCTTAGCTTTATGGTTAAAAACACACTCTAATAAAGGTTTTAATATAGGGTTGGTTGGTGATTTGGGTGCTGGAAAGACAGCATTGTCTAAGTTGCTGATTTCAAAATTAACTCAGGTTTATCTTTCTGAAATTAAAAGCCCTACCTTTAATATTATGCAAGAATATCAGTGTGAGCAGACCAAAATCGTCCACGCAGATTTGTATCGTTTGAAAACCACAGATGATTTATTTGACATCGAATTTATGGACTATATTAATGCGGATGATTATTTGGTTTTAACCGAATGGCCCCAGTTGGCAGAGCCATACATTCATAAAAATTATATAAAAATAAATATCACTATTCAAAAAAATGATGAAGGAATTATGTATCGCAATATTTCCATTAATATCGATTAGTCTATATTGATAATTATTTATTGTTTTACATATTGCTCTTTATTTGTTAATATATTTCTAATAATTGGTCGGAGATTTGCAATGAAAGAATTAAATTTAGAAGTAAGCCACACAGCTGAATATGGTTATGCAATTGAAAAAATGGTGAGCAATTATGTTGTTATGCGTATTTTAAAACACTATAATATTTTTAAGTCCAAAGAGATTATATCTCATTAATTTATGGGGGCGAAAGCTCCCTTTTTACATGATGTCATTTTTAATTAAACATTATTCCTTGATAAAATTTTTCCATCTTTTATCAGTTTTTGCTTGGATGGCAGGATTATTTTATTTTCCAAGATTGCTTGTTTATCACTGTGAAACAGAATTAAACGATACCAAAAAAACACTAGATCTTATGGCATCTAAACTTTTTAAAGTGATCATGGTTCCGGCTATGCACAGTTCTCTTTTATTTGGATGTTTGCTGTTTCTTTTGCCTCACAATCAACAAGCAGGGTGGTTGCATGCGAAATTATGTTGCATATTGCTCTTAATTATGTTTCAATATTACATGAAAGCTTGCAGCGAGCAATTAGCTCTACGTTCTGAAAAATATTCAGGCAAGTATTTTCGAATTCTTAATGAAGTTCCCACAATAATTTTAGTTTTTATTTTACTTTTGGTTGTTTACAAACCATTCTAAATTTTCAGCGAGTTAGTACCATATGTTTTTGAAAGATTTGAAAAAGAAATCCCCGACGGATTTACTTAAAATGTCTGATGAATTAGGACTTGAATATTCAGGTTCATGTCGCAAACAAGACTTGATTGTGAATATTTTAAAAAAATATGCCGAACAAGGGCAAGCCATTTACGGTGATGGTGTCATAGAAGTTCTATCTGACGGTTTCGGTTTTTTGCGTCACGCCGATTCAAACTATCTACCATGTTCAGACGATATCTATGTGCCGCCACATTTGATTAAAAAATATGGATTATTAACGGGTGATACCATAGATGGTACGATAGAAGCTCCTAGTGAGACTGAAAAATATTTCGCATTAATTACTGTGGATAAAGTCAACTATGGTGACCCTGCATTATCGAAACAACGCATTCACTTTGACAATTTAACGCCTTTACACCCTGATGAAAGATTGCGTTTTGAAATCGAGAATCCAAAGCCAGGATCAGACAAAAATTTAACGCAACGAATTATAGATATGGTTTCACCTATGGGTAGAGGTCAACGTGCTTTGTTGGTTGCTCCTCCTCGAACAGGTAAAACTGTGATGCTTCAAAAAATTGCAGAATCGATTTCAACCAACTATCCAGAAATTCATCTTATCATGCTTCTTATTGATGAACGTCCTGAAGAAGTAACTGATATGCTGCGCTCTGTAAAGGGCGAGGTGATTACTTCTACTTTTGATGAAGCAGCACAACGACATGTTCAAGTTGCTGAAATGGTTATTGAAAAAGCAAAAAGATTAGTCGAACAGAAAAAAGACGTTGTCATTTTACTAGATTCAATTACCCGATTGGCTCGTGCTTACAACACCGTAATTCCTTCTTCAGGTAAAGTTTTGACAGGTGGTGTGGATGCAAATGCATTACAACGACCCAAAAGATTATTTGGTGCTGCACGTAATATCGAAGAGGGTGGTTCTTTAACTATTATAGGAACTGCATTAGTTGAAACAGGTTCTAAAATGGACGAAGTCATCTTTGAAGAATTTAAAGGTACAGGTAATTCTGAAATCGTGATGGATAGAAAAATATCTGATAAACGATTGTTCCCAGCCATTGATATTAACCGTTCGGGCACACGTCGTGAAGAACTTCTTGTCACTGACAAAGCCGAATTAACAAAGATGTGGGTATTAAGACGATTGCTTAATCCTATGGGTTCTGTAGAAGCTATGGAATTTTTATCGGATAAGTTACGCTTAAGCAAGAAAAATGAAGATTTTTTTCACGCGATGAACAGCTAGTATATGTGTTTTGAGAGATTGATAGATGAATCTAGAACAGATAATGTTTCAAGAATCGTCAAATCATCATCAAGAAATTATGAAGTAAACATATTCAAAGACCCTTTTGATATTCATTTAGTTCATTATTACGACGCTGTTTTAGTTGATAGTTATTTTAAAGCATTCATCCCTTATCATTCTAAAGTATTGTTTCTAGATATTTCAGAGGATGAAAAGTCATTTATCACTTACCAAAAAATTATTGATTTTTTTCTTTATCTTAAACTAACAAAATCAGCACGCATACTGGTAATTGGTGGTGGTGTTATGCATGATGTTTGCGGTTTCGCAGTTGCAACGTACATGAGAGGTATGGAGTGGACATATGTCCCAACGACTTTGGTGTCTATGGTTGATGTGTGTATTGGTGGAAAATGTGCGGTTAATTATCAGTCATTAAAAAATGTGGTAGGGACAGTATACCCGCCTTATCAAGTATTTGTTTACCCTGACTTTGTCGATACATTAACACTATCGCAATTTTCATCTGGTTTGATTGAAGCCCTAAAAACAGCATTTATAGGATCTAAATTAAATCAATTTCTTGAATATTTTGTTATAAAAAACGAAACCATAAAAGTTGATATTACATCTATCATTGAATTATCTTTGAATATCAAAGCAACCATTGTAGAGATAGACGAGTTTGATCAAAATATTAGACAAAATCTAAACTTTGGACACACTATTGGTCATGCTATTGAAAGTGCAACTTTTCATAAAATGGAACATGGTTTGGCAGTAGGTGTAGGCATATTAGCTGAACTATTTTTGTATCAACAGCAGGTTGGAGAAATTACACCAGATCTTGATCTTTTGAAGCATACGTTACATAAAATTTTAAATATGAATAGGTCAGCTCTTCAAGTTCTTGGAAATCTGAACCAGGAAATTTTTCAAACGTCATTAAAAATGGACAAAAAAAAATCTGGTCATAAAATTGCTTTTGCCTTTCCTTGTGATGTATACATGCCATGTGAAAAGCATCCTCATTTTTCATTAAAAACACAAATTCAGTTCATCGAAAATATGGATATTTCAGTTTTTGTTGAATTTTTAAGTAAATACACGTAGTCATTTATTCTTTATTCGTATATATTCTAATAATAATACGATTCCGTAATTGATAGACATTTTTATGATTAATATTTTTTATAAAATAGCCATTGGTTTTTTTCTTTTAAAAATAAATGCTTTATGCCTTATTTTTGTAGATATCGATGTTGTTCGTAATGAAAATAAAGATCTTATTCGTTTTGTGGAATATGATACAGGGCATCATAGATTTCAAAGCATTCGGTATTATCAACTTGAAAATGATACAGAAGTTCACTATGCATTAGGCAATAATGTTGTCTTAGATTTTATAAAAAGAAAAAGAAACTTTGAAATTAACATTGCCAATATCAATTTCGATACTCATGCATTAAGTATCCATACGGATAATATACAAGAGGGAGATCTTATTTTTCCTAAAAAAATTCAAAAAAATAGGCATTATGTCGGGAATTATTTGCTGTTTTGGAAAGACGATTCTGGTGTAAAAACTGCAAAATCAATTATGAAGCAAGTCAGTAAGTCATATAGTTCCTATCAAAAATTTAAAATTGAATTATTAAGGGATGAACAAAATGAAAAGTATCTGAAGAAATTCACTAAAGATTTTTCAACGATCTTTAACAATCAAAAAGCTAACAACGATGAAAGAGGTGTTTTAGGAGAATTAGCTACGGAATTATCGATGCTGTCCTTTCAGTATTATCTAAACGATGCAAAGATGGGAAATAACCACGGATTTGATGGTATCTATATTGACGAATCAGATGACCCTGAAATTTTTATTACTGAATCAAAATGTAGATCTGAATCTAAAAGTGCATCAGCCTATTTAAAAGAACAATTATCTTTAAATCAAATAGATGATCAACTTTCAAAAATGGAGAAACATAAATCTTTAAAAGGATTATCAAAACAAATTCAAATGGCAACTGTAAAGGAAAAAGTCTTTAAATTAGTTCATCGCATCTTAGAAAAAGGTAATTCTGAATTTGCAGTTCAACATGTAACGAAAAAAGATTGGCTGATCATGAGGCTTGCAAAAGTGCAAGGTGATGAGTACACAAATATTTTAAATCAGTTAAAGAAGATGAATTTAAACGCTTAACAATCAAAGAAAGTCTTAGTGATATCACTAAGACTTTGATTTTCTTATGGTTTACTGTGCCGGGGGTGAATTCTTTTGAATAAAGGAGTTAATAATATTTTTGCCATGAGATATGTTTTTTAGTAAAAGTTCTTGAAATAGTAAAGCTTGTTTATATGAAGGCTGTTCTAAAATAAATCTAATTTTTTCTTTTATCAATTCAAAGTCTTGTTCTTCTAAATACACCATCATCCCGTTATATTGACTGGGCGCATTTGTTCCTAAAAGTTTTTGCATCTTTGGACCGCCTGTTGGGGATGGTAATTCCGTGGAGTCTTTAAATCCACTTGTAAAATCATGATTTTTTTCAAACATATCGTGTTTTCCTGGAGCGGAAGATTCTACGCCTATCAACAATGAAGCTGGTCCTAAATAGGTATAAACATGTCCATGTTGAGTTGATTCATCTAAAACATACTGGTTGTTTTTATTTCTTTTTATGCGGTGACCATTGTAAGAGATGATGTTATTAAAATAATCAAGATAACCTAATCCTCCTAATGCAACATTTATATATCTATGTTGGGATCTTAACGAGTCGGTTGCACTTTTAAACACTCCTGAAAAACTCGTTTGTTTTAATTCTTTAATTTCACACGATGCATTCGATAAAGTAGAACAATCACCTTTTTTGGCAGTACCGTGACTCGATATGGATCGTAAATGTGTAAATGAGGGTTCCGTATTTTGATTTCCTGTCGTTAACCAATTAAAAATTGTTTCGGATGTATTCTGATTTCCACCAATTTTTACCAGAACCCTTGTTCCATGAGAATAGATTAATGACACAGGATAAGGCCATTCTATAGATGTCGCTGAAGTGCTATTGATTTTCGCGCCTTCTGCAATTTGGTTTGAAATATATTTAAAATTAGACATTATGCTCAGTAAAAATAAACGTTTTAAAAAGTTTTCTTTTAAAGACTGATTTTTTGATTTTTTTTGTATTCTATCATGTGATATTCCTGTTTGTGATAAAATTGCAGAAACTTCTGTTTGTTTCATAAAGTTTGTGAACATTGTATTGTACCAAAGGACAGCATCTATTTTAGATTGTTGTATTATCTTATCGTAAGATAGTCCTGGGTTATTTGTTTTGTATTTTTCCAGTGCTTCAGATGCCAATAAAACACTTTCTTCCCATAATTGTTTTGTTGGTTCCCATGATAAAGCATTAGCTTTTACTGAATTGTAAGAAAAAATACCGTATAATATGGCAATTGAACTAGCAATTTTCAAAAATGATTTCATATCTATTTTCATTAGCTTATTTTTGGTATATTATAAAAGTGTGCAAATTAAAATATTATTAATTTGAAGCATTTAAATTAATGTGTACGCATAAGGGGTAGGTGTATCGATGTTTGATTTAACACGTTTTACTTTAAAAGCACAAGAGACTTTGCAAAAAGCACACCAGTTAACTTTGCAAAGCAACCATCAATTTGTTGAATCGATTCATGTTTTTAAAGCATCCTTAGATGATGATAATGTTCATTATTACACTGTAGATCATCATGGTAAATCGATTGATTTAAAAATTATACAAAATAAAATTCTTGAAGAATTGAAAAAAATCCCTCAAGTTCAATCATCGAGTCAGCAAATTTATATTTCTCAAAATCTTGCAAAATCTTTACAAGAAGCACTTAAAATTGCAGAAAAATGGGGTGATTCTTTTGTTTCACAAGAGTGCTTGTTTTATTCTCTAACATTAAATCATGAAATTAAAAAAATTTGTGGCAATACGATAACACCGGAAAATGTTGAAAAAAATATATTGAAAATGCGAAGGGGTTCTAAAGTGGATACAGAAACCAAAGATCAATCTTATCAGAATCTTGAAAAATTCACCCATAATTTAACAGCTGCAGCTAGGGATGGAAAATTAGATCCTGTCATTGGCAGAGACGAAGAAATAAGAAGAGCTATTCAAGTATTATGTCGTCGTACCAAAAATAATCCTGTTCTTATTGGTGAACCGGGGGTTGGTAAGACCGCAATTGTTGAAGGCTTAGCTCAACGTATTATAAAAAAAGATGTTCCAGAAATTCTACATAACGCAACCATCAGGGTCTTAGATCTTGCATCTATGCTTGCTGGTGCGAAATACCGCGGAGATTTTGAAGAAAGACTTAAATCACTTTTAAAAGAAGTGACAGAATCTGATGAAAATATTGTGTTATTCATAGATGAGCTTCATACATTGGTTGGTGCTGGAAAATCTGATGGTGCTATGGATGCATCCAATATGTTAAAGCCCGCCTTAGCGCGTGGTGAATTGCATTGCATTGGTGCGACAACCTTAGATGAATACAGGCAACATATTGAAAAAGATCCCGCTTTAGCACGTCGTTTTCAAGCAGTTTATGTTTCTGAACCTACCGTTGAAGATACGATTTCTATCCTTCGTGGATTAAAAGAGAAGTATGAACTTCATCATGGTATTCGTATTAGTGATTCCGCGATTGTTGCTGCCAGTACATTTTCCAATCGTTATATTGCCGATCGGTTTTTGCCTGATAAAGCTATTGATTTAATGGATGAAGCAGCAAGTCGTTTGCGTATGGTTGTGGATTCTAAACCAGAAGATATTGATGAATTAGATCGCCGTATTTTACAATTACGTATTGAAAAAGAAGCATTAAAAAAGGAAACAGATTCAGCATCGCAAGAACGATTAAAGAAGCTTGAAAACGACTTGGAAGATTTATATCGTAATTCTCAAACGTTAAATGATGTTTGGCAAAAAGATAAAAAGCTTTTAGATTATATAAGGTCCATTAAAACTGAAATAGATCATTTGAAAATGGAGCAAGAAAAAGCACAAACCAACGGAGACTTCACAAAAGCTAGTGAAATCTTATACAGTCGTTTGCCAGCATTAGAAGCTAAGTTAGAAAATTTATATGCAATGCAAGCAGGACAAGCACGTAAAGAAGAGGTTACAGAACAAGATATTGCTTTTGTAGTTTCACGTTGGACAGGCATTCCTTTAGAAAAAATGCTTCAAGGTGAAAAAGAAAAACTGATTCATTTAGAAGACGAATTATCTAAAAAAGTTGTGGGCCAAACCGATGCTTTGAAAGCATTAAGTAATGCAGTTAGACGCGCACGTTCAGGTTTACAAGATCTACGTAGACCTTTAGGGTCTTTTCTATTTTTAGGACCAACGGGTGTGGGTAAAACAGAATTGTGCAAAGCATTGGCGCATAACTTATTTGATCATGAAGAAAATATGATCCGTTTTGACATGTCAGAATATATGGAAAAACATTCCATTTCAAGATTGATAGGAGCCCCTCCTGGGTATGTAGGGTTTGATCAAGGTGGAACATTAACAGAAGCCATAAGACGTCGTCCTTATGCTGTTATTTTATTTGATGAAGTAGAAAAAGCGCATCCAGATGTTTTTAACATCCTGCTTCAAGTTCTTGATGATGGCCGTTTAACAGACAGTCAAGGTCATACTGTTGATTTTAAAAATACTATTATTGTTTTAACGTCTAATATTGGTGCAAATCTTTTGTTTGCTGAAGGTTCTTATAATGTAGAAGGTATTCTGTCTGAAGGTACAAAACAGCAAATTATGCAACAAGTACATGCTAATTTTAGACCCGAATTTATAAATCGTTTAGATGAAATTGTGATCTTCAATCGCCTTCGTTTAGAAGATATGCAAATTATTGTAAATATCCAGTTAAAAAGTTTGATGAAACGTTTGGAGGAACAACGCATACATCTGACGTTATCTGATCAGTTGATAGATTGGTTGGCAGAACGAGGATTTGACCCCTTATTTGGAGCCAGACCCTTAAAGAGACTTATTCAGTCGCAGGTAGTTGATGTTTTGGCTATGAAAATTTTATCTGGTGAAATTCATGAAGGAAATAGTATTATCGCTGATTTAGATGGTGAGAAAGTGATCATAAAAAACAATTAATGGATTGATATCCAAGATATAGGAGGGGGGAAATATTTTGATTTTTATATTTGGTACAGTAAGAATCCAAAAAATTATTGCAGACTTAAAACAACATAAAATTCACAACTTCCAAATTTAGTAGCATGAATGGTATCAATTTTTAATTGAATGTATTTCATTTCGTTCAATTGAGAGATAATTTTATAAAAGCTTTGTGGTGTAAATCTCCATCGATGACTGTCAATATAGTTATCTCCTGAATTTTTATACTCTTTTAATGCACTGATATAGCAGTTATCAATTTGTTCGCTTTTATGTTCTCCATGTTTTGATTGCCAATGTTCGAAATTATTATTATGTGTAATTTCACAACGGTTTGCTAAAATAGTTTTTAAATCATGTTTTTTGGGGTTGTTTTCAAAATTGTCGATAATGTCGGAGAGGTTTGTTGTTGAAATAAAGTGATCAAAACAATAGCGTTTATCAGGAACAATCAGAAAAATTTTACCTTTTGAGTGAATCAATTTTTGGATTTGCTGTAAATGTTTAATGAGGTTAACTTGATGTTCTATATTATGAGAAGAAAATACAATATCAAATTGGTCTTTAATTTTACTCATATCTCCATGGGGATCAACGTATTTAATGTATGGTACTTTTATTGATTCTGAATCGTATTTTTCTTTGATGCCATAAAATTGATCAGTTATGATCTTTTGCCTTAGACCTTCTTGATCAAAAATATCAAAATAATTGACATTATTACCTTTCAAAATTGGATTTGTGAACGGACCAATTTCTAATGTTTTTTTTGTAATATCAATAGATTTGATAAATTCTGATCTTGGAATGGCTGGTTTCAGATTTTTGGCGTAGTTTGAATAGGGGTCATTTTTACTGAGTATGATGTCATAAACTTTATTTTGATAACAATAAAATTCTTTTTTAAGATTTTTTTTAAAAATAACAATCAAACAAAGGGTCAGTAAAATATATGCATGTTTCTTATTCATTGAAAAACTTAATAGATGAACACTCAGATGAATTTAGAGATTACAGGAAAATGCAGAATATTTCAAATTAATATTATCAAAAAAATGTTAAAAATCCAACAGAGGATAAGTTTCCCATGGTGAAAGACCAGGAACTTTATCTTGTAACAATGCTCTAAAACTAGGTCGCGATTTGACTCTGACATACCAGTTCTTAACCAGTTCATGTTGTGCCCAAGGAATATCTCCCATGTAGTCTATAATGGAAATATGTGCTGCTGCAGTAATGTCAGCTAGGGAAAAATTGTCTCCCGCTAACCAATTCCTGCGATCACAAAGCCACGCTATATATTCTAAATGCTTTAAAAGCATAGTTTTAGACTGACGAATGCGCTGAGAACATGGACCTGTGTTTCCTTGAGTCTTTAAATTTCGTTTGACTACTTTTTCAAAAAGTAGGGGTAGTGTAAATTCACCAGCAGCTTTTAAATCGAACCAAGCTACGATTCTCCTCACTTCTGCTTTGACAACAATGGAATCGCCAATAAGATTTTTTTCAGGATAAGCTTCATCAAGATATTCGCAAATAGCTTGGCTATCACAAATAACGGTACCGTTTAAATCCACAAAAACAGGGACTTGTCCTGTGGGGTTAAGCTCTAAAAATTCTGGTGTTTTATCCCAAAAATTATGGTTCACCATGGTGAAGTCTAATTTTTTTTCATGCAACATAAGTCGAACTTTTCTTGAATAAGGGCATAGTGTATGTTGATAAACAGTTCTCATTTTTTTCTTAATCCTTATATAGCTTTTGCTTTAATGCAGTCGTGAATATGGATAATACCTTGAATAGTTTCGTCACACTCTTTTACAAACAGATTGCTTATACTTTTTGTTTCAAAAAGATTAAGGGCTTCGCCCATCAAAGCACTATTTTTAATCGTAAGTGGATTGTTCGTCATGATATCAACAGCTGTTGCGGTTGCAATGTTTGCAGAACATTTTGTATCTATTGTATTCATCAAAAATCGGCGAACATCTCCATCTGTGATAATGCCAATAAGCCTTTGATTTTGAAAAACACCAATGCACCCTAATTTACCTTTTGAAATTTTTTCTAAACACACTTGGATGTGATCATGATCACTCACCATCATGTTGTCATTAAGGGGATGAAGCAATTCTGATATTGGCTTTAATTGAAGACCTAGTTGTCCACCTGGATGAAAATTTCTAAAGTCAGAATGCGTTAATCCTCTTAATTCAAGCAGAGAAACAGCGATAGCATCACCCAATGCAAGAGACAAAGTTGTTGACGTCGTTGGTGCAAGGCCTAATGGACATGCTTCAGGGTGATCTGGCAATAGAAGTAAATGTTCAGATTGTTGTGCAAGTGTCGATTTGCTTCTGCTTGTTATAGAAATAATTGAAATTCCCAAACGTTTGGCAAAGTTTATAATGGGCAGTAATTCTTTTGCTCCGCCTGAATATGAAATAAGTAGCAATATATCTTGTGATGTAATCATGCCAAGATCACCATGACCCGCTTCTGCTGCGTGTACAAAAAATGAAGGTTGACCTGTTGATGCAAGTGTAGCTGCAATTTTTCGTGCTATATGACCACTTTTTCCAACTCCGCTTACAATGACTCGTCCCTCAGTTGAATAAATAGCTTCAATAGTTTTGCAAAAATGGATATCCAGTGATTTTTCTAAAGCTTCAAGGCCTTTTGTTTCAACCTGTATAACTTCTTTAGCGCGGTTAAGTATTTGCGTTCTTGATTGAATATCTAGCATTTTATTTTTTTTCAGAGATGTTGTTGAAGCAGAAATTATGGGCACATTTAACATAAGAATTTCCTTTATTTTTTAATTGAGCATGACAAAAACAGTTGTGAGAATTGGAGCAATAGAGATCTTTATTTTTTTCATCTAGAGTGGATGAGATGAGTTGAGCTAAGCTTTGAATAAAACCCTCATCATCACTAGGTGTAGCTATTCTATGATAACTTTTTGCACCATATTCATGAGCAATTTCCCTGTATTCAATATCTAATTCGACTAAAGTTTCTGAATGTTCTGATACAAACGCTATGGGGACGACGATGATGTTTTTATCTTGTTTGGAAAGTTCTTGGATTAAATGTTCTGTCGATGGGGTTAACCATTTTTTAAGACCAACTTTGCTTTGGTAGCATTCATAGGTGAAAATTTCCGAATGCAACAATTCTAATTGAGATTGGATAGCAAGGATAGTTTGTTGCACGTGATGTTGATAGGGATCTCCATCTTGGATGACGTCAATAGGAAGTCCGTGAGCTGAAAATAAAATATGTGGTTTTTCTAAACTATTTGATGAAATAACATTGGAAATAGCCTTTGTGTAGTATTGGATTAAGCCTGGCAAAATAGGATAACAACCAATTTTAGTGTATTTGAAATTGGGATACTTCTTTTGTGCTAACGATATAAATTCATACATGGATGACAATGTCGTTGTTGTAGAATACTGAGGATAAAGAGATAGTAACAATGTTTCTTGATTCATATTCCATTCCATGGTGTTGATGACATCTTTGGCTCTAGGATTCCAATAACGCATAACAGTGTGGATTTCTACGTTTTCGTAACCTAGTTTGCTTAGTGCATTTAATAAGGCTTTGCCTTGTTTTTCTGTGTTTTCTAAAATGGGTGATTTGCCATTGATCAAAGAATAAATATGCTGAGCCTTTTTAGTTCGAAGCGTTGAAATTAACCAAGCTAAACATAATCGAAAAAAACCAGGCAATCTTATAATGAGTGAATCATTGAATAAATTGAATAAAAAGGAACGGACAGATTTTAGATCTGATGGACCACCTAAATTAAAGAGAATAACATTTATTTTATTTTGATTTTGTTTCATTATACCTACTTAGAAAATTAAAACTTGCATGAAAAAAAAGACAATCTATAATAATACTATAACATAATGAAAAAAATGGTCCATAAAAACTGATTTTTTTTATTATAATGCAATGTTTATTGAAATTAAAAAATGCATAAACTAATTTTTTAGTTATGAAATTTATATATATTTATCCAAGAGGAAAGAATGCTTAAAAAAACACGTCCACGTCCTTCCAATCAAAGACCACAACAAAGAAATGTTCATTCTGGTTCATCATATGTGGATTCAAAAGATGATGTGAAATTAAAAAATAGAGCATTCTACCAACAAAGTTTCGATAAGTATACCAATTATGCCAAAGAATCCTTGAGAGCTGGGGATAGAATTGATGCTGAAAACTATTTTCAACACGCTGAACATTATTTGCGTTTTTTGAATGAGCGCATACGTTATGATCAAGAACAACAAAATATACAAAATCAAAGAAATAATGCTGCAAGGAATCAACCTCAGAGTGGAAATCCCCAGCATTATAGAAACCCGACTGACGGAAACACATCATCAACTCCTCATCAACATGCTGCCAAAAGGAATCCTATTATTGATTCTTTAGTTGCTGAGAATCCAGAAGTCAAAAATGAGAAATACAAAAATAAAATTGAAAACGCAATTAATGATTCGTTGAGCAAAGATACGGATAATAATAGAAATGCTTTAGATATTGAATCAAAAGATTCTGATTCAGCGAACAAGCATCATATCAATAAAAAAAGAAGATTTATTAAACATACCCATTCAGAACATGCTACCACGGAACCTTCTAAGCATACAGATACCAAAGATCCTAAAAATGATGTTTCTGTTGAAACGGTAAAAGTTGAAATAGATGAAAATGCGTCAACTGCAAAAAATGCAAAAATAAAACCCAAAAAAAAGATTAAAGAAAATATTGAAAATGATGGGTTGTCAAATATTAATGAAGAAAGTGTACCTTCATGAAGTGTGGTTTCGTATCTATTTTAGGGCGTCCAAACGCTGGAAAATCAACTTTAGTCAATACTATTATTCAGTCTAAAGTTTCTATCGTTTCTCCCAAAGTCCAAACAACACGTCGTCGCATATTGGGAATATTTACTGACGATGTGAATCAGATCGTTTTAGTCGATACACCGGGTTTGTTTGAACCAAAGAAAGCATTAGAAAAAGCGATTGTAAAGGAAGCAATGTCTGCGCCAGGCGATGCCGATTTAAATTTGTATCTTTTTGATGTCAAAAATGATTCCATGGCAGAAGATGCAAAATTTATTAAAAAGCTTTTGTCGAGACGGAAAAATATTTTGGTCTTGAATAAGATTGATTTGGTTAAGCCAGAACGTTTAATTGAAATTACACAAAAATTTGCCAGTTTAGAAAATGAATTCATAAGATTTGAAAAAACCTTTATGATTTCTGCTCAAAAAAATAAGGGTGTTTCAGATCTTATTGCTGAGATCCCTAAATATCTTCCCGAGCAACCATGGTTTTATGACTCTGAAGACATGACAAACCTATCGGAACGAACATGGTCTAGTGAAATTACACGCGAAAAACTTTTTCTTTTTCTCGATCAAGAATTACCCTACGAAACTTTTGTCACAACAGATTTGTTCGAAACCTTTAAAGATGGTTCTATAAAAATATCTCAAACCATAGTTGTTTCTAGAGATACACAGAAAAAAATTGTGATTGGAAAAGGCGGCGCTATGATTAAACAAATTGGTCAAAAAGCTAGAGGTGAATTAGAAAAACTATTGGGTAAAAAAATTCATTTATTCTTATTTGTTAAAATTAAGGAAGAATGGAATAACAAAGATTTCTTTATTCAAGAGATCATCAACGAACATTAGAAAAGTAGTTTTTTCACCAAGTTGTTGTTGCGATCTGCAATAAGAAGACCTTGTGGTGATCCGTCTGGTTTGTGAAACATAGATAGTCTAACAGGGTTTGCTAGCATGGCATTTTGCAACGACATGGTGGCATTGGGTGTTGCCGAATTGGAAGCTAGTGTTGTGATGATGTTGCTTTGACTGTCTAGACTTCTTATTAAGTTGTTTTGAAACTCAACCCAGTAAATTTTGTTGCCATCTTTTGATACGCTAACACCTGTTGGTCCATTAAGTTGGGCCGATCGTGCTTGTCCGTTATCGCCCATGAAACCTGGATTAGGTTGCCCATTTGCAGACATTGCGCCAGCAAGGGTTGAAACAGTATATGTTCCATTTTGATTAGTTAGTTTTCTAATCAGGTGATTTTGCATATCAGCTACATATAGGTTGCCTGCATTATCAACAGCAAGGCCTCTTGGGGAATTAAATTTAGCTTGAGTAGCCAAGCCATCTACATACCCAGCATTATCAGCAAGTGCTGCTGGTACGCAGAGATTATTGGTGCTGATCAATTTTGACGGTGCCACACCTGCAATGGTTATAATGGGCTGATATGTATTTCCTTGATCGCTAGTAGGAATTTTTTTGATCATATTTTGATCGGTATCTGTTATAAATACATTGAAATTTGAATCGACAGCAACGCCTCGGATAATTCCAAAATTAAGGGGATTATTTTCATTTCCTGCGCTATTAGATGAAGGTGCGTTTTCTGCGATAACTGAATTTTGACCTGTTGTTGTATTAATTTTTATGACTTGGTGTTGAACGTTATCGACCGTATATAAATTATCTTTAGAATCTATGGCTAACACAAAACAGCCTGGGACACCTGAAGCTATGGTGGAAATGGTATAGGTTGGTTGTGCTTGGGAATTAGAGCCCAATGTTGCTTTTAAAATCGATGTTCGTTCAGAGTCTGCAACATAAATGTTGCCTTTTGAATCTTGCACTACAGCTTGGACATTTTTCAAAGAAATGGCTAATGCATCGGGAAATGCTGTTGATGTGTTTATTCGAGGCGGATTTGCAGTTCCGCCACCGATGATATAACTAATACTGGCTTGTGTAGAAAATACATGGTTTGTTGGAAAATATGCAAGACTCAATAAATGGAGAGAAAAGATAGAAGATGTTTTTAAAGATTTTAAAGAAAACATAATATATGAAGATAATTAATTTCTATATAAATGTTACAAATAAAATATTAATAATGATTTAAAAATTTAAATTTATGTTTTGTGGGTTGAAATATAGTATTTAATACAAACGAAATATATATGGATAAATATATCAAATTTTTAGGATACATTATATATAGATAAATTGAAATTAATTAAAAATTAATACTAATTTCCCATAATTTAATGAAAAATATACCTTATTTTTTAATGGTTAAGTTATTTAAAAATTTTATCTTCTGTTTATGCATAGCCACAATGATGGCTTCTGATGCATATAGTTTTAAAATTGGTAAAAAATTTAAAGGTTTAATAGGTGGTGGTAAAAATCCAGGTGGTGAAATTATTAAGTTTCTTACAGCATTCCCTGGATTATTTGAATCCTTCGGAACAGCTTTAGTTAAAACAAAGGCAAATATACAAACGGCACGTTTAACACTTCAATCACCTGTAGTGCCAGCAGAGGTGCTTTTAAAATCTTATATGTTAATCGGTTTAGAGGTTTATAAACTCTATGTACAATCCATCAATTTTAGAGTAATGCCCCCTATTATCATGTTTAAAACTTTTGCATTTCAGTGCGGTTCTCCTGTTTTAACAGCTGCTATGGCCATACCTTCCGCTGGGCAAGTTGTTGTAGGTTTATGTTCACGATTAACTGCATTAGAAGTTAAGTTTGATTTGCTCATTTCTAGAATTGAAAATACTATAGCTGAAGGAATGATGATGAGAGAAAATATACAAACTAGGCTTTTGAAAATGCCAAATGGTCAACAAATGTTATCTAGAATTCCAGTTATTGTTTTCCCCCCCATGCCTGATAAGTTATTGCAGCCTCCAACAGGAATACCAGGGCTGGTCATCCCAAAATTACCTGAAATACTTAAACCTCAAATGATTATGCCAGAATTTCAAGAGTCAATGACAGGTGATAAGAAAAATGAAACGAGTGAGAAGCAAAGTTTGGCTCCGGATAAGATGACCCCACAAATGAATGCAGAGCAAACGCAAGATAGAAATGTTGAACAGAAAAAAAAATCTATGGAAGAAAAGAATGCTGCTGAAGAGGAAGATTTTGACGAAAGTGAGAGAGATGATAGTGAAGAATAGTTGTTAATAAAAATGTTGAGTTAAGAATTAAATTTATCAAGGTACAGCCTTTGTAAGGCATATAAGATATTGTATAAGTCAAAAAAAGATCTTGCATTACGAAAAAAAAAAACTTATATTAGTTTCTATTGGGTGATTAGCTCAGCGGTAGAGCGTCTCGTTTACACCGAGAGGGTCGGAGGTTCAATCCCTTCATCACCCACCATTTCATCGTTTCAAAAGTGTGATTTGTGAAAAAATCAATTCTTTTTATTTTAGTTTGTTTTCTTGTTTCGTCGTGTGGAAAAAAATCTCCTCTTGAAAGAATTAATCTTGGGAGAAAAATAGTTAAATTGTTCGGATAAAAGCAGATCACATTAAAAAACCTTTGCACTTTTTTGTGAACAATCGCATACTACCTAATAACGTATTTTAAAAAATAAGGAATCACTGTTATGTCACCATTAATGCCAAAAGCTACTGCTATATGGTTAATCGAAAACACAGCTCTTACATTTGAGCAAATTTCAGATTTTTGTGATATACACATTTTAGAGATTCAAGCTTTAGCTGATCATGACGGTCCAAGTCCCATTTTAGGTTTAGATCCTATAGCATCTTCTCAGTTAACATTAGAAGAAATTAAAAAATGTGAGGAAGACTCAACAAGATCTTTAAAATTAAAAGAAGCACCAGAATATAAAATTTCAAAGAAAAAGGTAAAGTATACGCCTCTTGCAAAAAGGCAAGATAGGCCCGACGCCATCGCATGGATTATAAAGTATTATTCACATTTTACAGATAATATGATCATGAAATTACTGAACACAACAAAGAAGACTATTGAAACTGTGCGTCTTAAAACACACAAAAACAGTATCAATATTAAACCAAAAAATCCTGTTTTGGTCGGTTTTTGCACTCAAGACGAACTTGATAGAGTCGTTATTCAAGCTGAAAAATATAAAAAGTAGTCTATCAAAGAAGATATAAGGTTAATAATTGAACGAAAAGAATACATCATTAGATACATATAAAAGAGTTATTCATACTTTTGTGATGCCTCATCGTAAGAAAATTTTTTTTGCTGTTTTTTTTATGATTATTGGTTCGTTGGCTACATCTTTTTTACCGTATTCACTAAAGCCTGTCTTTGATAAAATTTTTGTGAGTAAAGATGGATCTGTCCTATTTATAGTGTGTCTTTCTGTTTTATCGGCATTCATTATAAAAGGTATTAGTGCTTATGCAGAATCTGTGCTGATGAACCAAGTTGGTCAAAGAATCATTACTGATATTCAAAAAAAATTAGCGAGCCACTTATTATATCAGGATCTTGAATATTTTATAAAAACATCATCGGGACAAATTATTTCGTATTTCACAAGTGACGTGATTATGATGCGAAATGCTATGGCTACAACATTGATGGGAATAGGTAAGGATCTTTTTACTCTCATTTTTCTATTAGCCTTAATGTTTTATACAGATCCGATACTATCGTGCATAACATTTATAGTATTTCCAACAGCGTTTTATCCTATCCTTAAGTTGGGTAGAAAAATGCGTAAAGTTACGCATTTAACCCAGGATTCACAAGCCTTGTTATCCCATGTTTTAGGTCAAATTTTTAGAAATATTCGTGTTGTGAAATCATTTATCATGGAAAGAAAAGAGAACGAAAACATAGAAGTCGTTCTTGAAAAAATTTTCAATCTTAGCATGAAAGCAGCAAGAACACGATTTGCTTCCCATCCCATTGTTGAAACAGTAGGGGGAATAGCTATTGTTTCTGTTATTGCCTATGGTGGCTATGAAGTTGTTCATAACAGTCGCACCCCTGGTGATTTTATGACTTTTATTGCAGCACTACTATTAATTTATGAACCGATCAAAAGATTGTCAAATCTAAATACGAATTTACAAGAAGGCCTTGCCGCATCGAACAGAATATTTGATGTGCTCGATACACCAATAAGAGTTGAAGAAGCTGAATCTCCATTAGTCTTGGAAAAATTAAAAGGATCCATCGATTTTGTAGATGTTCGATTCAGCTATACAGATCCACAAACGCAAAATAAAATTGATGTTTTAAAAGGGTTGAACTTTTCTATTCAACCAGGAGAAACAGTTGCTTTCGTTGGTCCTAGTGGAAGTGGTAAATCCACGCTTTTAAACCTTATCCCTCGTTTCTTTGATGCGTGTTCGGGGGAAGTCTTAATCGATAAACATGATGTTAAGAAATTTTCATTATCATTTTTAAGAGACCAAATTTCTATCGTTAACCAAGATGTTCATTTATTTGACCGAACAGTTTTTGATAATATTGCTTATCTTGATAGATCTTATGCGAGAGAAGATGTTGTGCAAGCAGCCATCAATGCTGAATCACAAGATTTCATTCAAAACTTGCCTCAAGGATATGAAACGGAAATTGGTGAAAATGGTATTCGCTTATCGGGTGGTCAAAAACAACGTTTATCTATTGCACGTGCTTTTTTAAAGAATTCACCTATACTTCTATTAGATGAAGCAACATCTTCGTTGGATACAGAATCAGAAAAAAAAATAAAAACAACTTTGAACAAACTTATGAAAGATAGGACAACCATTATCGTTGCCCATAGACTTTCAACAGTTGTTGAAGCCGATATTATTCATGTGTTAGATCAAGGCGTTATTGTTGAAACGGGTAGTCATTCAACATTGCTAGCCAGCAATGGTATTTATGCGAATTTATGGAATAAGCAACTTAATCAAACGATGATCACTGATTAAAAAAGTATATATTTGAGTTCATATGGATCTTAGTTTAAGACAAAAATTAGCTTTAACATATCATATTGCTGCAATCAAAGCTTGGGATAACTGGACATATACTCACATGTCCTGCCGTAATGAAGACAACACAGGATTTTATATTAACCCGTTTAATTGTCTCTATAAAGATATCCGCAATTCAAACCTTGTAGAAGTTTTATTCTCTAAGCCTTTAGAACACTATTTCGAAATTTCAAATCCAACGGGTGTTTTGCTTCATAATGCTATATATCAAGCTAGGAAAGATGTGAATTCGATTGTTCATTTGCATACTACAGCTGGAGTTGCTGTATCATCTATGAAATGTGGTCTTTTACCAATATCACAATTTGCTCTACATTTTTACAATTCTGTATCTTACCATTCCTACGATTCTTTGGTTTTGGATGAAAAAATGCAATGTCAAAATATTGCAGAAGATTTAAAAAATAATAATGTTATGTTTTTAAAAAATCATGGGACAATATCGGTAGGTTGTTCTATTGAAGAAGCATTTTTTTTCACACATCATTTAGAAGAAGCGTGTAAAGTGCAATGTTTGTGTTTATCATCTCATACACCACTTATACATCCTTCACATGAGATTTGTCAAAAAGCACATAATGATTTGATGAATTTTGAAAGACATAGAGGAAAAAGGGACTGGAATGCTGCCCTCAGTTTAATTCCTTCAGCTGATTTCGATGTTGTTACACAATAAAATGGAAGACGTTTTTGTTGTTAAAAATTTAAAAATATCACTTCTTTCAACAGTCTGTGGAACTGCACAAACAAAAACCGTGTTTGAAAATGTTTCATTTCATTTAAAATCTTCTGAATCTATAACAATTATGGGGCCTAACGGATCAGGGAAATCTTTGTTATCACTCTCCTTAGTCGGTTTATTAAATAAAGAATTAGCTGAAGTTGATGGTGAAATCCTTTTAAATGGGCAGAATATCTTAAATTTTGACCATGATGAAATGTGTTTGGTAAGAGGAGATAAAATTGGTTTGATTTTACAAGATAGTATGTCGTGTTTGAATCCTATTCAAACCATTGAAAGTCAAATTAAAGAAGCTGTTATTCAAAATTTTAAGCATGAACAAATGAGTTTGAAAAATGATCTTGTAGATGAACAAGTTGATTATCTCCTTGCATTAGTTCAGTTGCCTATAAGTCAAGATTTTAAAAGATTAAATCCTCATGCTTTATCGGGTGGCCAAAAACAACGTGTGGCTATTGCTATAGCTTTGGCTTTTAAACCTACTGTTTTGATTGCTGATGAACCCACAAGTTCCTTGGATAATGTAAATAAATTTGTGTTTATAGATCTTATTTTAAAACTACAAAGTGAATATCAATTTAGTTTAATTTTTATTTCACACGATCAACAATCTGTTAATTATCTTAATACACCAATATTTGATTTAACACCTAAAGGTCTTATTAAAAGAACGCAAGACTATCAAGAAACTAGTGCTTTAGCTGTCCAACAAAATCAAACCATAGAAGTTGCAAAGAGGATTTTTACAGCTCAAAAAGTACGGATCTACAGAGACCATAAGCTTATCATCAGTATTGATGATTTCTTTGTAAATAGCGGTGAAATTATAGGTATAATGGGCCCAAATGCTTCAGGGAAAACATCTTTTGCTTTGGCCTGCATGCAACTAATTTCTTATACGGGCTGTTTGGAATGGTGCGATCAAAATATTAAAGAAATAAAAAATATAAAAGATTATTACAGAAATGTTCAACTTGTTTTCCAAGATAGTTTGAGCATCTACAATCCCTTACTGAGTATCTATGATTCCATTACCGAAGGTATCAAAGCGTTTGAAACATCGTACAAAGATAATGAAATTGCACAAAAATTAGATTTCTATTTTAAAAGATTTCAATTGTCTTCTGACTTGTTGGAAAAATCCCCTTATGAACTTTCTGCTGGGCAACGACAACGATTAAGTTTAATCAAATCTTTTCTTATTAATGCCCAACTCTATTTTCTTGATGAACCAACAGCGTCTTTAGATGTTGATAGTAAAAATATTTTAAAAGACTATCTACGCGAATGTGTCGATCTGAACCAAAAATCATTTGTGATTATTAGTCATGATGAAACATTTTTGAAATCCTGTTGTCATCGTATCTATCGCATTGATAAGGGTGTTTTAAAAGTTCGATAAATTAACTTCTTGTTAAAAATATCGCCACCATAATAAACAAAGAGAAATTTATATAATAGATATTTTGTGGCTTTATTAAATGATAAAACATCGCATTTGGTGCGTCAAAAGCTTGATTATTATGCAAAAAAAGCAGAAGCAACCATTTTTAATATTACTCATGCTGAATTAAAAGGTGTTAAAGGAAAAGAAATAGAATCATTTCAAGAAATTATCAAAAAATCACCTTACATGAAAACAAGTGCTGGCGTATTAAAAGACGTTAAAGATGTAAGAATTTCTGAAAAAAATATTAAATATACCGATCAAGAAATTCGTGTTGAAATGGAAAACTTAAATTTAGCCCATGGAACTGTTGAGCATGACAACTTAGTGAAAATGCTAAAAAGTTTTTACGGTATGTACAAAGCTATTCTTGGAAGGTAATGATTATATATGGCACGTCTTAATTTATCGCCTTTAGCCAAATCGTTGTTTGTAAGCACATCATCGATGGAATCCCAAAATGAAAGGATTCTTCTGATTACGCAAAACATTGCAAATGCCCCCACTAAAGCATCTTCTCCAGATGATTTGTTTAGGCGCAAATTAGCTTCTTTTAAATCGGTTTGGAATCCGTCGCTTGGAACTCATGTTCTAAAAGTACAAAGAGTTATTGTGTCTAAAGATGAAGCTTTAAAAACATATTCTCCTGGTGATCCTAGAGCCAATGAAGATGGTTATCTATTTCAGCCTAATATTTCACCTGCTTTAGAAATGGCAGATATGAGAGAAGCATCAAAAAGTTATGAATCTTCACTGCGAGCATTTGAACGTGTTTTGGGTATGATCCAGAATGTTTCAGGGCTTTTAAAGTAAAATAATTTGAGAGAGGTTCTATGATTCAAAATGTAAATTCACTCTATAAACCATCACAGACAGTTGCTAATAAAAATTCAGGTGCAAAAAATCAATTATTTGATGGCAACGACAACAAGTCGGGGGAATCAGCATTTGCAAAGCATTTAGGACAGTACGCTCAAGGTGTTAAGGGAACTTTGCAGTCTGCAGAAGAAGGTGTGCAGGCCTTTGCTTTAGGGCAAACAGATAGTGAAAAAGTTGCGCCTTTGGTTGCTGCGGCAAGTGTGGAAGTTGAAGCGCTTAGTAAAACTGTAGAAGCTACAAAAAATGCTCTAAATACTATTTTAAATATGAGTGTTTAAAGAGTTAATAATTTAATTTGAAGAATAGTATTCTATTTTAAATGCAGAGGGGGTTGATTCCGAAATGATTAATCCAATCAGGGTGATTGTTATAAAATTGACGAATGTCAGTAATGCCATATTTCAGCATGGCTAGTCTTTCAAGTCCGACACCAAAAGCAAAACCTTGGTATAGATCGGGATCAAGATTACAGTTTTTAATCACGTTAGGGTGCACCATTCCACATCCTAAGATTTCCATCCAACTACCTTCATTGCTGAAAACGAGTTGATTATTTTTAGATACACACCGTATATCAACTTCTGCTGATGGTTCGGTAAATGGAAAATAGCTTGGCCTAAAACGTATCGGGATGTTTGTAGATCCAAAAATATATTCCAAAAATGTCTGTATGGTATGTTTTAAATGTGCAAAAGATATTTTGGGTTCAATCACAAGGCATTCCATTTGATGAAACATCGGTGTATGAGTTGCATCAATAGCATCGCTTCTGTACACTTTTCCATGGGAAATCATGCGCAGTGGTGGTTTATGATCCTTTAAATATCTAATTTGTGTATTAGAGGTATGTGTTCTTAATAAAACATGCCTTTGAATAGATTCAGAATTTAAAGATCCATTGACATAAAAAGTATCGTGATCTTGACGAGCTGGGTGATGATGGGGAATATTGAGAGCATCAAAATTATGCCATTCATCTTCTAGTTCTTGGCCGTCTACAAATGTAAATCCCTGTGGTTTGAAAAAATTTTCAATTTCCATCATAAGTCGGGTAATAGGATGAATTTTCCCTATATCCATTGGGGTTATGGGTAGGGATATATCTAAACGTTCAGTCTCTAATTTTAAACGAGTCTCTTCGTCTTTGAAGTGTTCTGTTCTTTTTTGAACGATGTCTTCAACTTTGCTTTTCAGTATATTTACTGAAGCTCCAAAAGTTTTTTTTTCTTCAATAGAAAGAGAGGATATGGATTTTAATAGATCAGTGATTTCGCCATTTTTTCCAAGAATTTGCGCTTTTACATTTTGAAGTTCTGCAAAGTTTTGAGATTCAAGTACTTGTTGTGAAAACTTTTCAAATAATATATCAAAATCCATATGAATCCTGAATTACAAGCCTAAAGCTTTTTTGCATTGAGTTACGATTGTTTTGAATGATTCTGGTTCATTCATCGCAAGATCAGCAAGCATTTTACGGTCAATTGAAATTTCAGCTTTGTTAAGCCCATGAATAAATGTGGAATATGTTAATCCCAATTCACGCACTGCTGCGTTGATACGTTGAATCCATAAGCCTCTGAAATCACGTTTTTTGTTACGACGATCTCTGTAGGCATATTGCAATGCTTTTTCTACACGTTGTAAGGCAATTCTGAAACAATTTTTTGAACGACCTCTGTAGCCTTTAGCCATTCCAATAATTTTTTTGTGACGTGCGCGTGTTGTGACACCGCGTTTAACTCTTGACATTATGCGCTCCTATGCGTGTAAAAAGTAAGTTTTAACTTTATGTTGGTCGCTTGGGTGCATAATTGCTGTACCACGAGCGTTACGAAGCATCTTATTAGAACGCTTACGCATACCATGCCTTTTTCCAGCTTGAGCCATTTTGACAAGGCCACTACCTGTCAGTTTGAAACGCTTTTTGGCGCTACTCTTTGTTTTCATCTTGGGCATTTTTTTTCCTCATATTATTATATATAGTTTGAATTCGGCAGATTAGGCAGCCCTTTATTATCAGCCCAATCACCATTCATTGATGATAGCATGCTTTCAAGCCTAAGACAATAAATATTTGATAAATCTCCTTATTTTCTGTACCATTTATTAAGTTCATGGCGTTTATAAAGTGGTCTAAAGATGTTTTCTTCTCTTCAAAAAATTTGGCATTTATTATGGCCTAAAAATATGCCACGTTACTGTTTTCTTTTTTTTGTAGCCATGCTTGCTATGATTGTGTCTAAAATGTTTTTGTTAATGGTTCCATACCTTTTTAAATGTGTCATTGATAAATTAGATCAATTTCAGTCTTTCCAGATGATTCTAATACCAGTAGTGGTTTATGGTTCGTGTCGATTTTTATCAAGTTTTTTTTCTGAAATCAGAGATTTAACTTTTGCAAAGATTACTCAGCGCTCATTACGTCAACTGGGTTTAAAAGTTTTTGATCATCTTCATGCCCTAAGCCTTGAATACCATTTGCAGAGACAAACTGGTGGGTTGGCACGTGTTATTGAAAGAGGAATAAAATCTCTTGAAACGATGATGACATTTTTAACCTTCAACATTATCCCAACGGCCATTGAAATTATTTTAGTCTCCATATTTGTAGGCGTGATGTATGGATTTTTGTTTATGTTGATCATCTTGGTAACGATGCTACTTTATATTATCTATACCATAAAGCTTACAGAATGGAGAGTAGCTATTGTTAAAGCTATGAATGCAGAAGAAACCCAAGCTCAATTTAAAGCAATAGATAGTCTTTTAAATTATGAGACGGTAAAATATTTTAATAATGAACGCCATGAACATTTAAGATTTGACGAGGGGCTTAAAAGTTATGAAATAAAAGCCCTAAATAGTAGAAAATCTTTAGGATATTTAAACGTTGGTCAATCTTTCATTTTAGGATTAGGTCTTGTATCCATTATGCTTTTATCGGCAAAAGGTGTTTCTCAAAAGATTTTAACTTTAGGGGATATGGTTGCTATTAATACCTTCCTTATTCAATTAACTATTCCTTTGTTTAATCTAGGGTTTGCATACAGAGAAATTAAATTAGCTTTCATAAATTTAGCAGAGCTTAATCAGTTGCTTGAAATAGACACGCAAATTAAAGATGTTGAAAATCCAAAAAGTATTAAAGAAATAAACAAAGGATTTTTCTTTAAAGATGTAACGTTTAAGTACAGAGACAAAAAAATAGTACATCATTTTAATTTGGAAATTCCGCTTGGAAAAACAGTTGCAATAGTTGGTCAAAGCGGGGCAGGAAAATCAACATTAACAAGATTACTATACAGATTTTATGACGTTAATGAGGGAAATATTTTTGTCGATGATATTCCTATACGAGAAATTGCGCAAAACCAATTGCGTAGTTTTATAGGTATTGTTCCACAAGATACAGTTCTTTTTAACGACACCATTTTGTACAATATTTCCTATGGACGCCCTCAATCGAATATGGATGAAATTATTAATGTAGCAAAGCAAGCAAAAATTTATGATTTTATTCAGTCTTTACCTGAAAAATTTGAGACTCGTGTTGGAGAAAGGGGACTTAAACTTTCGGGTGGAGAAAAGCAGAGAATTGCCATAGCTAGAACGTTGCTAAAAAAACCACAGCTGTATATTTTTGACGAAGCTACATCAGCATTAGATTCACATACAGAAGGATATATTCAAGATCAATTAGATGAAATAGCAGAGCATTCAACATGTTTGATTATTGCCCATCGTTTATCAACTGTTGTAAATGCGGATATTATTCATGTGCTGGATCAGGGCACAATTATTGAATCGGGGTCGCATCAGCAACTTTTAGAACAAGCAG
The DNA here is from genome assembly GCA_964415115.1 of uncultured Candidatus Pelagibacter sp. GTDB lineage: Bacteria > Pseudomonadota > Alphaproteobacteria > Paracaedibacterales > CAIOTO01 > PNMQ01. The sequence goes on along the minus strand of CAYPYB010000005.1, from coordinate 44,518 downwards.
GTGCTTATTTGCAACTATGGAATAAACAATACGCAACAGAAACCTTGTAGAGAGAGTGTGAATCAATTAGAATATTTTAAGAATTATTTCGTGAGCCGTGTATGAAAATTATATTAGAACCTATTTTATCAACTCTTCTTCTTATTATTGACCTTTTCCAATTTTGTTTGATTGCTTATGTGGTTTTAGGATGGCTGATGTATTTTGAAATTATTAACCGTTACAGCAATATTATTGTGATGATCGGACAGACTTTAAAAAGAATTTTAGATCCTTTTTTAGATTTCATCAGTAGGTTTATCCCTCGTTTAGGTGCAGTTGATTTATCAGCACTTGCCATGTTTGTTTTAATTTTTTTCCTAAAACAATTGGTGATCAGTATCTATCGTTCAGTGGTTTTAGGTGCTTAATTTAGAAAGCCGATAATCCCGCTGCTTTTCTAACACATTGTGTAATTTCATGACCATTTTTATCTGCTAAATCAAGGCTCATGGCACCACTTGGTTTAGCAATGATAGCATATGCACCTAATCTTTGAGCTTCCTGTGATTGAGGGGATCCTACTTGGGCAACTGAAGATATAACAACAACGCGTGCTTTACTAAAAAGACGGAAACGTTTATAGCATTCTAAGCCGTCCATTTCAGGCATTTCTATGTCTAATAAAATAACATCTGGATCGTAATGTTTAATAACTTCAAGAGCTTCGACACCATTTTTGGCTTCGGCAACTACATCTAGATCCGGATCAACTGATACAATATCTCTGATAATTGTTCTCATCATAAAAGAATCGTCAACAATCAGGATTTTCTTTTTCATTTCGTTTAACCTTTCTATATCATTAGGTTAAATTCTAGTGGTTCTTTGTAAATAAAATCTTAATCTCGTAGAATTTTATTGAATCTCTTTATCCAATTTTGAGTTGATTATGTTGAAAATTCATCCCTATTTTTTGCAACTACTTCTGCTTTGCTTTTTGTTAACAGAGGGTATATGTATACTGTTTTTGTTGAGAATAAAAAGAGAGATTTATCACCATTTGTTTGCGTCAAAAATAAGTTTTTTTATTCTGTTGTGTTCGATTTGGGGGTGTATGTATGCTTATCTGATTTCTGATGTTTCTTATATCCACGTTTTTCAAAATAGCCACATGCATCAAATATGGTATATGAAAATTGCAAGTATTTGGAGCCACCATGAAACATCGCTATTTTTATGGTTTTGCATTTTTTACTTTTGTAATTATCAAACCAAATGTGATTCTTCTTTTTTAAAGCACGTGTATAACTTTTTGTTTATGATTTTCATGGTTTTTGAATCAAATCCTTTTGCAATCAGTCCATCAGCCTTAGTTCAAGAAAGTGCTGTAGGTTTAAATCCGCTTTTATATGATTTGCATATGGTGTGGCATCCACCTCTTTTGTATTTGGGACAGGTTTTAACTTTTCCTCTCTTTTTAAAAAGTTTGAGCGCGAGGAAAATTGAAAAAAATACTGTATTTCTTCCACTTTTTGTCTTAACCATGGCCATAGCAACGGGCTCTTTATGGGCCTTTACGCAGTTAGGTTGGGGGGGGTTTTGGTTTTGGGATCCTGTGGAAACATTATCCGTGCTTCCATGGTTTTTGCTTCTTATTATTGTTCATCTACCTCGACAGTATTTAGAAAATAGAACAGAAATATATCAGCTGCCATTCTTAAGTGTTATTTTTTCAGCTTGGCTGATTCGTTCAGGAACGATTTCTTCTGTTCATTCGTTTGCTGAAAGTTATGCCACGTTTTGGTTTATGGGATCTCTATTTTTAGGGACATTTTGTATTTACATATTAACGTATTTTCGACGATCACGCAAAAATCTGTTTAATATTTCTTTCAAATATCAGTTAGCTATATTTGTGTTTGCTTCAACTGTAGCCATATTATTATTTGGAATTTTTCAAGGGCTTTGGACGGCTAATGGTTTAAAAGAAACATTTTATCACCAACTACTAGCACCTTTATGGATATTGGGTAGTGGATTTCTTTTATATATGTCTTTTATTTCTTTATATAGACAGCAAAACAAATTCAATACAATGATTTTTTTAACAATATTATTATTAGAGATTTTACTATTATATTTTATCTATTTTAAAGATTTGGACCTTATTTATGGAATTTTAGGAGTAACATCTGCATGTAATGGTTTGTTACAATTGTTAATGATTAGAAATAAAACATTGTCACGAATAGCTCATGCAGGGTTGTCTAGTCTTTTATTGGGACTGTCTTTCCACAGTAATAGTTTGAATGAACAATCTATATCTTTAACATTGAATCAAAAAGAAAAAGTAAATGAATATGACTTTTTGTGGAATAAAATTATTTTTGAAAAATCAAAATTTGTTGATACACGTCATATGTTTATTCAGATGTGCTACAAAGATAAACGAGTTACTTTAAACCCCCAGCAATTGTTTTTTCATACCTCAAATCAGCAGCGTTATCATGCTGACTATAAAAGAGTCGGAATGGGTGTTGTAATGATAACGGAATTTAAATTTGATAAACAAAACGATCAAAAAATAGTTATAAAAATACATCATAAATATGGATTATTGTGGATTGTGCTGGGGATCTTTTTTATTCTTTTAAGTGTGATATTACGCTTAATTTATTGGAAAACGAAAAATATAGCATAAATAAATTTTTGTTTAGAATAAATTATATAAAATAATAATAATTATAGATATTAATCAAGATTGTTGCAAAAAAGCAACATAAGTTTATTTTGCATGTTTGTATTATTTTATTTATTATTTTATTTATTATTTTATTTATTATTTTATTTATTATTTTATTTATTTTAAATCTAAAAATATATTTTCTTTCACTTTGCTGATTTTATTAAAATAAATGCTTAACTTTACTCTCGAAATGTGCTCAAATACCAGCATATTAATTATGTAGATTAAGTTATGAAAATACAGTTCAAGAAATTATGCTTTCTGTCGTTGTCACCAATGATTTTAATGCTTTCCGCACAACATTCACATTCATTCGGAGGTACAGGTGACGATTTTGATGATGATGGTATGTATGTAGGTACTGCACCAGTGGCTACTGTACCTGTTTCTGGTACAGGAACAGGTACTGGTGGTACTTATGCTCATGGAATTGGTGGTACTTATGCTCATGGAGTTGGTGGTACTTATGCTCATGGAGTTGGTGGTACTTATGCTCATGGAGTTGGTGG
>CAYPYB010000005.1:0-41181 GCA_964415115.1 uncultured Candidatus Pelagibacter sp. | reverse complement strand
TCATGGAGTTGGTGGTACTTATGCTCATGGAGTTGGTGGTACTTATGCTCATGGAATTGGTGGTACTTATGCTCATGGAGTTGGTGGTACTTATGCTCATGGAGTTGGTGGTGCTTATGCAGGTGGATATGGAACTGTCATGTCAGTTCCTTCTGCTAAATCATCCGTCATCGAGGCTGAGTTAGGGTATCAACACATTACTGCACCATTTAATTCATCTAGCAATACAACTACAGATAATGTAACAAAAGACTTTGTGTCACGCACAAGGATGATAAATTATAACAATAATGAAGCCAATTTAGAACAAGTATTGCAAGCTGTATCAGAGGCTGGTCCAATGAGTGTTAGGACTAAGCAAGGTTCATTAGAAAAGCGCGTTTGGCTTACACCGATGATCAATAAATCTGCAGTTTCTTCAAGAGACGGTGCTGCTGGTACAAATGGATTTTCTGGTGGATTTTTGGCTGGTGCAGAATTGCGCGGTGGAAAAAGTCTTAAATGGGTCACTGGTTTAATGACTGGTTACGTCAGTTCAAAAAATACATCTAAAGTTAACAAGGATGATAACTTGAAAAATAATGGTGTATTTGCAGGTATCTATAATAGGTTAGATTATTCTCCAAATTGGCAGCACGAAGTAGTTGCTTCAAGATTATTCCTTGATAATAAACTTTCAAGGTATGATGTAGATGTTGCAAAAATTGCCAGCGCAAAATATAAATCTACCCAAGACACCTTCAATTTCCAGGTTAACTACTTAGGCAATGTTATACCTGACACACTAACATATCGTATTGACGTTGGTACAACATACACTGGAACTAACAAAAAAGGGTACACAGAAACTGGAACAGATGCTGCAAATAATCAAATAGTTTCAAAGTCATCATCTACTGCTGTAGATATGTATGCTGGTTTAGGATTGAGACATACATTTAATACTTTTGATGGCGGACAAAAAGTAACAACGATTAGAACTACTGGTGTTTATGAATATGCTGCTGAAGTGCATAAAAAAGCAAAAAATGCCGAGAAATTCACAGCTCTTGACAGAACAGCAACTTCTGATCCTGCAACAGGTAAGATCAGAAATAAGCATATTTTCCAGTTGAACACATCATTTTTAAATCGTAATGTAGGGGTAAAGTTTATCCTTGGCTATGAAGGTGTTTTTTACAGAAATGACCAAAAGGCAAGAGTTCAAAACCATACAGGTACATTAAAAATGGAATATAAGTGGTAATTTCCTAAAAATACCTTTTATATAAAAAAGCGGTGAAAGCCGCTTTTTTATATAATTTATTTAATAATCTATTAATGTTTTTTTGATATAAAGTTTATAATTCATACTTGTAAATACTAGGTTGTATTGTGACTTTTCTTAAAAAACTTGTTTTATCATCTATGCTAACGTGTTCAGCGCTTTGGGCTGAAAAAGTGCAAAATTATACTGATGAAGAAATTAGTAAAATACAAAATAAAATAAACGCATTAAGTACACAAATTAAATGTGACAATGCAAAAATTCAGGCACTAAAATGGAAAGATCATACTCAAAAATCTAATCTACAAAAATTGAAAGAAGAACTAGAACAATTAAGAAAAGCAAAAGTTGATGAAGAAGTGCGTGCACTAAAAGAGCAGGCGTTGTTAAGCACAAATCAAACAAGCATCCTTCATCCATCAGGTGATATTAATACCTATTCAATTCCTGATAATAGAAATTTTTCAGTTGAATCTGACTTAAATAAGTTAGTGCCATATCCTACCCCTGATCCTCTTGCCTCTTTAAATCCAAAAGATGCTCAAGCGTTAGTTCCATATAATAAAGGTTATCTTGCACCACCCATAGCTCCAAATGGTCAATATCGATTGTCTGCTCCTATTCTGACTAATATCCCCACAAACATTAATGGTTATCAGTCAAATTTTCCAAACGTCCAGCTTAGCAAAGATGATCCACTTGTTACTGAACGATTAACTCAATCTCCAATGTTAGCTCTTGGAAATGGTGAAGTGGAATCTTCATACCGTAGTCGTAATAGTCTTACAGAAAATATGTCTGTGTCTGAAGATGATATTCGTACAGTTCTTTCTGGAAAAAGTTCTTATCGATTAAACCAAAATACAATATACTTCTTTATCTATGAGGACCAGCTGTACTCTTTAGTACCTAACAGAAATGCAAGAGGTGTTAACGCTGAAGAATTCACCCAAAAAATGATTGGATCTCTTGTTTCATCGAAATCTAAAAATTCAGAATTATATTTTAAAATGAGCGATAAGGTTGAAGTTATTGTGTATCCAAACAGATCAGCAAGAAATCAAATGAAAATGTCATTTTTAGAGATATATAAAGTAGGCTTAAATGCATTTAATTCAGAATGCTGCCCTGGAGAGCAATTTAAATTTCAATTTGTTAAAAAAGATGACTTACAGTTGAAGTAATTAAACAAATAAACTCAATAAATACAAACAAAGTCCTGCAAAAAGCATTCCATCGAAACGGTCTAAAATACCTCCATGTCCTGGAATAAGAGTTCCTGAATCTTTTACATTTAAAGTTCTCTTGATTTTTGATTCCAAAAGGTCTCCGCATTGTGCAGATATTGGAATAAGTAGTGATATCAAAATGTATTCTTGAGATATTGTTTGCGTCAAAATATAGTGGTTTATGAAGAGAAAGCATAAGGAGGCCACTATTGTGCCAGTTAAAAATCCAGACCACGTTTTTCCTGGGCTAATTGATGAACACAGTTTGGGACCCTTTATGAATTTGCCTAAAAAATATGCAAAACTGTCAAAACACCAAACGGTGATGCAAAATAACCAAAAGGGATAGGAAAGTGTTCCATTTTGTGAAATGTTATATAAGACACAGAAACTGATGGCGATATATATTAAACCGCCAAAATAAAAATATATATCCTTTTTGTAGTTATTTTTAAACGATAGCTTATGCCATTCGTGAAGAGATAGCACTAAAAGAGACGCTAATATAATTTTAAATCCCAGCCCTTGTTGGATGCTGGTTATGAGAAATAGAGGTCCAAAAAATAGTGAAGAAAGGACTCTTTTTAACAGTTCGTTTTTATTTTGATTCATATTGATTTCATGTGTTGGTGCAGCCATAACGTCTATCTCTTTTTGAATATTCATCTAAGGCGTATTGAAAATCTTCATCGGAAAAATCAGGCCATAAATTGGGTATAAAAACAAATTCGGAATAAGACATTTGCCACAATAGAAAATTGCTAATGCGATATTCACCACTTGTTCTAATAAATAAATCGGGTTCAGGAATCTCTTTGGTATCCAAATACTGATTAAAAGTATTCTCATTAAGTATTTTAGGGTCTATTTTTGATTCGATGATATGCTGAATAGCCCTTATAATTTCGTTTCTACCACTATAGTTAAATGCAATAACTAAATGGATCAATTTATTATTTGCTGTTAATTGCTCACATTCATTTATCTTATGTTGTAAATCTTTTGATAATTCTTCTCTATCGCCAATAAATGTAATTTTGACATTATTATGATGTAGTTCTTTAATCTCGTTATCAAGTACTGAAATAAATAGACTAAAAAACTCTTTAATCCATTTTGGACCTCTACCCCAATTTTCTTTCGAAAAAGCAAAAACGCTAAGAATTTCAATTTTATTCTTTATGGCAAAGCTGACCGATTTACGAAGACTAGAAACACCGGCTTTGTGGCCTTGGATTTCAGATAGTTTATTTTGTTTAGCCCATCTTCTATTGCCATCCATAACGATAGCTACATGTTTAGGTAATCTTTGACTATGAATGGTGTTAACTGAAGCCATTTTTCAAACTGATGTTTTTGTTTGTTGATATTTACCCGGTTCCCAAAGAACATCATTTTGTCCCAAATTATTGAGAGTTCTTGCCATAACGAAAAAAACATCGGATAGGCGATTGATGTACTGAAGTAAATCAGGGTTTAATGTTTCATCTTGATCTAGGGCTACGATAGAACGTTCTGTTTTTCTAGCAGTTGTTCTGCATAAATGCATTTGAGCAGCTTCTAACGTTCCGCCCGGTAAAACAAATGATGTTAAACTGGATAAATGAGAATTATATTGACTCACAAGTTCATCAAGTCTTTCAACTTGAATGTTGTTTATTCTTAATGCCGAACGTTCCTGATCGGGTAGGCACAAATCTGCACCGACATCGAATAGATCGTTTTGTATCATATTAAGGTTTAGTGCAATATTTGATTTGTTTTCATTAATCTTAGAATGAACAAGTAAGGCATGTGTAATGCCAATAACACTATTAAGTTCATCAACAGCTCCTATAGCTTCTATTCTAAGACTATGCTTAGACACTCTTCGTCCATCAGCAAGAGATGTTTTTCCCTTGTCACCACCACGTGTTGTTATTGAGGTTAATTGTACCATCTATTGATCCTTATAATTTTTTTATCGTGATAATAATAGTAACATGAATAATATTAAAGTCAAACCTTGGAAAAAAACTCTAAGCTGCATAGCGTGATTTGAGTATTTTTTTTGAAGATCTCCACCTTTGAAATAAACATAAAGTCCCCAAAATAAAACAAACAAAGTTGAAAGTAAAGATAGGCTAAATAATATTTTTAACATGTTTATCATTTTAAATATATTCTAATTTATACTACTTTACCATAATCTTCTCTTTTTTTCTGCTGAATTTTTCTCTTTACCATATTTTCTTTAAGCTTTAGAGATAATCTTTTTTTCTTTTGATCCACAGGCAGTGTTTCATTTTTTTTCAATTTTTCTGGTTTGTCATTGAGTGACGGGTTCATGTAATGATCCTATGCTTATTGTTTTGTTTTCTTATGAAAATTTAGATATGACTTTTTTCTTGTTAAAAATGAGAACTATTATAAATAACAACGAAAGGATTGTCATCAATGCAAATAGATAGCTCCAGCTGAAATTAAAGGCTATAAATCCTGAAAATGCAGAAATTAGTACTCGACCTAACGCAGATGCTGTACTGAATATATTAAACTGAGTTGTTTTGAAAGGAGGGCGACTGAGTTCTGACGTTATCGTAATAAAGGTGGCCGATGTTAAACCTGATATAAGAGATATTACCCCCATGATAACTAAATGAATAAATTTTGAATTTTCAAAGGATACAAAAAACAATAAGCTTAATGTCGATAGTGTTTGCGCAAACAAAACCACGTATATCAATTTCCAAAAACTAATCTTCTTTAATAGAATAGGTAGAAGAAGGCTTCCCATAATCATCATCGGTATGCCATAAGTTTTGGTAATGTTTGCAAAGGCAATTTTTGTATATCCATATTCAAATAACAAAGGTGTTGTCATCGATTGAACACAGATATCGCCCATTTTAAAAAACAGCACAAAGAGAATGATATAGAGAAAATTTCTATTCATGCTGGATTTTACAAATAATGAAATGGTATGTTTATGTAAAAGCTGTGACGGTATATGGTCTGTCTCTGAATGACTTTCTATATCTTTGAAATTAAAACTGATAAAGACCAATGACATTAAAATATGGAGAGTTCCAAAGCACATAAAAGCATAAGACCATCCCAAATACGCAGCAGCATAGATAACACCAGCACTCCCTAAGAGTAACCCTATACGAAAGCCAACTGTTTGCATGACAATATAACTTGTTTGTTGTTTTTTATGAAAGTACTCAAGCCTTAAGGCGTCTATGAAAAGATCCTGAAGAGATGCAAAGAAACTTACCAAAAGACCTAAAATCGCCATCCAAAAAAAAGAATGCAGGGGTTCTATGAGTCCAATTCCAATATGACAAATGCCGGTTAGTATGGATAATACAAACCCTAAATGTATAAAAGTATGAAACCTGATATCACGTTTTTTCGTAATCAGTGTATCAAGAAGCGGTGACCAAATGAATTTGAGAGAGTAGGGTAGCGTTATAACAGCAAACATTCCTATTTGAAACGGATTGTAATGATGTTCTGACAGGTAAAAAGAAAGCGTTGATAGAATGATATAAAATGGAATACCACTAAGTATTCCAAATCCTAAAAAACGCATTTTTATAAAATTACTATCCACTACAAGGTATCATGATTTAGTTAGCTACTTCTTCCAAATCATCCTCAATATCGACGATACCAGATTTAAACAAACTGACAGAAACAATTTGCTCATCCTGATTGGGGCGCATTAAAATAACACCTTGTGTCTTACGTGAGGTAATCCTGATATCTTCAAGACTACACCTGATCACACGTCCTAAGTTTGTGACAAGCATCATTTGGTCTTCATGTGAACACAGCTGGACGTTAACAAGATTTCCTATTTTATTGGTTAGTGACATTGCACTAAATCCAACGTTTCCTCTATTGGTGGTTCTGTAATCATAGGTTGAAGAAATTTTACCATAACCCTTATCTGTAATAGATAAGACTAACTGTTCTCTTTCTTTAAGAAGATTAAATCTTTCGGTAGACAACTGATAGTTATCATCACCATCATCTTCTGATTCATCAACACTATTTTCTGTGACTCCTAACTCTTCGTTTGCTTCTTCATTTCTAAGCTTTGAGGCTAGTTTGAGGTAGGCACGACGTTCATCGCTATTTTCTGCATCACAAGATGGAATAACAGTCATAGAGATGACTTTGTCATCACTAGATAATCTTATACCAATGACTCCGTTAGAATCTCTGCTTTGGAAAACACGTATTTTGTCGACATTAAATCTATTGCACAATCCATTTTGAGTGCTAAGCATAATATCTTCATTTTCAGAGCATAAAGCAACACCCACCAATTGTTCATCATCATCTAATTTCATGGCTTTCTTACCATTGGATTGAATAGATGCAAAATCTTTAACAGAGTTTCTTCTAACATTTCCTTTTGACGTTGTAAACATAAAGAACTTATCTTCTAAGTCCTCTGATTCACATATCATAATGGTTGCTAATTTTTCATTTTCAACAATAGGCAAAAGGTTAACAATGGCTCTGCCATTTGATATAGGAGATCCTATGGGTAATTTGTACACTTTCATTCTAAACACACGACCTAGTGTTGTGAAGAAATAGACGTGATGATGCGTATTTCCAACAATCAGTGTATGAATTGCATCTTCAATTTTTACAGTCATCCCAGAGCGACCACGGCCACCTCGACGTTGTGCCCTGTATATTGTTAGCGGGACGCGTTTTATATATCCGCCGTGACTTACCGTAATAACCATGTCTTCTTGGGGAATGAGATCTTCATCGTCAAATGAAGAATCATCTATTTGAATTTCAGATCTCCTTTCAGAATGGAATAGGTTTTTAATTTCTGCTAATTCTTCTTTAATGATATCTAAAATTTTTTGTTTGTTGGAAAGGATCGATATAAATTCGCGAATTGCTGCAATAATTTCGTTCAAATCATTGGTGATTTTATCACGTTCCATACTTGTAATGCGGTGCAATCTAAGATCTAAAATGGCATCGGCTTGGAGTTCTGAAAATTGATACATTCCATCTGTAGGCTCTTTTTCTTCAACCATCTCAAGAATAGATTTAATGCTAAAGGAATCCCATTTTTTTTCTAATAATCTTTGTTTGGCTTGTGCTCTGTTGGTAGATGTTTTAATTAGATCTATAAGTTCGTCAATATGTGAAATAGCTACAGCAAAACCAATAAGTAAGTGTGCTTTTTCTCTAGCTTTTCGAAGTTCAAACATGGTGCGGCGTATAACCACCTCTTGTCTGAATTCTATAAATGCATTTAAAACATCAATAAGACCAAGCTGTTCTGGACGTCCTTGTCTAAGGGCTAGCATGTTGTAACTTACAGATGTCTGTAGTTGGCTGTAGCGATACAATTGATTCTCAATGACTTCTGCATTGGCATCGCGTTTAAGGTCGATAACGATACGAACACCTTTACGGTTTGATTCGTCACGTAAATCGCTAATACCTTCTATAGTTTTATCTTTGACAAGTTCTGCAATTTTTTCAACAAGTCTTGATTTGTTCACTTGGTAAGGAATTTCGGTTACAACAATAGATTGACGTTTGTCTTTTGCATTGGTTTCTATTGTCACTTTTGACCTTAAAACAAGTGACCCACGACCTGTTCTAAAGGCTTCTCTAATGCCTTGAACACCCATAATAATACCACCTGTTGGAAAATCAGGTCCTGGTACAATGGGTAAAATATCTTGAATTGTAGCTTCTGGATTATCAATCAAATAAACACATGCGTCTATAATTTCGCCTAAGTTATGCGTTGGAATGGATGTTGCCATACCCACAGCAATACCACTACTACCATTGATTAATAAATTGGGAAAACGTGCAGGTAGAACCAAAGGTTCCATTTCTGTTTCATCATAGTTAAGTTTATAATCGATGGTTTCTTTCTCAATATCTTCAAGCAAGAAATGTGCAATGTGAGATAAACGTGCTTCTGTATAACGTTCAGCAGCAGCAGGGTCGCCGTCAAGCGAACCAAAGTTACCCTGACCATCAATCAGCGGTGCACGAAGACTGAAGTCTTGCGTTAACCTAACAATGGCGTCATAAATGGGAGAGTTACCATGAGGGTGGTATTTGCTCATGACCTCACCAACAACGCGAGCAGATTTTCTATGAGGTTTATTGTAGTCGTTGCCAGTCGTTTTCATGGCATAAAGAATACGTCTATGAACAGGTTTTAATCCATCTCGAACATCAGGCAAGGCACGTGACACAATAACGCTCATGGCGTAATCGAGATAAGATTTTTTCATTTCTTCTTCTAAAGGTACCGGCTTAATTTCGTTCGTATTAGCGTTGTTTTGAGACATAAGATTCAGACCAGCTTAGAATAGGAATTTCAATAATATTTTATTATATCACATTCTCTTCTTGGGTCAAATCTCTAAGAAGCATTTCATTGTAGATGCTCATGATTAAAATGAATAAGAGGTACTAGAAAACCTAAATGTATATTTAAGTTTTCTAGTTGATATATGAGAAAATGTTCTGACTTGAAAAAAATGATGTTTTGAATATTAATCAATCATATTTTCTAATGTACTTTTAAAGTACACATTGCTTGAAAAGTGTTTGATAAATTCATCTGGAGATAAAATGAATGGCATACGAAACGCAAGTTTAGGGCTAAATACCAATTCTTCATCGTGATATCTCGCTATGCATTCAATCTGTGCTTTTGCGTTTGATTCACTACCTCTGATATGGGGTGCAGCAATTGTTTGTAAATAAAAAACCTTAGCTAAATTATTAAAAAAATCAGTGGGTTCATCTACTTTACACCAGTTTATTGCTTTTTCCCAGTATTTTTCTGCTAAAGATAAAAGCCGTTCAATATTGTTTGCCCTGCAGTGATCTATGGCAAAAAGAGGATAATATTTATAGGTCGATTCGGATGTTTGAATCGACAAACAACTAATTGACCCTAAATTTATAGTTTCGTCTTTCATAGCTAAGGTGAATCTTAGTATAGAAAACCCAGTTTCCGGACTTAATAGAGCATGCATATTGGAATCATACTCTATTATCTGGCCTAATTCTTTGTTTTTATTAAAAAATTTGACACTTTCTTCTGTTCCTAACAGTGTGCTCAAGCAATATACTTCACTCGAAAAAGGGTGTTTCATTATTGAAACATCTTGATCACTAAGTTCATTATCATTTGTATTTTTCTTATAAATCTTTTGCACTCTTTCCAAATGAGTTTCAAATTGATTAGAAGTTATATTCTTAATTATACTAGAAAATGTTCCCAATGAACTCTCAATCTGTTGAGGGCCTTGTTCGAACATTTTCAATGCTTTGCTATAAAAAAATTCATTATCTCCGGGTGTAAGTGGTGTTATATAATTATTGATGCCACGTGGATCACCTTCAAGTCTATAGTCATAGAATAGCTTTCCTTCTTTTTTATCCAAGAATCCTGCTTCGACGCATAATTCTGCAATTTTTGCTCGTCTATCTGCAAAACAACGTATTGCATTCACATAGTTCCCAGTTTCATTAACCTTTGTTTGTGTGTAAAATTCATTAAAAACAAGGTTTTTGACCTTAGGGATTTTTGATTGAAAAATCTTTGTTTCTCCTGCTGAAAAATGAGCGGCACCTTCTATGGTAGGATCAGTGTTCATACTTAAGGAAGAAGGAGTGTTGAGACAAAAAATCGAGGCCGTGATGAGGGGTAATATTTTAAATGAATTTTTCATAAATATACTTTTTTGAATTGAGAAAATGAATTCTATCACAAATTTAATTCAATGTATATTTATTTTTATAAATAATCAATGGTGAAAGAGATTATGCATTTATGAAAGTAGTGTGATCACTTTTTTTAAAGATTCATTTTAATTTGCTCTTCCCAAATATCACCATTAGCTAGTAGTTTTTCTTTGGTATAAATTAATTCTTGATGAGTTTCTGTTGCAAATTCAAAATTAGGTCCTTGAACGATAGCATCAACGGGACATGCTTCTTGGCATAAACCACAATAAATACATTTTGTCATATCGATATCATAACGTGTTGTTTTGCGGCTGCCGTCTTCACGTTCTTCTGCTTCAATTACAATGGCTTGTGCAGGGCAAATAGCTTCACATAATTTGCATGCAATACAACGTTCTTCACCATTGGGGTAGCGCCTTAAAACATGTTCACCTCTAAAATGAGGACTGATTGGATTTTTTTCAAAAGGATACTGTATAGTTACTTTGCGTTTAAAAAAATATTGAAGTGTTTTAGAAAAACCTAAAACGATTTCCCACAAAAACCAACGTTTGAAATGTTTAAAAAGAAACAAATTAATTTTTTTTAGCATATTAGCCTTTCAGCAGTATAAGTGCAGCAATGATCATGACAGAAGCTAAACAAAGGGGGAGAAAGACTTTCCAACCTAGCTTCATAAGTTGATCGTATCTGTAACGAGGTAAGGTGGCACGTGTCCATATGAATAAAAATAGTATGAAATAAATTTTTAAGATAAACCAAACAAATCCAGGGATCCAATTGATAAAGGCATGCTGAAAAGGTGGAAGCCATCCACCTAAAAATAAAACGGCACATAACCCACTCATCAGGATCATGTTGGCATATTCGCCTAAAAAAAATAATGCAAAAGGAAACGATGAATATTCAACGTGGTATCCTGCAACTAATTCTGCTTCTGCTTCGGGAAGATCAAATGGTGTTCTGTTTGTTTCCGCTAAAGCTACGATAAAGAAAATAACAAATAAGGGAAATAGTTTGAAACCATACCATCCGTATTCTTGGGATCTTACAATATCACTAAGGTTCATCGATTGAGACAACATACAAATGCATATGATAATAAGACCGATGGCTACTTCGTATGAAATCATTTGCGCTGCAGAACGAATGGCGCCGAGAAATGCGTATTTAGAATTACTGGCCCAACCAGCAAAAATAATACCGTATACACTAAGCGAAGATATGGCTAAAATGTATAAAATACCTACATTTAAATTTGAAAAAACATAGCTTGTGTCAAAAGGAATGACAGCCCATGCTGAAAGACTAAATGTGAAAAAGATAATGGGGGCAAGAAGAAATATAAATTTATCGGCGGCATCAGGAATATTGGATTCTTTATGAATAAGTTTAACACCGTCTGCAATAGGTTGTAATAATCCAAAGGGACCTACAACTTGTGGTCCTACACGCAGCTGCATGTAACCGATAATTTTTCGTTCAAAAAAAGTAAGATAAGCAACGCTTAAAAGCATGGTAATAATAAATGCAACTATTTTAAGACTTGTGATAGCTAGGCTTAAAAACTCTTCAGAATATAAGAATTGCTTAATCATAGCCGTTTTCCTTCATGTTCTTTGATTTATTTAATTCAACGGAACACGTTGCCATCGTTTTAGAATGACGTGTGATGGGGCAGGTCATATAAAAATTTGAAATGGGGTACCTAAAAGGTGAAGAAGTTATTTTTGCCTCTTGTGAAAATTGAGGAAAATCTACCCATGGCATGTGTATGAAACCTTTGCCTCGATTAAGATGCGGTAAGTCGTGAAACATTCTTTCACGAAGAGTATCAATGCTTTCAAAGGGTAAATTGATATTCATACGAACAGCAATTTCTCTAAATATTTTCCAATCATGTTTAGCTTCACCAGGTGGGTTAACGGCTTGAAAAGAAAATTGAATACGTCCTTCTGTATTAATGTAGTAAGCAGATTTTTCTGTGAAACACGAGGATGGTAGAATAACATCAGCACGGTGTGCCCCAACGTCTCCGTGGTGGCCTACGTAAATAACGAATGTATTTTTTGAAAAGGTTTTGTACGACAATTCATCAGCAGCATAGCTTATTAAGCATTCCAATTCCCCATTTTGACACTGTTCAATGATTTCTGTTGTTGCTAAACCTTGTTTTGATGGCAGAAATTGAAGGGCTAAACCACCCATTCGTGCTGCAGCTGTATGGAGGACGTTCAATCCTATCCACGGTTTTTCTAATTCTGATTGAACGAAGTTAGGGTAGCGTTGAAACAGTTGATTCAATGTTGTTACGATGGCTTCGTAGTCATTTCTTTGTGTTGCTGATTGCCCCACGATAACCATGGGTTTTTTAGCATTTTCAAGTGCTTTACAAAAGGGATGTTTACCTTCAGTTATTTCGTGCAACACTTCTGGGTTTTCATCTAAATATTCATAAACGTAGGTCAGATCTGCATAAGGCCCTATAAGGCCGATTTTTACGCCACCGTTCAGATATCTTTTTCTAATTCTTGCATTTATCAAGGGGGCTTCATAACGAGGATGCGTGCCTATTAAAAGAATGCAGTCAGATTGTTCAATGCCTTCTATAGTTGTATTAAAGGCTGCATGACATAAATGCGAAGATAGATAATTACTTCCGTCTTGGCGGCAGTCTTTGTTGTTGATATGAAGGCTTTCTAAAAGTTTGTTGAGTGCATACATACCTTCTAAATCGACTAAATCACCAGCTATACACGCTATTTTAGAAGGATTAGTTTGGTCAATTTTTTGAATGACAAGATTTAAAGCATCATTCCATCGGGCTGGCTTAAGCTTATCATTTTCGCGTATAAAAGGTTTATCAATGCGTTGATTGGATAGACCATCATAGCTAAATCTTGTTTTATCAGAAATCCATTCTTCATTAATGGCATCACATTCTCGAGGAAGAATTCGCATAACAGAATCTTGTTTAGAATCTATACGGATATGAGAACCTATAGCATCTGTAATATCGATGCCTGCTGTTTTTTTTAGTTCCCATGAACGTGCATGGAAAGCATAGGGCTTACTGGTTAAAGCACCTACGGGACAAACATCAATTAAATTACCCGAAAGTTCTGATGTAATAGCATTTTCTAAAGTGGAAATTTCTGTATGTTCACTTCTGTGCAAAGTTCCTATTTCTTCTACGCCTGCAATTTCTGTTGAAAACCGAATACAGCGCGTACAATGAATACATCGATTCATGGCTGTTTTAATCAATGGCCCCATGTATTTTTCAGGTACGGCACGTTTATTCAGCACGAAACGGCTTTGACCTTTTCCATAGTTCATCGTGATGTCTTGAAGATCGCATTCTCCACCTTGGTCACAAATAGGACAGTCTAGAGGATGATTGATCAGTAAGAATTCTAGATTTGATTTTCTTGCTTTTTCAACCATAGGTGAATGTGTATAGATCGTCATTCCTTCAGAAACAGGCATAGCGCAACTGGCAACGGGTTTAGGAATATTGTGAACTTCCACCAAACACATGCGACAATTTCCAGCAATGGCTAGTCGCTGATGATAGCAAAATACTGGGATTTCTTTTTCCAAATCTATGCATGCTTGCAAAATGGTGATGCCATAGGGAACACTAAAAGGAATATCGTCTATTGTAATGTTTACTAATTTACTCATACCGTGATCATTAAAAGATCTTTAGTTAAATTTTAGGTTGTTTTTGATAAAAAGTCTTTTATTTTCTTCAACTATTATCACGTTATCATTCACTTGAGGTTAAATATATCCTTAAAAATCATATGAAAAATTATTTTAGTTATTTATATTTAAAACCAATAACTTCCCTGACTTCTTCAATGGTTTGAATAGCTACTTTCCTGGCTTTTGTCGTTCCATCGCGCAAAATATCCCAAAGCATATCAGAAGATAGACTATTTCTTTTTTCTCTTATGGGATTTAATAAATCTTCTAAATCTTTAAACAACATATTTTTAAGAGAGACATCACCCAATCCACCTCGGCGATAATGATCTTTTAAAGCATTTAGTTCTTCCGGATCTTGATGAAAAAGATCGAGATAGGCAAACACCACATGACCTTCTACTTTTCCAGGATCAGAAATTTTGATGTGATCTGGATCGGTATACATTTGAAAAATTTTTTCTTTAACTGTTTTGGTTGCATCACTTAAAAAGATTGCATTGCCTAGGCTTTTACTTGCTTTGGATTGACCTTCGATACCCACTAATCGACTGCCTTTGCCAACAATAGCTTGGCATTCTTTTAAACACTCTGTGTTATAAATTCTATTAAATTTACGAACAATTTCATTGGTTTGTTCAATCATAGGCAGTTGGTCTTCACCAACAGGGACGCATTCCGCCTTGAAAATAGTAATGTCAGCAGCTTGATTGACAGGATAACACAAGAATCCCATAGGGATAGATTCACCGTAACCTTTTTGATTCATTTCATTTTTAACTGTTGGGTTTCTCTCTAGTCTTCCCAATGTTACAAGATTAAGATAATAAAGAGTAAGTTCTGTTATTTCAGGAATTTGTGATTGAATAAAAATGGTCGATTGCGATGGATCAATACCAACACTGATGTAATCTTTGATGACTTCACAAACATTATCGGTAATTTTTTTTGGATTTTCAAAATTATCGGTTAGTGCTTGCATATCGGCAATCATGATATATTGTTCATATTCATGCTGTAGTTTGATTCTGTTTTGTAAAGATCCTACATAATGACCCAAATGAAGGGGGCCAGTAGGCCTGTCACCTGTTAATATTCTTTTCATTTTTTATTCAACCTCATATTCTATGTAGAAATAGTATCATAGATCTAAAGGGTGAGTAATGATAAAAATATCAGTTCTGTTTGTTCACTTGATTAAAGATTTAGGATTTGGATTTTAATTTTTTGGGTGTGTATTTCTTCTTGAAATAAATGAAGAGAATGGTCTGTAAGAACAACACTGCCTTCTGTTTGAATATGATCTATAATCCAACTTTTGACTTTTTGTTTGCTACGGGTGTCCAAAAACCTAAAGGGTTCATCCAGTAACCATATTTTTTTATTACTTTGGTGGATGCGATAAAAATTAAGTAGCATTTTTTGGCCACTGGATAAAATTTCAATTTTATGTTTAAAATGGCTAAGTTTTAATTTAGGAATAAATGAAAAAATTTTATTAAAAGGCTTTTTTTCGTAAATATTTAAAAAAGACTGAATGGTGCTTTTTGCTTTTAATCCAAATTTTTCACCCAAATAGACGTTTTTCTGGAATGATATAATTTTACCATTTTGTGGGGCGAGTAACCCAGCCAGTATTTTTAGAAGTGTAGATTTTCCTGTTCCATTTTCGCCTATGATGCAAAATAAAGTAGAAGATTCAATACTGAAACTCAAAGGTTGACGCATAGATGCTTCAATATTTGGGTGGATAAGGTTTTTTACATCCATCATTAACTTACTATCCTTATCATTTAAAAAATCTGACCAATTAGTACATACCACCGTTTGCACTGACTATGGATCCTGTTATAAATGATGATTTTTCATCTGCTAAAAATGAAACAATATGTGCAATTTCATCAACAGTTCCAAGGCGACCCACAGGGATAGTTTCAATAATTTTTTCTAAAATTTTTTCAGGAACTGCTCTTACCATATCGGTATCAATATATCCAGGTGCAACAACATTAGATGTAATGCCTTTAGATGCAACTTCTAATGCAATGGATTTTGAAAATCCAATAAGCGCAGATTTTGTTGCAGCATAGTTTGTTTGCCCACGTTGACCTTTTAGTGCATTGACAGATGAAATATAAATAAGGCGTCCATATTTTTGCGATATCATTTTTTCAAGAACAAGCTGTGTTAAATAAAAGGCAGAGTTTAAGTTTGTATTGATGACTTTATGCCATTGATCTTGCGACATTCTTGACAAAGTTGAATCTGCCGTTACACCACCGTTATGAATGAGCACGTCAATTTTATCAAATTCAGCTATAATTTTTTTGCATGCATTTTCACATTCTTCAAAATTGGACACGTCAAATTGAATAGTTTGCACACCTGTGTCTTGTTCAAATTTTTGCGCAGATTCAACATTTGAAACGTAGGATGCTATAACATGATAGCCTTTTTTTTTAAGCTCTTTACTTATACCTGCACCAATCCCTCTTGTGCCACCTGTAACTAATGCAACTTTCATTATTTATATCTCATAAATCCATATACGTTCAGTGTATCAGAATGAATTTTTCTTAAAGATTAATTATGATTTTCAATTTTTTTTTATAATGGTGTGTTGCAAAAAGATTTCAATCGTTTTAAAGATTCTGATTTCCCTAAAACTTCCATGATATCAAATATACTAGGGGAAACCGTGCGATGAGTAAGCGCTACACGAATGCATTGCGATAAGTTTGACATTTTTAAACTGCGTTCTTCAGCAAACTGACGAATTGTTTGATTTAGACCATCGTGCTTGAATTCAGTTGTTTCAAGCGTTGATAATAGACCTCTGACTGTAGTAAAAGTATCTTCTGTTATAAATTTTTGGGCTTTTTCATCGTATTCAAAAATGTGCCTTGTGTATATTAAAGCGCTTTCTGTTAATTCTTTAATGGTTTTTGAACGCTCTTTTAAGCCGTTCATTCCATCTTCAATCCATTTTAATTCTTGTTCTGAAATTTCAAGATGGGAATAATGTTCTTTGAAGAATTGTGATACAAGCTGAACCAATTTTTGATTGTCAGCATTTTTTATATAATGCGCGTTAACATTATTCAGCTTTGCAAAATCAAGTCGAGAAGGGGATTGCCCAATAGATTTCAGGTTAAACCATTCTATGGCTTGAGCCATACTGATTATTTCGTCATCACCATGTGACCAACCTAACCTTAGCAAATAGTTTAGCAATGCTTCGGGAAGATAGCCTTCTTGCTTGTACCACTCTACACCCACAGCACCATGACGTTTAGATAGCTTGGCGCCATCTGGTCCATGAATAAGAGGAATATGTGCAAATTCCGGAATGATCCATCCCATGTTTTGATAAATTTGAACTTGTTTAAAACCGTTTGTTAAGTGGTCGTCTCCACGAATAATATGCGTAATTCCCATATCATGGTCATCCACAACAACGGACAGCATGTATGTTGGTGTTTTATCTGATCGCACAAGAATTAAATCATCAAGTGTTTGATTTTTAACCGTAACTATACCTTGGACATGATCGTTAATAATGGTTTCGCCATCTTGAGGACATTTGAGACGAATAACAGCATGAGGAGCTTGTTCACTTTTTAAATTTTTATCTCTACATGTGCCATCGTATTTAGGCGATCTACCTTCAAGTTTAGCTTTTTCGCGCATAGCATCAACTTGTTCTGGTGAGCAGGTGCAATAATAGGCTGTGCCTTTTTCAACCATTTCTTGAGCCATTTCATAGTGACGGTCAAACCGTGTCGATTGGTACACAATTGCGTCATCATGATGAAGCCCTAACCATTTAAGGCTATCTAGTATTGCATTCACAGCTTCAGGAGTGGAGCGTTCTCTGTCGGTATCTTCAATTCTTAAATGATACGATCCTTGGTGATGTTGAGCAAAAAGCCAATTAAATAAAGCCGTTCTTACACCACCTATGTGAAGATATCCTGTAGGACTAGGTGCGAAACGAACAACTGGCTTTTGCGATAGTGATGGCATTTTAGTTTTTATCCTGGTTAAGTTTTGGAAGTGTAAAGCTTCTTTTGGATTGAGTTTGTAGAAAGTGAATTAGAATTTCTTGTGATGCAGATAGATTTGGATGAGTGTCTACAAAGTTCTTAATCTTTTCAGTTAAAGGTGTATCATTACTCATAAGCAATATTTCAAATGTTTTTTGTAATTCCGTTAAATCTGATGTTGAAAACCCACGTCTTTTAAGACCTACAATATTTAAGCCATGGAGATAAGATCTCTCTCCTGTCACAAGACCATAAGGAATGACATCTCTTTCTACACCAGACATTCCACCTACCATCGCATGCTCACCTACGCGCACAAATTGATGGAAAGCAGCTAGTCCACCGATAACAGCATGATCACCAATATGAACATGCCCACCTAAAGTAGCGTAGTTAGCCATAATGACATTATTGCCAACGATACAGTCATGTGCAATGTGTACACCTGCCATTAAAAGGCAGTTGTTACCCACTTGCGTCTTCATGCCACCGTCTTTGGTGCCTGGTTGGATGGTTACATATTCTCTGATTGTTGTATTCGATCCGATTTCAACAGTGGATGGTTCTCCATCGTATTTTAAATCTTGAGGAGGCATGCCAATAGATGCAAACGGATAAATTATTGTTCCTTCGCTTACAGTTGTTATGCCATCTATACAAACATGGGATCTTAAAATAACACCATCGTGTAAAGTTACGTTTTCACCAACGGTACAAAAAGGACCAATGGTTACATTTTGAGCAATTTTAGCTTTGGGTGAAACTGATGCTAAAGAAGAAATATTTGTCATATGTTTTGTTTTTAACCTTTTTTCGGTTCAATGTACATTGCTGTGAATAAAGATTCGCACACCAGTACATCGTTTACTCTGGCTTGACCTTTGAAACGCCAAATATTACCGTGTTGGTGGTCTTTCGATACATGCAAATGCAAAGTATCACCTGGTGTTACGGGTTTTCTAAATTTGGTTTTATCGACTGTCATGAAATACACCATGGGTAAACCTTGTGCTCTTTCCACATCTGATTTTTCAGCTTGTGCAAGATTAAAGCTTTTGATCACCAATGCTGCGGCTGTTTGGGCAAGGGCTTCTACGATAAGCACACCTGGCATAATAGGGTTGCCTGGAAAATGTCCCTGAAAATACCATTCATTCATCGTAACGTTTTTAATACCAGTTGCACAAAAATTAGGTTCAATATCAACTAACTTATCAACTAATAGAAAAGGGTATCTATGAGGAATTAAATTTTCTAATTCTTTGATATCAACCGTTAATTTAGAGTTTTCAGTGCTCATTATTTGTATCCTTTTAGATTTTTTTTTTGATTAAATTTTTGAGTGCAATGGTTTGACGATGCCAATCATGCACAGAAACAGCTGGAGATCCGCCAACAGTCATATTATCTTCTATATCTTTTATGATACCACTTTGTGCTGCAATTTTGACAAAATTTCCAATTTTTAAGTGACCAGAAATTCCAACCTGTCCTGCAGCAACGACAAACTTACCTAGCTGAGTACTCCCCGCAATACCAACTTGTGCTACGATAATTGAATTTTCACCAACAACAACATTGTGTGCAATTTGTACTAGATTATCAATTCTAACACCGTTTTGAATTATTGTGTTTCCAATGCTACCGCGATCAATACATGTATTAGCGCCAATTTGAACATTATGACCAATCTGAACAATTCCTACGTGAGGAACATCGAAAGGTCCTTGATCATCCATGTTAAATCCAAAACCAGATTGGCCAATTTTAGCGCCTGGTTTAATGATGACTCCATCCCCAATTTCACAATGAGATAATGTTACTCCAGAATAAATCGTAGCATTTTTTCCTATGCTAACGGATGGACCAATGTATGTTCCTGCATCAATTTTTGAATGTTCACCTATTTCTGCAAAAGCTTCAATTGCAACGTGGGCACCAATAATGCAGTTGTTACCGATTATGGCAGTTGGATCAATTATACTACTGGGGTGAATGGATGGATGATCGATTCTATTTTGTACGTTCATAAAAGCTATGATTTTTGCAAAAAGACGATAGGGGTTTGACACAGCAATAAAAGGGATATTTTCAGGTAAATGTTGACTTAATTCCTGTGTGGTAATGATAAGTCCTGCTTTAGATATTTTTGCCTCATGAGCGTATTTATTATTGTGAAATACGGAAATATCTGTTTGTTGGGCTTGATCTAGTTTAGAAATACTAGTAAATAAGGTACTTAGATCAAGTCCTTCATGAATATCGTTACTTGATAATTTTGCTATTTCCAAAATTTGCGATAAAGAAATAGGCTTAAAGTTTGGATAAAATTTATTATTAATCATTCGATTTTAAATCCTCTTCAGACAAAACAATAAGATCTTTTTTTTTGTTAATTTGTTGTATCACTTCTTCTGTAATGTCTAACGTTTGGTCTGCATGTAAGACTACTAATTTCTCATCAATATATTTATTGATAATCATTTGAAGCTTCTTTTTTTTAGCAATTTTTTGAATTGTTTCTAATACAAGATTGTTCAGTTTTTGCGATAATACATTTTGCAAATTTTGAAGATGATTTTGTTTTTTGAGAAATAAAGAGTCAACATAGGCTTTCTTTTTTTCAAATTTTTCTTTTTTTTCTTTAGCCTTGTGTGTGTTTTTTTCTTTTTTTAAAGTTTCAAATTCTGTTTCAAGAGCCGTAGAATGGGGTATAAATTCTTTGCGAATATTTTCTATTTCATTATCAATTTTGATTTTTACGTCATTAAATGGAATGGCCTCACTTTTTAATTTATCACTATCAATAACTCCAAATTTTACCGATAATGATGCGTTGTCTGGTTTTAGCAAAAAGAAAGACAACACACATAATATCAAGGTAACTAATATGGATAAGGTATGAGACTTATTTTTCAAGTTAATATTCATAGTTCACAAGATCCGTTGTTAATAGCGCGTTGAAAATCCAAACAAGAACTTTTGTTCATTATCATGTTTTTTACGTTTAATGGCTTTTGAATAATCAATGGATATTGGTGCAAAAGGTGAATCCCATGAAATACCAGCACCAACAGAAACGCGTGTATAATGTTTGTCATTCATTATGTCTCGCTTAATTCGTCGATTTGGCATAGCTGGATCTGGTACATAGGTTCGGCTATCACCCACTTTCCATAAAGATCCAATATCTGTAAAGACTGCACCAGACACACCGAATTCGTTTGGTAATCCAAGTGGAAAAGTGATTTCAGCAGTAGCTGTCCAGAACCTGGTTCCACCTAATGCTTCTTTGTTGACAGCATCTCTTGGTCCCATTTCTCCGTATTCAAAACCTCTGAAGGAGTTTGCACCTAAGAAAAATCTATCTGCTGCACGTATTTTCTTTTGTACTTTCATCAATCCACCAACTTCACCCTTAAGAATTAGGGTGACGTCATTACTAAGTGCTTTGTAATAAGATCCACTTAACGAGTTTTGAAGGTATTGAATAGAACCTCCAAGTCCAGCATAAGTTGTTGTTAATGCAATTCTATGTCCAGCTGAAGGTTTTGAAGAATTATTTCGTACATCATAGGCAATAGTGTGACTAAGGCTTGATAAAACATTTTGCCCTTTTTGGTCAAGGAGATAAGGCGATATGTTATCATTTTTAACAGTATTTTTAATATCTTCAAAGCTGATATTGTAATTCCAACTTTGTGACCAGAAAGGACTTAATGCATACATTATACCTGCGCTAATACCTGTTCTTTTTTGTGTAAATGTTTGAAAACGTGTGGATCTTGTGCTAAAGACACTAAATGTACCGGACATATTATAGTCAAGCAAGTAGGGTTCCACAAGAGTAGCTGAAAAATCCTGACGACGTTTTGCAACACCTATTTCTGTTGAAATGTAGCGACCCGTACCCATAAAGTTTTTTTCACCCAAACGTATTTGTGCGAGGGGGCCGTCTAGTGTAGAGAAACCACCGGAAACTTGTATCTCAGCCGTAGGCTGTTCTTCAACTGTTGCCACAATGAATGCTTGGTCATCTGCACTTCCCGGTTCGGCTTGAACTTCAACCTTTTTGAAATATCCTAAATCTTTTAGTTGGTTTTCAGAATGTTTAACTTTGTCACTTGAATAAGAATCTCCTTCGTGAACTGTAATTTCACGTCTTAACACATAATCTCGTGTACGGTCATTTCCTTTGATGATAATTTTTTCAACAAAAACTTTTGGGCCTTCTTTTATTTCAAAGGTAACCTTTGCTTTCTTTGTTTTTGGATCCTTTTTAATAATGGGTTCAATGGCTACGAAAGCATAACCTTTACTGGATAGATAATTGGTCAATCTTGTTACAGAAGCTTCTATGACTGACCCCGAGAAAGGGTGATCTTCTATAACAATAAGCATTTTACGAAGATCGTCATTATCTACTTTAGGAATACTACATGTCACATCAGGTTTGCTGAATGTGTATTTTTCACCTTCTTCAATGCTAAAGGTAATGAAAAAATCTTGCTTATCTGGGGTCAACTCTGCTTGAGAAGACACGATTCTCATATCAGGAAAACCTCTGTCATAGTAGTATTTACGCAGTTCTTGTTGGTCTGCTGTAAAACGATCTGGATCGTAGACATCATCGCTAGCCCAAAAGCGGTACCAACGCGCAACTTTTGTTTTTAAAACCTCTTCAAGTGCTGCTTGGCTAAATGATTTATTACCAAGAAATACTATTTTTCTAATATTGGTCACATCGCCTTCGTTAATTTCGAAAACAAGCTCAACTCTTCCATTGGGTAAATTGATAATTTTAGGATGAACAGTTGCGTTATATCGTCCGAACCTTCTGTAAATTTCAAGCATGCGTTGTTGTGCTTCTTGTATTTTGAAGGGAGACAAAACTTCTCTTTGTTTAATTTTTATTTCTTCTTCAAAAACGTCGTCTTTGATTTTGTTATTACCTTCGAAAATTACACGATTAATGATTGGGTTTTCTTCTACTTTAACAACCATTTTTTGGCCAACACGATTAACTTTGATGTCTTTAAAATAACCTGTTGCATATAAAGATTTTAATGCAATATCGCAAGCTTCGTCTGAAAACTCATCACCTTTTTTAATAGAGATATAGGACAAAATTGTTTCAGATTCAACACGTTTATTCCCCTCTAAAACGATTGTATTTAGAGGATCAGAAAATGCCATGTTTGAACTCAGCATGAGTGTTAAAATGATAGATCGAAGATGTGATTTTTTTGTCATTTCTAAAAAGGTGCTTATAAAATTTATTTCTCTATCTTAGATTTATACCCGCCTTTTACCTGTTTATCCAGAAAAAAAATATCCTGGATGATTGTTTTGTTAGGAATAATATTTTTTAAAGTGACTTTAATCCATCAACAATTTTTAAAGACCCCGCTTTCCAAGCTGGATAGAGTGTCGCCAACAC
This sequence comes from uncultured Candidatus Pelagibacter sp., assembly GCA_964415115.1. GTDB lineage: Bacteria > Pseudomonadota > Alphaproteobacteria > Paracaedibacterales > CAIOTO01 > PNMQ01. The sequence goes on along the minus strand of CAYPYB010000005.1, from coordinate 17,736 downwards.
ACTGATAACAATGGATGTTATGGAAATATGAAATACATCTTCCCATTTTAAAGCAGCTGGAAGGGTGGATAAGAAATAGATCTCTTCTGAAAAAAATTGAAACCCTGTTAGACTTTGCAAAAATTGACGTATTGTTTCGATGTTTAATGCAAAGGATACACCAGCAATGTTGCCTAATAGTGTGCCCATGATTCCTGTCATTGAACCCATGGTGAAAAATATTCCAATGGTTTTTGCTTTGGAAAGTCCAATGGTTCTAAGAATAGCTATATCTTTTGTTTTATCTTTTACAAACATAACAAGGCCTGAAACAATATTGAAGGACGCTATTATGATGATAAGCATAAGAATAAAAAACATGACATTTCTTTCCATCTTTACAGCCTGGAATATGCTAGCATCGCTATGTCTCCAGTCATAAGCCATGATACTAGGTTGTTGGCTATATTCTTTGGTAACAACAGTTTGCACAATGTTAGCTAGATGTGTTGATAGATCGTCATTGACTGAAAAAAAGTCAATCTGAGACCATTTATTTTCTTCATTAAAAAAAGATTGCGCTGTTTTGATAGGCATAAAAATATAACCTCTGTCAAAATCTCTCATCCCAATATGAAAAATGCCTTTGACGATAAATGATTTTTGTTTAGGGATGGGGCCAAACGCTGTAGAGTGACTTTTGGCTGTCATTATGGTGATAGCGCTGTTCAATTTGATGTTTAGTTTTTCAGCTAATCGACGTCCAATTAAAACACCATTGTTTTGTAAAGCTGTTGATATTGTTTCACCCTTAGTTACGTCAACTTTTATTTTAGGGCGACCGGAAATGGCTTCTGGATCTAATCCTTGAACGAGGATACCTTGAGTTTCTTTTTTAGACAAAATAACACCTTGTTGTTCGATCATGGGAAAAACTAGTCTTACACCTGGTATGCTTTTGAATAATGCAATTTTTTCTGCATCTTCAGGAATCATGCCTTGTGAGTTGTGTATTGAAACATGGCCTTTCATGTTGACTAAAGCACCAAATAACTCTTGACGGAAACCATTCATCACGGACATAACGACAATTAAAGTTGCAACGCCCAGGGCAATGCCGATAAATGAAAACCAAGTTATCATGGAAACAAAACCTTCACGCTTTTTAGATATTAAATATCGTTTAGCTATGAAAAAAATGATATTCATCGAGAAGTTGACCTTTCGTTTTTTTTGATTAACAAATCCCATGTTGCTATTTCTGGTAATGAAATACCCTGTTTTATTTTTTTTTCTCGATCTAATGTCTGCATAAAGGTTTGGAGAGATTTTTCGCTATTAAGTTGCTTAATATAAGTTCCCAATTGGATTCTATGCCAAAAAATACATTCTGCTTTTGCAGTTTCTGAATCAAACCCATCGCTAAGGTTTAATTTGGGAAAAGCCTTTTTGGGAGGAACAACAGGTGCTTGAGATGTTGATTTTGTATTTTCTGTTGAATTTGGTTGTCCAAAAAGTCGTTTTTGATTCATGATTACATATGTGCAAAGAAGATATTTAACGTTCTCATAAATAAAGATGTTTTTCAATATTATTATTGGGGGGAATTGAAGTGCAAAAAAAAATTAAGGAATTTTTTTCTTTTTTTGTTTAAAATCTTCCAGTTCTTTCTTCCATAGTTTTTTATGACTTTTATGAGTTTCAAAATCTTTGGAAAATCGATGTTGCCCTTTCGTGCTAGCCACAAAATACAGGTAATCATTTATGTCATGGTATGCTGCACTTTTAATGGAATGCAAACCAGGGATGCATATAGGGGTAGGAGGAAGCCCTGTTTTTCGGTAAGTGTTATATTCTGATTCAATCTTTAAATCTGTGTAGGTTAGTTTTCTTTTAAATTCCTCACAACCTTTAGTGATAAAATAAATTACTGTAGGGCAACTTTGAAGACGCATGTTTGATTTAATCCTATTTTTGTATACTCCTGCGATAATATTTTTTTCAGGATTATGATAGGTTTCTCTTTCTACCAAAGAGGCTAAAATGAGAAGTTCTTGTGGTGATTTGAGTATTGCTTCTGTATCTTTTATTTCATTCCAGTATTTATTAATTAGATTTCCCATCTTTTTCGTGAGTGGTTCAATAAAATCACTGTAAGTCATTATGCCATCAATATATGTGTATCCTGGATGAATAGATCCTTCTGAAATTTCTCCTGGCAAAAATCCATGTAAGCTATTGATACGAAGAAGTTGTTTTAATGCCTGGCATACTGTTAAACCAGGGGCTATACTAATCTTTAGCTGCTTACTTGATATATTTTTTATTCTTTGAATGAAGTCTGCATAAGTTAATGAAGAGATGGTGTGAATTGCTTCTTGTGATTTAGAGCTATGTAGACTTTTGAATTCGTACGCGAATGTAAGGAAGCTTTGTATGAAAGAAAAAGGTGAATTTATATTATTTTCAGTGGCCTCATTTTTGAAACGAACAAATATTTCCGTAGGAGTAGCATTTTGAGGTAAGAATAATGTAAATGATTTTGAAAGGTTCAAAAAAACAAAACAATAGATAAATAGTGTTTTAATTATCAAATTTTGTATCTCTTTGGTTGCGGGGGCTGGATTCGAACCAACGACCTTCAGGTTATGAGCCTGACGAGCTACCGGGCTGCTCTACCCCGCGTTATATTTCTATTATACGTATTTTAGAAATTTAAGCAAGGTCTTTTTTAGACATGAAACAATTTTTACAAAGAAAAATTAAATCTTGTATTAATGATATTTACCGTGCAAAATCTCGCTTCATAACAACAGCATCTTGGAGAGAATGATCTGGCATTGTGTAATAATTTTTTCGAAGAGATAGAGATGTAAAGCCATTTTTTGTATACAAATTCAGTGCCGATGTGTTTTTAACGGATACTTCAAGAAGAAATGGTGTTGCTCTTAGATTGATCAAATAGGTTAAAATTTTAGATGCATACCCTTGATTTTTGTAAGATGGGTGTGTGGCTAACGCTAATATCTCTGTAAAATCTTCATTAGACCTGGCTAATATGGCTGAAATGATTTGTGACGATTCAACAATGCTGTATCCCCGTATGCCTAACCATTTTTTGGGATTGCTTTTAATATCTTGTAAAACTTCTTCATTCCATTGTGGTATTTCTGAATTTCTAAATAAAGTTCCAACAGATATCAAAAGATTTTTGTGTGAATTCAAAAAATCACAAATATTAGATTTGCTCATGAATTTTTTTATACATCAGTCGTGAAACGTATAGGGGTTCAAAATCCTTTGAAATAAAGGATTTATCTTTTGATAAAATGAAAAGATTATTTAATAGCTCTATATAGTACTCGTCATCATTGCTATCTGTATCCATACTAACTTCAGTTGCGTTTTGTCGGCTATTTCTAAAATTAGCGAGGGTATCGGTTGTAAGCTCTTGAATGTTATGAAGATTAAATGCTTCATTAATGTCTAGGGTAAATGTAGTTCCTCTTTTAGAGTCTATGGTTATATAAAAGGGAGGCTTTTTTTTACACGCTAAAAGATCAAAAACGGATGGAAGATAGCAGGGGCAGTCATAGCCCATGGATAACCCCATTGCAGCAGATAAAAGGATGCGTATGCTTGTAAAACTTCCAGGTCCTTTTGTTGTGATAATGGCATCAATTTTTTCAACTTTTGATGTTTCAATAACTTCTTGAATAGTTGAAAGCAATTTCTCATTTTGAGAAGATGATGATATATCTTCAACTTTGAAAAAGAATTGATCATGAACGAATAATCCAACAACAATTTTTATATCGTTTTGAAAAAAGGCAAGTCTATTCATGATTTGATATCGTCTTCTTTTTGTTTAATCTGTTGAAGAATATCCTCTGATCTCTTTTTTAAGGGCGTATGGGTACAATTTTTTCCACGTTCAGCATGCATCTTTGCTAATTTTAAAAGCTGAGTAAGATAGGCTTCTTCCGCAAAACATGCTGAAGCTTCGTTTGATTTTTGTTGTTTTCCGTAAGCCATTCCCATAAGTTTCCATGCAAATGGAATTTGAGGGTTTTGGTTAACAATTTGATTAAGATATGTTAATGCTTCAGTTAAATTCGTGTTGCTTGAAGAACTTGATTTTTTTTCGATTAAAGCATGAGCAAGAGTAAGTTTAATAAGTAGAGCATTAGGTTTAATTTCAATGGCTTTTCGAAGAGGTTCTATGCATTCATCAATTCGGCCAGATTCAAACAGGAATTGCCCTTGCATTTCGTAAAGGTAAGGGTCTTTAGGAGAATCAGCTTTAAGATTTTCAAGCATTTCAAGGACACGAGTCATTTTAGTAGGCTCTTTACTGTGAACGTAATGAGAAATTAATCGTGCATATTTAGCAGGAAAGCTGGTGTTAGATAAAGGATATTCAAGGGCAATAGCAATGGGTTTTTTGATGAAACCAAATAATTTTGCTCTTATTCTTTCAAATTTTTGGGTGTAGGAGTCCGACATTTTATAAAGAGTTAAATCTTTCAGGGATTCTTTAAATTGTAAAATTTTTGTTTTACGGGTTCTACATTCAGGGTGTGTCAACATGTATGGATCTTCTTGATCTGTTCCATACTGCCTTTCTAAAACATCAAAAAAATCTGCTAAACCATCAACAGGCCACTTCTTTTTTTCAAGATATTTTAATGCAAATGCATCTGCAGATTCCTCTTGTGTTCTGCTGAACCTAAGCATCGAACGTAAGAAAATATGTTCACCTCCAGCCATACCTGCTAATAAACCTGCAGGGTTTCCAGATAGTAACGTTGCAGCCCCACCAAGAATGAGGGAGGCCACAGCTGGTACTTGTGCTTCATTAACGCCAGCGCTGATTTTTGCAAGGTGTCCGCCGGCGATATGACCTGTTTCATGCGCCAATACACCTAGTAACTGCTCAACCTTTTTACACTTAATGACAAGACCAGCGTTCACAAAAACAACACCACCATATGTTGCAGCAGCATTCACATCTAACGTGTTAATGATAACAACTTGTGGTTTTATGCTCATTCCAGCAGCTTCGAAAATCTCTTTTAACCAATCACTGAGTGCTGTTTCAATTTCATCATCACTGATAAATTCAATTTTCTCACCATCGTGACACATGGTTACGGCGTTAAAAGATAGTACAGCTATAACCATACATAAAGATTTTAAAATTTTTTTGGACAAAAAGTTCATGCTTTATTTCTATATTATTTCTATATTAAAAGGTTGATTTTACAAATGATACTGAAAATTATCGACGCTTAATCATGGTCTTTCATTCCATCTCTAAAAGCTTTAATTCCTTTGGCAAGATCGCTCATGATTTGTGGCATGCGACCAGCACCAAATATAATTAAAAAAACGATGACCATAATAACTAAGTGACTAAAACTTAATCCCATAATATTTTTCCTAATTTCTACACGTATCTATATTGTACCATACTTTATATCGGCGTGTGTAAAAGTTTATTGCAAAGCTGATCTAATGATTTATGGGGTATTTAAATCTGCTTTAAAACCACCTATAGTTTGCAGTAAAGATCAGCGAAAATGGTATTATCTTCCAGTATTTTAAAATATATCATTTTTACTTTTTCACTTTCTTTAAATCTCATAGGTTTCATCTGATCAATAAATAGAACATATTTATACCTATCATAATTCTTTAAGAAATCTCTCTGTAAAAATATTTCATTTTTGGGGATATTTTTATCATTGCACTTCTTTAATAAGTTTTTTAATGGTTTATCTATGTCGACCAGAAGACAAGACTGATATGTCGGAATAGTTCCGATTTTTAATACGAGAAGTCCATTTATTTATTATCTAATTTTATTTGCATGTGTATTAATTTGTGATGAATTTAATTCTGATGGTATGTAATAGGAACCCAAAAGTGTTCCCACTAAATAACATGAATTTTGGTTATAGTTAAAGTTGCACAGAATGACGCCACCGTCACTCATTTATGATTAGTCCTTTGTCCAAAAGGAACAAAATAATAATCTACACCATTAATTTTATTGCCAGATTTAAACCCATGCAAACATTTGTAAACTTGAAAATGATCTGAATTAAAAGATTGCCCTGGTTTTAATGTTCCGCTAAACAAAGGTTCAGTACCTATAAAAATACGTTCTATTATTTCAGAAAAAGTAAATGAAGATGAAGGAGTAACCCATATTACTCCAGAAACGATAATGGTTTTAGCAATATCGTTATTTTCGAGGGGATTAATATTAATAATTTGAGGATTCTCTTGAGTAAATTTTTTGAAACGATACAATCCGAAGATTTATTTTATCTGCCTAAAATAATATAGAATCCGGCTTATGAAAAGGGTTTAATTTTAAGACAAGTTCTTTAATCTCTATTTGCTCATTATAATAGTTAACAATATTGCCAAAACAATTTGTTTCTTTATCGTGGAAAAGTAAGTACTCAAAAACAGTGAAATTACAAACATCTTCTTTAATGAAATTATATTTATGAGCAGATAATTCTTTGAATAAATTTAATTTTTGAGTAACCCTTCACAGTTTAATGTTGTGAAGGGTATAAACAAGTAAAAATTATTTGATTTGGCTGAAAGCAGTCAGTTCTGAATAATTATTTTTCAAATGATCAACAGGTCCAACACCTACAAGAGTTGGTTTGTTAGTGTAAATTTTTTCAGCAATTTGAATAAGCTGTTGATTCGTTATTTGATCAACTTTTTGGGTAATATCATCAATGGATTTTGTCGTTCCATGAATAAGCACTTGATTAGCATAGCGCTCACACCGGCTAGACGTGCTTTCAAGCCCCATAAGTAAACTTGCTTTAAGTTGGTTTTTAGCTTTAGAAATTTCCTCATCTAGAAAACCTGAACATGCCTTTTCAAGTTCTTGTGCCACTAAAGGAACCAGTTGCTTCAATTCTTCAACGCCTGTGCCTGCGTATATTCCAAATGTCCCACTGTCTTTAAAAATAGATGTTGTGGTAAAGATGGAATAAACCATCCCACGTTTTTCTCTAATTTCTTGAAATAGACGTGAAGACATTCCTCCACCTAATATCATGCTATAAATCATTAGAGGGAAATATAAAGGATCGAAATAATTGATAGTTTCTGCACCGATAAGAACATGTGCTTGTTCTAAGGGTTTAATGTCGAATTTTGTTTTTCCTACATATCTCGCTTGTTGTAATTCTTTTGAAGGATGATGAGGTAAATCTTTAAATGACTGTTCAACAAGTTTAACAATTTCATCATGTTTAATAAGACCACTTGCAGAAAATACCATATTTTCTGGTGTATATTTTTGTTGAATGAAATTTTTTAAATCATCAGACTGAATGGATCTAACGGATTGTTCCGTTCCCAAAATGGAATATCCCATAGGCTGATCGGGGTAACATTCTTCTTGAAAGTAATCAAATATAATATCATCTGGCGTGTCTTTGGCTTGTCCTAATTCTTGAAGAACAACACTTTTTTCACGTTCTAATTCATCTTCATCAAATACGGAATTTTGCAGAATATCCGATAAAATATCCACACACAAAGGTAAATGTTGTGATAGAGCACGTGCGTAGTAAGCTGTTGATTCTCTGGATGTATAAGCGTTTAAGTAGCCGCCAACACTTTCTATTTCTACGGATATATCATAGGCAGATCTTTGATTTGTGCCCTTAAAAGCCATATGTTCGAGTAGGTGGGCAATACCGTTTTCTTTTTCTGTTTCGTGGCGGGTTCCTGCTGCAAACCATGCTCCGCAAGAAATGGATTTTACGTAATTGATTTCATCCGTTACAACACGAATACCGTTATCTAAAGTTGTTAATTTAACACTCATATGTCTTACCTTTACTAAATGCCTTCATATCTTTTTTGAATATAGTCGAACAAGTATTGAAATAGTGCTTCTTGTTTTTCGTCAAAATATTTATGTTTATGATTTTCATAAATAATGTTAGCTACCTTTAAAAAACGTTGGTCATTTTGTGGGCTCCAGTTTTCTACAGTATCTTGAAACAATGCATTCCAAATTCTGATAATTCCAAGTGTAGTCCTTCGAATAGCTAAAGGATCTTTACTGCCTGTTGGTTTAATATTATTCCCAAAGAAACCAATAATGGAATCAAGTTTGTCAAGCAAGGCTAACCACAAACCAATATTTTGGCTAGGGACATTTTGTGAAGGACCAAGAGGCTGATAATGTTCTTTTAAGGCAAGAGCAACATCTGGATGTTCATTTTGATGAAGTGCATATATTTCACCCATTTTACCCTGTAGTTCTGGAAATTCACTAACCATTTGTGTAAACAAATCTGCCTTACACAGCAATGTGGCACGTTTGAGATAAGATATATTTGTATCTTGTATGATATCAAGGCCATCAATGCATTTTAAAATGCGATCTACTTTTTCCTGTAAAGAACCAAGTTTTTCATGAAAAATATAGGATTTAAATTTAGCAGTTAAATCTTCAAGGGGGGTATCCTTATCATTATTAAAGAAAAACAAGGCGTCTGTTAAGCGCGCTGTGAGAACTTTTTCAAAACCATGTCTTACAATAGATGGCTTGATAGGATTCTGGTGAAGCATTGCGCAAAAATAAGGCGCAAGTTTTTGAGTTTTGACATCTATAAATGCAATATATTTTTGATGCACTTTCATAGAAGTTGTTAAAACTTCAGAAGGAAGAACCATAAATTTTTTGCCAATTTCACCAATTAGCACAAAGGGTGTGTCAACGAGACCAGTCACTTCATCAAAAAGATCCTGATCTTCTATCATTTGAAGATTTAGTTTATCCTCTTGTTGCTGGATTTCCTTTAAAATATACTCTTTTCTTTTATGAAAAGGAACGATGATATGATTTTTTTCTAATATCGATTCATATTCGTTTGCATGTGGAATTTGAATAGTTTTATGTTCAACAAATCGATGAGTAAACGTTGTATTAGTTGTAGTTAAGTCTGTTCCAGGAATAGTAACTTGAAGTGGAAGATCGTCAGTCATTAATAAAATGGAACGAATAGGTCTTATCCATGTACGGCTTGAACAATTGGAAAGAGGTAAATGCCACCTCATTGATTTTGGCCAACGCATTTGATCTAAAAATTGATCAATGATAGATGTAAGCATAGCTTCCAAGGTTGGGCGTTTTGATTTTAAAATAAGAAGCCAATAACCATCTTTTTCAGTAAGATCTGATTTTTTTGCTTTTTGTGCTGTTATAAATTTTTCAAGAATGGATTCATCGGCAGAAGTTTTGGGACCTCTTTTTTCTGTTTCAACCATTTCGTTGGCATTATAGGATAACGTAAATTTTAAGGCTAGTCTTTGCGTTGCAACAAAAGATATGCAGTCTGCATATTTTAAATTGGCATCATTAAGGATTTTTTGTAAAACTTTGACAGATTCTAGTTCTGCCCATTTTTGCATTCTAGCTGGAATTTCTTCACTGAAAATTTCAAATAAGATATTCATGTTTAACCTTGATCTTTTGTTTTAAATTTGAATAGAGTCTTGTGTTTTTTCTTGCTCATGCTTGAGCCATAAGGTGCAACATTCTTTAGAAAGATTTCTAACACGCCCAATATATCTAGCTCTTTCAGTGACGGCAATGACTCCTCGTGCATCGAGAAGGTTGAAAGTATGGTTAGCTTTGACGCATTGTTCATAAGCTGGTAATACTAAGTTCTTCTTTAATAATGCTAAACATTCTGTTTCGTAATCATCAAAATGGCGGAAAAGCATTTCAGTATTGGCAGCTTCAAAATTATAGGCTGAAAACTGACGCTCTTGTTCTATAAATACATCTCTGTAGGTAAGCTTTTGTGGTCCTTCGAGGCCGTTCCAATTCAAATCAAAATGCGTATTCACTTCCTGCACAAAAGTTGCAATACGTTCTAATCCGTAGGTTATTTCAACAGGAACAGGATCGCAAACCAAACCACCTACTTGCTGAAAATAAGTGAATTGGGTAATCTCCATTCCATCGCACCAAACTTCATATCCAAGGCCCGCTGCACCCAAGGATGGATTTTCCCAATCATCTTCTACAAAACGAATATCGTGTTCATCACACTTTAACCCTAATGCTTCAAGACTTCGAAGATATAGATCTAATGGATTAACGGGTGTGGGTTTCAGGATAACTTGAAATTGATAATAATACTGAGTTCTGTTGGGATTATCTCCATAACGACCATCTGACGGGCGTCTGCATGGTTGGATATACGCTACATTCCAAGGCTTAGATCCCAGTGATTTTAATGTTGTTGCGGGATGAGATGTTCCGGCACCTACTTCTGTATCGTAGGGTTGTAAAATAACACAGCCTTGGTCGCCCCAAAATTTTTGAAGAGAAAAGATAGTATCTTGGAATGAAGGTTTATTATATTTTTGTTTTTCGATGGAGGTGTTCATATCAATTCAGAAATAAAATTTTTAGTTTATTTTAATAAACAATACCAAGAAAGACATATGTGAAGCAAGAAGACTTGTATGAAATATCATAATAGATACTTGATATTCACATAATATTTTAATTCTTCAAAAAAACATCAAGTTGGTGAAGTATTTATCCACAAGAGTTGGAATCATATAGATACTGAATAAGAGATCGATTATCGATATTATCTATTCTATATTTTATGGTTTCAATTTTGATATAAATTTTTTAACTAATTTTATGCAGTTATCTTGTTTGTTGGGTTGATATCTAAATCTGATTTCACCAAAACTAATAGTTCATTTGTTGTTTCCAATAAAGTTCCAATATGTTGCTTAATAATTTTTTTAATATGGAGTATTTGATTGATTTTTTGAGATTTATTAACCTTTTTTTCAGAAACATTCTCTATTTTGAATGAGATGATTTCTTGGCATAAAATATCTCCTATGCGTTGAAGGTTAATTTCAAAAAAATATATTTGTTTTAAAATTTCTGCATATCGAATTTTATGATTTTGGAGTTTTAAAGAATTAATGGGATTTCTTCATGGTTAATTTTTGAATATCCTGCTTTAAAATAACATAAGTGTTTTCTAAATCATTATTTGTAGATTTATAAATTTCTTTCAAAGCTTTTATAGTTTAATTGAAAAACATTTTCTGTCTCTGATGGCTTAAGATCTCTTGTAGATTGACAGGATTTTAGAGACGAATCTGTAGTATTTGAAGTATTGCTATTGTAAGAATCTCCAGAAAAGGATCTTTTCATTGACTCTTCTACTGAAGGAAAATGATAGTGCGTAGAGCACGACGGATCGCTGCTATATTCTGAAATAGTCGATACAGAGTCTGAATCAGTTTCTGCGCCTACTTCTAGTAAACAATAAGTGTGCTTTGTCGTGATAAAATAGTAGGAGCATGTCGTGATGTGTCATTTTTTGTCGGTTCAAATCTACAGGTGTTGGTGTAATAAGTTTAAAGTAAATATTTCGTTTCGTGTCAAAATAGTTTTTATGTAAGGTTGTCTGCATAAAAGGGTGATCCCCCATAATGATTAAAACTGTGTTTTTTAAAATTCCTTGTTTCGTAAGTTGATCAACAAATTTTTTAACGTAGTGGGAAGTGCATTTAAACGATTTTTGAAATCTTTGTAGTTTTTTATTAGAGTTGAAAGGGCAGTTGTGGGGTAGATGACCATTCGGAGTATGAGTGTCTGCTTTGACGATGGAGACTTCAAAAGGTGTGCTTCTTTTGTGAAGTTCTTTGATTTTATCATATGCTTCCTCTAAAAGAATATCTTCAGTGATACCTTTTGCCCAGCTTTTAAAGGCTGTCTTAGGATGTTTGCTTTTCCAAAAATCAAGAGCATAGATAGTATGATTACCATGGGTTTTATAAAAATTATCCATTGATGCAAAATATGCATGACACGGAACAAAAAAGTAATTTTTGTAGCCTGATAGCGTCAATATATCACCCAAACAAGATGTGTTTCCAAGAAATTTTTGATTTAATATTTTATGATTTACCATATGGTGTTTCAAAGGTATAGCACATTGACTGGAGACTAATGCTGCCATGGTCCATTTTGTACCTGACGTTGGGACGAAATCTTGACAGAGTATCCCTGGGATTTCATTAATATCTTGAATTAAATTTTCACCATGTATATCTATATTACCTAGCGAATGCTCTAAGGATTCTACATAAAGTATGATTAAATTGTATTTTCCCCTTGGCTCTGAAATTTTATGTTTTTGGGGTTAGTGTATATTTTTTTAAAATTAATTTTTGTATTATTTTCAATAATATATTCAATTATTTTTATATCATAAATAAAATATATGAAAAATAGTGGCCACAGAATAATTCCAATTTTTGATAACACGCTAGTTACAAAGGCAATAAATTTATTTTCGCGGCTAGAAATTTTAGATTTTAAGTAAGTATAAACGAAGTTCAGAAAAAAGAACGCAGCACAAAAATATAAAGTAGATTGAAGACAATAAGGAAGTGCGCAATACATGAAAATTTGTTGGTTTCTGGAGAAGCAAATTGTATATGAAACAATATGGCATCAATACTAATATCATTGGAAATAAATTTTTTAAACCAAAAATAGAGATTAAATGTGAAAAAGACTAGAGTTGTGAAAAAGAAATTAGAAAATTTTTTAATTACAAAAGATAATGAATTTTAAAAATTAATGAACATTTTGCTATTTTTTTTGCATATACATAAACATATTTACAATATTTAATCATTAGAATCAATTTTTAAAATTTATATGATTACACTTTTTTTTTTCTTTAAGAGTGTATATGATTGTTTTATAAAAAATATAAATTGGGTATTAAAATGAATAATAAAAAGATAATAGCTGCTTCTTTGGTATGTGTATTACTTGTCTCTTCTGGATGCGCACGACGAATTGGCGGAAACCAGTATACATCAAATGCTGTTGGAGAAGCATCTTTTTCATATCAAGGTGTTATCTTATCTGTTCGTAAAGTAGAAGTGAATGAGGCTGAAAGAGTAGCCGATAACGGAACAGGTATGGCTGTTGGTGGTATCGCTGGTGGTCTTGGCGGAAGCATGATAGGAAAAGGTAATGGTAAATTAGCTGGTATAGCAGGAGGAGCCCTTTTAGGAGGTCTGGCTGGTATGTTTGCTGAAAACGAATTAGGAAGACAAGAAGCTGTTGAATATTCTGTAAAACTTTCTAATGGAAATATTTTGACAGTTGTTCAAGCTGATCAAGTTGCGTTGCCTGTAGGTCAACGCGTTATTGTTTCTGTTCCTAGTGGTCCAAAAGGAAGATCCTACGTTATTGCTGATAATTCTGGAACACCAATGGAAGTGCAGCAAATGCAAACCCCACATGGAAAAGGGTCCTCAATTATTATCAACACCAACGTCAGAAACTAGTTAACAATATGAAACTCTCAACACTATTTTCTCCAGTATTAAAACAAGACCCTTCAGATGCTGTTTTGACATCTCATCGATTAATGTTGCGTTCTGGAATGATCGTTCAATCAGCAACAGGCCTATATTCATGGCTTCCGATGGGCGTTCGTGTTCTTGAAAACATCATTAATATTGTTTCTCAAAAACATGATGATTTTGGTTGTAGTCGCATGATTACCCCCATATTGCAGTCTGCAGAGTTGTGGAAAGAAAGTGGTCGTTACGAAGACTATGGAAAAGAAATGTTGAGAGTTAAAGACCGTCATGATCGTGACTTACTTTTTGGCCCGACCAATGAAGAGGTCATGACTGACGTTGCTCGCAAATTCATTCAAAGCTACAAACAGTTACCCCAAGTTTTTTATCAAATCACATGGAAATTCAGAGATGAAATGAGACCTCGTTTTGGTATTATGAGGGCTCGCGAATTTCTGATGAAGGATGCGTATTCCTTTGACCTTGACTTTGAATCTGCACAAAATACGTATAAAAATATTTACCATTGTTATCTTAGTATATTCGATGCTTTAGGTGTTGATGCGTTGCCTGTTCGTGCCGATTCTGGCGCCATAGGTGGAAATTTAAGTCATGAATTTCATGTTAAAGCAGAGCATGGCGAAAGTACTTTATATTATGATGCAAAAATAGATGCTATGAAATCATCTGAAAAAACATTTGATCTCATGGAATCTATGTATGCCGTTGCTGATGAAAAGCACATTGAAGAAACTTGTCCTTTATTTTCCGATCAAATTACAGTGACTAAAGGAATAGAGATTGGTCATATTTTTTATTTTGGTACGAAATATTCGCAATCGATGGATTTTAAAATTACTGGACCAGACGGACAATCTTTCTATCCAGAAATGGGTTCATACGGTATTGGAATGTCGCGCCTTGTTGCTGCGATGATTGAAGCTAATCATGACGAAAATGGTATTATCTGGCCTGAAGCTGTAGCACCGTTTCTTTTTATATTAGTTCCTCTCGACATGAACTCAATAGAAATGACTTCTCAATGTGAGAAATTATATCAATCAATGAAAGCTCAAGGATATAGTGTTTTGATAGATGATCGAGATGAAAGACCCGGTGTTAAATTTTCATATGCAGACCTTATTGGAATACCTCATCAAATCATTTTAGGTAAAGACTTTAAAGAAAATGGGTTGTTAGAATATAAAAACCGTAAAACCGGAGAGCGTGAAAAGATATCCATTGATTCTGTAAATGAATGGCTAAAGTCTAAAATATCCAATACCCACAGATTGTAAAGAAATTATTGTGGCAGAAATTAAATCTTTAAAAAGCAAAAAAAAAAGAACTGAATCTTCTCGACGCTGGCTAATCAGGCAATTGAATGATCCTTTTGTACAAAAGGCTGCTAAAGATGGTTACAGGTCACGTGCTGCGTATAAACTTATTGAAATTCAAGAAAAATACAAGCTTTTAAAGCCTGGTTCTTTGGTCGTTGACTTAGGTTGCACACCGGGTGGATGGCTTCAGGTGAGTAAAAAGTATGTTGGAAAAACTGGAAAAGTTATAGGATTAGATATTAATTTTATGGAACCTATACCTGGTGCAGAGTTTATACAAGCTGATTTTTTAACAGAAGAAGGGTTGCTAAAATTACAAAAAGTATTAAATGGTCGCAAATGCGATCTAGTCCTCAGCGACATGGCTGCACCATCTTGTGGAATGCCCAAAGTTGATCATTTAAGAATTATGAATCTTTTAGAAATAGCTTACGAATTCGCTTTGAATCACTTAAATGAAGGTGGTTGTTTTGTGGCAAAAGTTCTTAAAGGTGGAACAGAACAAGAACTTTTAAAAGATATCAAAAAGAATTTTAAAATTGTAGAGCATTTTAAACCAAAATCGAGTCGGCAAGATTCTGCTGAACAGTATGTTGTTGCAATGGATTTTAGGGTTTAGAGAGTATTGATGACCATGTCTCCTATAACTATTGATACAATTTGTTTAAGTTTATTTGCCCTTTCTGGAATTATTGGGATTTTTAGAGGTTTTACAAAAGAACTTTTATCCCTATTCACATGGTTTTTGTCCATTGGAATAACTTATATCTTTCACGATCAATTTCTACATTTAGCACTAGGGTATATTAAAAACCCCTTTATTGCTAAAAGTATCGTTTCGTTCGTCATGTTTATATCACTCTATATTATTTTGAACATTATTGTTTATTTCATCGTCAGTCTTATTAAAGACAGTATATTGTCAGGTTTAGATAGAACATTAGGTTTCTTCTATGGTTTTTTACGGGGATATATTATTCTCGTTCTTGTTCACCAATTTGTGTGCTTATTTTTCTCTTCCCAAGTTTTTCCTGATGTTCTGAAAAAAAGCTTCTTTTATGAGTATGTGGAAAGTGGTTCCCTATATCTGAATCAAGCATTGCCTGATCAAGTGAAATCTTATTTTGATCGTAACGAACAATCTCTTCAAAATATAGGATCTAAATCATCTTTTGAAACAAACTCTAGAGTTGCTTCTTCGTTAAAGGAAACACAAAATAATGTTCAGCAGCTTTTAAAAAATATGAATACAAACTCTGCAGAGGTTGAAAAATTTGCTAAATTAAAACCACGTATCGATTCTTCGCAGATGGATGCAATTGCTGGAACTTCAAAAGAACAACAAAAATCTTTAGGTAGATTTTTTGCCTCCCAAGGTTTAGATCTTCCAGATTCTGATGAATCTGTGAAAAAAGAAACTATTAATTCACCAGAAAAATTACCTCAGCATGACGATGAATTAAATGATGTATTAGGAAAATTATTTTAAAATAATTCCTATGTTCTGTTGAGACTTCTTTTTATTGGATGTATCATAGCTATAAGTTTTATGAAGTAAATAATATTGTGTCAAAAAATATAATTAATTATGTTTGTCAAAATTGTGGCTGCAGTGCGTCTAAATGGTCCGGTAAATGCGAGGCTTGCAATGCATGGAATCAAATGGTTCAAGAATCGACATCTGGGACATTAAAAAAATCAAAAAAAATTGATATAACTACTTTTTTTCATAATTTACAAGATCCAACTTTAAAGGGTGAAAATATTCAACGGTTGCAAACAGGTAATACTGAATTTGATCGTGTGTGCGGTGGTGGAATGGTTTCGGGTTCTGTTATACTCATTGGTGGGGATCCAGGGATAGGTAAATCAACTTTACTTCTTCAAGTTGTTTCGCATATGTCTAACCAATATGAATGCGCCTATATTTCTGGTGAAGAAGCTATTTCTCAAATTGCAATGCGGGCGGAACGTTTAGGATTTGGGAATAGTCATGTACATTTAGCTGCAAGCACCCAACTAAAAGAAACATTGTCTGCGCTAAATCAAATGAATAAATTAGATGTTGTTGTTATCGATTCCATTCAAACTCTGGCTCATGAAAATATCGAATCTGCACCTGGAAGTGTGTCACAAGTTAGGGCATGTGCTTTTGAATTGATTCAATTAGCAAAGAAAAAGGGTTTTATTCTTATCTTGGTTGGTCACGTTACAAAGGAAGGGACATTGGCTGGCCCACGTGTTTTAGAACACATGGTAGATACTGTATTGTATTTTGAAGGAGACCGTGGATACGATTATAGATTACTAAGATCTGTAAAAAATCGCTTTGGAGCAAGTGATGAATTAGGAATTTTTTCCATGGAAGCTTCAGGCCTTAAAGAAATTCAAAATCCTTCAGAACTTTTTATTTCTCATCATGATGAACCCCTCAGTGGAACAGCTATATATGCCGGTATGGAAGGTACACGGCCTATTATGGTGGAAATACAAGCATTAGTATCTCCATCATCTTATGCTGCGCCAAAGCGAACTACTGTTGGATGGGATCTTAATCGATTATCCATGATTGTTGCTGTTTTAGAATCAAGGTGTGGTTTAAGTTTTTCTGGAAAAGATATATATCTAAGTGTGGTTGGTGGTATTAAAATTTCAGAACCTGCAGCCGATTTAGCTGTGGCTTCGGCGTTAATATCTTCATTAAAAAATGAAGCAGATCATCAAACGTCAGTCTATTTTGGTGAAATTGGATTGACGGGTGAAATAAGACCGGTACAAAAGGGTGATGTTCGTATTCGTGAAGCCCTGCGTTTAGGATTCGAACATATCGTGTGTGCAAAACGCCAATTTGATGATGTTTCTAAATTTTCAATACCGGTTAAAGAATTAAATATTTTATTAGAATTTTTGATTTAGTTTATCTCTATTTTTATACAATAGACCTGCTGCGTAAGTAGCATTTGTTGTAAATTTTTGAGAAAAAGCTTTAAAA
>CAYPYB010000004.1:0-163444 GCA_964415115.1 uncultured Candidatus Pelagibacter sp. | reverse complement strand
GAACGATACCTTTACTTTAAACTTTGGTCCTCAACATCCAGCAGCGCACGGTGTTCTCAGGCTAATACTTGATATGGATGGCGAAATTATTACGCGTGCTGATCCGCATATTGGGTTCTTACATAGAGGGACAGAAAAATTAATAGAGAATAAAACCTATTTACAGGCTATTCCTTATTTTGATCGTTTAGATTATGTATCACCTATGAATCAGGAACATGCCTTCGTCCTAGGAATTGAAAAACTGCTAAAAATGGATATTCCCCTTCGTGCACAATTCATTCGTGTTATTTTTAGTGAACTTACACGAATAGGAAATCATCTTCTCAATATTGCAACTTTTGGTCTTGATGTTGGTGCAATGACACCATTTTTGTGGGCTTTTGAAGAGCGTGAAAAAATTATGTCTTTTTACGAACAAGTTTCAGGTGCAAGGCTTCATTCGGCCTATATCAGGCCAGGTGGAGTTCATAAAGACCTTTCTGATTCACTTATAGCGCAAATTATGCGATTTTCCCTTTCATTTCCAAAAGTTATAGACGATATTGAAACTGTGTTGACTGAGAATAGGATTTTTAAACAACGTACGGTAGATATTGGTGTTATTACTGATAAAGAAGCTATTGCTTGGAGTTTATCGGGCCCCATGCTTCGAGCTAGTGGTGTTCCGTGGGATTTGCGAAAAAGTCAACCTTATGAAATATATCATCTTTTAGATTTTGATATTCCTATAGGTCAAAATGGTGATTGTTATGATAGGTATTTAGTCCGGGTTGAAGAAATGCGACAGAGTCTTAGGATAATTCATCAGTGTATTGAAAAAATCCCCCAAGGAGAATTTATATCCTCAAATACTAAAGTGGTTCCACCTAAACGTGAAGATATGAAAACATCCATGGAATCTCTTATTCACCATTTTAAACTTTATACAGAAGGGTTTCATGTGGCAGCTGGAGAAGTATATTCTTGTATTGAGGCTCCTAAAGGTGAATTTGGTGTATATTTAATTTCTGATGGTTCAAATAAGCCGTATCGTTGCAAAATTCGCACACCAGGATTTACATTCTTGCAAATGACAGATTACCTTTGTCGTAATTCTTTACTATCCGATATTGTTGCCATTATTGGTTCTATGGATATTGTATTTGGAGAAATTGATCGTTAGCAAATATTCGAAAATAATATGAAGTGAAAAAAAAATCCTTTAAATTTAAAAAATATATTTAAATGTAAATTAAATGATCTATAATAAAATAAAATTTTATAATTACACCGGAGAATAAGATGTCTAAAGAAAACGTTTCATCAGAGAAGATGCAAGATAATCTTCTTGATGCCGCGGCAAAAATTGTTTCAGCAATTGTAAGTAAACCAGAGTTTGATATGAGTGATCTATCAAATGTCGTTGTTAATGTTTTCAAATCTCTGCAGAAAATTAATCTAAGCCCTGTTGCTGTTCCTGCTGGTAAAAATCCAGCTGTTCCTATTTCTGAATCTATTCATGAGGATTATATTATTTGTCTAGAAGATGGAAAAAGACTTTCCATGCTCAAAAGACATTTAAATACAACGTATGGTTTGACTTTGGATCAATACAAAGAACGTTGGGGTCTTCCACAAAACTATCCAACAGTTTCTGCTAATTATGCTAAACGTAGAAGTAGTATTGCAAAAAATATTGGTCTTGGTAAAACAGGCCGTAAAAAAACACGCACACTACAAGTAGCAAGTTAAAATATTTTTTTACTCAGTTGCACAGATGGAACACTTATGTGTTCCTTTTTTTTGAAAAATATTACTGTTGATTCGCATTTTGTGGAGGGGTAGATGTGCTTGTATTTGTGGTGCTTATTGATTGAGTAGAGTTTTCGTTTACAGAAAATCTAACAAAGCAGACATTATCAAAATATTTTGCTACAAAAATGGCATCATACGTTTTTTTTGTCGGTACTGCTGTTGGTAGAGAAGGTTCTTCATTTTCAGCACTATTATTTTTGTCTCTAGAGATGGTATAGCGAACTTTTTCGCCTTTGCGTTTGACGAAGAAATAATTATACGTTTCAAGTTCTGATGGATTTTTAACGATTCGAGGATTTCTCGTTTTGTTGTTACTTATTTTGAAAATTCTGTTCCCACTGGATCTTGCTAGGCATATAGTCTGTGCATCCCCTGGATACGGATTTTTAACACCAAGAACTGTTACAACTTGGGCAAAGAAATCGTTATCAGGTATTAGTGCTGCACCAAGCGCTCTGATGACAAGATTTAGATAGTTTTGATTGTTGTCTTCAGATGTCCCTGTTGATGCGGGGATATTTTCTTTAATATTGCTAGGCGGTGGAGGAGTAATCGTTGCTGACTTTGAAGCTGTATCATTTTTTAATGTATTAGCTATAGTGTTAGCAACAGATGCTGTAGAATTTGCTGTGCTTGTAACAGTTTCCTGTGACGCTTGAATCTCGTTTGTTTCTAGGATGCATATAGAACTGAGAAAAAATACAAAACATATAAATTTTAAATAATTTTTCATAAAATATCGAATTTTAATCTTTAATACTCAAATTCTAAGAAATAAACCTTTATAAAGGATTAAAAAAATATATATAAAGCATATGATTTACATTTTTTTTAACTTTATGCTAAAGTTTAGTATCGTTTTATGAATATCAAGAAAAAAATTATGGCAAAAATTGTCGATGTGGTTGCGCGTGAAATATTAGACTCTAGAGGTTTTCCAACGATTGAGATAGATGTGTCTCTTGACGATGGTAGTATAGGTAGAGCATCTGTTCCATCGGGTGCATCAACCGGAACTTTTGAAGCTCACGAGCTTAGAGACAATGATAGTCGCTACCATGGTAAAGGTGTTTTGAAAGCTATTTATGCAATTAGTCATGTTCTGAAGCCTTTGTTGATGGGCGTTAATGTACAGGATCAAAAAACAATTGATAATATCATGATTCATGCTGATGGTTCTAAAAACAAATCTATTCTTGGTGCAAATGCACTGTTAGGTGTAAGTTTGGCTTGTGCAAAAGCAGCAGCTTTGTCTTTGAAAATACCATTTTATCAATATATCCAAAAGGTGGGTGATTTTAAAAGTGAAATGCAACAGCCACGTCCTATGATGAATGTTATCAATGGTGGTGCTCATGCGGACAATGCTCTAGATATTCAAGAGTTTATGATTGTGCCTATGAACGCTTCTTGTATTAAAGAATCGATACGTATGGGTTCTGAAATCTTTCAGAATCTTAAAAAGATATTGAAGCAAAATAAATTGAATACAAATGTGGGCGATGAAGGTGGTTTTGCGCCACAGTTACAATCTACCCGTCAAACCTTAAATTATCTTATTGATGCTATAAATATATCTGGATATGGGCCAGGATGCGATGTGTGTATAGCATTAGATGTTGCTGCTAATGAATTGTTACAAGATGATGGAACGTATAGTTTTGAAGGTGAAAATATTTCTGCTTCTGATCTTGTTAATGTGTACAAGAATTTATGTGACGAATTTCCTATTATTTCTATCGAAGATGGATTTGCTGAAGAAGATTTTAAAGCATGGGCTTTGCTTACAAAAGAACTGGGTGATAAAATTCAAATAGTAGGTGATGATCTTTTTGTCACCAATGTAGAAAAGCTAAAAATGGGCATAGATCAAAAACTTGCCAATGCTGTTTTAATAAAACCAAATCAGATTGGAACATTAACGGAAACGTTGGAAACAATTCAATGTGCACAGGTAAACAACTTCAAGTGCATTATCTCTCATCGTTCGGGTGAAACAGAAGATACCTGTATCGCAGATATTGCTGTTGGTACATCAGCAGGTCAAATTAAAACGGGTTCTTTGTCGCGAACAGACAGGGTTGCTAAATACAACCAACTAATCCGTATAGAAGAACAGTTAGGTTAAAGATCGTTTCAATGGTTATGTTTTCAAAAGAAGCTTGTTTCTCATTTTTTTCATTTTTAATCCTTAGCTATTTTACCTACCATTTATTTCAAGGTGGCAGGGGGGTATTTGCTTTAAAATCTATTCAATCTAATGTTGTTGAATTAAGGAAGAAAGAGCAAAAACTAAAAGATAAAAAAGAAAAAATTGAGATGAAAGTTAAGTTTATGAATCCATCCAATTTGGATAAAGATTTGTTAGAAGAACAAGTTAAAAAGAATTTATTTTATGTTCATAAAAATGAGTTTGTCATTAACCTAAAAAAAAATAAGAATTAAATGTCTTTTTGTATTGAAAAGATATGCATAAAATTATATGCTATTTAAATAATTGGGGTATAGCCAAGCGGTAAGGCAGCGGTTTTTGGTACCGCCACCCCTAGGTTCGAATCCTAGTACCCCAGCCAATTTCCTTAAGTCTTTATGAAAATTAGAAAAAAACTTAATAAGCTGTTTTTTGTTCAAAGTCTTATTTCTTTCCTAGGTTATGTCTACATATGGTTTGTATATAGAACGACACGTTGGAAATTTCTCCATACTCACAACTTTAATGACGTTATTGATGCAAATGAAGGTGCTATTTTTGTTTTCTTTCATAATCGTTTGGCGATGATGCCTTTTGCTTGGAGGAGTCAAAAGAAATTTCACATGTTGCTTTCAAACCATGCTGATGGTCGTATTATTGCTAATGTTATTCGTTATAGAGGCATTTTATCTCTTTATGGGTCAACAGCCAAAAACGGAGCATCGGCTTTTATATCATTACTAAGGGTTTTGAAAAACAAAGGTGTGGTGGGAATTACCCCAGATGGCCCCAGAGGCCCTAACGAACATATTTCACCAGGTGTAATTAAATTAGCTCAAGCAACAGGTCTTAAGGTTTTGCCTTTGACCTATTCTATTTCAAGGTTTAAAAAACTGAGGTCTTGGGATAAGTTTGTATTACCGATACCCTTTTCAAAAGGTTTTTTTATTTATGGTAATCCTTTAACCTTTTCAAAAGATCAAAATATCGATGAAAGTTGCCTTCAATTGCAACAAGCTCTTTTTGATATTCAACAAGAATGTGATAACCTAATGTCAGCATAGTTTTTGATCGATTCTTGTTATGGTCTTATAATTAATATGAATACATTAGATATCAAAGCATATTACCAATCATCTTTGGGTTGCATTACCCAAATGAGCATAGAACATATTTTAGATGTTTTAGGTCACACTGATCGTATTAGGCGCACAAAAAAGTTTGTATCTATGGGCTATACTATCCCTTTTTTGTTTGCTGAAAATGTTAATCCTGTTTTTTTTCTATCACAGTTAGGTGCTATTCCATGGCCAGTTGATAACAATGTTTGTTGTCTTGTTGACGAGAAACATCTTCCTTTGCCTAACAAAAGCGTTGATCTGATTTACATCATTCATGGATTTGAATTTATTCATAATATTAAATCATTTTTAGACGAATGCTCCCGTGTTTTGTCAAACACAGGACACATGGTTATTGTTGTCCCCAATAGAAGAAGTTTATGGGCACATAATATCAAAAGCCCTATGGGTTATGGTCACCCTTATACATTGACTCAATTAAGAGAGTTGTTTGCTTCCCATTCTTGGAGTATTATCCGGTACGCAAGGGGGCTATATTCTCCTCCCTATAATTCAGATTTTAATTTAAGTGTATCGCCCATGTTAGACCGTTGTTGTCGTTTCTTAGGTGGAAAATTTAGTGGTTTAATAGGTGTTGAGATCTGTAAGGAAGAATTAAAACCTGTATTGAAAAAAATTGAACTACCTTCTTTGCAGCGTCGCAAACAAGCGCTCAACATGAGATAATGGCGTATCTTTGTTGATGCCATGGCCTAAGTTGAAAATAAAGGGCTTATCCTGCATTGCATCTAAAATTACTAAGATGCTGTTTTCAAGGTTATCTCCTGAAAGAAGTGTTTGTGGGGACAAATTACCCTGTAGAACTTTTTGAGGTAGCATTTTGCTTATCTCTCGTATGTCAGATGCTTCATCTATGCCAAACACAATATCTAAATCACTGATTTGGTCGTAGTTTTTGTTAATACCTCTGCCGTAGTAAATAATGGGAAAGTTAGGATGTTGTGTGCGAATAGATCGAATGATTTTTTTAAGAGGTTGAAACAGAATTTCATCATGCAAATGGATAGGAACAGCTGATGCCCAAGATTCAAAAATTTGAACAACATTTACACCGCTTTTGATATGAAGTAATAAAAGTTCAATTGCTTTTTGTGTCATTAAGTCTAGTAAAGATTTAAAAAGATTTAAATTTTTCTCTCTAAATTCAAAGACGGTGTTAAAGTCTGATGTTTTGCCTTTACTAATCATGTACGTTAAAATGGTCCAAGGTGCACCAGCAAATCCTATTAAAGCTTTGTCTTTATCCAGTCTGTTTCTTGTTTTTTGAATGGCTAATTTTATAGGGTCTAGCTTATTTTTAAAATCAATATTAGCTGCATTTTGTACAAAATGGTTCAAATCGATATTTTCTAACTTGGGTCCATGGTTGGTTTCAAACCAAACCTTTTGGCCTAAAACATGGGGAATCACTAAAATATCGCTAAAAATAATAGCAGCATCAACAGGGAAACGTTGAAGTGGTTGCAATGTGACTTCCACAACATCATCAATACTGAAACAAAATTCCATAAAATCTGGATGCTGTGCACGGATTTTTTTGTATTCTGGCAAGTACCTTCCTGCTTGTCTCATCATCCACGCAGGAGGAATGCTGAATGTTTTTTTATGTTGAATAACATCAATGATTTTCATGGTATTTATATCCCTAATTTCTAGTTTTAAACATTACATACGTTTAAAAAATTTTTGAGCATTTCGTGTCCAAATTGTGAACCTATGGATTCGGGGTGAAATTGCACGCCGTAGGTTTTATGTTGTTTGTGTTGCAAGGCCATAATGATCTGTTCATTTTCCAGTTCAGCCGTTATTTCCAAACATTCGGGTAAAGATTGTTTTTCAACAATAAGAGAATGATATCTCATTATTTCAAAACTTTCAGGTAATTTTTCAAAGATAATATTGTTTTGAATCGTAAGGGGATTAATTTGAATGTTAGATGTCTTGCCATGTACAGGTTGTGGTGCTTTAATAACGTTTCCTCCAAAAACATGCCCTATACACTGATGACCTAAACAAACCCCAAAAATAGGAATGATGCCTGAAAATTTTTTGATAATTTCATTGGATTGTCCTGCCTCTTGTGGAGAGCAGGGCCCCGGAGAAAGTATGATGCCACTATAAGATTGTGGGGAAATTTTATCTATAAATACTTTATCATTTCGAATGACTTCAACGTCTTGGTTAAGTTCCACGCAATAGCGATAAAGGTTGTATACAAAAGAATCATAATTGTCGATCATTAAAATCATGCAAAGAATCACATTACTGTATTTGACTTCTTGAAATATTTAAGCATAAAGGATAAAGTAAAGCATCTCCAAATTTCTAAAAAGGATTACAAAATCATGTTTACTTTTCTTAAGGGTATGTTTTCTGCAGATATGGCTATTGATTTAGGCACTGCTAATACCCTCGTCTACGTTAAAGGCAGAGGTATTGTTCTAAATGAGCCATCTGTTGTGGCAGTATCTAACTATAAAGGTAAGAGACATGTTTTAGCTATTGGAGAAGAAGCCAAAATGATGGTGGGAAGAACACCTGGAAATATTCAAGCTATTCGTCCTTTAAGAGACGGCGTTATCGCAGATTTTGATGTTGCTGAAGAAATGATTAAACACTTTATTCGAAAAGTTCACAATCGTAGAAGTTTTGCGGCACCTCAAATTATTGTATGCGTGCCTGCAGGTTCAACGGCTGTAGAGAAAAAAGCAATTCAAGAATCAGCGGAAAGTGCTGGAGGACGTCAGGTATTTTTGATAGAAGAGCCTATGGCTGCTGCAATTGGTGCAGGCCTTCCAGTAACAGAACCCACAGGTTCTATGGTTGTTGATATTGGTGGAGGCACAACGGAAATAGCTGTGATATCTTTAGGTGGTATTGTTTATGCTTGTTCAGTCCGCGTTGGTGGCGACAAAATGGATGAAGCTATTATGAACTATATCCGTAGAAACCATAATTTATTGATTGGTGAATCAACAGCTGAAAAGATAAAAAAAGAAATTGGATCAGCCATTTTAACTTCAGATTCCAGCAGCATTACCATGAGTATTAAAGGACGTAGTTTGATAACAGGAGTTCCCAAAGAAATCGAAATTAACCAAGCTCAAATAGCAGAATCATTAAACGAAGTGGTTAGCACTATTGCTGATGGAGTAAAGACCGCACTAGAAAATACACCTCCAGAATTATCCTCTGACATCGTAGATCGTGGAATTGTAATGACAGGTGGTGGGTCATTGCTGAGTAATCTAAACTCTGTTATTGCGGAAGTTACTGGTGTTTCTGTCTTTACAGCAGAAAACCCACTTCATTGCGTTGTTTTGGGTACGGGTAAAGCACTTGAAGAAATTAAAATTATGAAAAACGTTCTATCCAGGATTTAGTTGAATTTTAAAAGATGAATTTAAAATTCAATATTATTAAGGGTAAAGGCATTAAAAGAACAAGTTTGTTTTGGTCTTTAATGTCTTATGTTTTGCATAAGCTCCAGTTATCGTTCAAAAGCTTTATTGTGTATTTTACATGCATTTTAATATGTTTGACGATGATTTTAAAACAATTGAGTATGGATAACTTGTCTTCTCATTTTGGAATTATATTAGATGTCTTTAACCAAATTCATTCAAAGGCTGAAAATTTAGTTGCTACAACCCTGACAGGGTCCAATCTGCAGGAATTGCAAGAAACTATTACAAAACAAGAAGAAGAGATTCAAAGGTTAAAAGAGCAGAACCAACAGTTTAAAGAACTTAGAGAAGAGAATAAAGAATTAAAAAAAGTGATTAACATCGATTCTGTAAATCAGAACCAATTTGTGACAACAAAAATTATGGGAAGTCCGTATGGTCAAGGTTGGAGTTTTTTGGATATAGGAGTCAATAAAGATAAACATCTTATTGTAGACTTGCCTGCCTTGATGGATCAAAATATTGTAGGACGTATTTCGCTTGTGGGTCAAAAAAGCGCTCGCGTGATGTTAATAACCAGTAGTCTTTCTAAGATTCCTGTAAAACTAAAACAGATTAATTTTCATGCCATTTTACAGGGGCAAAATAGTTCGAAAATGATATTAACCCATGTGAGATCCGAACAAGATGGGGTAGATGCATCAAAAGAAAATGTCAAAGTAGGGGATGTTTTATTTACGTCAGGAGCAGGAGGCGTTTTTCCCGATGGCTACGCTGTTGCTAAAATAGACCAGGTTCAGCAAACTGAACATGGTTTAAAAATGATAGCAACTCCTTTGATTGATTTTTCAACAAAAAAATTTATACAAATTATGAGCGGATCATTTCATGCCATTAATGAATGAAAAACTGCAAGATCCAGTTTTAAAGAACGTTTGCCTTCACGTCATAGTTTTTGTTTGGGGAATGTTCCTTTGTTTTTTGACCACAGATTATCTTGAATGCCATTTAAACCCAGCAAGAGATATGATCTATATGTTTATATTTTGGGTTGTTGTGTCCACATCTATTTCCGTTCATCCCATATGCATTATGATGTATGGCATCATTTATGATGTGCTGAAAGGATTACCATTAGGATGGACAAGTTTGCTATGGATTTTGAGCGTTGCTATTTTGATGAATCAACAGAAAAAAATCCATCATCGATCTTTGGAAAAAAAATGGCTTTATTTTGCTGTATATTTCTTTTTTATGTATATTTTGAATGATTGGTTTCGTTTTGTTCATGTTGCTGAAACTATCAATTATGGTATAAAAATACAGTCTTTTTTGTTTAGCCTGATTTTTTTTCCTTACGTATATAATGTTTGCAATAAAATGTATTTAAAATTTGATGCCAAAATCACATGAACTTTTTTTTGCTATATTACCATTAATTCGTTAAAATAAAATACATGCTGAAGTAGCTCAGTTGGTAGAGCAACTGATTCGTAATCAGTAGGTCGCAGGTTCGATTCCTGTCTTCAGCACCATTAAATTTTACTTGATTTTAATACAAAATTAACCATTTTTATTTATTTTACTTATACAATATTTTTGAAAAGGATGTTCTCTGTAATGGCTGAAACTAATTTGTCTATTCTTCTTTTTGCGTTTGTTATTGTGATAGCGTTTGCTTTTAAATCTATCAAGTTTGTCCCTCAAGGCTATCAGTATGTTGTCGAACGTTTTGGGCAGTATGTTAAAACGCTTTTACCTGGTTTGAATTTTTTAAATCCTTTTATTGAAAAAGTAAGTGCCAAAGTTAGTGTTATGGAGACGGTTTTAGATGTTCCCAGACAGGATGTTATCACAAAAGATAACGCAGCCCTAACGGTGGATGGTGTCGTCTTTTTTCAAATTTTTGAAGCATCAAAATCTGTGTATAACGTGGCTAATTTAAGTCAAGCCATACTTGCTCTTACCATGACTAATATCAGAACGGTAATGGGATCTATGGATATGGATGAATTACTTTCGCAAAGAGAAATAATTAACGCCAGACTTTTAAGTGTCGTAGACTGTGCAACAGGTCCTTGGGGTGTTAAAGTTACACGTATTGAAATTAAAGATATTAAGCCTCCAAAAGACATCGTTGATTCGATGGCAAGACAGATGAAGGCTGAACGCGATAAACGTGCAACCATTTCAGAAGCAGAAGGTGACAGACAGTCTGCCATCCTTAAAGCAGAAGGCGAACGACACGCAGCCATTCTTAAAGCAGAAGGTGATAGGCAATCTTTGATTTTAAAAGCTGAAGGTAAAAAGGAAATGTCTTACAGAGAAGCTGAAGCCAGAGAACGTCTCGCTGAAGCTGAAGCAAAAGCAACAACTATGCTTTCAGAAGCTATGGGAGCTGGAAACTCTCAAGCTCTTAATTATTTCGTGGCGCAAAAATACGTTGAAGCTTTGAAAAGTATAGCCAGTGCAGACAACCAAAAAGTTTTAATGATGCCTCTTGACGCTAGTGGAATTATGGGATCGATTGCTGGTATTGCAGAACTTTTGAAAGATTCAAAAGATAAAAAATAAGAGATTGTTTCATGATAGATTTTAGATTTGCTGTCCCATTACAAGATACTTTGTTGTGGGTTGGTTTATTGCTCATTGCCTTAGAGCTGATTTTTTCTGAATTTTATTTTATTTGGATAGGGTTAGGGTTTTTATCAACGTATTTTACAAATCAGTTGTTATTAGTCTCCCCTATGCTAAATATCATTATTTTATTTTTGTGGATTAGTTTTTACATTTATATCGGAATGCAATTCAAAAAAAATAAAAAGTTAGATACTCTTACAGATCATTTGAACCAACCCATAGATCATATTGTGGGTCACAAAGCAATCTTTGATCAAGAAAAACATCAAATAGACACAAGAATGGGTTATATCGAATTGCACGGCACAACTTGGCAGGCGACAATGTTAGATGATTCTCTTTCTGATGTAACAAAAATCCCTTGTGAAGTGGAAGTTTTGGATTTGATGGATATGCGTGCAATAGTAAAGCTAGTTTAATTTTTTGATTAATTAAGTCATTGTGAATGTTCATCCTCATAAAAAATAAAGAGCATTTAATGGATATTTAATTTTTAAAAGATTATATATGTAAAATATATTTCAAATTTTACATTCTTTTAAATAGTGTCATGTTAAAAATAAAACTCTTTTTTTATACGCTCATTGCAAGTATGGGGCCTCTTCCTGTATTATTGCTACATTCTTTTGAATTGCGTGTGCAACATGACGACGATTTGCCTGAGGGTGCTATACCCATAACGGATCAAGATGTTTACAAATTAGTCAAACCAGAACCTGCTGAATTGACCCAAGAAAATTTAGAACAAATCAATCAGTTGGGTTTTGATCTGACGCTGCCAACTCAAGTAATGGATTTAATAGCAAAAGAAGCTGACATTGTAAAAAATTCAGATTTCATTTTGCCCACACGCGTCATTATTCCTGTTGTTAAAAAAGTTGAAGAAGAACATCTTGAACCACCGGTGCAAGAGCAAATCTTACCATCCAGCATGATTCCTGGGAAACAAGAGGCAGAAGTCTTTTATATAGAAGGCGAAGCCCCTGTGGCTTTGGAAACTGCTTCACCTGTAGTTGCAACTGCTGCGACTCCAATCAAGCCAGAACCCCCAAAAAAGAGAAATAAAAAGAGAAGAAGGAGATAAAATGATATGAATACGCAAATTTTTTATTGTTTTTTATTCTCGTTATTTTGTTTTTTCGATTTGGAATGCTTACGCTCTGAAGGTACGATTAATGTTGTATTAGATGAACAACTTCCCAAACATGCAGTGCCTATGGACGACCCTAATGCGTTGCTGAATCCATATTTTCTTGAAGGTAAAAAGCAGTTAAGAATTGTTCCAGACGATGCTGTCCCTTCATATGCTGTTTCTCTTAATGGATCTGACTTGCCTAAAGGTTTATTGGATCCTCAAAAAGAATACAAAACACCCATGTTGCAGCCTCCGTCACGGGTGTTGGATACATCTGGTCAAGTTGGTGCTGTTACTAATTCATCGGAATTTGTTGTGGAATCTTCTTTGCCAAAACCCAAAAGTAATGCTCTGTCTCCATTGAAAATTATAGAATCTGAACAACTTTTGGAAAAAGATATATTAAGTTCAAAAGCTATTGACCCATTTAATCCTATGTCTGAAGCTGCTTCCATTCAAGAAGACATACCCGTTTGCAAAGTTACTCCGTTAAAGATTGAAGCTAAAAAAGAACAACCAAAGAAAAAGAAGAAAAAGAAGAAAAAGAAAAAAAAGAGGATATGGTAAGAAAAAATCAACTAATGAATCCGAAGACGGTGAAGCTGAGGGAGAATAATAATTTTAATCTTCATCTTTAGTTGTGACATAAACACATGTTTTTAATAAGAGAAATCCAAAATTGAAGAGATAAATTGCTGTGATCGTCAAGACACAAAATTGAATTCAAATTAAATTTTAATTAAAATTTTGGTACGTCAAACTTTAATTAATGCCATAATGTCTCCATTATAGAATTATAAATAAAACCGGAGACGTTTATGAAATCGTTAAAATCATTGTTAATGTGCACAGTTGCACTTGGAGTATCTGCTCAGGTTGCATTTGCGCAAGAATCAAAAACTGTTAAAACAAAAACTAAAGTTGTTAATAAAACTCCTGCTAAAGCAAAAGATGCAAAGCCAGTTTTATCGGAAACAGAATCTTTAAGAAAAGAACTTAATATTGTTAAAAAGCAAATAGCTCAACTTAAAAGAACAGATACACAATTAAAAGCAACGGACCAGGTAAACCAAGCTGGCGTTGTTATCACTGCTGCAGAAGTTTTAAAAACAGAAGCAGAAGTTGCTGCATCCAAAAGAACATTAAAATCAGGTCAGTCTTTAGTTCGTTTGGGTGATTCAAACGTATTTTTTGGTATGGGTGGTCGTGTAAAATTAGACGTTGCACATTATCCAAAATCTGGACCAAACCCCAAAACCTCAGGAAATTATCTAGACCCCAAAACAGTTGGATTAGATGGTTCTGATGTTGCAAATAATAATAATAGCACAGATATGACAGCGCAAAATTCACGTATCAATTTGTATAGCCTTGCAGAAACTGCAAATGGCTATATTGAATCACGTGTAACATTCGATTTTCTTGGTGCACAAAATGGTGGTCAGTCATTTAATACGACACCAGGTACAAACTATGGATTAAGAGCACGTTCTGTATATGTTGATTATTGTGGTTTCAGATTAGGTCAAGATGACACAAACTTTTTCACTGGTGACTTTGCCGCATACAGCTTTGATAACTACGGTGTAAACATTCCATTGCGTCGTCCACAAGTACGTTACACACACGAACTATCCAAAGGTTTGAGTGCTTCAATGTCTATCGAAAAACCAAACAGTGATTATGTTGGTCGCGACCTTGCATTCTCAGGAAATCAAAAATTTGGAAAAAGCACTGCACCAGATGCTACACTTCGTTTAAGATATGATCATAATCTAGGTTTTGTTTCGTTGTCAGGTGTATATCGTCGTATCAGTGTAGATGTGCTAGCAGGTTCTGAAGTTGCAACAGGTGTTACAACACGTGAAAAATTCACAAGTCATAAAAATGGTTTTGGTGGTGCTTTAATGGGCAGCGTTAAAGTATACGGCGACATGGTTCGTTTGTTCGGTTATGTAATAGCTGGCCAAGGCATGGGTAATCTTGTAATGGACGGTGGAACATCGGCGTATCTACAATATACTCAAAGTTCTGATGTTGTCGCTGTTGGCGGTGCAGATGCTAGTTCTGTAAGTAACCTTGCACGTTGGAAAAATGATTTAGGGCTTATTAAAGTTCTGAGTGGATCCATTGGTGTTGAATTTAAGTTCAATGAAAATTGGAAATTTGTTGCATCAGGTATTATGACAGCATTGAAATATCCATCTAATACTGCTGTTGTTAGTGGTGTTAATGCTGCACAGTTGAATAAAAACGTGAACAGAATGTTTGCAAACGTGGTTTATTCACCATCTAAACAACTCGATCTTGCTTTAGAAGTGATGCATGCACAACGCAAAACTTTAAAAGGTGATATTTTTATAAATGGTGCAGCTGGTAGTGCCGGAACAAAGACTGCTTATTCTGGAACAAAAGGAAAAGCAACACAAATTACAGCTTCTGCAGTTTATAAATTTAACTACTAAGTTTTAATTAAGTTCATTTAAGGCCATCTGGGTTGACATTTAAAGTCCAGGTGGTTTTTTATGTCTTGCAAAACGTTCTATTCCAATTCACGCTATCATGGCTAGATTGTCTGTGCATAAATGAATAGGTGGAAAAATAGCTTTTAAATTTGCTTGGATTGCAAAAGTGCCTAAGGTTGACCTTATATATTGCTTGGCCGCAATACCATCGAAAAAACAATAGGCAATATGAGGTGTTGAGAAAAGGAAAAGCAACACAAATTATAGCTTCAGCAATTTATAAATTGAACGACTAAGCTTTAGTTAAGTTCATTTAAAGGCCACCTGGGTTGACATTTAAAGTCCAGGTGGTTTTTTTTATGTCTTGAAAAACGTTCTATTCCAACCCACGCTATCATGGCTGCATTGTCTGTGCATAAATGAATAGGCGGATAGATAGCTTTTAATCCTGCTTGGATTGCAAAATTATCTAAGACTGATCTGATGTATTGATTGGCCGCAACCCCACCTGAAAATACAATGGATGACAAGGGGCAGTCTATCATTTTTAGGGCTTTGTTTAATTTATGCAGAAGATGCTTGGTTATTGTTTTTTGTAAACATGCTGCAAAATCGGATTTACTAAACTGATTTTGATGTGTTGTGTACATTTCTTTAAATGCGGTTTTTAATCCTGAAAAGGAAAAATTACATCCCGGTTGATTTAGCAAAGGGATGGGAAGTGAAAAAGCATCTTCATTACCTTGCGTGGCTAGCGCCTCAATTTGAGGGCCTCCTGGATAAGGCAAATCCATCATTTTAGCGCACTTATCAAAACATTCACCGGCAGAATCATCTAACGTGTCGCCTAAAAGACTGTATGATCCTACAGCTTTAACTAAAATAAATTGCGTGTGTCCGCCTGATGCTAAAAGCAATAGATAAGGAAAGACTACATCGTGAGTTAATCGTGCCGTTAAAGCGTGCGCTTCAAGGTGGTTAATGGCAAGAATAGGTTTGTGAAGTGCAACGGCTAATCCTTTAGCAAAATTCATACCCACTAATAAGCCGCCTGCAAGACCAGGTCCTGATGTTACAGCAATAGTATCAATATCATGCGGTGAAATTGTGGCATCTTCTATGGCTTTGAGATAGCATTGTTTTAAATGCTTAAGATGAGACCTTGCTGCAATTTCAGGCACAACGCCGCCATAGTCTTTGGGTTCTAAGTGGCTTGTCACAACGTTACTAAGTATTCTATGTTCAATTGCGGCGTTACTGATAATAGCTACGGCTGTTTCATCACAGCTTGTTTCAATGCCTAAAATTCGAATCATGGGTATTTTTTTTTGATGCTTATTTTGATTGAATTATACATGAAAGGGTATAAAATATAAAATTATATATTATCCTAAGTCGAGAATCGATTGTGAGTCAACCCTTAGAAACAAAGAAAGCTGTTGTGAAATTAGCATCAACAATAGCTGTTTTATCAACTATATTAATAGGAATGTACTTTTTTATGCCAGATCAAAATAAAGCAAATGCAAGTCAAGAATCAAAAAATCATATTGAGGTTGCGGTTAAGAAAAAAGGTGAAGGTGAAAAACCTAAAACCGGTCAAAAAGTAACGGTTCATTATGAAGGAAAGTTAACAGATGGAACGGTTTTTGACAGTTCACGCAAAAGAAATTCTCCTTTCACTTTTTACCTAGGCATTGGTCAGGTTATTAAAGGCTGGGACGTTGGTGTTGCTGATATGCAGCCAGGTGAAATCAGAATTTTAAAAATTGCACCAGAATGGGCCTATGGATCACAAGGTGTTCCTGGGGCTATTCCTCCAAATGCAACATTAGAATTTGAGGTGGAATTAATTTCTGCTGAATAAATATTGTAATTGAAGATGTTAATTTAAAGGGGGGGCTTTATGCTCCCTTTTTTGTATTGTTTTAATGCAGAAGAGTTGCCTGTAAGGTCATATTTTTTTATTGATTCGTATACAGTGTAGATAAAATGATCTAGTTTAAATACTTTAATGATTATAGTTAATTCAATTCAATTGATTTTTGAAGAATTTCATGCTATAATTAACTATTATTTGAGGGTATAAATTAATTAATGACACATGTAATTACGGATAAATGTATTAGATGTAAATATCAAGACTGTGTTGTGTATTGTCCCGTGGAATGTTTTCATGAAGGGGTTAATATGTTGGTGATCAACCCTGATGTTTGCATAGATTGCGGTGTGTGTATAGAAGACTGTCCCGTTGGTGCTATTATTCCTGATACAGATTCTCAGGCCGATCAATGGGTAGAATTGAACAAAGAATGTTCTTTGAAATGGCCCATTATCACTGTAAAAGGTATTCCCCCTCAGGATGCAGCAGAGTGGGATGAAGTTGAAAATAAATTGCCATTCCTTGATCCAAGACCAGTAGAACAAAAATAATTCTAACGTGAGAAACAATATGAAAAATTCAAATGCTAAAAACGAAACAGAAGTAATGGAAAAAGAACCCGTAGTGTTTAACGTAGGTGAATGTGTTGTTTACCCAGCGCATGGTGTCGGTAAATTACTAGCTATAGAAAAGCATGAAATTGCAGGTCAAAAAGTACAGCTTTTAGTGATTAGCTTTGAAAGAGATCGCATGACGTTGCGTTTGCCTATTGACAAAGCAAGCAAAGCAGGTTTACGTCCTCTTAGTTCAAAAGATGACATCGTGTCTGTTATTGAAACGTTAAAAGTAAAAACGAAACCTCGTCGTATTATGTGGAGCAGAAGAGCTCAAGAATATGAAAATAAAATTAATTCAGGAAATCCTGTTCATATTGCTGAAGTCGTACGTGATTTATTCAGATCTCAAGCTGATGCTAACCAGTCGTACAGTGAAAGACAAATTTATCAAGCTGCTATGGATAGATTGGCTCGTGAATATGCTGCAATTGAGCGCATCGATGAAAACGAGGCTATTGTTCAAATGGAAGAAATTATGGCTGCGGCTTAATTAAAAACGACAGGCTTCAAAAATGCATGGATGGATTCTTCTTGATAAGCCACAGGGTATCACTTGTGTAAAATCCGCCAATGTTATGAAGCGAGTATTGGGCGTAAAGAAAATTGGTCATATCGGAACTCTCGATCCTCAGGCATCTGGAGTTCTTTTATTAGCAATTGGTGAAGCAACAAAGCTTATTCCACACATCGACAAGAAAACAAAAATATATCAATTTGATGTTACGTTTGGTGCAGAAACATCGACGCTTGATCAAGAAGGTGAAATTACACAGACAGCTTCAGTAATTCCCTCCAAGGATGATATTTTAAAAATAATTCCACAGCTTAAAGGTTGGGTCGATCAAGTTCCTCCACGCTATTCAGCTATTCATATCGATGGTAAAAGGGCCTACGATATAGCAAGGTCGGGCCAAGAATTTGATATGCCAACACGATTGGTTTATATCGGTTCATTGAATCTTGTTATGCAAAAAAGTGATACCTGTTTTCAATTTGAAGTGACGTGTGGTCCCGGAACATACGTAAGGTCAATAGCGCGAGATATAGCACGAAATTTAGGAAGTTTAGGATACGTTAGCCATCTTAGAAGAATAAAAGATGGAAAATTTAAGGTGCAGGATGCAGTGTCTCTTGAAAAAGCAAAAGAAATAGGATACAATTGTGTAAAGTCTGTGGAGTATGTTCTGGACGACATCCCGGCACTCCACGTTGACGAACAACAGGCAGAATTAATTCAAAGAGGAATGGCAATATCAACGCAAGACTGCTTTAAAATTAACGGTTTTGAAATGATGCATCGTGATAATAACATTGCGTTATTTTTTAGTCAGAAATTGATAAGTATTGCACGACTTGAAGATGGCTTAATTTTTCCTGTTAGGAATTTTAATTTAGAAAGGTAGGAATTGATGTCGATTACAAGCGAAAGAAAAACAGAAGTTATTCAAACTCATGCACGTACTCCAGAAGATACAGGTTCACCTGAAGTGCAAATTGCAATCATGAGCGAACGTATTAAAAATTTATCTGAACATATGAAAGAACATTCTAAGGATCTTCACTCCAGAAGAGGTCTTATTATGTTAGTTGGAAAAAGACGTCGTTTGTTAGATTATATTAAAAGAAAAAAACCACAAGTATATGTGGACCTGATCAAAGCATTAGGTATCAGAAAATAAACTGTAAACCGTGGGAAACCGCGGTTTTTTCTTTTTTGAGGTACACATGAATTTACTTGAACGTCCTGTTATCAAAAAGCTAAATGCTGTTTTGGTCAATCAAATCGCAGCAGGAGAGGTTGTTGAACGACCATCGTCTGTTGTTAAAGAATTGGTTGAAAACTCGTTAGATGCAGGAGCTAAAAAAATTACTGTAAAAATTCGCCAAGGTGGTAAGACGCTTATACAAGTTGTTGATGATGGATGCGGTATGACAGAAGAAGATTTGAATCTTGCTGTTCAACGCCATGCAACGTCAAAACTTTCAGATGAAAATATTTTTGATATAAAGTCCTTTGGCTTTAGAGGTGAAGCTCTCCCTTCTATTGCATCAGTATCAAAAGTTACTCTTGAAAGTCTTCCACGATCATCAGGGTGCGAAGCACGTTTAATTGAAATCGAAGGTGGAGAGATTAAGGATAAAACCTTTTCATCGATGAAATCCTATGGAACTAAAATAACAATCAAAGATCTATTTTTTGCAACACCCGCACGATTAAAGTTTCTAAAGACAGAACAATTTGAAAATCAAGCTTGTAGCGACCAACTTAAAAAAATAGCATTAGCGTATCCAGATGTTAGTTTTTCATTGCATTGTGATGATAAATTAATGTTTGAATACTTGCCTGTTGAAACAACTCAGGAACGTTGTCAACAAATTTTAGGTGCTAAAACATTTGATAATTTAAGGTTTTTTGAAATTAATAAAAATGGTATGAGGGTATGGGGATTATTGTCTCTACCGACTTTTCATAAAAGTCAAAATACAGAACAGTACTTTTTTATCAACAAAAGGCCTGTCAAAGATAAACTTTTTCAAGTAAGTCTTAGAATCGCCTATCAAGACTTTTTAGAAAAAAACAGACATCCTGTTGCTATTCTTTTTTTAGAAATGGATTCAAGAGATATTGATGTCAACGTTCACCCCGCAAAAACAGAAATCAGGTTTCGTGATGAATATCAATTGAAACAGTTTATGATTGGTTCTTTAAAATCGTCGTTATCCATGCATACGCATGAATCTGCATCGAGTATTGCAACAGATGCATTGATGAAAATGAGGCCAACAACCACTAACAGTGATTCTATGGGATATAGTGGGAACCAATGGAAACAATCCTCTTTGCTTCAGACATCTTTTTCTGCACCTTCCCAACGGGCTTGGGGATTTCAAGATTCGCTATACAGAGATAAAATATCTTCAGTTTTAAATAATCAAGAGCATGATTTTAAGTATAATGGAGATCGTGAAGAAGGAGTAGCTGCGATTGATAATCTGCATAAAAGTTTTGAAAAACAATCGGAAGGAATCGTTCAATTTAATGCAAGTTATACAGAAAATGATAGAAGACCACTAGGTACTGCATTGGGGCAAATTAATAAAAGTTATATCCTATCACAAACGGATGAGCACTTTTTTATCATCGATCAACATGCTGCACATGAGCGTTTGAACTATGAATATATTAAATCAAAGTACGTGCATAATGGTTTAGTGAAGCAGTTACTTTTAATTCCCATTATGAAAATATTAGATGAAAATCAGTGCGAAATGATCAAGAAATTTGAACCCATATTCCTTAAATTAGGATTTGATGTTCATTTCTATGGTTCTCAAATTGTTTTTAAATCCATCCCTGATTTGCTCAAAAACGAAGATTATGAAACTATTATTGATGAAATGATTGAAGAAATCAAAGGGCAAGATTTTTCAAATATAGTGACTTCGTCTGAAGAAAAAATATTTGAAATATTGGCAACACATGCCTGTCACACAAGCATTAGAGCAGGTGACAAACTGTCTGTGCTTGAAATGAATCAATTGCTTCGTCAAATTGAAGATACACCGCACTATGCACAATGTAATCACGGTAGGCCAACCTATATAAAATTATCACTCAAAGACATTGAAAAGTTATTTCAGCGCACCTAAATGTTGATAAAAAAACGCAACTTAAAAAACAGCTTTATTTTTGCACTAAATGCTTTGTTGAATTTTTGACAAATTGCGGCAAACTGTTATACTTTAAGTACGTAATTAGAGCGCGCAACGCATAACATCATTTATTTGATAACAATAAGAAAGAGCATATATGGTATTTGATAAATTTAGCAACATTTCCAAACATTGGTTATTTAAAGTATTCATCGTACTTATTGCTCTAAGCTTTTCGTCCTTTGGAATCATTGAAATTATTAATCGCTTTTTAAATGATAAACCCATTGCAAAAGTTGGCTCTATTTCGATCAACGCTGAAGATGTGGCGCGAAGAATACAAAGTGAATCTGCACGTATTCAGAGAATGTCGCAAGGAAAAATTGATCCTGCATTTTTACGTCAATTAGGCCTTGAGCAAATTGCATTAGACAAATTAATTGCTGAAAAAGCACTGATCTTGTTTCAAAAAGATTTGAAACTTGGATTGTCTGTTCACAATATTCAAAAATATATTCGTTCCATGAAAGAATTTCATAACGATGGTGATTTTGATCCCGATAAATATTATGATCTTTTAAGACAGAATAATATCAAAGAAGATTCATTGGTAAAAGATTTGAAAAAGGACTTGTACACGCATCAAATTTTAGCTCCATTGATGGATAATGCACAGCTTCCAAGAGTTTATGAAAAATTGATGGTTAATGCACTATCTGAAAAAATTTCTGTAAAAATTGTTAAAGTCGATTTAGATCATCTTAAAAAAGTAAAAGATGTCAAAGAGGAAGATTTGAAATCCTATTTTGAAAAACACAAAAATGCTTATAGACTGCCTGAAATAAGATCTGCTCAATATGTTGTATTTAATGCTAAAAATATGACAGAACAATTCAAAATTACAGACGAAGAGCTTCGTGCTAAATATGAAGAAATATTGCCTCAATTTACTGTTCCAGAAAATAGAATTGTTAAAAGAGCATCTTTTAGAACAAAGCCAGAAGCTGAACAAGCTTATGCTTTGATACAAAAAGATTTAAAATTTTCAGAACTTTCTAAAAAAATGTCTTCAGCTACAATTGATAGTTTAGGTTCTATTGAACGTGGACAATTATCAGAAAATGCAACAAATGCTATTTATGGTACTGCGGAAAAGAAAATTTCTGGAGTTATTAAAAATGGAAATAAGTTTGATTTGTATTACGTTGAAAAAATTAACAAGGAAACGAGAAGCCCCTACAAAGATGTTAAAGATAATTTAGAAGATAAAATTAATAATGAAAAATATCTTGAATTCTTTAATGCCCTTCGTAATGAATTTGAAGATTATTTAGCTGCTGGAAACCCATTGTCAGAAGCTGCTAAAAAATATGGATTTAAAGTCTATAATTTAAATTTGATAGACCGTTCAGGACAAACTAAAGAAGGTAAAAACTTGTTTAAAGACGTGCCAGAAGATATTAAGAGAGCTATTTTAGATGAAATGTTTAAACAGAAAGATGGATCAGAAACGTCTATTGTGGATTTGGATGAAAACACATCTTATGCCGTAAAGCTTGGTACTGTTACACCGTCGGCTATTCCTGCATTTGATATCGTTAAAGATAAAATAGTAAACGATTATGCGATTGCTGAAGCAAGAAGAAAGCTTATGAAAGAAATCCAAGTTGCTCAAAAGGATGGATCACTTTCTAAAGATTTTGCTAAATTTGTTGCGGATCATCACTTAGGTAAAATAGAAAAAGTTGTCTGTAGTCATTTTGATTTAGAAATGAACAAATCATCAGATAATAAGTCTTTGAAAATTTTGGTTGATATGCCACAGAAATTAGTGCGTAAAATTTTCTCAACTTCAATTGGTGATGTGGAGATGAGCGATTTTAACGAAGATCCTTTAACACTTATTTTTGTTGAAAAAAGGGAATCTTATTCTTTAAGCGAAAAAGAACAAAAACAAATCACTGATTCATTGCACAATCTTGTAAAAGATGATGTTCCTTCTCATGTTTTAGGTTATGCAAAAGAAAGAGTTAAAATTAAAATGGATCAAGAAGCTTTGAAAAGCTTAGCTTTTGCTCTTCATCAAGGCGATTAATATTTTTTTTAATAACCATCCCTTTTATTTTGGTTGTAAAATGCAGGTAAAAGGGATTTTTTTGTAAATGCAATACCTGAATCAATTTTTACTTGAGTGAAGATTTAATATAGATTGCATAAATATTCTTCATAAAAAAATAATATTTATTAATTAAAGAATAAAAATAAATGAATTTAATTTAAAGTTAATAAATATTTTTTAATATTAATTCATCTCAACTGTCTTTTTATAGAGATAGCCTTATGATGAATATCTTCTCAACCTTTTATCGTTTTGTTCTTCCAATTTTCTTAAAATCTGCTTTATCTTTTTTCTTAATTTTTTTTCTGATGTTTCTGAATCAAATGTGTTTCGCTTCAGATAGGGATGACTTTCCATCTAAACTAGATCCTAAAAGAATTAGTGATGAGTATGTTCATTATGCTATTGTCCCTGGTCAAACTGGATTGGGTGGTGAACATTTAAAGGATGTTGAAGCCATTCATCCTTATTCAGATCACCATATTACATTTGCTGAAACTCCCCTACAATATGGTCCTTTTTCTTTTATGACTGGGGCAGATTTTGGACAAAGATATTGTCAAAAGTTGTTACATGAAAAATTCGATCTATTGTTTGAGCGCTCAGATGTTTATAAAATCATTTTTCATGCATCATCTCAGGGAACAGCTTCTCTTGTGCTCTATTTGCACTGGGTAAAAGAATCAGATGTTGATAGAGCAGTGAAATGGGTAGATAAAATCGGTGCACTCGTTTTGGAATCTGCCATGTTGTCGGGAAATAGTGCCATTTATCATTGTGTTACCAAAACATTTAGATGGGGTGCTTGGAAATACGGTGAATGGCTTGGTGATTTACCCTATTCATATTATTGGATGCCTTATGTGGCAAAAATCAAATTTCCCTTTTACGTTCCTGGTGGTGTGCAGGCCATCAATATATTAGAAGACTTGCCTTCTCATATGCCTATTATTATTATGCATGCTGTCACGGATAAGATTTTACCTTATCAAGCAGCACAGGTTGTATGTTCAAAATTGCAAAAAAAGAATAAGCATGTGTATTTTATGAAGAGTCAACGAAAAACACATATTGATCTATTAAAGAGGTCATCATCACACAATGCACTGTCGTTATCTGATAATGTCACTCAAGAAATTGATGATCATTTAGCCCTGCTTAACAGGATTTGGAAAGTGCACGATTTACCATATTCGAATAATCTTGTACAGGAAAGTTTGTGTTTAGACAGTTTGACATTATGTGTAGAGGATGATGTTGTACAACAATATGAACAATACGATAGAATTGAAAAGATCATCCAGCGGACATTGGGTTTGCTCACAATTCCATGTGGCATGTTTTTATACGCACACTATGTAAAAGGGTAGAAGTAATATTTATATCTAAAAGATATTTAGTTTTTTTGATGTAACTGTTCACACATGTGATTCAACTAGATTTGTGCTAATATAGAAATATGATTTTTGACATTGTTCAAGAGCCTAGATAATAACATTATGTTAAGGTGGTACAATTTATGCGTGCAGTACTTGTGTTTGGTGGAACGTCTACGGTTGGTTTTGAAATCGTTCAAATCTGTGCAAG
Source organism: uncultured Candidatus Pelagibacter sp. (assembly GCA_964415115.1). Taxonomy (GTDB): domain Bacteria; phylum Pseudomonadota; class Alphaproteobacteria; order Paracaedibacterales; family CAIOTO01; genus PNMQ01. The sequence goes on along the minus strand of CAYPYB010000004.1, from coordinate 138,808 downwards.
GTTAGGTTACAGTGTTGTATTTACTTATCATTCTGCATATGAAAAAGCCCTTAATGATCTTAGTTTATTAAACGAAGAATTCCCTGATTTATTTTTTTACGCCCATTACTTTGATGCGTTGGATAATAATCAAAGGGAGAATTGTATTCAAAAAATATTCCAAAATTATGATAATATCAGTACTGTTATTTATAATACTTCTTTATTTTTTTACGATAATATTCAAAATCATAAAACAGAGGATATGATCAAAAGTATGGATATTCATGTTCAATGTCCACTTTTGATTTTGAAAACATTTAAAGAGCATGTGTCTCAAAATAAGATTAAAAACCCCTCTGTGATTCATATGATTGACAGCAGAGTTGTGAATTTAACACCTCATTTTTGCACCTATACATTAGGTAAAGCATCTCTTTGGGCATTGACGCAAACTGCAGCTAGAGAATTTATCCCCGATATTCGCATTAATGCTGTGGGGTTAGGCCCAATGACGCAAGGTAAAAATCAAACGGTAGAACAATTTGATCAACAGATAGCAAGTCTTCCTTTAAATATAAAACCATCTTTTGAAGATCTGTTTAAATCCATAGATTGCTTGCTGCATTGCAAATCCTTAACAGGGCAAATGCTTTGTTTGGATTCTGGAATGTCACTGGGATGGCAATTCCCAGATCAAAAGAATCCGCGTTTTTTGAGTTAAAGAGAAATTTAATTTATCGAAGTTGCATTCGAGAATATTAAGGTGATATCTGCTTATTTTAAAAAGTGATCAGGTTATGAAAGTATAAAACATAAAAGTCATTTATCGATTTTAAATTGATGAAACTGTTTTTAATTTCAGAAAGTGCCCAGATGATGAATTCACAATCTTGCCCATTCATTTTGTCTGTGATCACTTTCTGTGATGGGGTAACCAATGTTTCGATGTTAGCTTTATCAATATTTTGAAGAGCCTCGATGATTAACACCCTGCCATCTGCGCTCATTTGGTTTGTAAATTGACGTTGTGCTTGGTAATTAATGTCTCACGATCTGTAATATTAATATTTTTTAGGGAGACCATCATTAGTTCGCGATCTTCAGAATCCATTTCCTCTGTAATCAGTCTCTGGACTTGAGTTATGAGTATATCTCTTAGATGTATCAACAGAGAAAAGTAACCAGAAAATACTGTTACGATAAATACCATTCGTGTGCTTTGTTAATAAAAAGTCTACCTGATTAAATAGTGTTTCATGAACTTGAGAGTCGAATTTTCGAAAGTGATCTGATGGTTTTTTCATAAAATTCACCGCCTAGTTCAATTAGTTGGTTAGTTTTACGACAATACTGTTCAGCTCTAGTGAAATTTATTATTCCTCTTTTTTTTCGAGTTCTCTTTGTTTTTGAGGAGAGGAATATTTAATATAGTGGTTAGAATCCTTTTCTAGACAAAGAAGTTTTGCTTGGGCAAATAATATTTCGTGATCTTCATCATTTATTTTTGAAAGCATTTGTATAATAGATAAAGTAAAATCAGAACTACTATACTGTGGTCGGGAGAATTGTTTACGTGGGCTACAAACATTTCTCTATCAGCTGCATCTATGCCTGAAAGTACATCGATAGCCGATGATGAGTAATCAGAAAGGTGCGTATCTTTTTCAAAGAGAGATTGTGTTAAACGCAAAATTTCTTGCTGTTCTTCCAGTGTGTTGTTTCCTAGCGAAAAGCTTAATGAGTTGGATGATATTATAGTTGAAATCAGTAATATATTTTTTTATAATTATCATATTTATTTGTTTTATTATTAATAATAGTTATATTTAATTTAATCAATAAATGAAAAATATAATATTTTTTTTATCCTGATGTGTCCCTGCTTAACATCATGATAGATAGAGTATCAATAATGATGTCGTTAATGAGAAATTCTTTTATTTTTGGATGAGATATTTGTCTTTCAACAGTATTGGATGAATATAATATGCCGGGTAAGTTGTTTAATAATTCCGTACAATTTTTTTTGTTGGTGAATAATCCATGTGTTGCCCAAATATGAATGGAATCGGGATTGAATTGGTTTAACAGATTTTGGGTTAAAAGCAGTGTTTCTGCCGTGTCACAAATATCATCTAGAATTAAGTAATTCTTATGAGGATGATGATCATAAAGATAACTTTGGACAATATGCATGCTTTTTATAGATTTATGTTTTTCACAAAGTATGTAGGATAAATGTTTTTGTTCTGAAAGGGCTAGTATTTGTTGATGAGATCCAGCATCAGGTGCAACAAGAATAGGTGTGGTTTGATACTGTGATAAAAAATATTGTATAAAATAAGGGGCCGGATTAATGTTGATAAAATCAAAATTTTGATTTTTGAAAAATGCACTATTGTGAGGATCTATGGTGATGATTTTTTTAACATTACAAAAATTCAAGTGTTGAAGAAATCCATTGATATTACTGACCTGAAGAGGAGATTTCTTTGATTCTCTAAGATAAGGAAAGTAGGGGGAAAATAATACTATTTCACAGTTCGCTTGTTTAGCGAAGTTAAGAAGACACAATAGTTCAAAACATTTTTGAGAAGTATGAGGATAAAGGTCAAAGATAAGCAATAGTTTTTGATTTTGAATGGATTGATCAAAATGAAAAAGAGGTTCTCCGTCAGGATAATAATTCGACTGAATATAACATGGGTGAAGTTGAAATTGATCAGAAATAGCATCAATCAATTTTTTGTTGTGAATCAACCCTGTAACGAACAAAGCAAACCGTTATTTATTTTTTTAAAATTAAACCATTATCTGTTTAAAAAGAACTTAATTTTTTATATTCTATATGTATAGTTCTTATTTATTGTCGTCTTTATATGATCACTCCTCAAATTGAAAAAATTCTATCCAATTATAGTTCTGATAATCCAGGTGTGAAAGCCAATCTTGTGCGTTTATTCATGCACGGTGAATTAAAAGGAACAGGTAGATTGATGATTTTACCTATTGACCAAGGATTTGAACATGGTCCAGGTCGTTGCTTTGCTATGAATCCTGCTGCATATGATCCTTTATTTCATTTTCAAATGGCTGTGGATGCAGGTTTTTCTGCTTTTGCCGCACCTCTTGGAATGTTGGAAGTTGGTGCTAGTCAATTTGCAGGACAAGTTCCTTTAATTTTAAAGATGAATAGTAGTAATAGTTTAATGTCAAAAGAATTGCCTGCTGATCAAGCGATCACTGGAAGTGTCGATGATGCGCTACGTCTTGGCTGTTCAGCCATTGGTTTTACCATTTACCCAGGTTCTGATCAATCATTGGAAATGTATGAAGAAATTAGTTCCATCATTCAAGAGGCAAAAGCTAGCGGGTTAGCTGCAATCATTTGGTCATATCCTAGAGGTAACATTAGTAAAGACGGCGAAACGGCATTAGATGTCATATCCTACGGTGCGCATATGGCATGTTTATTGGGAGCTCATATTGTTAAGGTAAAATTACCTAGTTCACATCTAGAGATGATTGAGGCAAAGCCTATCTATGAAGCAAACCATGTTTTTGTTACTGGATTGAAAGACAGAGTAAAACATGTGGTTGATTGCTGCTTTAGTGGTCGTCGTGTTGTTATTTTCTCTGGTGGTGAATCACAATCTATGAATGGTGTGTTAGCAGAAGTGACAGCTATTGCGCAAGGTGGTGGAAATGGCTCTATTATGGGACGTAACTGTTTTAAGCGTCCTCGCGCAGAAGCAATGGATTTGATTGCTCAAATCATGCACGTTTATAAAACTGTTGGTCTTTAATGAACTGAAAAACCCCCTTTGAAATCAGAGAGGGCTTTTTTTTGTAAGATTAGATTTTTGAATTTAAGACATTTGAATTACTGCTTTTAAAGCAGTGATTCTTTTACAAGACTAATTATATAGCTTAAAAAAATTACTGTTTGTTTTGGTTCAAGAACTGTTCTACAGCTTGAACGTCTTCTGGCGTATCAACAGAAAAGAAATCTCCTTGAACAATAACAGCTCCTATGGAAATGCCGCAGGTGTAGCAACGCAGTTGTTCTAGTGATTCTGTTTGTTCAAGGGCACTTGGCTTTGTTGTAACAAACTTCTCTAAAGCTTTTGTTTTATAGGCATAGATTCCGATGTGTTTATAACGTTGTTTTGCTCTAGCAGGGACAACGGATCTAGAAAAATAGGGTGTAACACCATACAAAGGATTTTCAACGCTTGGTTCAAAAACGGCTTTTACGATGGCTTCGTTTTCTAAATCTGTATTTTGTGGAGTAATTGCTGTGGCAACATCTACATCAAGATGTTCGAAAACAGATAATGTTTGTTCGACAAGATCTCTTGGAAAATAAGCCATATCACCTTGAAGATTCACGATATAATCATATTCTTTGTTCATGTTTTTATATGCTTCATACACACGATCTGTTCCACTGGGGGTATCTGGATTCGTGACTACAATTTCAACATTATATTTTGCTAAAATATCGTTTGCCCAATCCCCACAAACAGCAACGGCAATATCACCTTTAAATGATGATGTTAGCTGTATCACTCTTTCTACAAGAGTTGTTCCCGCAATAGGTACAAGGGGTTTTTTGGGTAAGCGTGTTGCGTTTAGTCTTGATGGAATAACAACAAGAGTTTTCATTTTTTCATACAGTCATTAAGTTTATTTCCAATATAGGATACACCGAAAATTAAAGATTGAAAGAAATTTATAAAATTTTGACTTTTTTGTTTTGTATGTATGTTTTATAAATTTTAAAGTATGACTCTTTTCTTATTCACATATTAAAAAAATAAAAGTAATCGAAGAATAGTGAGTTTAATACTTTTATTTCTTTAATTTTATGATGTCTTTTAGGTCGTAGATTATCGAGAGTTAAGAGTTCTTCTGGGTGTGATAATTTTACATGATCTCCCTACTTCCCACATATCGTTTGGTTCTAAATTATTTACTGTTCTTTGATATGGTTTGAATTCTCTACTTCTACTACGTTCTGGATGTTTATCACGCAGTACTTTGAAAGTTGGAGATGTAATAAAACTAGTGTTGAGTGAAGGTAACTTGACCCTGAAACAGACGGAATGGTAGGACATTGAAAAATCTGTTTTTCCTTCTGCGTTGAACGAATTCGCATTAAAGTTTGTATACTTGCTTATTGCATTGTCCTGATTGTTCTCGCCAATCTGATCAATATTTCTTTATACACATCGTTAGTTTTGATTATAAAGAGCCCTGAAAAACAACCAATAGAATTGTATGGTCCTATTATTTCTTTGTTTCAGCTCAAAAAGTCGATAGTTTTTAAAGGTATATTTATCTAATTTTTTTTTTGATAAATATTTTCTAAAAGAACACGATTCGTTTATTCTAAATCGGAAATTTTTTGTGATAATTCATTTTTTTTTCGACCTTTGTTTAATGTGCTGTTGGAACCACTGTTGTTATTTTCTGGAATTTCTGCAGGATACTTACTTAATCTAAAGTAACCCGTTGAATTTGAAAATGGAGTATTTATGATTAATATTAAACTTAAAATTGTAAGTTTTTTTATTCTCATTGTATTTTTTATATTTTAATTAAATAAAATTATTATTATATTTTGATATTTAATAAAGTTTGTTTTCATATTTTAAGAATTTTGAGTGCTTTTTTTAAAATCACTTCTTGACATGTTTGTTTATTTATTTTAATATCTTTAAAGAATCTCGATTGAGATTTTAAAAATGTGAGGGCCTATAGCTCAGTTGGTAGAGCATCTGACTTTTAATCAGGTGGTCGAAGGTTCGAATCCTTCTGGGCCCACCAAAAAAGGTTTATCCTTGTTTTTTCAAAAATTTACGCTCATGGGTATACTAAATGCAACTCCAGATTCATTTGCTGGTGATGGTGTTTTTTTGTGTCCTAAAAAAATTAAACAAAAAATTTCTAGTTTATCACTATCTGGTTGCACAATTATAGATGTTGGTGGCGAAAGTACTCGTCCTGGGTTTTTGGCTGTTTCTGATTCTGAAGAATGGGATAGAGTGTCTACGGTATTGTCGCTTTTACAAGAGATGGATATTGGTTGTGTTTCTATCGATTCAACAAAACCAGTTGTTATTGAAAAAGCGCTGTTAAATGGCGTTCAGCTTATTAATGATGTTAATGGATTTTGTGATATTGATATTATAAAGTTGGCTAAGAAATTTGATTCTTACTGTATTGTGATGCATAACGCTAGAATGCCTCGATATTGTGTTGACGAAAAATTGCAAGGTGTTTCGCTTATTCAAACAATGATCGATCAGATAAAAAATACAGTAGGTATATTATTAGCAAAAGGCATTGCCCCTGATAAAATTATCATTGATCCGGGTGTGGGTTTTGGAAAAACTTTTCAGCAAAATTGGGATATTGTAAAATATTGCGACTATTTTAAACGTTTATGCTATCCTGTGCTATTTGCTGCTTCAAGAAAATCTTTTATTGGATCTTTGTGTGATGCGAATGTGGATAGTAGGCTAGGTGGAAGCTTAGGTGTAATAGCTTATTGTTATCAAAAAGGGGTATCATTTTTTAGAGTTCACGATGCCTATGAATCAAATCAATTATTGCAAGTGATGAGCTCTTTGATTTAAATTTGGTGCCCTCGGGGAGACTCGAACTCCCACATCGTTAGATAATAGATTTTGAGTCTACCGCGTCTACCAATTCCACCACAAGGGCACTTTTTTTTGTGAATGGTGGGCCCGGTAGGACTTGAACCTACGACAACTCCGTTATGAGCGGAGGGCTCTAACCAACTGAGCTACAGGCCCCAAACACAATATTATTTTATGTAAAATTACAGCAAATGTCAATTATAAATTTTGTTTTAAGGATAACTTTTAGTTTTCATTTTGAGGTGAGCACAGAGTTTTCTGTTAATTGTATTTTTAGTCAGGTGATTAATATTCTTCTCCTGCTTCAATAGACGTTTTCTCTAGATTTTCAGTAATTTCCTCTAAATCTTCGTCATTATTTTCTGTTGTTTCATTAATTTCTTCTTTTGTATATATGTTTAGAAAAAGTGTTGGATTGTATCGTCGTTTTTCCGATGTATGAAACATGTCTTTCGCTGCTTTTTCTACGATTATTTTTGCAATATCACTATTGTCTGTCAGCATACCTAAGTTTTTTGCAAAAGCTTTATAGTGCACCCCAGAAAAAACAGTGTTGCTAAGTAATTCTTTAAAATCTATTTTGATGAAGTTTTTAAGGTATGTTTCTTGATCGTGAAATCTTGAATATTTTATTTCTCGTAAATTATTTTCTATTAATTTTATTGCTTTATTTAGTGCATTTTCTGTTGGTTTCTGAAAAATTGTTGTGAGGGTTTCTTGTGTTATTTCGGGTTTTTGTAGTTCTTGTGAAATAAATAGCCTGAAATCAAGATAATCCGTGTGGTTTGAATTTGTGAAGACGTTTGTGTTCGAAATATAATCCCAGAGAAGCTTCTTATTTTCTATGGCAAAATTTCGTTCTGTTTGATTTTTGTATTGTGCTTGTTCATTATCAATACGCATGAAAATTTTATAAAGATTTATGGTTTCTTGCACTGTAGTATTAAAAAGAGATTCTTTTCTCAGCTGATTGTTTCATATAGCCACTATAATCTTCTAATTTATGCTCACGTAGCTCTTGTAATATTTTTTTATGCTTTGTAATTTGTATTTCATGATCTTCTGATGCGAAAATGAGGGGTAATCCTCCTGAAGAAAGATGGATTAAAGTAGTTGCAAATAAAAAGTTTTTAAAAATATTTTTCATGATTTTCTCCTGGTTTTTAAATATTTTTTTTTGTATATTAAATTATGGTAAAGTAAAAGTCAATTTTTTTATTTTCATCTTTTTGAAAATCGTTTTTAGTAATACTTTGTAACATTTTAGTTCAAGAATTTTGAGGAAAAGTTGAATACAATATAACTATGAAAAAGTATTCAAATTAAAAAATGTTGCAAACTATTTTTCAATCAAAATCATCTGTTTTTAAACCTATTTTGTCAAAAATTAAAGGTGTTCAACAAAATATTTTAATGAAAGAATGCGTCTTTCGTGGTGTTGGTGTTCATTCAGGAGAAGATGTTGAAATGAAAGTGTCTCCGTCTTTAAAAGGGGGATATACTTTTATTCGTTCTGATATTGATGAAAACAATGAAATTGATGGTATTTTTTTTAATGTTACATCAACAATGATGTCCACAGCTTTAGAAAACCCATGGGGTGTTCAAATTAAAACGGTCGAACACATTTTGGCCGCTTTGTACGGTTTGCATATTCATAATGCTGAAATTACTATTTCTGGTCCAGAAATTCCTATCATGGATGGAAGCTCTTTTGAATTCGTCGAGATTTTAAAAAAATGTATAAAACCTGTTTGGTTAGGTTTTTCTTCTCCTAAAGTTTTTAAAGTTACAAAGCCTGTTCGTGTGGAATCAAAAACGGGATATGCAGAATTTTTGCCTTCAAAAAAACGCACGTTTGATGTTCTATTCGACTTCGCTGGTAATTTTTCAGGAACTCCGTACGAAGGTAGTTTTCATTTTGATTTAGAAAATGATTCGTTTGAAAATCTTATTTCAGATGCACGAACTTTTGGGTTATATGATGATGCTAAAAAATTACAAGATATGGGGCTTGCTAAAGGTGCATCGTTAAAAAATACGGTAATTATTAAAGATTCCAATGTTATGAACGATGATGGTTTAAGGTCTCAAGATGAAATGGTTCGTCATAAAGTTCTTGATGCCATTGGAGATATTGCTCTTTGTAGTGGTGTTATTCAAGGAGCATACAAAGCCTATAATCCTGGTCACGATTTGAATAACAAACTGCTCCATGCTTATTTTAAATCTTTATAGTTAGAAAAATTGAATATGTCGCAAATGATTAAGTTGTTGTTTTGTGGAGATGTTGTCGGCAAAACGGGCCGTGATGTTTTGCAAAGGCATTTGCCATGTCTTCGCAAAGAATGGAATTTGGATGCTATTCTTGTTAATGGCGAAAATGCAGCCCACGGGTTTGGAATAAGCTCTGAAATTTGCAAAGAGTTTTTTACATTAGGTATCGATGCTATTACCACGGGTAATCACGCCTTTGATCAAAAAGAAATTATTCCCTATATTGCCCAAGAAAAAAGATTAATTCGTCCTCTTAATTATCCTGAAAAAACGCCTGGTTTCGGTTTTACGGTTGTAACAACCTTTAAAGGTTTCAAGATTTTGGTTGTTAATCTGATGGCTCGTGTGTTTATGCAACCCATAGATGATCCTTTTCATGCTATAGACGTTTTACTACAAAAAAATCCAATGCCTCAGCTTTATCATGCTATTGTCATAGACTTTCATGGAGAAGCAAGTTCTGAAAAAATGGCCATGGGGCATTTTTGTGATGGTCGTGCAAGTTTGGTAGTGGGGACGCATACCCATATTCCAACAAGCGATTACAGAATTTTAACTAAAGGTACAGGCTACATTACAGATTTGGGCATGTGCGGCGATTATGATTCTGTTGTTGGTATGGAAAAAACTGTTCCTTTGCATAAATTTGTCAAGCAAGTCCCATCACTTGGTCGCATGCAACCTGGGTCTGGACCCGCAACATTATGTGCTGTTTACGTTGAAATTAATTCAAAGACGGGCTTGACGGAAAAAATTCAACAAATCAAAATTGGTGGTTTGTTAAAGCAAGAAATATTATAAGCAATATATTCTAGATCTGATGGAAGAGTTATTTGTTTTTAATGAATAATGCATTGTTAAGTTTTAATATCTTGATTTTGGTGTGGAAAAATAATATGATTTTAAATATTATAAAAGTTTATTGATGACTATTTGTGCATAACATTTTAGAGACTACAAGTACTACAGAGCAAATGAATAGCAAGCTTTCTGTTTTTTTAAAAGCAGAAGGTTATGAAATTATTCGGATTACAGTGAGCGGTAACATAAGAAAAACATTGCAGATCATGATTGACCGATTAGATGGTCAAATAGTTACGGTGACAGATTGTGAAAAAGTTAGTCGCTTAGTTTCTCCAGTTTTGGATGTGCATAATTTTATTGCTGATGCCTATAATTTGGAGGTGTCTTCTCCAGGAATGGATCGCCCTCTAACAAAGCCAGAGCATTTTATCAGGTTTGTTGGTGAGAAAATAATGGTGCAAACAAGTCATCCCGTTGGAAAAAGCCCGCGCGTAAAACATAAAGGTGTGTTGGAATTTGCATCAGAAACAGGTATAACCATAGATACACACGATGAAAAAAATGAAAACTTCAAACTAGAATTAAATTATGATACAATTAAGTCCGCCCGACTTATTCCTAGTTATGAGTAATTGAGTATTTTTGAGCTAACACAAATATTATTGAGAGGCCTGTTTTGGTAAGTAGAAAGATAAACCCATCTAAAGTTATTGTTCCGCAGCAAAGACACGAGTTGTTGCTTGTAGCAGATGCTGTTGCTCGAGAAAAAAATATAGATAAAGATGAAGTGTTGTCTGCGTTAGAAGCAGCTATTTTAAAATCTGCGAAAGCAAAGTATGGTCAAGAAAGCAATATTGTTGTATCAATTGATCGTTCAACAGGTGCGTTTACCATTTGTAGGTCGCGATTTGTGGTTGAAGAAGTTGTCGATGAAGAAAACGAATTGTCTCTTGCTCAGGCTGTTTTAATAGATCCTAGTGCTGCTATTGATGATGAAATTATTGACGAGCTTCCTCCGGTAGAGTTTGGTCGAATGATGGCGCAGAGCGCTAGACAGATTATCATGCAAAAGGTGCGTGAAGCTGAAAGAGCACATATTTACCAAGAATTTAAAGATCGTGTTGGAGAGATTGTTAGTGGTCTCGTTAAAAGAGTTGATATTGGTAATATCGTTTTAGATTTGGGTCGTGGTGAAGGTGCTCTTCGAAAAGAAGACTTAATCGCTCGCGAGAATTTCCGTGTAGGAGATAGAATTCGTGTTCTCATTACAGAAATTAGACCTGATGCTAAAGGCCCAATGATTATTACTTCTCGTGTACATTCGCATTTCATGGTGAAACTTTTTGAACAAGAAATTCCTGAGGTTTATGATGGGATTATTGAGATTAAAAGCGTTTCACGTGATCCAGGAAGTCGCGCAAAAGTTGCTGTATTCACTGATGATACTTCCATTGACCCCGTTGGCTCGTGTGTAGGTGTTAGAGGTTCTCGCATACAATCTATTTCTAATGAATTTGGTGGTGAAAAAGTTGATATCGTAATGTGGTCTGAAGACCCTGCAACGTTTATTGTTAACGCATTATCTCCGTCTGATGTTGTTCGCGTAATGATGGATGAAGAAACTAAAAGAGTAACGGTTGTTGTTCCTCAGTCACATTTAAGTCTTGCAATTGGTCGTCGTGGTCAAAATGTTAGGTTAGCTTCTCAGTTAACAGGATGGCATATTGATATTACAACTGAAGAAGAAGATAGTGAGCGCAGAGCAAAGGATTTTGAAAGACAAACAAACCTCTTTATTGAAAATCTTGATGTTGATGAAACACTGGCGCAACTTCTTGTTGTTGAAGGGTTTTGCTCTCTAGAAGATCTGGCTATGTGTGAGGCAAGTGATATGGGTGATATTGAAGGTTTGGACGAAGATATCGCTACAGAGCTTATTCATCGTTCTCAAAAAGCATTAGATAATATGGATGCAAAATTGCTTGAAGAATGTGTTGCAAAAGGCGTTGAAGAATCTTTAGCTTACCTCGATCTGCTTCCTGCAAAAGTTGTTGCTGCTCTAGCTAAAGCAGGTGTTAAAAAACTTGAAGATTTTGCAGACTTGTCTTCTGATGAGGTTATTGAAATGATTGGTGACGTGCCCATGACACGTAAAGAATTAGATTCAGCAATCATGAAGGCCCGCGAGAATTGGTTTGATTAAGAAAATATATACGATCGGTTGATAAGAATGAACGATAAAAATGATAATAAAACCTTAGGTGAGAACGCTTCAAAGAGCACTCTTACTTTATCTACAAAGACTTTGCATGCAAAGAATCCTTTGGATAAAGAAAGAGTTCAACAGCAAATGGGTCAAAGAAGTAAAACCAAAACCATAGAGGTTGAGGTTAAAAGAAAACGGTTTGATTCAAACAAAACTCCCTATACAAAAGATAAAAGAAACGATACTAATCCTTCAAAAGGTAGAGTTAAAGATTCTTCAATCGATTTAACAGCCAATGAATTAGATGTTAGAATTCAGGTTTTGAAAGAATCGATGATTCGTCAAAAAGAAGAAGAAAGACTGAAGTTAATACTTCAAAAAAGTTTGAGTGATGCAGCCTTGGTTGCAAGTCAAGAGTCTAGTGTTGTTTCTGAAGCTGTATCTTCCGACAGTGTTTTTACAGACATCAATACTACAGTGCAACAACAAAATGTTGAAATCACAGTATCTGATCTAGTTGTGCAAAGTAAACAACCTGAATCCCGCTTTCCTAAGGACGAAGTTAAAAAAGTTGTGATAGAAGATGGTTTGAAGTATGAAAAAAAATATCGCGAAAAACCAGTATTTGAAAAAAACGCGCCAATAATATTGAGCAGTTATCCTAAAAAGGAAATAACTCAAGATTTTTCCAAAGGTCCTAAAACATACAGTGATAGTGCTCCTTTTCCTCATAAGAAAAGAATTGATGCTCCGAGACCTCCATTTAAAGATGGGATTAAACCTATCATTTTAAGGTCCAGTACTTATGGTCCAAAGACAGGGACAACACCCATTGGATCTGCTGACTCAATAGTTATCGATGCCGTTTTGGATAAAAACAGGGGCGAACATCGCACTGGAATTAAAACAAAAAAGAAAACAATTGATGATGATCAACAAAGTGTAGAGTTTAAAGTTGATAATAAAAAAGGTGTTGTTAAAGAAAAAGTTAGTGCCGATGCACCAAGAAAACTGCATCGTAATGTTTTAAAACGTGTGTTAGATGATGAAGATGAAGTTAGATCAAGATCATTAGCTGCCGTTAGAAGAGCAAGACAAAAGCATCAAAAAAAGAGTACGCAAAATCAACTTGATTCAGCAAAAATTCAAAGAGAAGTTATTATCCCTGAAACCATTACCGTTGGTGATTTAGCTAACAGGATGGCTGTCAGAGGTGGTGAAGTTGTAAAGTCTTTGATGAAGTTAGGCGTTATGGCTACAATTAATCAAATTTTGGATGCCGATACAGCTGAACTCATTTGCCAAGAGTTTGGCCATCACGCTAAACGCGTTGCTGATTCCGATATTGAAATTGGTTTAGGTGAATATCAAGATCAAGATGTTGACATGATATCAAGAGCCCCTGTTGTTACGGTTATGGGACACGTTGATCATGGTAAAACATCATTGCTTGATGCCTTAAGAAAAACAGACGTCGTAAGTGGTGAAGTTGGTGGTATTACCCAGCATATCGGTGCTTATCAGGTTACAATGTCATCGGGTAAAAAAATTACATTTATAGATACTCCAGGACATGCAGCATTTAGTGAAATGAGAGCACGCGGTGTTAACGTTACTGATATTGTGATTATTGTTGTAGCCGCTGATGACGGCATCATGTTGCAAACAATTGAAGCCATTAGTCATGCAAAGGCAGGTAATGTTCCTATTATTGTTGCAATCAACAAAATGGATAAACCAGGTGCTGACGCACAACGCGTACGTAGTGAACTTTTGAATCACGGTATCGTTGCCGAAGAATTTGGTGGCGACGTCATGTGTGTTGAAGTGTCTGCAAAACAGAATATAAACTTAGACAAATTAGAAGAAATGATCTTGCTTCAAGCAGAAATTCTAGAACTTACAGCAAACTCTAATAGGACCGCTGTAGGTGCAGTTGTTGAAGCTGAAATTGACAAAGGACGTGGTCCAGTTGCAACCATTTTGGTTCAAAAAGGAACTCTAAAAATTGGAGATGTATTCCTTGCTGGTGCAGAATGGGGTCGTGTAAAGGCTATGGTTAATGACCATGGAAAAAACATTACAGTAGCGTACCCATCAGAACCAGTTGTTATTCTCGGATTTAACGATGTTCCCTGCGCAGGTGATGAATTTTTTGTTGTAGAAAATGAACAAAAAGCACGTGAAATTGCAGAGTACAGAAAACACAAAATTAGAGAAAAGCTAACCATTTTGAAAACCAAAGGTAGCATGGAAAATATCATGATTAAAATTGTTGCTGGTGACATTAAAGAACTGCCTATGGTTATTAAAGCTGACGTTCAAGGTTCTTTAGAAGCTATCATGACGAGTCTTTCAAAGATGAAAAATGATGAAGTTTCAACAAGAGTTCTTCATGGTGCAGTTGGTGCTATCAGTGAAAGTGATGTTATTCTTGCTAAAGCTTCTGGTGGCGTTATCATAGGATTTAACATTCGTGCAACACCTCAGGCTCGTGACTTTGCAAAACGTGAAGGTATAGAGATACGCTATTACGGTGTTATCTATGATATGTTAAATGAAGTTAAAGCTTTGCTTGGTGGATTATTATCTCCTGACTTAAGCGAAAAATATTTAGGTTCAGCTGAAGTTAGAAACGTATTCATTATTTCAAAAGTAGATGGAAAAGTTGCTGGTTCGTATGTGTTAGATGGTATCGTTAAGCGTGGCGCTAAAATACGATTACTACGCGATAACGTCGTGATTTATGAAGGTGAACTATCTTCCTTACGACGTTTCAAAGACGAAGTTAAGGAAGCTAAAGAATCTTACGAATGTGGTATCGTGCTTGATAAATATGATGATATCAAAGTCGGTGATATTATTGAATGTTTTGAAATTGAAAAAACTGCTCGTAAGCTTGTAATATAGAAAGTTTCTAAAATAGTATGTTAAATTTGCAACTCTTTATACCAAAAAAAGCACAGAGTCATAGACAAGAAAAAGTCTCTTCAGAAATTCGTTATTTTGTAGCACAAATGTTTATTCGAGCTGATTGGTATCCTGTAAAGTCGAAAACTACTGGGGAGTATATGAAGCTTTTGGGGCTTGTGAGTATTGTTAGCGTCAACGTTTCACCCGATCTAAAAAGAGCCACTGTATATATTTCAAATTCACAACCAGAGCATGAAAAAAATAACTTAGAGTTTTTGAAAAGTCAACGAGTACTTGTGCGTAAATACATTGCACAAAATGTCCAATTAAGAAATGCACCTGAAATAAATTTTAGAGTGGATGCCGAGTTCGATGATAGAACTCGTTTACTCACTAAAATAGATGAAATATCAGCCCAACTTAGAGAAAAAAAAGATTAATTTTTTCATATTGACTATATTTTTTTGTGGTCATTGGAGCAAAATATGAGCCGTACCGCTATTGCTTTGTTGTCTAAAGATAATTTGGTTCATAATATTAAAATGATACGTCATAGAGTTTCAGCAGCAAAAGTTGTTGGTATGGTTAAAGCTAATGGCTATGGTCATGGTCTAAGATCTGTATCGCAAACCATACAACCTTATGTAGATGTTTTGGGAGTCGCATCGATTGATGAAGCACTAGCACTACGTGCCATTCAGATAAAAAAGCCAATTCTCTTATGCGAAGGTGTGTTTGAAGCATCAGAATACGTCTCAGCATCTAGTAACCATTTCTATGTCGTTATCCATAACCACAAGCAAATAGAGTGGCTTTCACGTATGAATTTACCACTTCCTTTGAAAGTGTGGCTAAAAATTGATACGGGACTTGGCCGTTTAGGTTTTGATATTTCGGAGCTTGCTGCTGTATTTGATAAACTATCTACAATGTCACAAGTTGATCCAAAAATGTGCATCATGTCTCACTTCGCGTGTAGCGATGATATAAATCATCCTTTAAACCAAAAGCAGATCGATCTGTTTGAACAGATTAAAAAATCACAATTAGACCCTCATTTAGAATATTCTTTACTCAATTCTGGTGGTATACTCAATTTTTCAAATTATCAAGAAGACTATGTTCGTCCTGGCTTATCCATGTATGGCATTAGCCCCATAAAAAGCTCTCAGGCACAAGATTTTAACATGAAGCCTGTTATGACCTTGCAGACAAGCTTAATAGCTATTAAAAGCAAATATAAAGGAGACACTATTGGTTATGGTGCACGATATATCTGTCCAGAGAATATGCCTGTTGGCATTATTGCTTTTGGGTATGGTGATGGTTATCCTATTACTGCAAAAGATGGAACCCCTGTTTTAATTCACAATACTTTATGCCCTATTCTTGGTCGCGTTGCTATGGATATGATGGCTGTCGATTTAAGACCATTATATGTCCAAAAACCACTGTATCATCCAGAAATTGGTGATCACGTAGTTTTATGGGGAGAGATGCTGCCCCTTGAAACAGTTGCGTCTTATACATCGAATATTCCTTATGATATTTTGACAGGTGTTCAAAATAGGGTACGCTTTATTTGGCATGGAAAAGAACAATGCTAATTTAGTAAAAGCGTTGTTTTTTTTATTTAGACCTAGTAACTTTTGCATGACTTCGCGTTCTGTCTTAATATTCGAATAAATTTGTCTTTTCTAATCATCATTTTTATGGTATCCGTAAAATATTCAACACCTTGTGAGTTGTTTCTCGAAAAATTTTCTTTGTTTAAGATTTTGATTACCTCCGTACAATAAATTGGTGAGATAGTTCCTAAGCGTATCGTTAATTCATAGATGTTCATGTCATATCGATATCTTTCATTATAGAGAGCATACATTAAGTTCGATATGCCATTGTCTGTATTGACATTAATAATATATTGAGAGACTTAAATTCATCCATTGTTTTTAGTTTTTTATTATTAAGTAAAACGCTGTTAAAAAAGAGTGCTAACTCTTGTTTTTGAGCTATGGTAATATTCAAATTTTATGAATGGATTATAGATTGATAGACATCAAGGATGTATTTGGGTTCTGGTAGATTTTTCTATAACTTAGTAATGCGAGGAGCTCCGTATTTTCACGCATCGCTGCTTCTGTAAAAAAACAATTTTTTATATGTTTAGAAAGAGTACGGTGTGAATAGATATTTAATAATAATCTCAATATATTTATGCGTTCATAATCAACCGCACTAACGAAAACATTCTCAAATTGAATACTTCTTTCTATATTTCACAATGAGTGAAGATCTTGCTGAATATGCTTTGTTTTTTCGTAAAGATTTGTGTTAATTATATTATGTTTTAAAGACATTAACTCATCCATATGATTATGTGGTATTCTTATGAAGACTTTGATACTTCAAAAGGCAAAGTAAGTGTCATATAAGGATATTTAATGTGTCCGTGGTTAATAAAACCTATTCTATTTTGACATACTTATATTATAAATTAATTAATGAATAAATAAATAATTTTTGAAAAATGAGATGAGTATATTGCTATTTCTGGTCTAATTTAAATTCAATGCGTCGGTTTTTTGCATGTTCAGCTTCATTTGTACCAAAGATTATGGGTTGGTGCTCTCCAAAACCAGCAGCAACCAATCTGTCAGATGGGATGCCTTTGCTAATAAGATATTTTACAACAGCAATGGATCGAGCAGCTGAAAGTTCCCAGTTGGAAGGGAAGTTGGAATTTTTTATTGGAATAGAGTCGGTATGGCCGTCTACACGCAGTATCCAGGCAATATTAGAAGGTATTTTACGACTTATTTCATTGAGTGCTGATACAAGAGCATCCAAACCTTTTCTTCCGTCCACACCAAGGTCTGATGAGGCTTTGTCAAATAAAACTTCTGATTCAAAGACAAACCTGTCTCCAACAATTCTTATATCTGTTCTTTTTCCTAAAATTTTAATTAAATTGTCAAAAAATTCAGAGCGGAACTGACTTAATTCTTTGTGCTGTTTTAATTCGATTAAATCATGGCTCAGTAAATCAAAATTTTTGGACACTTCTTTTTTTTGATTTTCTAGTGATGTTTTTTCTATCATCAAAACACGATTAGTTTCTCGAAGTTTCCGAATCTGTTCATCGTATTTTCGAATTTCATCTAATTGATCTTCATACGTTTTTTGTAATACTGAATTCAAATTTTTAATTTTGCCTTCAATATCCGAACGACTTGACTCAAACAAGTCGAGAGATGAATTAAGTTTTAATATTTGATTTTTAAGTTCAAACGTATCTTTAGCAAGACGATTTCGATCTTGTTGGGTTGTGTCTAAAGTACTGGATTGATTTTGGAATTGCTTGTTAATAGCAGAAAGTTTGCTGCTTAATTCATCAACCATGTGATCAAGATCTTGAGATTTTAATTTCAAATTATGGTTCATTTTACCTTGGTCAGTCAAAAGCAAGCGAAGAGAGCCAATTTTTTTCTCTAAACTTGAAACATGCTCTTCTTTGCCTTGCAAGGCTTGTGTCAAGTAAAGTTGAGAAATGACAAAAGTCATTAGAACAAAAATAATAACCATGAGGACTGTCGCAAGTGCATCGACAAATCCTGGCCAAATTTCAAAATGTTTATGAGCGCTTTTTTTTCTATAAAACATTATATCTCCATCATTTAAATTTAGTATAGTCGTTTTTTTATCAATTGTATACTTTGCAATTTCAATGCTCAGACGTGAATGTTAAATTTAAAAATGAATTACATTGTTTGTTTAAAACAAAAAATGGACAGTGTAAGAATTAAAAAATATTGATTTTGATGGGGCTAAGTATTATATTATAGAATAAAGCCGTAGTAGCTTAGTGGTAGAGCACACCCTTGGTAAGGGTGAGGTCGAGGGTCCGATTCCCTCTTACGGCACCATTGCTTCAGAGCAAAGAATTTTAAGGGTCACTCACTTCATTTATGGTCAGATTATTTTTATAAGACATATGCCGGACAACATAAAGTTGTATGCACACAAATTTTCTTTGATACCTCATTTTTCCAAACATCACATTAATCCAAGATAAGAAGAGAGAGCCTATATGACCATTGATAATATTTTGAATTCATCCACCATGACAGAGTTAGAAAATAAGATTGATATCTTTTTTAATCAAGATTTATCTCATTCTGATTATATTGTGTTTCAATCCATAGAAAATGAGTTTTCGAGACAAAAGGGTCAAATAGAACTTATCGCGTCAGAAAATTTTGTATCGAAAGCTGTTCTTCAAGCTCAAGGCTCTGTGATGACTAACAAATACGCTGAAGGCTATCCATGTAAACGTTATTATGGAGGCTGTGAATATGTTGATGTTGTCGAACAACTCGCTATCAAAAGGTTAAAAGAATTATTTGGTTGTGGATTTGCAAATGTCCAACCTCATTCTGGTTCGCAAGCTAATCAGGCTGTCTTTTTAGCACTTCTTAAACCTCATGATACTATTATGGGTATGTCTCTCAATTCTGGTGGGCACTTAACTCATGGTTCTAAGGTTACATTATCTGGAAAATGGTTTAATGCAGTTTCTTACGATGTAAATCCTGAAACACTTGTGCTAGATATGGACCAAGTTGAAAAAATGGCACAAGAGCACAAACCTAAACTCATTATTGCAGGTGGATCAGCTTATCCACGTATTATTGATTTCAAAAGATTTAGGGAAATAGCAGACTCTGTAGGTGCTTATTTAATGGTGGATATGGCACATTTTGCAGGTCTAGTTGCCGGTGGATCTTATTCTTCACCCTTGCAATATGCCGATGTTGTAACGTCTACAACGCATAAAACTCTGCGTGGTCCACGTGGTGGAATTATTCTAACTAACAAAGAAGAATTAGCTAAAAAAATAGATTCAGCTGTGTTTCCTGGAATTCAAGGAGGCCCTCTTATGCATGTTATCGCTGCAAAGGCTGTAGCCTTTGGTGAAGCTTTACAACCCGCTTATCAAGATTACATTAAACAAGTTATTACTAATACAAAATCTATGGGTAAGGCTATTCAAGAAGGTGGTATAAATTTGGTTTCAGGTGGAACAGATTCTCATTTGATACTTGTCGATTTAAGATCTAAGGGTGTTAATGGTAAAGATGCTCAACATTATTTAGAACAGGTGAATATTACTTGTAATAAAAATAGTATCCCGTTTGATCCTACACCAGCTTCTATCACTTCAGGTATTAGGCTTGGTGCTGCCGCATGCACCACGCGTGGTTTCGATGAAAATGATTTTTATAAAGTAGGGCAGATGATTGCACAAACAGTGCAACATATAGCAGATGGTTCAATCGAACAGCACATCCACACTTTAAAAGCTCAGTCATTGGATTTGCTTGCAAAGTTTCCATTCTATTCTTCAGATGTGGTGTGATTATGAGATGTCCTTTTTGCCATCATCATGACACTGTCGTTAAAGATTCTCGTACCGCAAACGATTACACATCGATTAGACGTCGTCGTTCCTGTACAGAATGTGGTTCACGTTTTACAACGCTTGAACGTGTTCAGTTAAGAGATATTAATGTTATTAAAAAAGATGGTACAACAGAGCCGTTCGATCGTGATAAGCTTGCGCGTTCGGTAACTTCTGCTATGCATAAACATTCGCTAGATATGGATAAAATTGAAAGGCTTGTTAATAGTATTGTTCGAAAGATCGAAATTACAGGAGAGTCTGATATTTCTTCACAAACTATAGGCGAACGTGTGATGCGATCTTTGGCAGAACTTGATCCAGTAGCATATATAAGGTTTGCAAGTATTTATCGTGAATTTGTTAGTGCTCAGGATTTTGTCGATTGTTTATCAAGGCTTGATGAAAATGAAAGTACAGAAGAATTAAATCAACTCAAAGTGGCTTCTTAGATTACGTGCAATTATGACTATATTTTATCTCATATTAATATTTATTTTTCTTGGTATTTCATCCTATTTTTCGGCATGCGAAACAGCTATTTCTGTGGCTTCAAAAGCTAGATTTCATCAAATGAGTAAGGACGGTAATATAAACGCTAAAATTATCCGAGATTTCCAAAATAACTTAGGGTATTCCATCAGCGTTTTTATAAGCTGTAATATTGCGTTAAATGCCTTTGGTGTTGCTTTGGCAACAAAACTCTTAATGGGTTATTTGGGAGAGCAAGGTGGAGAAATAGCTGCAGCCTTAATGTCTTTTATTATTGTTGTGTATGCTGAAGTTATGCCTAAAATGTTGGCGTTGCTCTATGCTGAAACATTGCTCTTGAAGTCTGCGGTTTTTTTGAAAATTATATTTAATATTTTTAGACCGATGAACCACGTCATTCATTTTATTGCTAAAAAAAGTGTGGCTGTATTTGGTCTTACGACAACACCTTCACAAGCGACTTATGAAGCATCTATTGAAGAATTACGTGGTGCTATCGATTTACATTCGGGCATGGATATGGATAGTGTCCAAGAAAAGGCAATGCTTAAAAGTATTCTAGATTTAGGTTCCGTGACTGTTGGTGAAATCATGGTGCACAGAAAAAATGTTACTACAATTTCAGTGCACGATTCTTCAGAATCCATAGTGAATCAAGTTCTTTCTTCACCATTTACACGAATACCTGTTTGGAAAGACAAGCCGCAAAATATAGTAGGAGTTATTAATGCCAAAGCATTACTTCGTTATATCAAACAAAAAGATCAAGCAGACAATACTTTTAATATGACTGAAATTAATATTGAAGAAATTGCCGGTAAACCTTGGTTTGTTCCAGAAAGTACCGATTTGCTAGAACAACTTCAGGCTTTTAGATCCAGAAGGGAACATTTATCCATTATCGTTGATGAATATGGAGAACTGTTAGGTATTGTTACTTTAGAAGATATTTTAGAAGAAATAGTAGGTGATATTTCTGATGAACACGATATTGTTGTTAAAGGAATTAGGCCGCAAAAAGATGGTAGTTACATTATTGATGGAAGCGTTACCATTAGGGATTTAAATCGTCAATTGAATTGGGAAATTCCAGATGAAGATGCTTCTACAATAGCAGGATTTGTTTTGTATCAATCCAGGATTATTCCCAAAGTTGGTCAGGTTTTTCATTTTGATGGTTATTCTTTTGAAATTTTAAGACGTGCACGTAATCAAGTTACGATGATGAAGATTAATAAGATTGATTAACTTTTTTGCACATTTTATTCAATTCAATTCAATTAAAATTATTACATTAATTATTTATGTAATAATTGAAGGTATATTTTTTTAAAGATTTGACTAATGTTATTCTTTAATGTATAATTGCATTGTTTTTAATATTTTTATTGTGTAAATTATGAAATTATCAAAATTGTTATTTTTACTTATATGTAATTTAACGAGCATAGCAAATTCTTTGAATGCTGATTATCAATATGCTCATCAAACTGCAATACTTTCAAGCATAGAATATTTTTTGATGGTTGAGAAAAATATATTTACGGAATGTTATGAAAAAGAAAATAACAAAGCTTATAAGCCTGTAGATGTAAAAAAAATCAATGAATATAATTATGATTATGATCCTCAATTTATTATAGATTTGATTAAAAAATCTGACGGAGAGTGTGAAGGTTTATCATTTTTCTGGCTTTATACAAAACGTATTTCTGATGAACCTCAGCGTGTTATTGATGGAATACCTGTAGAAAGGGATGATAATGATTTTTTTCATCGCACCTTATCAGTGTTACTTCAAAAAGAACCAAGAAAAATGATGCCGAAAGAAAAAGAAGATATTAATAGGTTTATTCAACATATGCTTTTTTTTCAATCACGTCCTTTATCTTTAGAAGAAAATGGAAAGTTTATTCAAAATCCCGCTAGATCAATAACACAGCCTATTCAAAAAGGATACACGCATCAACCGTTTTTAGATATTGTGTCAGTTTTTGAAGATACACAAGGTGGACAATTAAAAAAAGTTTTCGATACGTCAAATTTTGAAATGATGTGTAACGATCGCATTTTGAAAGACAGACTTGAGAAAATGGTCAGGCCTGGTCTGTTAGTGACATTTGGATTGTATAGCCCATATAAATTAGGGGCAGGTCATGGCATTGGCATTTATCAAAATAAAGCAGCAGATCAGATATGGGTATATGATCCAAATTCAAGTTGTGCTCCTAAATGTTTCAGAGACATAGAGCAAGTATTCGATAGAATTAAAAATATATCTAATGAGTTTAAAAGTAAAAATTATTCACTCATGAATATGTTTCAATCATTTCATAGTATTATGGCGCAAGGATACTTATGCGAAAAAGATGTAGATTCATTTTCAATAAATGGCTTTCCAGATTTTGGGTTATCTACAGATGAATGTAAGGAATTAGAACATGAATATACGAAAATTATAGCAGTAGAATCATCTAAATACGGATATGTACCCAATAATGATTTTGAGAAAATTTTAACAATTAGAAGTCCAAAATTTAATTCGTAAAAATTTTAGAATTAGGCTTTTCTTAATATCAATGTTGAAAAACGAATTACATATATGAAGTATTAGAAATTACTTCATACAGATAAAAAAGGCCTTAAGTAGTGTTAGGCCTTTTTTTATTGCTTTAGATTAATTCATTAAGTGTTAATTTATAAGACTTGATATGTGACTTTCAAATTCTGCTGGAGTTTGATGTATAGATAAGAATAGATTAATTAGTTTACCTGGTTGAAATAACGCAACATTAATGATATTAATTGCAGAGTGAGAAAAGCTTTTTTCAGCATCTGTCGTATTTTTTATTGTGATAAATTGTGGTGTCTTCATTATTTCAAATGAATTATTTAAAATATTGTACCTTTGTGAGCTGTTGGTTTCTGATATTGGGATATTTGAATATTCTCTAGTTGAAAAAATTTACTGTTTTTCATAATTTTTCCTTACTAATAGTGGAATTTGAACCAGAAGCACTATATTCTAGACGGTTTGCTGTTATCTTACCATTGGTGGTGCTTTTTTTATCCATAATTCTATCAGAATTTTCTGTAGCCTGAATCTGAATTATAGGTACGTCTGCGATTTCTCTTTGATGATAAGTATATAATCTATTTAAATATTGAGCTGTTCTTGTTAGAGCAGCATGCAGACTATGATCTAAAGAAAAAGAGGTTGATACACCTATAAAAGTACAAAGTGATAGCAATAATACAGTTTTTGTCATTTTAAATGGTCTTAAATAATATTTTTCAAAACAATACTATATTTTTTTAAATTAAAGTATTAGATATGTTAAATCTAATAAAAAAAGCCCTAGAATGATTCTAAGGCTTTTAGAATTTAGAATATAGAAAATTTAAAATTGATCACCTTTGCGTTCAAATCTTTTTCTATCATTGGGATCTAGGTATGCTTTACGTAAACGAATACTTTTAGGTGTTACTTCAACGCGTTCGTCATCTTGAATGTATGACAATGCTTGTTCAAGTGACATTAAGCGTGGAGGGGATAACCTAATGGCTTCATCTTTACCTGAAGCACGAACGTTTGTTAATTGTTTTGCTTTTAGGGGGTTGACTTCCATATCTTGTTCACGACTATTTTCACCAATAATCATTCCTTGATATACTGGAACACCGCCGCCAATAAATAATGTACCTCTATCTTCTAGATTCCATAAAGCATAAGCAACTGATTCACCATCAGAGTTAGCAATAAGAACACCGTTACGTCTACCTTCTATGGAGCCTTTGTAAGGTGCGTAAGAATGATATACACGGGCCATAATGCCAGTGCCTCTAGTTTCTGTTAAAAACTGGCTGTAGTATCCAATTAAGCCACGTGATGGTGCATGGAACATGATACGTGTTTTCCCAGCTCCAAATGGGCGCATGTCAACCATTTCAGCTTTACGATTACTCATAGATTCGACAACAGAACCTACATACTCTTCATCAACATCAATTTGAACTTCTTCAATAGGTTCTAACTTTTCACCTGTGATTTCATCTTTTTTAAATAAAACACGTGGGCGGCTGATCGATATTTCAAAGCCTTCGCGACGCATGGTTTCAATAAGAACGCCTAGCTGTAATTCACCACGACCTGCTACTTCAAAAGCATCTTTTTCTGCGGTTTCAGTAATTTGTAGTGCTATGTTGCCTTCAGCTTCTTTTTTAAGACGATCACCTAGCATACGCGAAGTTACTTTTGAACCTTCTTTACCTGCTAATGGTGAGTCGTTAACAGAGAACGTCATAGCTAATGTTGGTGGATCAATAGGTTGAGCTTTTAAAGGTGTTGTTATTTCTGGGGCACAAATGGTGTCAGATACGTTTGCTTTAACAAGTCCTGCGAGCACAACAATATCACCAGCATGTGCTTCTTCAACAGGTATACGATCAAGTCCACGAAAGGCTAGTATTTTAGAAACACGACCGTTTTCAACAGTATTGCCATTCAAATCAAGAACTTTAACAGCTGTATTTAATTTAACAGATCCACTTTGGATACGGCCTGTTAATACACGACCTAAATAAGGATCGTATTCACGAGTAGTAATAAGCATTTGGAAAGGGCCTTCTTCAACTATTGGAGTGGGTATGTATTCCAAAATTTTCTTGAAAAGAGGTGTAAGGTCTGTTCTTTCATCTTCTAGTGAGTCTACGGCCCAACCAGCGCGGCCTGAAGCATACAGAACAGGGAAATCAAGCTGTGCATCGGTTGCTTCTAAAGCTATGAAAAGATCAAAAATTTCTTCTAATACCTCATCTTGACGTGCATCAGATCGATCAATTTTATTGATAATAACAATAGGTTTTAATCCAAGTTTTAGAGCTTTTGTTAAAACAAATTTTGTTTGAGGCATTGCACCTTCTGCTGCGTCAACTAACAAAACAACACCATCAACCATGCTTAAGATGCGTTCTACTTCACCACCGAAATCTGCGTGTCCAGGTGTGTCAACGATGTTAAGACGTGAGTTATTCCACATAATGGATGTGCATTTTGCAAGGATCGTGATGCCACGTTCTTTTTCAAGATCGTTTGAATCCATTGCGCGCTCATTAACATTTTGGTTGTCACGAAATGTGCCGCTTTGTTTTAATAAAGCATCAACGAGAGTGGTTTTACCGTGGTCAACGTGAGCAATAATAGCAAGATTTCTAATGGCTGTCATAAAATAGGAACTCTTTTTGTTTATGAAATTAAATAAAAAATAATGGCACGCCCTAGAGGATTCGAACCTCTGACCCACAGCTTAGAAGGCTGTTGCTCTATCCAGCTGAGCTAAGGGCGCGTATAAAACAAAGATTATACAAATTATAACCTTAATACCCTATTATCGTACACTATTATAAGTAACACTTCAAGTATTTTTGATGCAACTATGGTTTATGAAATTTTCCTACTATATTCAAAGGTTTCAATCGTATTTCTTAAACGCGTTTTGTAATGATGTGGATATATTTTGAATTGCTGCAAGATCTACCCCAGAGAGTTTATTATAAATATGACTTTTTAGAGATAAAGATACGTATATACTGATATAATTTAATTTATTGGTATATTCAGCAATCAATGTTTCACTTTCAATGATAGGCAATTATTGTTTTAAGATTTTTTAAATTTATTATATTTGTTTATTTTTTTTTATAATTCTGCACTATATTAATGTTTTTGTTGATTAATACGATATTATTATATAATAAAAATATTATGAATTATTAGATTTAATTTTTAAGTTAAATAATGATTGAAATAATGTTTTCTTTTAAACTATGAAAAATAGGTCTCTTAGCTCAATACTATCTATGAACTGTAAAGTTCGCAAAGTTGAACCAAACTAAATAGGAGATCTGTTATGACAGGAACTAAAGAAGGTGGTATCAAAACAAGTCAAGGAGGACGAGGTGATCCTCATAAAGCTAGTCCAGCAGCCGTTGAAAAGTATTTAAAAGGTATTTTTTATCCAGCAAGCAAAAGTGAGCTAATTGAACAAGCTAAATCTAATAATGCTCCTGATGATGTAATTCATGTTTTAAATAATTTTTCTGACAGAATGTATCATTCAACGGTTGATGTTGCAAAAGAAGTTGGTTGTTCAGAAGGTTGAACTTATGAAAGGATTCACGCTATGAAAAAAAGTGTAAAGATTTTGTGTGTTTTCGCTTTTATGAAGGCAGTAACACTTATGAACGCAGATGCAAGTAAAATAGAGGTTATTAATGAAAATAAAAAATCTCTAACAATTAAAATTAGAGGTATCAGTAAATTGATGTCGTCTTTTATTAAAGAAATCCCAGCAGCGTATAACTCATCTTTTTGTATTAATAAAGAAGATATAAAAGGTAATCAGTTTTATTCGATAACTGGTGTGACCAATATGATCACTCCTTCTGGAAAATGTGAATTTCTTAATATCGATAAAAATTATCAAATAACATTTATAGATGATATGTTGGGTACAACCTGTATAGCTGAAGAGCTTCCGCAAGTTCAGCCTATGTAGCTTTAGTATTGAAAATAGTAAAAAGGAACAGGAGAGAGCGGAGATGTTTTTATGGGAAAAAGAACCGCTCTTTTAAATATATGTTCAAAAAAGGAGAGTGAGATGGATTATGATGTTTTTGTTCCAGATTCAGGATTAACAAAAAAAATTTTCTTTAAACGAAAAAATAATATAGGTGTTAAATTGATATTTCTTTCATTTTTATCTATGTTAATTGGATTTTTAACAGGATGTAATAATGTTAAAGAAAAAACTTATAATGAAAAATCCGTTCCTATTGTTTTAAATGCTAAGCAATTAACAATTAAGTACGCTCCGGATATATCAACGCCAATTATTCATAAATCAACTAAGCTGTTTTTATTTCATCTTGAAAATTGGGCTCATAAACGTTTTTATCCTGTTGGTCAATCTGGTCATATAGAAATTTTTGTGACAAAGGCTTTTTTGAAGAGAAATGAAAACAACAAAGAATCCTTTAAACCTGTGCTAACAGGAGTTTTAAATGTTTCTATTAGAGAAATCCGTTCTCAATGTATCTCGCACATTGCTGACTTTAAAATTGAACAAGATTTAGAATCAGTTTTTATACCCACAAAAAATGAACGCGCAATTCTAGAAAAAAGATTAATTCTGAAAATGATCGAAACTCTAGAAGACGAAATATTGAGTTCGTCTTTTTCACAAATATACCAGATTCGTAAACTAAAAAAATAGAGATAAGAATTGAAAAGCATAGATTAGGAATTGAGAGAAATTCAACATCTAAAATTATTTCCTAAAAGGAGGTTTTATGGATTTCAAAGGAGTTGTGCTACCATTGTTTGTTGGATTATTGGGAGGATTATTATGTCCAATGTTCCTTGAAAAATGGAAAGGAAGCCAAAGATCTACTGAAAAGCAAATTGTAATGGAAGAAAAGCTAGCATTCTTGGAGGAGAAAAACAATATTTTAATTTCTAAACTGGAGTTGAGAGTTGAAGATATTGAAGAGCGTATTAAAAATCTTGAGCGTGATCATTATGCGAGCGTAGATCATGTGTAGTAAAGAATAATGATATTTTTTCTTATTCTTTTATGTGCTAGGTATAATTGATTGTTAAGTGAACTTTTTTACTATATAGTAAGATGTCTGCATTATTAGTTTTTTAGTTAACCTATGAAAAGAATAACTCTTACAGAGTATTTTATTTTTTTAAATTCAGAATTGAAGCACATGTTAATTGATGTTAGAAGTGATGCTGAAATTGAATCGGGTATGATAGACAATGCCATCCATTTACCGTTGCATGATTTGGATCAAAAGCTTGTTGATCTTGATGTAGAAGGCGTTCAACACATCGTTTTTTATTGTCGCTCTGGATATCGTAGTTTATCTGCTTGCGATATAGCGCAGAAAATATGGAAAGCATCAAAAAAATATTATTCTCTTGATGGGGGTATTTTGGCGTGGAATGAAAGTTTTAAGGGTTAGTATGCGGATTATTTCAGGGCAATGGAAAAAACAAAGATTAGATCTTCCTCAAAGCACAGATGCAAGGCCTACTAAAGATAGAGTCAAAGAGGCACTCTTTAATATATTAGAAAGTAGAATGTTAAAAAACGATGATATTCCATATCATTGGAATGATATTTTGTTTGTAGACGGGTTTGCAGGTTCTGGATCAATTGGCATAGAAGCAATGTCTCGTGGTGCAGGGCATGTAGTTTTTGTGGAAAATAATTTAAATGTGATTAAAGTCTTAGAGACTAATGTGTCAAAATTAAAACCTGCACCGCACCAAAAGCAAACAAGCATGGTGAAAGCATTTAAGAATCTTTTAGATGTAGCAAATGTATGTCATCAAACTAACAAGACATTCGGTAGGATTATCGTTTATCTGGATCCTCCTTATTTGCAAGGTTTAGAAAAAATAGCGATTCAGAGTTTGTTAGAGAAAAAATTCTTTTCTAAAAAAGGTCTTTTAATTATAGAAGAATCGGATCAATAC
Source organism: uncultured Candidatus Pelagibacter sp. (assembly GCA_964415115.1). Lineage (GTDB taxonomy): Bacteria > Pseudomonadota > Alphaproteobacteria > Paracaedibacterales > CAIOTO01 > PNMQ01. The sequence continues at coordinate 109,457 of CAYPYB010000004.1, read as the reverse complement.
TGTGAATTACCTCAAGATTCGTTTTTGAAACTGGTTGAAGAAAGACGTTTTGGCAAGTCAAAACTGCTTATGTATGAGTTCTAGGTGAGTCTAACCCTAGAGTTTTAAGGATAGTGTGTTCAATAATCCTCACATATGAAAAAAAGAATTCGAAGGAATCCTGTATTTAGGGTAAATTATCTTAAATTTTTATAGAATGTTTCAAACGAAAGGAACTACTTATGAAAAACTTAAAAATAATTTTATGCTTGTCCGCAGTGACACTCTTTTCTAGTCATGCAGTTTTTGCTTTAACACAGACTGTTGCTTCAGTGAAAACAGATCAAAAAGAAGCAAATACTAATGCTACAAAAAATTCATCTGCCGAACCATTGGCATTAAAAATTTCTGGAACGATCACAGCACAAGCTGGTGGTGTTAACCAGAAGAATAACAGTAATGGTAAAGCTGGGGCCGTAAACTTCCAAATCCCTACATCAGATTTATATTTCAGAGTTTATGGTAAAACTAATGCTGGTTATAAATATGGTTATGTAACACGAATAGAGGCTTTAGCAAGTTCTTTCGGTGTTAAAAGAAGTTATATTGAAGTATCAAAAGATAATTTTGGTGTTTTTGAAATTGGAAACGTTAAAGGTGTAGATGATAAGTTGGGTTCATATGGTGCCTATAATTTATTAGGTGGTACTGGTGGGTTAAACGGAAGCGTTAAAGATTATTTCAACTTTTCAGACGGTATAATTAAGGGGACAACGATTATTGGTTCACCAGGTACAGGTACAAAAATTAACTATACATCACCGACTGTAAATGGATTTACAGCAGGTCTTTCTTTTACACCTAACACAACACATGCTGGTAAAATGGGTCGTGATAACACACGTTCACAGTCAGATAATGGTGATGAGGGGAATGAATTTAGTATTTACCCAAACAAGAAAAACTATGGTTATGGTATTAATAACGTAACTTTAGGTTTGAAATATGATGGTGAATATCAAGCCCATCGTTTTGGTGGTGATGTTGTCTTTATTACAGAATCACCTATTTTTTCAGTTAAAGACGAGTTGAGGTATGATACAGGTGGAGGCATTGTCTCTGTTAAGCCAAGTAGAAAAAGACACAAATTACAAAAAACAAATTCATGGATGGCATCTTTAAATTATGGATATGACAAATTAGATATTGCCGCAAATTATTTAAATAATCAAAAGTCTCGTTATTATACAAAAGAACTAGAAGATATGAATAGAACTGCTGCAAATATAGTCCCTCTATTTCCTACTCAGGAAGCAGATGGAACGCCATATGTATGTGAAGGTAACGCTGGTAGAGCATGGAACATAGGTTCTTCTTATAAATTTGGTTCATACAAGGCAGCGTTAGGCTATTTTAATACCAGTAGAAAAACTCATGCTTCGGGTAGTGCTAAAGTTGATGCGATAACAGCAACTATTGATCTAAAAGCTTTAGAGGGGTTAACATTCTTTGGTGAAGTAACTGGGTTGAAAACAAAAACCAATGAAACAGCTATTTTAGGTTCAAGAGATTATGAGGCTTCTGCTTCAAATGGTGCAAATTCACCAATCGGAAATAACAAAGGTGCTGTATTTATAGTAGGTACAAAAGTTAGTTTCTAAGATTTTTTAAAACAACTATAAAAAAGCGTATACCATAAGTATATGCTTTTTTTATTTCATAACATATTTGTCTTGATATACAATTAAATGTATTCTAGTATAATTTATGTGTCCCCTTCGTCTAGAGGCCTAGGATCCCACCCTCTCAAGGTGTAGACACGGGTTCGAATCCCGTAGGGGACGCCATTATTTAATATGTATTTTGATTAGGTTATATTTTAAAAGTGATTCATTGCTTATGAAGACGTCTGCACAAATTCTGAATCAAGAAGAAGAAACTTCTCTTATTAAAAATTGGAAACATGCTGCTGATCAAAAATCATTAGAACAACTGTTTTGTTCCTATCAGTATTTCATCCAAAAAATAGCTGCACAGTATTCTGGTTATAATATTCCTCTTTCAGATTTAGTATCTGAAGGAAATATTGGTTTTATGAAGGCTCTTGCTAATTTTAATGTTGCTTTAGGGACACGTTTTTCATCGTTTGCTTTGATATGGGTTAAACATCATGTTCAATCCTATGTTATGAATATGTGTTCTTTAGTGCGTGTTGGAAAAACAAAACAACAAAGGCATTTATTTTACAACCTTAATAAAATAAGAAAAAATATAAATGAGATTAATCGTTCTGAAGTATTGAATCAGGAAGCAATTGAAATCTTAGCCAAAGAATTAAAAGTTTCAGAGAAAGAAGTGATTTGCATGAATCAAATGATGTCTGGTGACTTTTCGCTTGATGCCCCTGTTTCATCTGATGATAGATCTGCTTGTCATGTCGATCAAATTGATGCGGTAAAGGATCAAGATTTTACCCTAGAGTCTCAAATTTTAAATAAAGATGATTTGGATAAAAAATCAATTCTGTTGCAAGAAGCATTGAAAACTTTGCCTCCTCGTTACTCTGATATTTTTCAAAAAAGACGCTTATGTGAAAATCCATTAGAATTATCTGAATTAGCTGACAAGTACCAAATTTCACGAGAAAGAGTTCGTCAAATAGAAAATGTTGCTCTCGACAAAATCAAGAGCTACATGATTAAGCATTTTCAATAATTCTTTATCGAAAAATTATTTTAAAATCTGTCTTTTGCCCACATGGTTGGCTTCACTAATAAGGCCTTCTTTTTCCATTTGTTCTACAATACGTGCCGCTCTGTTGTAACCAATTTGCAAATGGCGCTGAATAAAGCTTGTGGATACTTTACCTTCTCTGACAATCAGATCGACTGCTTTATCATAAATATCATCGCCTGTAGATACTTGTTTTTGCTCTTCTTCAGCTTCTTCATCAACGGTAATATTTTCAATATAATCAGGCTCTTGCTGTTCTTTTAAGAAAGAGACAATACGTTCAACTTCATCGTCTCTGACATAAGGTCCGTGAACGCGGTTAATCCTACCCGCGCCCGACATATAAAGCATATCACCTTGACCTAGCAATTGTTCTCCACCCATTTCACCCAAAATGGTTCGACTGTCAATTTTTGATGTAACTTGGAAACTAATACGTGTTGGAAAGTTAGCTTTGATCGTTCCTGTAATAACATCAACAGAAGGTCTTTGGGTTGCCATGATGAGATGTATTCCTGCTGCACGTGCCATTTGTGCAAGACGTTGAATAGTTGCTTCTATTTCTTTGCCTGCTACCATCATAAGGTCAGCCATTTCATCCACAACAATGACAATATAGGGGAGAGGGGTATATCCTAAATTCTGATTTTCAAAAATAGGTTTTCCTGTTTCAGGATCAAAACCTGTTTGAACTTTTCGTGATAAAATTTCTCCTTCACGTTTTGCTTTTGCCAGACGTTCATTGAACCCATCAATATTTCTAACACCCAGTTTAGACATAGATCGGTAACGATCTTCCATTTCTTTTACTGCCCATTTTAGTGCTACAACAGCTTTTTTAGGATCGGTCACAACAGGTGTTAAAAGATGTGGAATGTCATCGTATACCGATAGTTCTAACATCTTAGGATCTATCATGATCAATTTACATTTAGAAGGTGGAAGCTTAAATAATAAAGACAAAATCATAGCATTAACAGAGACTGATTTTCCAGAACCTGTTGTTCCGGCAACGAGTAAGTGAGGCATTTTTGCAAGGTCAGCAATGATGGGTAAACCACCAATGTTAAGTCCTAAAATCAGAGGCAACGCGCATTCGCTAGATTGATATTCATTAGAGCTTAGTAGTTCTCTAAGGTAAACGGTTTGCCTGTTTTTGTTAGGCAGTTCTATACCTATAACGTTTTTTCCTGGAATGCCTGCGATACGCGCAGATAAGGCGCTCATCGATCGTGCAATATCATCGGCAAGGCTGATAACCCTTGATGATTTAATTCCGGGTGCGGGTTTAACTTCATACATGGTGACAACAGGGCCTGGTTTAATATTTTCTATTTCACCTTTAATCCCAAAATCATTTAACGCTTCTTGTAATAGCTGTGCGTTTTCTCTGATTGATTCGTTGGTGACGGTTGTTTTTTTATGTAAAACCGTTTTATCTAATAAATCAATGGGGGGAAGACTGTATTCTCCACTAAAGAAGGAAAAGATTTCTTTTTGTTCATTTTTTGTTTTTGTGGGTTTCTTTTTTTGGGGTTTGATGACATTGTCAAAATTCTTCACACTTTGACTTTCAACTGATTCGTATTCTTCCTTTAAATCGAAAGATTGTTCTGAATCTTCATTTTTTAAATTTTCAGCATTTTTAGTTGCCCAGTCAAAGTCTACAAAAGTATCTCCTTGTTCGTAAATAGTGTTAAGCGGAATATGATTTTCTTCTTCGATTAATTCATCGTCATGCACATGCATGTTTTGGTCTGAGTATTTAGACGATGCAAGACGAATAGGTGTTGTGACACAATAGGATATCGTCAAAAATAATTCTTTTAAAATTTTGTATACAATTTGAAAAAATAAACTGATGTTCAGCCCTAAACTAACCCACAAAAAAATAGTAGATAAAGAAGAAAGAGTAATAATTTCTAGATAGTTACTTTTTAGTTTAAATCCTATGGGATAAAAAATAGCATTCCATAGATTTTCAGTGTACAGGCTGATGAACCCACCATAATATGAAATGTTGGTTAGTGATGGAATATAATGGATTAGTTTTTCACTAAATTGTGTGCAAAGGCCAAGCAGCAATCCAAAATGCATCGAAAATAAGAAAGAAAAAAATATTTTTTTACTCAGAGATTTTTGCGAGTTAAAGAATAAAGATTGTATTCCCCAAACAGCAAGAGAAAAAATGAGAAGATAAGATGTTAATCCAAAAATTTGCAAAAATAAGTCTGCGGTAGAACTTCCTAATCCACCCAACATATTTTCAACTTCTTGGTAAGAACTGGTATTCAGCGAAGGATCCTTATCATTGTAGAAAACGATAGATAATCCAATAACAACAGCTGCGGTTATTAAAATAAAACCCTTAATATCATAAATAAACTTAGAAACAAACGAATAGGATTTTTCTTGTCTTTTAATTTTGGACATGAATGAACATCAATATATTAATTTTTATATTAAAAATAACATAAAATCAAATATTTGGGTACATTGATTTTATGTTCAAGCATTTGTTTAGATCTTTCTTTTTCAAAAAAGAAGAAAACACTGTGGAATTTTTTTGAAATGCTCAATATTTTAAGTGATTCTATTTCATTTTCACCATTAATAATATTGATTTAATTTTTGATATGTACAAAAAGATTTGAGTGAATTCTTGTTCATTGAAGTAGATTGTGCTAAAAATAACTAAGTGTATTATTTTGGTTTATAGTATTGTTCATTTCAGTTTCAAAACAAGGACGCTATGCGAAAGTTTTATTGGATTTTTGTGACAACGAAATCCAAGCAATAGAAATGTACGAAACTTTGAGAATTTTGAAATCTGTTCTTGTAAAACGCTATAAACGATTACCCCGTTTTTTAAATATAGAAATTTTAGAAAGTGTTTTGGGTGCGATAGTTTTTAAAAATGCTGGCGATGATCACTTGCCTATTTTAAGAAAGTTTATTTTATTTATTAATCACGCAAAACGCCTCGAGTTATTAGACAAAATTATCTTTGCCCTTCAACAATTGATGGTCGAGAAATATAATAGCGTTGTTGCTAATGTTGATGTTAGCCGCTATATGTCTAAGGATCAATTGTCATCCATTAAACAATTTGTTTCTTCTCGATTAAAAAAAAGAATTACTTACAAAGTTTCAATTGATCCATCAAAACTTATGGGTTTCAGTATGCGCATTATGCACAACCTTGAAATTCATGCAAACTTTACTAATTTTATTAAAAGAATTCAAAACGAAAATTGTCAATAATATAAAAAAAGATAGAAGCACATGTCATTAAAATTTACAGAAATATCATCACTGATCAAAGACAAAATTATTAATTTTGATCAACTGGTTGAAATTAAAGAAACAGGCACGATTTTGTCCGTTGGCGATGGGATTGCCAGAGCAGATGGTTTAGATCATGTTTGTTTTGGAGAATGGCTTGAAATTGAAAATGAAAATGGGATTATTTCGCGTGGTATAGCCTATAACTTGGAACATGATAATGTAGGTATTGTCATGGTTGATTCTGATTCTGGCGTTTCTGAAGATAATATCGTTAGAAGAACAAAAAAAACGCTTGGTGTTCCAGTAGGTGTGGGATTATTAGGTCGTATTGTTAACGCTTTAGGTGATCCAATAGATGGTTTAGGAGCATTAGAGAATGTGGCCTATACGTCTCTTGAAAGATCTGCTCCAGGTATTATTGAACGTCAGTCTGTTTACGAACCTCTAAGCACGGGCATCAAAGCAATTGATGCACTCATTCCTATAGGGCGTGGTCAGCGTGAATTAATTATTGGCGACCGCCAAACCGGTAAAACAGCTATTGCTATTGATGCCATTTTGAATCAGAAAAAATTTAACGATAGTGTCGGTCCTAAAGATAAAATGTATTGCGTTTATGTGGCTATTGGGCAAAAACGTTCTACCGTTGCACAAGTTGTTAAAACGTTAGAAGAACATGGCGCCTTAGAATATTGCATTATTGTTGAAGCATCCGCATCTGATTTGGCTACACTGCAATATTTAGCGCCTTTTGCTGGCTGCGCAATGGGAGAATATTTTAGAGATAATGGCATGCATTCCTTAATTATTTATGATGATTTATCAAAGCATGCTGTTGCATATCGACAGATGTCTTTGTTGTTGCGCCGCCCTCCTGGACGTGAAGCCTATCCTGGTGATGTTTTTTATCTTCATTCACGACTTTTAGAAAGGGCTGCTAAATTAAGTGATGACAAAGGGGCAGGATCTTTAACTGCTCTACCTATTATTGAAACCCAATCAGGCGACGTTTCGGCCTACATTCCAACTAACGTTATTTCGATTACGGATGGTCAGATATTTTTGGAAACGGAATTATTTAATAAAGGTATTTTGCCAGCCATCAATGTGGGCCTTTCGGTTAGCCGCGTAGGTTCAGCAGCTCAACCTAAAGTTATTAAAAAATTATCGGGATCTTTAAAATTAGATCTAGCCCAATATCGCGAAATTGAAGCCTTTGCTCAATTTTCAAGCGACTTAGATGTAGTGAGTAAATCCTTGCTTGCGAAAGGTGAGCGCATTGTTGAATGTTTAAAACAAAAACAAAGTAGTCCATTAACTTTAGCTCAAGAAGCACTGATTCTCTTTATTATTAATAATGATTTTCTAACGCCGTTATCAGTGAATCAAATTCATTCATTCGAGAAATTTGCATATGATCAAGTCTGTGCCTTGCATCCAGACATCATCAAAAGTATTGATGATACAGCTGAATTGTCAAATGAAGACCATGAGAAATTGATGAACCTTCTTCCGCAGATTGTTCAAGATTTCTTGCTTAAAATCAACATTGTGAAAAAGTAGAAGAAATTTAATGGCAACGTTAAAAGAGCTTAAAAATCGTATTAAAGCGATTAAATCGACGAAAAAAATTACTTCTGCGATGAAATTAATTGCAACGGCTCGGTTGAAAAAAAATCAAATCATTTTAAACACCGCCAGAGCATATTGTTCTTTTTATGATTTCGTTTTCAATGAACTCAACAACTCTTTTGAAAATAAAAAAAGGTTTTCAATATTTTTCCAAGAGGATAAAAATCTACCCCATTTAATAGTGGGTATAGGTTCTAATAAAGGTCTTTGTGGAAGCTATAATTATAATATTTTAAGAGAAGTTCAGGAAGAGTTTAAAAAGCGTCAAGCCAGTGGCCAAAGAGTTTTGGTGGTTCTGTTGGGTAAAAAATTAGAGATTTTAGCTAAAGGAACAACTGTTTCTCATTTAAGCCCCTTTGAAATCTACCAGCTTAAAAAAAAGACGGATCTAACAGAAGAAAAGAATATTACTTTGCTTGCTAGCCATATACAAGATTTATTTATGAAAAATGAAATTGGTGGTCTAAGCATTGCGACGGGTCATCTCGTTAATTTGCTGCAGCAACCACCTAAGTTATACTCCATTATTCCTTGTGAATTTAAACCTGCAAACCCTTCTGAAAAGAAAGAAATGAAAGAAGTTATTTTTGAGCCTTTATATAAAGAGTTTATCCCTCTATTTCTTAAACAGTATATAAATGATAAAATCATGCAGTTAATCAGAGAAAATTTGGTGTGTGAAAATGCGTCAAGAATGAACGCAATGGATAGTTCCAGCAAAAATGCCAACGACATGATTAAAAGTCTTGAAATTGAATATAATCGTGGCAGACAGTCACTCATAACCAGAGAATTAATAGAAATTATTTCTGGTTCAAACAGTATCTAAATGGAGAAACAATGTCTTTATCTCAAGTTGAATTAAGTGACTTTAAAAATTTTGGACACGTAACGCAAGTTATTGGCCCTGTAGTTGATATCACTTTTGAAAAAAAAACACCTAGCATTCATAATGCTATTAAATTATTTTTCGAGCACAATAGCGAACAAAAAGAATTATTTTGTGAAGTAGCTTTACAGATCGGTGAAAAAACAGTGCGTACCATTGCTTTAAATTCTACAGAGGGTCTTTCTAGAGGAACCAAAGCCTATGATTTAGAAAAACCCATTTCTGTGCCTGTTGGTAAAGGCACACTGGGCCGTATCATGAATGTTGTTGGAGAACCTGTCGATGGCAGAGGGCCTATTGATGCAACAACCTCTATGCCTATTCATCGGTTGCCTCCGACCTTTATGGAACAATCAACAGAAACAGAAATTTTAGTAACAGGTATTAAAGTTATTGATCTTTTGACACCTTACCCCAGAGGTGGAAAGATTGGTCTTTTTGGTGGTGCTGGAGTTGGTAAAACCGTTTTGATTATGGAGTTAATTAACAACATTGCAAAAGCACATGGTGGATATTCTGTGTTTGCTGGTGTGGGAGAGCGAACCAGAGAAGGTAACGACCTTTATCACGAAATGATTACCTCAGGTGTAAACAATTTAGAAAACGAAGGTTCTAAAGCCGCTTTGATTTTTGGACAAATGAACGAACCACCCGGAGCCCGTGCGCGTGTTGCGTTAAGTGGATTAACAGTTGCTGAATATTTTAGAGATGTTGAAGAAAAAGATGTTTTGTTTTTCGTAGATAATATTTTTAGATTTACACAAGCAGGTTCTGAAATTTCAGCACTTCTCGGTCGTATACCTTCTGCTGTTGGATATCAGCCAACGCTTGCAACAGAGATGGGTAATTTACAAGAACGTATTACAACGACTCAAAAGGGATCCATTACATCCGTACAAGCAGTTTATGTACCTGCCGATGACTTAACAGATCCTGCACCAGCAACTTCGTTTGGACACCTTGATTCAACAACGGTATTAAGTCGTCAAATAGCTGCTTTAGGGATTTACCCCGCTGTTGATCCCCTTGATTCGGTGTCTCGAATTTTAATACCTTCTATTGTTGGAGAAGAACACTACAATGTAGCAAGAGGTGTTCAAAAGATTCTTCAAAACTATAAATCTCTTCAAGATATTATCGCTATTCTTGGAATAGATGAACTGTCTGAGGAAGATAAATTGACCGTAAAAAGAGCACGAAAAATTCAAAGATTTTTGTCTCAACCTTTTGCCGTTGCTGAAGTGTTTACCAATATCAAGGGTGAACTTGTTTCTATTGAAGAAACAATCAAAGGTTTTAAAGGTATTATTGAAGGTGATTTTGATGATGTTCCTGAAGCAGCATTTTACATGGTTGGAACGATTGATCAAGTCATAGCAAAAGCAAAGAAATTAGTTTAAAACGGACTGAGTGATGAAAAATCAACAAAACTATATTGTACTGGCTAGAAAATATAGACCAAAGGTTTTAAAGGATTTAGTCGGGCAAGATGTCTTGCAGACAACTTTAAAAGAGATGATTAGGCAACAAAAATTGCCTCCAGCAATATTGCTTTATGGAACGAGGGGGGTTGGTAAAACAACAACGGCTCGCATCATTGCACGATCGGTTAATTGCGTTGGCGTGGATGGAAAAGGCATGATGAGCGTTGATCCTTGTGGACAATGTAATTCATGTTTAAGTCTTGATAAAGATAAAAGCCTAGATGTTATTGAATTTGACGCGGCAAGTCGTACTGGTGTTGATGATATTCGCGAAATTATAGAATCTACGCAATATAAAGCAGTGGGTGGACGTTTTAAAGTCTTTATCATTGACGAAGTTCATATGCTTTCAAAAAGCGCATTTAATGCTCTTTTAAAAGTTTTGGAAGAACCACCTGCCCATGTAATTTTTATTTTTGCAACAACGGAGCTACACAAAGTTCCAGATACTATTTTATCTCGTTGTGCAAAGTTTGATTTGGGCCATATCAAAACATCTGTGATCAACGATTATTTAAAAGAGATTTGTAAATTAGAAGACGTTAAAGCAGATGATGACGCTTTGATCATGCTGGCTAGATCGGCACGTGGTTCGATGAGAGATGGTTTATCTTTGTTGGATCAAAGTATTGCGTTATCTCGTTCTCAAAATATGGAACAAATATCGGTGCAAACGGTTGAATCCATGATGGGAATTATTCATACAGAGGTTGCGTTAGATGTTATTGAAAAAGCATTTGAAGGTGATGCTGCATTTATTATTAAAAATTTACAAACTTATTTTCAAAAAGGTGTTAAGCCACTTCTTTTTATGCAAAATATTTTAGAATTAACCTATCATCTTTTGTGTTATAAGCAAGCACCTGTTCTTGTCAAAGAAATGAACTTAACAGAAAATGAATTGTCAAAAATTAAGCATTTATCTAACCTTGATTTGTCGACAATCATGCGTCTTTGGCAAGTCTTATCTTCAGGTTTTGAAGAAATTCAAAAAAGTCCTTTACCTCAAGAGACAACCATTATTTTATTTTTGAAATTCTGTCATTTGATAGAAATATTTGGAAAAAATATCGTTGAAAATCTACAGACAACCCAATCTTCAAAAGCAACTACGAATGATTCTAAACTGATGGAGCAAACGTCTTTTCAGGAAACGGATTCTGGACCTAGCACACACACATCTTTGGTTCATGACTTTGAACCTCATATTGTATCAAGTGTTCCTATGCCTGAAACATTTGAGGACCTTTTGTCTTTTTTAAAAAATAAAAAAGAAGAGTTGTTGGTTTATGAAGCAACAGAGAATATGTATGTCGTCTCATATCATCCTCCAACCCTTGTTTTAGACTCGAGAACACCTAAAGAACTTGTTGCTAAATTTAGAAAAAAACTTCTAGAACTTTATGAAAAACCCTGGAACATTAATAGTGTTTCTGATACTTTGGGTTTTAGCATGAAGGAAAAAAATGAAAAGAGTTCACTGGAGTTGTTAGAAAAAGCAAAACAGCATCCTGCTATACAGCACTTTCAAAATATATTTCCTGAAATTATCACAACAGTTGAGGACGATACTTTATGAAACAATTAACCCAAATGTTACAACAAGCGCAAAAAATGCAACAAAAAATGGAAGAAGCTCAACAAAAGTTAGAGTCTATTTCTGTTGAAGGAAAATCTGGTGGTGCTCTTGTAACAATACAAATGACAGCAAAAGGTTTGGTGCAAAAGATTAATATAGATTCTAGTCTTATCGTTCCAGATGATAAAGAAATACTAGAAGATTTAATTGTTACAGCTATGCATGATGCCAAAGAAAAAGCAGATGCTGCAACGTCAGAAGAAATGTCAAAAGCTTCTTCAGGCATGAACATGCCATCTGGTTTTAAATTACCATTTTGATAATGATTCAAACATTTAAAAATATATTTGCATTAAAACGCTTAATATTATTATTTGGCTATGTTTTTTTATATGCACCCATTATATTAATTATTGTTTTTTCTTTCAATTCAACCAGGTACCCTGGACAGTGGACAGGGTTCTCGTTGAAATGGTTTAATGCTCTTCAACAAGATGAAGCGTTAATTAAATCCGCATGGGTTAGTTTCCAAATTGCAGCAACCAGTGCAAGTCTTGCGACAGGATTAGGTACTTTAGCTGCAATTGGTATGCGTCGTTATAAACAATTTAAAGGCAGAACATTTTTCTTAGGATTATCATCATCTCCACTGGTTATGCCAGAAGTTGTAACAGGTATTGCTTTATTATTGTTTTTTGTGTCTCTTGAAAGACTAACGGGTTGGCCCAAAGAAAGAGGGTTTTTGACCATTACCATTGTTCATACGACGCTTACTTTTGCCTACGTTTTTTTAATTGTTCGTTCTCGTCTTAGTGATTTTGATCATTTTCTTGAAGAAGCAGCACAGGATTTAGGTGCAAGAGGGTGGAAAGTTTTATGGTGTGTGACCCTACCTATAATTTTACCCAGCATTGTTTCGGGCTGGGTTTTAGCATTTATACTGTCTTTTGACGATGTCGTCTTAGCAAGCATGTTATCAGGTCCTGGTTCGACAACGTTACCTGTTGTTATTTTTTCAAGCATACGTTTAGGTGTGAATCCTCAGATCAATGCATTGGCTACTATTTTAATATTGGTTAGCTTTGTTCTGGTACTGATCTCGTTTATATTAGTTCGAAAGAATTTAAGTGTGAACAAAGCATCATAATCCTTTGTTTTTTATAACGAAAAATGCTTTTGAAAAATGTTTTCATGAATTTGGATTGAAATGGAATAAAAATATAAAAAAGAAGATAATTTAAGTACATTTTTTATTGTATTAAGTTTGAGATAAGTCATGTGTATATATGCGAGTGATATTATTGTGTTTAAAGAAGATCAACCTAATTTAGCACGTATGTTATTAAGCGAAGTTAGGGGTGGAGATTTTACTCATCCTGGAGATGCTCAAGCAATTGACATGATTGTTAAAAAAGCAAATACTTTTGTAGATAATTTAAAATCGTCGACTGTATTAGATGTTGGATGTGGATTTGGAGGTACAGTTAATTATTTAAGTCAATTGGATTTTACAGATGTCCAAGGATGTGATCTAGATCAAGCCGCAATTTCATATGCACAATCTCGCTATATTGGTTTGAACTTCAATAGAGTTGATGCGCACTTATTGCATGAACATTATCGACCCTTCAGTTTTGATTTTTTGACTCTTTTTAATGTTGCGTACGCTATAGAAAATAAGAGTTCACTTTTACATTCTTTATCCCATATAGCTAAACCAGGAGCCATATTGGCAATATTTGATTATACCTGTAATCAAGATATTAAAGCTTTTCCGATTTTTGATTTGGCTGAAAAACATATGTATCCACTATTTCAAGATACTTTGGAGATTCATTTAGCTGATAACAATTGGGAAGTATTAGAAATTGAAGATATCACAGATCAGTATTATGTTTGGTATGATGATGTGTTAAAGAAATTAGTTGAACAAGAAGTTGCTTTAAAGCAACATTTTTCTGTAGAAGATTATAATAAAGTTAAAAAGACTTTTGATGGGATTTTTGAGCTTATATCAAAAAATATTCTTGGTGGTGGCGTTATTTATGCGAGAAAAAAATAGAGAGTTTGATTTCTTTAGTATCCCAGATCACAGCGTACGAGAGATTAAGTTATAAAAAATCTTGAATTATAAGTTTTTTAAGAAATGATGTTTTTAAAATCATTTTTTAATACATGTGACTCATGATAAACTCCTATGAAATGATAAGTGACAAGGGCGGTGCTTTCTAACATGCAATGATGCACTCCACTAATGTGTACAGCAACACTTAAAGGTTCAAGCGTTTCTTGAATCCAATTTGCAATTGTTTAGCTTTAAATTTTACAGAGGATCTTTCTAGAGAAACCAAAGATTATGATTTGGAAAAACCCATTTCTATGCCTGTTGGTAAGGGCACATTGGGCTGTGTCATGAATTTCGTTGGAGAAAATCGTCTACAGCAGTGGTCATATTGATGCAATAAGTTTTATGCCTATACATCGTTTGCGTTCGACCTTTATAAAGCAATCAACAGAAATAGAAATTTTAATGACAGGTATTAAAGTTATTGATTTTTGATATCTGCCTAGAAGGTGAAAAATTGTTTTTTTTGTAGCTCTGGAGTTGGTAAAATCGTTTTAATAGTGATTCAAACACTTAAACACACATTTGCATTAAAAAGCTTAATATTGTTGTTTGACTACGTTTTTTTTATGGTTCTCTCTCGTCAGTGATTTTGATGCGGAAAAATTTGAAAAAAAGCATAAAGTTTTAGATGCTTATACAAATAAAGCTTTGGTTGATTGTGTATCAAAGCTTTGTTTTTTTTATGAGATTTTTAATCTATCGCGGTTACTACAATATTTCTCTTAGCTACTTTTCCCGTTATCTTTATCTCTTTTATATTGTTGAACCATTTCTTCCCACTCTTGATAATTTTTAGGATAAGGATTTGTATCTAAACTATGACCAGCATAAAATTCAAAATCTGTTCCTAATTTATAATAATCAACAGCTTTTGTTCCTCCTTCATGGGATCTATTGAAATCTTTCGTTGGAAAACATATACCATAGCCTGCATAAGGATCTTCGTTATGAACGTAAAGACCTAAAGTCTTTTTCCATTGAGGATCTAATTGATCTCTCGATGTAATCATTGGTTCATAGTTAGGGGAGTGTTCTAAAAATAACAGAGCTTCTAAGTCATGCCCTATTATTTCTGAAGGCCATGAAGCGACAAGATTTATCGTCGAATCAGTTTCAATTTTACGTTGAGCAACCATAACTTCTTCACTAATGTCCATTTTATAAAGAGGTGTCCAAACACGTCCTCCACTTGTCGTAAAACCGTGGAAAAAAGCTTTTAATACAGCTTTAATATGCCTTATGGATGATCTATGCAATCCTGTATCTATGCTAGTACATTCACCAGGAAGTTTTAATTTTTGACTAAGAAGTATGGGCATTATTGTACCATCTGTTTTTATAACTTTCACTGAAATTTTTATATCAAAGAGAGGGAAGCCCCCTTCATCTATACATAATTCCTTTTTTTCATTGCGATATTTTGGGATTTGGAAAAGGCCGCTTCCGCATTGCTTGCCAACAATATGATCTCTTACAACGGTTTGATCTTCCATAAACCTTCCTCCCTTAACTGGGCCGACATCGTGATTCCAAATATTAAGGATTACGTTTGATTGTTTAGATGGGATAATTTCTAGCAATTCAGATGCACATAAGTGAGAAGTAAATGTTATAATGCTTTGGGCTAATAAATAAACCTTTGATAATTTCATATATACCTTGTGATTAATGTTTTGTTCATTATAATTATTTTGAACGATGATATCAACCCATAATTGATGTAATGGATAATCTATGTAATATTGAGATTTATTGTAATGCAGGGTTACTTAGCACTGCATCTTGAAATCATTTTTAACAGCATCATCGTTTTGATAAAGCCCGGTAAAATGGTTTGTTATTAGCGTTGTGCTTTTAAGATTAACTCCCCGACCTAACATGCAATGATGCACTCCACTAATATTTACAGCAACACCTAAAGGTTCAAGTGTTTCTTGAATGCAATTTGCAATTTGTACTGTCATTTTTTCTTGTATTTGTAATCGTCTAGCAAAAGATTCAACAACGCGGGCCAGTTTACTAATGCCTACAATTTTTTTATTAGGTATATAGGCTATATTAACAATGCCATGAATGGGTGCCATATGATGTTCGCAATGAGAATAAAAAGTGATCCCTTTTAAAAGAACAGGTTCACGGTATCCTTCGACTTCTTCAAAATGAGTAAGCAGATAGTCAGCTGGATTTTCCCTGTACCCCTTAAAGTATTCTTGATAAGCACGCATCAGTCTTGCTGGTGTTTGTTTTAACCCTTCGCGACTAGGATTTTCACCTATCCATTCTAGTAAATATTGAATGGCTTCTTCAGGTGATTGAACTAATTTTTTATTTTTGTTTTCCATAAAAACAGGCGTGTGTCTAAGGTTTATCTTATGATTTAAAAGTCTTCTTTTTTGTTTAAATTGTTATATGCTTTTTCAAGAACACTTTTGACACCCTGTCGAGTAGCCGTTGAACAGGTTAAAATGGTACAACCCGGTAAAAGTTTTTTTAGTTCAGCAATTTTTTCATCAAGTTCTTCATCCAACAAAAGGTCAGATTTATTAAGTACTATAATTTCTTGTTTTTTTGAAAGCGTTTCGTCATAACATTCTAGTTCTTTTCGAACAATTCCATAATCGGCAATGATGGTTTCGCTGGTACAATCAATTAAATGTATTAGTGTTTCGCAACGTTCGATGTGTCCTAAAAATCTTGTTCCTAAACCATGTCCAAGGTGGGCATCTTCGATAAGACCTGGAATATCAGCTAATACGAATTCTTTGTCATAGGCTGAAACAACGCCAAGTTGTGGATTAAGAGTTGTGAAAGGATAGTCTGCAATTTTAGGCTTTGCGCGTGTTGCGACAGACAGGAAGGAAGATTTTCCAGCGTTAGGAAGACCGATAAGTCCTACGTCTGCAATTAGTTTAAGATGGAGCCAAATCCATTTTTCTTCTCCTGGCCAACCTGGGGTCGATTTACGAGGTGCTTGATTGGTTGATGTTTTATAATGTGCGTTTCCAAATCCACCATCACCACCTCTAAGAATGACAAAGGTTTCATTAGGAATCAGCATGTCTTTGATTAATGTTTCTTTGTCATCTTCAAAAATTTGTGTGCCAACGGGAACATTGAGAATAATATCTTCTCCATGAGGGCCTGTTCTATTGGCGCCCATTCCATGATGACCTGTTTGTGCTTTGAAGTGTTGTTTATATCGAAAATCGATAAGAGTGTTTAGATTTTGTACAGCAGTAATATAAACAGATCCGCCTTTGCCACCATTGCCACCATCGGGGCCACCGTACTCAATAAATTTTTCACGTCTGAAACTTATACAACCAGCGCCGCCGTGACCTGATTGTATAAAAATTTTGCATTCGTCGAGAAATTTCATAGAGAGCCTAAATTCAGTATTGTAAGGCTTACATTTTAAACTTTAATCAAGAAATGTCTATGATTTTTTAGTATTTTCATTTATTTTATTATATAGATTTTATTTTTATTAAAATGATGACTTTTGCTTTAAAAGAAAAAGAGAATGTTTATACTGTATCGTCTTTAAGCTTTGCGTTGAAAAAATGCGTTGAAGAACGTTTTTTTCGTGTCAAAATTCAAGGAGAAATTTCAGGTTTTAAAAAACATTCATCGGGTCATTCTTATTTTTCATTGAAAGATGCCGACGCTTTGATCGATGCCGTGATGTGGAGAGGCACAGTTGTTACATTTGCATTATCAGATGGATTATCTGTTTATGCCACAGGGCGAATTACAACCTATCCTGGTCGTTCAAAATATCAAATTGTCGTAGATGGCTTAGAACTATTTGGTCAAGGTGATTTGTTTAACTTATTTTTAGAACGTCGTAAAAAATTTGAAGAGATTGGCTATTTTAAACAAAAAAGACCTTTGCCAAAATATGTACAAAGAATTGGTGTTATAACGTCACCTACAGGTGCCGTCATTCAAGACATATTGCACCGCATACAAGATCGTTATCCTTGTGAAGTAGTTCTGTGGCCAGCAAATGTTCAAGGTACTACATCTGCACAAGAATTATCTGCCGCTGTAAAAGGTATGAATGCTTTGCCGCAATCCATGCGACCTGATGTTATTATCATTGCAAGGGGAGGCGGTAGTTTTGAGGATTTATGGTCTTTCAATGATGAAGGCCTTATAGAGTCTTTGTATCAAAGTACTATTCCTACAGTGTCTGCTGTGGGGCACGAAACCGATTTTACATTGTGCGATTATGTTTGCGATATGCGTGCACCAACACCTACAGGTGCTGCTGAAATTGTAACGCCCCACCGACGAGAATTAAAACAACGATTACAAAATTTCCACACGATTTTAGATAGTCATATGGGGCGTGCGTTACAGATTGCTAAGCTCAAATTACAACATTTTAATCGTGGGTTAGATCGTCCGAAGTTTGCTGTTGAATCTTGTATGCTTAAATTGGATGACTTGTCAGAACGTTTATACCGAGCTATGGTGAATACACTGCTAAATAAAAAACGTTTGCTTCCTGTGTTATCGTCTCAAACAACAAGAAATGCTTTGACTTCATTAGAACAAAGACTGAAACATTTGAATCAAAATTTGATTTACAATGCGAATGATCAAATCAAAGATTGCGTAACGTCTTTGGATCAAATTTCTTTGCGATTGCAACAAGCCGATTACCATCAAACTTTAAAACGTGGTTTTTGTCTTATCAAAGTTGATAAGCATCTTGTTTCATCTGTTTCAGATATTCAATCCATTGAAAATGAAAAACTAAAATTAGAATTCTTTGATGGTTCTGTTGATGTTAGAGTTAAGGTTGTTGAATAATTGAATTTAATATTTTATTATTCAATTAGAAATTATAATAATTTCATGACTTTTGGAAAATTCACTGAAAACAATATTTAGAAAAACTTTAGTCCTTTTATTATGGCTTGTGAATGGATTCTGTATGGACATCCACTATAAAAGTGTAGCAGCGGAAGAAAGAGCAAACGCAATAAACTATGGCCCTGAATTCGAGCATTTGGATTCTTTAAATATCCTTGATCAAGTAGTGTTAGATAAAGGTAAAGATGAAATGGGAAAACATAAAACTGTTTTTTGTGCCATTTGTCGGGATAATGCTCTTCAAATTCCAGTTATGATAAAATATATAGAATTTATTGGATCTTTTTTTCAGGAATATTCGGTAATTATTTTTGAAAATGATTCCACTGATGGAACAAAAAAACTTCTTCAAGAGTGGAAAAAACGTAATGATAGAGTTAATATCATTTTTGAAGATTTTAAAATAAAAAAACGTCCGAATATAAAATTTTTAGCGGATTGTAGAAACAGATACATACAAGAGCTTCATCAAGCAAAATATTCTTATTTTGATATGTGCATTTTTCTTGACATGGATATGGGTTATGGAATCGATATTCGTGGAATCATGGACTCATTTGCTAAAATTGATATTTGGGATGGTGTATTTGCAAATGGTATATTCACAAAGTCAGGAAGGATGTATGATGCTTTCGCATTTAGAAACACGGAATTTCCTTTTGTTCCAGGAATGACGCCAGGTTATTGGAAGAAAAATGTTTTTGAAATTCAAAAGATATATCCACCCGGATCTTCTCTTGTTCCTGTAGATTCTGCGTTTGGAGGAGTGGGTATATATAAAAGATCAGCCATTCACGATTGCTTGTATGACGCGCCAGGTCAAGATTGTGAACATGTTGATTTTCACCGGCAAGCAAGAGAAAAAAATTATGCCAGGTTATTTATGAATCCTAGTATGGTTATCCGCTATATTCATTATCATTAATTCCATATAATACTGAGATAAAGAGTGCATATTGAAAAATGTTTTATGTCTGACTAATCTTGATAAATATTCTGTGATATTATAAATAGTTTACAAGGAAGTGAGCTAAAATTAGAATTCTTTGACTGTTAAAGTTAAGGTTTTACCTTGATTTTTGAAGCTGTGGAATTTCTAACATCTTTATTCCTAAAATAAATAGAGTAAAATCAGAATTTGTATGTCATAAATATCTTATCTTTTTACATTTTGAAATAAATTATTATAATTTCATCTAAAATTTGTTATATTTGTACAAATAGATGAATGATTGTTTTATGTCAGACTCAAACGACGAAACATTTCTCCAGTATTATCAGACTGAATTGTCTTATTTAAGACAGGCTGGCCATGCTTTTTCAAAGCAACATCCCAATGCTGCTCGTAAATTAGATTTATCTGATAAGGCTTCGGGCGATCCGCATACTGAAAGGCTTATTGAATCCTTTGCTTTTTTAACAGCGAAGCTTCATCAAAAAATAGATTTTCATTCCAATCGTGTTGCGTCTTCATTACTCAATATTACAAGCCCTCATTTAACGTCTCCTTTTCCGTCCATGTGCATGGTTCAAATTCATCCACATTCACTGGATTCGCAAGATTCAATTCCTGTAATTAAGAAGAGATCTTACTTAAGCGTTCGAAATAGAGAAGATATTTTGTGCAGGTTTCAGACTGTCTATCCTATTGCTCTTTGCCATGGAAAGATTTCCGATGCTGACTTTGTATCAGCAACAAGTGTTACGGTAAAGGCACGTGATGTAGTCCCTATGCATTATTTGAAACTTTCTCTAGATTTAGATTACACTTTTGAAGATATTCAGAAAAATCACCTCGATGAACTGATTGTACATATATCAGGACATTATTCAACTGCCGCACAGATTTATCAAATTTTAATTGCCCAAAATCATAGTGTTCCCGTAATTGGTGTGCGTGATGAAAATCAAATGGAATATTTTACATCTTTGCCTGAAAGATCTTTACAACCCTATGGTATGGAAATGGATCAGATCAGTTTACCTATTCCAGGATTCAGTTGCCATTCGCATGCGTTGATGAAGGAATTTTTTCATTTTCCTGAAAAGTTTTTATTTTTCAAAATTAAAAATTTATTTCAAATTCTACGATCACAACATAAGCATTTAGAAGATCAAAAAAACATCAGTATTAATATTTATCTTCCTGTTTCATCGTCGCATAGGCTTGATTCTATACCCTTAAATGCAAAGTATTTTAGATTAAATTGTACACCTATCATTAACATTTTTGAAAAAACCACGGATCCTATTAAACTAGATTACAAAAGAAGCGAATATAAATTAGTTCCCGATCAAAGAAGAGAAAAGAATTTTGAAATCTTTGCCATAGATAAAGTCTATACGCACGATGAAAATTCTGGAGAAACCATTGTTATCCCCCCTTATTTTACGGCAAAACATCATCAACAAAATGCCTCAATTTTTTGGTTAGATCGTCATGTTTCGTATGGTGCGCATCAGGGTAAAGACTGTTATCTATCGATCATTGATAGGCAATTGAACCCCGTGGATGCAGCTATAAGAGTAGTGTTTGCAAATACCTATTGCACTAATCGTCATGAGGCTTCAAAAATCAGATCGGAAGGTGTCTATAGTTTTGATGAAAACTATCCGGTCAAATCTATTGAAAACTTGATTTTACCAACTTCTCAGGTCGATTGTTCAGAAGAATCTGAAGATTTATGGAAATTAGTTTCCACATTGTCATCCCATTTTTTAACACTTATTGATTTACCCGATCATCATATTTTATTGAAAGACAGATTAAAGTTATATTCGTCTCAGCAATCAAAACAAAAAAATATGATAGAAAGTATCCAAATTTTCGAAGTTAAAAAAATTGTTAGACGCATGGGCGATAATCTTTGGAAAGGCTTTAGTGAAGGACTAGAAATCAAAATAGGATTTGACCTCAACCAGTATAAAGAAAATGATACTTTTATCTTTTCTTTAATTTTACGAAATTATCTGGCTTTATACATTCCATACCATTCATTTGTAGAGATGGTTTTAATTAACGTTCATAATCAAAAAGAGTACTATAGATGGAATCCTCTATCGGGAACAAAAGAATTGATCTAAAGCAAGCTTTAGATCAAGAGGCGTATAGATTTGATTTTGATCAAGCTATGCATCTATTAGAGCTTGTATATTTCAAAGACCATGATAAACACAAAGATTTTGATCTTTGCAAACATTTTGATTTTGATCCCGTTCAAATTAAGGGTCATATTTCGATGGCGCCTCAGGCATCACCACTTTGGAAATGTGATGTAATGGGGCAGAAAAAAACTTTGTGGATTAATTTTTTAAATCTTGCTGGAGCAAATGGTCCATTGCCCATACCCTATACCGAAATATTGCTTGATCGTCTGCGGGAAAAGGACCATAGTTTTGTAGATTTTTTGGATATCTTTCAGCATCGTCTCGCACGTCTTTGGTACCATTTTCAAAAAACGATTCATCCCTCTTTAATGAATCGACCCGCATCAAATACATTGTTTGGAACAGTGTTGACGCGATTAGTTGGTGTTTCTAACGAAATGCCAGAAAACTTAAAATCATACGTTGGTTTTTTACAACTTTTTTCTCAAAATGAGTTGTCGATTCACCAGATTGAACGACTCCTTGTTTATTACTTTAATCTACACATTACAATTAAAAGCTTTATTGGATCGTTTATAGAAATTAAAGAAAATGATAGAACAAAGATTGGTTTGAAAAACTCATCCTGGAACAAATTAGGACAGCAAACCTATTTAGGTCATAAAATATGGGATGTTTGTGGAAAAGTTGTGATTATCATTTCAAATTTATCGTATGAAACGTATTTGGATTTTTGCCCTAACCAAACAGAAGATTCTTCTCATTATCAAATGTTTAAAGTGTTATGCAGAAGTTTCTTTAAGTATGGAAGAAAGATATTTATACAACTGAATTTGCATCCTAAAGAAATTCCCTATCTCATTTTAAAGAAGCATACTGCTTACCCTTTGGTGCTAGGATTTAACACATGGTTGAAAAGTCGTCCTCAATCTAAAATTGATTATAAAATCATGAAAATTGCAGGGTAGATTATTAAGAATTAAAGATTTTATTTTAATTAAAAAGACTGTCCAATAGATATCACAACTTGAAATGCAGAATCTATAGGCTTTGAATTTCCTGGTATTCTTCTTTTTTTAAGGGGAAAACCAACATCGCATCTAACAGGCCCTAAACTGCTAAAATATCTTAGGCCTAAACCGGTTCCATACAAAGTATCTGTTCCCGTTAATATAGGGGAACCTTTTTTCATAACCGTTCCTGCTTCAAAGAAAGCAACACCACCTATTTTATCGGTAAATTGAGATCTCATTTCAACGATCCATTCTGTTAGTGATCTTCCACCTATTGGGATGCCGTTTGTATCCAGTGGTCCAATTTTTTGATATCCATAGGATCTTATGGAGTTGGGGCCACCGCTATAGAATCGACGATTAGGAACAGCTTCATTTTTAAAGTCTTTCATGAGAATCATTCCAACTTTTATATTAGACGCTATAACAAAGTTTGTACCTTTAAATTGGTCTTGCATTATAGGTAAATAGATTGAGCCTTGAGATGTCCAATCTATAATATTAGAGTTTTTATCATTGCGAGACCAGTAAGGTTTAACGTTAGATGATAGTTTAAACCCTTTTGTCGGATTGAGAGCATCATTTGAATAATCTACTAAAAAACCTGAATTAAGCCCGTATTGCTGAACTGAAAATTTATGTGATTTAAGTTCTTTAGCAAAAGAACGAGTTTTAATGGTTTCGTAAATAAGCCCTAATACTAATCTAAGGTATTTTGTGAATTTATAGCTGATGTCAATATAGGATCCAATAACTTTTGATTTATAGGATCTTGTTCGTTCTTTAACGTACTGCTGACGAAGATTGAGAGTATAGTTAGGGTGCAGAAAATCTGGAATTTTCAAATACGCTTGTATAATTTGCTCCCGCACAGAATTTCGCGCTGATAATTCTAGTGATTCTCCTGCACCAAATAAATTTTTGTGATCCCACAATATTTGACCACCAAAAGAGGTTGATGTTGAATAACGAGCACCTAAGCTGATAGATTTCATAGGTGTTTCTTCAACCTCAATTTCGATTGGGGAGGAAGATATTGCAGTTTTTTGATTCACACTTTTATCTACAATTTGTTTAGTAGGTTGAATTTTAACCTGAGATATTATTTGTGTTTTCATCAGCTCAGTAATGGTTTTATTAACTTTTTCTTGATTATAAACATCGTTTTCAATCCATTGAATTCTATTTTGAATAAACTTTGATTTGATTTTCTTATTGCCTGTGATGTTTACTTTTCCGAAAAAAGTTTTGGGTCCAAGGGTTATAGGAAAGATGATACGAACATTTTTGTCTTTAGAATTAATGTGTCCGACAGGGTTGAGAGTGCTAACAAAGGGATATCCTAACTTTTGAAAATATAAAATAATATTATTTCGTGCATTTTGTACATCTTCTAAATTAAGATCACTGGATTTGTTCAGTTTAGTGATTTTGATTGTATCTAGATTTTTATTAAAACTATTTTTTTCTTGGGCATCTATTTCTATGGAAATATCTTTGATGATATATTGAGAATACGTTTTAATTTTAAAGATTATTTTAACTTTTGATTTTTGTTTATTTAAACTTATGTTTTTATTTTCTTTTATTCTGACATTAATTCTTGCATCAAAATATCCATGTTTATGCAAGATTTTTAGGAAAAGTTTTCTATCTTCATCAATTCTTTTTTGCAAGGCAAATTCTGTACTTGGTTTATTAAAAACTATTTTTTTTAATTTCGAAGAAGCATCGAGTTCACCCAGGATTTTTAAATCTTCCACTCCTTGTAATTCAAGATCATAGAGGAGGAAATTTGATGGGGTAGTATTTATATCGTCTAATTGATTTTTCAGCCAATTATCACACCCAGAAAGGAACACAATAATGCATGAAATAAAGAATAAGGGTTTTTGTAACAAATGACATTATAAATATTTAATAAGCTTTATTTAGTATACCTATTTCGTTTCTTAAAAAAAAGAAAAACCCTTGTTGAAACAAGGGTTTTTTTGGTATCAAATAAGCTAGAAATCTTATTTTGGAACAGCTGGAGCTGCAGGTGCTACTGCTGGAGCTGCAGGAACTACAGATGGTTCAACTTTTTTTGCATCTTCTTTAACTGCAGTTATATTTTTTGTTTCTTCAACTTTTTTTGCTGCTTCTTTAACTACTGATGATTTTGCTTCATCTTTAACTACTGATGATTTTGCTTCATCTTTAGCTACTGGATCTTTTACTTCTTTTTTCTTTGCTTCAATTTTTTTATGGCTTTTTTTTCTGCCTTTTTTATGAGTCTTAACATCATGATGTTCATCTTTTTTTGCTTTTTCACAAACTGGAACAACGATTGTTGCTTGTGCAACATATGGTCCTGTTTGCATGTTTAGAGCTTCTGTAAGATCTCTATCCTTTTTGTGTGATTTGTGAGAGATTTTTTTTGTTTTTTTAACAGCTTCTACTTTTTCTGTTACTGAAGCTTTTGGGGCTTCTGCTTGTGTTGCAAGAACAAAACCAGATGTTGCGAGTAACATCGCGCTTAATTGAATAATTTTTTTCATGGAAGGGGGCTCCTTTAATTAGTTAACACTTTTACATCAGCGTGTGTGCTGAATCTAAATGTAATTACAACATAAATTCTTTAATAATACCTTAAAAACACGGTCACTAGGTTGATTAAAATTTTAGGTAATATTCATATTGAGGCAATAAAGCAACAGTATTGATTTATGAGTTTGAAGTGTGTTTCTTTTTCTTTTCCTGTATAGTATTTACAGATATTTTTTTATGCGCAGCTACTATGATTACAGCATCTATTATCGTTATTGGAAACGAAGTTTTGAGTGGACGAACTCAAGACACGAATATTAATTTTATTGCTAGGAACTTAAAGATTAAAGGAATTGCACTGATAGAAGTGCGTGTTGTAAAGGATGACGAGGCTGCAATTATTCATGCTGTAAAAGAATTATCCCAAAAATGTGATTATTTGTTTACTACAGGTGGAATTGGCCCTACACACGATGACATTACATCAGAAACAATCTCTAAGTGCTTTGATTTACCTTATGAAGTTCATCGAGAGGCCTTAGAAATTTTGAAAGATTATTATGGTGACGAATTTAATGACAATCGAGAAAAAATGGCGTATCTGCCCAAAGATGCTCAATTAATTGAAAATCCCGTTAGTAAAGCTCCTGGATTTATCGTTCATAATGTTTACTGTATGGCAGGAATGCCAAAAGTTATGAAAGCCATGTTTCAACATGTTCTGCCTATGTTAAAAAATGGCAACCCGATTTTTACGGTAGAAATTAAAACAGACCTTATCGAAGGTATTATGGCGGAGCATTTAAGTAATATTCAAAAAAATTATATGGGGCTAGAAATAGGTAGCTATCCTTTTTATAATTTGCCACCGGATATTGGGGTTATTTTGGTTGTTTCTGGAATCGATGAATTACATGTTGGGAAAGCAGTAGAATCTATTCTAGAGATGATCCAATTCTTTAATGGTAATGTTATAAGTCAGTCTGTGTTAAGTTCATAAACTTAATTAAGTGCGTATAAAAAAAGGAGAACGTAAAGTTCTCCTTTTTTTATGCATCTAACTGGAATTTAATTAGTTAGATTCACCTTCTGCATTTTTAGGATTTAAAAGTGCATTGATATCAATTTTATTACCTTTAGCGTCAAATATTTCAACTTTAGATTCTTTTACAACCTGACGAAGAATTTTTTCACTTTCTTTTTTTGCTGCTAGTTTGAAAAGTTGAGGTTTAAGTTGTTCAACGGTTGGTGG
Source organism: uncultured Candidatus Pelagibacter sp. (assembly GCA_964415115.1). GTDB lineage: Bacteria > Pseudomonadota > Alphaproteobacteria > Paracaedibacterales > CAIOTO01 > PNMQ01. Next base: position 82,959 of record CAYPYB010000004.1, on the reverse strand, counting down.
TTGAATTTTCTTCTTTTCTTCCACTCTGACAATGCTGTAACCTTCTTCGGCCATTTGAATGGGTTCTTCAACAAAAGTACCTTGTGGTTTTTTGAAAAGAATTTCAGCAATTTCTGGTTTTAAGTCTTTTTGTGGAATACATCCGATTTTTCCATTGTTCTTTTTGGATTGTTCGTCAATCGATTCAGAAGCTATGTATTCTTCAAATTTCTTAACTCCACCACCTTTAAGGATTTTGCTCAACAGATCTTGTGCTTTATCTTTGGATTTAACCATAACGTGACGTAGACAAATAGCCATTTCATCTTTGCTAAACAAGTCTGAAATTGAATTATATGTTTCTTTAATCATTTTTTGTGTGATTCTATTTTCTAACTTTTTATCCATGTAAAGTTTGCTTAAAACTGTTTTACGAGCTTTTTCAATTCTTTCTTTAAATTCAGGAGAATCAACAATTTTACGATCCTTTGCAATCTTGTCTAATATCTTCATATCCGCAAGTTTGAGAAGAGCTGGAGTAAACTGTTCATGGAAAGGTGCAGCTTTAAGTGCATCTGGAAGATCTGCAACAGAATCTCTTACTTCTTGAAGAGTGATTTTTGAACCATCCTTCATTTCTGCAACAACCATTGTATTGTCCAAATCTTTTTCATTTACAGCAGAAAAATCTTTTGGTTTTGGCATTTCAGGAAGATTTTTTGGATCTGCACCAAGCTTTGGCATAGGTGGCAATGCAGGAAGTTCCATGTGTTGTTTATCTAAACCTGTGAGAGTAACACCCATGTCTTTGCGAAGTTTTTCAATAACTTGTAGTGCATATTGAGGAAGTATCACTTGCCTTAATTCTGCTTTTGCTTGTTCAAAAGTTGGTGGTTGTGCAGGGCGTTTTTCTTTAATATAGACGACGCTATAGCCTTCATTGAAAATTTTAAGAACTTTATCCACTAATTCCCCGGAGGAAACATTGTTGAACGCTTCTTCGTTGTTAAGTTTTTGTTTTGGTAGCCAACCTACAACACCATTTCTTTTTTTAGATTGTATGTCAACAGAATTTTTTTGTACAGCATCAGAAAATTCTTTTTTAAACATTTCGCCTTTAAACTTTTTCAATCTTTTGAGAATTTCATTAGCCTTTTCTTCGTCATTAAACAAAATGTGCTGAATTTGATATTCATCTTCTTTTGGCATTACTTTGACAAAGTCATCATACTGTTCTTTAAGAACAGCGTCTGTCAAAATTTTGTCGATTTCTTGAGTTAACACTAATTGTGTTTTGACAACATTATGAGCATCTTGGCTTTTTTTGGTGAAATCATCAGATTTATCGATACCTTCATGGATTGCGGCATCATTTAATAACTTTGATGTAACCAATTGCATAAGCATGAGTTGATAAATTTTTGCTTGTGGATATTGATTTTGCAAACTGTCTGGTGCTGCATTACAGAGTTTGTTAACTTCTTGTACGCTAATCACTGTTTTATCAGGGAAACGTGCAGCAACTTGTGACTCTTCTGCAGATGCTTCTTTGGATGCTACAGCTGAACTTGTTTGCGCGTCATCAACTTTTACGGCATCTGTTTTTGGAGTCTCTTTTGGAGAAGAAAACATGCTTGAAAAGAAGTTGGAAATTTTTCCAAAAAATGATGTTTCTGCTTTTTCAGATGCATAGGCATTTTCAGGGCAAGCTGAAAGTATGGTGATTGCTGTGCATAGCAATAGGGGTAATTTATGTTTCATAGGTGATACTCTCTCCATGTAGATTCTTTGAAATTTATTCAATCTATTTTTGTATTATAGCAACATATGAATTCATTCGGCGAGAGTAAAATGGTTGTTACTGGTTTTTTTTAACAAATGTGTTATAGTAAAACAATACATAAAAAATTCAAATAGGATGTGAATGTTCTCTTCAATTTTACATAAAATCTTAGGTTCTACAAGTGATAGGCTTATTAAAAAGTACTCAAAAGTAGTTTTAGATATTAATCGTCTTGAAGCTGCCATGGGAAATCTATCCGATTCTCAGCTTCAACATAAAACAGTTGAGTTTAAAGAACGAATTGCAAAAGGGGCAAAGTTAGATTCCATACTTCCCGAAGCATTTGCTGTTGTTAGAGAAGCGTCCAGACGTGTTCTTAAAATGCGCCATTTTGATGTTCAGCTTATAGGTGGTATGGTTTTGCATGAAGGCCGAATTGCCGAAATGAAAACGGGTGAAGGAAAAACTTTAGTTGCAACGCTTCCTGTATATTTAAATGCTTTGACAGGCAAAGGTGTTCATATCGTTACCATCAATGATTATTTGGCGAAACGTGACTCTGACACTATGGGGCAACTTTTTCAATTTTTAGGAATGAGTTGTGGTTGTGTTATAGGTGATCAACCGTTTCCCATACGCAAAGCAATGTACGACTGCGATATAACTTATGGAACAAACCATGAATTTGGATTTGATTATTTAAGAGATAATATGAAGTTCCACGCCAATGAAATGGTTATGCGTCCATTCAACTATGCCATTGTCGATGAAGCAGATAGTATTTTAATTGACGAAGCAAGGACACCTCTTATCATATCGGGTGCTGCTGAAGATTCATCTGATTTATACCGTTCTGTGAACTCAATTATCCCTCTTTTAGCGGATACAGACTATGAAAAAGATGAAAAACATAAAGCTGTTACTTTAGCTGATAGCGGTGTTGAAAAAATTGAAACAGAACTATTTAAAATAAATCTTTTAAAAGGTAAGTCTTTATATGATGTGCATAACATCGCTGTTGTTCACCATGTAAATGCTGCATTGAGAGCTCATAAATTATTTACACGGGATGTGGACTATATTGTAGAGGATAACAAAGTTGTTATTATTGATGAATTTACAGGACGAAAAATGGAAGGACGTCGTTTTTCTGAAGGACTTCACCAAGCGTTAGAAGCTAAAGAAAATGCAAAAATCGAAGTTGAAAACCAAACATTAGCATCCATAACATATCAAAATTTTTTCAGACTTTATCCAAAATGTTCGGGTATGACTGGTACCGCAATGACAGAAGCTGCTGAATTTGAAGAAATCTACAATCTTACGCCTGTAGAAATTCCAACAAATGTTCCCGTTATTCGCCAAGATTCTAATGATGAAGTATTCATGAGTGTGCGAGAAAAATATAACGCAGTTGTGGAGCAAATTAAAGAATGCCATTCGAAGGGGCAGCCTGTATTGGTTGGAACAACAAGTATTGAAAAATCAGAACAAATTTCTGATTTACTAAAAAAAGAAAAAGTTCCACACAAGGTATTGAATGCACGTTATCACGAACATGAAGCATTTATCGTTGCTGAAGCTGGACGTACGGGTGCTGTGACGATTGCCACAAACATGGCTGGTCGCGGTACAGATATTAAGTTAGGCGGCAACTTAGAAATGCGTGTTGCTACAGAGCTTTCAAAAATTCCTGAAGGACCAGTTCGCGATCGCATGATTAAAGAAATTGAACAAGAAATTTCTGCTGATCAAGAAACTGTTAAAGCTGCTGGTGGATTATATGTCATTGGTACAGAAAGACATGAAAGCCGAAGAGTTGATAATCAGTTAAGAGGTCGTTCTGGTCGCCAAGGTGACCCTGGAGGATCAAAATTCTATTTGTCTTTAGAAGATGATTTACTGCGTATTTTTGGATCACAGCAATTAGAATCTGTGTTTCGCAAAATGGGTGTAGAAGAGGGTGAAGTCATTTCACATAAGTGGATGAACAAAGCTTTGGAAAATGCTCAAAAACGTGTTGAAGCCAGAAACTTTGACATCCGTAAACAAGTTTTAAAATACGATGACGTTATGAACGAACAACGTAAAATTATTTACGAACAACGTCGTGAAATTATGGCTAGCCAAGATATTTCTGAAATGGTTCATGATACAGCAGAAGATGTTGTTGACCATACCGTTGATCGTTACATTCTTGATAATTCATTAATTGAACAGTGGGATATTCATGGTTTACATACAGAAGTATTGCGCATCTGTGGTGTTAACGTTGACTTTGATCGTTTATTACAAAGAAAAAATATTTCAATTGATTTGCTTAAAAAAACAATTCGTGAAGAACTCAATGTTGTTTTAAAATATAAAGAACAAAAATACAGTTTTGAATTTATGCGAACAGCAGAAAAAAACCTGCTTTTGCGTTCCATCGATGAAGCATGGCGTGGACATTTACATGCCTTAGATCATATTCGTCAAGGTATTAATTGGCGCGCATATGCTCAGGGTAACCCTTTAAATGAATATAAACGTGAAGCTTATAATGCATTTCAATACATGATGAATAAAATTCGTGAAAGTTTTGTTTTTGCATTAGCCCACTTTGAATTGTCAATGACTGACTCTGATGCTTTGGAATCCATTTTAAAATCGAATACGGATATTAAAGATATCCACGAATCATATTTGGATTGGTCCAGTTCAGCTGAAGGTGAATACACGCCCGTGCAAAATGAATTAGATGAAAATCTACCAAGAGAAAAAAGACCCGCAAGAAATGCAGATTGTCTTTGTGGTTCTGGAAAAAAATACAAATATTGTTGTGGTGTTATTGTATAAACAAATCCCACAAAATATCTAAAATAAAAAAGCCGTTTTTTTAAACGGCTTTTTTATTTTTTGGCACGTAATTTGCATTAATCATTTTGAAGTTGTTTCAGCAAGATTTTGATATGGGAATTGCAATAAATAGTGACAAGATTTTGATACAGAAGCCGCAGGCAATATTAATGTCTTTACAAAATGTTCAAGAAGAAGAATTGAACATCATTACACAGAATTTAGCTAATGCACAGACACCAGGGTTTAAAGCCTTTGTGGTGATGGTAGAAGCAGCAGAATATCGATCTAGAGAAAAAAGTAATATTTCATTTTTAAAATCAGAGGGCACTCAAAACCATTTGTCGAATGGTAGTACGGCTCAAACCAATAATAAACTTGATTTTGCCATTAACGGTAACGGTGTGTTTGCGATTCAAACAGATAAAGGAATTCGCTATACCAGAAATGGTAGATTTGTACTGGATTCAGAAAGAAGACTGACAGATGGTAAGGGAAACCCTGTTTTAGATAATAACTTAACAGAAATTGTTATTTCAGGTAACGTCGATCAATTTTTCGTTGCCAATGACGGAACAATGAATCTTAATAATAAAAAAATCGGTCAACTGGGTGTCTTTACCTTTGAAAATCATAAAGATTTTAAATTAGAGGGCAAAAACTTTAGAAACTATTCACAACAGTCTTTGCTTGATGATACAAGTATGCTGTTTCAAGGTGGCTATGAAGAATCAAATGTTTCCCCAGTTCAAGCAAGCATTCAATTGATGCAAGTGTCCCACCGTTATGAAGAGGCACAAAAAATGATTCAAGCATACGAAGATCTGCAAAAGGAAACAAGAAACGCAACGGCTAGAATGGCTTAAAGTAAATAAGGGAATAGAATGTCTATTTATAATGCATTAAACATCTCAAAAACGGGTCTTCAAGTAACAGAAGCATCTCTTAATGCTAAGATTCAAAATATTGCTGCATCAGGTGCTGATGCGTATAAAAAACAGTATCATGTTACATCTGATTTACCTTATCTTGACAAAGGTGGTGTGGGAATGACGACGTCTACTTTAGGTACTGTAAATCCTACTGGTACACAAATTGGTATGGGTGTGCAAACAGTTGGAATATATAGAGACTTCACCCAAGGCGAACATCAAGACACAGGTAATCCTTTAGATGTTTTGATTGATGGAGAAGGTTTTTTCAGTGTAACTTTACCTAATGGTCAGCAAGGGTTTTCCCGCTTAGGTGCTTTACAAAAAAATGCGAATGGTGAAATAGTGATGCCAAAAACGGGTTATGTCGTTCAGCCAGGTATTACCATTCCAACAAATGCAACTAAGATTGACATTAACCCTGATGGTCAGGTCTATATCACAACAGCTGATAATCAAAATGGACAATTAGTAGGACAATTCCAAATTGCTACGTTTGCTAATCCTTCAGGATTAAAAGCATATGGAGATTCCACATTTGTAGAAACACCTGCATCAGGTGCACCTGATATTGGAGTGCCCAATACTGTGCGTAGAGGTGCTATAAAACATGGATGGCGAGAAGGATCCAACGTGAATGCTGTTGAAGAAATGACAGATTTAATTCGCATTGAAAAAATATATGACATGCTTACTAAATCGCTTAAAACAATTGAATCAATGTTAAGTTCTTTATTACAAGTGAGGTAAGCAATGTTAGATAGTACTTTAAAAAAAATTATGGCTTTTATGATTTGTTATTGTGTTGAATTTAATATTCAGGCTAATTCACTAAACAAAGAAAATATTGAGAAGACCATTTTTGCACACGCGCTTCAAAGCAGTAATGCTGGAAATTTTCGTGTGAAACTAGACCATTGGTCAACTAACTGGAATAGTGTAGATAATCATGAAATCATAGTGAAATCATTTGAAAAAATTCATAATACACAAAGATTTTTAGCAGAAATTCAACATGGAAAAACTAATAAAAAAGTTTCTGGATTTATTATTGAACAAGTTCTTTTACCTGTTTTGAAAGTAACAAGTTCAGGTGGCACAGAGATTACAAAAGAAATGATCGCAATTCAAAATTTTGATCAAAGCTTTGTACAAGCACAAACCATTACTTCTGTAGATTACTTGTTAGGTCAAAAAATTAAAATACAGAGGTCTTTAAAATCCAATAAGCCTATAGCTTTAAGTGATCTGGAAAGAAATGAAATTATCAAAAAGGGTGATGTTATCACTATCCACTGGCAAGATTCAAATTTAACTATTTCTCTGCCCGCAACAGCTATAAAATCGGGAGCTAAAGGGGATATTATTCCATTTGAGCTATCTTCAAAAAAGAGAATTAATGCTCGCATTATCAATGAAAACCAAGCTCTTTCAGGAACACTTACATGATAAATTATTTAACGCTTCTGTGGGTTATATTCCTATCTGGTTGCAATTTAGCAGAACAACTGTCTAGTATTGGTGAAAGACCTCAGCTTAGTGAGATTCAAGATCCTACGCGTATTAGAGGTTATCAACCTATTTCAATGCCTATGCCTACACCAATAGAGAGGAAAAGACATAAGTCTGCATCATTATGGCAAGCGGGAGCGCAGGGATTTTTTAAAGACCAGAGAGCCGGAAAAGTAGGAGACATCATTACCGTCAACGTTGTGATTGATCAACAAGAATCGATTGAAATGACACCAACATTAAAACGTACAGTGTCTAGTAATTCGGCAGTAAGTAATTTAATGGGGTTAGAACGTAAAATACCTAATTTGTTTCCCAAATCTCAAAGAAATTCGGATGGATCTAATAATCCATCTTGGTTCAGTGCTTCTAATTCGCCTGACCTAAAGGGTTCTGCGAAGTACGATGTGAAAGATAAAATGAAATTCAAGATTGCAACCACGGTTACTCAAATTTTGCCTAATGGAAATATGGTTATCGATGGTCGTCAAGAATTACGCGTAGTTAATGAAGTTCGAGAAGTTTTACTAAGAGGAATCATTAGAAGGGAAGATATTTCCGCAACGAATATCGTAAATTGGGATAAAATTTCTGAGTTAAGAATTTCTTATGGTGGTCGAGGTGATTTATCAGATCTTCAATCGTTCCCATGGGGTCACCAGGTGATGAATAAAATTTCACCTTTTTAGATTTTTGGAAATATAATTTGAAATCGTTATCATTAAAGTGTATCTAAACTTTTTTAATGATGACGTTGAATGCTTTTATCTAAAAAAAACGTGCGATGAAATTATAAATATAGATTGTGCTAGATTTTATAATTCAATATTTCAGATTGTAGTTGTGAAGATGTTTCTCCTGCCATATGAAATTCTGAATATTCTTCTAATTTATAAACTTGAATTTGGTCTCATATAAATTCGAAATTTAATAAATCAGACAAATTCTGGATTTCACTTTTTTCATACATCTTTTTGTATACTGATAATAATGAACGATCGGTATCGTTTAACTTTTCAATAGTGTTTTGGCAAGAGATTTTTTAATGAATTTAATTCCTCTATGCTATTAAACATGCAATATTCAAAACATAGATCATCCACACTTGTTATATCGATAAAAAATTCATGCATAATTTTTTCTTTTTCTTCTTAATTGTATCCAAGAGATAGTATGTTATCAGATAAAGAGTCTTCGATTTGTAAAATACCTTTATGTTGATTAATTTCTTCTGTTGGAATACTCATAGGATTTTTAAGAATATTAGAATAGTGCGACAGTAAATTCTTTTTTAGTAATTCTTTGGTGTACACACTTAGTAAATTTATTTCATTTAATTTTTGAGATGCTATATTTTGAGTGTTGTTAGTGGCTTCAAAAAAACGAAATCGGTCTAAGTTATCATAATATTTTTAGGCTAATGGGATCATGTTTAAATGTGACGTGTTCTTGTTATCTAGTAGTGGTTATAATGTAAAAGATCCAAGAGGTTGAAAACGATTAATGAATGTATAGATTTGTTGTTGAAATTGGAGATAGAAGAGTTCTCTTTCAATTATTTTTTTATCTTCATTAAGGTGCTCGTCATTTCCCATAAAAGCTAAGAGATTTATACATAAAAATTTTAAATCATTTTTGTATTTTAGATAAATATCAACTAGTGTTTGTTGTACTTCGATGCTTTGATTGAAAAGTGAATTTTGCAGATAAGATTGAACATTTTCAGCACTACACTAAAATGATGTAATAAAACCATCCATATTTTTGATCATCGATATAGATGCAGAGCCCCTATTTAACTAGGGGCCGTAATATATCATGTGGAGTAAATCCAACCATGAAGAAGGCTCCTCAACAAGTCGTCAAATGGTTTTCAGAACGATATAAGGGGAAAGCAAGAAGCGTTTTATAATTATTTTCTCATTTTCTGTGAGTTTGATTTTGTTGGCTAATTTTAGTTTAATTCTCTTCAAATTGAGTTGACCTACTTCTTTAATAGATGTTATTTGATAGTTTGTTATGTCGGTAAGATTTATGGAAGAAAATTGTAAAGTATTGAGAATATAATGTGCAACAGTGCGTTGAAAGGTACCTAAAGAATTCTCCAACCTATTTCTATTGAGCCTTAATGAATATGCATTCGGATATAATTGGTGAATTAGTGGGTTGTCACATTCTGTTTTATCGAGTGAATAGTGAAGAACATCAATAAATAATGGAAAAATTTGTGTTGTTATGTCGTATAAAGTCTCTTTTATAGGTAAGTGAAGTTTATTGAGAATGGTAGATTTAACCATAATGTGGATGATTGATGAATAAAAAATAGCACTTATTGCTGATGATAAAAAATGAAGAATATAGGAATTAAATTGATAGCTTGCAACGCAAACATTTTAATAATATATGGAGTTTTCTGAAGTGCATATAGTGTTAAAAAATATCCTAATACCTGACAACAGTAGATATTTCGTTCATTCTTTGAAAAAGTAAAGTGAAGTTTATCGACTAAATTATTCGATGATACGGTATAATTCAATAAAAATTGTGAAACAATTTCTCTAACATGATGATCTCTTTTTTCTGTTTCTTCATTCAGACCTGCTTTACTAAATCTTACAATGTGCCCTCAAATAGAACTATCTCTTTCTGATAGAGGTTATTCACTAATTTCATTGAATCTAGCTAATATATTAGCAGGAATAGTGATTGGAGAATCTTCACTGCTTTGTAAGGGAGAAACGAATACATATAAAGAAAATAATATAAAAAACATACACATATCAAATTTATTAAATATGTTTGATTATATTTAAATATATTTTATATATTTAAGTTTATTGATCAAACGAAATAATTTAAACAATTTCAATAGCCATAGCCATGGCTTCTCCACCACCTATGCATACAGAAGCTATACCACGTTTTAAGTCACGATGACGTAACGCTGTGATCAGTGTTAAAACAATTCTAGAACCGCTTGATCCAATAGGATGACCAAGAGTACAAGCGCCAGACAAAACATTCATGCGATTTCTTTCTATATTGAAATCTTTCATGACAGCCATTGGCACAATGGCAAAAGCTTCGTTGACTTCAAATAGATCTACGTCAGAAACTTTCCAATTAAGCTGATTTAAAAGTTTTTGAATAGCACCTATAGGGGCTGTGGTAAAAGTTTCAGGAGATTGCGCATGTGAAGATGAACCTACAATTTTGGCAATAGGTTTACCGTTCAACCGTGTTTGCATTTCTTCTGTGCCTAGGATTAGAGCATTAGCACCATCTGTAATCGAACTTGATGTAGCTGCTGTAATAGATCCTGAAGAATTAAAGGCTGGGCGAAGTGCAGAAAATTTTTCTGGTTTCACGCGCAATGGAGGTTCGTCAAACGCTATTTCAATGACGTTTTTTTTATGATCTATAATTTGAAGGGTATGAATTTCACTTTGCAAAAGTTCCTTATTTTGAAGATAATTTTCAAGTCCTTGCTTTGCAAAATCTTCTTGATCCAGTCTTGAAAATTGATACTCTTGCGCCGTTTGGTCTGCAAATATTCCCATCGATCTTCTTGTTCCATTGCTGGCTTCTTCATAGGCATCTTCTAATCCATCAAAAAGCATATGGTCAATGATTTTTCCATGTCCCATTCTTAAGCCACTGCGTGCTTTGGGAATCAGATATGGGGCTTGACTCATGCTTTCAAAACCACCTGCTGTAATAACATTATACATATCTGTTTGGATTAATGAATAGGCTGTTGTAAGGGCAAACATGCCTGAACCACAAATTTTATTAATATTGGTTGCGGGGATATTATTTCCTTGAGGTATTCCTGTTCGAACTGCTTGTCGTGCAGGAGATTGGCCTTGTCCAGCCGATAAAACATTTCCTAAAATAACATAATCGGGCAGAGTATTTTGATGCAGATCTGATAAAACATGAGACATGATTTCCCATCCTGATAGTAAATTAAGTTGACCCTGAAAAGATCCCATAGGGCTTCTTTTTCCATCATAAATATAAACTGATTTCATAATTTTTTTCTCTAAATGACATAAGGTAATTATGGAAGGAAATAAATGCTAAATAGTTAAGATTAGGTTGTTGAACCAAAGAAAAATATGGGCTGTTGTTTTCATGTTGCGGACTTTTTGTTTTTATAAAGTGACGCTAAAACACCGATCGCAAGAATGAGAACAGTTATGCTGAGAGTGTAAAAAGGAGGAATCTTTTTGATGTTTAATAAATGGGGTAAAAAGATCTTTGAGCCAATGAAAATTAAGATAACACCCAAAGAATATTTCAGGTATTTGAAAAGATTTAAAATGTGATCCAAACAGAAATATAAAGTCCGAAGTCCTAATATGGCAAATAGATTACTTGTAAAAACGATATAGGGGTGAGACGTTATGGAAAATACGGCCGGTATGCTGTCGATAGCAAAAATCACATCGCTTAATTCAATAAACACTAAACATGTAAATAGAGGGGTGGGGGACAAGGAAAACTTCTTGTTCTTGTTTTTAATAAAAAATTGATTGCCGTAGACTCTATCTGATTTTGTGGGTAGGAATCTTTCAAGTTTTGAAAACATTTTTTTATTCAAATCGTTGTTCGATTCTTCTTTTGAGGTTAGCATTTTAAAACCTATCATCATCAAAAAGACAGAGAATAAATACATGATCCATTCAAATCTTTCGATTAATGTCGATCCCAACAAGATAAAAATACCCCTAAAAACAATAACGCCGATAACACCAAATAAGAGAATTTTATGTTTATGTTCTTCTGCAATTTTCAGGTAAGAAAAAATGATGGAAAACACAAAAAGATTATCAACAGAAAGCGTTTTTTCAACTAAAAATGCAGATAAATATTCAGATGTATGCGCTGCTCCCAAACGATAATAAATGACAACCGAATATAGTAAGCCAATGCACACATACATTAAGCTAAGGTATAATGTTTTTTTAAGTGAAATCCTACCATGCGATTTTCTTGTAAATAAGAAATCTGAAACGATAAGCAAAGCAATGGTTATACTAAAAATGATCCAGTTTATTAACATAAAAATTCTACAATATTTTTGGAATTATTTTATATTGTAGATGAATTTTGTTTCAAAAAAGTAAATTTAAAAATTTATTTTTCTACTGTTTTTTCCGGATTGTTTAAAATGTATTGATACTTTTTCATAATATCATCAACAATTCCTTTAATCGCAGATTTGAAATTTTCACCGTTGTTCCATTCCCATGATCCAATATTTTCATCGGCATCATCTGTTATGTCCGATGTCTGAGCGGTTGAATGGATCGTAAAAGCTAGCAAAGGTTTGCTGTATGGGTCATTGTTATCTATAAGTTTTAGGGAACTTTTTTGGGTTGGATACATTTGTACATTTAATGTTACTTTAAGCATATCTAGTTTTTCGGCAAGGCTAAATTCAATTTTATGGAAAATAACGGCATCTTGAGTGCTTTTTTCAAGTATAGATTTTATGGTGGAATCGTCCATATTGCTAAATTCTAATGGTGTAGATTTAAACCAATTTTGTTGATTAACATTTTGATTCAGCTTATCTTTTACGAGATTTTGGACTTTTGTATCAATATAAAAGGCTTGTAGCAATTGTGTTCGCTTTGCAGCATTGCCTTCAGTGATTGAATTTTGAATAACATCGTAAACAGAGAGTATCCAGAGACCACCAACATAAGCTGCAGCTTTAGATTCTGCGACTTCAACTGTTATGTAATTTTGTGGTCTTTCAACATAAGCAGAAACGTTTTGAACGCGTGACTTATGTTTAAGGTCAAGAGAGGATGTCGTTCTATTTGCGCAGGCACTTAAAAAAGAAGGCAAGAAAGTATAAGGCAGTTGATCATTTTTAAATAATTATTTTGAATAGAATATATATTAATACAATATCTTATTAAATAAATATCAAGTAATTTTTTTAAGAATATTGACCTTTGAGAGCATAACCTAAATGCCTAAAAGTTTGAATATATTCATGGGAATCGTCTATCCCTTTAATCTTATGTCGTAATCTATTAATTTGAACATCCACGGCGCGTTCGCTCACTTTGTGTGCAATTTTTTGAGATAGCTCTTCTCTCGACACGGGTTCGTTGATACGAATAGCAAGAGTTTTTAAAAATACAAGCTCTGTCGATGACAGAGATACTTCTTGTCCATTGTATGTTAAAATGTGTTTTTCAAGGTCCAGTTCAAATCCACCAAATTGAACCATAGTGCTTTGTTTTACTTGCTCTATTCTATAATTAAATCGTGCAACATTTCTAACCCTTGCGCATAATTCTAATGGTTCGAACGGTTTAGTTATGTAGTCCATAGCTCCGAATTCAAAGCCATCAAGTTTATTTTGTGTCTGGTCAAGTGCTGAAAGCAATATGACGGGAGTATTGTTATTTTGAGTTCTTAAGCTTTTAAGAAATTCATAACCTGTTTCCTTAGGCATCATAATATCTAAAATGATAACATCAAAGGTATGTATGCTCATAAAATGCCGAGCTTCAGAACATGATTGTGCCCCAATGACGGATAAGTTGTTTTGATTAAGAAAGCTAACCAATAAATTCCTGATGGCCTTATCATCATCTACAACAAGAACATGTAATGGAGATGCTTCATTCATAACGATAGTATTTATTTTTGACCAACATAATTTTTAGGGGCTTCTTTTACAAAGAAAATTAAAATTGTGTTTGTCATAAAGCATAATGGTATCGTTAAGATTGACATGCGATAAGCTGTTATGTCATAAAGTCTCATACCATTTTGGTGTAGTTGACCATTCCAAAATATATCAAGAATATGTCCCATCAGAGGTTGAAAAATGATGCCACTTAACATGACAAGCGCATTGGTAAATCCAATTGCGGTTGCACTTATGGACTCTGATGCATGATTTTTGGAAAGTGTAAAACATAATACTTGACCACCCAGCAAGAAACCGGAAAAAGCAACGACAGCATAAGCAACAGATAGTGGAAAATAACCAGCCAAAGCAATTATTCCAAAAAATATGACGCATAAGGTGGATGAATACAGCATAACTAATTTGATAGAATTAAATTTCTTAACCATCCATGCTGCAAAAGGGCTTCCTAAGGCCATACCAATAAAGATCAGGTGACTAATGGATGATGCTGCTTCATTATTAATGTTATATGCAGACATAAAAAAGGGAACACCCCATAGTTCTGCAAATGCACTGATGGGAAGATACATGAAACCACCAATTATTCCTGATAGCCAAATTTGAGAATTCTTCGCAACAGCAAAAAAACTATCTTTGAAGTGTGGTTTACTAAAAGCAATGGTATTTTGCTTTTTTTGTTTTAAAAAGAAATAGAGGCACGTCAAAATAGGTACGCCTGCAAGGGCTAGATAAAAATTTGTTTCTCTCCATCCAAATGCGTTAATCATGGATGCTAAAGGATAACCTGATGCTAATCCACCAAAAGTACCCATCATATTCGTTAGACCTGCAATCAAAGCAAATTGTGTTGGTAAAAACCAATCTGAAGAAACTTTTAAACAGCTGATAAAGGCACATGCTGAACCTGCTCCGAGTAAGAAACGACCTATTTGGGCAGCTATAAGGGTTTCACTTTGTGAAAACATTAATGTTCCCATAATACATAGCGAGCAGGAGAGGGTGAGGATTTTGCGTATTCCAAAACGGTCCACCAATAGACCACAAGGTATTTGTAAGGGAACATAGGAATAATAGTAGAAGGACGATAAAACACCTAATGACGTTGATGTAACAATAAATTCTGTCATCAGTTGTTGCGTCATGACGGAAGGCGAAACACGTAACATTGTTTCATACAAGTAAAAAATGGCAGTTAGTCCCCATATGAACCATTTCATAGAAGAATTTCTATGATGATGTACTATACTTTCGGAGCTGTTGGTTTCATCAGAAACTATTTTTCTACTCATTGTATTCACATGGCCTCCCGCTTTTTTTTAATATTTTCTTATTTAAATTATAGTGTATTATTCGAATCTTGGTAACTTTCTTTTACAAAGAGGATAAGTATCCACCCCATAATTAAGGCCAATAATACAACGTTAAAGGCATTTTGAAAATCTGTAATTTCATAAACTCTGACACCATCACTTGCTTTTAAACCCTTCCAGCTTAGATCAAGAATTTTACCAAGCAGAGGTTGAAAAATGATTCCGCTACACATGACAAGCGCATTAATAAAACTTACAGCTGTGGCACTGTATTGCAAAGGTGTTTGTTCTTTAGCCACGGTAAAATATAAAATTTGACCGCCTGATACAAAACCAGCAAAAGCCATAACAAATTGCATCACGCTGAAACTAAGATTATCAACGTGAAAAATAATACAAAAACTTATGAAGGTTGCAATGATGGACCGCGATAAAACTTTTTTACGTGATTTTATAGCATTAGAAATGGCCGCTGCAGCAATACAACCTACACCCATTCCTAAAAACACCCAAACACATGCTTGTGCCGCAGCTTCTGCTGTTATGCCGTATTTTTTGCATAAAAAAGGAACACCCCATAATTCTGCAAAAGCGCATAAAGGAAGATACATCACACAGCCATATAAACCAACCAGCCAATTGTCTTTGCTTTTGATAACTATTTTTAAGCCTTCAAAATAGCTTTTTTTGCTTTGATCTGATTCTGCCTTTTTCATTATTTGAATATTATCATTCTCTGTTATGATCGATGATTTTTCTTTCATCAATACCCAAGCAGCAACAACAATAAGAAGCCCGAAAACTGCAAAAATAACAAAGGCTTGTTGCCAACCAAAGGCTTTAACAACAATGGCAAAAACGGTATTCAGGCTGGCCCCAAGTGTTCCCATAAACATGGTTATAGCTGTTAATGTTGCAAATTTATGGGGATGAAACCATTCAGCAGCAACCTTGCTGCAGCATATATAAGCACATGCAGAACCTGCACCCATAAGGATTCGTGAAAATACAGCCGTCGTGTAAGACGTGGATAATGAAAAAACAAAAGAACCTAAAATGCATAGTAAGCATGAAAAGATAATAACTTTTCGTGCACCCAACCTGTCTGCAATGATACCGCAAGGAATTTGAAGAGGGACATAAGACCAATAATATGCACCCGAAATAGCACCTACAGCTGTTGCTGTAACAGAAAATTCAGTCATAATTTGGTTGCTGATAACAGCAGGTGAAACTCTTAAAATATATTCATATAAATAAAACAACCATGCTATAGAAATAGAGATCCAGGACATCGTCACAAGATTAAGTTTTTTATGTAGTGTTTTGGGGGAGATGCTCGTTAAATCTGACGTTTCGATGGAATCCATTTGGTGTGACATATTTTCAGACATAGTATAAAAAATAAATAATACATAAAATTATGCTATCATAATAAGATCAAATATAGAATCAAAATAGTGCCAATATTTTTGTGATTATGATGATATTGACTGTATTTAAATTTTCAAATAAAAGGTGTTTGTGATGATTATTTTTATTGATCAACTTGTTTTAAATATTAGAATTGGTGTATTTCCGGAAGAAAAAATAACACCACAGAAATGTGTAATCAGTGTTGAATGTTCATTGTATGAAAACCTTTTAGATGTTCAAAAGTCTGAAAAAAACTATTTATGCTACAAAACTTTGGTTGAAAACATTCAAACCCATTTCGAAAACAAACACACCGAACTTGTGGAAATGGCAGCTGAAGAAATTGCTGCAATATGTTTGAATCATCCTTTGTGTCAAAAAGTTGTGGTAAAGGTGGGTAAACCTGGTGCCATTAGTAATGCCTCCATGGTGGGTTGTTCAATCATAAGAATTAAAAACCAAGCTTAGACGCACTTAACTTTACGGATTAGATTCTCTACCCGAAGGATATTTTTCAATCATTTCATCTGTTAAAATGGCCTCGTTACCCCAAACGGCGTATTCCATAAGTCGAGGTGCTTTTCGAACGCGTTCTTCTGGGGTAGCACCTAAAAGTTTTTTGTTTTTTTCAAAATATTCTTCCTGGTCTTTTAACGCGTATTTTTGTGCATTGGCAATGTAATCTTCTTTATCTCTTTTAACTTTGAGTAACTGTTGGTCAAAACCTTCTTGTTCTTTTCGTGCTCTGTGGGTGGATAAAATACCTAATAACTGCCCCATATAAAGAGCACGACGGTATTCTTTGAAACTTAGATTAATTAATCCCGATTCAGAAGATGTGATTTTAAATTGTTTGGATAATGTAATTGCAAGGCGATCCATAAAATCTTTTGCATTTTGTATTACACCGTTTTCTAAAACTTCACCCTTTAATCCTAAATGAAAAAAGCGTTGTGCACTATTGCTTATGATTTTATGAAAATCATAAGGTGTCATTTTGAAGGATTTTCCCAACGCAAAAGAAAGGTTGGGAATCGATATGCATAAGCAAATCAGAAAAAATTTCAGTTTCATTGATCAATCAAAAGGTATAGTTCTTAAAAATATTTTAAGCTCTAATCCTTAATACTTTTTTAACAGATCCAATGATGCTCTCTATTATTTAGTCTGTCCTTAAGCCTACAAATTTCCCACTAAACGCTGTAACGGCTTCTCCTGTTAGTAAAACGCGTTCATTATTATGAACAACGGCTATAAAACCACCGCCTCGTTTTGATGCATGAAGTCCACGAAGCTCTGTTTTACCAATTTTTTCAACCCAATAGGGGGCTAATTTGGTATGGGTTTCTGCAAAAATATTTTCTTCAAATTCATGGCTTTTAGGTTTAAATACGCGGGATACGTAATCGTAAGGTTCTTTGCCACCCGATTCAGCTGTTACAATAACTTTGGGAATATCCAGTTCAAAAAGGGATGAAAAATCAGGTTTCAAATCAAAAACATCTTGCGGTGAACATAGTTCGACAATAATGTCAGAATTACATTCATTAATGCATACAGGCGAAGCACTTAATGCATCGATCAGCCCATCAGGAATAGTCGTTGGTTGAGAAATCATGGCAGGTAAATCGATAGTGATAGCAGGATGAGAACGCCATGTTTTAATTACGCCTGAAAAACCTTCGAAATAAATAATATCGTTCACTTCACGTTCCATTTCTGTCCACAAAACATGTGCTGCAGCTAATGTGCCATGGCCACAAGAATGCAGTTCCCGACCACGATGTGAAAACCATTTAATAGCGTAGTGGTTTGTTTGTAGCGGCACAAGAAAAGATGTTACCGATAAATTGACTTCTTGTGCAATGGATCGCATGAAATCATCATGTGGAAATTGGTCGAAAACACAAACGGCAACAGGGTGCCCTTTAAATAGTGTTTTTGTAAAAGCGTCGACAGTACAGAATTTCATAGCTTTAAGAAATTTGATTTTATAATGGTATTTTAGCTTTAATTTTTCAAGAATCAAAATGAATTAAATCTGGTAGCTTAATATTTTTATTTGATTTTGTGTTTTTTTTAAATTTGAATGTTTATTTTTATATTTTTATATATTATAATTTATGAAAAATTAAAATTTATATTATTATGCGTTCAAATAAAATTATTATTACTTGCCTTATCGTGTTTTGTGCAAGCAAAATGGCCAATGCCTCATTAGATCGTAATGCACAATTACTTCAGGATTTCTTTAAACCTGTATTTATTTTAAAATATGATGAGTCTGTAGTTTGTAGGCAATTTGATGAAATTAATAATCGTCTAGCACTTTATAGAGATCACTGTAATGAAATGCAAGAAGCACTAGAAGAAATGGGGGGAGAAGCACTTGGTTCTTCATTGCAAAACAATGCGAACAATGCACAATCATATATACAGACCATTGATCTTTTAAAAGATCTGTATCAAAGGACTAAAGGTAGTCAATTATTTTATTTAGGGTCATTTTGTGGTTTGCTGGGTGGTTTTTTGGAGACTCGATTTGATTTCTTGAAAACAAGAAGAGATAACAAAATTTTGTTTCAATCAAGTGCAAGAAAAGCTGGCTATTTACAGTCGACGTATCCAGAATATGTTACTGCATTAGATCAAGAAGGACTTGGTGCTTTTGAGTTAACATGCTATTGCTTGATCCAAGATTTTTACCAGACAATTAATTATTGTATTCTTAAATTATTCCATATGATGAAAACTGAGTTATGGGATGAAAAAAATAAATCAGTTTTACATACCAAGAAACTATTGCAATTTTCTGTAGGTTTATGGCCTCATTTAGTAAATGAAAATTTTGAAAATGCAGATGATTTTGGGCATGTAGATCAATCGATTGAAGAATATCAAGATTTAGATTTGTACAGAAAGTTCATTTTAAGAGAAAACGATACAACGATTGTGATCAAAAGAGAGTCTTTAGATCATCCACTATTTAACCCTAAAAAAATAGATCATATTGTTCCGTCATCAGTTTCTGTGATCGATGATTTGAAATCTTTAGACTTATCAGAAGTGTCGATTTCGAAAAAGAATAAAAAGAAAAAATCTAAACCAAAGATATCGGTTGCCGAAAATATAATAGAAGAAAAAGATGTTGAAAGTGATGTTGAAATCAGAGAGCCTGCAATCATAGAAGACAGTGCTGTAGATAATGAGTTAGCAACGAAAGCTAGTGAAATTGTTGAGGGAAATGTTGAAGAAAGTAAAGATTCCGTTTTCTTACAACAAGAAGATACTGCGTGTGGCTATCAAACGTATGTTAAGCAATCAAAAAAACGGGATTGTCCAGTATTAGATGAAAAGGTAGGGGATGTTTTTAGATTGACAGGGGTACATAAATCGACGTTTGATCAAATTATGCAAACACCTTTTTCTGGATCTTTAGCTTATCGGAGCTTTGAAAATTTATGGAAACATTTAGGTGGGGTTATTCGTACAACATCGGGTTCGCATCGTAAACTTTTATGTAATGATCAATGTCTGGGTGGTACTTACGAACCTCATGGTGGCCATGGTTATGGTTATAGAACGGTTAAATATTTAAAAGATGCTATCGTGAAATTGATGGATTTGAAAGGTTTTAAAATTTAAGTGAAACAAAAAACCCAGCCTTGCGACTGGGTTTTTTTAAAGTCATTTAATTTATAGATTAAATTAGAATTTGTAACCTAAACCAAGTGTGAAACGGTTTTGAGAAACTTTAATTTCATGACGATATTGTGTGGAGTTATCGTTCATATCCAAACCATCTTTATTTTGGTCAAATTTAATTTTTGGACCAAATACATGGGTGAATTCTGCACGAACAAACATGTTTTTGTTGATAAATGCTTCTAAACCAACACCTGGTGCAAATGCCATGGCATTTTTCTTTTTTTCTTTTACAAACTCTGTAGCATTAAGTGCTGCTTGAGTAAGATCTGCACCTTGTGCGTCACGTCCTGCAGCTGGTGTTCCCGGAACTGATGAACCTGTCATATCGGATTTTGCACTGTATTTCCCACCTTCAAGGCCTAATTTTACATATGCTAATGTGGATGGTGTTACAAACATACCTGCGCGTATTGCAAAACCGTAACCCATTTTCTTCTTAACACTTAATTTTCTGATTTGTGTAACGCTTACATTTGTGTTAGCTATATCTGTTGGTGCTACTCTACGATTAACTACTGTTGCTTCAGATTTATCTGATTTAACATCTGCAGTTTCACCGTTGAAAAACAATTCTGCACCAACATAACCTTGGCCCATTTGATAACCGTAACCTGCGAATGCACCAAATACAGCACCCATTTTACCCATATCATTAGTTTGATTTAATGGCCTTACAACTGCTGCACCGGCTGCATTGTAGGTTGTTCCTCCATTAGTTGTTTTCAAAGATGCAACGTCGTTGTTGTTGCTTAATGTATGTTTTGCATTGGTGTTTGAACCACCCAAATTTGCACCAATGTAAAAACCTGTTGCTGTAGATGTTGTAGCGTAAGCTGAAGTTACCATAGCACTTAGAAGAAGTGCAGCAGATATTTTTTTCATAATTTCATCCTTAAATTTATGTTTAAAATAATGTTTACAGATAAAAGCTTATCAATAAATTTTATGAAACTCTTAGATAAAATGGTTTAAACATTTTTTTCTTTTTGAAATGTGTCAATTGAAACACATCGCTTTTTTACGCACGTTTTTAAATAAATTATAATTTAAAAAGAGTGTCATAGTTTACTTGTTCTTAATAGTTTTGATCTAATTTCAAATTCATGAATAAACATATATTGAATCCTTAATGGACGATCTACTCATTGAATTTTTAGCTGAAACAAATGAAGGCCTAGCTCATTTAGAAAAGCTGATGCTTGCTTTAGAAAGCACACCCGATGATGCAGAAATTATTCGAACCATATTTAGAATTATCCATACCATTAAAGGAACATGTGGTTTTTTAGACCTTGGGCGTTTAGAAGCCGTAAGCCATGCGGCTGAAAATGTTTTAAGTAAAATGCGTGATGGTGAATTAAAAGTTAACGCGGTTATTATGGGAACCTTGTTGGTTGCGTTAGACTGTTTACGTGCCATTGTGTCTTGCATTGAACAAGGCCAAGAAGATAAATTTCCCGACGAAGATCAAATTATTATCAATGCACTGAATGATTGTTTGAAACAAGATAACATCGTTAGTGAAAATACTTTGATGAATGAAGAAGTGACTAACGATTTTATTGACGTTATAACGTCTTTAAAAAAAACAGATTTCACCGGAAAAGAACAAGAATTTCAAAAACAAAATGTTCAAAATGTTAATGTCCCTCCACAATATATTCGTGTGCACATCGATATTTTAGATAATCTTATTAACCTGATTAGTGAATTAGTTTTAACACGAAATCAGCTATTACAATATTCGCAATCTTCCATAGACCCTGTTTTTAATATTCCGTTATCAAGACTAAGTTATATAACATCGGAACTTCAAGAAGAAGTTATGAAAACACGCATGCAGACTATTGAAAATGCATGGGCAAAAGTTCCGCGACTTATTCATGATTTATCGAAAGATTTGGGTAAAAAAATTGAGCTTGTTCAAAGGGGTGGTGATACCGAATTAGATCGTCAAGTCCTAGAATTGATTAAAGATCCCTTAACACACATGATTCGAAATTCTGCCGATCATGGTTTGGAAACACCCGATGTTCGTAAAAATGTAGGTAAGAATCCCGTAGGGACTATTACGTTAAATGCTTATCATGAAGGTGGTCAGATTGTTATTGAAATCAAAGACGATGGTGCTGGTATTGACCCTGAAACATTAAAAATCAATTTAGTGGAAAAAGGTTTAATTACATCGGATGAAGCAGCAAAATTAACCGATTGGCAAATCATCAATTACATTTTTAAACCAGGTTTTTCAACGGCTTCTTCGGTAACCAGTGTGTTTGGTCGCGGTGTTGGAATGGATGTTGTTAAATCTAACATTGAAAAATTAAACGGTACTATTGATTTGCAATCGGTTGTGGGTCAGGGTACAACCTTTACCATCAAAATACCGCTGACACTAACTATTATTTCGGCCCTGATTTTTGAAAGTCAAGGTGAACGTTTTGCTCTTCCTCAACTCAGTGTTACAGAGCTTGTCAGAGTTAGCAAAAGATCGGCGTACAAAATTGAATTTATTAATAAAACACCGATCTTAAAACTACGAAAAGGCTTGTTGCCTTTGATATTTTTAGAAGATCTTTTGAATATAAAAAAGGACGATAAACCGCTGGATCAAAGAGAATTATGCATCATTGTAATTCACATAGGAAACACAGGATTTGGAATTGTTGTGGACCGTGTCTATGACACCCAAGAAATTGTTGTAAAACCCTTGGCCAAAGCTCTTAATACCGTTAAATTTTTCTCTGGCACCACCATTTTAGGTGATGGTGGAATTGTTTTGATTTTGGATCAAAATGCAATTTCTAATCAGCTAAAAGATATTAATGGTTCAGAAAATGTTCAATCTTTAGTTCCGCAAACTAAAGGGGTTCACGACAAAACACTATTGTTATTGTTTAAAGATCAAAATCAAAATTTTGCTGTTCCTTTAGCATTGGTTTCAAGAATTGCTGAAGTATGTGTGGATCAACTAGAAAATGTGAATGATACATGGCTGATAAGGTATCAAGAACATCTTTTGCCTGTGACACGATTTTCAGGATCGTGGAGTGCTGAACAGATTAAACGTAATAAATCTGTGAGCATGCCCATGCTTATTTTCTCTGATTGTGGATACGCTATGGGTCTTGTTATAGAAGAGATTGTCAATATTATTGAATACGATCTTGATATAGAAATTGCCCATAAAAAAGAAGGAAGTTTAGGGACAACATTAATTAATGGAGAGACCACAAGCATTGTTGATTGTGAGTATTATTTGGAAAAATATTTTCCAGGTTGGTTTGATCACCGATCTGTTGAAGCTATGGAAGGTGTTCGGAAAATTAGACTTTTATTTGTTGATGATAGTCAGTTTTTCAGAAGCCTATTTATACCTCTTTTATCGATGTCTGGATTTGACGTTGTAACAGCAAATAGTGCATTACAAGCTTTAAAAATATGCAGAGAGCAAAGAGATTTTGATATTGTAGTTAGCGATATTGAAATGCCCGAAATGTCTGGTTTTGAGTTGGCCGTTGAATTGAGAAAATTATCAGCATTTAAGGAAACATTATTAATCGCATTAACTTCTCGTTCAACAAAAGAAGATATTACTTATTTCATGAAGTGTGGATTTGATCTGCATTTTGCAAAAACACAACAAAAGCAACTTATTGAAAAAATCCATGAATCGAGAAGAAATATTTTGAATCAAGAGTATCAAGTGTATGCCGCTAATGAATCATAATCCCAACACAAAAGATCAGTTCGTATCGATTAGGATTCAAAACGTATTGTTTGGTCTATCGGTGCAGCATGTTCAAGATGTTATCTACACCCCTAAAATGTCGAAAATTCCGTTGTGTCCTGTGACGATTAGAGGATTATTAAATCTAAGAGGAAGAATTGTTACAGCTATTGATTTAGGTATTATTTTAGATCTTGATTCTGCTGTTGATTCCTCAGATGAAGATAAAGCTGTCATGTCCGTTATTTTGGATGTGAACAACGAATTATATAGCTTTATTGTGGATTCAGTGGGTGAGGTGATTGTGATCGATTCTTATTCTATTGAAAAGAAACCATCTAATTTAGATGAACGATGGAAACAATTTACTTTTGGGATTTATCGATATGAAGAAGAGCTAATGATCATATTAGATGAAAATAAAATTTTTGCAGAAGCTCTATTTAAAACTGGGTCTTAAATAATAACAATAGTGAAAGAATTGCTATGAAGAAAAAAATACTTATCATACATGATATTAGGGAAGAAAGAAAAAAAATAAAAGCTTTCCTTGAAGGATTAGGCTGCATTGCTGACGAGGCTTTAAATGGTGAACAAGCTTTTGAATATTGCATGTCAAGACGACCTGACGCTATGGTTGTTTATTCAAAATTACAAAGCCAAGATGGTTTATCGTTCTTGAAATTATATCATGATACCATTGGGCAATTTCAAAAATTACCACCAGTCATTTTTTGTATCGACGATAAAAAAGACCCCAATGCAGAACCAGCATTGAAAGATGGTGCAAAAGTTTTATTGGTATATCCATTAACGGTTAAAAAAATCGATACATGCTTGAAGAAGATTTTTGTGTAAATAAATAGAGTTATGAAACATCAGAAAATTGAGAAGAAATTAATTTTCTATAAAGTGCAGAATTCATGGTCAACTCTGCATGGCTGCCTATATCGATAATATTTCCTTTGTCCATGACAACGATACGTTCACACGTTACAACAGTTGATAGTCTGTGAGCGATGACAATACACGAACGTGTATTCATCAGATTTTTGATACCTTTTTCTACGGCCATTTGATTGATGGTATCCAGATTACTCGTCGCTTCATCCAATAAATAGATATCAGGATTTTTTAACATCGCACGCGCAATAGCAAGGCGTTGTTTCTGACCTTGCGATAATCTGCAACCATTCATTCCAATGGGGGTGTAAATTCCTTGTGGTAAAGCATCGATTACTTCTTCCAGTTGTGAAAGATGGATGATTTTTTTAAGATGTTGAATTGAAAAAGAATCAGATCCATAAGTAATATTATCCAGCAATGTTCCTGAAAATAGAAGTGTATCTTGAGGAACCCATCCAAATTTATCTCGTACATTTTTTATAGTCATATCTTGGTAAGATATTCCATTGAGGTAAATATCTCCTCTATGGGGTTCGTAAAATCTCATAAGGAGAGAAAATAAAGTTGTTTTACCTGCACCCGATGGCCCGACGATAGCTATTTTTTCGCCCGGCTGAAGAATAAAAGAAATATCTGAAACATTAAATTTTGCATTTTGATGCTTGTAGCTCACATTATGAACAAGCAGAGTTCCTTTATTTTGAGTTTGATATCTCTTTCTATCTTTTGGAATAATAATAGATTTTTCAGAAGCGATGAATTGGTATATGTCATTAAAACTGATTAATGCTTTTTGAATATCTAAAATGTATTCTCCCATGGGGCCTGCGGTAATTCCTGCAAGAAATGCGTATATTGTAAAACTTAAAAGTTGTTCGTATGTCAGAAAAGATTGATTCGCTAAAATGAATCCAAGCACAACAACAGAACATAATATCACAATACATAGAAAAATAATTAAACTTGTAGCAAGAGAGCGTACAAAATAGTAACGACGATGGATGTTTTTTTGGTCGGTCGATAAGATTTCAAATTGATTTTTCTCAAAGGCAGATTTATTGAACGCCAAAATAATTTTGATATTTTCAATGCGTTCTTTAATAAAATCAATGATTTTTAAATCATGTTGATTCTTTGTTTTAACCTTTTTTTTAATGAATCTAATTAAAGGATAAATCAAGATCATTAAAATAGAAATCATCCCTAATGTAATACAAGACAGATAAGCGGATTGTTGAAACATCAATGTTAAACTACCTAATAAGATAACAATATTTCTCAAAAGAACTGAAAATGTGATTCGAACCGTATGATTAATTGTTTTTAAATGATGATCGAAATAGTGCAAACATTGGTCATGGTTTTGATTTTCAAAATAGGAAACAGAGGAATTAAGTATGGATTCAAAAATATATCGTCTTAGTTTTTCTTCCATATTTTCCCAAAAGCGAGCATAAAAATAGGATCTTAAAAAACTGCATACAGCAATCAAGCAACCGAAAATGATAAGAGGTTGTAGAAGGGGTATAAGTTGGGTACTGAATTCAAATTTATGAAAATTGCTTTGTAATGTTTTGAGCAGTGTTCCTGTATATAAAAGAACCGCCGCTGCACCCAATGAACCGATCAGGGCGAAAATCAGGCTAATCCAAGATTTATGGATCAGACTTTTCAATATATTTTTTTTTGTCATGCGTATCATATGTGGAATGGTGGAGCCGAGGGGAATCGAACCCCTGACCTTTACACTGCCAGTGTAACGCTCTACCAATTGAGCTACGACCCCAAGTTAATTGAATGTACCATACCTTGAAAAAAATTCAATCAAAAAAATAATGTGGGTGTTGCACAGATTTTGCATAGATAAAAATAATTTAAAAACACCTTATGTATAGTGAGAAATAAAAATAGCCTGCAATGTTTAAACATTTCTATGCTCATTTTATCTTTTATTTTTTAGTCTATCTTGGTTATGATGTACATATTTATATTTTTTGTATCTTGATGAAAAACACACGATCCGTTTTTTTTGGTAAATCATTTATCGATGAAGTGGCTAAAAATATATGTGCACCAGATCATTCATTATTAGGTAACGACTGCGATGGAAATGGGGCTATTGTTTTCTTACCTACGAACAGGTCTGTTTTGAATTTAAAAAAAAGAATAGGAACACAAGCTCTGAAATGTGGAAAAAATTTTCATTTTCCCCGTTTCATCTCTCTTTCAGATATTGAGGCGATGGAATGTTTTTTAGCGCAATATGACGAAACATTCATCCCTCAAAAAATCATGACTGGGTTGGATAAATTTTTGTATTTTTTCTCTCACATGAAAAATATAGATTCTGTAAAACGAAAGGTAGAATGGATTCAGTATTTTATTCAATTAGAAGAAGCTTGTTGTATAGTAGATATTTCAATTGAAAAAGTCAAAAGTTATGTAGTTAACGATTATTTCCTTTCTGATAGTCTTTCTAAAGAATATCAATCTTTTAAAGAAATTTTTTTGACCTTTTGTGTGTGTTGGGAACAACTAAAGGATAAAAATATTCTGACGCAAACAGCATATCGTTCCCTATTATGTAAGCGTATTGCCGATCTCATTGATAAAAAAAATATAGGAAGAATGATGATTGCTGGCACAACGGGAACAATTCCATCAACGCGCTATTTAATACAATCTATTCTTAAAAAAGATGATGGTATTGTTTTTTTACCTGGCTTTGATCATACAGACTTAAATCAAGCGAAAGATCAATTAACCCATCCTCAGCATACGATGAGTCTGCTTGTTCAATCACTGGATATTCCTTCTTTGCCTCAGAATCTTAAACCATCCTTTTTGTCTTCGATGAATGAACGTGGGAAATTAATTTATCAATGTTACAGAGAAGAAGCGATGGCTTTGAACATGCAAGAAGCATCGAAAAATTTGTTTTTGCACGTGTTTGATTCTTTACAAGAAGAAGCGATTTCTATTGTACATATGGTTGAATATCTTCTTGAAAAAACAAACTATGATATTTCAATTGTCACGTCGAATATTCAATTAATGTCTCTTTTACAATGTAATTTTGATTTGAAAAATATAAAAGCCAATTTTTCGTCATCCTTGGTTTTACACTATTCACCTGTGGGGAAATTTCTACTTGCAGTTTTAAATGTATTGGAATCTCCCAAAAATAAACAATTTTGGTTGTATCTGTTCAAACATCCTTTGTTTTTAAAAGATAATCGGATTGATGTTTTAAATATTGTTCGCCTTTGTGAAATAGAATTAAGAACAAAAGTAGAGTTTGGAAAGTTCAACCTACTGGATGTATTGCAGGATCTAAAACAAAATACACAAAAAATTGATTCTTTGAATGTCATTGTTTTGGATCAAATGATCAAAATGATAGAACAGATTAAAGACTTGATAGATGTGTCACTTAGGGGTAAAGATTTTTTAAATTTTTTAATTGATTTAGAAAATCTTTTAGATTTATCGACAGATCACAAAATTTTTCATCATCATGATGGTCCAAGTCTTACTGGTTTTTTGAACATATTAAAACAAGAGATTAAAGGCATTAGAAATATTGAATTTATTCAGCATATCAAAGAACTTATGATTTTGGCCCCAAACATAGAAGATCCTTCAGTATATGGTTCAAGAGTTCGCGTTCTTGGAACCTTAGAATCCAGATCGAATATTGCAGAAGTCGTTATTTGCGCTTCTCAAAACGAAGGTATTTGGCCTAGAGACCCCGACATAGATCCATTCATTAATCTTTCTACAAAATTATTATTGGGTTTCCCTCATCCCAAAAGGCAACAAGGTTTAGCAGCGCACGATTGGTGTTCTAATTTGTATGGAGAAATTGTGGTTTTAACGCGCTCAAAAAGTGAATTAGGACAAAGTCAAACTCACAATAGGTATTGGCAAAGGTTGCTGGATTTAGGTATGGAAGAAAGCAACTTTTTCAAAGTATGGAATTTTCCTATATTTTCTGACGATAAAGTTCTTCAGCCTTTGTCTCCACCAGAGCCTAGGCCTTTATTGCCTTTGCGTCCATTACGTTATTCTGCTAGCCAAATTGATCGATTGATTAATGATCCATATTCTTTTTTTGTTTCTCACATATTGAAATTAAAGGCTTTGAAAAACATAGATGAACGACTCATGTTTGTAGAAAAGGGTTTAGTTTTTCATAAAATTTTTGAAGAGTTTTTAAATGTTACCGACTTTAATATGTTAACTTATGAAAGATTATTAAAAATTGCCCATACAGAATTTTCTAAAGTATCTTTTCAAGATGTTCCTTTATCCCAAATTATGTGGTTGGAAAGATTTTATTGTATTGCTCAATCATTTTATAAAAAATTGATGCAAGAACCCGTTGAACGTCGAAAAGTAGAATGCTTAGGGCAGATATTTATGAATGTGAATAATTTAGATGTATGTATCCATGCACGTATGGATAGATTAGAAATGATGACAGATTTGAATCAAATGAGAGTGATTGATTATAAAACAGGTTCGCTGCCTACTCTGACGGATATTTACAGTGGAAAGTCTTTTCAAATTTTATTGCAAAGTTTATTATTAGATGATAAAAATCTGGGATTTAACCATGATTTAAATTTTGAAACAATAGCACAGTTATGGCAATTACAAGGGACAACCGAAGAACCTATAAAAATAGTATCACTTTCTTTAAATGTTGAACAAAAAAAAGATATTCAAAAAGCAATCCATAATTTGTTATCATTTTTCTTAAACTCCAATACGCCTTATTTAAGTAAACCAAACTATGATGACGATATTTATTTCTCCAGAAAAGAAGAATGGCAACATCACAATTGAAAAATACAATTTTATACAGGCATAGAAAGAAAACGAGATGCACAATAATATAAGATTAATCGATTTAAAAGATCTTACCAAAGAACAAGCAAGGCAAGAGCTTGGCTATTTGTCGCGTGAAATGGCCGATTATGATTATTATTACTATAATAGTTCTCAACCTTTAATTTCAGATGCAGCCTATGATGCGTTAAGAATTCGAAACACTGAAATAGAAAAAAGATTTCCAGATCTTAGACGTCTTGATAGTCCAAACCACAGAATTGGATCCCCATTGACGGGAGCCATTCAAAAAGTTAAGCACAGGAAACCTATGTTGTCTTTAGATAATGTGTTTAAGGAAGAAGAACTTAAGAATTTTTTTGATAAAATTTTACGTTATCTAAAATTAGAAAGTATGAATGATTTAGCTTTTATGGTCGAACCTAAAATTGATGGTTTGTCAGCTTCTTTGCATTATTATCAAGGATTATTTGTTTTGGGTGCAACCAGAGGAGATGGTCAGGAAGGTGAAAATGTCACCTCTAATCTGAAAACAATTCAAGAAATTCCTCTACAATTATCAGGTGAAAATATACCCACCAGTATTGAAATTAGAGGCGAAGTTTATATGGCAAAAGAAGATTTTTGCGATTTGAATAAATTAAAAGAACAAGAAAATTTATTGCCTTTTGCCAATGCTAGAAACGCTGCAGCTGGTTCTTTGCGTATGCTAGATTCTGAAGAAGTCAAAAAAAGATCTTTGCGATTTTTCGCCTATGCCTACGATTCTATCGATTCTGATTTAGACCAAACACAAGAAGATATTTTAAAACGTTTGAAAAGTTGGGGTTTTCAAGTTAATCCCATGTCACAATTATGTTGTACCTATCCAGATATTTTAAAAGTTTATTCGCAAATTGAACAATTAAGGGAATCATTACCCTACGAAATTGATGGTGTTGTCTTAAAATTAAATGATTTGAAATTGCAGAATCGTTTAGGTTCAATAGGAAGAACGCCAAGACATTCTGTAGCGTTTAAATTTTCTGCCCAAACCGTTGAAACAAAACTTATTAAAATAGATGTTCAGGTTGGAAGGACAGGTGTGTTAACTCCTGTTGCTCATCTTCAGCCGGTTATGGTAGGTGGAGTCGTTGTATCCAAAGCAACGTTACATAACGAAGACGAGATTAAAAGGAAAGATATTCGTATTGGAGATTTTGTAACGATTCAAAGATCGGGTGATGTTATTCCTAAAATTACAGGTGTTAATTTGAGTCGCAGGCCTCATGATTCAGAAATGTTTGAGATGCCGAGTGCTTGCCCCAGTTGTGGTGGTGAAATTGTCAAAAATAGTGATGGTGTTTTTAAAAAATGTATTTCATCTAAAACGTGCCCTGCACAAATTCTAGAAAAATTATATCATTTCGTTAGCCGTGATGCTTTTGATATCGAAGGGTTAGGCGAAAAAACGATGAATCAATTGTATGAATGGGGTGTGTTAAAAGAACCAGCAGATATTTTTGAATTAGAAAAGCTAAATGCAACTTTATCTCAACCTTTGGAAACAAGAAAAGGGTGGGGGCAAAAAACAGTAGATAACCTGTTTAAGTCTATTCGATCTAAAAAACAGATAGTGATAGATAGATTTATTTTTGCGTTAGGCATTCCAACAGTAGGACGTCAAACAGCAAAAATATTAGCGTTGCGTTTTGAAAGTTGGGAAGCTATTCAACAGGTTACCGTTCAAGATCTTGTGGATATAGAAAACATTGGTGAAATCAGTGCGTTGGAAATTTTTTCGTTCTTAAATGATGACCAAAACATTCGAACTATTAAGAATGTTTTGAGTCATGTAGAATTATTAGTCTTGAACAATAATGTCATAGAATCTGAATTGAAAGGACAAGTGATTGTTTTTACAGGTACTTTGGAATCATTAAGTCGAACAGAGATAAAGGCTCAAGCTGAAAAATTAGGGGTTTTAGTAGGTTCTTCTGTTACGAAAAATACAGCTATGGTTGTGGCTGGCAAGGATTGTGGCAAGAAACTACAGGATGCTCAAAGACTTAATATCAAAATTATAGACGAAAAAGAATGGTCTGAAATATTATTGAAGTATAATTAATTAATATTGTATTTATTTTCTTGACTTGTATTTAAAATTTAATTTATTATTAATTTTATTTTATTTATTTTAAGGAGAAAGAATGATTGGGTCAGTCATAAGTAACTCACGCGTTATACTTAACCTTTTTAAAAGCGATAAAGACATCAAAGAAATGAAGAGTGTTGATTCAGAACCAAAAAAAGAAGGCCCTGCTTTAGACAATCCCCAAGTAGTTAATTTAGAAACTTACGCAATGCAAGGGCAAATGCAAGTAACTTTTCAATATTTGATGAACAAAATAAGAGAAACACGAAAACAAAATGAAATCGATGATGCTCTTTTAGAGGAAAGAACAAAAGACTACATCAAAGAATCTTATGGTTATACCGAACGATTTGATGGATATTCAGATGTATATGACGAATTACAAGAATTAGCATTACAGGATTGTGATGATAGCTTAGATGAAAACCCTGACTTGAAAGCGCTTCAAGAATTTGGTTTCTCTCAAGAAATATATACGTTATCGTCTAAAAAGGACGAGTTATTTGAAAAGCTACATTATAACATTCCTTATAAGCCTTATGTGATAAAAGGGGAAAGTATGATTATAGGTCAAGGTGCCCAAACCATAAACGAAAATAAAGATAAAGACCTTGGTGTTCTTTAGATAGGAATTAGTCTAGGCTCTCAAATTTTTTTTAAAAGAAAAACTGATAGATACAAAGCAAGATATAAAATAACAAAGTTATGCCTGTATTAATCCAAACTTTTGCTTTCAGATGATGTACTTGTGGTGCACCTGTATCATGACCCTTTTCAGGCAAATCTGAATCAGATTTTACGCCAAAAGGTAGTACTAAGAAGAAAAACATCCACCAAGAGCAAAATAAAATAACAACCGTTTCAATGATGGAAAAAGGGAATGCGTTCATCTTTTGAATTTTAATGTATCTACAGTGACTTTTAGCATAAAGTATTTTATGAAAAGAAGTGAGATGAATTATGGGTTTTTTCTTTTTTTTCTTTCTGGTTATAAAGATAACACATACACGCAGCAGCTACGGTTGCGATTAGTCCCCACATGAATGCTCCTGAAGTTCCTAATCCAAGTTTTTGCGACCATTGTGCACAAGAACCTGCAAAATAATTGCCGAGTGGCACAGCTATACCTGACACAAGATAAAAAACAGAAAAAGCTGTCCCTCTAAGGTGAGCAGGTGCATCCCTTGCAATCATAGCACCGATAAGGCTTTGCGTTACCCCCATGTGAATACCCGCACAACAAATAGAAATTAAGACACTGTACGAATAAGAAAAAGGAAGCAGCATGAAATTAGCAAAGCTTAAAAACAAAATACCTTTTAATAAATGATATTTGTTATATTCATTTTTTGATTGAGAGCTCATCCATAAAGCACTGCATGATTCTGATAGATTGTATAGAATCATCATCAATGGAATGGACGATATGGCTATCCCATAATCTCTGCCTCTAAAATGGATAAAGGCCTCACTAAACCTACCCAACATCAGAATAAAAGTAATCACCATTAAATTCCAAAAGGATGGAGGTAGTGTTTTGGATTGTTGCCGAATATTGTGAAAAATATTTTTGTTACAGAGAATGGTTAAATGCGAATTCTTGTCGATTTCATTGTGATCATTATATTTAACACAGTCTTCAATAAAAAGAATGGAAATGAGTGTGGCCGTTAAAGATGGAACTAATGAAACCATAAAAACTAATTGATAGTTATTGTTATGTTTTTTCATTAAATAACTGGATGCTAAACCTCCAATAGTAAACCCAAGTGCATATAATCCACAACGCAAAGAATAACTTTTTTCATAGAGTGACTTGTGAACAGAATCTGCAATAAGAGCATCAGTGGGTGCGGCACGAATACCTTTTGCTAAACGATCAATACCTTTTGCAAAAAAAATAGAAAAAAAACTTTGGGCAAATATGAAAATGGGTTTAATGATTATACCTAAAACCATACCCAATATAATAAAAATTTTTCTCTTTTTATAACGATCACTAAGGTATCCAGAAACGATTTTTGCTACAAATGAAAAAAGAATCACTCCACCCTCGATGGCTCCAACATCTTTATAAGACAGTTTAAGTTCTTCGTGCATGTACAAAGATAGAATTGAAAAGATCATTACGCTTGCAATACCGCTTAGAAAATTTGAAAAAATGATGGCGTTAAGATTGCGGTTTTTCGTAAAGAAGTTTTTTTTATTTATTTGATTAAA
This sequence comes from uncultured Candidatus Pelagibacter sp., assembly GCA_964415115.1. Classification (GTDB taxonomy): domain Bacteria; phylum Pseudomonadota; class Alphaproteobacteria; order Paracaedibacterales; family CAIOTO01; genus PNMQ01. Next base: position 48,952 of record CAYPYB010000004.1, on the reverse strand, counting down.
CATTTTAAATGATAAAAAAGTGATATTTTCCAGTAAAAAATTATTTTGGAAAAGTTCTATTTAAAGTTTAGCATAAATATTTTTTTTTTCAACAAACGCTTTATGTAAATGCATAAATATAATTTGATTATAAGTTTATTGGGGTTCTACTTTTAAATCTGAAATTTGAATTTTAAGATTCCCAATTGGGAAAGAAAAAATCGGGTTGGGCTGCATTAGTTAGAACTCTATTCGTAAAGGGTGCGTAAAACGGTATTTTTTCTTGTTTGTTAAGAACAAGTGCGCTTTGAATTTCCATTTTATGAGCACCTAAAATATCTGTATCTAAACTGTCGCCAATCATTAGTATTCTGTCTTTGTGTACAGATATAAGATCAAAAATATAATCATAGATTTTATGATGAGGCTTTCCGTAATAAATGACATGCCCACCAAGCTGATTATATATACCTGCCCAATAACCAGGTCTGATAATAGGTTCTTCATTTTCGTATACGACGATATCTGCATTGACGCAATAGAAGGGGATATTTTTATGCAGGGCACAATCTGTGATAGAGCTATATTTTTCTTCAAATATTTTTTTATTTTTAGTAATGGTCAAAGCGATTAATGCATCTGCATCTTCAATTTGTTCTACGATATGAAATTTTTGATGAATTTGAAAGACGAGTTCATCATTCACATCGTCAATATTTTCATCAACAAGAAATGTTTTGGTTTTTTGTCTAAGATCGATATAAGGACATTTGTTAAGGTTGATATCGTGTAAAAAAACTTCACCAGATGTTATGAGATAGTCATACAATAATGAATCTAGTCCTTTCGATTCAAGCACTTTTTTAATGGTGTTGGACGGTCTTGGGGAATTTGAAGCGATAATAATAGTCTTATTATGTTTTTTAAGAAGATTAAATTTATCAATAATTCCACTATAAACTTTTTTACCATTATGAATAACACCCCATACATCAAATATAAATACATCAAAAGAGTTAATAATAAGTTCAAGTTTTGTTAATCTGCTATTTTTCATAGGTATCATATTTAATATTTCATGCCAATTCTATTGTAATAGTGTTTATAAAATCCTAATATTTTGAAAATTTTCACAAAAAATTAATTATTTTTCTTCAACATGATTATAGTTTCGTAAAATTTATTCAAAATTGAAAAAGCAAGATAAAAAAAGTTTAATAAAATCTGTAGGATGGTGCTTCATTGCATTGGTTCCCATTTTTTCTTATCAGTCATTTAGCGGTGTTTTAGATGAAAAATTATCTCTTTTCATAGCTTTGATGATGACCGCATCTTTAATGTGGTCTTTAAATTGGTTTGTAGAATTTGTTCCTGCATTGTTTGTATTATGTGGTGTAGCTGTTTTTGATTTGGCACCATCAAAGGTCATTTTGTCAGGTTATGCGTCTGAAGCTTTCATGATGATTATTGGATTAATGATTATTACGACAATCATTACAAACTCTGGAATTATTCTTCGGGTTATCTTTTATATTTTATCGATGACGCGCCATAATCCACAAATGTATGATAAATGCTGTTTCATCTTATTCACTATTGCAACTCCTTTATTACCAGCAAACATTACCCGTATGGAGCTTGCTGCAAACTTGATTAAAAAACTGTCTATGTTTTGGGGACTGCCCAAAATGAGGTCTCAGCATAATCGATTAGTCATCAGTTCCTTTCAAGGTTCTTCGATTTTAGGAACATGTTTCATTAGCGCATCTTTAATGAATTTTATGGTCAATCAATTTATCACTGTCCAAGAAGAAATTAGATTTGGTATTGAAGGATGGCTGAAAGCATCTTTGGTAGCTTTAATTGTTCTGGTTATTGGATACATTATTGTTCATAAATTTATTTTTAAAAATCAGTTTCTCATTGATACTCATCCCGATGTTATCCAAGAAGAATTAGAAGCCATGGGAACATTATCGATGGGAGAAATGTTTTCTTTAGGATCTATAGCAGTTTTAGTTATTGGAATGTTGACTTACCCTGTGCATCGTATATCTCCAACATTTATAGCATTGACATTAACATGCATTATTATGATTTTAGAAGTTGTAGATGCTAAAACGATCATGAGAAAAATAAATTGGACCATTATTTTCCTTATTGGTTCAGCCGTTAGTATATCTAAACTTATTATCTATTTTGAAATTGATAAAATTGTTTCTCAACCTATAGCTTTGTTTTTGTTAGATATCAGCCATTCTAAATATATTTTGTATATTTTTGTGATCATCACAACATTTATAGTTAGATTATTTCTTCCCATAACGGCAACAGTGTCTATGCTTTTACCTATTTTATTACCTTTGCATATTCCATTTCAAGTGAGTGCTTGGTCTATAGCTTTTGTAATTTTAACTATTACCGATGCTTGGTTTTTTCCCTATCAATCGTACATCTATACGTTTTATAAAATGCAGTTAGAGCAGGATGAAATTATTTATGATGAAAAAATATTCTTGAAATTCCAAAGATGTATCAACTTTTTTAGAATTTTAGCTGTTTTAGCCTCAGTATTTTATTGGGATTATGTAACATGATCTTGATAGGAGAGGAAAATAAATGAAAAGTATTAAATCTTTATTGAATGAGAATTTTTTTCGACTTTTTGTTGTCATCGGTGCCGTGTGTTTTATGGTGCATTATTGTGCACAAAAGTCTGTTATTTTGGTTATCCATAGTTATAATACGGATTATCCCTGGGTTAAGGATATCAACAAAGGTATTGATAGGGTTTTGGAAAAACAAAAATCGTATATCGTCGTGAAGTACCATTATATGGATACTAAAAATCACCCTAAGCAAGAAGATATTGTTAAAGCTGGAAAAATATCTCAAGAAATAATATCTATTTTAAAGCCCAGTATTATTATTGCCATAGATGATGATGCCCAAAAATATGTTGCCAGACATTATGTAAATCATCCTGATATTCGGTTAGTTTTTGCGGGTGTCAATTCACAAATCGATGATTACGGCTATAAAACTGCAAAGAATGTTACGGGATATTTAGAGCGAATTCCAATAGATGCAGTTGTAGACTTTTTAACATATGTAAAATCAAAAATCACACCACATAAAAAAATACGTGCTGTTCATATTTATGATACCTCTAAGACAGCTATTTTAGATAATCAACGTTTTATAGACTTTAAAAACTGGGGTAACATAGAATTATTACCTTCTATTCAAGTTAAAACTTTTTCTGATTGGCAAAATGCTATTAAAAAATCTGAAAAAATAGCTGACGTTATTTTAGTCTCAAATTATAGAAAAATTTTTAATGATGGAACAGATAAATTAGTTCCCGCTGACAAGGTTATGAAATGGGCGTTTGAAAATTCACAGACTTTGATTTTGGGGTTAAATGGTTTCGTAACAGAAGATGGTGCGGCCCTATCCATCGGTGCATCTCCTTTTGAACAAGGAGAGGAAGTCATGGAAATGGCGTTACAATTGTTTAGTCACAAAAAAACAATAAAAGAACTACCTATCAAACAAACGCTTCAATATATTGTATCTGTTGACCAAGCAAGATATGCAAAAAGCTATATCAAAAAAGGTATAGATTTGCCAAAGTCGTATGAAGCACTTGCAAGAGCTGTTGGAAAGTATATGATAGAAAAAGGTCATTGATATTGGATTATCTGGATTTTGGAACCCTTGCACCACAAAAATCTACGTTTGCTTTTATCTGAATTAGAATTATTATTGTATCACGATATGGTCAGGTTAAAAGATTACCCGGTTTCAGAAAAAATTTTAGAAAGCTTGATTTTTCATTTTGAAACTTTTGACGATCATCAGGAATTTCAATACGTGATGAATCAATGTTCTGTTCTAAATTTAGAACACGTATGTGATACACTTAATTATTCAAAAAGAGTCTTGCAGTATTTGGCTATTGAAACAAATAATGTAAAAATCAATTCACGTCATTTGATCTACGAAGTGTCTAAAGACCTTCCTTTTTTAGCGCAATTGCAACTGATGCAACCTATTCACATACCTATCAGTATTTCTTGGGTATGGTTAATGTTATTTTTGTATGGATGGGATTTTTGGAAAAAAGATGAAAGTTTTATGCATGAAAATACAATAGCCAGATTAAATAGTCTTTTACAAGATTTATTTATTTTTTAAAAATAAATAAAACATAAGATTGTGTAAAATTGAATTTAGTTTTTGCAAATTGATCATTTAGTCTTGCCCTTTTGAAATGTGATGTACTAGGATTAGTCAATCGCGGTATTTAGCAAAAAGTTATGAAACATTAAACTTCAGAGGAAGAATTATGACACATAAAATCATTTTAATTTTTATATCATTTTTTTCTTGGGCTTCTACTTCTCATTTCATAGATCTTCCATACTCTTTACAGCCTTATCATTTATCTTCTCTTAAAAATTGGAGTAGTTATAATAGTTTTCCCGAAGACCATCCTGTCCTATTATTAGATTTATCAGAACATTCTCTAAAGGAAATGGAGACTGAATTTGAAACAGTTTTAGCAGTAAAAGATAGCTTAAATAAAATTTACAAAACGTATGAAATGGAAAATACTTATATTAATAGGGCAGAAGCAATTTTAACAAAAATATTTGATCCAAACGCTCAACTCAAACTTTTTGAAATAGAAGAAATTTTAGAAAAGGTAAAAACTGAATACATACAAAATTTATGGCAATTTCAAGATAGAGATTATTTAAAAGCTAATCAAGAATTATTATTAATATTTATCGATGGGTTATATGGTTTTCCTGAATCATGGAAATTGGCACAAGAATTTCAATCAAGACCAATGAAAAACAAAGATATGCAAAAGATTCAAAAAGAAAAACTTGGAGTTGTTGAATACAGAAGGGATTATAGATCAGTCAAAGAATTAACCGTTCAATATTCACAAAAATCACATGATACTTCTGTTGATAATCTCTACTCATATGCATGGTATAAAGAAATATCACCTCTATATGGACCTCTGACTTACTGCACAGAAAAATTGCAAACAGGGCCCATGGGCCTCCATTAAAATCACAATAGATTTAAAAAAATTAAAAAATTTGGACATGAAAGGGAGTATCACTATTGCTAGTTCAAAATCTTTTCAATTCAAAGAAGAACCTTATTCTTTAGATGATAATCATTCCCATTATGTAATGGTTTATTTAAATGAAGAAGCTGATCATGAAATTAGGTGTTTAGAATCAGAAAAAGATTTGTTTAAAAAGATAGCGTCGATACGTGAACACTGTGAGAAACGAACGGTCTGCCAGGATATATGGTTTTTATGTAGAACCACTGGACCTTTCAAATTTTAAAGATGACAGAAACTCAATATCTTCAAAAGACAAAAGTGTAGAAGAATATTCTTTAAATACAGAACAAGTGTTATCAGGGATTAGGCAACGTCTTAAGAAAAAGTAGAACCTGCTACTGCAGAAAGATTCTTAAGAACATTGCTAAGTTATGCATAAAAGGTCATTAGAAAAAGTAAGTTCTACTCAACATATTTTTGTTCTAAGCCCTATGTAATGAGACTCATCCTTGTTAAAAAAACATGGATATATGTGTGTTTTGGTTAAATAAATTTTAAATTTGATGTATCATGATGTTGATATGCAAAAGATAAATGGAGAAAAAATTGACACTTATTCCTTACGTTGTTGAACAATCAGGTCGAGGAGAACGTTCTTACGACATCTATTCACGATTACTCAAAGAAAGAATTATTTTTTTGACAGGTCAAGTGTATGACGAAATGGCCGCAACAATATGCGCTCAGTTACTATTTTTAGAAGCTGAAAATCCAAAAAAAGATATCTTTATGTACATTAACTCACCGGGTGGTGTGGTGACATCAGGGATGTCTATTTTTGATACGATGAAATATATTCGTTGCGATGTGGCTACATTGTGTATGGGGCAAGCATGTTCTATGGGTTCTTTGCTTTTAACAGCAGGAACTAAAGGAAAACGATATGCTTTGAAAAATTCACGTATCATGGTTCATCAGCCTTCAGGTGGTGCACAAGGTCAAGCTACAGATATAGAAATTCAAGCTCGCGAAATTTTAAAATTACGCGCACGCTTAAATGAAATTTATGTAGAATGTACAGGCCAACCTCTAGAAAGAATTGAATCTGCCATGGAAAGAGACAGTTTTATGTCTGCAGATGAAGCAAAAGTATTTGGTTTAGTTGATCATGTTGTTGAAAAAAGAGAAGACACAGCTATCGTTCTCAATGCTGATCAGCCTTCAGAAGTTTAAGTAAAGTATTCAAAATTACCTACGAACTTTTCAGATCCTTTAGGTCTTTGAACTAAAATAAATTGTAGAGGAGATATTAAATTTTCCTCTACAACTGTTGTAAAATAAGCATAATGGGCAATGTCAACATATCCATCAATGCCTAGACTTTGTTTGCTTAGTTTAAAAAAATTAATGCACGTTTGTTGGAATAGATCAGAAGCTTCAATATAGTATTGTGCTGATCTTTGCGTGAACTTCATTTTATTTTTAATTTCTTGGGGAATGCCACTTTCAAAATCATTCACTTGAAGGCCAATCATTGAAATTCCAGAATCTTGATGCTTATTCAGATAGTGATTACTTCCTGCATCATTACCGGATATAACTTGGACTCTTAATAATATATTCTTACAACGCGATTCGATAGAATGAATAACATGGCTGTTTGGATGTAGATTATTAGAGCTTGTTTTTATAAGACCTAGACCTGAACAAAGGATTTTTAAAGTCTGTAATTCATGGGCTTTGAATATAGAAATTTGTAAATGATCAAAGCATATAGAATTGATAATCTTAAGCGCATGCTGCGTTTTTTCAATCACATTGAAATGACGCATGAGAAATTCTTTCCATTTAAATTTATCCAATAGATGCAAAAGAGAATCTCCCAATCCCATAAATGATTGCACGTTAAAAGGTGTATGGTATTTATACAGCTGACCTCCACATTGCAAAAGCTGATGTGTAAGCTGTGCAACATGATCTGTCAAAAGGCATAACCCAGAAATGCATAAACCATGCATCTGGACATATGCGCCTTCACGACAATTACCTCTTCCTTTTTGTTCATAATTTAAAGCAATATAAGATGAAACATTTTTATACAATTCAACCGCATGGAATTTGTGATGCCCAACTAGATTAAAACCAAGTTTCAATAGTAATGTTTTTAATGCATCGTGCTTTTGCGCTGATGGTGCAGAAATTTCTATAAACCCAATATCTAACGAAAGCTTCATTATCTTATAATTTTTGAATTGAGTTTTTGAAGAACAAAAGTCCTTAAATAACTAGCAAAATTAGTAGAATCCCTAAAGTTATCCTGTTGTTCAATAAGGGATTTTAAAGATACTTTTTCCGACTCAGCAATAAGTTGTAGTTCATGCCAAAATTCTTTTTCCAATTTAATGGATGTTGGATGCCCCATGATAACAAATGATTTTTTAATCATTACAAATTATAAATTTATTACTCTATATTGTTTTATTATATGAAATATCATGAGTTATTACAATATTTATTTATTTTTTAATGTTTTTACATATGATTTTTAGAACGTCGTGTGTTGCAAAAGGTTTTGATAATAGGTGTAGTTTTTCTCTTTTATCATCCATAGAATGAGGATCTTCTATCACTGTTTGAAGAATATGAGCAATTTTTTCAGGTGTGATTTCATATTCGGAAAATACCCAAGCTGCATCGTTTAATGATAACTGATGTGCATTGATGGTTTGATCTCCTTCTTCAGATGCGGCAAACGGTATTAAAATAGCTGGAAGTTTAGCTATACAAAGCTCAGCTATGGTAGAAGCGCCTGCACGTGAAATAATAAAATCTGCTTTTTTGTAATAGTCTGCAATAGGATTTAAAAACGGTAAAACAACAGCGCTGCACTGTAAGTTTTTATAGAAAGCCGTTATTTCAAGGACCTGATCTTTTCGAGCTTGATGAAAAACATGTATTTTGCTTTGATAATTAGAGTTTAGCAAAGCAAGGGCTTTGGGGATAATATCACCAAAAATTTTAGCACCTTGGCTTCCCCCAATAATAATAATGTTGAATTTGTCTTGGACAGATTTATTAAAGTCTTCTAATTCAATAACACTAGATCTAACTAACATGCCCGTATATTGAGTCTTATGTAGCCATTTATCGGCGTATTTTGTAGTTTCAAAAGATAAACATATGGTTTGGGCAGACCTTGCAAGAAATCTATTGGCTTTACCTAGTAGTGCGTTTCCTTCGTGAATGATAGTTGGAATTTTTAAAATTTGGGCTGCAAAAACACAAGGTACAGAGGGGTATCCACCAAAACCAATCACAGCACGAGGTCTGTCCACAATAAGTTTGACTAGACATTTAAACAATTCCAATCCCATGCTTAAGGGATAAATAAATTTTCCAAAGTAATGCGACGTTCTTTTAATATTGGAAACAATATCAGTTTTATGTTCTGTTTTATTTAAAAATTCCAAACCTCTTTGGTCTGTTGCAAAACCATAAGGTATAGACTGTTTTTTTAACTCGTCTGCTAATGCGACAGCTGGAAAAATATGTCCACCTGTTCCACCACTAACAATGAGAATCTTTTTTTTATTGAGTTTCATAACTTTACCTTCTAAAAAATTCATTTAAGAAATTTTTGTAAATGTTTTTAAGTTGCTTAAGTTCATGGATGATAAGGTGTTCATCTGTTTTATGAGCTTGATCACTGATTAATCCAAATTCAAAAGTTGGGCAAAGATGATGCATAAATCTGGCATCTGATGTTCCACCCGATGTGCTTAATTGTGGTGTGATCTGGGTAATTTTTTGCACTATTTCTGAAAACATTTGTATGTATGGATTCTCAGACATTATAAAAGGGTGCGCTGAAACAGAATGTGTTAATTCGAACGTATATTGTGGTGAAATCTTTTCAATAGATTCCTGCACTTTTTGGTGTATCAGATCGATTAATTGTTTAGCTGTATGTTCATTGTTGAAGCGGATATTGAATTTTATTTCACACATATTTGGAATAACATTTCCCGTTGGATTGTGCGTGTCTACCGATGAAATTTCTAAATTTGAAGGTTGAAAAAAATCATTTCCATGATCAAGAGTCAGGTTGTTTAATTCATATAAATATTGAGCTAATGCAGAAAGAGGATTAAGTGCTTTTTCTGGATATGCAATATGTCCAGCAATACCAATAATTTTTAGCTTAAAGGAAACACTGCCTCGGCGTCCGATTTTTATCATTTGTCCCATAATTTCAGGGTTGGTTGGTTCACCTACAATGCATAAATCAAATTTTTGGTTTTGATTTTGTAACCACGGAATCATTTTTTGTATTCCATTGATGGCATCACCTTCTTCATCGCTGGTGAGGAGAATGCTGATTTGATGAGGAAAAGGATGTTTTTGTTGTTCTATCAATTCCTGAGCGGCCGCAAGAAAGGCTGCAATAGCGCCTTTCATATCGCAGGCACCACGACCATATAATTTATCATTATGGATTTCTCCAGCAAAAGGAGGGTAGGTCCATGCGGATGAATGGGTGGCAGGCACAACATCTACGTGTCCTACAAAAATAAGATGTTTTGTTGGGGTGTTTGTGTCGGAATATGTTGCATAGAAATTGCCAACATCCTCTATTTGAATAACTTGACATTTAAAACCAAACGGAATCAAAAGTGATTCAATATATTCAAAACATCCGCTTTCTAAAGGGGTTACACTTTCAAATTGGATAAGTTGCTGCGCAATTATTTCACAAGATAAAGGTTTCATGCATCTCTCAAAATGTCATTGATACCGGTTTTGGAACGTGTTCTTTCATCAACCGTTTTAACAATGACAGCGCAGGATAGAAGAGGAAGTTGAGGTTCTTTTGCAGGAAGTACACCAGGTATAACAACGCTGTAGGCTGGAACTCTTCCTTGATAAATGGTGCCCGTTTGTCTATCTACGATTTTTGTAGAGGCACCTATGAAAACACCCATCGAAATGACAGCGCCTTCTTCTACAATAACGCCTTCAGCAATTTCGGACCTTGCACCAATAAAGCAATTGTCTTCAATAATGACAGGGTTTGCTTGTAGTGGTTCAAGAACGCCACCAATGCCAACACCGCCAGAAATATGGCAGTTCTTGCCAATTTGTGCGCATGAACCAACAGTGCTCCATGTGTCGATCATAGTATTGCTGCCAACGAAAGCGCCAATATTTACAAAACTTGGCATCAAGACAACGCCTTTATCAATAAAGCTTCCTTTGCGAACAATAGCACCTGGGACACTGCGATACCCAGCATAATTAAAATCATCCTCGTGCCAATTAGAGTTCTTGAGATTAACTTTATCAAACCAATGTGTGAAATCGGGTGATCCTACAATTTCATTTTTTTGAAGTGCAAAAGAAAGAAGGATGGCTTTTTTGATGGTTGTATTGGTTGTCCAAACACCATCAATTTTCTCACATACTCTGACTTGACCTTGATCTAAAAGGTCAATAATGTTTAGCACAGCTGTTTTTAAAAGGATATCTTCTTTAATACTAGCGTTGTTGCGATTTTCAAAAGCTTCTTCAATTAATTTTTGAGTCTTAATGTCTAATAGTGTCATGTCGAATTTTTTTAAATTTGTTAGTTTGAGAATAACACAATTTAATATTCTTGTGAGATAATTTGATGATAAAACGATGAAAATATAAAAAATTAGTCTTTGTTTTCTTCGTCAATGTCAGAATTTTTTTCTGTCAATAATGAGAGATTTTTAATGCAAACTCTTTTTACTCTTCGAGGGTCGGCGTCTAAAATTTCAAATTCAACACCAGAATAATGTTTGATAATTTCTCCTCTTGCTGGAACTCTGCCTGTTATAGAGGCCACAACACCTGCTATGGTTTCGATGTCGTCATCTTTATCTACAAGTTGTAACTCTTTACCTACAAGTTCGTCAAGATCTTCAATCGTCGATCTGCCATCGGCAATAATGGAACCATCAGATTTCCAGTTAATTTGAGGTTCAGGATGATGATAAGTTTGGCCCTCAATATCGCCAATAACAGTTTCAATAAGCAAGTGAAAGGTCACTAATCCATCTACACCACCGTATTCGTCGACGACGATTGCAACTTTAGTTCCTGTATTTTTCATGATGATAAGAAGGTCTATGGCTCTCATAGAAGGTGAAACAAACATCACATCACGCATAAAGGTGTGCAAAACAAAAGGTTTTCCTGTATTCATCCAAAGTATTATATCTTGTGTGTGGACAATACCAATGACGTTGTCAAGGTTGCCATTATAAATAATTAAAGCGGGTACACCTGTTCTTGCAAATTCGGCAATCATTTGCTCTTGTGTTGCGGTCGATGAAACAGCAATGATGTCTGCTCTTGGAATCATAATATCATCGGCTGTAACGTCTTTAAGGTCTAAAATATTGGTTAGAAGGACTCTTTCAGTTGTTTCTAACGATGGAACTTCTTCATTGGTTTCTTCAATGAGTTCTTCAATAGTATCTCTAAGACTACCTTCGTTTTCAGATCTTTTCTTAAAAAGTGAAGTGATATTGTGAAATAAGGAATTTGTTTTTTTGAATAATTTTTTAGACATATAAGATGTTGGCATTATACTTTCTCGTACGGGTTAGAAATATTGAAGTGTGAAAGAATTTTAATTTCTATTGTTTCCATGGTGTTGGCTTCTTCGTCTGTTTGGTGATCAAAACCCAAAAGATGCAATAGGCCATGAAGAAATAAATGATAACAATGATTTTCAAAGGATATTTGTTTGTCTTCTCTTTCCTTTTGAATCGTTTCAAAGGATAAAAAAATATCCCCTAATCCAATAGTGATATTTTGATGAAGTTTTGATAAGTCGAGATTTCCATCAAAGGCTGGAAAAGATAAAACATTTGTTGCTTTATCTTTTTGCCTATATTCATGATTTAATTTTTGAATGGATTCGTCATTAACAAGATGTAGTTCAATAAATAGGGATGATGATATGTTAAGTTCATTAATCACATATTGCGCTATAGATTCTATAAGGTGCAAGTTATAGGGGGACCATCGCGGGTCTTCGATATCTTGTTCGATATGCAAGTCTAGTTCATTCATAGTTATGTAGATGGTGCCTTTGCATTATAAGCAGAAATAATTTTTGATACCAGATGGTGTCTTACAATATCACTTTCATTGAATTCAATGAAAGGTATTTCTTTAAGAGGCTTCAAAAATTTTTGTGCATGAGCTAACCCAGATTCTTGCCCATGTGGTAAATCGCTTTGGCTAAGGTCACCATTAATCACCATTTTTGAATTGGTACCTAGCCTGGTTAAAAACATTTTCATTTGAGTTGGTGTTGTGTTTTGTGCTTCATCTAAAATAATAAAAGCATTTGTTAAAGTACGGCCTCTCATAAACGCTAGAGGGGCTATTTCGATTTCTCCGGTTGCAATTTTCTTAGCAACGGTTTCAGTGGGCAACATGTCGTTGAGTGCGTCCATTAAGGGGCGTAAAAAAGGATCTACTTTTTCTTTCATGTCACCAGGTAAAAATCCAATTTTTTCACCAGCTTCAACAGCAGGGCGGCATAAAATTATTTTTTCAACTTTGCCTTCAAGCAAACTATCGACAGCACCTGCTACGGCAAGGTAGCTTTTTCCTGTTCCAGCAGGACCAATTCCAAAAATCATCTCACTTTGTAAAAGTTCTTTGATATATGTTGTTTGATTTTCGGTTCGTGGAATGATAATACGTTTTCGCGTATTAAGGTGTATTGGAGGGGTTGTTGAATTAGGGTTTGTCGCTTGAGTTTTGTTTTTGTTAACCGTAGGAACAAACGAACCTGTGTTGTTGGGATTTTTTATTATTGATTCTACAATATCAACATCGACATGGTATTTTTCGATAATCATGTCATACAAGTAACGCAAAGCTCTAACAGTTTTATCTACGCCTTCTTGAGGCCCTGTGAGCGTAATTATATTACCTCTATGCCCAATATGAGTGTCATAATATTTTTCAACAATTTTCAAAAGATCATTTTGTGGGCCAACAAGCTGCTTAAGAGCAGAATTGTTACTGAACTCTATGTGAGTCGTATAAATACTGAGTGACAAAGAATTTAAAACCTTGTGATGTTGATATTATGACCATATCAGCATAAAATTAACAACTGATTAAAGTGTTAACCTTGTTTTGCCTTGAAACGAGGATTGATTTTGTTGATCACTAAAAGTTTGCCTTTTCTTCTGATGATTTTACAAGCTTTGTGACGTGATTTTAAAGTCTTTAAAGAATTTGCGATTTTCATAATTTCCTCCGTAAGGTATTATTATACAACAAAACTACGATTAAAATCAAGGGAAATGAACTCTGAAAAGTAAAAAATTCTAGATTTATGATTACTGTAGAGTTATTTTTTGAATAACTCCTTGTAGGTATTCTGATTGATCTGTTAGTTTTAATGTAATATTTGCTGCTTGCTGTGTTGTTATACCTGTTTGATGGGTTGAATCTTTGATTTGACTGATAATATTCATGAGACTAGAGCTTGATGCGGCAACGTTAGCTATATTTTTAAAAATTTCTTGCGTTGCAGATCCTTGTTCGCTCACGGTTGATGCAATAATGGTTGTTCCAATGTTTATTTCGGCAATGGTTTCTGTCATTTCTTTGATAGAAGATACAACTTTGCTTGTCGCTTCTTGCATTTCTTTGATTTGAACTGTAATTTCATCCGTTGCTTTTGCTGTTTGTCCTGCTAGATTTTTGACTTCTGATGCAACAACAGAAAAACCTTTTCCCGCACTTCCCGCACGAGCTGCTTCTATTGTTGCATTCAATGCAAGCAGATTAGTTTGGTTAGCAATTTCGTTTATTATTTTAACAACTTCACCAATTTTTACAGCTGCTTTGGAAAGTCCACCAACAACTTCCTGTGCTTTTTTTGCTTCTGCAGCACTTTTTTTAGTCATCTGAGTGCCTTTAAAAAGTTGATTGGCAATTTCATCAATCGATACAGATAAGTTTTGAGTAGAAATAGAAGCGTAACTAACATTTTCAGAAAATTTTTCGTACATGGATGAAATAGATAAAGTTTCACCCTTAGTCTTGTTGACACAATGGAGTACATTTTTAGTAACTAAATTTAAATCGTTTCCTGATTGAGAGATTTTTTCAATCATCGTGCCCAAACTGTTTTCCAAAAGATCTAAAAGATAATCGGTTTGCTTTTGTTTTTTTTCTTGTTTAATCTGATTTCTAAAGTTGCTAAAATCCATAATTTGTTTTTGGATACTTAAAAGTATGGTGTCGTATGATGTAGAATCATGATGATCTTCTTCATTTTCATAATCATCATTTTTGAGAAAGAAATGCGTTGTCAATAAACTAATGGATTGCTGTACACTCATAAAAATAAAATCGTCAAGTTTTTGAAATTCAAATTCTTGTATCAAATTTTTTAATGCAGTTTCGGAATCCATCCTAGCATTATCAAAAAAAGAAGACCAATAGGTTTGAAAAGCTTGTCTCAATCTAATAAGGTTAATGTTTCCATCATTTAAATTTTTGTAGCGGCTTACGATAATATTCAAATCGAGATCTATTTGCTTTAGGAAAAGTTCTTGTAATAATTTGTTTTTCCGCCACTGAAAATTATGTTTAAAAGTGAGTGATTCCATAAAATCCAATCAATAAATTGATGTTATCATAAACTTATTCATCATTATTCTTGAAAATGATTGATAGAGGGTTAATATAATAAACATTGCTTAAATGGAAATTTGAAACTAAATGCTTGCAAAAATTGTAAAATCTTTTCGTTTTTTTAAAAATGACAAACTAGTTTTAATTTATATCCCGTATCTTTGGATGGTTGCCTTTTTTGTAATTCCATTTTTAGTTGTTTTGAAAATTAGTTTTTCATTACAAGCCATGTCGGCGCCTCCTTTTTCAGATTTGTTGAAATTTACAAATCATTCTTTAATAGATATTTCTATTAATCTAGAAAATTACATTAATTTAGTAAAAGATAGTTCTTTTATAACAGCACTATTTACATCGCTTAGCTTGTCTGCTTTATCAACATTCATTACATTAATTTTAGGTTTTTCCATTGCTTTAAGCTTAATTCATGTTTCACCCCAGAGGCGATTAATGTGTCTTGTTATGATTATGATGCCTTTTTGTATTTCTTTTTTAATAAGGATTTACGCATGGATATCCATTCTAAGCACTAAAGGAATAATCAATACATTTTTAATAGACCTAAAGATTATCCAAGATCCTTTGTTTCTTACAGATAACATATTTACAGTGTGTCTCGGTGTGGTCTACTGCTATTTACCATTTATGATTCTGCCCATTTATAACGCGTTGGAAAAAATTGAAAAACATATTTTTGAAGCTTCAGCAAATTTAGGTGCAAAACCCCTAAAAACGCTATTTTATATAACCATTCCACTTGCTAAAAAAGGAATTATTTCAGGTATTATGCTTGTTTTTGTGCCTTCTATGGGGGAATTTGTCATTCCAGAGCTTCTGGGTGGACCTGATACAATAGTTATAGGACGATTACTTTGGATGGAATTTTTTAACAACTTAGATTGGCCGCAAACATCTGCATTGGCAATTAGCATTATTATCTTGTTTGTTTTCCCTGTTGCTTATTTTCAAAAACAACTTGAAAGTTCAAAGAAAGAAAAACTTTCTGCTTAAATCCTATTCTTATCTTGAAAAGAAATAAAAACCCTGTAAAAATATAGTTATAGTCTGATAACGTTATTTTAAATGCAATTTTTATCTCATATTGGTCAAACGACTTTACGCTTTTTTCAGTTAATTGGCGAATTCTCCTGCTTTTTGGCAAAAACTATTTCCGCAGGTTTTACATATCCTTGGTATCCTCTATTAATTTTGCGCCAGTGCATGAATATTGGTTTTTATTCACTTCCTGTTGTGGGAATGACAGCACTTTTTTCAGGGATGGTGCTTGCTTTACAAAGCTATACGGGATTTTCTAGATTTCAAGCAGAAGGAGCCATTGCGACTGTTGTAGTTCTTTCCATGACACGTGAATTAGGGCCAGTTCTTGCAGGTCTTATGGTTGCAGGTAGAGTAGGGGCATCCATCGCTGCTGAAATTGCAACAATGCGCGTGACAGAACAAATTGATGCATTGACAACTTTGTCTACGAACCCCTTTAAATATCTTATTTTCCCAAGATTTTTTGCAGGTCTTATAACATTACCTATTCTTGTGCTTATTGCAGACAGTATAGGTGTTTTGGGTGGATATTTTGTATCCATATACTATTTAAACTTTAACAAGAGTGTATATTTAAGCCAAACTTTACATTATTTAGAGTTTGCGGACGTGTTGTCAGGATTGATTAAGGCTATGGTTTTTGGTGGTATTATAACAATTATGGGATGTTATCACGGATATAATTCTACAAAAGGTGCTGAAGGCGTTGGAAAAGCTACAACGCAAGCTGTTGTGACTGCATCTATCTTTATCCTTATTTTCAATTATATCTTGACGGCTCTGCTCTTTACGAAATAGATAATATATATTTTTGATAGGCCTTAATCATATATCTTGATGAAAATATGAAATGGGTTTATCATACCCTTGATTAATTTTTTTATTGAACGATATTGTGATTATTAGTATTGATGGTTCTTCTGGATCTGGTAAAGGAACGCTAGCACGCGGTTTGTGTGAGATGTACCATTTTAAGCATATTGATTCAGGTTTGCTTTATCGTAAAGTTGCTTATTATTATTTGCATGTCAAAGAAGATTTAAAAGACATTGATACCTTTATCAAAAATATAGACATATTGACACTAGAGGATATATCGGAATCTATTTTAAGATCTGAAGAAGTAGCACAGAAAGCTTCTGAAATTGCTGTGCATGAAATTGTTAGAAATTATGTGAATGAAGAAATAAAGCGATCCGTTACAGATCAATCTGCACAATTTAAAGGCTTTGTGATTGATGGACGTGATATTGGATCTGTCGTGTTTCCTAATGCCGATGTGAAATTATTTCTTCAAGCATCAGAAGATGATCGATTAACACGAAGAATTCAGCAAAATTTAGAACTTGAAATCGATACAAGCCAAGTTGTTGATTTGCAAAACAGAGATAAAAGAGACTCGACAAGGAAAGTAGCACCGCTTGTTGTGCCCCATGGTTCTATGGTTATCGATACAAGCTCTTTAAGTATTCAAGAAACATTATTTAAAGCTAAAGAAATAATTGATTTAGTTTTGGGAAAATCAAATTAAAGGTTGGTTCAAAAAATTTGATAGGCTTTTGTGTTCTTAGAAAAAACTGTTATTTTAATGTCAAAAATCAACGTTCCAATCTCAGTGAGTACTCAGTCTTCAAGATTGTGTTGTCGTAATGACATAATTTTTTATACTGTTTGCTTAATAGTATGAACAAGTTCGTTTAGTGTTTGCCTAATCTCAATCTCGTGCCATTCTATCCATTGCTCTTTACTGATAGTAAACTCACTTATTCGAACAAGGCCTAAATATGTTTTTAGTTTAGCTAAAATATACTCGAGACGAATATGATGAAAATCAGCAGAATGCAATCTTAGCTCTGTAAATAGTTTATCATTTGTTTTTCATAATGTTCTAACAAATGGCTCAACTCTGTGTGAACGGGTTTTCGCTGTAAAATAAATCCGTCGTCTGCTTTTGTGATTAAGCATCTTTTGCTTAATACAATCGATTCTTGGGCATATGTTTCAAAACAAGAGACGATATCTTGCAATTTTTTATTGCTGATTTTATGTTTACAACTCACGTCATAGATTTCTGGATCTTTTAAGTATAGAGGAAGGCTATACTCAATGCCTCGTATATTACAAATTAAGTGATATAATTTAGGGTGGAATTTTGCTAGAAAAAGTCGCAACTCTGACATTTTACGATGTAATCTTGTTTCATCTGGGCAAGCAAGATGGTTTTGTTTTAAAATATTTATGATTTTTTCGTAAGAAATAGGTTGAGGATGTTCGGTAAACAGTGCCGTTAATATTTCTGAAAAATGAGATTTTAATCTTGTTTCTTTATTAACATCATCAGAGGTAATTTTAAATATCAGTGATTTGCTATCTAAAACATAGTGGGTTGCTGTATGAGGATCATATAATTGCCTGAATGATGTTCTTTATTAAACCTCATAATATATTTTTGTTTTACCTTTTTTGCTTATATATAATTTTTAATTGCAAGTGCAGCAATATCTTCAAGTGTACGTACATGCGTTTCACCACAAGGAACAGGCGTAAATCCTGCAATATGACAAACTCTAAGAGCTTTTTCTTTAGAAAGGTCGCACGCTAAGTTTTGAGCAACCATGGCCTTGATATATCCGAAGAATATCCTATTGAAAAAAACTCGCTATTTGGGTAGATCTCCTTTTTTGAATCAACAACGATCATTAAAATCAAGGGTTTGGCATATTCATATATTTATCATGGAGGTTCACTTGTAACGGCGAAACGGAGAGTAATAGGGGAGATTTATGTTCGCTCAGTGCACATCTGTCATGCATATGAAAGACACCAAAATTTATGAAAATAATTATTTAGAAGTTTTAATTTTAAAGATATATACGCTAAGTAAATCAAATTTAAAATTTGGCGGAGAGGGTGGGATTCGAACCCACGGTACGAGCAAACGTACAACGGTTTTCGAGACCGCCCCAATCGGCCACTCTGGCACCTCTCCGTTTATAAATTATTTATAACATAGAAGACAGATTTGACGCAATTAATTATAGAAATAGTTTAAGTCTGACGTTTTGTTTAAAATAAACTATTTTTATTGATTGCTTGTTGACGGCTTATTGAAACTTTGTTACGGTTTTAGGCAATGTAGAAATAATTTTAAATATTTTTTATGCCTTTTTATTATTTCAAATTACTTTTGGGGATGTTTTTTATTTCAAAAGTTACATCGAGTGAATTTACTGATAGTCCAGTTTTGCCAAGTCCTTATCCCAATGATTACAAAATTCAAATTGCAGGCGTCGACAAGAATGGACATTATATCAGAGATATTTCGAACGAAGAACCAAAAACGTTATCTAGTCATAATGGAATGAAATCATCACTTTATAATAGTATTGAGGAGCAAGATTCGAAGCCAGAATTTTTTGACAACGGTTTACAAAAAATCAGAAGAGATGAATTACGTTTAGAATACCAATTATTTTACGGTAAAAACCATGAATATATTAGTTCTGAGTCAATTATTCTATATAAATGTTTTTTACCATTTGCACAAAAAATTCGTATAGTTGCACCAAAAATTCATATAGGTGATTGCTTTTTTATACCTTCTGTATTATCGGTATCCATAATTTTCGAATGCCCAGATGAAATAGATTCACCTCTTAGAAGTATAGAGGTTATTGCTCGAGATAATTGTTTATCTGAAGAAGAAATTTGTGCTGTATCAAATAGGTGTCCTAAATTAAAAGATATATGTAACGGTACAGCGTTAGAAGATCATAGTCTTCATTTTGAAGGCTGGATTGATTTCACGTGTTATAGAGATAAAAATAATGCTATTTTTTTGACGATTGATAAAAATTGGTTAGTCAAATTTAATTTTAGACCTTAAAATAGTATGCAAATCTATTCTTAATTATTAAATTTTTTATGAAATACAATGTTGTGACTATAAAATGGGGTGATAAATATACCTCTGATGATGTAAATAGATTATATTATTCTATAAAAAAGAATACGAATTTTGAAATTCATTTTTACTGCTTTACAGATCATGCCCAAGGATTGGATGAATCAATTATTCAATATCCTTTGCCACCCATTCACATTTTAGACGAACATAAACATTATATATATCTAAAAGAAGCAGGTCTTTGCGATGATAATTTAGGTCATTTGAAAATGCAAAGAGTATTCTTTTTTGATCTTGATGTGGTTATTGTCGGGAACTTAGATGACTTATTTACGTATCCAAAAAACGATGAATTTGTGATCATCAATGATTGGAATACAAAAGGTAATCATGTTGGTCAGGCATCGATGTATTCTTGGAAGGTCGGGACTTTAGGGCATATTAAGGATGAATACGAACAAAGACCACAT
Organism: uncultured Candidatus Pelagibacter sp.; assembly: GCA_964415115.1. GTDB lineage: Bacteria > Pseudomonadota > Alphaproteobacteria > Paracaedibacterales > CAIOTO01 > PNMQ01. Next base: position 28,743 of record CAYPYB010000004.1, on the reverse strand, counting down.
GATATTATTCAAGAATTTGGCACTGCTTCGCAAGAATACTTATCAAACAGAGTCATCCAAAAATATGGGCAACTTATCTTTTGGCCTCAAAAATGGTGTGTAAGTTTTAAACAACATTGTTTACCTGTATGGTATTTAAGGTACTTTAAAGCGCCTGTTTGCCCAGAAGGTGTTAAAGTCATAGCGTTTCATGGGGACCCCAAACCTGATAATGCCATTAAGGGGAAGTGGTCTGATAAAAAAAATCCGTGGTACAAAAGGATTTATAAACATACTAAACCTGCACGTTGGTTACATCCTTATCTTTGAAATTGAAAGAGTGGTTGTTTTTTTTAAGAATATGAAATAATCTAATGGTATATTTTTTTATTTCATATGGTTCGAAATGTTTTCTTTGTCTCAACGTAAAGTCTTAATCACTGGTGCAACTGGTGGAATTGGTAAATCTATTTCTTTTGCATTAGCAAAACAAGGAGCACATGTTGTTTTATCGGGTACAAACCAAAGCAGGCTTGATGCTTTGAAATCTGAGATGTTAGAAGCTGGACATACAGCTGTTGAAACGTTTGAATTTTCACTCAAAGATGGACCAGTTCATGAATTATTTGATCTTGTTGAATCCCAGTTTGGGGTCATTGATATTTTGGTCAATAACGCGGGAATTACACGTGACAATTTATTAATGCGCATGACAGATGAACAATGGGATGATGTAATCAACCTTAATTTAACTTCAGTTTTTAAATTAACACGCTCCGCAGTTAAGAAAATGATTTCCCGTCGTTATGGCCGCATCATTAATATATCATCTGTAGTCGGTGTATCCGGTAATACTGGACAAACTAATTATTGCGCTTCAAAAGCTGGAATGATTGGTTTTAGCAAAGCTTTAGCACAAGAAATTGCATCACGCAATATTACTGTAAACTGCATTGCACCAGGATTCATTGAAACACCTATGACCGATGAATTGTCAGACGCAGTTAAAAGCAAATTGTTGGAATCTATTCCATGTAAGAAAATGGGGTTACCAGAAGACATTGCAGCTGGAGTTGTTTATCTTGCTTCAAGCGAAGCGCAATATATGACGGGTCAAACATTACATATTAATGGTGGAATGTTGATGGTTTAATATCCTTGTGGCAAGAATCTCTATGCTCTAAATAATTAAGGAAAACAACAGTGAAAAAATTAAATTTTTTTCTTCTCATTTTAGTATTAGTATCAATAGGAATATTTTATATTCAAGGATATGATAGCAGAGTTGTTCAACCATATTTTGATCGTAATTTTTATCAATCAAAATATGCTCATGTATTAGGCGGAAAAGATCCTCTTCAGCATTTTATGAAAACCGATTTTAGTGGTAATTTTGAGAACCATACTGATCCGAATAATTGGTTTAATACCACGCTTTATTTAAGATGTTTTCCATGCAAAGGCAATCCTTTCGTTGATTTTTTAAAGCAGCCCAAAGCCTCCTTTGATAAAAATCTTCCTATCCTTCATGTCTATGCTCAAAATTCACAACTTAAAAGAGCATGGCTTGCCATCGAGTCTTTATTAAGATTTCACAAACATGCAGTGGTTCTACACTTGCAAGCTGATATGCATTGCGATGATATGTTTGCTTATCACATTAGACGAGGTTTAGTTGTAAAGAATGATAACTTAAGTAATAAAAGTTTTTATAAAAGCGACTTTTTCCGCTTGAATTTAATCGCTAATAAATATAAGAAGGATGTTTGGAATATCCCTGTAGGTCAGTATCGTGATAACAACCCAACAGTCTTGATGCATAGACAATATCACTATAGTAAATGGATAGGTGAAAAGAATATCATAGAACCACTATGTATTAATTTAGTAGAACATACGGCCGAACCATTAGTGACGTATGCAAACCCTTCTTCATATCTATATTTTAAAATAAGAGAGTATACGAAAAGAATTGAAGATGGTTTTGATTTGATTTTCTCCTCTATTAAATTAAATAATAAAACGGTAGTGATTCCTGGATATATGGAAACGTGGGTAAAGTTACATGAACTCGCTAAAGAAAAGGAATTCAGTATTTCATTTCTACTTAGTATGGGAAGTAATAGTGAAAAATTTGAAAAGCCGGGGTTTCAATATTCAGCAAGAAAAGTAATATGGGATTCTCAAAGTTTGCTAGGTAAAACAACCCGCTTTTATGTTTCAAAGCGAGATATTGCAAAATATCCTAAGCATTTTCAGAAATATGTGCTTCCTACAGATACAAAGAAATGGATATTTAATTCACAGTTCAATATTTCGATTGAAAATACAAGACAGCACAATTATCTGTCTGAAAAATTGTTGGGTTGTTTTGTGTCATTGACCATTCCTATATACTTAGGTTGCCCTAATGTTCGTGATTATTTTGATGAGAGAGGAATGTTTATTGCTGAATCCGTTGAAGATATTATTAAAATTTCTAAATCGATTAAGAAAGATACTTATAAAAAAATGCTTCCATATTTAATTGAAAATAAAAAAAGAGCTTTAGAATTAGTTCAATTACGTCAAAAGTCCATCGATGATTTTTTGAAAAAGGAATTTCCTGAATCTTAAAGAATTTAATGTTAATATGGTCTTAAAATAGGATGAGGTCTTTACTTTCTATAACATAGTATAGTGCAAAAAAATATCCACATCTATAATTTAGTTGAGGGTATTTCTTTAGATTCATAGAAAAAAGATTTTAGTTTTTGAGTAATCTGTTCTTTTCTCTTTCCCAGTCTCTGTTTTTTAATGTCTCACGTTTATCATGAAGTTTTTTACCTGTAGCCAGGGCGATTTCTAATTTAACTTTTCCTCGTGCATTGAAATACATTTTCAAAGGAATAATGGTATATCCTTTTTTCTTTTTCGCATCAGCCCATTTGTTTTGCTGTTTTTGGCGTAACAATAAAGGTCTTGCTCGTTTTTCAGAGTGACCAAATGAATGAGCAAATTTGTATTCAGATATATTTGAATTAATTAAACACAGTGTCCCTTGTGAAATATGTTCATCGCTGTAGGTGTCGATATAAGCTTCATTAATACTGACTTTGGATTGACGGATAGATTTGACTTCACTGCCCATTAAAACGATGCCAACTTCCAGTGTTTCTATGATTTCATAATGAAACCTAGCACTTTTATTAAAGGCTATCACTTTGTAATTATCTTTTTCTTTTTTATTCGAGGTCATGATTTTAATTTTCGATTTTAAATTCTTTTAAGAAAGCTAGAGATTTTTGGGTAAAACTCTCGCATGCAGGAAGAAGAGGGATTCTGAGTTGATTGCTAATTAGTCCTTGTGTATACATCATCGCTTTTATAGCAGAAGGATTACCTTCTAAAGATAGAATATCGATGTGTTTGAGGAGTTTATCGGTAAAGATTTCAAATTTTTTTAAATCTTGATCTTTCCACGCTTTAATCTGTTGAGCGCACAATTTTGGGGTAATGTTAGCGACTACAGATATGGTTCCCATTGCGCCGTGTAAAAGATGAGCAGGGGTTATTCTATCTTCGCCTGATAAAAGGCAAAATTCACTTTTTACTTTATTCTTTAAGGTGTTAAAACGTGTGGCATCTGGGTTGGAATCTTTAAGACCTACCACACGTTGAAGATTAGACAATTCAATAATAGTGTCTGTTGAAATATCTACACATGTTCTTGCAGGGTTATTGTACAATAAAATAGGAATGTTTGTTTGATCATGAACTGCTTTGTAAAATTGTATTAAACCGTTTTGTGTGGGTTTCACATAGTAGGGTGCAACAATTAAAGCAGCATCTACACCAATTTCTTGTGCATGTTGAATGCTTTCAACGACACCTTCAACAGATGGATGTCCACATCCAATAATAAGGGGAATAGATCCTTTAATTTCAGCCTTTGCAAGTGCTGTTATTTTATCTCTTTCATCTTGAGAAAGTAAATTTCCTTCACCCGTACTACCGCAAACAAGAATGCCGGAAGTTCCTGCATTGATCTGCATATGAATAAGGTTGACTAATGATTGTTCATCAATCTGTTTATCTTTAAATGGAGTTACTAATGCAACGATTGAACCTGAAAACATACAAGGAAATCTTCTTAGAATTTTCTATAATAGTACACTGTTTCTATTCTTTGATAAATAGATAACTGGTGTAGCGTCAAAAAGATCATTAGGAAAAATATACTTGATTTTTATTTTGATAATATCTATTGAATATTTTAATATTATAAATTATGGACTTTTTCATGTTAGAAAAAATTATAGAATTAGCTAGTTTAAATGATAAAAATTTAAAAATTAAAGATGATGAATATCATTTGCAGGAAAGTTGGAAACGGAATGAAAAAAAAGATCTCCATTATAGAAATGCTTTAACGAAAATTCATAATGAAAAATGGTTTGTATGGAATTGGAGTGCTTTCTTTTTTACTTCAAGCTGGATGGCATATCGGAAGATGTATCGAAATAGTTATATTTATATGGTTTTAATATCTCGCATACCTTTCTTATTTATATTTTTTCAATTGATTATAAATCATTCGAATATAAATTATACAAAAAGTTTGTTTATGTATGTTTTTTTTTATAATATTCTTTTGTAAGCTTTTATCTGGATTTTTGAGTAACAAACTATATTATCATCATTTAAAAATAAAATTGTATCAGGATATGAGAGAAATATTTATGCTTCTGTAAATTCGACTGTACAAACAATAATTTATGTGACTTTTGGTGTGATTTTAACTGTAATGCTACTCTTAAAGCAGATAGGCGATGAGTTTAATAAAGATATTAACTTTTCTGAAGTTGTTCAAGCATGTGATGGTTTTTCTAGTGGTATTCTTAGTATTTACATGATAATTGACATCATAAGAACAAAAAGATGTTTGAAAAAACATCTTCAAGAAAAAGAGCAGACTGAAATCTAAAGTATATCATGGATAAAAACATGTTATACTTTATAAAATAAGACATAGCAAAGATTTTTTATGGCTAAAGAAGGAAGTTTAGATGCTCCAACACGTCATCCCATTTTATGGCAAGATGAAGATTATAGTGATTTAGAACAACTTCAAACAGAGGCAGAGCGTCAGTTTGATGTTTGTCACGGTTGTCGACGTTGTTTTAATTTATGTGGATCATTTCCTAAATTATTCGATCTTATCGATGATAGTGATTCGGGTGAATTGGATTCGGTCGATAAAAATTCTTATGAAGATGTTGTCGATGAATGCACATTATGCGATATGTGTTACATGACTAAATGCCCTTATGTTCCTCCTCATGAATTTAATATTGATTTTCCGCATCTCATGCTTCGCTACAAAGCGTATCAGTATAAAAACAACAAAGTGAATATATCTAAAAAAATATTAGCAGAATCAGATATTGTTGGAAAAATTTCAACAACATTTGCACCTGTTGTAAATAGATTAAATGCATCACAAACGGCTAGAAACCTGTTAGAAAAAGTAATAAAAGTTGATCAAATGGCAGATTTGCCAAAATATAGCCACAAAACTTTGATTAAACTCATTAAGGAACAACCTTTACAACCTAATCCTAGTGGTGTTGCCTTGGGGGAGAGTGTTTTATTGTATCCTGGTTGTTTTTGCAATTATAACGATGTTGAAATGGGATATCAGGCCTACCAAATTTTGTCTTTCTTTGGTGTTAACGTGAAGATGCAGTATGACGGATGCTGCGGAATGCCCCATCTTGAAAATGGTAACATTGAAAAAGTTTATCAATCTTCTTTATCCATTACGCAAAAAATAAATGCTCAAAATATTGAGGGAGACAAGGTCGTTTGTGTAGTGCCTTCTTGTTCTTTGATGATGAAAAAGGAATGGCCATTAATTGCGCATGATCATCAAGATGTTCAATTATTTTCTCAAAATGTAGAAGATTTTTTTGAATACTTAGTTGTGTTGATTAAAAAATATGGAATACCTTCTATACTTAGCCAAAATGAAGAAATTCAAAAAATAACGCTTCATCTTGCATGTCATTCTAGGGCACAAAATATGGGTGCAAAGGCAGCAGAATTTTTTAGACTGATATCCAATATTCAAGTGAGCGTCATAGAAAGGTGTTCTGGACATGGCGGTATTTGGGGTTTCTTGAAAAAGAATTTTAATTCTGCTATAAAATTTGCCAAACCTGTTGTTAGACAAATTAAAAAAGAAGAACGATCCACTGTATCTTCAGAGTGCCCATTGGCTTTATCCCATATTCATCAAGCGTTTGAAAAATTGTCAGATCTTTCGGAAGAGACAATGCCCATAATATCAAAAAGCCCTATCAAGATTTTAGCTGACTTATTGGGTTTATAACACTAGTAGTGGTAAATCCAGCTGATGCCACCACCACTTCCGGCAACTTGGTTTCCTACATCGATATCAATGTTCAAATAGGGGCCTATAGGTTTACTAATGGTTGCTTTAGTATCCATGTCGCCTATGCCTTGGTTAAAGGTGACTTTGAAATCATTGAAATCTTTGCCCACAGATAGAACTTGTTTTTGGGTGTAACCTGTATCTGAATATTGGGCTTCTCTTGCATTTTCTTTAATTTCAAAAACGTCTAAACCCATACCACTTTTTAATTTATCCATAACACTTGAATTCTCGTTGTCTTTATTGGCAATGCTTGTTGCAATGGATGCTAAATGAATACTTTGTCCAGCAGTAATTTGGTTTGTGCGCTTTCCAAAGATCATGAGGCTTAAAACATTTTTATCAGTTTCCGATGGGTCTGCTGAAAAAGTAAAATGAAGAGAATCTTCTTCTCCGCTAGTTGTTCGACCAAGCATATTGATGAATAGTTTTTGTCCAGCAATTTGTCTCATCATGATAAGTTGAAGATAGGGGTTATTGATTGATTTTTGGTCGAAAACAATAGATCCATCGGCAAGCTTGAGTTTTTTACCATAAAACATTATAGATCCGTTTATAAGTTTTAAAGACCCTACAAGATAGGGAACATCGATGAGGAAATCGCCTTTTACATGGAGTATTCCTTTCCATGTGCTTGTCATTCCTAATCCTTTCAATTGAAGAGATTGAGGTATAGAGAGCTCTAAATCAATGGGGAATAAGACTTGATTATTGTTGTTTTTGATTCTTTTACTGTTGATTTCTGCAGAAGTAACAAAAACTCTTTTTCCATTTTCAAACAGTGAAATAGAAGTAATATCATCGTTAGTTAATTCTTCTAACCAAATAACAGCAGGATCTAAAGCAACAGATCCTGTTATTTTTGTTCTTTCATTTTCTCCATCTAGTTTTATAACACCTGTGGCTTTCATTTCCATATCGTCACGTTTAACGACCAGTAAATTGCTCAGCTTTAACATAAGATGATTTTCAATCAGTTTGTAGCTATGAATGGTGCTTTTCCCCGTTATGTGAATGGATCCATTGGAAGGGGTGGTTCCTTGTCGAATATCATCACCTCTAATATCTTTAATAGTTAAGAGATTGTCTTTCACATTTATATCACCATTGAGATGAGCTAGATATGTACCATTAATAAAACTTTCATATAAACCATTTTTAATTTTCAAAGTGCCATTGAGTGTTGGCTGACTTATGGATCCCATGCACTTAAGATCGTACAAAAGTATGCCTTCAATGGTATCTGGAACTTTTAAAAAACTGACAATGGGGTTTATGTCGGCATCCCCTTTAAGATGTATATGGATAGGAGCAGATGTTAAATTACCTGATGTGATTTTTTCAATAGTCCCTGATGCCAGATTATGTTTTTGGAGATGGTCATAACCGAGCAATTGCAATTTAAAATTGTGTGAATCTTGGCTAATATTGAGAGTAATTTTTTTGTTGAGAAGGATAGATTTATAAGGTTGTGATATGCCATTAAGTGCAGCAAAATTACTGATTGAAATTGAAGACTTGTCAATGATGCGAGTGTAATCTTGTAAATTAAATTCTGGTGATAAATCAATAAATCCGTCTATTTCAGCGGAAAAAGGCAATTCTTCGAATACGGTTTTCAAATTCAATAAAGATACATTCTTGAAAAGTATTTTTTTGTTTTGTCGTCCCCATTCAATTTGCCCGGTCGATTGCCCATTATAGATGCTTATTAGTTTTAGATCGCTCAATACCGGTGATGATGTTATATCTGTAACTTTAAATGCATGAATATTTTTAATGATTTGGTCTAAATAGCTTAACTGAAGAGTTTTAATCGATATATCCTTAGATTCAAATGCTCCTGTGATAGCTAATGAAACAGGGTTAGATGCTACATTATTTATTTTTGCGTTGATATTTAAATCAAAGGTTTCATTTGTGTTGAAATGAAAATTGGATTGAAAATCAATTAGACGCGTTGAAAAAAGTTGGATTTCTTTAGAGTTAATGTTCATGAAGAATTTTTTGTTCATTTCTTCTTCTGAAATTTTAAAATGGAGCGATGTAGCAGGAATAGTTTTTGTTTGAAATTGAAGCTGTCCATCCATATTTTGTTTCAACAGGTCAATTTTAGATTGTAGATTTACTAAGACTTCATTTTGAAAATCTGAAACTAAAGACAGATTTAAAAGTTGCGATGCCTTTTCATAATGCCCTTTAAGGACAAAATTAAGTGGGATACCAAAACCCAAAACGCTAAATGTACCATCCATCTTTTCTTGTGAAATTAAAATGCCTTCTTTGCTTATAATGTCAACGGGAATAGGGGATTTAATATGGATAGAAAATAGAGATGCTTGTTTATTTTCTAAATCCAGTAAGAAATGTGTATTGATGTCGAAATTTGTATTTTGAATAATTTTTTTATCTTTACCAAAGGATGTATAGAGTGCCTTAAGATCTAAATGAAGATGATCTGTCTTTTTTAATTTTTTCAAAGAACCAGATGAAGCTATTTTTTTGGATGTGTCTAAATCAAACGCTGTATTGAAATCTATATGAAAGAATTTGCCTTTTGACATGTAGTGTCCTTGAAAATCTATGGCAAATGCTTTTGAAAGAATGGTTGATTTTGTAAAGACCAATAACCCCTTTGAATCTTTAGTAAAACTACAATGGAAGTTGATGGGGGTTTTAGAAATAAAGATGCCCGATTCTTGAATGTCAATCTGGTATTTTGCTATTTTATTTTTGGGAAGCTCCCTATTAATTTTGATGATGAAAGGATTTTGGTCCGCACTATTTTTTTTTGAATTTATTTTTTGGATAACTAGCTGATCTGTTTGTGGAGATAGCGATGAATATGCAATATTACCCGTCCAAGGGAATATATTTTTACTATTCATAGGTAGAGATGAATCTGTGAAATTTACATCTTTAAACATTTGGTCTATGTTTTTGTAAACAGTAAATTTGTCACAATTGATGGAGTCAATATAAAACGACTCTTTTTTAGGATTTAAAGAAATTTTTAAATTTTCAAGCTCTAGTATTTTTTTTGTGTTATTGTCTAGACTAAAATTTTCCAGAGTAAATGATATAGGGAAAAAACCATGAATTTTACCATAAGAGGTATTTACATTAGGGTTTTGAATAATTCGCTGCATTAAAAAATTCAAAAGTGGAACTTGAACAAAGGACATTTGTAAAGCAACAATTGAAAGTGAAAATAATAGAATTAAAAATATAAAAAGTTTTTTTACCATTTATCAAGCAATTTTGTATGAAATACTAAAAGTATAATTTAATTTTTTATGTAAGCTATGGTAACTCAATTTCGGGTTCAAAATAAACATATTTATATCATCGCAAGTTTATTTTTTTTATTATGTTTTAAATATTTTCAAAATAATAATTCACAAAAAAGAGATCAAAGAGAGCCTCTCATACAAGTGATGAAAGTAAAAGAAAAATATAAAAAAATAGAACTCATTTTACCATCCATTCTTGAACCCATTGGTAATGTTGAAATAAAAACACGTATTGATGGCATGATAAAAAATATAAGATTTAAAGAAGGTGAAAAAGTAGCCTCAGGAGATGTTTTATTAGATTTAGATGATGATCTCATTAATTCAGAAATTAAGGGTGCCACTGCTGAATTAGAACGATTTAAAAAGCAACTTGAAAAATCTTCTAAAAGTCTGAATAGAAGTCAAAGCTTATTAAAAAAAAAGGTTACCACAGAAGCTTTGAATGATTCTGCTGTTGCAGAATTTGAAGATGATCGTTTTCAAATTAAAAATCAAGAAGCAAAAATTAAATCATTAGAGGTTGAAAAATCCTATCATTATATTAAAGCACCAAGACAAGGGCTGATCAGCTTTGAAAATATTGATAGAGGAAATTATATTAAAACATCGGATAATTTAACAATTGCAAAAATTGTAGATATTCGTCAATTGCGTTTTTTTGTTCCTATTCCAGAAAAAAATATTTCTTATTTTAATACGTTTCATTTCAAAAATATCAAAGTTCGTTTGTTTGATTCTAAAAGTAACGAATTAAAAGTAAACATCGAAAAGATTTTAACCGATAAAATTTTAGACTATAAAACGGGTGTTTATCGTTTAAAATTTGTCGTAGATAATAGGGATGAAGTTCTTAAAACAGGTTCTATTGTTCGTGTTGAATTGACGATGAACGATACACAAAAGTACATATGCATTCCTGAAAATGCTTTGAATATTACTAATGATGGCTCATTTGTTTACGTCTTTTCTAAGAAAGAAAGTAAGGTTTCTAAAGTGTTTTTTAAGGATTTTCATTTTGTAAATGGTCAAATTTATATTACTCCATCTGACATTAAATTAAATGAAGGGGATTACGTTGTTGTTTCAGGACAAGTAAAATTAAACCAAGGTCAGAAAAAATATCGTTTTGAAGAAGTCCAATTTTCATGAAATTTATCAGAGTATTTTTAGAAAAGCCTAAATTAACGATTCTACTTTTTGCATGGATGCTTTGTGTAGGGATTATTTCCTATACTAAATTACCTATTACAGCTCTACCGCAAATGGAAATACCCGTTATTGTGGTCAGCGCACAATTGATTGGGGCTAGTCCTGTAACTATGGCTAGAACAGTAGCTTTGCCCCTGGAGCAAAAATTTTCAGCAGTACCTGGTGTTACAAGTGTTAGGTCCGTTAGTGCTCAAGATAATATGAAAATCACTTTAGAATTTGCGTCCAGTGTAGATATCAATGCTGCAGCTGCAGATGTAAATGCAGCGATCCAAGCATCGCTTAAAAAATTACCCGCAGATATGCAACAACCGCCAACGTATAAAAAAATTGATCCTTCTAGTGAGCCGATTATTGTATTGTCTTTGAACTCATCTACTATGAAATCGTGGGAAATAGGTCAATATTGTGACGATTATATAGTTCCGCAACTCTCTAGTATTCCTGAGATTGCAAATATTGATGTATCGGGTAAGAAAAAATTTGCAGTAATAATAGCTGTAGATCCTGAACAACTTTATTCTCATAAGCTTGATGTAGAAGATATTATCAGTCTTGTGATTAAAAATAATATGTATGGTGGTGTTGGTGTTGTACAAGGTGAAAACCTTTTGCAAAATTATTATTTACAAACCAAATTAAATAAATCTAAAGACTTTGCAGAGCTGATGATTAAAAATCAAACGGCTTTGCGTTTAAAAGACGTCGCTCGTGTTTATGATGGGGTGGATGATGTGTACAGTGATGCATGGTTTAAAACACATAAATCAACCATTCTTTTAGTTTATAAACAAGAATCTGCCAATGCTATTCGGTTGGCCGATCAAGTGAAAACGATGGTCAAAGATATTCAAAAAACTTTGCCTAAAGGAACTCAATTAGATGTCATCGTGGACCGAACAGTGTCGATTAAAGCTGGACTTGATGAAGTTAAAATGACGGCTATTATTTCATTAATACTCGTTATTTTGGTGGTTTTTGTATTTATCAATCACATGTATTCAACTTTTATTCCTGCCTTAAGTATCCCTATTTGTATTATGTTGACATTTATTTTTATGTATATCTTGGATTTTTCTATCAACATTATGACGTTGCTTAGTTTTACGCTGGCTATAGGATTCATTATTGACGACTCTATTGTTGTGTATGAAAACATCATGGTACACAGAGAACAAGGCAAAAATGCCTTACAGTCTGCTTTAGATGGTACAAAAGAAGTTATCTTTACGGTTGTGTCGATGACGCTTTCATTGATAGCTGTTTTTATTCCTTTATTCTTTTTATCAGGAATTTTAGGACAACTATTTTATGAATTTTCTGTCACTATGACGATTGCAATTTTATTGTCAGGATTGGTTTCTTTAACCATTATCCCCATGCTAACGCAGTTTGTCAGCACAACAAATCACCAGTCTTTTAAGTGTATGGAAAAATTCCAAACTTATTTGAACAACATTCAATCCTTATATGTTCGTTCTTTGACGGCATTTTTTAAGTATAAAAAAAATATCTTTATGATTACTTTTGTAACCCTGCTACTCAATATCGCAGGATTTGTAATGATTAAAAAAGGTTTCTTCCCCAAAGAAGACACAGGATTAATTGTAGGGGTTATTGAAGCAAGGCCAGAAGCTTCATACAAGCAAATGACTATAGAGATGAAAAAGATGTTTGATATTCTTTCAAAAGTACCTTTTATTAAATCGTATAATGGTTCATTGGGAACATCCTCTTCGACAACAACGCCTAATGAGGCAAGATTTTTTATTGTTTTACAGAAACCTTCAGAACGTCCAAAGATTGAAAAAATATTAAAAATTTTAAAAGATAAACTAGCCGTTATGGCTAATTTAAAAGTTACGTTAACTCCTGTTCAGAATTTAAAATTAGGATCTTCTTCAAGCAAGGGGATGTATCAAGTCACCTTGCAAGGTAAATCATTCCAATCAGTATCCCAAAAGTCGTTGCAGTTGAAAAGTCATATGGAAAAAATTGAAGGCCTTACAGACTTGTCTAGCGACCTTAAAATGTCCAGTTTACAAGCACGTATTGATGTAGATCGTGATAAAGCCAAGATGTATGGTATTCCCTTGGACAAAATCTATAATCTTATGCAGTATGTATTTTCGCAATCACCCATTTCCTATATTTATGATGATCATGATGTCTTCCCTATTATCTTTGAACTGAACAGAAAGGGGTCTCCCCAGATCGATGATGTGAATCGTTTCTATATTAAATCACCTGAGTTTGGAACATTGTTGCCCATATCGCATTTTGTATCGTTAAAAACAGAGAATGCGCCTTTACAGGTTAACCATTTCAACCGTTTACCATCTGTGACTCTTTCGTTCAATATTGATGGTTCAAAAAGTCTAGGAGACGTTATTGAAGCAGTTGAAAAATCATTTAAAACCATTGCTCGTGATAGTGATGTAAACATTATGTTTGAAGGATTTGCTAAATCTTATAAAAATTCACAATCTGGAAATGTGTTCTTAATCTTAGCATCATTATTTACGGTTTATGTGATTTTAGGAATACTTTATAATAGTTATTCCAGCCCTTTAACGATTATATCGGGTATTCCCATTTCGGGTGTAGGTGGAATATTATTATTGTATATTTTAGGGTACGATTTAGATGTAATATCTTTTATTGGGTTTATTTTACTCATTGGTATTGTAAAAAAAAATGCGATTATGATGTTGGACTTTGACCAACAATATAGAGCTGAAAATCCAGATGTTTCATTGACCGAATCTATCATTACAGCTGCTGATCGCAGATTTAGACCCATTATGATGACGACAATGACAGCGCTTTTGGGTGCAGTTCCCATAGCCTGTTGGCAAGGAACTGGATCTGAAATTAGACAACCATTGGGTATTACCATTATTGGTGGTCTTCTTTTATCGCAGTTGTTGACATTATACATAACACCTTTGTTTCACGTAAGAATTCAGGAATACGTTCAATCCAAAAGAAAAATATTCGTGCTCAGAAGTGGAATTGATTGTGGTGTTTAAAGATCAGGATTTTAATCCACAAAAATGGCTCTGTGATGTTTTAAAATATGCTACTTAAAAGTGTCTTTGAAAAAGTCTATGGTATTTTAAGAAATACTACCCAAGCTTTTGATTTTTGCTTTTTGATGCACTTCAGTTTGCGACATAATAATGGTATTAGGTCTTGCGCGCTCTAGAATGCTACGAACTAATGGACGAGCTGATTGCGATGTTACAAGAACAGGATTTTCTCCAATAAGAATGGCCCTGTCATAAGACTGTTTTATTTTGGAAACAAAGTCCTGAACCATGCTGGGTGAAAACGCTAATTGGCGGTTCTCCATATCACCTACGACATATTCTATGAAATTTTGTTCCCACTGTGACGAAAGTGTAAAAATGACCAGCTCATTACTATCATTAATATTGGAAAAAGTTATTTGACGACTTAGTCTTTGACGAACATGTTCTGTAATATTCGTTATGTTTCTGCTAAACATGCAGATTTCTGCAATAGCTTCTAGAATGGTCGGAATGTCACGTATGGACACACGTTCACCAATAAGATTTTGAAGAACCCTTTGAATGCCACCAATAGTGATTTGTCCTGGAATAATGTCATTCAATAATTTTTTGTAAACATCAGACATGTTATCTAATATGGATTGAGTATCGGAATAGGATAATAGTTCGATGATATTATCTTTTACAATTTCAGAAAGATGAGTTGTTAAGACAGTTGATGTATCGACAAGGGTGTAGCCTTTTATTTCTGCCTCACGTCTTGATTTTTCTGGAACCCACATTGCTTTTAAACCAAAACTTGGTTCAATGGTTTGTTCGCCTCCAAGCGTGATAGGCTGTCCTTGTGGGTCCAGAACAAGAATGTGGTTAAGCCTCAGTTGGCCTTTTCCTGCTTCCATTTCTTTAATACGAATAATATATTCTTGTGATCCAATTTGCATGTTATCTTGCAGACGAATAGCCGGTAAAATAATCCCAAGTTCGGAAGCTAAGGTTTGTCTTAAAATCTTGATTTGATCCGTTAGATTAAAACCTTGGTCTTGGTGAACAAGAGGCAAAAGACCCAGACCTAATTCAATCCTAATAGTCTCTACAGCCGGTGGTTTGATAATTTGTTCGGATGCTTTTATTTGTGCATCTTTTAAGGATTTTTGACTTGATTCTTGGGACTTTCTTTCTGTTTCTTCTATAATGGATGTTTGTTTAGTTTTGGTCAGCCAACTACCTAAGCCAGATATTAATGCAATAGTTAAGAAAGGAAACATAGGAATACCAGGTAATAATGCCAGCGCTCCTGATAAAAATGAACTCATCCCCAATGCAGCAGGGTAGGCGCTAAGTTGTCCAAAAAGAGCTTTATCTGTTTTTCCTTCTACACCACCTTTTGAAACCAATAAACCTGCTGCTAAAGAAACGAGTAATGCAGGAATTTGTGTCACAAGACCATCACCAACGGTTAGTAGTGTATAGCTTTGTATAGCGTTGGTGATATCCATGCCATGCTGCAGGCATCCAATTAAAATACCACCTATAATATTGATAAAGGTAATCAGTAGACCTGCTATTGCATCTCCACGAACGAATTTAGCCGCACCATCCATGGATCCAAAAAAATTACTTTCATTTTCTAATTCTTTTCTTCTACTTTTTGCTGTTGCTTCATCAATAAGGCCTGCTGATAAGTCCGCATCGATAGCCATTTGTTTTCCAGGCATTGCGTCTAAACTAAAACGGGCAGATACTTCAGCAATTCTTCCAGAACCTTTTGTAATAACTACAAAGTTCACAATGATAAGAATGGCAAAGACGATAATACCAATGATAAAGTTTCCACCCATTGCAAATTCGCCAAAAGCTTCAATAACTTGGCCAGCTGCTGCTGCACCATTATGACCATTGGACAAAATGAGACGAGTCGATGCAACGTTTAAAGCAAGTCTTATAATGGTTGAAATAAGAAGGACGGTTGGAAAAGTACTGAATTCTAAAGGTTTGACAATAAATAAAGATGTCATAAGAATAAGAACAGATAACGTGATAGACATCGAAAAAAACAGATCCATCAAAATGCTAGGAACAGGCATGATCAGAATAACCATGATCAAAATGATACCTAATGCAAATGCAAGATCGGTATGTTTCAACAGATTTTGTATGTTGAAGTTAAACCCTGATGAATTATTACGAATTGAATTTTCCATGATTATCTAATATTCAAATATGCGGTTTGATCATGATGTATGTCATTAGATTTATATTCATTAATTTTGTTGCGAAGTGTGCGAATAGAAATCCCTAATATGTTGGCAGCGTGAGTTCTGTTGCCCAAACAATGAGTGAGGGTTCCCAATATTAGGTCTTTTTCAACTTCTGAAACACTTTTTCCAATAAACGGGGTTATGTTGTTATTTTCAGCATTGGCATTGTTATCTGTTGTGTAGGAGTGGTTGATTGTTTGTAAGTAGCTTTGACCAAAAATATTAATAGGTTGAATTTCCTGTTCGCTGAGTAAAACGGCTCTGTGCATCATATTTTCAAGTTCTCTGACATTTCCCTTCCATCCATAAGTACAAACATATTCTGCAGATTCTGGAGAAAGTTTTTTTTTTGGTAATCCATTAAGGTCACAAAATTTTTTAATAAAATATTCAGTTAAAGGAAGAATATCTTTGATTCTTTCACGAAGAGGTGGCAATGTTACATTCACAACATTAAGTCTGTAATATAGATCTTCTCTAAATTCTTTATTCGCTATGGCTTCTTCCATATTACGATTGGATGTTGCAAGGATGCGAATATCAACAGGAACGGGTTGAGTTCCACCCACACGGTCAATGACACGTTCTTGAATAGCACGAAGCATTTTTGCTTGTAATCTAGGGTCCATTTCGCTGATTTCATCGAGAAGTAATGTTCCTCCATTCGCTTCTTCAAATTTTCCAATCCTTCTAGCGATGGCACCTGTAAAGGCGCCTTTTTCATGCCCGAACAGCTCCGATTCTAAAAGTTGTTCGGGGATAGCTGCACAGTTGATCGATACAAAATTGCGATCTTTGCGTTTAGAATTCATGTGAATGTATTTAGCAACGACTTCTTTTCCTGTTCCAGATTCACCATTAATAAAAATATTGGCTTCGGTAGGTGCAATTTTATCTATCATTTTAATAATACTGAGCATTGATGGGTCTTCAGCAATAAAAAACGTTTCTTCTTGACTGATAGCTTTGATAACTGCAGCAATCAGTTCAGGATCTGGAGGAAGAGGTATATATTCTGTAGCTCCCGCTTCAATGGATTCTTTGGCTAATTGAGGGTTAGCTTTGACACCGCAGGCAACAACAGGTGTGCATATTCTTTCTTTAATCATATTTTCCATCATATGTGGAATATTGAGTAAAATATCCATCATGATCAGGTCAATTCCTTTTCCAGATCTTAAAACGTTTAAAGCTTCTTCACTATTGTTAACTTGGGTAACTTTTGCACCCATTTTTAATGCAATATGTGCAGCTACCGTTCCGTGACCATTTAGTGTTCCGATAATTAAGATTTTCATTATATGCCTCTATCAGATTTAATAATTTCAGTCATTGTGACACCTAAATGGTCGTCCACAACCACAACTTCGCCGCGTGCTACAAGGCGATTGTTGACGTAAATATCAATGGCTTCACCCACACGTCTGTCTAATTCTACAACAGCTCCTCGTCCTAATTTGAGTAATTGATGAACAGGCATAGTGCTTTTCCCAAGAACAGCTGAAATTTGAACAGGAACATCATAGACAGCCTCTAGGTCCCATGTTTGATGACTCTTTGTTTCGTCTTGTGTCGATGAAGAGTCAGATAGTATTTTGTCAAAATGGTGATTTTTGTTTTGAGAAGACGAGCTTGAAGTATCAAAAGAGGCATTGAGTAATTTATTAAGATCGTCTTGTGATAAGTTTTGGTCATCTGCTGTCATACTGTATTCCTTATAATTTAATAAATTGTTATGAGTTAGTTGCCGCAATAATAGAGCTCAGTTTCGTGAACGTTTCTTGTGCATTCCATCGTGCCCCCCCTCCAATCCATTCAATTCGAGCGTCCCATCGAGGTAAAGTAAGATCATCAACAAAATCAACTTTAATTTCTTTTTTGTTAAATATATTTTTTAAATCTTCAATTTTATCTTTCATATCCACAACAATGGTTGGGTGAATATAAACATTAATAGATTCTGATTTCATTGTTTTTTCTAAGATATCTTGAATATGGTGCAGAAGCTCTTGCGATCCATATTGTTCTATGTAGTTAGGTAATAACTTTTCTGCGAGATGTAATACTATTTTTTTAACATTTTCTTGAATTGTTTTTTCATACATAATTTCTTGTTGAAAAACATGTGTTAGTTTTTGATTGATTTCGAGAAATGCTTTGTACATTTGATTTTGTTGTTCAGTGAAAGCCTTTAATTCTCCTTGTACAAATCCTTCTTCTCTTCCTTGTTTACGACCTTCTTCAAAACCATTGGAAAAAGAATTATTAAAATCTTTTTGTGTATATAAAATCGGTTCTTCAAATTTCTCGTCATTTTTTTTTGATTCATCGGGTAAATCAAAATTCAGTTCGAAAATAAATGGTTGTTTCATTTTATATCCTTTTAAATGTATGTGTCGCCATCATCTTGATCAGAAGAAATAAAGATGATGTTTTGAAAAGATAATTCTTTTGCAACAGAAACGATAGCGCTTTGTGCATCTTCAACGTCTCGCAAACGTACCATTCCAAGTTGTTTGATATCTTCCTCTATCAGTTTTGCTGCACGTTCTGACATATTATTGAAAAACAAATCTTTGACAATAGTGCTACTACCTTTAAGAGCCATCACCAGTTTTGTTTTATCAACGTTCCTTATAAGAATTTGAATTCCAGCATTGTCGAGGGTTACAAGGTCATCGAAAGTAAACATAAGTGATCGTACAGCTTCTGCTGATTCAGTACTTTTTTCTTCCAAAAGTTTAAGAAATTTAACTTCATTAGCTCTATCAAAATTGTTAAATATTTCTGCAACCATTTCATGGGTATTTCTTTTACTGTCACGGCTAAGGTTACTCATGAATTCGTTTTTTAGTGTGTTTTCAACACTTTCCATAATATCTTTGCGAACACTTTCCATTTTTAACATTCGCATAACAACTTCAATAGAAAAGCTTTCAGGCAAAAGGCTAAGTATTTTTGCAGAATTTAAAGACTTAACTTTTGATAAAACAAGTGCTACGGTTTGTGGGTATTCGTTCTTTAAAAAACTGGCTAACAGTTCTTCGTTAACGTTATTCAATTTTTCCCACAAAGTTCTTCCTGCTGGCCCACGAATTTCTTCCATAATTTTTTCAGCTTGATCGGCAGAGAATGCTTTACTGAGAAGTCTTTCTGTACTTTCAAGGGTGCCTATAAGAGACCCTGTTGAGGATAATTCTTTAACGAATTCTTTAAATGTATTTTCAACCGTGTTTGATTTTACAGTTCCTAAATTCACCATGGTTGCTGACAGTTCACGAATTTCGTCAACATTAAGTAATGAGAAAACTCCACTCGCTACTTCTTCAGGCATAGATAGCATCATAATGGCTGCTTTTTCGATGCCTTTTACATCTTTTTCTGTTATGTTATTTTGTAAATTTGACATTGTGTTTCCTACTATGACTGCATCCAGCTTCTAATAATGCTGATTGTTTCCTCTGGGTGTCTGTGTATAATTTCTCCAACTTTTTTAATTGAAGATGATTTCATAAGTCCATCGATATGTTCTACGTTAATCAGTTCATCAGGTTCTTCTTCAGGCTCAACGGGTTCTTTTTTTGCTTTTTCAATAACCTCAGGTGTAAAAATTGGAGGTGGAGGCGCAGCAGGAGGAGCCTTTTTATGAGCAATAAAACCTGAAGCACCAGCCACTTGTAAGGCGTAGGGTTTAATAACTTTGAAATACAAAAGAAGACCCATAAACAAGATCACAAGATTTTCAATATATTTTGATGTCGTAAGATGTGTTAATACTTTACTGAGCACAGAAGAAGCTTCCTGTTCGATAGGTGCTTCATTAAATTTCATATTGGTAATTTTAATAACATCTCCGCGTTTTTCATTAAATCCAGATGCAGTTTTTGCAAGTTCTCTCAATTCTTTGATGTCTTCAGCAGATCTTGGTTTATAGATACTTTTACCTTCTTTATCTTTTTCATACATTCCATCCACAAGAATGGCTATAGAAATACGTTTAATAGCCCCAGTTTCTTTCACATGGGTTTTTGTTGTGTTAGATATTTCATAAGAAATATTTTCTTCGTTTCTCGTATCCTGATTTTTACTTTGGTTAGCAGGTCCAGAATTTCCACCCTGGGGTTGATTATTCTGTATGCTTGTTGTTTCGCTTAAGGCGGATTCATTAGAATTGGAACCTTCATTGCTGGATTGTGAAGACCTAGCTACTTGCCCATCGGGGTTGTATTCAACGGATTGAGTAGATACTTGATCGAAGTCCATGTCTACATTAACTTCTGCACGTATTTTTCCTGGTCCAACAGTATTTTCCAATAGTGATTCTATGGATCTTGCTACCTTAGATTCATATGTGCCTTTTAATTCCATTTGGGTTAAGCTGCTCATTTGTTGTAGGGTGGCATCGGTACCTTTGGCTAATAAGGTGCCTTTATCATCGATAATAGAAATTCGATCAAGTGTTAATTCAGGAATAGCAGATGCCACAAGGTGTTGTATGGCTAGCACTTGATTCACAGAAAGTCTTGATGTTCCTTTCATCTTAATAATGACAGATGCGCTTGGTAAACTTTTTTCCTGAGAGAATAGTTCTTTTTTAGGAAGTACTAAATGTATACGTGCTGACATAACACCTTGAATGGTTCGAATGGATTTTGCAATTTCACCTTCTGTTGCCCTTAACATATTAATATCAATCATGGCGCTTGATGTTCCCATAAAATCACTTTTGTCAAAAAGTTCATAACCTATAGTGCCACCAGCAGGTAATCCATCTGCAGCAAGTTCCATTCGAAGTTTAGATATTTGATCTTTTTGTGCAAAAATTTGATCGCTAGATTCCCCCTTTATTTCGTGGGGAATATTCATTACTTTAAGTTTTTCTGAAATTTTAGAAGCATCCGATGGATCAAGATTGGCAAACAAAAGACCTAAATCTGGAACAGTGGTTCGTAAAGCTAAATAGCCAAAAAAGATAAGAGTACCAAGAGTTACACCAACAATGGATAACGATCTTGTAAGTCCTAATTTTAAAAATTGGTTGCGCAGTGCTTCCATGTATTTGATGTTTTTGTAAAAGTCTATAATGAGAGCTTATCGATCAATTCTTAAAAAAAGAGTTAATACTAGGCAATTTTTTCCTTAATTAATTTTATAAATAGGAAAAAGATTTATATGTGATTTTCGGCCCTTTTCTAAAATATGACTCAAAAAAAATACGATGCATTTAATTAAAAATTAATTTTATTTTTTTAAAAATACTATACATAAGTACCATCAATGCACTTCGAGGAAAATTTTATGAAATCCAAATTTGTTTTAATTCTATTACTTACATCATCTATTGCAGGAAAAGTTTTTGCAGAAAGATCTTCAGTGGGTAGCACAGGTTCTGCAGTCTCCAATTCTCTTCATGCTCAACAAATATCTGCAAATTTAGATTCAGATAATGCCAAGGCAAAGCTTGTTAATCCAAATAAATATTATCTTTGGATCGATAAGAAAAAAGTTGCAGTGTCGGATCATTCTCATTTTGAAAAATTGTCTGAATCTTTTAAGGTGTTAGGTTTAGTTGAACACGGAAAAAAATTAGAAATTGATGACTCGCGACTTTATGATTCAAGTACGGTGGGTTTGGTTAAAACAAAAGCAGATGAATTAAGCAATAGTCGTCCAGATAAAAGAGACCAATATAATGAGGCAAAAGAATTTATTATTAAAAAACACTTCGCCAATTTATATCAACAAAAAGGTCCTTTTGTAACTAAAATGGACAGTAAAATTTACAAAGAAACAAGCATTGAAAATAAGGATGGGCGCATTGTAAATACGGGTAGAAAAGGACTTATTAATCCTGAAGCAACAGCAAATGCGAAAGAACTGTATCAAGCCTTAGAAGAATGTAAATTGGGGAGAGAAAGTTTACAAAAACAAATGGATGATCTTAGAAATGATTTTAGCCAACAAATTGGTTTAAAAAATAAACTATTACAAATTGCTGATTTAGAAAGAGATATCGGAGAATTAGAAAAGTTAATCACAGAGAAGAAAAAGGCTTTAGAACAATTAGATCCTACAAATGCATTATTGAAAGAGCAAGTTTTACCGGTTGCCACAGCTATTAGTTCTGGAAGTGATGATGCATTATTTCAATCTTCAATGAACCCCCATAATTCTCCAATACAAAAAAATCCAATAAAATCTTTAGATCTTTCAAATACAGCAACACAAGCAAAAGCAGTTTTAACGATTCAAAAAAACTTCAGAGATCATAAAGTTCGCAAATATGAGCAGCAAAAAGCCCTTTTACAGAAGGATGACCTTAAGATAGATGATGCTATTCAGCTTTTACTACCTAACAATACAAATGCCAAAGACATTAATGGAGAACATGTTCTTAAAGCGAAAGAAGAGAAAGAAAAATTGAAAAAGAACTTTATAAAAGAATCACAAGTTGAAAAAATTGAAAATGCATGCAAATTAATTGAAGCACAAGTGGAAATAAATAAACTTCAAGGTGCTCCGCTCTCTGCAGATCTGAATTCTTCTTCTCATAGTGGAAAAGCAGCTGAAATAAATGGTAATGTTGATGCCAGTTTTCCAGTAAGTCAAAATGATGCAACAAAATTAAATAGAGCGTCAAGTTCTCACATAGGAGGAACAGATTCAAATGAAGAAACATCTGAATTACAACAAAAAGATGTTAGTGGTGTAAACTTATTCTCATCAAGCAGTTCATCAACGGTGGGGGAAAGCAAAAATAAAGAAGCTCAAAAACCAGTTGATGGCTCCTTATAATAATGAACATTACAATAAACAAAAGGCTAATAAATATTTGTTCTAAAATTTTGATAAATCACACCCTCAATAGGGGTGTGATTTTTTTTATTAACGAAAGGGAGGTTCATCAAACCCTCTAAGTTTTCGAGAATGCAATTGTTGTTTATTGTAAGATCTTAACAATTTGATGGTCTCTAAACCAATTTCTAAATGTTGTCTGACGCGTTGTTTATAGAATGTGTTAGCAACACCTTGTAATTTGATTTCCCCATGAATGGGTTTGTCTGATACGCATAAAAGGGTGCCATAGGGAACACGAAATCTAAACCCGTTGGCAGCAACTGTTGCCGATTCCATATCCACAGCGATAGATCTGCTTTGGCGAAAACGTTCTATTAATGCACGCGATTGCAATTCCCAATTTCGGTTATCTGTTGTAAGAACCGTGCCTGTACGCATACGACCTTTGATTTCTCCCGGTGATTCGTGGGTAATATTAAAGACGGCATCTTGCAGTGCAACTTGAATTTCAGCTAATGCAGGTACTGGAACCCATAAAGGAAGGTCTGCATCTAAAACATGATCTTCACGAACATATGCATGTGCTAAAACATAATCTCCTAATTTTTGCGTAGACCTAAGTCCTGCGCAATGGCCTAGCATAATCCAACAATGAGGACGCAATATGGCTAAATGGTCCGTAATGGTTTTGGCGTTGCTTGGGCCTACACCAATATTGATAAAGGTAATGCCTTGACCATCTGCACGTTTGAGATGATAAGCTGGCATTTGTGGTAGATTTTTAGAAGTATTCGTTTTCTTAGTTGTTCCGCCATTTTTAGTGATGCGAAAACCATTGGGTCCAACAAATTCTGTATATTCTGTATCTTCTTTTAAAAGTTCTGATTCACCAAATTTAATAAAAGCATCAATGTAACGTTGGTAATTGGTAAGAAGAATATAACCTTGGAAATCTTCAATATTTGTTGCTGTATAATGTTGAAGGCGATGAATGGAATAGTCAACACGTTCACCGCTGAACAAAGAAACGGGCTTAACCTTTTGATGAATGTTTTCACAGTTTGCTTCTTTATCGTCTATCCGAGAAAGATTGGGAAGGACAAATGCATTTTGAACTTCCCACAAAGCATCGCTTTCTAAATTACTGGGTGAATGATCAACAGCAAAGGGTAGGGGGATAGGCCAACGGCTTCGACCTACATATAAAGTAACTCCATGATTTTGAATAAGAAGGTTTAATTGTTCTTGAAGATAATCGTGGAAAAGATCGGGGCGGGTAATGGTTCCACCATAATAACCAGAATCACTGACAGCACCATAACTTTGACGAGAAGCAGGAGACAGATCTTTGGAATCCACATAAAAACCAATGTATGGGTAACAAGCGTGGCTCATCTCTGCGTCTTTAATTTCACCTAATAAAGCTTGTTTAAAGGCTTCTTTGATTAATGATGTGCTATCGTCATAAATTTTTTGAAGATAATTAAGAGCTTGTTCTGATTTATGAAAGGCCCTAACATCATGGATGCCAAAAATATTTTCTATTTCACTGACTGTAGCTGTCATGCGTTCTCCTGTTCAAATCCAAGCATTGCTTTTAAAAATGATTGTGGTTCAAAATCTAAAATATCGTCTATTTTTTCTCCATCAGCTAATGCCATGATGGGGATTTTTAAGTTATCCCAAAGTGATAGAATAACTCCACCTTTAGCTGTTCCGTCTATTTTGGTTAGAATAAGACCATCCAGAGGAACGTATTGATTAAAGGTTTGAATTTGTTTAAGTCCGTTTTGACCGGTGGTTGCATCAAGGGTGCATAGCACCGTAATCTGATCAGGTGACACTTGTTTTAAAATGGTGTTATAAATTTTTTGAAGTTCTTCCATTAGATTTTGGTTATTATGCAGTCTACCCGATGTATCCACGAGTAACATATTAGATTGATTTTTTTTAGCTTTTTGAATGGCACCATAAGCGACACTTGCAGGGTCTTGTTGCGGTAATCCTTCATGTACTAGAATGTTTGATCGTTCAGCCCAAATTTTAAGCTGTTCAGGTGCTGCTGCTCTAAAGGTATCGCAAGAGGCGTATTCTATAGCGTAATTTTGATTTTTCCAAAAATGACCTAATTTGCCAATGCTTGTTGTTTTTCCAGATCCGTTAACCCCAATGAATATGATAACATTCAGATGGTCTTTAGGTGGTTGTGGAATAGCGCTAGCGGGTGGAAGAAAATTTTTCATAACATCAAAAAGAAGAAGGGTTAGATCATAAGAATCTTCTTTGACTTTTTTAAGTTGTTGATTCACTTGTTTAATAATTTCTGCCGTTACTGAAACAGAAATATCGCTCACAATTAATGTTTCTTCAAGTGTATCGATGTCATCAAGAGTTAGTTTTTTTTTATGAAATAAATGCGTTATTTTTTCTTTGAAAGAATTGGAAGTATTTCTAAGATTTTCTTTCAGTTTTTTCCACATAAAGCTGTATTAATTTTCAATAAAGGTATAATCATCTGCGACTAGAATACCATTTTGAAAGTCTGTAGCAGTGATTAAAAGTATTGAATTTTCAACAGGTAGTGTTGAAGTTGGTTTTAAGGTCACACGCATGGGGATGAAATAATCGTTTTTTCCCATAATACAGCCGTCTGTTATTTTTTCAACCAACATGGTGGATGGTTGATGGATTAATTTTTTTAATAGACTTTCTTCAAGTGATTGACCAATAGAGCGTAGGTGTGCTGCGCGTTTTTTGACCAACACTTTAGGTAAAGATGTGATTTTACTAGCAGGTGTTCCTGGACGAGAAGAATAGGGGAAAACGTGAAGAAAGGTGATATTGCATTCTTCAACGAGGTTACATGTATTTTCAAACATTTCATCGGATTCTGTTGGAAATCCTACGATAATGTCTGCACCAAAAACAACGTCTGGACGAAGTGCTCTTGCTTTATCGCAAAACTGATAAACATCATCTCTTAGATGTCTTCTCTTCATTCGCCTTAGGATAACGTTATCTCCAGATTGCAGACTAAGATGCAAATGAGGCATGATGCGATGATCTGTAGCAAACACATGCCAAAAAGTTTCATCTATTTCACTAGGGTCTACAGATGAAATGCGTAGTCGTGGAAGTTCGGGTACAAGGTTAAGTATTCTTTGAACCATTTCTCCAAACTTTGGTTTACCTGGAAGGTCTTCACCATAAGAAGTGATATCTACGCCTGTAAACACAATTTCTTTTACTCCATTTTTTACAAGGAGTTTGATTTGATTGACAATTTCACCAATTGGAACGCTTCGCGAGTTACCACGTCCATAAGGGATAATACAAAATGTGCAACGGTGATTACAGCCATTTTGAACTTGAATAAAGGCGCGTGATTTGTTTTCAAAGCCAGAAATAAGATGATTTGCTGTTTCTGTGACAGACATAATATCATTAACAAGTACACGTTCGTCTGCAGATGAAAGACGAAGATATGTTTCTGGTTTCATTTTTTCGTCATTACCAATGACATGGTTAACTTCATCCATAGAAGCATAAATGTCTGGATTAATTTGAGCCCCGCAACCCGTTACAATGATTTTTGTAGTAGGGTTATTTTTTCTAATTTTACGAATAGTTTGTTTGGCTTGTCTTTCAGCTTCTGATGTAACAGCGCATGTGTTGATGATGGTTATGTTATCAAGGCCAGCATCACTGGAAAGGTTTTTAATAACTTCTGATTCATAGGAATTTAAGCGACAACCAAATGTAATAATATCAATACTACTTTTTTTTGAAAAGTCTTCTTCTTTTTCAATCTGTTGAACTGACATAAAATAAATGTATGAGAAAAATTTGAAAAAGTGGTGCCCAGAGCAGGAATCGAACCAGCGACACAAGGATTTTCAGTCCTTTGCTCTACCAACTGAGCTATCTGGGCAATAAATCAATGTTTATAATATACGTTATATAATCTTTTATGTCTACAAAAAAATGAGATAGATGTGAAATTTAGCTCTTTGTCTATCTTGGTT
The DNA here is from genome assembly GCA_964415115.1 of uncultured Candidatus Pelagibacter sp. Lineage (GTDB taxonomy): Bacteria > Pseudomonadota > Alphaproteobacteria > Paracaedibacterales > CAIOTO01 > PNMQ01. Next base: position 1,707 of record CAYPYB010000004.1, on the reverse strand, counting down.
ACACTATTTATTCAATTCATAGACATAAATTTAAAGTCATATTTTTAGCTTTGCGTAAGAGGCCCGTTGGGACTGCCACTGATAAATTGTTTTAAAGCTTTATTGGATGAATTTTCCATTTCATGAATAGAACCTGTCCATAATATCTGGCCTTGATGAATAAGCGCTACATTATCAGCGATGTTTCTTAGACTGTTCATATCATGTGTAATGGTTATGGTTGTTGCGCCAAGTTCTCTAACACATTTTTTCATTAAATTGTTAATAGTTCCGCTTAGGATAGGATCTAGGCCTGTTGTGGGTTCATCGAAGAAAATGATTTCTGGGTTTGTTGCTATGGCGCGTGCAAGGGCTGCTCTTTTTTGCATTCCTCCTGAAAGCTCTGAAGGATAAAGATGAGCCACTCTTTCATTAAGTTCTACGGCATTTAATTTTTCATATGCTATTTCATGCGCTTCTTTTATAGATTTTTTTTGTCCTTGACGTAATCCAAATGCAACGTTTTCTAATATCGTCATACTGTCAAATAAGGCGCCTCCTTGAAAAAGCATTCCCATTTTACGAAGCATTATATTTTTGTCTTTTGTCTTACATAAGTCTTCACCATCAATCAAAACTCCTCCTTGGTCTGGATTAAGAAGACCCATGATGATTTTTATCAATACTGATTTCCCAGTACCAGATCCACCTATAATAACAAGAGATTCATTTTTTTTAACTGATAAATTAATATCGTTTAAGACTTTTTTTTCACCAAAGCTTTTGAAAATATTTTTGATTTCAATTTTATTTGATTCTAGATTCTCTTTAACGGTAGTAGATTCCATGGATTGTCTTTCATGAAGAAATTATGGTAATGATCCTTATTTCAAAGTTTAACGTAGGTTGAAAGAAAAGACCAATCAATATTTATCTGATCTGTTTTAACATTTTAAAAAAAATAATTGCACATTTATATTGTCCGTAAATTTATCCAATAATTCCGATAAAAAAAATTATGTAGCATTTGGTTGTGCAATAGGTAAGTTCGTAAGATTATTTCTATAGCTTTTTGATTTTCTTTCTCTGGGCATAAGGACAGAAGAATTATTCTCTGTGGAATGAGTTGCTGAACTAAGATTAGAAAATACTTTTTGAAAGTTAGAATCTAGACTATTGACTGCGGTTTGGATTTGCTGTTGATTGTTTTGAATATCTTGCGGGGTTGCAGTATAGGATTTTAAAGAGGTGATGTTTTGTTTAATGTTTTCTATGATTTGTTCTTTTGACGGTGTTAACTGTGCATCAGGAGTGCTAGTTATGATATTATTGGTTTGTGATGCGTTATTTGATGGGGATATTGCCTGAGCTTGTACATGTATGCTGATTATGTTGATAAATAGGCTTAAGATGAAAAAAATACGTTTTCTTACATTGAATGTGTACATTTTTTTTATATTCTTGCTTATTAAATAGTTGATTATTATTGCGCTTTTAAAGTAAATAAATAATTAAAATTGAAAAATTAGTCTATTTTCAACTTCTTTTTATTGATTTAACTATTTATTATCCTAATATAATTACTTTATTAGAACATAAAACGCACAGTAATTTCATTTGTAGTGTTTTTTTGTTTTTTTTGAATGGTGAAACTATGGGGACTTTTGATTGTAAGAATTATCAGGTTGATGTTTTTGTTGGAAAGCGTATTCGAGAAAAACGTTTGAA
>CAYPYB010000003.1:162374-205706 GCA_964415115.1 uncultured Candidatus Pelagibacter sp. | reverse complement strand
TTCCTATGTTGCAATGCGGCTTGTTGCGCTCAAATTTTGCTTTTGACATGTTTTTTTCCTACTTAAAAATATTATTAGATTTTTTTAGCTTTAATTTCATCAGAAACATTCTGTGGAACCTGTTCATAGTGATCAAAGACCATTGAAAATTGTGCTCTTCCTTGACTCATGGAACGCAATGAATTGACATAACCAAACATATTTGCCAAAGGAACCATTGCATTAACAACACGTGCATTACCACGAGTATCCATACCTGTAACTTGCCCACGACGACTGTTTAGATCTCCAATAACATCCCCCATGTAATCTTCAGGAGTAACAACTTCAACTTTCATGATTGGCTCTAGAATCTTTGGTCCTGCTTTAGCAATACCTTCTCTAAATGCTGCACGACCCGCAATTTCGAACGCTAATACGCTGGAGTCAACATCGTGGTATGCACCATCAGTTAAGGTAGCTTTAAAGTCGATCATAGGATAACCTGCAACCACACCTGTTTCCAAAGCGGATTGAAGACCTTTTTGAACACCAGGAATATATTCTCTTGGAATAGCTCCGCCGACAATTTTATTTTCAAAAACAAATCCTGCACCAACTTCTAGAGGTTCAAATGTGATTTTCACACGTGCGAACTGACCAGCACCACCCGATTGTTTTTTGTGAGTATAATCGATGTCTGCAGGACGTGTAATGGTTTCACGATATGCAACCTGAGGCGCACCAACAGAAGCTTCCACTTTATATTCACGTTTTAAAATATCAACCTTGATTTCCAAGTGAAGCTCGCCCATACCTTTAATAACAGTCTGACCTGTTTCAATGTCCGAAGACACGAGGAATGATGGATCCTCTGAAGCTAAACGGCTCAATGCAATACCTAATTTTTCTTGATCAGCTTTTGTTTTTGGCTCAATCGCAATTTCAATAACTGGCGCAGGGAATTCCATTCTCTCTAAAATCACGGAATGATCTGGATCACACAATGTGTCACCTGTTGTTGTTAATTTCAAACCACACAAAGCAACGATGTCACCAGCAGCAGCTTCTTTAATATCTTCACGGTTATTTGAATGCATCAAAAGCATACGACCGATACGTTCTTTTTTGTCTTTTGTAGAGTTAACTACTGTACAACCAGACTCTAATCTACCGGAATAAATACGGACAAAAGTAATCGATCCCACAAAAGGATCCGTCATAATTTTAAATGCTAAAGCAGAAAATGGTTCTAAATCATCAGGACTCCTCAAAATCTCAACTTCGCCTTCTGCATCTGTTCCCTTAACCGCACCAACATCTAATGGTGATGGCAAATAACTAACAACAGCATCTAGCAAAGGCTGAACACCTTTGTTTTTAAAAGCACTTCCTGTTACAACTGGAACAAACAATCCACCTACTGTACCTTTACGAATACAAGCACGCAATTGATCTACAGTTGGCTCTTGACCCTCAAGATAAGCACTCATAATTTCGTCATCAACTTCTACAACAGCTTCAACTAAACGAGCACGATATTCTTCAGCTTTAGCTTTATGTGAATCAGGAATTTCTACAATATCATACTTAGCACCCAGCGATTCATCGCGCCAAATAATTGCATTCATCGCAACCAAGTCAACCAAACCAATAAAATCAGATTCTTCACCGATTGGCAATTGTAACACAACTGGTTTTGCACCTAAGCGATCCACAATCATGTCTACGCAACGGAAGAAATCAGCACCGATGCGGTCTAACTTATTTACAAAGCAGATTCTTGGAACATTATATTTGTCAGCCTGACGCCATACTGTTTCAGATTGAGGCTCAACACCAGCAACACCATCAAAAACAGCAACCGCACCGTCTAATACACGCAAACTTCTTTCAACTTCAATCGTAAAGTCAACGTGACCAGGTGTATCAATAATATTAATACGATTTTCGTTACCTTGCAAATCCTTCCAGAAACAAGTTGTAGCAGCAGAAGTAATCGTAATACCACGCTCCTGCTCTTGCTCCATCCAGTCCATAACGGCAGTCCCTTCATGAACCTCACCAATTTTATATGACTTACCTGTGTAATAAAGAATACGCTCAGTCGTTGTTGTCTTACCCGCATCGATGTGCGCCATAATACCAATATTACGATAACGATTGAGCGGAATGGATCTTGCTGACATAAAATTAAATCCTTACCATCTGTAGTGAGCAAAAGCTCTATTTGCTTCGGCCATTTTGTGTGTATCTTCACGTTTTTTGACAGCTGTACCGCGATTATTGGACGCATCCATTAATTCTGAAGCCAAACGCTCTTCCATTGTTCTCTCAGATCTTTTGCGTGACGCATTAATCAACCAACGGATTGCAAGAGCTTGAGCTCTATCAAAACGCACATCTGTTGGAACCTGGTACGTAGCACCGCCAACACGACGAGAACGAACCTCTAAAGCTGGACGAACATTGTCCATCGCCACGTGAAACAATTCAATAGGATTTTTTGATAGCTTAACATGAACCCTTTCGAGAGCTTTGTAAACAATTCCTTCAGCAACAGATTTTTTACCTTCATACATCAACGAGTTGATAAACTTGGTTAAAACCAAATCACCAAACTTGGCATCAGGCAAACATTCTCTTTTAGCAACAGATCTACGTCTTGACATTGACTTTTCCTCTTAAAATTTCATCACTTTGGTTTCTTAGCGCCGTATTTTGAACGAGCTTGTTTTCTATTCTTAACACCTTGAGTGTCGAGCGCACCACGAATAATGTGATAACGCACACCCGGTAAGTCTTTTACACGACCACCTCTAATCAACACCACAGAGTGCTCTTGAAGATTGTGACCTTCACCAGGAATATAGCCCGTCACTTCAAAACCGTTAGTTAGACGAATACGAGCAACCTTACGCATAGCTGAGTTAGGTTTTTTCGGCGTAGTTGTGAACACACGTGTGCAAACACCTCGCTTTTGTGGACACTCTTGAAGCGCAGGAACCTTATCACGAACCGGTCTAGGCTGTCTTGGCTTACGAATTAGCTGATTTATTGTTGGCATACTGTCTCTTTTACAAATATTTTATCTACAAAAATGTCTTAATAGAATATCTTATTTTTTACTAAACGTCAAGATAATTAAACCATTTTTGTTTAACTTTTCTATTTATTTAAACCTTAAAACATTAAAAATAAGCCATCTATTTATTCAGATATTTTATTTTTATTATTTTAATAACGTTAATTAACATTTTTTTAAACTTTTTTCAATTATATATTAACTTTTTTCAGCACAGATAAGATCTCTCAAAATATAAAAAAAGATTTATAATGATACAAATACAACAATTAATTTAATTTTATCGATTTTTAATTTTAACAATATTTACCTCATAATACAAAATAAAGTCTTCATAGAGAATTCAAATTCTATAGAACATAAAATCAATCAAAAGGTTTAAATATGAATCCTCCATCTACTGACACGACATTACAATCAATATTACTAAAACAATATCAACAATTGCAACTCATCGATTCTTCACGATTAATCGATCATATTGAAATTCAGTGGAAATTCACTTTAACGAATTGTTACCAAAAGAAAATACAAAAGATTTGATTATACAGCTTTTAGACCAAATTTCACAGTCAGCCTTTAACAACATTCCTCTTCACGATACTCTAACATCGTTATCTCAAGAAAATTTAGATTTTTTTGAAATACTCTTTCTTAAAATTCAAAATGAAGGTCAAGATATACTTCCTCATGCAATCGCCTATGCTTTTGTTTTGGAACCCTTAACCAAATTAATGGTTACAGAGCGAAGACTTATTACTGACATTACAAATATGTTTGATAATGTGAAATCAAATCTTTTCCTCTTAAGATATTTCTCATTCTTTGAATATATTAAAAGCAACAGCCTGGATAACCTTAGATTTTCTGCTGAGATTGGTCACGTTACAAATATTGACCTTGAGAAGCCCAGCCCTAATACTTTACGTACAGGGGTGTTTTGTAATATTTTAGAAGCAACCATCACTGAGTTTTTTTATGGTAGTCGTAATAATGCATATACAGGATGGATTCTTGCCAGTCACCCAATTGGAGGAAGAGCTAATTCAACAACCCATTCAGGCCCAGCATCATACGGCTACAGTAATGGACTACTAAATTTATTTCTATCCCCACCTCTCCCCAAAGATTGGAAAAACCTGTATACATTATGGAATATTGCTTTCGTTACAAATTTTAAAAGCTGACCCTTTTTCATTGCAAAACTTTTAATTACCCAAGTCCATAGTGACACCATTGATCCAAAAGCCTATCTTGACAATCGAATTATTGCACTGTATTTGCATGCACATTTTGAATTATTTGGTAAGGCATTTAATGGATGGAGTGATTGGAAAGTGAATTGGAATTTAAGTAGCATCACGCATTTTTTGGGTGATGAAAGTAGAAAACATGCAGAAATTTATAAAAATAAAGTTATTAAAATATCCTTAAATACTTAAAATCTTCTGATTTTATAAAAAAACATTTCTTTATTCTTCAAACATTAAATATACAAGTGAATCCACATTCAAATCTTGACCCATTGTATTGTCCTTTAAACAAATAAGCTGACCTTTTTTAAGTAGATAAATTTTATCACCGTATTTAAGAGCATGCTTTAAATGATGCGTAATCATCAAAGTTGCTTGCTGTGTTTTTTGAACTATTTCCTTTGCCGTTTTCATTACCTGTTCAGCCATAAATGGATCGAGTGCAGCCGTAATTTCATCGAGCAAAAATACTTTTGAAGGTTGTAGCGTTGACATTATTAGTGATAAAGATTGCCTTTGACCACCCGATAATGAGCTTACATTTTCATGTAATCTGTTTTCTAAACCCAATCCTAAAATAGATAAAGCATCTTTAAAGTAATCTATTCTTTTTTTTTGGCAAATGCGTAAAGGTGAACGTCTGCAACCTCTAAGATAAGCAAAATTCATGTTTTCAAGTATAGACAAATCCTTCATTGTACCAATACTTGGGTCTTGCATGACATAGGCAATTCTTTGCGAACGTTCACGCACAGACAATGACATAAGATTTTCATTATCAACACTTACTATGCCTGAATTTAAAGGCTGAAAACCTGTAATAACATTAAACAATGTTGATTTACCAGCGCCGTTACCACCCAAAATTACAGCCAGTTCACCCTCTTTTACCGAAAGGGACAGGTTGTGGAATAATTCACATTCAAGGGGTGAATTAGCATGTAGCGTCAAACATATCTTATCTAAACTTAACATTCCACTTTTCCTTCATAATCCTTAGAGGAATCAGAATTGGAAATTCTAGATTTCTTTAGACCTTTTAATGTCCCTTTTGTTTTTTGCATCGAAAATTGCATGACTAAAATCACAAGCAAACCGGTTACTAAATTAAGATCTTTTGTTTTAAGCCCAATCCATTCGGTATGCATGGCCAAACCAACAACATAACGATAAGCCAAGGAACCAAAAAAACAACATACAACTTTTGAAAAAATTGATTTTCCAGGCATGAGCTTCTCACCAATCATAACACCAGCAAGGCCCACAATAACCGTACCTGGACCTACTGAAATATCTCCAAAACCTTCAAATTGACAATATAAGCCACCAGCTAATCCAATAAGCGCATTACTTAATACCAAAGCGATTATAGAATAAAAAGTAGTATTCAATCCATAATTGTAGCCAAGTCTTTTGTTTTGACCAAGGCTACGCAAAGCAAGACCAAAGTCACTGGATAAAAGCCTCCAAACAATATAAGCGAAAATAATTGCAATAACAGATAAGACCAACATATTGTGATCGGATGTAAACAGTGTTTTCTTACCAAATAATACAATTGTGGGTTGTTCTCTCATAATATCTAAATTAATGGTGTAGAGCATGTATGCGACTAAAATACCTGATAACAAGTTAGATACTTTGAATTTATGATGAACCATACCTGTAGTAAAACCTGCTAATCCCCCTGCAAGAATAGATCCAAAAAAGGCCAGTAACGGTGAGTACTGCATATCAATAAGAACAGCACTAACGGCTGTTCCTAATGCAAACGAAGAGTCACAAGTTAAATCTGGAAAATCGATAATTCTAAAGGTTAACATAATACCTAAAGATACGACTCCATAAATCAAACCCAGTTCAGCAATTTTCAACAATTCACTGGAATGCAAAAGCAATGACATAATATTAAACTTTCTTATTTCAATTTGTGCATCTATGATAAAGTACGAATCACTTTAGATGATAATAAAAGAGAATCTTTTATTTTTAAATCTAAAGCCTGAGCCATGATCATATTAATATGAATTTCGGTAACATTGGGATATTCAATAGCAATCTCTGACAGTTTGCTACCTTTAAGGTGACGAACGGCCATTTCAGCAGCTTGGACACCTATGCTAAATTGATTAGGCCCTTTTGCCGCCAAAGCACCTTCTTTCACTTGGTCCACGTCGCTTGAATAAACAGGGATTCCTTTTTTTAATGCAGAATTGACGATACTTTTAAATCCTGACAAAGCCGTATTGTCATTACCGATATAAATAGCATCAACTTGTCCGACTAATGATGACGATGCTTGTGGTAGTTCACTTGTACGTGTAACTGTTTGTTCCTTCAAAGAAATATTCATTTCTTTACAAACTTTGCGAAGTAATTCAACAACATGCACACTATTGATTTCTATAGGATTATATATAATTCCAAGCTTAGTCATTGTAGGTTGAATTTCGCGAATCATATCAATCTGTGGTTTGATATCTACAAAATTAGATACTCCAGAAACTTGATGTGATCTGCATGTTAAATTATCCACAATTTTAGAACTCATAGGATCTGTAACAGATACAAAAATAACTTTTGCTTTATCTTCATGAACAGCTTTTAAAAAACTAAGTGTTGATAAAGTACCTAATGTAAAAATCAAATCAGGTTCTTGTGATGTAAATTTTGAAGCTATCTGAGAAGACAATGCAGGGTTACCTTGTGCAGACTCTGTCACAATGTGAAGCGACTGTCCCTCGATATATCCCCCCTTAATCAGGGATGCAATAATACCTTGTCTTGTTTTGTCTAATGCAATGTGGGTCGCACTTTGAATGATCTTAACTTTTAGAATTTTTTTCTTATCTTGTTCAGAATGAGGACTAGAACTTGATGTTGTTTTAGTGCTTCCAAAACAATGATGCACGAAGACCGCGAATAATAAAATTAATCCATTTATTCGTAATTTTCGTGCATAAGTCATAGAAGAAAACTTTCAAAGTTATCCCGCAGATTCGTTGAATTCATCAAAATCTGAGGAAGGTTTATCGACATTAATTGGGTCATTTTTAGATAATTCTACGGCCAATGCTTTCAAATGTCGATGGACTCCACCTGTACCGGCAGGAATCAATCTTCCAACAATAACGTTTTCTTTCAAACCAACAAGCTCATCTTTTTTACCAGCCACAGCAGCTTCTGTTAATACACGTGTTGTATCTTGGAAAGATGCAGCAGAGATAAATGATTGAGTATGCAATGATGCTTTAGTAATACCTTGAAGAACAGGTAGTCCAGAACCTGGGAACTTACCTTCAGCTTCTAGTTTTTTGTTCATCAAAATCAATGCAATTCTATCGATTTGTTCACCAGCAATAAGACCTGTGCTGCCTGGATCAGTAATCTGAACCTTTTGAAGCATTTGTCTTACGATAACTTCGATGTGCTTATCGTTGATACCCACACCTTGTAATCGGTAAACTTGTTGAATTTCACTTACCAAATATTCAGCCAAAGCTTCAACGCCCATAATTCGAAGGATATCATGTGGAACTGGGTTACCGTCTACAAGTAGATCACCGCGTTTTACATGGTCACCTTCATAAACTGTAACGTGCTGTCCTTTGGGAATCAAATATTCTAAAGGCAATAAGTTTTCGTTATCAGGAACAAGAACAATACGACGTTTTGCTTTGTAGTCTTTTCCAAATTCGATGCGACCATCAAATTCAGCAATAATAGCTGCATCTTTTGGATGACGGGCTTCGAATAATTCAGACACTCGTGGTAGACCACCCGTAATGTCGCGTGTTTTTGTTGTTTCTCTTGGGATACGTGCCAATGTGTCACCCGCTTTAACGCTTACCGTATTTTCAATACTTATAATTGTATCTACAGGCAATATGTAACGAGCTTCAAGACCATTTTGTAACATAACAGGGTTACCTTTTTCATCTCTGATGGCAATCATCGGACGAAGTTCGGCTGTTTTACTTCCTGTTTGTTTCCAATCAACAACAACACGGCTAGCAATACCTGTTGATTCATCGATAACCTCACGAATGGAGCGATCTTCGATCAAATCAACGAAGTGCGCAATACCGTCTGCTTCTGACATAACTGCAATGGTATATGCATCCCATTCATAAAGTTTCATACCTGGTGTAACGTCATCATTCTCAGAAACACGCATTAATGCACCATACGGAACTTTGTATTTTGTTCTTTCTTTTCCTTTTTCATCGCGAATACTTAGTTCAGCGTTACGTGATAACATAACAGGCAGACCCAAACTGTTCACTTTGATGTTTGCGTTAGAGAAATGAACTTTACCATTAGATGATGCTTCAACACTTGATTGTTCGGCACCTCTTTGCGCAGCACCTCCAATGTGGAACGTACGAAGAGTAAGCTGTGTACCAGGTTCACCAATAGACTGAGCAGCGATAACACCAACTGTTTCACCCTTACAAACAAGAGTACCACGAGCCATGTCTCGACCGTAACATTTGCTACAAAGACCATTTTGTGTCTCACATGTTAACACTGATCGGATTTTAACTTCGTCAATACCTTCTTGTGTGATCAATTCAGCAATACTTTCGTCAATCATTTGACCAACTTCAACAATTACAGTTTTACCTGTTTTGTCGAAAATATTTTCAGCAACACAACGTCCTAAAATTCTCTCTGATAATGACGCAATAACGTTAGATCCTTCTGTAACTGCACGAACAGTTAAACCACGTGTGGTTCCACAATCATCGATAGAGATAATACAGTCTTGCGCAACGTCAACCAATCGGCGTGTCAAATAACCAGAGTTAGCTGTTTTCAATGCTGTATCTGCAAGACCTTTACGTGTACCATGAGTGGAGATAAAGTATTCAAGAACATCAAGACCTTCTTTAAAGTTTGATATAATGGGGGTTTCGATAATGTCACCCGATGGTTTTGCCATCAATCCACGCATACCACCCAACTGTTTCATCTGTGCAACAGAACCACGAGCTTTAGAGTGAACCATCATATAAACAGAGTTCACACCTTCACCGTTAACGTTACCAGACATTGTTTTCATCATGGCTTCAGCAACGCGGTCGGTGCATCTATCCCATGCATCAACAGTTTTGTTGTACTTTTCACCTTGAGTGATAAGACCATCCATATACTGTTGTTCAAATTCAGAAACCATCGTTTTTGTTTCATTGACTAATTTTTCTTTTTCAGCAGGGATAATTAAATCGTCTTTACCGAACGAAATACCGCCTTTAGTCATGTATGTAAACCCAAGACCCATAATACGATCAACGAAAATAACCGTTTCTTTTTGACCACAATGTCTATAGACCAAGTCAACCATATTTCCAATATCAGAAGATGTAAGAACTTGGTTAATCAAGTCATATTTAATATTTGGATTTTTAGGCAGGTATTGTCCTAAAATCATACGTCCAGGAGTTGTTACAACACGTTTATGAAGAATGGAACCATCTTCATTATAATAAGGAACACGTGCTAAAATTTCTGTATGTAATGTTACGTCTTTGTTAAACAATGCATGTTCAATTTCACCAATATTACCAAATACCTTTTGAGTATCTGTCTTTACATCAGCTTCTAAAGATAAATAATAAAGTCCTAAAACGATATCTTTAGAAGGAACAATAATAGGTCGGCCGTTCGCTGGACTTAAAATATTGTTCGTAGACATCATCAGAACACGAGATTCTAATTGTGATTCTAAAGACAATGGAACGTGAACAGCCATCTGGTCACCGTCAAAGTCGGCGTTAAATGCAGCACAAACGAGAGGGTGTAATTGGATTGCTTTGCCTTCAATAAGAATAGGTTCAAAGGCTTGAATACCTAATCTGTGTAATGTTGGTGCACGATTTAGCAATACAGGATGTTCACGGATAACATCTTCTAAAACATCCCAAACTTCTGGTCTTTCTTTTTCAACCATACGTTTAGCAGCTTTTAAAGTACTAGCCAAACCATAACGTTCTAATCTTGAATAGATAAATGGCCTAAACAATTCCAACGCCATTTTTTTAGGTAAACCACATTGATGTAGCTTCAATTCTGGACCAACAACGATAACCGAACGACCTGAATAGTCCACACGTTTACCTAGAAGGTTTTGACGGAAACGACCTTGTTTACCTTTTAACATGTCAGCAAGAGACTTTAATGGGCGTTTATTAGCACCAGTGATTGCACGTCCACGACGTCCGTTATCAAATAGCGCATCAACGGATTCTTGAAGCATTCTTTTTTCGTTACGAATAATAATATCTGGAGCTCTAAGTTCTAGTAATCTTTTCAAACGATTGTTTCTGTTAATTACTCTTCGGTATAGATCATTCAAATCTGATGTTGCAAAACGACCGCCATCCAATGGAACCAATGGTCTTAGTTCTGGAGGAATGACAGGTATAACGTGCATCACAAGCCATTCTGGTTTTGTGTTAGATTCTAGGAATGCTTCAATAAGTTTTAATCTTTTGAACAGCTTTTTCTTTCTAATCTCAGAAGAACAGTCAGCATGATCAAGACGTAATTGATCTCTTTCTTTTTCTAAATCTAATTTAATTAAAATTTCTTTTAGAGCTTCAGCACCAATTGAAGCAAAAAATGCATCTTCACCATATTCGTCTTGTGCTGCAGCATATTCTTCTTCTGTTAGAAGCTGTCTATATTTCAGTGGTGTTACACCTGGATCGAGAACGATGTAATATTCAAAATACAAAACTCTTTCAAGGTCACGAAGTGTAATATCTAATAATGCACCTAAGCGACTTGGCAAAGATTTTGTAAACCAAATGTGTGCTACAGGAGAAGCCAAATCAATATGTCCCATGCGATCGCGACGAACTTTTGATAACGTTACTTCAACGCCGCACTTTTCACATACGATGCCTCTGTATTTCATTCTTTTATATTTACCACATAGGCATTCGTAATCTTTGATTGGTCCAAAAATTCGAGCACAAAATAAACCATCTCTTTCAGGTTTAAATGTTCTGTAATTTATAGTTTCTGGTTTACGAACCTCTCCATAAGACCAAGAACGAATCTGATCAGGACTGGCAATTGATATCTTTAACGAATCAAAACCAGGTAAAACATCACTTGATGTGCCAACTTTTGCAACAACGCGATTCATGAAAACTCCCTTAGCATGTATTTTTTATTCTTCTATAGTAGGTATCTTTTTACAATTTTTATTCGTAATCAAAAGACAAATTCAAACCCAGTGAACGAAGTTCTTTAACGAGAACGTTAAATGATTCAGGAATTCCAGCTTCCATGTTTTCATCACCTCGAACAATAGCTTCATACACTTTCATACGTCCAGAAACGTCGTCAGACTTAACTGTTAACATTTCTTGTAATATATGCGCAGCACCATAAGCTTCAAGTGCCCAAACTTCCATTTCTCCAAGTCTTTGTCCACCAAACTGTGCTTTACCACCCAACGGTTGTTGAGTGACCAAGCTGTATGGTCCAATGGAACGTGCGTGAATTTTATCATCAACTAAGTGGTGCAGTTTAAGCATGTAGATTTGACCTACTGTAACTTTTCTGTCAAAAGCTTCGCCTGTTCTTCCATCATACAAAGTAACCTGACCCGATGAATCCAGACCTGCCTTTACAAGAAGCTTTTCAATAGTCGCTTGTGGCACACCATCAAAAACAGGAGTTGCCATAGGAACACCATGTTTTAAGTTATTAGCTAACTCTAGAAGTTCTTCTTCTTTCATTTTCTTGATGTCTTTTTGGTCATCATAAGATTCGTAGATATCCATTAATTTTTCACGAATGGCTTTAATTTCAACTTCACCTCTTTTGTATTCGTTAAGTGAGCGCTCAATTTGTTGACCCAGACCTTTTGCAGCTGCACCTAAGTGAGTTTCTAAAATCTGCCCTACGTTCATACGAGAAGGAAGACCCAATGGATTCAAAATGATATCCACAGGTGTACCGTCTTCTAAATACGGCATATCTTCAAGTGGAACAACCTTTGATACGACACCTTTGTTTCCGTGTCGACCAGCCATTTTGTCACCAGGTTGTAATTTACGTTTCACAGCTATAAATACTTTAACCATTTTCAAAACTCCTGGAGGCAATTCATCACCTTTGCGAAGTTTTTCAACTCGGTTTTCAAAAATTGCCTGTAGTTTTGCAATCTTGTCGTCAATAAATGCCTTCATTGCTTCTAGCTCTGAATTAACATTATTGTCTTCAACTACAAAACGACGCCATTGTGATTGTGGGTGATCGGATAGAATTGTTTGATCAATAACTGTACCTTGTTTGACACCAGCTGGACCACTGACAACTTTTTGATTGAGCAGTTTAGTTGCAAGTTGTTGATAGTAACTACGTTCAATAATTGCACGTTCGTCGTCTCTATTTTTAGCAAACTGTTCAATTTGTTGTCTTTCAATAGCTACAGAACGTTCATCTTTTTCAACACCACGGCGTGAGAACACACGAACTTCAACGATCGTACCGTAAACCCCTGGTGGAACACGCAAAGAACTGTCACGGACATCAGCAGCTTTTTCACCGAAAATAGCACGTAGAAGTTTTTCTTCTGGTGTCATTGGTGATTCACCTTTTGGCGTCACTTTACCAACAAGAATATCACCTGGACGAACTTCTGAACCAACGTAGATAATACCTGATTCATCGAGGTTACGTAACGCTTCTTCACCAACGTTTGGAATATCACGTGTTAAATCTTCATTACCCAATTTCGTGTCACGTGCCATAACATCGAATCCATCAATGTGAACAGATGTAAAGACATCGTCTTTCGAAATGTTGGATGAAACAACTATAGAGTCTTCGAAGTTATTACCTTGCCATGACATAAAGGCAACCGTCACATTACGACCTAAAGCTAATTCACCTAAATCTGTAGATGGACCATCTGCTATAATGTCACCTTGTTTCACAAAGTCACCTTTGCGAACCAATGGTTTTTGTGAAATACAAGTGCTCATGTTTGAACCTTGGAATTTTGTCAAAGTGTAGATATCCACACCAACATCACCCAAAGACTGCATAGTATCTGATTGAACAACAATTCGCTTACCATCAACCTGATCTACAACACCGCTACGTTTCGCAACAATAACAGCGCCTGAATCTTTTGCAACCGTTGCTTCCATGCCGGTTCCAACAAATGGAGCTTGTGCTTTAAGCAAAGGAACAGCCTGACGCTGCATGTTTGAACCCATCAATGCACGTGAAGCGTCGTCATTTTCCAAGAAAGGAATAAGAGATGCCGCAACCGACACTAATTGCTTTGGTGACACATCCATCATTTGAATGTCATTTCTATGTACTGTACATAGTTCACCACCTTTGTGACCGGTAATGAATTCACCGACAATTTCGCCATTCTTATCTATTTCAGCACTTGCTGGAGCAATATTGTATTTTGCTTCTTGCATCGCTGTCATGTAAATGACTTCGTCGGTTACTTTGCAATTATTAACAGAGCGATATGGTGTTTCAATGAATCCATATTTATTAATACGTGCAAAAGTTGAAAGAGAGTTTATCAAACCAATATTTGGACCTTCAGGTGTTTCAATAGGACAAATACGTCCATAGTGAGTGGGGTGAACGTCTCGAACTTCAAAACCTGCACGGTCACGTGATAAGCCACCAGGTCCTAATGCAGACAAACGACGTTTGTGAGTAATTTCAGAAAGTGGGTTGGTTTGATCCATAAATTGAGATAATTGTGATGATCCAAAAAATTCTCTCATGGATGCAACAATTGGCTTGGCATTAACTAAATCGTTTGGCATTACTGTATCAATATCAACAGAACCCATTCTTTCACGAATCGTTCTTTCCATACGAACAATCCCGATTCTGAATTGGTTTTCAACTAACTCACCAACCGAACGTACACGACGGTTTCCAAGATTATCAATATCGTCAATTTCACCTCTACCATCTTTAAGTTCTAGAAGAACCTTCACAATAGATAGAACATCTGTCTTTGTCAGAACACGTGTTGTATCAGGTTCGTCCAAACCTAAACGTGCATTTAATTTCACACGACCAACAGCAGATAAATCATAGCGTTCTGCGTCAAAGAATAAAGAATTAAATATAGCTTCACCACCTTCAACGGTTGGAGGCTCACCAGGGCGCATACAACGATATAAATCCATCAACGCGTCATCACGGCTAAAGTTTTTGTCACTCATTAATGTGCTGTGTAAGTATGAACCGACATTGATATAGTCAATGAAAAGAATATTAATGACGTTTTCACCTAAAACTTCAAACTTTTCTAATAGTTCTTCCGTAATTTCATCACCTGATTCGATGATAATTTCACCTGTTTTTTCATTTATGAATTCGTCAGCAACATATTGCCCCATCAAAACTTCTTCAGAAACGACAATTTCTTTCAACCCGTCTGCTGTAAATTTCTTAGCTAATCGTGGAGATATTTTTGTGCCGTTTTCAGCGACAATTTCACCAGTTTCAGCATTGATTAAATCATAGGATAGCTTTACACCCTTCCATTTGTTTTCTTCATAAGCTGTAACCCAACCTTTTTTGGTTTTTTTATACGTTACGGTAGAGTAGAAATATTTTAAAATTTCTTCTCTGGTCATTCCTAAGCCAGGGTGTTGACCTTCTAAAGCCATCAAAAATGTTGTTAGAAGTAATTTTTTACGACGGTCAATACGAACATACAGTGTGTCCTTAGGATCGAATTCAAAATCAATCCATGATCCACGATAAGGAACAACACGACCAGCATATAAAATTTTGCCAGAGCTATGTGTTTTACCTTTGTCATGATCAAAAAACACACCAGGACTACGGTGCATCTGTGAAACAATTACACGTTCAATACCATTAACGATAAATGTGCCGCTATCAGTCATAAGCGGAATATCACCGGTATATACATCTTGTTCTTTGATATCTCTAATTGAACGAGCACCTGTTTCAACATCAACATCCCAAACAACAAGCCTAAAGGTCAAACGTAATGGAGCCGAATAAGTTAACCCTCTTTGGCGACACTCTGTTTCGTCATATTTAGGTTGTTCTAATTCATAACAATGGAATTCTAATTGAGATTTCCCTGATGAATCTTTAATGGGGAATATTGATTTAAAAACTTCTTGGAGACCTACATTTTCTCTTTGATCATAAGGTACTTTTGCCTGTAAAAAACGATCGTAAGAATATTTTTGCAAAGCTATAAGATTTGGTAATTCTGCAACTTCCTTATTACGACCAAAGTTTCGACGAAAGCGTTTACGTCCTGTGTAAGATCTTCCCATTGAGTTTTTCCTGATTATTATTTATTATTTAAAATATATTATGCGTAAAATGATGCGCCGCAGCTATTGCTGCGGCTTTTTTTAGTATCAGCTTATTTAACTTCTACTTTTGCACCAGCATCTTCAAGCTGTTTTTTAATTTTTTCAGCTTCGTCTTTTGAAACACCTTGCTTTACTGGCTTACCAGAAGCTTCAGTTAGATCTTTTGCTTCTTTCAAACCAAGACCAGTAATTGCACGAACTTCTTTAATTACGTTAATCTTGTTTGCGCCTGCATCCATCAAAATGACGTCGAATTCTGTTTTTTCTTCAACAGCAGCAGCGGCAGCAACAGGAGCTGCAGCAACAGCAGCAGCAGCGCTTACGCCCCATTTTTCTTCAAGCATTTTTGAAAGTTCAGCAGCTTCAAGAACTGTCAATACTGATAATTCTTCTACGATATTTTCTAATTTAGACATTGTCTTACTCCTTAATAATATATTTCTTAATTCATATTCTAGTTTGCTTTAGCAGCGAGAACTCGTGCCATACGGCATGCTGGCTCTTGTAAGAGCGTAGCAAGTTTTGTAGCAGGTGCACTGATAACGCCAATAATTTTAGCTCTAAGCTCGTCTAGTGATGGCAATGTAGCCAAGGCTTTGACCGATGCTTCGCTCAAAACTTGTCCATTCAAAAATCCACCAACTATCTTTAGCTGTTCATTAGAACTAGCAAATTTAGCAATTACTTTTGCAGCTGCGATAGGATCTTCTGAATATGCCAAAGCTGTTGGGCCTGACAATAAAGAAGACACACTTTCAAAACGCGTGTCCTTAACCGCAATACGCGCCAGAGTATTCTTAAGAACCTTAAACTCTGCTCCTTGATCTTTCATTTCGCGTCTTAGTTTTGTAGACTGATCCACTGTCATACCCACTTGTTGGGTAACAACAATAAGAGAAGCCTTATCTAAGGATTCGCGAATATCCAAAACAAGTTGCGTTTTTGAATCACGATTCATTTTTTTACTCCTTGTTAACTTCATTCAGCACTTATGCACTGAAACGTTTACGTTTGCAGAAGGGCACGAACTAGATCTGAATAGAGCATGTCTGTTTCCCTTCTGTCTCCTGCAGGCATTTTACAATTATACCAAAAGGCACCCACAGTCTTAGACGCTACATTAATCACTTAATGCAGCACCAGCTCAGCAAGCTGAGCCGATTTCTTATATCAATCCAATGCGCAAGTCACACCTAGGCCTTGAGTAGAACTTAATGTTATTTTTTGTACATAAGTTCCTTTCACACCAGCTGGTCTTGCTTTTTGAATTGCATCAATAAACACTTGCAAATTTTCGTGTAATGCTGATTCTGTAAAGCTAGCTTTACCAACACCTGCATGAACAACACCATTTTTTTCTGCACGAAATTCTACTTGGCCACCTTTAACAGCTTTAACAGCTTGAGCAATGTCCATAGTTACTGTACCTAATTTTGGGTTTGGCATCATGTTGCGTGGACCTAAAATTTTACCCACACGACCAACTAACCCCATCATGTCAGGAGTGGCAATACAACGATCAAAAGGCATGTCACCTTTTTGAATTTGCTCCATCAACTCTTCTGCACCAACGATATCAGCACCAGCTGCTTTTGCTTCTTCAGCTTTAGCTCCACGGGCAAATACTGCTACACGATAAGACTTACCTGTACCATGAGGAAGCTGAACAACACCACGGAGGTTTTGATCAGATTTCTTTGGGTCAATACCTAAATTCATTGCAATTTCAATGGTCTCATCAAATTTTGCTTTTGCATTAGATTTTACGATATTCAATGCTTCTTTCATTGAATATACTTTTGTTTTTTCAAAAGTTTTTTTAGCTTCTTTCAATCTTTTTCCAACAAACATCTTCTACTCCACTACCTCTAAGCCCATTGAACGTGCTGAACCAATTAGCATTTGGCAGGCAGCATCAATATCTGTTGCATTTAAATCTGGCATTTTAATTTGTGCAATTTCGCGAATTTGCGTCATCGTCACTTTACCAACAGTTTCGCGTCCAGGAGTCTGTGTACCTTTTGTGATACCAGCTGCTTTTTTCAAAAAGAATGTGTTTGGAGGAGTTTTTGTTACAAAAGAAAATGTTCTATCCGCAAAAACAGTAATAACAACAGGAATAGGCGTACCTGGCTCCATTGATGCTGTTTGTGCGTTAAACGCTTTACAAAATTCCATAATATTCAAACCACGCTGACCTAATGCAGGGCCAATGGGCGGTGATGGGTTGGCTTTACCTGCTGCAACTTGCAACTTGATATAGCCTGTAATTTTTTTTGCCATTTTATTTCCTTTTTTTGCTAGCAATTAACATTACTATGGTTCGATCCTAGCATAGCCTTCCATAGTATCTTTTTTAAAGCTAAATTTTCTCTACTTGAGAAAAATCAAGCTCCACAGGAGTAGACCTTCCAAAAATCATCACAGCGACTTTTACACGCGATTTTTCCGCATCAACTTCGTCTACCATACCTGTAAATGTCGCAAACGGCCCTTCACATACTCGAACTTGCTCACCAATTTCAAACACCAGCGAATGACGTGGCTTTTCGACTGATTCTTTAACCTGTTGCATAATTCTTTTCACTTCTCTTTCACTAATAGGAGCAGGTTTCCCATTTGCACCTAAAAAGCTTGAAAAACGAGGAGTATTACTAACAAGCTGCCAAATCTGGTCATTGAGTTCCATTTTTATAAGAACATAACCTGGAAAATATTGTTTTTCTTTAACAACTTTAACTCCATTTTTTATTTCAACAACTTCTTCTGTAGGAACTAAAAATTCATCAAAAAAATCGGATAGATTCTTTTTTTCAGCACCTTCTTGTAAGGACTGAATAAATTTCTTTTCAAGACCGGAATAAACGTTTACTACATACCATCTGCTTTTTGAAGAAGCTACAACTTGGTTTTCTACAACGCTCACAATTATAATCCTCTAATGAACTCAAGAAGTTTAATAACAGACTGATCAACAATCAAAAAATATACTGATGCAATTGCGCAAAAAATAAAAACAAACAAAGTTGTTAAGGCTGTCTCTTTACGGCCTGGCCAAGAAATTTTTGCCTTTTCTGACATGACTTCTCGAAAAAAATTTACTATTTTTTGCATTTTTTTATCCCTATTTTGAGAGTCTCAATACTTTAAAATTTGGCAGGAGTGGAGGGGCTCGAACCCCCAACTTTCGGTTTTGGAGACCGACGCTCTACCAATTGAACTACACTCCTTTAAAGAAAAAATCTTAAAGTACTAATCTTCTTTATACAACACTTTATCCTCTTTGTCTACTATTTTCAAGCAAACAGTTTGTTTTATTGGAATTTTAGGTGAAATATTTCTTATAAATCATCTTTTTAAAGACATTTTTTGCTGTCAAAACTTTTATTTTCTCCAACATCATTTCCTTTTCATGCATTCCTGGTTTCTTTTTAACATTATGGGGGGCAAAAATGTGTATCGCAAATGAATATAATACTGCACCTTCACATCTTTTTTTTGTGCACCATTTCTATGAACCAATCATGCTGCAAAAGAATATCCGGGTATTTTTCATCCACACATCCTTCAGATCCGCTCATTTTTACAAAAATCTTTCATTTATTATTTTTTTATTGATACACTATCTTTTGATATTAAAAATTAAAAATGGATATTCTATGTATAAAATATTACCTTTAATTGGTGCAATAATGACGAGTATATTTGCAATAGAGGAGGCTAATTCTTTAGAAGAAAGGATTAACCTTGAACAACATTATGAAGCATTAACCCCAGACGTAAAAACACAGATTAAACGTCGTCATGATCATTATGAAAAGCGCATTCCTAATATCATATATCAATTAAAACCACAAGAGAGAGAGAGAGAGAGAGAGAGAGCCTCGCGTAAATGCGTTGGATATTGGGACTGGTAGTGGAGTTGCTGCAAGAATCCTTAGAAAAAATGGGTGGGATGTAACAGCCGTAGATCCATCCTTAGATGAGACTTCGGTAGGGCATCATCTTGGTGAGTTTGAAGGTGTTCATTTGTACCCCGCAACCTTACAAAAATTACCAGTAGAATTAAATGATACTTTTGATATAGCTGTTTATTGTCATTTTTTGATCCCATATGCTGAGAGAGAAAGTTTCTTCCAACGTTTAGCACAATTAATGAAGACAGGTTCAGTGGTCTATTTATTTTTTGCTGAAGATGATTACGATATCTTGAATTATGGTGGAAAACTTTCTCAGTTAATGCAGAACTATTTCAAAGTTAAATCTTTGATACAAAAAAATGAGGGGCATGGACGATTCACAGAAGCTCAGCTTGAAAAAACTTCTTAAAACAAATATTAAATTAGGGCCTAGACCCTTAATATAATTAGGGTCTAACACCTAACATTTAAATTGTTAGGATGTAGAAATGTATATAAAGGATTGCAAACTAATCTGTTCAGAGCAGCTTGATTTGATGAAATATTTTGTTGCAGGTGTAAACTGCTCGGACAGCAGCTGATTTAGTCGGCATCTACCGCAATACAGCGGTCAGATTTTTACACAAATTGAGAGAGAAGATTGCTCTCAAACAGCAAAATCGAGGCGAACAATTTTGTGGTAAAATCGAACTAGATGAAAGTTATTTTGGAGGAACGCCCAAAAGAAAACGGGGCCGAGGTGCCTCTGGAAAAGTGGCAGTTTTTGGTCTTTTGAAACGTGGCGGTAGGTCTACACACAAATTATTCTTGATTCAAAATCTGATACGCTCATGCTTATCATTCGCCAAAAGGTTGAACCTGACAGCATTGTATATACAGATTGTTATAGTTCTGATAATGCCTTAGATGTTTCTGAATTTAAGCATTTCAGAATCAACCACAGCACACTATTTGCTGAAAAACACAACAACATTAACGGCATTGAAAACTTCTGGAATCAGGCAAAACGACACATGAGAAAATTGAATGGCATTCCAAGACAGCATTTCAATTTGTTCTTGAAAGAGTGTGAGTAGAGGTTTTATATAGGGACACCTAAAAAGCTCCTCAAAGACCTCAAGATCTTACTTAAAGAACTTTATTAGGTGTCAACCCCATATTTTATTTAAACTTCGTAATATTTTTCAACAAAGCGATCAAGCAATCTAACACCAAATCCTGTTGCACCTTTTCCTGTCAAAGGCTTGGATTTCTTTTCCCAAGCAACGCCAGCTATATCAAGGTGAACCCATGGTGTTTTATTTACAAAGCGTTCTAAAAATTGTGCAGCTGTAATGCTTCCAGCACCTCTTCCAGAACCTACGTTTTTCACATCAGCAATATCAGAGTTAATATCTCGGTCATATTCAGGCCCCATAGGGAAACGCCATACATTCTCTCCGACTTCAGATCCAACATCTTTGATTTGATCAGCCAAAGTGTCATTATTCGAAAACAATCCTGCATATTCATGACCAATAGCCACCACAATAGCACCTGTCAGAGTTGCTAAATCAATCATAGCCTTCGGTTTAAAACGGTCTTGCGTATACCATAAAGCATCAGCTAAAACCAAACGACCTTCAGCATCGGTATTGATAACTTCAATGGTTTGACCCGACATAGAAGTCACCACATCAGCAGGACGTTGAGCCGAACCAGAAGGCATATTTTCAGCCATTCCCAAGACGCCAACAGCATTGACGTTGGCTTTGCGTGTAGCTAGGGTTTTCATTAAACCTAGAACAACACCAGAACCACCCATGTCGTATTTCATGTCTTCCATGTTATTGGATGGTTTTATTGAAATACCGCCTGTGTCAAACGTAACACCTTTTCCAACAAAAGCTATTTTTTCATCAGACTTGGGGTTACCCTTCCACTGAATAACAATCAACTTGGATTCTTTTTCACTACCCTGCCCAACACCTAATAATGCATTCATTCCAAGTTTTTTCATTTCAGACTTGCCCAAAACTTCAACGTCTAAACCTAGCGTTGATAAAGATTGAGCTATTTCAGCCATCGATTCAGGATATAAAACATTCGGTGGTTCAGATATAACTTCACGGGTCAAAAAATTACCTAAATTTACAGCATGACGACGATCAAATACTTTTTGAGAAACAGCTGCATCGCTTGATTTCAAAGAAATATGAAGAGATCCTTGTTCTGGTTTATCTTTGGTTTTGTATTTATCAAATTGCCAATCACGCAAATCAAGGCCACTGGCAAAATAAGCGATACCTTCTGCACCAAAAACCAGACCGTCCAAATCGATATTCACATAATCATATTTAGATGCTTTAAGAACAGCCATTAAAGAACCACCTGCTTCTTCTATATCTTTCAAAGCTATAGAATCTTTTTTTCCAAGACCAATCAATAATACTTGCGTTGCAGTTTCCTCATAAGGGCACCATAAAGAAAAAGTTTCTCCCTTTTTTCCTTTAAATTTTGAAGTCTCTAATGTCTTTTCAATAAAACTTTTATGCTTTTCATGAAGAGGTTTAACCCCTTCTAAAAACTGTCTATCTTCATACATCCCGTAGACCAAAACACCCTTTGCAGAACTCCAATTGTCATTTTGATTGATAAATTGAATATCCATTTATACCTCTTCCTATCTTTTTTCAGTTTCTTTGATTAATTAAGATAATTTCAAACTTGGGTCGATCCATCCGATGTTGTTATCAGGTCTTTTATAAACAACGTTTAATTGACCATTAGCTGCATTTTTAAAAACTAAAACAGGATATTCTGATAAATCCATTTTCATGACAGCATCACCAACAGTAAGTGTTAAAATTTCTTTTGGCACTTCTGCGATCACGATAGGATTATCTTCTGAACTATCTTCTTCTTGACGTTGAACAATAAACTTTTGAACAGTTTCTACAATTTTAGGATGATCTTCTTTCTTCCGACGCAAATTGACAAGGCGTGTCTTATAACGACGAATTTGCGCATCCAGTTTACTGAGGGCAACTTCCACACTTTTATGAGCATCAGCATCGTTACCATTAGCATGAACATCGATATGCTTGCCCACATGAATTTGTATATCTGTCCTAAACACATGAGTATCTTTAGATACTGTAACTGTAGCATCAATGTCTCCATCAATATAGCGACTGACTGTTGCCATAATATCATTTTCAATATGACTTTTTAGGCTATTACCCAAATCCATTTGCTTACCAGAAATTACAACTGCCATAAACTATTCCTTTCATTTTTCAATTTATAAAAATTTATCTTTTTCTCTTTAACTAGAATAGGTTCATCTAAAAAGAAATGCAAGTACGGTTTCTTTAAGCTGCACTCTAAAACCTGTCCGTCAATAAAAGGAGAAAAAAGACAAATCATAGATTATAAGAAAAGATATAATTTTATATTAATTAAAAAAATATATTTGACTTTAAATTAAAATATATTTATTATTTATATAGATTTTAATTTCAAAATTCTTTTTTATTTATGAAAAAAATTATATTTTTAGCTTCCATTGTTCAATGCATTGGTACAACTCAAGCATCCCTGTCATCCTTTTCAGAAGCGCAGCAAGGCATCTTACATCGCCCCATTAATGTATCTGCATCACAAAACAAACTCACACGATATCTTCCTGTCAACGGAACAAATTACATTGCAGCTATCCATGATGTAAGTAGCAATGGTGATTGCCTACTCTATTCCCTTGGAATAACAGATACGGAGCACTCAACTCGATCATCAGAAAGTCCAGGAGACACAACTAACAGAGCATCTGTTTCATTATTTCTACTTAAAAACATAAATAGCATGAGCACTGAAACCATGCATAGCCTTGCACTTGCTCTGCATGAACACTTTCAAGATCTTGATCAATACAAAGCACAATTAACTTTATGCTATCCAAACGATGAAGATTTTTGTTTAGCCATGGCTTTTCGTCTAAATCGATTAAATGAACTAGGCTCTCTGTTTGAAAATGGAGAAAATGCAGAACTCTTTCAAATCCTTGGCGCGTCAAGAAAAAATATCAACACAGAACTTATTGGCAATAAACCTCTAAGAGACCGTTCTTTAAAATTATTGCATACTGCTTTAAACTCTCACTCATCTAGTGAATTATTAGACTTTTTTGCTCAAAAAATAAAAGATACATTCAATATATTAAGCACATTCCCCGAGAGAGGCTTTAATTCTGAAGTTGAAAAATTAAATTGGACCAATTTTCTAAAAAATGGTCTTTATGTTTTAGCATCAACGCGAATTTACTTATCTGCTAGCTTATGCGTTTTCTTAGCACCAATGTTGAAAAAAAATATTCAAATTTGGAGAGAATCAAGATCTTCAAGCAACGAAGACTCACACTTAAAACCTTTTCGCTTTTTCGGCAGAAACCAAGAAGAAGCAAAACTTTCAACTTTAGATGCATTAAAATATCTTGCCGACCCCAACACGTATAACATTTCTTTAAGAAATGGGCATTATCAAGTTGTAACAACCGTTGATACAAAAGCATCCACTGAGGGATCCCCAGAAATGATCAAAGCCATAAATTGCCTTAATCAAATGGAATTCGCAAGATTTACAGGAAGCTCTCTTACAGCAGAACAAATAAGATCAATGTCAGAAAAAGAACAATTAGCAGCAGCCATAAGCAATAGTTTAAATTTATCTGCCACATCTGATTCTTTTGAACCAATAAATGTTACTCCTTCAGAGGGAGCTTCATGGAACAGCAGGATGAAACCTATAATACAAGAAATTATGAATCACCCTGATTTTAAACAAATGCAACTCAATCGAGGCAGCAATGATGTTCATGTTTGCGATAAGCATATGAATGAATGGTCAGAAAAATTGTGGAATGTATTCATGAGCAAAAAACCTCAAATGGTACCAACAGAAGAAGAATTTAGAAAAAAAATATATGAAGCAGCAACAGAAGAGCAAAAGATTAAAATTACACAACGATATGATTGGGTACAGCAAAATGGTTATAACGAAGCACAAAAAAGATTTGATCAAATAATGGGCTGGCTCATAGATGTAAAAGCAACAATGAATTATTCAGATTGTGCAGCATATATAATACCTACTAACGAAAGCATGTCCGCTTTATACAATGATTTTCTACGGTATATCATAACGTTTTTTGAGAGCACACATTATAAATAATATCTATATTCAAATAATAATATCTAAAATTCTATTCAATATAAAATAATAATTTACAATATAAGAAAGAGCATATTTGCAATTTATCATTATTTAAAAAGTGTTAATAGATTACAAAATGCTCTTTTTCTTTTTTTAAACCATAAATCCATGCATCAAAAGGTGTTCTTTCTTCATTTTTTAATATAAATGTAGAAATTAAAATTAAATAAATATATCAATTTAGAAACAACTCTCAATCAGATGGATTCTATTGTTTGATTCAACATTGCAAATTTTATATCAAACCATTGAATTATCAAGAAACGAATAATAATGCATTTAAAAAAAATGAAGAAAAAAAACATAATTCAGTCTATAATTTCAAGGAGACATCACATGAACATGCCAAAAGAAATGCAGAAACCTAACGATAACCCAGAACAAGAAATGAGCATGGATGAAATATTGGCGTCAATTAGGCGTTATGTTGATCCACATCATGAAAATTCTGTTAAACCTCATACGTTATCAAACATTACTGTTGGGCACACAGATACGTTGAATCATTCAGGTTTAAACTCTGATAGAATTCATAGCTTTGAGCAACGATCATCCGAATATACAACTCTACGTCAACCCAAAAATGACGTTCCTGCGAATCAACTGTATAGAGAAGAAAAAAAATCATATCAAGATACAGCCTCAACAGCTTCGGCTGAAATTTTAAAGTCCGCACCTTTAAAAGAATTTCTCAAAACTCCTTCTGAAGATCGCGATGATGACGTTGTTAGATTAACTTCTCAGCAAAATGCTCAAAGATCTGATTACAATAATAACCCTGCGCCTCAACCAGCTGTGACAGATTATGTATCTCCTTCCCAACCGACAGTTGCTGCACCCATTCATACACCGGTAGAATCTGAAGAATATCATTCAAATGAATATTACAAAGCAGAAATAATATCTCAAGAAACACAAAAACAAGTTCGTCATTCTTTTTCTAAATTGGAAGAAACTCTTCAAAAGAAACAGCTTCCACCTAAAAAAGAAGAACCATCGGGAAATATCACAATAGACGATATGTTTCGTCAGCTGGCTATTCCCATGATAAAGTCATGGATCGATCAAAATATGCCAACGATGATCGAGGCTCTTATCGAAAAAGAAATAAAAAAAATAACTGAAAACAACTAAAAGCATCGACCTA
The DNA here is from genome assembly GCA_964415115.1 of uncultured Candidatus Pelagibacter sp. Lineage (GTDB taxonomy): Bacteria > Pseudomonadota > Alphaproteobacteria > Paracaedibacterales > CAIOTO01 > PNMQ01. Next base: position 179,703 of record CAYPYB010000003.1, on the reverse strand, counting down.
AACTTTATGATTTTACAAAACTATCACATCACAGAAAATGATACCCCTTCTCGTCTTGACCGTTATTTAAAACGTCAAATTTCATATCTTAATCAAAGCGCTTTACAAAAGTGGATAAGATCAAAAGATATTAAGCTTAATGGTCATAAAACTGCAGCTGATGCATCTTTAACTTCTGGTGATAACATTAGTTTATCAAAATTCATTGTCAATATTTTAAGCCAACCCCAAGAACCTGTGGAGTTTTCACCCTCTTATAAACAAGCAGATATGGAATTTTTTGAAAACATGATTGTCTATGATGATGATGATTTTTTGATTCTCAATAAGCCCGCAGGACTTGAAGAACCATCGGGAAATATCACAATAGACGATATGTTTCGTCAGCTGGCTATTCCCATGATAAAGTCATGGATCGATCAAAATATGCCAACGATGATCGAGGCTCTTATCGAAAAAGAAATAAAAAAAATAACTGAAAACAACTAAAAGCATCGACCTAAACTTTATGATTTTACAAAACTATCACATCACAGAAAATGATACCCCTTCTCGTCTTGACCGTTATTTAAAACGTCAAATTTCATATCTTAATCAAAGCGCTTTACAAAAGTGGATAAGATCAAAAGATATTAAGCTTAATGGTCATAAAACTGCAGCTGATGCATCTTTAACTTCTGGTGATAACATTAGTTTATCAAAATTCATTGTCAATATTTTAAGCCAACCCCAAGAACCTGTGGAGTTTTCACCCTCTTATAAACAAGCAGATATGGAATTTTTTGAAAACATGATTGTCTATGATGATGATGATTTTTTGATTCTCAATAAGCCCGCAGGACTTGCTGCACAAGGTGGCAGCAAAACGAATTTTCATATAGATTTATTACTTAAAACATATACGTATTTCCTCAATATCAGAGAACCTTTTAGATTAGTACATCGACTTGACAAAGACACGTCTGGTCTTGTTCTTATTGCCAAAAATCTTAGGACCAGTCAGTATTTCGCCAATCTTTTTAAAACAAAAGCAGTTGAAAAAAAATACTGGGCTTTCGTGACAGGAAAATTAAAAAGCATTAAAGGCGAAATTGATGCACCACTCCTCAAAAGAGCAGGTTATAATAATTTGAACGAAACAATGGTGGTCGATTTTGAAGAAGGTAAAAAAGCCATTACGCTTTATCGACAAATTAAAAACATCAACGATAAAAATCTAAAATGGATTGAATTACAACCTATTACGGGTCGAACACATCAATTACGTGCACACACCAGTCATATTGGATGCCCTATTCTAGGCGATAGAAAATACGGCGAACGACTAGAAAAAGAGACTGAAAAAAATCTTTTTCTTCATGCAAGGTCCATACAATTCAGAACACCAGACGGCACATCCATGACATTTGTAGCACCGCCACCTCCACATTTTGAGCAAGTTTTTAGAGCGAATTCTATTTTTTGGGAGAAGTACGACTAAAAATTTTTGATATCCAACTCACATAAAGCAACATCAAGAGCCATCCTAATTGAACCAGGGCGTACCACACGGTAGCGGATAAGCCTAATATCCTCCAATTGACTTCATCGCAAGCAACAATGGATTCTTGTTTGTTTTTATCCAACATTTGCCTGAATTTTTGAAATTGTTCGTCATACGTTTTTTGTTCTAAGGCCGATGAAAAACCACCATGGCATGCAGCTGTCCCTCTCCACCATTTTTGTTCAACCCCTGAATGAAAAACAGATAATGAAAAGGCTGACAGCACTGTACACATCAGTACACCATAAAAAACTTTAAAATATTTTTTTTGAAAATAGGCCACATGACATAACGTTGCCACAAAAACAATACCTGCCGTCACATATCTTTGATACATGCACAAAACACACGGTTTAACACCCCAAAAATATTCTGCACAGTAGGCAAAAATCAAACTACTTAAAGCTAGAAAATCAATGAAATACACAACATTAATGAGGTTTATTTTTTCTTTCAAATTCAACAACATTATTCACCCAATCTATAGTTATTTTTGCAATGATCCTAAGTCATCGCTCTTATTATAATTATGATAGCCCCTTAGAAAAAATCAAGCAAAGAAGATATTGCCGATCTTAAATTTTTATAAAGCCGACATATAACTTGCTTTTTGACACTACATATATTATTAAAGAACTAGCCCATGTGAAAATTCTAATAGTATGAACGAATCTAGAAATTCTTCTGAACATAATCTTTTAGCAGAGCACATATCTGAAGGAATTAAAGTTCTTAAAGCAGGCATCTTTGATAACGACAGTTCTCAACCATCAGATGATAAAATTACTGAAGAACATGCGTCCCAAGATTCATTAGAACAAGAAGATGAAGCCGATTTTTCTGTAGACCAAAATTCAAATGTTATTCCTCGAACCGTCACCTACCTTGGCATTATGATGATGCTGATGAATTGTGCGTTTATGATGACGTTCAGTTTTTCTGGTTTATATCTTAGATCCTTAGGTATTCCCAATATTGGTATAGGTTTCCTTGAAGGCTTATCAGAAGCTATGTCCAACATTATGAAATTTTCTTCAGGTGTTTTAAGCGACGCTATGAAAAGAAGACGTCCTGTCATGTTTGTAGGATACACAATGTCTATCATGGCACGTCCTGTCATGGCCTTAGCAGGATCCTTCCCCATGTTCTTTTTGTCTAAAATCATGGAAAGAGTCGGCAATGGAATTCAAGGAACACCGCGTGACGCTATTGTTGCAGACATTACACCTTCCAAAAGAATTGGTGCTGCCTATGGTCTAAAACGAAGTCTTGCAACCATAGGGTCTATCATTGGCGCGGGAATAGGCTCTTTCATTATGTACGTGACCAACGATAATATGAACACTGTATTTTGGTTTGCGTGTATACCAAGCTCTATTGCGTTTATGATTCTCATTTTTGGTGTTAAAGAGCCTAAGCGAACCAATCACTCTGCTGTGTCTTCTGAGATACCTTTGCCAGCTCCTAAAAGAAAAATCACATATAACATCAAAAATTTAAAGTTTTTAGGAACTGCTTTTTGGTTGCTTATGGCTGTAAATGCTGTGTTTATGATGGCACGTGTGGGTGAACAATTTATCATACTTCATGCCAAAACAAACTATAACCTTTCAAACACCTATGCCCCTATCGTCTTTATCATTTTCAATTTTGGATGGTGCATCACCTCTTACCCCATAGGATTACTGGGTGATAGAATGAACCGTTACTGGATTTTAATCCTTGGTATTATCCTTCTTGTCTTTTCATCTATCCTTTTGGCAACAGCCACCAACATTACATTATTTTTTATCGGTGTATTATTTTGGGGATTTCAATATGGTATCACGATGAATATTTTTTCATCTCTCATCGGTCAAATTGTACCTGAAAATTTAAGAGGTACAGGTTTTGGAATTTATTATATTATCAATGCTGTAACAATTATTTTAGGTGAAAGTATGGCTGGTCACATAGCTGATCAATTTGGATATCATGCTTCTTTCACATTAAGCTCTATCATAGGGCTTACAGCACTTATGGTTCTTATTATCGTTATGGCCATTAAAACATCCCAAAAAAGACAAAAAAAAAGCAGTCCGAAGACTGCTAATATTTGAAAGACAAATGGATCTAATAATTTCATAATCTATTTAGGTTACTGTCTAAAATAAATCACCAAGGTGTGTTTTCTTAAAAAACCTTAAGTCGTTTAGCGAAAATAAAAGATCTTGTTTGAGTTGATTATGGTTGCTAAACAAAACACTGTTGTCAGTAAAAATATCATGAAATCCACTGAATTGATATATTAGGATGAGATACTAATAGTCTTTGGTGAACAATGCCATTTCGCATACTTTCTGCCAATGTAACTTTTTTTAGAGAACGAGAGCCATCTAGAAAACGATAAGATCCTATGGATGTTATCTGATTCAAGTTGGATAAATCGATATACCATAAATTATTACGCTTATATAGAAAATCAACTTCTATGGATGTTACCTGATTTTGATTAAGCACACTTAAGTGATTAATATTATGGTTTCCTCTAAAGACATGGACAAATTCCTCTGTTAAAAGATTGCAAAGATCAACAACGAGAGTTGTGCCTGGGGCCCATCTAAAATAAGCATTAAGATAATCTCTCTGGTCTTCATTAAAGTTGTCGATTGTGATGAATGATGGAGCACCCACCTCAATAAAAGCAATGTTAGATAATTCTTCAACTTTAGAATACTCATGTTGAAGTGTTAGGACCTGACCATGACGAGAATACGTGCGCGAGCGACAACATTCATGTAAGGCTGCCAAGGGATTATCCGATTTATCATAACTCTGGCATGGAAGAGATGAAAATAAAGAAAAAGATGCTGTAAAAGTAACGGTTTCATTTTCATTAAGTTCCGCCATATAGTCTTTAAAACCACACAAAAAAGCCGCAGTATACTTTTCTTTATCAAATAGACGGTGTCGTTCATAATAATGAGAATACCCTTTTAAAAGAGCTGCAGTATACTTTTCCTGATTAGACAGATAGTCTGGTTCATAACAATGAAGACAACATACTTTTAAAGAAGATTGGTTCGGAATCATTATATTAAACAAAAATGGCAAGCTTTTTTCAAAATCATTGATTAAACTGTTAAATTTCTTTGATGTTAGTGATAGTTCTATAATGCTTTTATGATCCAAATAAAAGATGAGTTGTCTTAAAGTATCATCGCTTAAATCCTGTAAATATAATTTTTTCAAGGGGGCATTTTCTATCATTGACTGATTTGGATTATCAGGATGGATAGCTATCGCATGACTGGACAGAAACAACAAGATGATGCTTAAATATTTTATTTTCATTTTGTAAAATCTTTGATTATTTAAAATATTTATATCATAAACTCAAATATAATTCAATAAAATAATTTAAAAATGAAATAATATGGGATTCTTATTATCGTTATGGCCATTAAAACATCCCAAAAAAGACAAAAAAAAAGCAGTCCGAAGACTGCTAATATTTGAAAAACAAATGAATCTAATAATTTCATAATCCATTTAGGTTACTGTCCAAAATAAATAGTTCAAGCCAATTCCTAATCTATGTTCGTTCACTGAAAGAGTCGTTGCTCGTGTAGGCGCAACCCCAATGCCTGGAAAATCATACACTTTAGAAGAACCTTTAAACCCATAATCGTAGTTAAAAGTTACAAATAGTGTATTGGTCAAATTTGTGATTACACCCCCACCGATAAGAAATTTCTTATTTAATTTGGCATAATCATATTTTGTAGTATTTGTAAAATTTAAATCTGTGTACGCAATTTTAAAATTTTGCATTTCATAAATAATTTTACCAAAAACGCCTAATGCTGGATGAAATCTTATGCCTGCACCTAAAGCAGCACCAAATACATAACTACGACTAATTTTTCTTTTACCATCAATAACTCCTGTTTGAGGATGTTCTAAACTCTCCGAAGAATTGGCAAAGTTATACATGGCTGATATTTCAGGAAAAATAAAAAACTTCATTGTAGGTTGAAATAAAAAACCAGCCTGAACGCCCACAAAAGGAGAGTTATATTTAAATTTTTTCTCACTTGAAAATGCTGGTTCTGAATTCAATACACTTGTATGATTACCGGATAAAACAGATACTCCCCCTTTTATGCCAGCGTACAAACCACTAGCATGTGCATTTTGAACTGATATTAATCCCAACAAAAGCGATAAGGATTTAATTTTCATATCTTCTACTTTCTATTAAAAAACATGGATACATAACACACTAAAAAATCCTATAAGCGCAATAAAAAAAGATTTAAATTCTTAAAAAACTACTTTTACTCCATTTACCGTAACCTTATAACATCACGAGTCATAAAGTGTTAAAAACGATACGCTCTAAAATGATTGTAACCTTTAAAAAAAATACTTTTTTGACAGCTACCTTTTTGATCTATACTAGAAATAAAGCTTACAAAAAAAACGCGTCATATATGAAAAAAGTTATTGAATGGATAGATCACCGTCTTCCTGTTTTCAGCTTTGCGAAAGAACATTTGTCTGAATATCAAACGCCAAAAAATCTTAATTATCTTTGGAATTTTGGATCTCTTGCTGGCATCACGTTAATGATCATGATTATTACAGGATTATTCCTTGCTATGCATTATGTCCCACATGTCGATAAAGCTTTTGATAGCGTTGAAAATATTATGCGCAATGTTAATAGTGGTTGGCTTATTCGCTATATTCATATGAATGGTGCATCCATGTTTTTCATCGTGATTTATATCCATATTTTCAGAGGTATGTACTATGGGTCTTATAAATCGCCTCGTGAAATACTATGGATGCTAGGTGTTATTATACTCCTGCTGATGATGGCCACAGCATTTATGGGGTATGTATTGCCTTGGGGTCAAATGAGTTTTTGGGGTGCAACCGTTATCACCAACCTTTTTTCAGCCTTCCCTGGGGGTGAATCTATTGTACGCTGGCTATGGGGTGGTTTTTCCGTAGATAACCCAACTCTGAACCGATTCTTTGTTCTTCACTATCTGTTTCCATTTCTCATTGTGGTTGTAGTTATGCTGCATTTAGTGGCGTTACATCGTTTTGGATCAAACAACCCAACAGGTGTTGAGCTAAAGGAAAAATCTGACAAAGTTTCGTTTCACCCCTACTACACCATTAAAGATCTTTTTGGGTTATCCGTCTTTGTGCTAGTTTTTGGTTTTTTTGTATTTTTTGCTCCCAATTTTTTTGGTGAACCCGATAACTATTTACCAGCAAATCCTTTATCGACGCCAGCACATATTGTTCCCGAATGGTATTTTTTAGTGTTTTATGCTATCTTACGATCAATCCCCGACAAACTGGGTGGAGTCTTAACCATGTTTGCGGCTGTTGGCGTTCTTTTTATTTTGCCCTTCCTAGATCGACACCCTGTGAAAAGTGGGAACTTCAGGCCTTACTTTAAATATTTTTTCTGGGTACTTGTTGTTAATTGCTTGGTTCTTGGATGGGTTGGAGGAAAAAAACCTGAAGGCATATATCTTGCTATAGGTAGATTATGCACATTTTATTATTTCCTTCATTTTATTGTCGTCTATCCCTTACTATCGCGTTATGAACCTAATCTTCAACCCTTAGACGCTACAGACTCGAAACCCCTTGTTGAACCAACATAAAAATGCAAACCATTGTATTTGAAACTGGATCTTATATCCATTCCAAGTTATAGTGGTTAACAAGTGTCGTTAATGAAATAATTTTAGAATTCGATTATGGCAAATTTAGAACAAAACACCTATCCTGAAGAAATACAAATGTCACCTGTGGATAAGGTTTATATCAACTCGACAATCTTAAGAGCTTATGATATCCGCGGAACATATGGTGTGAATCTGACAAATGATACAGCCACGTGGCTAGGTCATGTTTTTGGACAATTTTTAGTGCAAAAAAACTATTCATCTATAGTTGTTGGTTATGATGGAAGGTTAAGTTCCCCTGCATTAAAAGAATATCTTATTCAAGCCCTTAGCCATCTTCCTTTAAAAATTTTAGATATCGGCGTTGTTGCAACACCTCAGGTGTATTTTGCAATTCAAAAACTACAAGCAGATGCTGGTATTATGATTACCGGATCACATAATCCTCCTGAAGATAATGGTTTTAAAATATCTTTAAAAGATAGGCCTTTCTTTGGACAAGACATTCAAAATCTTCTTTCATGCAAAATGCTTGAAAAAGCAGAAGTACATCCTGAAGCACACATTGAATGCATCAGAACTTCGGATGACTATTTTGATACTCTTTTGAAAGATCTAAGATTTGAGCATAAAAAATTAAACTTTGCCATTGATTGTGGCAATGGAGCGACAGGCCCCATGATGACGCGTCTTGTGGATACGTTAAAAAATCAATACCATCATAATATTGATTTATTGTTTGCAGATATTGATGGACACTTTCCGAACCATTCACCTGACCCATCAATCATCGATAATTTAAGCTATTTATGCGAACATGTTGTTAAAAACAAACTTGATTTTGGTCTTGCTTTAGATGGTGACGGAGATCGACTAGTGGTCATAAAATCTGATGGCACGATGATTCCTGGTGACCAACTAAGTTATATTTTTGCACAATCCATTGTTTCTTCACATGCCTGCTCATCAAGAAGAACAACCATTATGGCCGATGTAAAAACCAGCCAAATCTTTTTTGATGAACTAGAAAAAGATGGTGTTCAAACCATTATGCTTCCAACAGGACATTCTTACTTTAAAGAAGCCATCAAGAAACATCATGCAGATTTCGGTGGGGAAATGAGTGGTCACTTTTTCTTCAATGATCGCTATGCAGGTTATGACGATGGTATCTATGCTTTATTACGATTTGTTGAATTAGCAACACATTCTTATGATTTTGAAAAACAATTAGAACCATTTCAAAACGTATATACTTCTTTTGAAATCAAAGTTAATTGTGGCGAAGAAATTAAATTTTTTGTGATGGAAAGAATCAAAGAAATTATTGAAAAACATGGCTATATCTTAAATACATTGGATGGAATCCGTTGTGTGATGGATCATGGTTGGTTTCTTATCAGGCCTTCTAATACCAGTGCCTATATCATTGGTCGTATTGAAGCAAAAGACCCAACAAGCTTTGAAAAACTCAATACGTTTATTCAAAACACCATTCAAAGAGCCATGAAATAACATACAAAAGACATAGTCATTCTTTAAAACTCTGCCTTTTATCATCAATATCGAAGACCCAATATATGCTTTATGATTAAGAACGTTGAAAATCTAATTGTGTTAGAAAAATTTCAAAGTTTAGAAATAGTAATTTTTGTCACATGATGAATTTTCAATGTTTTAACGTGGTGCACACATTTATTACACTATTTGGTCAACATCATTTGATTGTAAGATTTGCAACCGATAGTGTAGTATCAGATTTTTGAGAACAATTATCTTGTTTCAAAGCTTTTAAATTTTCTACTAAATATGATTTAAGAAGTAGCACCCAGTCATTATCTTTTTCTGACATTTCTATAACTATATTTTCTTCGTCGGATTCAAGGTTCAATTTAACCGAAGGGGATTCAATGTAACCATCTAAAAGAAATGCCGCTTCTTTTCTTTGGAGAGCAAACTGTGGAGACTTAATACATAATTTGTTCTCGACGTAAGAAACCCGACATACGTCTAAAATAGGTTGAAAAACCTCTGCTATTGCTTGATCAAAAAAATTGCTGAATTTCTTATCTGTTTTTAAATAATTTATCTGAGATGTGTTAAATGCTAATTCTTCTTGCAACCATTTTCTAGCTTGATCAGATGAAGTCATTTCAGTCGGCACAATACATTGTTTCATAAAATAATGTGTTACATTATTATCATTTTGTTCTTTTTGCTTTTCTAAATATACCTGTTCACCTGAACTTTTAGGATAACTAACATAAGATGTTGTCATGATTGATGGATAGCTATTTAAATTCCATTCAGCAGGCCAATTTTGCAAACAATGATAGCAATCACATGATTTATATGTTTCTGAAGCAATGCAAGGTGCAAGTCGTGTATGTACACAAGCAATGATTAGTTGAATACCCTTATCATTATTTACAGCTTGTAAATAACCTTTAATTCTAGAGCTATCCATATCCGCGATAATTCGCTGTTCATTGTGCCATCCGTAAGTTGCCCATGTTCTAAGATATTGAAAATATTCTGTCCTCAATCTTTCAACATTAGGTATTAGATTTAATGCTTCAGCATAGTTTTGATTGTCGCATTGATTATCAAAACGTGTAACTAACTGTTTTATTTCTTGTAGCTTCGATAAAATATTACTTTTTACAGCTTGTGTTCCGATATTTAAAATGTATGGGCTGATTCCTAAATATTTTTTCCACTGATTTATACTGGTATCTAATCCGACTTCTAAATCGCTTCCTTCACCTGGTACTAAATTATGCATACCTTCAAAACAACTGTCATACATCGATTGAGAATCCATATTATATATTGGAACCTCTAATATTTCGTTTTGTGTCGTAACGATACATAAACTTGCTAAAGCAAAATTAGCATTTATTAAATCGTTATTCTTACTTTTTGACGTTTGACTAGAATTCTTTGATTTGCCTGATTTTACTGAAGCACTTGTAGGTTCAACATTATCGGGAATTACTTGCTGAATACCTACATACAAGTCATTCTGTTCATCAGCCATTTTTTGGTGAATACCACTAATTTTTTCATATATTTCGTTTGAGAAATCAGCGGAAATTCCGCGACTTTGCAACGTATCTAGCAAACGATCAAAATTTGAAGAAAAACTTTGATGGGCATAAATAACTAATAATAAAAGATTTAAAACAAATTTCATGATTTATTTTCCTACATTTTCACTTAAAGATAAATGACTCAAATCATCAAGAACTTCATCATCCATAGATTCTCTAGTGTCATGTTCTGCATCATAATCTGAATCTCCACTTAGAAAATAGAGTGGTTTAGCCTTTTTTATTTTATCGTGTATTAGCTTTTCATTTTTATCATTGTAATACCGAGTATGCACAGCAAACCATTGTTCAGGAACTATTCCTTGCTCTATGCATCTTTGAAGCCACCGCGTTTTTTGCATTCCTCTTGTGTAGTAGGAATCTTCTGCAAAAATGATCTTTTGTGACATATTTTGCCAATGATCTGGAAAACGCATTTTCATTATTGCCCAAATGGGTGCTACTGCACTTCCAGAGCAAATCGTGCCACGCACATCAAGATATTCAAAATTTTCACGCTGTAAATAAGGAAAAAGAACATCCCATGTTGAGTCTTTAAATAATAAAACAGATTTTAAAATTAATATTTTAAGCTCAGAAAAATAAGGGCTTAGTTCTTCCATAAAACATATAAAATCTTCTTCATCCATATATGTGGCAGAAAGATCTACGGCCCAAATAGAATGAATTTCAGCTTCATTTGAAGACAAACTTTCATCTTTTGATGTTTCACTATCCAGTGAACGACGTACCACTAATGGGACAGGGATATCATTTTTTTCTTTTGGAAGCTTACCTAAGTAGGCTTTAGTATCATCAATACAATCTCTAATGGTAATAGCACCCTCATATTGATCAACAATAAAAGAATTTTTTATTGTTTGACCATACTTTAATATTCCTTGATCAATAGACCAACTTTTTGTGCAAAAAAACAAAAGTAATACTATTATTTTCATTTCAAATCATCCTTTTTGAAAATTAATTCAAAATACGTCAACTTGAGACTATTATACATTATTGCTTAATTTACTTCAAGAATTCAGAAACTGTTTATTTTTTATATTTAAATCGACTTAAATAACAGCCCATGAAAAGGACCAAAACAAACACGATATACAGCAAATCACAATATCGAACAAACCACGTCGTTTTTAAAGCTTTAGGCAATGAAACATCGTAATAACCTTTTTCATTAATGGTTGTTTTAAAGATAATGCGCCCCGCAGCATCTATAACACCTGAAATACCGTTATTAGCACATCTTACAAGAGGCAATCCTTCTTCTATTGATCTAAAACGAACATTTGCTAAATGTTGCCACAAACCTGCTGAATTGCCATACCAGGCATCATTGGTAATGTTCAAAATCCATTGAACATTTTTCTGGGCATCTCTTGATTGTTCTCTTAAGAAATAGGGGAAAATAGCCTCATAACAGATCAGTGGTAAAAATGGGGGATATTGATCTAAACGAAGCTCTGACACATGAGAACCAGGTGTATAATCTTGAGATCCTGGTGTTAATTTATGAAGGGGAATCCACTTCTTTAAAGGGATGTATTCACCAAAGGGAACAATGTGAGCTTTACGATGCGCTTGGACAATATTGGCTTTATTATCAATAGCTATCATCGCACTGTAATCGTTTGTATTTTCATGTAAAACACAACCCGTTACTAAATGAAGACGAGACGTTAAAAATGTAGACAAGAATTTTTTAAGTTCAATTTGTTGATTCATGCGTAAAGGAACAGCCGCTTCGGGCCAAACAATCATGCCTACATTATGGTCTATTTGACTAAAGGAAAGTTCTAAAAGATTATGAATAATGTTATTCAAATGATCGGGATGCCATTTTTGATTAGGATCTACACAAGGCTGCACAAGTCTGATTTTGGGAACGGATGTATCCCATTGTGTAGGATTATTTTTCAATCGCATAAAACCAAACAATAGGACACTCATGGTTATAAATACAGTAACAATAAAGCTAATTTTTTTACAACATCTTCCATTTTCAATAAAACTTACGATTCCAGAGAGCCATATTAAGGTAAGCAAAGAAAGGCCATGCACACCAATAATCGATGAAATTTGCATAACAGCTAAGGGCCAATCCCAAACAGGATATATATCTTGCCAACCCAAAGATAACATTCCCCACAAATGTGCCGTCAAATTCCAAGGAAATCCTGTACAGACGATGCTTGTGATATATTCAGAAACCCAAATTCCAAACGCTAAAAAATATACACGAAGAGAAGATGAAATAGTGTTAAAAAAAGAACCTGCCGTCAAATAAAAAAAAGATATAAATGAAGACAATAAAAAAGAAGATATCAAGCCAACAATCAGATATCCCATTCCTGAAAAGGCATATCCAATCCAATAAAGACTAAAAAATTTTGCACATACAAAAAATACGTATACATTTTTATAGACTTTAGATGGTGTCTTTTGTTTTAAAAGATCATGAAAAAATAAACCCAAACATATGAATCCGCATAAAGGAAAAAACAATGAGGCCCTGAATGAGAATCCATAGAACACTCCTAAAAGAAGGGGTTTAGAATATTTTTGCAATAATTCAAAGATGCATTTTAAAATGTTGGATATTTTATCTACCATTATCAAAAACTAAGCTACCATCAAAAGTTCCATCAAATCTTTTTCCGTCAATTTTTGTGGGATTTCAATACCATCTAAAATATCATTCGCAAGATTCTTTTTATCTTCATGCAACGCTAGAATTTTTTCTTCAATTGTATTTTTCATAATGACGCGAATAACCGTTACCGATTTCTTTTGCCCCATGCGATGTGCACGATCGGATGCCTGAGATTCAACAGCAGGGTTCCACCAAGGATCCAAATGGATAACATAATCTGCGGCTGTTAGATTGAGACCCGATCCACCGGCTTTTAAACTGAGTAAAAAGAGTGGCTTATTACCTTCTTGAAATCCTTGAACTCTTTTTTGTCTTTCATGAGAAGGCGTTTTTCCATCCAGATATTCATACTGAATACCTTTAGCATCCAATTCTTTTCTCAAAAGTTCCAGATAACTAACATATTGACTAAACACCAAAGCCTTATGGTCTGATGAAATCAATTCTTCGATTAAATCCATAAAGTATTTTGATTTACCACTGACGAAATCAAAGTTTTCTTCAATTAATCTTGGGTGGCAACATGCTCTACGAAGTTTGGTAAGTTCAGCAAGAATATGAATTTTCTTGTGGGGTGAACTATCATCTAATTGTGACAAGCTTTCCAATGCTGATTGACGAACCGCTTCATAAAAATTGCGTTCTTCATCTTCCATGGTGACATAAATGGTTTGTTCAACTTTAGGTGGTAAGTCTTTTAACACGTCAATCTTTGTTCTTCTTAAAATAAATCCTTTGATAATACTCTTAAGAATTTCTCTTTTTTCTTTATTAATCCCTTTATCTTGACCTGAAATGTATTTTTTAACAAATGTGTCTCTACCACCGAGCAACTGAGGCATGATAAACCTAAAAATGCTCCATAGTTCTTCCAATCCATTTTCAATGGGTGTACCTGAAAGCGCTAGACGGAAATCGCTTTTTAATTTAAAGGCAGATTGCGCCCTTTTCGTTCCATAATTTTTAATCGATTGTGCTTCGTCCAAAATAATGCAGGCAAAATGCTTTTTTTCTAAACTTGTAATTTCTTGTTGTAGTAAATTATAACTACAAACCAAAATATCATTAGGACCAATGTCTTCAATAAGTTGTTTGCGATTTTGAGGTTCAAAAAATTTAATATTGAGTCGGGGGGCAAATTTTTTAATTTCCTCATGCCAGTTATAACAAACGGAAGTCGGTGCAACAACCAAGGATGGACCAGATTCAGCCATTTTCAACAGTAATGCAATAGATTGTATGGTTTTACCTAAACCCATATCATCGGCTAAGCAGGCGCCCATTTTCAAGTCTGCTAATTTCAAAAGCCATTTCACACCCTCTTCTTGGTATGGCCTTAAAACAGCATGTAAGTCTGATGGAACTTTGTATTCTCTGTCACCTTTATCCACCAATTGCGATAAAACAGACAGTGGTGTTTTGTCTGTTAAATGGTTCATGAATAATTCATCCGTATCCAGAACCGACAAAGATGTGGCATTCAATTTCAGTTGTTCACCATCTGGATCTGAATCTAAAAACTGTAAACGCAATAGCGTTTGGAATAAATCTTTTCTTAAAGCTAAAAGCTGATTATCTCCAAGACTAATAAAGCGATTCTTTTGTTCTTGAACTAATTTAATAAGCTCTCTTAAAGAAAGCATTCTAGCATCGTCAAGTTCTAGGGCACCATCAACGTGAAACCAATTTTTACTTTCTGTAACGCTAAATTTTGAATGTTTAACGCTTAGAGGTTGTTTCATTGAAATCTTTTTACCCTTGGGCCATTCAATGCGTATCAATTCTTCATTGGATGCACGCAAAAGTTCTTCATATTCTTTGAGATCGGAAATCAATTCGTAACATTGCTGAATATCTTTGAAATACCATTCATAGTTTTCATGTTCTTCGTTAGAAAGAGATGAACAAGATTTAATCAATTTTTCTGCTAAATAGCGTTCACTTACAAAATCACGATTGGTTTTGGTGTTTTCAAAAGTACAGTACCCTCTACCAAGAGACGGTGTACAATAAATACCTTTATCGCCAAAGGGTCTAACATGCAGAGATACCTGCAAACCTTCAGCACCATTTTCACCCAATGGTTCTAGCATGATAACAGGTGCAGAATTAGGTTCTACATAGGTTAAACCAATATTAATCAAGTCAGAACTAACCGATACCACTTTTTGAGCTTTTTGTGCAATGGCTGTGAGAAAATCTAAATTATCGAAAGGTATAATAAGACCATCTTCTCCAATTATTTCGACTAATTTAATAAGGCCAGCATGGATATGCACCATAACAAGTTGGTAAGGACCTTCACGGTCTACAAAAACAGATTCTACTTTACTTACGTGGCTTAATTCTATTTTTAAAGAATCGGTGTCAAATTGAGAAATAATCAATTCTGGTTTTGCTTCGCGGATAACCAAAGATCTTCTAAGATTATCTGAACGGTAAACATTTGGATGCCCTGTTAACGCGATATTAGACAAAACCGGATCTAGATAATAATGAGAAACGCCAAGTGTATTGTTTCTTTCCTTTCGTATCGTTTTGATTATTTTCATATCTTGCGTTGTGATATAACTCAGATTTCCAAAATCATATAACGTCTTGAGTGCAACAGGTCGGCCTTTACTCCATTTGTGTTTCAAATAATTTTGCTCTAAAACCTCTACGATTTGGTTGGTTTCCATATCAAATATCCATGCCAAACGTGATGTTAAGGCACTTAAGGATCCTTCGTCTTGGTTGACGTATTCATCTAAATTTTTAAGCGAAAGTTTCCATGCTTCCGTTTTTTGAACAATGTGTGTAAATGAAAAAATGCTTTTTTGATCTAAAGGTTGAATGGATAAAAATTCTTCAAATCCTTCTCTGTCCTTAACCGTGTCAATAATATCTCTAACCATTTTTTGCAAGAAATGTATTTTGGAAGAACCAACTTCTGACACTAATGTTTTTAAGGACTCTGCTTTAATTAATGATGAATCGATATAGAAGATGCATAGCATGATATAACAGCTATCAAAGATATTGAAAAAATCTTGGTTCAATTCTTTAATTTTAACTTTCGATTGCATACCTTGAATAGAATAAGCCAAAGATAAAAAAGCTTTATCACCTTTTGCATCGGATGATGATGTTTCAGAAATAAGTTTATCAATAGACGGTTTTGTGTTTTCACACATTAAAGATAAATAGTACGTATATTTTATCCATCTGTCGTCGGGGTAAAATGAGTTTAAGTCCTTAATATTTAAATCTGTATGTTTCCAAAAAGATCGAAGTGATCCAACAGATTCAGCATTAAGTGCGTATATGGATTGTATGCTTTTCCAAAGATCGGGTAGAATTTTTTCACTCTTGATTACACCAGTGGAATTATGAGCATCAAATAATAATTCATACAACTGACACAAAACGCAATCTGTATTTGTTTTGTACATGTGTTTTAAAAAATCATGTGCTGTTTTATATTGAATATCGTGATCAATAAGGTATTTAAAAAAGTAGCGTGAAAAATAATACTGAATCATCTTTTGTTGGTTTGAAAACCACTGTTCATCAAGTTCTATTTTATGAAAATAGGCATTAAAAAAATCAAATTGTTCTTGAGGATTGAGATGTTGAATTAAATTTTCAAACTCAAGTTCATTATTTTGATAAATAGCCATTCGCAATTTAATTTTTTGTTCATAACGTTGATCAAAAATAAATTTATCTAAAATTTGTTGTGCGATGTCCCAAATTTTGAGATCTTGAGGATTTGAAAATGTTAATTTGGTCAATTCATCAACTTTTAATGGTTGAACATTTTCTTCTTCATTTAAAATGTCTTGTTCAATAAGTTCTTTTTTTATGCGTTCTATTTCTGCTGCTTTCATCTGATTCTTGAACAAATGAGCAACACCAGAACCTTCATTTTGGTTTTCCATGCATGACTGCATACCGAAAATTAACGCTGTTTTTGAAGGTATTTGAGGGAATATACATATCAAATTAAGATATAAACGTTCATGCGAAGATAACCGTATATAAAGATCCAGAACGGACATAGTTCACACTATTTTAAAAGCCTGTCTGAATCTTTACACGATACACCCTTTAAATGCAATATTTAAAGAAAGGTTATTCTATTTTTCTATAGAATCGATGTTGTAAGACACCGTTTCTATAGAATTTTGGGCATATTAAGCAGCTCTACCACCAGTAAAGCTTGATTTCTTTTTGTCAGCAAATTTTCTATCCGATGGCTTTCTGTCACTGAAAGGTCTATCCGATGATTTTCTGTCACTGAAAGGTCTATCCGATGATTTTCTGTCACTGAAAGGTCTATCCG
>CAYPYB010000003.1:58222-162274 GCA_964415115.1 uncultured Candidatus Pelagibacter sp. | reverse complement strand
ATCACCGAAAGGCCTGTCAGAAGATTTTCTATCACTGAAAGGTCTATCCGATGATTTTCTGTCACTGAAAGGTCTATCCGATGATTTTCTATCACCGAAAGGCCTGTCAGAAGATTTTCTATCACTGAAAGGTCTATCCGATGATCTCCTCTCTTCAGAAGATGAAGATCTTGAAAATCCTTCTTTTTTAAATTCACTTCTTCTTGGGAAACCATCACGAGAATATGAATCATTGCTTCTTGATGAACGACCACCTCTTGAAGATTTTGATCCTCTTTTATCATTTGAAGGCGCACTACCTAGTGGGTGATCAAAAGAAAATTTCTTATCAGGTTCAATTAGATCGCAAATATCTTTCCAACGTCTTTTGTCGTCTGGACACAAAAAACTGATGGAAGCACCTGTTGTACCAGCACGTCCTGTACGACCAATTCTGTGAATATAATCTTCTGGTGAAGTTGGAAGGTCATAGTTGATAACATATTTAATTTGCGGAATATCAATACCACGTGCAGCAACGTCTGTAGCTACCAAAATTTTGAAACGGTCATTTCTAAATTGGTGAATAACTTTTTCTCTTCTTCTTTGTGGCAAATCACCATGTATAGCTTCAGCTTCAAAACCAGCATCATTCAAGATATCTTTCATATCATCACAAGATCTTTTTGTTTTCATGAAGATAATAGCTGCTTCGTCAATTTCTGTAAGCATAGATTGAAGGACTTCATCTTTAGTTGCAGATGTAACGTACTTCACTTCTTGAGTAACGTTATCTGTAGGTGAGAAGACTGAACCAACAGCAATACGTGCTGGATCATTCAAATATTTCTGAGCAACTCTAACAATGGGCTTAGACATCGTTGCAGAGAACATCAAGATTTGCCTTTCTTCTGGGATGTGCTCTATAATAGCATCGATCTGTTCGGAGAATCCCATATCTAACATTCTATCTGTTTCATCAAGAACAAGAATACTAACGGTACGAAGATTAATAGATCTACGGTTCAAGTGATCATTAATACGACCAGGAGTACCAATAATAAGTCTTGGCTTACGTTTTAAATCTTGCATTTGACGCATCATTGATTCACCGCCAATGATAAGTGCTGATGGAACGCGTTTCAAAACTTTGTTTATTTTTACAATTGTATCAAAAACTTGTTTTGCAATTTCGCGAGTTGGTGTTAAAATCAAAGCAGTAGTTTCGTGATCCCCCATTAATTTTTCCATAATTGGAACTAAAAATGCGAGAGTCTTACCTGTGCCGGTTTGAGCAGAACCTAGAATATCTTTACCAGACATTGCTATTGGAATAGCTTCTCCTTGAATAGGGGTTGGATTAAAAATTTGATTTTGATTCAGTGCGTCCTGAACCTCTGGGCTGACGCCGAAGTCTGCGAATAATTTCATGGTGTTACCTAATCTATAATAAGAATAAATTTTAAAAATATATAAAACAGCAAAAGCTCTTCTTTAAAAGAAGAACTTTCTTAGTAGACATAGAAAAATGTAATTAATCTTTTATTTTAAGATTAACAGCAGAATCACGACCACGATTTGTAGCAACTTCGTACGATAGCTCTTGACCTTCAGCCAAACTATTTAGCCCTGCACGCTCTACTGAAGAGATGTGAACAAAAATATCTGCACCTGAAGAATCTGGAACGATAAAACCATAACCTTTTGTTGCATTAAACCACTTTACTTTACCTGTCAACATGACATTTCCTTTCTTAATGATCCACTCTGGGATCCTTGCTTGTTACAACGTGTTAAACGCATATATTCAAGCATCAGACAAGAAAGACTCAAAAACATGGCAGCTTAAAATAAGCTTTGATAACACAATACATTTATATATTACAACAAGTACAATCAAAAATCAATACTTATATTTCTCTTTTTTACACTTTAGAGGAAAAAAAGTATCACATCCATCACAAGTCACCTTATATAAACCCTGAGTATATATAGAGTTTTTTATTTTCTGCGAGCAAAATTTAAAATTTATTTTCAAAATTCGATGCTTATTTTGAAAAAAGACACGCCACACTTTGACAATAGAACTAAAATATATTAAATTTATATACTTATAAAAAACAAGTATCTTATATTTAAAAATCAATAAACCAAGGAATAATACATGAATTTTCTCAAATCTAGCGCTCAAACTTTTTTTAAGCACCATCCTAAGTATCTTAGCTCACGCATCTTCTTTCTATTCCTATGCTTTATCTTTTCCACATTATTCAAGAAAGTAGCGATAAAGGATTAAGTTTAAAATTAGATGTTGTTGCTAAAAAACGATCTATCCCGTCGCACTATGAAGATTAAATAGTTACTATATCTACAGAAGATAATGTTACAAGCCTTTATACATTCTTTTTAATACTATTTCTCTCAAAAATCATTATTACAAATAAAAATGCCATATTGTTTTTGATAATTAAAAAGAACATAAAGATAATAAATATTAAATATTTTAAATCCAGAAAAAAGAATAAAAAATAAAATATGGCCCAAGGATACATTTTTTCAATGATTTATTCTATGATCAAATAGATCCGGGAAATTCGCAAATTCACAAACAATCGATTGATGAAGATCACCTTTGCTCTATAATAATAGATTTACCAAGCAAGAACATTTTTTGATCCTTTAAAAACAAATTCCATAGAATATTCTTTGACAGATTAAAATTTATACCAACAAATCCTGAGCTACCTAATGCATTTCGCGGAAGTAGTATTGAAGAAAATAAAAATAAACGTAACGAATGCTTAAGAGAAAATAAGGGAGCTATTGATTTTGATGTATAAAACGTATTTTTGAAAACTTATCTCAGTATCATAATCGTGCTTTACATTCTTTAGAAAACATTACTATCGACACAACATGTTTCAAAGATTTCAGTATTCAAAACTCTGATAGAAGTCAACCTGTTTTAAGATTAAATACTGTAAGAGCTAATTTAATGAGTAATCAAAATCAAAACTATTGGGTTGGAGCCATTACCCGTTTTAAACAACAACAAAGATTGACCATTCAAGAATTAAATAATACATGATCTGAAAATTTTTATTAGATTGAAAGAACATTATTTGAAATCAATCCAAAGAAGATAACTTGCAACAAAAAGAGAACGTGGGGAATACTAATTACGATGGTCAAACAAATTTATCGATATGCCAAGATTTGTTAAAAGATTTATTGATTCGACTTGCTTCTGTAGGTGAACACTGCGAAAACGGCTTTAATGACGTTAAAACCATATACCTCTCTGCAAAGATCAAATTAGGTTTTGAACGATTATATAGATCATATCACGATGAGAACCATTGATGATATCAATTCAATATCTTTTGTATCTTCTAAGAGAGGATTCTTTTAAAAATACTACAGAAACTATGCTACATCTTATCACTATAGAAAAACGTCTGAAGAAAAAACCATGATCCAATCCGTTCCATCTGGAGATCAAATTCAATTTTTATCCGTAGGAGATAAACTTATTCGTGCTGGAGAGATGATAGCACGCCACAACCCAGCTAGAATCACTGAAGGTGATTTTTCAGACAGATTCTTTAAAGGAAAAAAATAACGCTCTAATATACCTCATGCTAATTGGACTAATGTTGACAGAGAAATGACTAGAACACATCCAGGGTATTCTCCAGAACAAATATTTACTAGAGTATGGAATGCTGTCAATCATCAAATAAATCATATTGATGATAATATTGGAAGTCACTTTGGATCAGAATTTCTACAAGCATACGTTTCATTATTGACATCCGATGATTATTTATCTGAGGCACTACTGAAAGTAGAATGAATATATTACCCGATATATCAAGCATGTTATTAATAAGTCTGCTGAAGAACAAGAAGAAATAGAGATAACCAGGAATTTTTAAAAAGAGAACTGGACGAATACAAACAAAATGGCATTATTCAAAGCTTCTCATTCTTTAGTTATTCGAACAGACGGAAAGTCTGAATATTGGATATCTCCAGAAATCATTGTAGATTACTTACTAAGAAATGAGACTATCAAGTTCAGGAATTAAATAAATTAAAACTCGTTTTTCAATTCATGAATAAAGTATTATTTTATATATTAAACAATATTCTTTAACTGATTAAGTCCCAGCATGCGTTTTTGATTATTCAGCAAATCCACAAGTTTGGATACCACCTGAATAGATTGATTTTGGTTTAACCGTGGATCGCACGCCGAAAAGAACGTGAGATCATTAACCGCAAATTCAGCATCGTCTTTACTGCAACATTCATAAATCATCATGGGACTTGCTTCTAAATGTAGTCCTGACACAGGAATATGATGATGATTGAGAATGGAAAAAAACATTTCCATTTCACCAATAATATCTTCAAGATTCCTTGTTTTAAACCCGTTAGAAATCTTATATGTGTTGCCATGCATGGGGTCACATATCCACAAGAAATGATGTTGAAGGCCTTTACGCACAATTTCTGACACTATATTTTCTAAAGCTTCCATGTTAGATTTTCCAAATCTAAAGATCAAAGAAAGTTTACCAAATTCTCCTAAAGGATTACACATCTCTACAATGTCTGCGATTTCATCGATGGTTGCTACAGAGCTAATTTTTATACCTATAGGATTATCAATATGCTTGATAAAGGCCATGTGACCCTCTGTAATCTGGCGTGTCCTCTCTCCTACCCACAAAAAATGTGCAGAAGATGCATAAGGACCATGGGCGTTCTCTGCAACAGCAGCATCTGTTGTTGTATAGGAATGATACCTTTTCGGTGATGTATCATCTGAACAGGGTGAGCTTTCTTGACTGCCATTCCGTAATAAATTTTGCTCATAGGGAAGCAAATAGGCTTCATGACATGTGAAAAAATCTTCTGCATAATCAAACGATGGATGAACGTTAGATGAAGAATGGCAAAAAAGTTTGATGTTATTAATTATTTCACAAGAAACACCATGCCCGATAATCATTCTTGCAGGATTAGGTTCTCTGTCTTCTGGTCTTATACCATTAATAATATCACCAAAATAACTTGGAATTGGAGCTCCATGATGTTCTTCTACTATCCTTGAACGTGGCTTTGCAAACTGACCCGCCATTCTACCCATACTTACCACATTTGAAGGGTAAATTGCATGGATCATAGAATGTAATTCACTGAACAATGACATTTTTTGAAAGATGTATTGGCGTGAAGAATGATCAAATATTTCTGCACAATCACCAATCTGCAAAACAAATCCTTCATGTTCATGGATGTAAGCCAACTTTTCTTTTAAGCGTTGTACCCCTGTATAGGAAACAACGCCTGAAAGATAGCGTAAAATTCGTTCAGATTCGTCTAAGGCCTCTTTATCTTTATACACAGGCATTTGGTTAAGGGTATGTTCTCTCCAAGAAAAGTTCATCCAAGGATGTTTTGAAAATGTCATATCTGAAAATAATGGGTAGTTTATTCTATCTTTCAAATTATTCTTTTGTGCAGAATAACTCATAGGATTTTCAGAATACATTTTTCATTCGCTTTCTACTCTACAGTAACAGATTTTGCTAAATTTCTAGGCTGGTCCACATCCGTGCCTTTTAAGTAGGCCGTGTGATAAGCCAACAATTGAACTGGGACTGTGTACAATATGCTGGATGCCATAGTTTTGCATACAGGCATACTTAAGACTTGGAATCGATCTTCAAAACCAGGTCTTACATGAACTTGTGATCGAGCAATTTTTTCGCCTTCTTCAGAAGTGATCAATAAAATCTTTGCACCACGTGTATAGACTTCTTGCATGTTAGACAGTGTTTTTTCAAACCATTTATCAAGAGGTGCAATAACAACAACAGGGACTTTTGTGTCAATCAACGCAATAGGACCATGTTTTAATTCACCAGCAGGGTATCCTTCTGCATGAATGTAGGTCAGTTCTTTCAATTTCAAAGCACCTTCAAGTGCTATAGGATAACTTTCGCCTCGACCTAAATATAATGCCGTGCTAGCCGTTACAAAAAGTGATGCTAAATGATATAAATCTCCGCTTTTACCTAAAATATCGTGCATCAATTGTGGCAAAGCTGTTAATTCGCGCACATGTAATCTTAATTCATCGTCAGATATTGCATTTTTAGAGCGTGCAATATATAAACAAAGAACAACTAAAACTGTTAGTTGTCCTGTAAAGGCTTTGGTACTAGCTACTCCAATTTCTGGGCCTGCTAATGTTTGTATAAAATAATCGGATTTACGCGCAATAACGCTTTCTGCAACATTGACAATCGATAAAACAGGAGAGCCTTCATTTTTTACTTTTTCCAAACAAGACAATGTATCGATCGTTTCGCCTGATTGACTGATGAATATGTGCAGTGTCTTTTGATTTGTTAACGTATCACGGTATCTAAATTCTGATGCAATTTCTACATCTGCTGGAATCCTTGCTATAGATTCTAGCCAATATTTAGCAGTAAGCCCTGCATAAAAAGATGTTCCACAGGCAATAATTTGAATGCGTTCAATGTCATCGAGCGATACACGAGATAACGCTTCACTAAAACATAAATCATCTAAATTGATTAATGATTTCAAAGTTTCAGAAACCGTTTCGGGTTGTTCGTGAATTTCTTTAAGCATATAATGAGGAAATTCACCTTTACCCATATGATGTTGAAACGCAGAAATCATTTTAACCGAACGTTCAACCGTTACATTATGATTCGAAATTTCCATTTCATAAGCTTCTGTGGATAAAGTCAATGTAACCAAATCGCCATCTTCTAAATAAATAACTTCTTGGGTCCAAGCGCCTAAAGCAATGGCATCTGATGCAACATACCAAACATCTTCAACTTTCCCAATAACTAAAGGACTGCCTTTTTTAGCAGCAAAGATTTGATGGGGAAATGCTATAAAAATAATAGCTAGAGCAAAAGTCCCCTTTAAAAGAGCGATTGTTTCATAAATCGCTTGTTGTGGCGAATGGTTTTGCTTCAAAAAATCATCAATGATGTGAAGGATAACTTCTGTATCCGTATGGCTTGTAAAGACATATCCTTTTTCGACATAGATTTTTTTAAGATCAGCAAAGTTTTCAATAATACCGTTATGAACTAAAGCTAAGCGCTCATTAGCCATAGGATGAGCATTGTCTTCGCATACTTCACCGTGGGTTGCCCAACGTGTATGACCAATACCTAAATGACCTTTCAAACTGTTATGTGATAATTTTTCGACTAAATTAACAATTTTACCTTCTGCGCGAACACGTTCAATGGTTAGGTTGTCTTCTGATAAAACGGCTACACCAGAGGAATCGTATCCTCGATACTCAAGGCGCTTTAGCGCCTCTACCAAGTTTCCACAGACTGATGTCTTAAGAGATAAAATTCCTATAATGCCGCACATAACTTTTTACTTTATTAAATAAATGATTCCTAATATTAGCAAGAATCCGCCTATGAATCTATGTCTTATACCATTACAAATTTTTACATCTATCAACCGTTTCTATTTTTCAGTCAATATTGTTGTTTTATCCCAATTATTTCCTGGCGGCTCTTCAACAAGTTCCAGGGTTCTTCGAATATACACATCAATTGTTTTATCTGATGGGTATTTTTTCTGGAGTTCTTTATATATTTCAAGAGCTTCATTAAATTTCATATCGAGGAATAATTTAAAGGCTTTAGTACACCATTCACTAATATGCAGCTGATCTGTTGTTGGTAGTAAATACGGATCTACTCCTTTAAGAGCCATGAGTTCATAAATAGGGATACCATTCTTCTTACCTTTAACGGCAACAATGTCTAGGGGGCGGGTTACAGCAAATTCTTGAATTTCTTTGTAAACCGTATCGCTGATAATAATATTGGTACCGTATAATTTATTGACACCTTCTAGACGTGCTGCCAAGTTAACAGAATCACCAATAATGGTGTAATTCATACGTTCTGAAGATCCTAAATTTCCAACAATCACTTCACCGGTGTGCAGACCAATTCTTGTTTCAAAAATTGGTTTTTTCTCATAGGTCCATTGCCTATTTAAGTCAATAAGCCTTCGTTGACAAAATAAGGCAGCTTGACAAGCATGCAAAGCTTGTTTGGCATCCGATTGAGGAGCTCCCCAAAATGCCATGATGGCATCACCAATAAATTTGTCAATAGTCCCATTTTCAGACATAACAATACGAGTCATTTCCTCAAAATAGTCAGACAAATGTGCCATCAAACGATCTGGTGTAATTTTTTCAGAAATACTTGTGAACCCAGCAATATCACTGAAGAAAATCGTTAGTTTTCGTTTCGTACCACCAATTTTAACTTCAGTTTCTCTATCGATAAGTTGTTTAACAAGGTTTTTAGGAACGAACTTACCAAAGGCTTCAAGACTGCGCCTCATCCTTGCAATGGATTCCTGTAATTTTTGAATTTCATAAATATTAGAATTAATCATAGGTATTCCACCCAAATCAAATACTCTAATACGGTCTGCTTGGCGCACCAATTCATTCACAGGCTTTGATATTCTGGTGGTTAAATACGATATCAGTAGTGTTGAAATAATAAGAATTAAAAGAGACACCAACAAAACCTTAAATTGTGCCTCTTTAACAGCACCCACAAAAACATCGATGGGCAGGATCGTTACAAATATCCAGTCCTTAAAAAGTTCTTCTTTAAATTCGGTAAAGTGTGCAATGTAATCTATATTGTTATACTCAAAAATAATTTCCTTTTTATTTTTCTCTTTAAAAATTTTGTAAACATAAAAAATCCTTTTGTCTGTCAAACTTTCTAAAGGTAATAATTTTACATCTGCACCTAAAACTTTAGCCGTATCTGTTTCTACGGGGTGGGCAATAACTTCACCAGCAATATTAATGACCAAAGAAATACCTTCTGCAGCCGTTTTACCAACAATCCCATCATATTTCATGAAAGTATTTTCTTTAAGAATCTGCGCCATACTTTTAAGGTGTACATCCGAACCTATAGCACCAATCGTTTTACCTGCTGCATCTTTAAGAGGATAAGACCCTGCAATACCTGGTAAATTTGTTGTGCTAAAAATATAAATAGGTGACCATGAAAGGTCATCGCTTTCAAAAACATTTTTATACCACTGACGTGTGAAGAAATTCAAAGTTATTTCTTGTTCACTAAGCTGTTCGGATTCTATGACCTTTAAATTTTGATCAATGTAATACCAGATTTCTTTTTTATTAATTTCATTATTATCTAAAACCCTTACGGCGTATTTAACCCGTAGAGGGATCATTTTTTCACTGATGGTTTTAAATTTAGTGCGTGGTGCAACCGTCTTAATTTGGAAGAACCTGCCTGAATCTAGTGCTAAAAAAATACTTTCTACGTAGGGAAATTCTTCTACAAACCTTACCATATATTTGATTAAACGTGCGTTTGTAACATCCACATCTTTTAAGTCTTGAATCATATTGGATCCCAGCATTAAGGCGCGTTCTATGGCTGTGTAGCGATCAAGAATAGAATCAATTTTAACTTCGGATACACTTTTCATTAAAATTTCTGAAGTGTCCAAAAGCGATTTTGTATGGGTCTGATGCATGTAAACGGTAATAAATATAACCGTCATTAATTTTAAAATAAAGAAGCTTGTCAACAAGTCAAACTTCATGCTTCGCTTTTTGAGTTGAGAACGTAATATAGCAAAAAAATGTTTCAAGACTTGACTTAATACTAATATTTTAAATTATCATAAAAAAAAAATATTAATTTTTAATTAAAAAAACCCAGCATAAGCTGGGTTTTTTGTAGGCTCATTACTGTAAAAAATAATTTAAGCAGTTTTTGACGAGCTGTCTTTATTTTTAAGAGCGTTACGTACTTTAATAGACAAGTTCTTTACAGAAAAAATCCAAAGCACACAAACAACAGCGAAAGTAATAAAGGCATATGGAGCAATTACAACAACATCTTTTGTTGCAAAAATTGCAAGAAGTGCCATTTGAACCCAACCACCGGCTGCTTTACCCATACGACCACCAATAACATCAACAGCTGCTTTACCTTTAGATTTTAATTCTTCATCTAATGGAATATAAGCCATTTCTTTTGTTGGATCGAATAATGTATACTTCACACCTTTTGAGATAATGATAATACCAGCACCTAAAAATGTAGCAAACGCAACTGGTGCAGCATTAAATGCAGCAATTAATGGAGTTAGCAATTCTGCAGAAAACGTAAAGATGAAGAAACATCCGCCACCAATCAAGATAACAGCAGGTGTAATAACAGCAGCTGAAAACCAAGAGAACTTTCTAATGATGTTTGTGCCTACGAACCAACCAAAGAGAATCGTAAAGATACCTGTGATTTGTGAGTAAGAACCCATAAAGCTGTTATACATTGGCTTATTACCACCACAATATATTTTAAGCTGGTGTTTCCATTGAACCTCAGCCAAGTTAATTGACACACCATAAGCCATAATAAGAATAGCGATGTACAATAATTCTGGTGATTGTAAAATGATTTTAAAGCTTTCACCAAGACCTGGTTTTGATTTTTTCTTCTTTACAGGTGCTTGTTCCTCAGGATCAAAATAGCGTTTATCTGTCAAAACTTTTGTATCTAGGTAATTATACAAATACATTGCTAAAACACCCATAATAATCACAAAGCCCATAAGCAAGTAAATGGAATATAACCAAGGGTCTGTACCTTTTGGAACGAGATGTTCAATTTCTGTTGAACAATATTTAATAGCTTCACCAGAGAAAATCAACGCAACGTTACCAATAACAGCAAAGAGACCATAAAATCTTTTAGATTCACGGAAACGAACGATGTGGTTTGCAAATTGCCAAAACACCAATGCTATCATAGCGCTTCCCCAAATTTCTGACATAACATAGAAAGTAGAGTAAACCCAACAACCAACCATATCAATAATACCTGATAAGCTTGGGTAGCTTGCATGATACACATCAAGCACTTCTTTTGAAGGTTGCATTGCATCAATATTTGGGAATAGAACAAAACCAAATACAGCAAAATATGCTAAGAAGAAAGTTACAATACTATAAAATAGCTTTTGTCTTGATAATATATTGGTGAGCTTTGAATAGATAATAACGAAAGCAATTGCAGCTATCGTCACAGCAATACCCTTTAAATAAGGAATAGCATGAGCACCAATGTTATTTACAACTAAAGTATCTTTAGTGTCACGTAGAACAGTATAATTGAAAAGTAAGCAAAACATAATTAAAGCTAAGGGAATAAATTTCTTTAGCTCAAAATTATGAATCGGCCAGAGCAAGGCCCTTATCCCAGTGAACTCAGGATGATGTTGCTCTTTATTTGTTTGACTCATTTGAAGTTACCTCTAATAAAGTTAATTAATTCTATTGACCTTTCCTTATCAAAGAAGAGCCAACAATGCACCAGATTACTCTATTTTTATTCGCATTTCAAGTATATTTAACAGAAATTCATAAACTATTGCATACAACAATTTATAGACGTTACATAACAGTATTTTTTAGTCTTGATTTAAAAACGTCTTACGTTATACATATGATAACGTGATAAAAAAATAAAAAATGCATTGAATATTCATTTTTTGAAACATCTGAAATACGTGGATGATTACAATTTAATTCATTATTAAATTTTGAAAGATACAATCTAAAAAAATATAAGTGAAACAACCATGAACAGTGTACGCCTTATCTTTTTAACCTTGACTCTATTGCTGAATTATACATCAAAATCAGTGGCATTAAGTTGGATTTTTAATCAAAAAGATAAAACATATAGTGCTTGCGAATCCATCGATAACGGTGGAAGTGATTTAAGATTCCAACTGTTAAATGCTGCAAGAAATGGATCTATAAACCATGCCAAACAGATTATTGAGCAAGTCAAAAATAATAAGGACCTATGGTCATCACCTGATAAATTCTTAACTTCAAGGTGGATTGATTCTGCATGTGATATGCAAAACAATACGGCCTTGTCTATTTCTTTGCAAAAAGGGTATATCAATTTTGCAAGTTATATTGCTGGAAATGGTGCACAAAAAACATATTTAATTCATGGAGACTCTAGAGATATCTGTGCTTATGCACAATCTATTCATAGAACATTTCAAATTTATTCTAACTCATCACGATTACATAGAAGTGACATTGAATTTTTAAAGGAAGAAATAAATCTTTTAGCTATACATGATAATAAGAATCATGAGTGCGTTCAAGAATTAGAGAAATATAAATTATGCAAAGATAATACCGAAAAGCACAGAGGAGAATCTGACAATAAACATAAAAAACGCCAACATTTAGAATGCTATTTCCAGATACAACCATGCGTCATGAATAAAATTGATATATGGTGCAATCTCAATAAAATACCTCGAATAAAAAAATTAGTATCAGAATTAGACGAAAAAACACGAAAAAAAAAGAAAGCAAACGCCTATAGCAAGAAAGATACAAACCCTGTTCATACTCTAGATATTCCCACAACCCCATGAAAATAAAACACTTACCTCTGAAGCAGATAATGAGAGCAGTATTTTTGAAGATATTACCCTACCCCAAAAAACAAACATTTCTTCTGATGTATCCGATGGAAAAACCATATTTGCTGATACGGCTGATAGCCATGCAGAAAAAAAATAGCATCAATAAAAACACGTGAATCCAACGATAGTTCTATTTTTGCACCAGAAGAAACAACATCTGCAAACGATACCATTTTTGCAGGATAGATTAAAAAAAGGAACAACCTATGAAAAAAAATTTATTAATAATACTTTGCGTATTTTTTGCTCACAAAAATGTTGAGGCTAAGCAATCTCATAACCCGTCTGTCGAAACTATTTCTTCTATGCAAAGAAATAATATATTGCAAAACCCAGAATCTTCCCAAAGATTTTCTCCTTTTACTCATATGCCAATTGAACAAGAAATAGAAAAAGTCTTTAAGGCTTTTAAAAAGGCTTTATTTTTAACAGCTATTGAACTGATGGCTAATAATCCCAAGGCTATTAAAAATTACTGTAAAAATTTAACAAGTGGTTCAACATTAATGAAAACGGTAGGTGCACTGGCGTGTTCTCCTGTACAAAACAACAGTCTTAGCGTTTTAGAAATTGTGATTAACTATCTTGCTAATTATATTTATTACCCTCTAAAAGAAAATTTTTATCTGTCTAAAAAAGTAAAAGACAGCCATCGCATGGGGGTTAGTCAGAACCAAGACACTCTTAAACAATATAAAGATACATTTTATGAAGAAGAATATAAATACTGGTATGATGAAGATCTAAAGCTTATGGCAGAAGCTGAAAAAGAATTTATGGATAAGCACCCTAAAAAGAAAAAGATTCATGAAAAGATTGAAAAATCACTTGAAGCTGCTTTTGCAAGTGCATCGAGCGTAAGTAAATCCTTAACATCTCCTGTAACAAATGCCGTATCAAACATGTTTTCAATTAAAACAAAAAACAGAAGTAGTTCATCTGCTTCTAGCGAAAGCGAAATATCTTCTGACAGATCTTCACCACAAAATTCAAGAGGTGATACAGATTCAGAAATTTCAGAACAAGATTTAAAAGACATAACAGAAGAAAGTAGAGATATTTTAGAGATTGGTGAAAACTCTTATGCCAAAAATTACTTTGCCGTATTTGTACAACACCTCAAAGAACAATGGAGGATGTACCAGATTAAAGAAGATCCTGCACATTTTTTCCAAATTATGCGTGATTCATTTAAAGAGGTCGTTAAAAGAATGATGAACCATGAATCTGATAAATATCAATCGTATTTAGGACAACAACAAGAAGCATGGCATGACTGGTTATCGGGTTACAAACTAGGGTTTGTTGCAAGTTCTATTCCTATACAGACTGTTGCTGGCTTTTTCTCGACTCAGGTACAAAAATTGATCCATTATGCTGTAGGAAATCTGATTGATAATTTATACCATATGATTCAATCAAAATGCGAAGAGATGGCCAACCATGACCCTAACGCACCGCAAGCAGAAGCTATTATTGGCCAAAATGCAGCATTCTTTGATGTGTACGGATCTTCTTTTGCAACACTATGGAACACCCCGAAAGTATCTGCATAAATTACGCCTCATCATCTTCGTCACAGAGAGACAAAGAAGCCTTTGCATCAAAAAAAGGCTTCTTTAAATAGTGTATATTTTTACTAGATAAATATTTTAATATCCTTACAATAAAAAATCATACATCTTAATATTTTTTTCATTTAATTTTTATATATTGATTTATATGTTTATTTTAAAGAGAATTACCCATGAAAAAATTGTTTCTTATGGCATTAACATTGTCTTCATCCCTATGTGTAAACGCTATGTCATCTGAATTGGCTGCACAAAATACTGAAAATATTCAATACTCACAAGCAGATCAAAAAAATGCCGAAGATCTTCTGTTCAAACTGATTCAAATTGAAATGACTTATCAAAGCTACCTCCAAGCACAAGATACAGGCGAAAATACGAGAGAATTTATAAATTCTTTTGATAGTCATTTTAAAATATTATCGCGACAAATTGAATCTATGAATTCATCGACAGCAGATGCAAAAGCATTAGAAACATTAGATATGTTTTTTAAAAAATTTGACAGTCTCTCTTCTTCAATAGGAAGAGTTCAAGGTTTAAGAGAATATTTCAGAACTCCAGTTGAATCCGTTAGGACTTTAAAAGCGAAAATAAACAATCAAATTCTTCAAAATAATTTCAAACAATGCTATGTCAAATCAGAAATATCTAATCCATCTGAAAACGGTTCTGCAATGATAGAAATTTTAAACGCTTTAAGTGAATATAAATGTTATGTCAATACGTACCACACTGCAGACATAAGAACCCGAGAAGATTTTAAAAATAAAATTAACGAATATTTTGGTGTTTTTAAAGAAACGGTATACAGAAATTCAACACATTATAGCCCCAGAAAAAACAGAGGTATTTCTCTGTTTAAAAAAAGAGGCGTTGTTGCCAATACG
Source organism: uncultured Candidatus Pelagibacter sp. (assembly GCA_964415115.1). GTDB lineage: Bacteria > Pseudomonadota > Alphaproteobacteria > Paracaedibacterales > CAIOTO01 > PNMQ01. The sequence goes on along the minus strand of CAYPYB010000003.1, from coordinate 147,210 downwards.
AAAAGAAATAGACTCGTTTCGCAAAATTACTATGCTGAAAAAGATATTTTTACTCAATACGTTTTAGGAAATCCAGAAGAATTAAAGCATCTTAATACGCCCAATGGACTTGGTCAAAATGCTATAGAATTAGCCATCAGCTTAAATTTGGATGACGTTGCGCAAACACTGACTGAAGCACTATCGGATTTCACACAAACTTTAGAAAACAATAGACAAGAATCTTTACCTTCTGCAACAGATACAGATATTGAACAAAAAATTCAACGTTTACCATCAACTTATACATCAAAATTAACACGTGAAGAAATTTTATCCATCATTCAAGAAAACCCAAATGCAAGTGATAGTGTTCTTTACAATAAGATGTATATAAAAATACAAGAAAACACAAAAGAGAATCTAGGATCAAATACATCGCCAGAAAATCTACAAAAAAATACGAAACTTGACTCTTCAGAAGTTCAAAAAATTGCACCTCGAAATGAATCCCCATTTAATAATACAAAAAAGCCTCAGAATTCTTCTATTCTATCCAGGTTCACACTTCAAGCTAGACACTAAACTTTAAATTATTATCGTTAACCTCAAAAGATGCCCGAAAAATAATTGGGGCATCTTTTGCTTTTTTTCTTGCATTTTTTCGTCATATATCTCATAATATATATTATAATGATATTTTTATATAGACATTAAAAAATATCACTTTCTCCCCCACATATAACATCTTTCAAAATTACCTTATTCAACTTTGTCATCCATGCGCAAAGATGACATGTAGCGCCCATCCCCCTATTTCTTCCAACGCTTTTTCTATCTACCACACAAAGGATTTTTATGAAAAACCTCATGCCCTCTTTTTTCAAAAAAACAGCACTTTCTATTCAGAAGTATGTGCAGTCTTTCATACCTAAAGAAACAACAAAACCAAAGCGGATTAATGCGTCTAAAAGCAGATTTTTAAATTCATCAGCGCACGCATCCGTCATTGGTCATTCCCTGCACAATTTCAAGGGATTTCACGGCCAAAACTATGAAGAATATTATTCCAATGTTATAGTCTATCGCTGCGTTACGCTGCTTGCAAGATCTGTGGCCAGCGTGCCTTTAATTTTGTATAAATCCAATGCATCAAAAGGTGCAAAAGTTAAAAAAAGTGGTCGAAAAAATATGTTAACTCCTCATGATTATTCCAACCATGAGCATGAAATAGACCAACATCCCGTACTTGATTTACTGAATAATCCACGGGAACAAATGAACAGTTTTAAATTTATCGAACACTGTATTAGCCATTGGCTACTTTCAGGGAATTGTTTTATTGAAATTAAAATTAATGAACAAGGACTTCCCTGCCATGTTCAACTTCATAAACCCGAACATGTTGAAGTTAATGATGAAGGATATTGGATAACAGAAAACCACCCCAGAAAAAGACGATGGATTTCCAAAGACACAACCTTTGCACCATCTTTAATGATTCATCTTAGCTTTTTTAATCCCTTTGATAAAAATCGCGGGCTTAGTCCTCTGCATGCTGCAGCAGCATCGATAGACCAACATAATGCTGTGGGACAACATAATTTATCTCTTCTTCAACAGGGAGGAAGACCTTCGGGTGCACTATTGTACTGCCCTAAGGGAGATCATTTTCCTTTAACGGAGACACAACGTGAAGATATCAAAAATAATCTTAAAGATATTTATTCAGGATCTCAAAATGCAGGAAAAATAATGCTTTTAGAAGGTGATTTCGAATGGAAAGAAATGGGGATTACCCCTAAAGACCTTGATTTTGTGGAGGGTAAAAATGTTTCTGCACGAGAAATTTGCCAAGCCTTTGGTGTCCCCCCCATGCTTGCAGGTGTTCCAGGCGATGCAACCTTTGCCAACTATAAAGAAGCACGTTTTCATCTTTGGGAAGATACTATTCTTTCATTGCTGGATACCTTTGTTAACCACTTAAATTCAGGCCTCCTTCCTTTTTATGGTAACAACTTAAGATTAGGGTATGATCTAGATGCTATACAAGCCCTTGCACCTAAACGCGAAAGTGCATGGTCTAAAATTGCCAATGTAGATTTTTTAACCATGGATGAAAAACGACAAGCGATAGGATATGGTCCGCTGTCCACAACAACATCTTTGAATGATTCATGCCATATGCGCTAAAACTGTTCATGCGTTTTATTTTTGAATGGCCACATCATTTCAGACAGTGAAAATATTTTTTTTAATAAAATCTTAAGAATTATATTTTAAGCTTAGATATATATTTTTAAACTCAACCATTTAGAAATATCTTAGTATAAACAACAACCCTATTCGACGACCAGGAGATTTACGATGACTAAATTACTTAGCCTTGCAGCAATGTTTGCTTTGACTTCAACACTTTCATTTGCATGTGATGAACATAAAGATGATTCAGAAGCATGCAGCAAGGATGCTGCATGTGTATTTAAAGATGGCACATGTATAGCAAAACCAATAGATTGCTCCACAAGATCCGTTTCAGATTGTGCTGAAAAAGACAAAAAATGCGAACTAAAACCAGCTGAAGGCGAAAAACCAGCGGCATGCGTTGCAGTTAAAGAAGAAGTCAAGAAAATCGAAGATTCAAAAAAGGTAGTGACAAGGTAGTGACATTGTCAAATAAATCTTAATAAGTTTTAAAAAAGGTCTCTTTCAAGAGGCCTTTTTTTTGGCTTTTTATAAGCTTATAAAAATCTAAATACAATCTACATTTTTATCACAATCACCCCCTATGAAGGTTTCTTTATAGGGATTTTTTTATATCATTTCACTTTGCGGAGAATTCATTATGAATTTATATCAAAAAGAATGTCAAAACCCCCTTCATATTCTTGATAATGCGGGGTATTTTGAAGGCTATGCCAATGTCTTTAACATCATCGATCATCATAATGATGTTGTTTTACCCGGTGCCTTTCAAAAAAGCATTCAATATTGGAAAGATCAAAAGCGATGGCCTAAGATGCTATGGCAACACGATGAAAAAAATATTATAGGCCTTTGGCACGACATCTATGAAGACGCTAAAGGCCTTTATGTTAAAGGGCAATTATTGTTGAGCGTTCCTAAAGCACAAGAAGCCCATGCCCTTCTTAAAGCAAAAGCCCTTGATTCATTATCCATTGGTTACAGCATTGAAAAGTCATCGAATGGCATTTTAAAAAATAAAAATGTTCAATTTTTAAACGAATTGTCTTTAAGTGAAATTTCATTGGTGACCTTTCCTAGCAACGAAGACAGTAAAATTTCTTTTGTTAAAAATCTTTCCTGTTTTCATCATTCTCAACCCGATCTTTTAGAAGCTTTACAACAATGTTGTTTCAGCCTTCAAGATTTTGCCCAACATCTTTCGTTTCCATTTTAATACCCATAGAAAGAACATGACATGACTACAACAAACGCAAACGTCGTAACAACATTAGAGCAAACCTTAAACCATATTGAAGAAAGCATTAAAGAAATTCATCAAAAGCAAAACCAAAAAATGAATCAGATTTGGAACCATGTTCAATCCAACCATATTCCACCTCACAGCGCATCTAAACCATTCCATACTCCGGAGAATTTTATGAACACTAATTATTTCAATAAAAGTAAAAAAACGTCTTTTCAAGACCCATCTTTAAAACAATTTATTAAGTCAGGAATGAATTCAAAAAGCTTGAACAGCCAAGCAGACAGTGGAGGATATATGATGTCTCATGCTATGCAAGATTACATTTATCAAAACCCTATTTATGACGGATCCATAAGATCTTTGGCACGTGTAACCAGCATTGAAAGCGATTCTTATGAGGTCTTAAAAGATAAAAAGTCAGCTGTTGTTGGATGGGTTCAAGAGGGCGATTCCAGAACAGAGACCGAAAGTCCTGCCATGCACCATTTTAAAATTCATGCCCATACTTTGTATGCGAAACCTTTAATTAGTCAGAAATTATTGGATGATAGCTTCATGGACGCTGAAGAATGGCTGATTGAAAATATCGCATCCAGCATGATGAAAGCAGAAAATAAAAGCTTTATATCGGGTGATGGCGTAAACCAACCTAAAGGCTTTCTAACCCATCAACGCATTGATGCAGGCCTTGGTGAACATGGATATATTGAAGAAATTAAAACTGGCGTTATGGGCCAAATACCATCGGTCGATGTATTTTATCAATCTATAGAGGCCATGCCCACGCACTATTTAAAAGGTGCCGTTTGGTATGTATCCAGATCTGCGTTAACACAAATTAGACGCCTTAAAACAACCGATGGAATACCCTTATGGCAGCCCTCTTTATCAGAAGGACAGCCTCAGTATTTGTGCGGATATCCGGTTATTTTAAGCGATGAAATGCCGCCTTTACACGATGGAAAAGCATCCAGTAGCATTGCTCTTGCAAACTTTAAAGAAGGTTACCAAATTGTGGATCGTCAAGATTTGACATTATTGCGTGACCCCTATTCATCCAAACCATTTGTTGAATTTTATGCAACGAAACGTTTAGGTGGAGATGTTATCGATTTCAATGCCTTTAAAATCATTTCATGCACGGAGTAATTTTATGCTGACACTTGTTCAAACAAGCCAAGGTTTTGCTATAGATTATAATATGGTCAAGGCGCATTTGCGTCTTGATGCCGATTATGAAAAAACATTAATAGAACTTTATATTCAGTCCAGCACATCCATTGTAGAAGCCTATTTACAAACAACTTTAACAGAAAAAATATGGTGCTGGACTATTCAAAACCCTGCACATCATAGCGGTATCATAAACCTACCTATGGGGCCTGTTAAAGAAATTTTATCCATTCATAAAGTTATGGCATCTGGACATAAAGAACCCCTTCATCGTTATGAATTTAATCCACAAAATTCAAGTGTTGCGTGTCAAAGCCCTTATCCACTTGAAATTGTTTACAAATCAGGCATATGCATTTCAAGACTTTCTATTCATTCTCTTATCCAGCAAGTCATTCTTAATTTAGTGGCTTATGCTTATGAAAATCGATCAGAACCTCTTGTTCTAACACATTCCATGCAACAGATACTTCAGCCGTTAAAAAAAATCATTATTTGAAATTAAGGACAACACATGTCTCGAAAAACCATCGAAAAATTTAAACATCGCATCGAAATTGGGAATTATTCTATGAAAGAAAATGATCAAGGAAAATGCATCAAACAATTCAAAACATTGGGAGAATGTTGGGCCGACATTAAGGAACGAACGTTAATAGATTGTTTACCATTTGGGGAGTCTAATAAATATAGAGAGGGTCATTCAAAACGAGGGATCAAGGTTACCATTAGACCTATCCCCGAACTTGAAAGAAAAATAAAAAAAATAAATGCCATAAAGATTAACAAACAACTTTTTACGAACAAGAACGGGTTAATTCCAGGACTAGTGTCAGAGTACTTAAACGGTGTTTTTTATGAATGCGGATAGGAGAAAAAAATGATAGATTACGGACTTATCAACACGATAAAAACAAAACTAGCCAACGATGAAATTTTAGGAAGAAATGGTATTGAAGCATCAGTCCATAGCTATTGTCCTTCCACTAAAAATTATCCTCTTATTCTTTTGGAACTTGAAGAAATTTGGTCGTCTCTTAAATTAGGCGCACAATCTGGTTTTACAAAAATCAAAATTAAAGCATCAACGCTAAGCCAAGCATTGTCTTCTAGGGAATCCATTACTATTTCTGATCGTATTCGCCAACTTCTTGATGGACAAATTATTCCAACAGAAGATGGTAAAACAGGAACTGTAAAACTAACACATAGCACCGTCGATATTCCATCGACAATGAAGCCTATGAGTGTTCACCAGTATTTTGAAATATTGGTTAGAGATCAATAAGATTTATCAAGAAACACCTACTATTCGTATGCGTTACATCTATGGTGTAACGTTTTTTATAACCTTTTTAAATAAGTTAATATTTATGAAAAATACATCATCACAAACATACACCTTTCAAAAACCCACCCCTTCTTTTGAAAAACCGTATTCATCTGAACCTCAAAATTTTGAAACCGATTCTTATTATCCTGTTCAGCCACCTACGTGGTTTGAAGATTCTAAAAAGTAATAAATAAAGGAGCATTTAAATGGAAACCGAACTTATTATTGAAGGCATCAGTTTTCCGCCCTTATCCGCTAGGGGATGTGATCAGCAACTTACACTTTCTCCGCAAGGTCAATTTCGACGCACAGTTTCAGGAAAACTTTGTTTCATAGGACATAAATCTAAAAAATATCATTCTATTATTAAATGCAGTGATACCACAACATTAGCTTCTTCAGGTATTTTTGGTAGAGGAGACACCTTGCGTGTGGGTTGTTTGCAAAGATTGTGGCAAAAAACCACGGGCGGTATTGTTCATTTAGAACGAAAAGCTGTTGAAGGATCTATTGCCGTCATTGACCAACAACAAAACGCTATACCTTTTCGCATTATCAATGATGAAACGATTGAAGTTATATCTTCAACACAAGCTAATCTTAACTCTACATCTGAAAAACCAAATTTTTTCTGCTGTTTTCGGCCTTGGATGACCATGAAAATATTAGATATTAAATTCTATGCCTCTGAATGGAATTTGAAAAGTGGTTGGCAACTTGAATTGGAAGAAATTTAATCCTTAATATGTAATCAACGCAGAGCTTTGAAAGGGTATAAAATGAAAACATGTGCATCTGTTCTATTGTGTTTAACACTGTATATATCACAGACTCTTTCGTCATTCGCAATTACACATTTTTTATATGAAAATTTTCCTTCTAAAATATCTTTAAAGAGTACCTTAGAGAAAGCAATATTTATTCTTCCCGTAAATACAAAATAAAAAATAGTAGACAACCAATCTATATTACCGCTATTCAATATTGTAAAGATGCCAAAATCGAACTTCACAAAATATATAACATCACAAAGTTTCAACCAGAATTATAATTATAATAGTGAAAAGGTTCCTATGATTTTTGATTTATGGTAAATTTTTATATTGTCGACCTTTTATCGTTTTTTTATAGCGTCTGAATTCTTTCACGACGTGTTTCCCACCAACTAATAGCAAAAGTGCTGGATGAGATAAGAAGTGCCCCCAATAAAACTGAAATAGTTGGAACTTGTCCAAAAAATAAAAATCCAAAAAATGCAGATATGATAATTTCTGCATAAAATACAGGAGTTACAGCAGACGCATCTGTTGCTTTAAAAGCTCTGAAAATGCACAACTGAATAAAATTAGCACCGATACCCAATGCTGCTAAATGTAGCATCTCATATAAACTTGGTGTTTGCCAATAATACACAGCAAAGGGCAATGCAACAGCTGTTGTCACTAAACCAAAATAAAATAAGAGTGAAAGCGGATGCTCTGTTTCGATCATTTTTTTAGCCATTAAAGTGATAATGGCAAATAAAACTGCAGCTGATAAAGGGATTAAAGCTTCGACACGTAAAGTTTCTAATCCTGGATGCATGATAATAATAATACCTAAAAATCCAAAAACAGTCGCTAACCAACGAAATGAATCGATAGATTCTTTTAAAAAGAACGACGCTAACACCAGAAAAAATAACGGTTGCGTGAACATAAGCGTTGTATTTTCAGAAAGGGGCATGACATTAACAGACCAGCAACACAAACCCAATGCAGCAGCACCAATAACACCTCTTGCAAGATGCATTTGTGCAAAATTTGTTTTGAGATAATGTATGCGTTTACGGTTTAACACGAAGGGTGCTGCAGAGACAAAACTAAAGAAAAACCTAAAAAAAGTAACCATAACCAAAGAGAGGTTAGACCCTAAATGACACATCAATACATCATTGAAACAACTAACTAAAATGAGCAATAAAACCCAAAAAACACCCTGGCGATATCCTTTAGACATGAGCCATATTTTGATTTCTGAAAAAAAGGATAGAAAAGAAATCAGTTTATTCAATGTTTCCAACATATTTATATCAACTTTAAATGTATTTTATTCAATCTAATCGGTTTCACATCTATTGTCGAGGAAAAGAATGAGTATAAAACAACAACTTAGTATAAAAAAAATAAAATGGTTGCTGACTAAATCTCATCCCTCCCCTTTATCAGGTTTGTTTTTCACCTTTTTTGACTATACAAATCCTATTTTTTGCCAATACCATTTGAATCTAAACACAATAAAAGATTAAATGATTTTTTTATGATTAAAACGGCCCTTATTTTCACACTATTTATATCTTTACCTAGCTATGCCTCATAATTTTACCTGAACAAACTGATTTTGGGGTGAATGAATCACCTTGTCATGCAACAAGCGAATTTGAAAATAAATCCAACAGGACGAAGAAATAGATAATATGTGCAGTTCCTTTTTGGCAGAGACATTTAACGCACGCTTACAACTGATTCATCCCACTCATGCAACCCCTAAAACTGCGGATGGTTACGATTCAGAATGGTCGGTTGAAGAAACTGTTTTAAAGAACACTATTGCGAATTGTGATGAATCACACATAACACGTTCTTTTGCGACTGCCATGCAAAATTTAAATCATCAAGAATATGAAAAGTCACTGCCACTTTTACACGAATTAGAATCTTTAAATATGAAGGAAGCACAATGGGAACTGGGATTATGTTATTTCCATGGAAAAGGTATTAATGCTAATACTCAAATTACCCATCAGTTTTTTCAAAAAGCCATATCATAGCAAAAGAAATTTTGACTGCACATTTGGATCTTCATGACACCTTACATTTAAATAACGCAACACAAATGGAAGGAAAAATCTACAATTTGTTCAGCACTTTTCATCACAGCACATCAACGCAACGTGTATGCTGTGCTGCAGTTCTTCAAGCGGTAAATAAAATATAGTAAAGAAACATCAGCACAGCATTGCCATTTGGCATTAATATCTTGACTTCATCTTTATTATTGCTGAAAATAAAATCAATTATTTTATGCCATACCGTAGCATGCTCCAGATCATTTTTATTCCTTCGCTATTGATATTTCTATCTGCTTATGCAAATTCTAATACCGCTTTTGAGGAAGATTTAGAAGGCTTTGTAGTTATCACCAAATTACCTGATAATGATAGTTTCGTTCCGATACAAACTACTGAAATAAATTCAGATTCTACACCTGAAGATTCTTCACAGAGAACCAATACAGATAATGATAGTTTCGTTCCGATAGAAATTACTGGAATAAATTCAGATTCCACACTTATCCATGAAGATAGTACACCTGAAGACTCTTCACAAGAAAGAATAAATGCTACGATGCCCTTATTTTTAATTACTCAAGATGACTTTCACATTCGAAACTTGTTAAGAACAGATACTCAAAAAGTAAAAAAAATAGTATATCCTTCAATACATAAACAAAGGCATTAAAAATTTTGTTATCACACCGACAAAAAAAATAAAAATTCACATTCACGTCGTTTCATCAAAGCATACAAGTATAGTTTGTATGCTTTTTTTATTGTTTTCTAAAAAGGTTATATGATGACTCTTAAAATTTATCTGACTCCACGCCTAACCCCATATTTAAAAAAGGATCGTACAGAAGATGAAAACAGAACCCCCTATCCTTGTAATTTAATTTCTTGTGAAATAGTACAACAAGAACATCAACCCGCAAAAGCTATTTTAAAGATATATTACGAATGCGACAATTACCCTTCTGATGAATGTTTTCAAAATAAGGTTATGCATATTATCTATGAAAAAGAAGGGGTTGAAAAACTTATTTTTCAAGGAAGTTTATCCAATCAACTACAGCTTCAAAATGAAGGAATGGTCGAATATATTTTGGTCAGTCAACCCGCTGGAGCTAATCAAATACTGATAGATCTTAAAAATGAACTTTCCAAAGATCTACCCGCAATTGAGGAATTCACAGATTCTCCTTCTTTGACTCATATTTTAGAAACGCAAGCACGTGTTTTGCATTGGGACAGATATGGGCAAAACATTCAAACATCGTGCGTTTTTCAAGGCACAGAGTTTTTAACCCTTGATGAAGACAGTATTTTTGAAAATAGTTTAAAGGTAAAACACAACCCTTATTCTTTTCAAAAAATTGAATGCTGTCTTGAAGCCCAATGGACACGAAAATTGAATGGTTTTTTGAATCTTTCTCATTTTATACATCAGGAAACTTCGTGCACATTAATAAGCACTTTAACACCTTTAGCATTGATTAAAAAGTGGCCTAAAGTTGGCGATAAAATTACATCTTCCCATGGTCGTTCAAACCCATCTTCAGGGTATAACATTGTAAAATCTGAATTGCAGAAAATAGATCCTTCGGCAGCTTTTAACCTAAAATCCATGACCCGAGATTTTGATATTCAAAAGGGTGGTAAAATTGAAAAGCTTCGTTTTTCGTATCAATGGTTTAAACCAACACTGCGCCTACAGTGGAGGATAGAACAAAAAGTTCATGAACACATGACTTTTCATCTACAAAGTTTGGACAGTTTGAAAGACTCATCTATTTCACCCATAAACAAAAAACTGATTTTCAGGTTGCAAAATAGCAATCATTATCTCAACGATGTGGGTGATGCTACAATATTTAAAGGTAAAAAAGGACAATCCCTTCTTGATTATGCCTTTCAAGTTGCTAGCAATCATTTGAAAACGGCACAAAGAAATATAGACATTACCTTTATGTGTTTGTGGGAAAAAGGTATGGGTATTCACCTTGATATGAGCTTGACCCTAAAACATCCTTCTTTCAAAAAAGGAAGTATCACCGGTAAAATTATTGAATATCGAATGATTTATGAATTTGAATGTGCCTATGTATGGATCAAATTAGGATGCGCAGATACAGATCCCCATGAGACAAAAATAGAGAACCCATCATGGGAATGGGTTAGCGAAAATGGAGATACTGAATCTGATTTAGTGCAGATTTCAGATCTTAATCCACACTATTTTATAGAATCACTTTCTGTTTCTGGAGATGCTTTTGAACAAGAAGATTTTATGGCACAAACTGTAGCATCAAACACACCCAAATTGAAGGAAATATGCACAGTTTTAAAACAAAAGCCAACACAACTTCATATCCAATTAAAACCCATTCATGACATTCAGCCCGCATTTTTAAGTTTTAAACATAAAGATTCTATCTTTATTTAACGATTTTCATTTCACACTATTTATCAGGAAAACATCATGAAAACTATTGTTTTTCAAGCGTCCCCTTTTTCACAAAAAAAAGTATCCTTATCGAATTTTCAAGACCCTATTGAATGGAATATTGGTGCACATCCTCATCATGCCTTAGACTATTTTGAACCCGTCTGTGTTCAGGTCCCTGATTCCATAAAAGTTAAAGGTCATTTGAATTTTAGGTGTATAGATCCACCCCCTATTCAAGGAACCTATATTCAAGAAGGATATTCTCAAAATCAACCTGTGTCTGTTTACGGATCAAAACTTTTGACCCACATTGAATGGGTTCCCGATGTTCAAAGTTTTGATCAAGACTGTTCTATTGAACCTTTAAAAAGCTCTATTTCGTTTGCCTATCAAACGCATCATGTTTCTATAACGAAATTCGAGGATCAAAATATTTTTAAAGAAACACAGTCTAACCTAAAACCAATTTATGCATGGGGCGGTGTTTTTAAAGAACATTATTCTTTGCAACAGATATATCCTGCTTACTTTTCCTTAACTTGCAAACCTGGTGTAAGTTTGATCGAATTTTTCAAAAAAATTGATTCTTCATATTATCAAACTGTGGGAACCAATCATCCTGACTCTGTTCAGTGGGGGCATGAATCTTCTTCCCTACATCATTATATCGAACATGGTGGATTTCATATAAGAGCCAAAATGCCGTTGGGTGAACATACCTATATTAGCCAAAAAGTAGATTCTTATAACCCGAATACATATGACATTAACCTTCTTTTCACATTAAAAAACTAAGGAACAAAAAATGAAAAATGTGCATAAAACCTTACCTTCTTGCACCATCGATGATATTCATTTGATGGCTAAAACCATCTATGGAGAAGCTCGTGGCGAAATTACAAAAAATATTCATATTTTAAAAAAAATAAAAGATGAAGACATATTGTTCAACCACATTCAAGGGCTGATTGCCGTTGGAAATATTATTTACAATCGTTTTAAAAAACAAACATGGTTTGGAAAAACTTTATCAGAAGTTTGTTTAAAACCTTTTCAGTTTTCATGCTGGAATATCAACGATCCTAATCGACGAAAAATTGAAAATCTTAAAATTGATTCTGCACTTTTTCAGTTATGCCTTTATGTTGCTGAAGGTATTGTGAATCGAAAATGGGAGGACATTACAAAAGGAGCTGATCATTATCACGCTGTTTGGTTAACACCTCATCCTAAATGGGCCAAACAAAAATGTATTACAGCGGTTATTGGTCAACATGTTTTTTATAATATTTCAGAAATCAGGGGAATGTTATGACGTTACCTTTTATCGCAGCGGCCTTATCGTTAGCTGAATTTGCACCTTCTATAATTCGCCTTATTTCAGGCGACAAAAAAGCAGATTCTGCCCAAGAAATTTTAAATCGTGCTAAAAAAATTGCACAAACTGAAGATGTATTAGAGATCAGTCAAATTTTTAGAGAAAACCCACAAATGCTGCTGGATTTTCAGCACTCTATCTTCGAGATAGAAAAAGAATGTGAATTGGCGTATTTGGGAGATCGAAAAGATGCCAGAGAACGAGATTCTCATTTCATTAAGCTGGGCCATCGCAATTACAGAGGCGATATTATGGTTGTGTCTGCAGCCTTGGGCCTTATTTCTTGTCTGTTCACTCTCACCTATTTTTCTAATAATTTACCCGGTGAAACCGTTGGTATTTTATCAACAATTGCTGGAATTTTTGGTTCATGTCTTAAAGATGCCTATGCTTTTGAATTTGGATCGAGTAGAGGCAGTAAGGAAAAAGATTCAACTGTTGCTGTTTTATTGGGCAAAGATAGAAATTAGAATTATCCCTTAGTCACACTTTTACTTTTATGTTTAAATTTACACATTATATACTAATTTAGCCTATCTTGAATTTGGTAATTTTTTTAAACATAAAATATGATGCAAAAATTAACTCTTCCTTTTTTTATTTTTATTCTATTATTTTATAAATCAGGCACGACCTATGTGGGTGGCATTCCTCATGACATACCCATACCTATTTTAAAGCGCAATGACTATTGGAATTCGAAAGAAATTCATACAGCTGTGCAAGAACCGATAATAGCTGGAATAGATGAATTTCTAACACCCCCCCCTTTTTCGAGCACATTCCCAAAAAGAAATAAATGAGACAGAATCGCAATTTTATTTTCCATATCCTACCGAAAGCGACAAAAGCAACAATAGTTTTCTTCTTGCCCCACCCATTCCGCACTCTGCTACAAAAAAAGCTGATAAAAGAAGAGAATATAATAGAGATGATGATTCCAATGCAGTATCGATGGATTCCAAAAAAACAAAAAAACATCATGTTGAAACTGAGCATGACACCATTCCTGTCGTAGAGCCTGACTGAAATCAAACCTTTTTCCGTGCTCCATTAAGATTAAAACACAGAAAATCATTCGTTCCGATGGGATAAGCACAAAACATTAAAACAATTACGCATCATCCATAAAATGAAATTTCTTATCAAAACCAGATTTTCTTCTTTATGTAGTCTTTTAAAGATAACATTCGAATCATATTCGCATTATCTATATTTCCCCTATCTTGCTGTTCTTATGGGTTTAGGCATTCTATACTACCTGGACCTTGATAATGAACCGTATTTTTATGTTATGTGCTGCGTGACACTATTCACTTTTGCATTATCTATTTTTACTTTTTACTTTCGTCGCACAATAGCCTTTTTTGTCCCATCCCTTTGTATTTTATTTTTCTCTTTTGGATTTACACGCATTTATTGGGATACTTATATTTCTAAGCCCTATGTTCTTCAAACGTTTGAAAAAAATGTGACGTTTAAAGCTGAAATCATTAACAGTGATTTTACGAATCAGAAAATACCAAGATATACCTTAAAAATACATACATGGATTCAATCCTCTGATCACGTTAAAAAAATAAAAAAAATAAGGCTCAAATTTTCAAAAAATAAAGATCTTCAACCAGGAGACATTATAGAAGGATTAGCTTCGTTAACACCCATTAGCGATCCAGCCAGTCCATGGAGCCATAATTTCAAAAGAGATCTTTTTTTCCAAGGTATAGAAGCATTAGGCAGTATAAAAAACTGCACCATACTGAAATCAAACTCTACTTTTCAGCGTATAAGGTCGTATTTAAATCAAATACTACAAAAAAAATTGTCTACTGCTACTGCCCCGATTGCTATGGCGTTGATTACGGGTGAAAAATCGAAAATAGAATTTTCTATAAGAGAAAACTATGTAAAATCTGGATTAGCCCACGTCTTGGCTATTTCTGGGTTGCATATGGGGCTAATTGCTTCGCTTATCTTTTTTATCATTAAACATGGTATCGGCATTTTGCATTTGTTTTATGCGCTGCCTTATACTTTTCCTCTTAAAAAATTAGCAGCTATTTCGTCTATAGGTTTCACATTTTTATATTTACTCATCTCTGGAATGGGAATACCTGCCTTACGTTCTTTTTGTATGACATTTATTTTAATGGTTGGAATTTTTGTATCACGAAATCCTATTTCTTTAAGATCTTTGACATTTGCTGCTCTTTTTATTTTTACTTTCTTTCCAAGCGCACTTTTTAGTGTCAGTTTTCAATTATCATTTGCTGCTGTGATTGCGCTTGTTTCAGCTTATGAAAACGGTTCGTCTCGTCTAATATCTTGGTTTTATGAACTGATTGATAAAAAAAGAATAATTGGAAAACTATATGCCTTTATCCTGAGCATCATTTTATCATCCACAATTGCAACGCTTTCAACAACACCTATCAGTATGGCTGTTTTTAACCAATTCACTTTGCATTCCATTACGGGAAATATTTTGGTTTTACCCCTTCTTACTTTTTGGATTATGCCGGCACTTCTACTATGCATGCTTTCCTTATTATGGGGAGGTAGTGATTCTATCTTTCAATTTTGCGACTACGGCATTAAATATATGAACCATGCTGCGTCATGGGTTAGCACATTGCCAGGATCTGAAATTAACATTGCATCCCCCCATGCTTATTTTCTGCCCTTATATTTTTTAGGCTTATGCATTTTGTGTATAGGGCCAAAAAAAAACATGCGTCTTATCGGTTGTTTATTTATTTTAAGTTCTGGATGCATGCATTACTTTCATACACTACCCATTGGCTATATTTCACAAGACCGAACAAGCATGGGATTTTATGAACATCCTTATTTTTATACAACCCTTTCTAAACGTTCCGAGTTCACAACGCAACAATGGACTCAAAATTTAGGAATTTCATCAAAATTACAAAAAAAAATACCAACACCTTTATGGAAATGGAAATATTTTCATATTTTGCTCCTTCCAACTTACCGAAAACAGCAGGAAGTTTTAAATAGGTATCCTGATTTATTAGAAAATTCAAGCCACTATCTACCTTTAATAAGTAATGGGTATGTCAAAAAGAAACTAAAGACATCAAAGAAAAAGCTCAAACGAAACCATATGTTGATTATTGATGCTGAAGATCTTAAAAATAGAGGCAGTGCGTTTATTTTTTCCAATGGTGACATTAAATTTTCAAATGATCTTAAGAAAAATAGACCTTGGGACTTTTAAGGATGAAGAATATGAAAACTGAGGGTTACATAAGTTTAATAACATCTTATGAAGTTTAAGATTGACTTATGTTGTAGAATATGAAATCATTGTCTATTAGATTTAAAATGGAGAATAGCAATGGCAAAAGTATGTCCTGTGACTCACAAAAAAGTAATGTCTGGCAATAACGTTAGCCACGCAAATAACAAAACTAAAAGAAAATTCAACATCAACATGCAGCATGTTTCTTTTATGAGCGAAAAATTAGGTCGTTCGATCCAACTTCGCCTTACAACAAACGGAATGAGAACTATTGAATTTCATGGTGGATTGGATGCATTTCTCTTGAAATCACCTACTCGCAAGCTAAGCAATGAAATGAGAAATCTACAAAAAATAATTAAAACTAAAGCATAATGGCTTTAGATTAACTTAGAAATGTTTTCAATATGGGTCAGTCCGAACATTACCAAACTCACTTGATGGCTGCTAAAATGTGTCACGATTTAGCGACACCTTTAAGCGCTATGAATCTTTTACTCGATTTTGCGTTTGAACATTGCAAAGACCCCCACATTGAATCTACTTTCAGAGAAAGCCTTGAAAAGTCTTCTCACAGAATACAATTTTATAGATTACTTCTTTCTGCCAATGAAACATTGCCTTGTTACGCCGATGTATTTCAGTTGCTTTGTGGTTGTGCAAGATTAAGCAAAGTTGCTATTGACCTTCCCATAGACTGTCCAGATGGAGTGGCTGCACGACTTTTATTAGGACTGTCTTACCTTATGATTGAGGCCTTAACAAAAGGCGGAGAACTTTTAGTTACCCTTGACGATGATTCTTTGATTTTCAAATCTGAAGCTACTTCATTCCAAATGAGAAAAGGCTATCTGGAAATGCTTCAACATCCTGATTCACAAGAATTAAATGTACGCAATATTTTGCCTTATTATATTGCTAAACTTGCTGAATCTTTACGTGTATCGATACATGTTGAAATCAAAAATCACACCCATCTTATTATCAGCACACAAACATTACAATAGATAAAACCCTTTATTCTCATGATAAAACGGTTAAAAAATCTTTCATTTTTTTTTGTTTTTTGATAAAGTTGAACATAACTTAGTTAAAAGAGAAAAAATAATGATTGAACATTTAAAAGAAGCAGACTTTCAAAAGAAAGTGATTGATTCATCTTTACCCGTTGTAGTGGATTTTATGGCTGACTGGTGTCAACCATGTAGACAATTAGCACCTGTATTAGACGAAGTATCAACTCTGCTTGCTGAACGTGTTCAATTTTTCAAACTTAATATCGACGATAATCCAAATATCCCTAACATGCTGGGAATACGTTCTATTCCTACTCTTATTTTATATAAAAACGGTAAAATTATCAGCACACAAGGTGCTATGTCTAAGCAAAAAATGCTTGACTGGCTTCAAGACGTTTAATTAATTATATGTATCTTTACGGCGTCCACACATGTGCGTCTGCTCTGAGCCATAAAAAAAGAAACATTCTCAACATTTATGTTTCCAATTATGATGTTTTAAAAACTAAAGAGTTTTCGCACTATCTACCGGAACTTAGACCACAACAAGAGATCATTGATCACATTGTTCGTTTTGGTAAAAAAATTTCTGTTCAAAAAGCTGATAAAAACCAGATTCGCAATATGGTTGCTGAAGATGCTGTTCATCAAGGCATTGTCTTACAGGCAGAACCCTTACCTTTCGTAGATTTAAGTGATCTCTATGAACCATCCAATAAAAATTCTATTATTGTCGTTCTGGATCATATTTCAGACCCTCACAATATTGGAGCCATTTTAAGAAGTTGCGCCGTATTTGGCGTTTCTGGCATTGTGTTAACATCGCGTCATTCCCCCAAAGAATCTGCTTTAATAGCAAAAATTGCAAGTGGGGGACTAGATTTAGTTCCTTTATGTTATGTAGCGAACCTTGCACAGGCTATTGATAAGTTAAAAGATGATGGGTTCTGGAGTGTAGGACTTGCGGAAAACACCAATAAAACGCTTCAAGATATTGACATGAAAGGTCGTATCGCTATTGTCATGGGATCTGAAGGTGACGGAATGAGACGTCTTACTCAGTCAAAATGTGACTTTACAGCAAAATTACTTACAGCTTCGACAATGACAACACTTAATGTTTCTCAAGCTACTACTTTAGCCCTAGCTGAGGCTTATCGTCAGCAACTTTTAAATCAATAATTTATTTTACAAAGGAATCCCACGTGTCAAAAACTAAAAATAAAGATAACTTTGATCATTGCACGTTGCCCTATGATCCTGAAAAGTTCATCTTTTTACCCATAGGCGGGTGCAATGAAATTGGGATGAATCTTAACTTATTTATTCATCAAAACCAAATTCTTATTGTTGACTTAGGAATATCATTTCACGACAAAGTTGGAATAGATGTTCTAACTCCGGACCCAACCTTTTTAATTAACTACAAACACTTGATTAAAGGTATTGTATTTACGCATGCCCATGAAGACCATGTAGGTGCTTTGCCCTATTTATGGTCCTATTTAGAATGTCCTTTGTATGCGACACCCTTTACAGCGCAAATCATTCGCAATAAAATTTATGATAAAATGTGGAAAAAACGCGTTGAAATTCATGAACTTGATTTAAATGCAAAATTTAAAATTGGTGTCTTTGATTTAGAATTCATTACATTGACTCACTCTATTCCTGAGCCCAATGCCATTAAGATTCAAACACCTAAAGGTATCGTTTTACATTCTGGAGATTGGAAATTAGATCCTCATCCACAAATAGGTAAAGAAACCAATATTAAAAGGTTGCAAGAATTAGGGAAAGAAGGCGTTTTAGCTTTAATTTGCGATTCGACCAATATTTTTACCGAAGGAACATCTGGATCAGAAAAAGATGTGTATGACAGCCTTAAAGACGTTATGAGCAGATACACGAATGAAAGACTAATTATTTCGTGCTTTGCCTCTAACGTTGCACGTGTTCAAAGCATTATTAAAATAGCCCATGATTTAGGTCGGAAAACGTGCCTTGTGGGAAGATCCATGCACAAAATGGTCAGTGCAGCACGTGAAACTGGATACTTAACAGATTTACCAGAACTTATTTCTGAAGAAGAAATTAAACGCTATAAATCGCATGAACTTTGTATTTTAACCACAGGTTCACAAGGTGAACACAAGGCAGGTCTTGCTAGAATCGTTTCAAAAATTCATCCACAAGTTAGATTAGATGAAAATGATGTTGTGATTTTTTCATCACGAATGATTCCTGGAAATGAAAAAGCTATTTCATCTGTTCAAAACCAAATTATTCACCAAGGTGCACAAATTGTAACATCTATGGAAGAAGACATTCATACGTCAGGACATCCTGCCAGAGAAGAATTAAGACAGATGTACGACTGGGTTAAACCTAGTTTTCTTATTCCCGTTCATGGTGATGCAAGACACCTTGATGCACATGGTAAATTCGCATATGAATGTGGTGTGGATAACGTTTTCATTCCTGAAAATGGGTCTGTCGTTTCATTATCACACGATGAGTTTGATGAAATAGAAGTTATTCCTACAGCAAAATGGGCGTTTGATGGTAATAGACTTATTCCGCTAAACAGTGAAACCGTTAAAGAACGTTATAAATTGTCCGATGAAGGCGCATGTTTTGTAACTATCGTAGTTAATGACCGCAACTTATTATCCTTTTCACCCGTTGTTAAATTTTTTGGAATTGTAGCAACACCTGAAGAAGAGAAAAATCTAACGCAAGAGATTGAATTTACAATCTCGCGGATATTGGAAACAGTTTCTGTTACCCATAAGAATGTGACATCACAAATTGAGATTGCTATTCGAAAAATGATATTTGGAGAACTGAATAAAAAATCTATCGTTTGTGTGCACTTGCTTGAAGAATAATTCAAAATAATGAGCATTCAAACAACCATAGAATCTATGAAAGAACATCTTCAAACTGAACTCAAACAGTTCGAAGAACTCTTTCATGGTGTTCTAGATAGCGATGTTGCTTATCTTATGGAAATGCTTGATTTTGCATTTAAAGAACAAGGTAAACATTTAAGACCCTTATTAACTTTAGCATCGACAAAAGCGTGTGCGCCCGATAATGTAGTATTAAATACTGATGTTTTCAAATTAGCTGCTGCAGTTGAAATGATTCATTCTGCAACACTTTTGCATGATGACGTTATTGACATGTCTGACTTAAGACGTGGCCAACCAACATGTCATACCGTTTTTGGAAACACATCGACTATTCTTTTAGGGGATTATTTATTTTCTAAAGCTTTTCAACTTATGGTGAGCTGCGACACTAAAGGTGTCCTTGATATT
Source organism: uncultured Candidatus Pelagibacter sp. (assembly GCA_964415115.1). Taxonomy (GTDB): domain Bacteria; phylum Pseudomonadota; class Alphaproteobacteria; order Paracaedibacterales; family CAIOTO01; genus PNMQ01. The sequence continues at coordinate 127,019 of CAYPYB010000003.1, read as the reverse complement.
TTATCCAATGTTTCTTCATTAATTACTGAAGGTGAAATACTACAATTGAAACAGAATTTTGATTTGTCTGTTTCCATAGATCAGTACAAAGAAACCATTCAACGCAAAACGGCAGCATTATTTCGTGCATCCACATGGGTGGGTGCGTATTGCAAAACAGACAACGTAGAGCCAGAAATTGTATTAGCCCTTAAAAATTTTGGACAACACTTTGGTTTAGCTTTTCAAATACGAGACGATTTGCTTGATTACTTCCCATCGACAAATTTTGGTAAAGATTGCGGCGATGATTTTTTTGAAGGAAAAATGACATTACCATTGATTATTTTGTATCAAAAAATTAAAGAAAATGCTGAGCATGATTTTTTACAACCGTTATGGGATGAACTTAAAAATATGCACTCTTATGATCGAAAAAATAAACTGTCTAATGAATTAGCTCTTGTACAAAAATGGATGAATCAATTTAATGTCTTTGAAGAATGTCAAGTGCACCTAAAATCGGAACTAGAAAATGCATTTAAGGAACTTGAAAAGATTCCTGATTCTGAAATAAAAAAGTTATTGATTAAGCTAACACAAGACCTTGTGTTTTAGAAAAAAATATTTATAGAGCATTTCAAGAAAAAATCAAAAATGACAAAAACCATTTTCATGGTCGGAACGGCGGGATTTGAACCCACGACCCCTATCCCCCCAGAATAGTGCGCTACCAGGCTGCGCTACGTTCCGTCATATAGTTATGATTATAAAAATGTTTGGGATAAAACTCAAGATATTTAAATGATCATACGGAAAATGGAGCATCTTTGAAGTGCTGTCTTTCTTATTGTCAAAAAACTTATTGTCAAAAAATTCGCATTCAATCACTGAATATTAATGATTTAATTTTATACATGTATTTAATATTCAAAAGACTATCCTATTCATAATGAATAAAAAAATATGGAATAATATTTTTAACATATCACTTCAATACATTATTCCAACACGATGTATTTTGTGTAATGAATTTTTAATGTCGGCTGTTGAATCGGATTGGAAGTCGCCCCAATTGTGCTATGAATGTTGGAATAAAATTGAATTTATTTCTCACACCTCGTGTCAAAAGTGCGGAGGAAACATAGATTTTGATGGGGCTGAATGTCGTCATTGTTGTGATTATCCTTTTGCTTTTTGTCAAGCTAAAGCATGTATTGTTTATAATCAAAATTCGCAAAAACTTTTTTTTCAACTTAAACATCATGCTAATGATTCTGTTGTCTCCATGATGGGAAAATGGATGATAAGTCGTTTAAAATTATTTGATTATCGTCACGATGTTATTGTTGCTATGCCCCTATCCAGGTGGAGGTTATTTTCTCGTGGATTTAATCAGTCTTCATTACTGCTTTGTGAAATACAGAAAGAATACTCTCATTCTTTAGTCGATTTATCCCATAAGTTTTTACGCATTAAAAACACACCTTCACAAGGTCACAAAAATGCACAAGAACGACATATTAATGTTAAAGGTGCATTTCAAGCATGCGAACATAGTTTTAAGAGTAAATCTGTCCTATTAATTGATGACGTCTTTACATCAGGTGCAAGTCTAGATGCATGTGCAGAAGAATTATTATTCAAAGGGGCATCACGTGTTGATGTTCTTGTCGTTGGAAGAGCATAATCACTTTACATATTCGAAAAAACATTTTTATTTATATCCCTAAAATATATTTTTAAAAACACAATATAGAAACATTAATTCATTTTTAATATTGTTAATGCATAATATTTCAAATGAATGTAATTTTTGATGTTTTATGGATTTTGAAGAGTTTTGGAAACAATTTTTAATTGAATGTCAAGAACACATCGAAGTTATTGAAAGACATCTGTTAAATGCCGAAACGAACACGGTTGAAAAAAGTTCTATTTCTGAACTATTTAGAGCTTTTCATTCCATTAAAGGTTTGTCTAAAAGTATGGATCTTAAAGGAATCGAAAGCCTTGCCCATGTTTGTGAAGATATATTAGGTGTTATTAGAGAAGAAAAAGCAAATTTTAATCCTGAAATTGTAGATCTACTGCTTAAAGGATTAGATGTTATTCGAAGCATGATTGAAGAAGCATGCACTATTAAACAAAATGTTGAACCCGATGAAGATCTATTAAATGAACTGAAGGCCATGCGAGATGCTTTGATTTCTGAAGATACAAGCACCCCCAAACCTAACCCTACCAGTGAACCTGTTGTTGAATCTACAGCGATAGTAGAAGAAATATACTTAGAAGTTAAACCCAAAGATTCAAGCCTAGATGAAACTATTTTAAAACCTTCCCTTTTGGAAGAATTAGATTCTCCTGAATCGGTTGTTGTGTCCTACGATGATGAAACTGTTCAATATTTTCTTGAAGCTATAGTTTATCAAATGGAAGATCTGATTAAAAAAAACCCTTTGATAGACCAGACAGATATTCAATGGACAGTGAATATGATGAGACGAAGCTACAATATGATGGGGTTTTTTGATTATATTTTTAGCCTTGATAGCGTGTTATTGAATCTACAGAAAGGTCTTCCTGATTATTTTATTAATCTTTATAAAGTTATCGATGACGCAAAAAAAATACAGCTGAATAATGGTTTATTACTGCTGGCCAATCATCCAGATATTTTTCAAAAATCAGAAATAAAAATTATTCTGTCTATTATTGAGCTTATTAAAACGAGTCTTTCTAACTTGATTTTACAAGAAAAACTGGAATATCCTATAAAACAAATCCAAACGTTGATCTTGGATTTTGGATTTTTAATGAACCAAAATCATCATGATATTCCTGTTCAATATTTTCTTGATCTTGATATGTTTGTAGGATCTATCCCTTGTGACAATATTCCAGAAGAAAAAGATGAGCCTCTTAAAAATATCATTCTTTTTTGGGCAGATGTCTTTGAAAAGATTTCATCATTATCAAAAATTGATTCTTTAATTGTTGATCTATTCGAACAACAATACCAATATTTGAATGAAAGTAATCGAAAATCATCTGTGACATGGACCGAAACACAAAAAGATGAACAGTTATCCTTTATAGAGACTATAAGTATTGAATTGCTATCTACTTTACACAAAAGGTTTAAAGAAGGCGGGCTAGAGACTTGCTATGTTATTTCAACTTATCTAGAAGAAAACCAGTCTATTGGTGAAACATTTGCGATGTTTGCTACAAAATACTTTGAAATGCCCTTTAATCGATCCTTGTTTATTGATAAAAAAACATGGTATGAACTTCTTGTTATTTCCCCAAAACCAGAAGCTGAATTAGAACAAGCTTTAAGAAACATTGATCCTTCCAATAAATATCTAATGATAAATCAAGATCAAACCCAAATATTAAGAGATTTAATTCATCAAGGTATTCGTCATCTTAAGGCAGATGAACTGATTAAAGAACAAACCAAAACAAGTGTGTTACATGAAAAAATTGTTCCATCGATGGTTTCTGCAAAAAATACTTTGGAATCTACTGAGGCATCTGCAGTGACTGAACCTGTAGAAATAAAAACCATATCAACATCGAATACTGCAGCAGCATCAGCGGCATCTGCTGAAACCATTCGTGTTCCAGGTGATGTTTTAGATAAATTTATGAACGATATTGGTGAAATGGTTTTAGCATGCAGTCACTTGAATTTCACCATTAATAGCCACAGTTTTAAAACAAACTTGCTTGCTTTGAATTCCTTTATGAAAAAGTTACAAAATCAATATCAAATACCCAAAGATGAATTATCATTTTTTAATAACACCATTCAAGAACTGGATACATCGCACAAAGCCATTTCTGAAAATAATTCATCTATTCACAGCATTTTAAGATATTTGCAAGAAAGTGCATTAAACCTACGTGTTATTCCTTTAGAAACGGTGTTTAAGCGCTTACCACGTATTGTACGTGACGTATCTAAACAGTTAGGTAAAAAAATAAATCTTGTTCTTGATGGACAAGAAGTACGCATCGATAAATCAATGGTAGATTGTCTTGTTGACCCTTTAATTCATATGTTACGCAACAGTATAGACCATGGGATTGAAATACCAGATATTCGTCTGAAAACTGGAAAAAATGAAACAGGTACTATTAGGATTTCTGCCGTACAACAAGGAAACCAAATTCGTATTGATATACAAGATGATGGGTACGGATTAGATCCTGAAAAACTTCTTAAAAAAGCTATATCCAAACAATTGATAGAGCGCGATGCTGTTTTAAGTATAGATGAAATTCACCATCTTATCTTTCATCCCGGTTTTTCAACAGCTTCTATTGTCACAGAAGTTTCTGGACGTGGTGTTGGAATGGACGTTGTTAGATCGAATGTATCTAAAGTAGGCGGCAACATAGCTATTACTTCACAAAAGGGTCAGGGTACAAAAATATCACTTAAAATGCCGTTATCTGCAGCTATACAAGAAGTTCTTATTGTAAATGCTGCACAACAAACCTTTGCCATTCCAAGTCGGTTCATCACTGAAATTATTGAGTTTGATATAAGTCAAGTCATGACTCTAAAAGGTCAACCTTCTGTCTTATTACGTAATAATTTTTTACCTATTTCATATTTGGCTTTCTTGTTAGGATTTGGTCAACCGAAGGCGTCAGAAAAAGTAACTATTGTTGTTTTAAATGATGGGCAATCAACACTGGGAGTTCATGTAGACGAAGTAGTGAATAGAAGCGAGCTCTATATGAAAGATGTCCATCAAGGAATTGTCAATTTACCAGGTGTAGGTGGTGCCTCCATTTTGGGTAATGGAAGAGTAGTTTTAGTGCTAGATGGAGAAGATCTATTAAATTTAGCAACAAAGCGTCCTGCTACACGATATGCCAATCTGGAAGATGTTGGAAAAATAAGCGACACTTTTGAAAATGGCGCAAACATTGTATCTTTGGGGAAGAAGATTCCCTCTCCTTCGTATTCGGCTATAAATCATCGCCGTGGTGAACCATTATGAGTAAAGACGTTTTATTAGTTAAAGCCGGACTATACCATATTGCCCTACCCACTTATCAGCTTTTAGAAATTATTGATTTGAAAGAGTATAAGAAAAATCATTCTTATTTGAACACTCATAAAGAAACGAAGAATCGAACACGTTACGAGACTAAGGAATATCAATATGACGTTGATCAATTCCGTTTATGGCGAGATCATGTTTTACCCGTCATCCATATGGGAAATTACCTTGATGAACACACCAACATTACAAAATGTCGATATAGCCTTGTTTATCAAACCAATCAGCAAGAAATTTTCTTCCTAGATATAGACCATTTCTTTTCTATCATTCACATGAATACAGCGCAGCTAAAGCCTATATTTAATCCTTACAAAAAATTAGCAGATTTTTCTTCTAAAGTTTGTTATGTTCCAGGCAAAGAAATTTTAGCCTTCTTTTTAGACGAAAATCATAACTGGAAGCCTAACAACGACACACATCATGCCATGCAAAATTTTACAGAACCATCTTTTGTGCCAACTTCACACGATGCTAGAGAAGAAAGTTTTACAGATTAATGGATAATCGCTTCATATGATTAGTTTTGTACGAATGCCCCCCTACTTTCAAGAATGAAATTTCAACTCAAATTGATTATCAGGTTTAAGAGGACAATTAGGCTGATCTATTGTCTTGGGAAAATTTTGATCTTTCATAGGCTCTGCTTTGGTAACTAAAGATTTATGAATAAAAGTAAGTTCTAATACCTTTGTCAATTTTCCATTGATATTTTGAACAGAGAATTGCCTTTTTTTATGCACACAATTATTAGAATGTAAATGAACAAGATAAAAATCTTTATTTATATTTTGAAGTAACTGAATTGCTTTTGGCATTTCTTCAGTTTTTGTAAAATGAAATTCTACAACTAAACCTGTAATATTTTGAACATGTTTTAAAATATCGTCAAAGGCATCATATTCAGCACCTTCGATATCCATTTTTATAAACACTTTTTTATTCTTTAAGCCTGCATTTTCAATTTGCTTCGTAAAACTTGCAACTTTATGGGAACTTGTCATATCCGGATTTAAAAACTTTTCGTTACCTATGCATTCGTCAATAAAATGACATTGTTTACTTTGGCGAGCAATATCACGAATTCCACAGTCATAGCCATAAGATGGTTTATTGTATTTTAAAGAGAATGTATCTTCAAAAGAAATATCTTCACAAATACCATAGCCCATCAATGCGTCAGATTCTAAAAACGCTTTTTCTGACACAACATAACCACCATCGTTATTTTTACCATGACGAATAAGATTAATATCCCCATCTTTGTCTGAAACAGAATATATTTTCAATTCCTCAACAAATTGGGTTAATAATTCTATTTCTTTTAAATGAGCTCTAATTGCAAAAAAAATTACACCTACTATTGGTACTATTATTAAAGATGCTTTTATATATTTCTTCATTTAGCTTAATTCTCGATCTTTTTAAGTTATAATTAGAAATCATATTCGTACAACTAACCACATACGTCAACCTTTTTCTTCTCTACATTGTGCGATCTATTCTCTATCTATTTTTTAAGGAAATAATCCATGCAAAATCTTAAATCTATTTTACCCAAAACGCTTTTAAATCGCAGTCTTATGATTGTCATTTTGCCTCTGATTATTTTGCAATTTATTTTAAGTTACGTTTTTTTTGAACGTCATACTGAAACGATTCTCAAAAATATTTCTGAAAATCTTGCAGGAAACGTTGAGTTTATCAGTCAATGGTATGATGAAAAACGTGATTCAGAGTGGATCAAAACACAAGCGTTTAAAAATATGAATTTAGTTGTTGCTGAAAAAAAGAATCAGCATCTTAGTTCAACCGGGCAATACCGTTCAGGTTGGCTATATAAGCCTTTGGTATTTGCCCTTAGAGCAACATTAACTAAACCCTATTTCATACGCCTTACGCCAGATGATGTTATTATTTCGTTTCAACAAAAAGACAATATTATCGATGTGTATATGCAACGAAAACGCTTTTTTAGCAGGACAACTCCTTTGGTTCTTATATTAACCAGTATTGCTGCAGCCCTACTTTCTTTGATATCTTTTCTATTCATGCGCAATCAAATTCGCCCCATTATCAGACTTGCTGAAAGTGCAGATTTATATGGAAGAGGATACGATAACGAAGATCTTTTTAAACCTGAAGGTGCTTTAGAAGTTAAAAAAGTTGGTTTTGCTTTTTTAAGAATGAAGAAAAGACTGAACCGTTTGCTGAATGAACGGCTTGAAATGCTCGCTGGAGTTTCACACGATTTAAGAACTCCTATTACTCGCCTTAAATTAGCAAGCGCTATGTTGCCAGAAGGAGATCTCAAAAATCAAATATCTCATGATGTTCAAACCGTTCATACGATGATTGAAGAATTTATTCATTTTGCCAGAGGTTCGCAATACGAAGCTCTTCAAAAAACAAACCTCACCCCTTTTATTCAGTCTATCGTAAATCATTTTGATCAACAAAAAATCAATTTTATTTCACCTGAGGATTGTTGGATTGAAATAAAAAGGACTTCTATTAACCGTTGTTTAACTAATATTATCGTAAACTCTTTTAGGTACGCAAATAACCTATGGATTAAAGTTAGTCTTTTACACCACCATGTTCTTATCAACTGTGATGATGATGGTCCAGGCATACCGATAGAAGAGAGAGAGAAAGTATTTCAACCGTTCTATCGATTAGATGCTGCCAGAAATCTGGATACTCCAGGTGTTGGCTTAGGGCTTAGCATTGCACGCGATTTAGTTTATGCACATGGCGGAGACATTAGACTAGACAATTCGCCACACGGTGGTCTTAGAGTACAAATTACACTACCGTGTTAAATTGGTTTTAAATATAATCTGGAGATTACAATGACAATGAATAAAGAAATGTTTTCAGAACAAGCTAAAAAATCAATGGACGTGTTTTCTGATATGGGAAAAATGTCCATGGAATTTTCAAAATCTATGCTCCAAATGCAAAATTCATATATGAAGGAAGCTTTTGAAGAAGTATCTTCCATGACTAAAGAAATGATCGCATCACCTATGAGCTATGAAACCCACAAAAACAGTATGAATCGTGTTAAAGAGAGCATGAATAAAGCATCTGAGTATGCACTCAAAGTGTCTCAGATGTTTGTAAAAGCGCAGAACGACACACAAAATAAGATGCAACATAACATGGGGCATATGTTTGAAGAAATGAAATGCTCCAACATGAATAGTTCAAAATAATAGACCTAGTTTTAAGATTAAATAAAAAAAGGGGATTCGTTTTTCCCCTTTTTTTATTGTTGCCTATGCATTTAATAAAGTGTTCATTAAAAAATGAAGCAGTATTTTTTAATGATTAATGAATTATCTTAATTTTTCCATGATATTCAGTAGGGATAATTTTTTTTAATTGATTAAAAAGGTCTGAATATTCATCTATCCAAATGTTAGCCATCCGGTCCCAATTAAGATGCTCCCATAATTCTCTAGAATACGCATTCGCGCAAATTTGTGGCCGATCACGATGGTCCATACTAATGGTAATAACATCATCTTCAAAAGAGTGTTGATAGCTGCTTGACCCATATGCTGATTGAGCTATCTTATCTAAATCTCTATGTGAAACTGAATAATTATTATAATCTCCATGCTTTTTTGAAAGACGATTTCCAGCGATGACTATTGTCATAGGATTTTGTGAGTAATCAAGTTTATCCACTAAAATGAAACCAGGATTATATTTGAATTTTTCCAGATTGTTTATTTCAGAAACAACAAATTCAGTTGACTTCATCATTTCAAAAATTTCTTGTCGTAAAAAAATATTGGCTAGATCACAAAAAAAAGCGTAATTTTTATTTGAATTTCTATCATCATGCAAGACCCAGTCATACGCACCTTCTCTGAGTGTTTCTGCAATTTTTGGCCCTAAAATCGTAAGAGCTGTTAGTTAAATGATATGCCACTTGCGATAGTCCATAAGGATTGGCCGAAGGGTTATGATCATTCGATAAATAATCAAAAAGACCATTTAGATTATTTCTTTCTAGTTCACCGTAAACTGCTGAAGAACGTAAAGTTTCTAAAAAAACATCCTTTTGCTGCAAATCAATATTGCTAAATACTTGATGCATATTCATATAAATATCTGATTGATCATAATCACGAGATGGAAAGTCTTGAGCCTTTACATGAGCCATGTGATGAGATGCATGGGCGCAAACAATACTGATAACACACCATAAGACTAAATTTATTTTTTTAAACATTTCACTTATAAAGTGATAAAATATCTAAATATACTTATAATTCAAATTTATTATTTAATCAACATAAATTTTATTTGATTTCTAATGATAAATGAAATAAATTTTGTTACATATTACTTTTTCAATGCGTCGATCATTTTGAGCTAAACCTTGAACGATATTTTTTTCTATATCCTGCAATGTTTTAGAATAAGGATCGGCATATACACCATAACTTAGAAGACCTTCATCCAGATTTTCAACTGTTTTATGGAGCTTCATCTTGCGTGTTTCTAAATAATAATAGCATTCATCCATCAAAGAATCTTGCTTTTCACTAAGATTTTTATCTTCTCGTTTGTTATGAAGCTTGTCAAATAGCAACATTTTTACTGAGCAGTATTGTTGATATAATCCACTTGGCTTACCATTTGACCTTGGCTTTGACCGTCTTGACCATAGACATACACTGTATTAATTTTTGAACCTACCATCACATTTAAAATCATACGATCCAACTGTTGCTGACATGTTTGAATTTTACAGGTTTTATATTCAATTTTTTGCATTGTAACTTTCATCTGACCAATGTTACCTAGGCGAACAATTGTTAAATTCCCCACACCTACACCTAAATTCATGTTGCTTTCCAACTGTGCAGAATATCCGCCATAGGGCACAACCAGAACTAAATCACTGTGACGAAGTGTTGCTGATGTAAATAAAGGGCCACTAATTTCAGGACTTGTGAACCTGCTTGATTCTCCGTACCAGCCAAATAACTCTACATAATCATTAAACCCTGCAACAGACGAACTCATTATATTATCAATTTTAACCATCCATTCCGGTGTTCGAATGGAATTAGGCATCTCTTGATCGGCAAAATTTGAATCCGTTGTCGCAATGCGAAAATCTCGTTTGCCAGGGAGTTGTACAATCTGAAAATTAGGTGCCATATCTTAAATCCTTTTTTTTCAATATTTTATGCCGTTGTTTTAGGTAGATTAGCGACTAAACGAATAGATGCTGTTAATTCTTCCATTTGGAAATGGGGCCTGAGATACACAACAGCTCTAAATGAGCCAGGAGAACCTGGTACATCTGACACCTCTATTCTACCTTCTCTGAGAGGATATTTAGCTTTTGCTGCTTGAGGTGCATCGTCATTCAAAATAATATAGTTAGAAAGCCATGTGTTGAGTTCAATTTCAATTTGTTCACGAGAAATAAAAGAACCGATCTTGTCGCGCATAATGACTTTAATATAATGTGCAAAACGAGAAACAGCTAATACATAGGGTAAACGTGTTGCCAAAACTGCATTAGCATTGGCATCTTCGTCTTCGTATTTACGGACTCTTTGGACCGTTTGTGCACCAAAAAATACAGCATAGTCCGAGCCTTTACTGTGACATAATCCTATAAATCCTTGCTCGCTTAGTTCGCGTTCACGCCTGTCTGTAATTGCAGCTTCTGTTGGGCATTTAACAACCAAATCCCCTTCTGATGTGCGATAAGCATAAGCAGGCAAACCTTCCACAAGACCACCACCTTCAACACCTCTAATAGCTGCTGTCCAACCATACCAATAAAAAGCATTAGTGATACGTTCAGCTAAAACATAAGCTGCATTACCCCATGAAAAATGGCGCATATCCATTCCGTTAACATCTTCTGCAAAATGAAAGCCATTTTCAAACAATTCATCGGTATTATTGTATGGAAGTCTCATTAATACACGTGGCAAAACTAACGCAACATATCTTGAATCTTCACTATTTCTAAAGCTATTCCATTTCGCAAGCTCTAAGCTTTGAAAGGTTTTACCTAAATCTTTTGGCCTAGAAATTTGATGGAATCCATCAAGGTCAAAAAGTTGAGGATGTGCTGACGATATAAACGGCGCATGTGCCGCTGCTGCTACAGCAGAAATCTTTTCAAGCAAAGTTATGTCTTTTGCACTACGTGTGAATTCGAAATCACCCACTAAACATGAATAAGGTTGACCACCAAAAGTACCGTATTCTCTTTCGTATATTTTTTTAAACAATTCACTTTGATCAAATTCAGGGGATTTCATCAAATCTGCAAATAATTCTGCTTTGGATACGTTAAAAATTCGTAACCTTAATTTAAGATTGGTTTTTGTCTTAGATACCAAATAATACAAACCAAGCCAGGCAGCTTCTAATTTTTGAAATTTTGGATCATGGATAATTTCGTTTAGTTGCGACGAAATGATATCATCAATCTGCGTAATACGTGTTGCAACAAACGATTGCACATTACTACTGGTTACATTTCCTTGTTGTTTCAAGTGATTTAAAAACTCTTTAAGCATTGCAATTGCAAATGGTTTTTGACTTTTATCACGTGCCAGCTTTCCAACCGTCAGGAGTTCTTCGAGTAACGATGAATAAATTTTTTTGTCGGCCATTTCCAATTTCCTTATTTCTCAAAGACCTTTATTATGATGAAAAGAAACTATCACTTTGATCTGCTTCTTTTTTATTTTTATCACTCTGCTCATTGAGCTCTTCACTTATTGAAGAACTTTTTTCATATCCTTCAAATGATACAGGGTTCGGTTCTTCAACCGCAGCGTTCATAACAGGAGGAAGTTCTCGCAACGTTTGCTGTGCTATATATTCAGGATCATCAAAATCTGGTTTAGGAGATTTCTTTTTTACAATACCCAGTTCTTCATCAATTTCCCGTGAAAGCTGTTCTTGTTTCTTAGGATCTAGCATGATTTCAGAAAGAAGTTGTTCTAATTCATCATTTCCATCCATTTTAGAAAGTAAATCTTTCAAATTTAATCTTGACTGATTCAAGCTAGATAATGTTGGAATTTGTTCAATTAAACTGTTAGGCTGAAAATCTTCCATGCTTTCAAATAAAAGACTAACTTTGAATTTCCCTTGGTTATTCAATAGTTTATTTAAAACTGATACGTCTAAATTTGGAGCAATGTGAGCCATAATATCATTGAAATTATCCATATCAATCCCAACAAAAGAACGATCTTTTATGGGCAAAGGTTCTGTGGACCTCATTCCTGATAAATCGGCCATTATTCCTAAAACAAAAGGAAGTTCCTTATGTTCTTTTTCACCACCCACAAGAACATCATAGGTGATTTGAACGCGAGGAGGCCTGGTATTGCCTAATTTATGTTGTGTGCTCTGACTCATCTTCTCTTCTTCTGCGATCATTCCGTTTGAAAATACATTCTTAGGAATATAACTCTACATTGTCATTAGACATGAAGAAGATTAATGAAAACTTAATTCTGAAAATTATGCAAAAAACTTTAATTCATAAGTTGCTTTTGAATTAATCATATTTTTATTGAAAAATATCAACGCATCGGCACCATAAACAAAAAGGAAGATTTGATAATAGAACATGAAGATTAGAAAAATTTATTCACTTAAAATGAATTAAGCGTCAATATATTTTTTTAAAAGACCAACAATCCATTTCAAATCATTTTCATCAGGAATTCCAGTGCACAATTCAGGTTTTAAATTTTTTGAAAAATGAGCCTGAAATGCCCATATGGCAGATTTATTTTTTTGTGTTGAGACATCTTGAGATGTGTCTACATTATATCCATATCTTTTTAAAAGACCTAAAAATGAATTTAGAGATACTTTCTCAAAGGATACTTGTTTTTGCTCTTCATCCGTCAACCAAGCACCTACACCATACTTATGATAGAGCATACCCCAGGGAAACAAAGGGCCAGGATCACTTTTTCTTTGAAAAGCTATATCTGCATGAGCTAAAATATTTTGAGGTTTTATATTGTGATATTTTGCGATATCTCTCACCAAAATACCAGATGCTTCCATTTGTTTTTCATCAAAAGGGACCCAATGCTCGGATTTATTATGCATGATAATCCCTTTATTAACATGCTCAATCCCGATAGATTCAAAATTTAAATCTGTAGCAGCACCCCAATAACTTTGACCAGCGTGCCTTGTCATAAATTTTTCTGGTGCTAAACGTACAATATACCCTGGTTTAATATGTTTTTCTTTCTGAGTAATAACATAATGTGCATTAAAATCACTTGTCATAAAGTGCGATATCGTACCTTTATAACAACCAGCAGTATAATGCAAAATTAGATATGTAATTTTTTTACCTTCTCTATCATGGCAATTTTTTGGAATATTGTTTGCTTGAGAAAATAAATCTACCTTTAAACCTGTTTGAGAATAAATTGGCTCCAGAGAATAAGATATATTAGGATGAACTTTACGTATATTACCCAAGAGAAAAAATAAATAAAAAAAATAATATAAAAAATATAAAGCACAAGTCAATATAGCAACATACAACAAGCATAGTTTTTTTTTATACCGTTCAACCATGCAAAACTTTCTGCGAAATAGATTATAATTCAAAATTTCATTCTCCTTTGATAATCTAAATTTTTTATTAACTTATCTATAATTTATACTCATTTAATCATTAAAATTTACCGTCACCTGATATATTATGCAAAAAATTTCAATTCATAAGAACCATTGGTATTAGACTTTTTAGAATTCACGGTAATTAAACCATCTGCACCATAAATGAAAGGGAAATTATGATAACCGTGACCAGATTTTTTCCACCTAAAAACAGGAATATTCATTTTTTGTGCCAAATTTATTAAAGTTTGATTCATCAAATATTCACTGCCTTCTGTTGAAAAATCAGCAAAAACAATGGCTTTAGCATCTTTTAATTTTCCTGCTTGTAGTAAATGATGAATGATTCTATCAACTCTGTAAGGTTTTTCAAATACATCTTCTAAAATGATAATTTTATCTTTAGTTACAATTTCACTTTGTGTTTTAAGGGTATGCAACAAAACTGTTAAATTTCCACCTGTCAGTTGGCCTTGAACAGACATGCTATTTTTAGCATCTTCATTCAACGGAAAGAGCGAATCATAAGAAATCAGTTGTCTTGGATTTTGAATTATTTTTTGTAAACATTTAAAATTTTCAGGATCTTTTTTAGGAGAAACGAGCTCAAAAACCATGGATCCGTGAATTGTTTTCCATCCCCACTTTTGATTCATAAATAAATGAAGAGCCGTTATATCACTATAACCAATAATGGTTTTTGCTTTTCGAGGTTTTTTCATTTGATCAAGATAAGGGATTAATTTTTGAGCACCATATCCCCCTTTGAGACACCAAATATAGGGAATATTATCGTCATTGATAGCATTCACTAAATCGTCCAATCTTTTTTCATCGGAGTATACATGAAACAATTCCATCGGCCCGTTATAATCGGAACTAAAATGAAGATTCGTTTGCTTCAATTGGTCCTTTAAATTTTGCATTTTTGGTTGACCCAATCCAGATGCAGGAACCACAACATTAAATTTTTGAGTCTTTATAAAATTTTGAAACGATTCATCCTTCATCACAAGGTTATAAATTGCCTCAGGCTTTTGTTGATAGCACTGATGGTTTTGGCAACCAGATAATAATAAAATTAATACAGGGAAGAAAGTTAATTTAGACAAATATTTCATGGTTCAAAACTTATGTGATTCCAAAAAATACTAACACAAACAATAGATACTTTCCCAATCATTACAAATAAAAAATTTAGTAATTTGTAAAAAATAGATATTCAAAAAAAATCAATAATTTATAATTAATTATAAATTATAAAAATCAAAATAAAAATAGGAACATTTATGAATAAAAAAATATATACTCTATTGTTGCTTCACTTCTATTGACTGGCATGAGTTATGCATCTGCTCAAGCAATGGAAAATCGATCAACTCAATCTTATAATGAAAAACTATTTAATAGCCAAAAAAATCGTATTGCAATAAATTAATAAGAATTTTAAATCAAAACCATGAAAACCTTTCACCTGCTTATCCTCAACTCATAACAGAAATCTATCGACCATCAAAGTTTACATGATATCCTTAAGATAAATTTTCCTTCTCAAGATATTTCATCTTCAAGTACAGCAACACAAATTGAATGCGCAAGACCTTTTTCAGCACAAAGTAGCATTCATGAAGCCGCACAAAAATTTATTAATGACGCACACAGAATCATAGAAACCATCCGTGTTGATGAAAACTATCGATTGATATCTCAAGACATAAAAGACTTATTCAGTGAACGCAATATTCCCAATACAGAGACTAGGAAAAAGGCTTACAAAAGTATATTTGTTAAACTTATTAATCGCTGCATTAGAGAAGAACCAAATGCTCAACATGCTTATTATTTTATCATATTTAAGGATTTATTACAATACAGTCCCAAATTATCATAGTAGAAGATAAACGACTGTTAAATCACAAAAAACAAAGGGTATTAGTAATGCCACAAGCATTGTGAATATCCTTTTTTAATTTAAAAAAACAAGGATATTCATGACTCTCAACACCTTTCAGAAAACATCATCTCTTAAAACAAGAACTTTACATTTTAAACAAGAATTTGAAAAACTTTACTATGATGCATTATCTCAAGAAAATTTAAGTCTTGCGTTTAAAATTTTACAAAACTTGCAAAATCAAAATTCAGAGTCTGATTCTGATTGCCCCTGCAAATTTAAAATTCAAAATATAGATGATCTTGTTTTTGCACTTCAAAAATGGATTTCTTAGTTCATTTATATAAAAAAATAAAAAATGCATTTCATAAAATAATATTCTTACAAAATATTTTACATCATTTTGTTTTTGTTTCTTTAACATGATCTCTATGATATAATCGATTGAAATTAAATCCTCCTGTTTTAAAGGGAGAAACCATTGAATCTCTATAAATCTTTTTGCTCTGTTGGTTTGCTTACTATTTTTAGTCGCATTATGGGATTTGTGCGTGAAATTTTAATTGCAACAGAACTTGGTGCAAGCGCTGTTACAGATGCTATAAAAATTGCTATTAAAGTACCATCTTTGTTTAGGCGTATTTTTGCAGAAGGTGCATTTAATGCATCATTTGTACCCTTATTCTCTGATATTTTAGAAAAAGAGCCAGACAAAAAATCAGCCCTATCTTTTGGTGAATACATCCTTAGTTGGCTCACCATTTCGCTATGCATTCTAACATTAATGGTGGAACTTTTAATCCCTTCCCTTTTTAAAGTCATGTTTTCAAGTTTTGATCCTGAACGCCTTGCGATCACCATAAAACTTACACGTATTGCTTTTCCTTTTTTAATTTTTATTTCACTATCTGCATTTTATAGCGGTATTTTAAATAGTATCGATCGTTTCTTTTTTGTTTCTTCCTCTCAGTTTGTTGGAAATATTTTCATTATTGGATTTGTTCTAATTTCCAATGCCTTAAACAAAAATATTAGCGTAAGTTTTGTGGTTGCTGTATTAGGGTGCGGTATTATTCAATTTTTATGGGTCATGATTCCTGCACACAAAGCTGGTTTCAAACTAAAACTTAGAAAACCTAAAATTACACCTAATGTCAAACATTTTTTTAAAAAATTAACACCTGCTGCATTTGGCGCTGGTGTCGTGCAAATTAATATTCTTATTGATATGTGGATAGCTTCTAGCCTTCCCAAAGGTTTTATATCTTATTTAGATTACGCAGAGCGTTTGAATCAATTACCTTTGAGTGTTATTGGCACAGCGATGAGCACCGTTTTATTGCCACTTTTAACGCGCACATTAAGCCATAGCAAAATAGAAGATCACCTCGTTATTCAAAAAAAATCTATCGAATTTGCCTTTTTACTGGTTATCCCATCCATGATGGGTCTTATCCTTTGGGCACAACCTTTGGTAGGTATGATTTATCAATATGGAAAATTTAGTGCTACTGATACAATGCAAACATCCAATGCATTAATGGCCTTTGCATTTGGGTTACCTGCTTACGTTTTGATTAAAATTTATTCCACAACACTTTTTGCACAAAAAGATACACGGACACCTGTTAAAATTGCGATGTTGTGCGTGGGATTTAATTTAGCGTTAAATCTGATTCTGGTGAAATCGATGCAACACGTTGGCCTTGCACTGGCAACTGCTATTTCTGCATGGACAAATGTTCTGTTTTTGATTTTTGTTTTAAAAAAACGAACCTTACTTGCACCCTTTCATCAATATTTTGATTTTATCAAACGTTTGGCTTGCTCAGTTTTAATTGTTCTTCCTTTTGCATTTTGGGGGAAAATCCTACTCTGTAATGCTATGCTAAATCACAGTGGTTTAATGAAAGGTTTTATCATATGCTTTTCAACTGCACTAGCCTTTTTCCTATTTTTAAGTGTTTGCATATTAACAGGAGCACTTAATTTGCAATCCTTTAAACTTAAATTTTTAAGCTATTCACCATCTGAACCTTCACCATAAAACAATCAAAGCGAAATCATTTATGACATCTTCATTATCACCTACCCCTGCACTATTACCATCACTTATTGGTATATCCAAAGACAGCTTAGAAACTCAATTTGCTGATATTGGCCTTAAAGGCTTTAGATTGAACCAACTATGGCATTGGATGTATCACAGAGGTGTTAGGGAATTCAGTGAGATGAAGAATTTACCCAAAAGCATTGTGGAGCATCTTAGCCAAAATTATAGCCTACATAGGCCTACCATTAAGTTATCCCAAGTTTCAAAAGATGGAACACAAAAATGGCTGATTAGTTACGATGATAATCAAGAAGCTGAAGTTGTTCATATCCCAGAAGTTAACCGTGGAACTTTGTGCATTTCATCCCAAATAGGATGCACCTTAACCTGCAAATTTTGCCATACAGGGACGCAAAAATTAGTTCGAAATTTAACATCATCTGAAATTGTTGGACAAGTCATGATGGCAAGAGACATTTTTAACGAATGGCCAACACCCATGGGCCAAAGACATGTTTCTAACGTTGTTTTTATGGGAATGGGTGAGCCTTTATATAATTACGACCAAGTAAGCCAAGCCATTCAAATTTTAACCGATCAAAATGGGATATGTTTGTCGAAGAGAAAAATAACCTTATCTACATCTGGGGTTGTTCCTATGATAGAACGTTGTGGCAAAGAATTAGGCGTTCATTTAGCTATTTCATTGCATGCTGTTCGTGACAATCTTCGTGATGAATTAGTACCTTTGAATAAAAAATACCCCATCGCAGAATTATTAAATGCGTGTAGAGATTATCCTATTTTAAGCAATTCAAAACGCATTACTTTTGAATATGTCATGTTAAAGGGTATTAATGATAGTGACGCCGATGCCAAAGAATTGGTTCGATTAATCAAAGGTATTCCAAGCAAAATAAATCTGATTCCTTTTAACCCATGGCCAGGATCCATTTACGAATGTTCAACGCCTGATCGTATCCATCAATTTGCAGAAATTATCTATAAAGCGGGTTATGTTTCACCGGTTCGAGCCCCACGTGGCAGAGATATTTTAGCAGCTTGTGGTCAATTAAAATCAGAGAGCCAAAGAATATCTAAACTTAAACAGAAAACACTTGAATCATAAAGTTAACAAAAATATACTGAGTAAAATATTTAATAAATTTATTAATGCATTATTTTTTTTCCAATATTTTATGTATATTTTCAACAATAGTTTTTTGTGAATTTGCCGTATCTAGTTCGACAAAACTACAGTGTCCTTTTGAAACAGAAAGTGCCTCTTCATTTATTTCCTTTTCTAAAGAAAGTGAACGTATTGAATTTCAAATTGAAAGATACGATCGACTTTTCCTTGAAAATCCTATTACCAACCGGCAAGATTTTTTTCAAAAAAATATTTTAGGATTTACTGAAATTGCTTTATCTGGTATTGAATATGTTCAATATTATTATATGGCAAAAATATATCCCACTCTTCAACATCTTAGCGAAAAAGATCAAACTATTATTCTTGAACAATGCGCTGAACTTAAAAATGAAATCGATGCGTTTATAGCATTACAAAATAATTCACACGTTTCTGTAGGCATGACACCAGCAGAGTTTATGAGTTTTAATTTGAAACTTGCAACCCTTCAAACCATTAGACCATCTTCTTTTAGTGCTTTTAGAAAAGATAAAGCCCCTTATCACACGCTGATTTCTATTCCTTTTTATAATGTAAATTTTTGGATGGAGAGACAAGAAAAACCAGCTTTTTCCGAAAGAGCTATGGAAGACATTTTTTTCTGCAACCCCTATGTTATTTATACACCAGGAGGTGCTTTTAGTATTCACAGATTAATGAACAATATATTGTCTGATCAGCATCATTATAGTCTATTAATGGGTCTTCCTATTGGAAATATTGATATTCATAAATCACCCCACGACGACTTTTTTAGAGAACCTGTAGAGTTTCTAAATCATGACTTTCAACACGCCATGCTTTTTTTTAGCAGAAAGGACAATTTTGAAGAATTTAAAGAACAATGGGCATCACCTTACCAAACCTTAGATTTGAAAAATCCTTGTATTGAACTAGCTGCATTTTATGCCTTTCATGAAGATGACTTTGCTGTTCAGAGCATTTTTTCTTGTTTACTTTTTCAGAAGACCTATTTGTGGCATGAACCACCTTTAGAAGCTTTAAAGAACACTAAGATTATTGCCCTAAAAGATTATCTTAGTTTTTATGGATGCAAACATGGACGAGGCGAACTTAGTTCTACGAGCAATTATAAACTAGAAGTTCAAACTATCGTTCATGCACTTTCTTTAGAATTCAATGAAACTAGAGATTCTCTTTTGCAAAGACACAAAAGTGATTTTCACAATGCACTGCATGAAATGTATAAAGATCGCATAGGTAAAAAATTTGAAGAAAATTTCAAGGAATGTGAATACTATCGGAATGCTTTTGCACAATATTTAAGGTATGAAGTTGGAGTAATTGTTGATCAATATATTAAGGAATCGTTGATGAAGCATCATAATCTTGCCCAGAGCTGATCCTAAATCTTTAATAACCTTGCATTTGTTAAAGTGGTTAGAGCATGTCCATTAAAAAGTATCAAGTTTTATGCATTAGTATATTTATCTTAGGAAGCAAAGAAGAAAATTTATATTATTTAAAAGAAAAGAAATATGAAAAACGCAACCCAATGGAAGAATGTGTTAAACGGACTTTTTTTTGTGCATTGCCGTTTCTTGTTTCAGCATCGACACCCAAAGTCGGACTGTATACCATTTGCTCATAAGTATAGTCATAATTTATGGTTTTAGGTTTATATAAATGCAACCCATATTGAAGACCTATAATAGCGTTTTTACCAAGCCAATATTCTATTCCTACGCCTAAAGTTAATCCTGTTGTTTTGACTCGAGATTCTGTATTTTTAACACTTCTTGCTTGGTCGCCATTTAATGGTTCATAAAAAAAGCATTTTGTTTCATGGATCCAATTCGAAAAAGAAGGGCCCAATAAGCCAAAAAACATGATATTGGGAGCTACATTGTAACCAAATTTAAAAGATATATTCATATAATTTTTCAAATAGTAACTATGTTTAAAATTATAAACCCAAGTCATGGGAACTTTCATGGAAGATTTTGCGTTGATGAAATTCATGCTTAGCAAGATACCAAGATAGTATTTATCATAAAAAAATGCACCACATTCAACATGAGGCGCAATATTCAATTTCCGATTGGAGTGATGTCCATTAGAAGAAAATTCTCCATCATCAGGATCAATAATTGATGGTTTATTTTTTACATCAATATCAATAGATGCATATTCAGCAGCTAAACCAGCACCTGCTCTGAATGTCATAGAACGAGTAAGTGCTGAATGAATAGCTTGCTGAGCATAAATATGAAAAGTATTCCATAATAAGATAAGTAAGATGCTTAATACATTTTTTTTCATTATTACTTTTTCATTTCAATAGAATACTTCTAATTATTCCCCAAAAGAATATAATATACATTTTTTACTTATGTGGTTTAACTATATAGATATATAATTTTATACACTATAAAGAAGCAGATTAATTTTTTATCTGCTTCTTTATAATAATTTCATAAATTTGAATTATTTCATATTTATGCGTTTAAGAATCTAGATTAACTTTTGTACGTGGACCTTTACCTTTTACATCTTTTGCTTTTGCTGGTTCAGCTGTATTGGGTTGTGCTGCTGCAGCTATATTGACTTGTTCCACAACATTTGGTTTTTCTTCACTTACTAATGATGCTGAAGAATTACGAGGAGCTGCACTTTTTTTCACAGCGGCAATCAAAGGACCAAAGGACTTAAGTTCTGACTCTAATGCCTGAAAAGCGAGAGTTTTCTTAAGTAGTTCATCTTGAAGCTTCATATGTTCGCTAGTCAATCGAGCCAAATCAGATTCATTCGCAGTTGATGTTTCTACCAATGTGTCTATCAAAATATTCTTTTCTAATTCATTATCAATAGCAAGTTTTTCCTTTTCAGCTGAAATTTTTTTTATTTGATCTTCTACACTCTTTTTTTCCAGATCAAGTTTGTTGAATTCTTCCGCAAGTACTAAAGCCTCTCTTTCTTGTTCTTCTAAACTGGCGATGAGTTTTTGTATTTCAAGATTATTTTTTAATTCTGTTGATTTTAATATTGCACGTTCATGAGCTGATTTTAATTCAATCGAAAGTTGATTAGCGCTTATATCCCTGGCTCTCTTTAATGCGTTTAATTGAGTGCTTTCTAATTGGTTAAATACATTTTCAGGTAAGCGGCCTTTCTTCCCTTCTAAAGCAAATGCTACTTTATTTTTAAGCACGTCTGTTTTTTGAGCGTTCTGTTCCGCTATTCGTTCTTGAAGGGTACGTTTTGTTTCAGGTGTATGAACCTGAAATATTCCATCTCTAAAGTGTAGAGGCGATGGTGTATTAAGAGCATTATCATCAGCGGAAGCGATAACTATATTCTCCATAGTTGAGATTAATAGTGTTGCTATTGCTAACTTTGTAAATTTATTATTTATCATTTTTAATTCTCCTTGTTATTAGTTTTTTCTTAAGCATTAAGAAAAAAAATTGTACTTTAATGTACAATCAAAAAATGGATCTATCCTATTTTTAATAGGATTAATTTTTTTCAGCTCCGAATGTTGACTTTTGAGCTAGCTGTTTCTCTAACTCTTGTATTCTGCTCTGTAGTATGGTTTTTTCCCGTTCATCTGATTCTTGTTTTAAAATCAAAGATTGATTCGTGCTTTTTAAAGAATTGACCTCTAACGTTAAAATCGTAATTGTGTGAAAATAATCCTTAATAGTTTGAACATGATCCTCACAAATCCTTGTTAAACTCGCAATCGTTTTATTTTGCATTTTACGTTCCTCAGTAAATCCAAGACGCTCCTGCTCAATATTTTTCAGCATTTTATCAAGAGTCAACTGACCTTCTTGAACTGTTTTTGTGAGCAATAACTGAGATTCTGTTAAATTTAAATTCATTGCTGAAGCCTTGACAAACTCAGCTGTCAGCACTTCAAATGCATTAATTAATGCACTTGAATTACGTGAATCTACGAGATCACGAGAAATTTCAAGCTTACCTTTCATATATTTTAAAACCTCTTGATTATAAACAAGTCCCGTTAAACTGGTCCACAATGAAGAATTCCGAGCATCCATATCATTTACAACTGAACTAGTTGTAACCAACATGTTTGATGCATACGCAGCTAATTGCTGACAAGACTCATGTTTCTGCCTTGCATTTTGTGCTGCTGTCTTTTGTATCTTCCGTAATTCCCTAAAAAACTGCTCTACTTGAGGAACTCCTTCCAGCATCTTATTACGCAAATAAGATTCCGCATTTTCAATAGTCAGATCTTTATAATCAGGATCGTTCATAAGTTCAGCGACTAAATATTCTTTCTCATCCGACGATGATGCCTCTATATAATCTTTATAACTCTTCGAATAATCTAAATTTCGATTGATTTGAGTAATATCAATGTCATTTACAACAGAAGGATCGAGCCCTTCTGAAAGCAATTTTTGAATAAGTGAAGCCAATTCTTCATTCTTTTTTTGAAGATGCTCAAGCTCTTGCGGCACATCAGCACCAAAATCTAGACGCTGCTTAGCTACCATATTTCCCGTTGAATTTCTCGTTGAAACACCAGAGACAAGCGTTAATTCATTCGATTGATTTGTGAAATCATCAGTTGAAACAACCTCTTCCTCTAGATTTCCCTGATATGCATGAAGAAGTGGGTTTAACTCAGGTGTTACATAACCAGGGCTTTCACCTTTTAGTACAAAAGACGGTTTATAAATGCTATCAAACCCAAATTCCGGCGTTTGTGTTGATGAATTAAAGTTTTCTAAAGAGCTTGATCCTTCAAAAAACTCAGTTATGCTGTGGTTTTTTACGGGTGTTTTAAAAACACTAGGTTCTTGATTCATAGCGTTAAGATAACTAAAAGTTCCCATGAGAATAAAAGCTGGAAGAGAAATTTTAGAGTGCATTTCAAATAGCATATTGGAAAAAGTCATATTAACTCCTCTTTTTAATTTATATTTACTTATATGGACCTATATTGAATTTATTAACCTGACTTAAAAAGCATGGATGAGTCTAAAAAAACGCCATTACACTTAATAAACCAAGAAATAAAGAAGGTCCCCTTCATCGATTTGTGATTATAGATTATAAGAATTCAAATATCAATACATAAAACGTGAAATATACTAAAATATATGAAAATTCAACTCAATGTGCATCATTTTTCAAAAAAAATGTTATTTTATAAGCATTTTCAAGCATTTAAAGTAATATGAATAATTAATTCAAACTTTGATTTACAAAAAATATTAACGTTCATTTTCTTTTGTCAAAAAATTGACGATGCTTATTTCTTAAAATAAGCAGAAGGATATTTTTCAAACCTTTTATCTAAAAAATTATCTGTAAGGATGAACTCTACGTGATTGCTTAAAGACTGCAGAACTGAAACGGCAAATATTTGAAATTATGGAATGAACAAAGCTTAATCTTACCGAATGCGCAGAAGGCTTAAGTTTGGGTTGATTTGCAAAAACATCCTGTAATTGCGTTTCAACATATTTTTCCCGCCCTCTAAAATAACCCCAAAAACCTGCATCAAGAAATGAATTATTTCTGTCCTCATATGCAACTGAACTATTTAATATATCGGAATCATCAACATAATGTTTCAAAACACTTGCCAAATCTTTCAACTGAAGTTTAGCGTGAATAGATGAAACATATAAAAAAAAATGAGAATAGGCATGGTAAATGGATTCAGGATTCCTACTTTTCAAATATTCTTGAATAGCCTCATGATCAGAACTTAATACAATAATGGGTTTTAAATATTTTAGATTTCGTAAATGCTGAGCCACCAAAAAACCAGAATGTATTTCGTTCATTTGCATATCGGTAAAAATAATATCAAAATGATCAACATCTTCTAAAGACGAATATGTATTTATAAATGCATATTCATTAACATATAATGACAGATTTATTTTTTGAATACTACTTTGTTCATTATATTGAGCTACTATTTTACTCATGCTTTTTCTCAAGACAAGTGAATCTTCTACATATGCGATATGAATTTCTCTTTTAAAACTAATGCCTTCATGGGGGGCGTCTTCAAATGTCATAGAAAAAACATCTTGCACGAATAATATTGGTAATAAACAAATAAATAGCGCTGTATCAATCTTTAATTTATTTTTTAAGAAAGACATTTTAGTTACCCTTCAATACCGCAAATATATAAAAACATCAACTCTATCTTTAACATAGAATAAAGAAATAAAATTTAAAATGTATTTAAGAGAAAGATTTTTATTATAAAAAGACAAAAATATACGCTATTATACTTAAAACATAATCAAGAGATTACATCATGAAGAAAATATTACTTATTATTCTATTAACAACACATTTAGCATTTTCAAGTTCAAGCGATTTTAACATCTATGAAGAAGCTGACAAGTTAAACACATTAAATCAAAACATATACATCGAAGATCCAGAATTTAAGGAATTTGATCAAAAAATCCCTAGCGGTATATCCATCGCGATGGAGAAATTATATATGCACATTAATAGACCAGACTTAACGGATGAAAAAATTCATAACATCGTTCTACAAGAAAGCTTTTTATCACTTAAAGAAAGCACTAAATCTGATATGTTTTTTTTAGAAAAATTAGAAGCTTTAGATCAAAGATTGCAAAAACCTAGAACAGCTGAAATGCTTGCTTTGTGCCATAGTGTGTGGGGTAATCAAGCCGTAAGTCATAATTATTTAAGAATTCAAGAAACAAGACAAGCAATTGAAAAAGAGCTTTCTCAAAATAACCTAGTCGCAGTTACCGCAAATTTGGTAAGTCAATTTGGAAGAGATGCAACACGAGAATATGTTATTGAAATGCGAGGGTTGTACCCAGAAAATTATTTAGCCACTCATTGGCCAGATGTTACACTATAAAAAAATATTAATAGCGATTATAAAAAGGGCTTGTTTAAAAAAAAACCTTTTTTTATTTAAATACCGTTATAGATAAAATATATATTTTTTAACTATTTTATAACCAAATTATTCATAAAATATTTAAAACTTATTCTCTATTCATTACATGAAATTTTATATCGGACTTGGCATCTTATTTTTCAGTGTCTTTGCAGGCTATATGGGTGCTGGCGGACATCTTAAAATTTTATTTCAACCGTTTGAATTTCTTATTATTTTTGGAAGCGGTATCGCATCTTTCGTTATCGCCAATCCTGGTCACGTTGTAGACAGGTTCTTAACAAACCTAAACAAGGTCATCAAAGGACCTAAATATTCAAAAAATGATTATGCCCAGCTTTTAAATTTGTTGTTCAGTATTTTTAAACTGGCTAAAAATAAAGGAATGCTTTCGTTAGAACCTCACGTCGAAAATCCTTTTGATTCTGCAATTTTTCAAAAATTCCCATCATTCATGCTAAATCACTCTGCCCTAACCTTTACATGCGACTACCTACGTTTATTAACCATGGGCAATGATAACGCCATGCAAATGGAAGATTTAATGAATCAAGAACTTGAGGTTCTTTTTCATGACGATCATTTAGACGTTGTAGCTGTTGAAAAAATGGCAGACGGCATGCCTGCATTAGGTATTGTTGCTGCTGTTTTAGGTGTGATTCACACCATGGAATCCATCAGTCAACCACCAGAAGTATTGGGGGGGCTGATTGGTGCAGCGCTTGTCGGAACATTTCTTGGAATTCTTGTAAGCTATGGCGTGGTTAGCCCTATCGCACAAAATTTAAAATATGTTCTTGAAGCAGACCAAAAATATCTTATATGTATTAAGACAGCGATTATTGCATATATGAATGGTAATGCACCTATTATTGTTATTGAATATGGCAGAAAAATTCTTGATGAACATTATCGCCCCTCTTTCACAGAGATGGAAGAATTAACACAGCAAAATACTGATGGTTAAAAAGATGGGATATTAAATGTCAGAAAAAGATAAAAAGCCTATTATCTATGTAAAAAAAATTATCAAAAAAGCTGATCATGCTTCACATGGTGGCAGCTGGAAAATTGCATATGCTGATTTCGTAACAGCAATGATGGCTTTTTTTATGTTGATGTGGCTTGTTAATGTGGCCTCTGATGAACAAAAAAGTGGGATTGCAGAATATTTTGCGATGAATTTTATTAATACAAATTCTCAAAATGGAGGTGCAGGAATGATGCAAGGCATCAATGTAAGCAATTCTAATAATAATAGTGACGGAAAAGGGACAGAGCCTAACCCTGTTGAAAATACAGAATCAGAAAACCCTGAAAAAACCTCTAATGGTATGCCATCAGACATCCCTGACCCTCATAACACAAAAACATCGTCAACAGAAAAAGGTGGGGGAAAATCGTACGATGTTTCTCGTGATAGTGCTAAATCTTCTTCTCAAACTAATAGTACAAATAAAAATGACACTCCATCTCGTAATTTCACACCATCACCTCAAAAGGAAGCTGCTCAAATTAGTATTAACCCCAGTCAAAAAAGTGAAGAGAAAGGCACAACGGCTAATAAAAAAGTTGAGAGACAAACTTCAGGACAAAAAGAATCATCGAACATTCAGGAGCCAAAAAATTCAAATACGGATACTAACACATCTGGAGAACAACTTCATCAAGGTGTCGGTACTATGAATGTGGGGAATAAAAAGAGTAACATGACACAAGGAGATCAAAAATCATCTGCAGCCAGTCAAACTGAAAACTTGCTTCCAAAAGAATCTAAAGGACCCAGTAATCAAAATGGATTAAAACAAAAAGACGCTGCTCCTGAATTACAGAGTCAAAACAATAGCCAAGGTCCAGGATCTAAGCAGGGGCAAGACACGCAGGCGGGAAAACAAAAAATTTCTGAAAACACTAAAGAGCAAACCCCAACTTTAACAGAAGCAGAAAGAAATATGCTTAAAAAAATTTTAGACGCAGAGCATGAAAAAGTAATTCTATATAGTGAAAATCGAATTCATAAAAACAAAGATCTTAAAAATATTCATAAAGATAAATTAGAGAAACTTTACAAAGAAGAAAATGAAAGTCTTGAAAGCCTTGCCAGCGATTTACTAGCAAAAATATCTAAAGATTCTGAAACAAAAAAACTGTTACCTAATTTGGTGGTTGAACTGACTGCAGAAGGATTGAAAATTCAAATTATTGATCAATATAAAAGAGCAATGTTTGAAAAAGGAAGCAGTCAAATATCATCTCATACTTTAAAATTATTACAAAAAATTGGAGACGTTATTAAAGAATCTACAAAAAAAGTAGTGATTGCGGGACATACAGACGCCACACCTTATAGTGGGACAGAATATACTAACTGGGAACTATCGGCAGATCGTGCCAATGCAACCCGGAAAGCATTCGTGAAATTTGGAGTTTCCCCACAACGATTCGAATCTGTCATAGGGCGTGAAGCATCCGACCCTCTTCTCACCAAAGATCCCTATGCACCACAAAATCGTCGAATAGGCATAACACTTTTAAGAGACGTGCCATCTTCCTAAAAAAATATTGACATTAAAATGGTGCAATTTTTTTACCCTGCTCTATTAAAGTCTGTAGTGCTCTTTCTTTTTGATTTGCAAAGCGATTAGGTTGTGGTGATTTATTGTCATTAAATTGTGTTGGGAAAAATCCTGCAAAAGGAGATGCCTCTGCTTTGGGTTGATTTTTCTTAGGTTTTATATTTTCTTTATCTTCAATTTCCCCGAAACCTGTAAAAGGTTTTGGAGTATCTTGTTTTATTTGTTTTGGATTATCAGCAAAAATATTATCATTTGAAGCAGAAATATTGGATGGTTCTAAATTCAAAATTGGCTTTTTAACAACTGGGATATCTGGATATAGAGGTAATTTAGATTCTTTGACTTTTCCTTGCGTTATTACAGAATGATCTTTTAATTGCACAATCACAGGATCCATGGCGTCTAACATCGTTGGAAAATAAGGCAACTGAATAGGTTGACCTTTTGCTTTAGAGCCAGCCTTATATTCTAGTAATGTGACTGTGTTATGTAGAACTGCTTTTTTATTATCAGTGGTTAGCACTTCAAATCGCAAAGGAATAGAAGTACCATGAATTTGAGGAATAGAATAGTCTCTGTGCTTTTGAATGGCGTACAATAACGACCATGATCCACCAAATTTAAAGGTCGCTTTTTTTCCCTGCACGGATAGCTGAGTTTGAGATCTATCGGCTACTGGACTTACTGAACGTTGTTTTGAATCAGCCCAAATAAATTTAAATTCAACAGATTCACCAAAAGCCCAATCAAGATATCCAGAACCTTTTTTACGATTAATGCTTGATGTTTCGGCTGTTATAAATTGCCAATCCACAATCATATCTCCACCTTTTTCTAATGCTCTTTGAGTTCTAAAATCTATTTGAACCGTGTACATGGGTTCTATATGGGGAGATTTTAAAAATGATGCAAAAAGATCTTTAACTTGATCGAGAGCAACATAAACTTTTGAAATCTTATCGGCCTTTCCTCCTAATTGATAAACCTGATTCAATATATTTTTAGCACTTCCACCGAATGAATCGTATAGACGATAAAATTCTTTCAGATCTCCTAAGCTTGCGAATTGCGTATCTCTTTGTGAAGCATCCGCAAATGGGAATTTATCTTTCAAATGCGTGTTAAAATATTCCATCAATGTGTGGTGTGCTTTAACGGCTTGATTTCGTTTTACAATTTCTGCACGTGACCTTATGTTTTTCTTAAATTGTTTTAAGATTTCTTCTGAAAATGTTTGTGATGATTTTTGCAATTCAGCAACGGACACTAAATCGAGCACCTCGTCAGCTTTCCAGTTATTAACTTCCTGTGTTAAAAATTTTTCTAATTTTTCAAAAGGATTGTTTGGAGAATTTTGTTCTTGATCTTTAACATCTTTTACTAAAGTTGCCCATAAAATATTTTTTTTGTCACGATCGATGGACTGAGGTAAATATTGCAAACGCATCAATATGGCAGGTTTAATAGAGCGATTAACTAAATTCAAAATATTGATTAGTTCGTCTTTAACATACTTTTCCATTTCTTTAGAGTCGTTCAAGCCCAATAATTTAGAAACTAAATTTTGATCCCCTTGCCACCAGTCTAAAGGTTGACGCAAAGCAGCTAATAAGGGTGAATTATTAATCAGGTATTCACTGGCTTTAATTAAAGAATTAAAATGAACGTCCATAATTTTGAGGAACTCACTGAACTTAGAAGGATCACTACCCGTTTGAATAATTTTAGCAACATCCATAAGCATGGAATAGTCTGCAGCATTTAAAGAAAACAATCGCTCGGGTTGAGTTTGAAAAATATGAACAATTTCATTTTTCTGCGGATAATCAATCACTTTCAAAGATTCATACAAAACTTTAAAAGTGGTACTTATATACAAATCATTTGCGGCGTGTTTAAATACTGCCCTAAACGGCAAAGGAACTAAATTAAGATCTTTGGCTTGGTATTGGTTGTAAGCATCTTGATACGTTATAATCGACTTTAATTTTTCTGAATCAAAAGTTAGCATCTGTCCTGGAGGAGGTGTAAAAATCAATTGTGGAGGGTATAGTTCACCTGCAAAAACACCATCAAACAAACGGGATAAGATATCACTTGTCAGCCGAACAAGACCCATAGGACGATCGAGATATTCTTTTTTTGAATGAAGATAGGTTTGATATTGTAAATTAAGTTCTTTAAGAGAACTTTGCAGCGTCAGTAGCCCTTTGTCAAATTGAGCTTTAAGTTGATCTGCAATATGAGGTCCGAATAAAGAGGAATTGCTTATTTTTTTATAAAAAATAGAATACATTTTTTTAAGCTCAGCACTATTTTCATCAATCCATGTTGTGCCATTCACATCAATAGCGTGGAATGAATTTTTCAAATCTATACTGATTTGCCTAAGCTCTCGCAATTGATCATACCTTAATGCTTTGTGTTGAGACAAACTTTTCAAAAAAGATTTGATTTGGTTCATCACAGAAACAGGATGCGTTTGTGAAAAAAGTTGAGTTAAAATTTTTAAGTGAAGCACGCCTAATTTCTTTTGCGCCAAAGCAACTAAAGGTGTCATTTCATAGGGATAATCAAAATCTTTATATAAGATTGATTGATGTTTTTGATAAGCATTCCAAAATTCTGTCGGCAAATCTTCACCCAGACTGTAGTGAACAATTTTTCTTAAAAATTTTGGTTCTCCTGTTTTTTTAAGCATTTGGAAAAGAGAAATATGCTCTACAAGTTCTGAAAATGAATCGACAAAAGAATTCCAATCGGCAAATTCTTGCGATCCTGTTATGTGCAGTATTTGCGCAAAAGTCGAAGGTTTTTTCTTTTGAAGTTCTGAAAGATCCAACATTTCTGAAGCTTTCAATGCTAAGTTATGAACAACCGCTTTAATCAAAACTTCTGAAAATGCCGCATGTAACATTTGGTTGAACCGGTTATTCAGTCCACCCCACCAAGAGGCTGGAATAAACCATGAAAAAAATTCTGATCTTTCAACATGATACATGACATCTACAAGTTGTCTGATTTGTAACGTTAATGTTTTAGAACTTAAGGCTGCTTTGCTCTTTTTCCCCCCCGACAAAAGAGACTGATTAATGTAGGATTCTCTAAGGGTCATTTCTAAATTTTGAAGGACAGGTTTTATCTTATCTCTGTGGTGGGTAAAATTTTCATACGCATTATAGATTCCATAAGAAGCAATAACCAAAAAGAAAGAAGCAAAAATTTCCACACCTCTAATCATTTTATCACGGCGCCAATAAGCTAATGATGGCACAGCTAAGCCTGCTTCATTCATGCATTTTTGATTAAACAGATCTTTTACAAAACGAATTTTTCGAAGGACATTGTCTTTTGTATTTTCAACCTTTTCAGGCATTGCATTTGGTGAAGCATAAGGTGATGATTGAACGTTTTGGCTATTCTTTGCACTATCATCATCGGTGCCTTGCATCGCTGCAGCATCATACGTATGAGAAGGACCCAAAATAACATCTGCGGGAATATCGTTGTGGATTGTCATGTCGCCAGAAATATATAGGCCTCTGAAAATAATATTTTCTGAAAAAGCTTGATCATGAAATAATTTGTGTATCATGACGGGTATTTTTTTACATACCGTTTCAAAATTCCTATAAAACAAAAAAGCATGTTGAGATGCGTTCGATGTACTTTGTTGCACTGCCGTATTAAGCCTTAAATAACTGAGTTGCTGAAATAAGGCTTCAAATCCTTGATGCAAAAAATGTAAGGAAGGTGCTTTTTTAGAAATATCTGGGTTTGAAAAACCAATTAATTCATCTTGAATGTTTTTATTGAAATTTCTAAAAAAAGATGTAAAACCAGGAACCTTGTCACATTTTGTAACGAGAATATAAACTGGCAAATCGAGAGCAATGAAAGAAAAAATGTCATTTATTTTTTTAGAAAGATGTGCGTATTTTCTCTCTAAAATAGCATCATCTAATTCATAAAAATCACTGATTGGTAGGGTTAGAATGATTCCATTAAGAGGACGTGCGCCTCTGTATCGACGCAATAATTTGGACAAGTAGACCATGGATAAACGATTCATATCTTGCCCTAAACAATCGACAATCAAATTACCTTGAGGTTCTAAACAAATCATGCGATCTAAAAACCACCATTTAATAGGTGCTTCAGGATTTTTAAGTTCTTCAGGAATATCGTTTTCTGGGAGAAGGTTAGACTGAGAAAACAAACTACTTTTGCCTGCATTTTCAGGGCCTAAAATTAAAAACCATGGCTGTTGATAAATGGCATGGGAAAAAGAAAATTTCTGTTTTATATAAAAAAGCCCTTTCATGAAGGAGCTTCCAATTTTACCTAATTTAATGTGACCTTTGCGCACCAAATATTCTGACAACATGCCTAAACGAGGGGGTGTTTCATGTATCAGTTCCTCGGGTTGGCCTTCTCTCTTTTTTTTCAAAATAGAATGAACAATTAAAATGCCCACAAAAACAACAATAAATAAAATAAGCACAAAAAATGTTAAGGCTTCGACTGAACTAAAAATCTTTTTTAACCCTTGAATAAACAAACTCGAATTTTTTGGACTATTTTGTTGTGTCGCAAAAACTGTATTGTTCCAAAGAATAAAATAGATAAAGAAAACGTTGAGATGAAAAAGCATTAGACTTTACGATCTCCAAAAGTTGATTTTTGAATTTGGGTATAATTCAAAATTTTCTTGATGCTTTGGTAAACATCACGCGTTGACAACAACCAAATAATTTGACTCATGATAATATAAATTACTGAAAAAGATATAAAGAGAGCTGCCCAAGATTTTTTATCAATCAAACCCAAGGTCATAGGAATTTTAGGTGTAGATTCATAACACTGAGGAAATAGTTTTGTATGATTATGGGCAACAACATTAGGGTTATGTTGAGCAATTAAAACAAACAATTCACGTTTATACCAGTTAATATAATTATTATTTTGAGAATCTCTGTACTGGCCTCGAAATCCTAGACTAAGCATATAAATACATAGTTCAGCAAAATCGTATCGATAGGGCAATGATTGTTGCAAAATCTGATTCATAAATTGGAACATTTTTTGACCCGACATTTGCGTTTGAAAAAAAATACCTTCAATAAGGCTAGTGTGCCA
Organism: uncultured Candidatus Pelagibacter sp.; assembly: GCA_964415115.1. Taxonomy (GTDB): domain Bacteria; phylum Pseudomonadota; class Alphaproteobacteria; order Paracaedibacterales; family CAIOTO01; genus PNMQ01. Next base: position 93,525 of record CAYPYB010000003.1, on the reverse strand, counting down.
ATGCATAAAAACAGATAAATTTGAATCAATAATCATTTCATCAGCAAAGGCTACAAGACAATATTTAAAATTTTCCACAGATTCTGGAAAACTTTTCATAGGAGCTAGCAAAAAACTACCCACCATTTCTTCAATATCATGCGCTACACGTTTTTGAAAAGCCTGTGTAAAGGCCATCACATCTTCTGCAGATTGTCCATTGTTCATGGAATAATTAAATTTTTGTGCGTCTCTGATGGCTTGCAATAAACGTTGGTAAAAAATTTCAAATACCGAAACAAAGAAGTTTGGAGCAAGCGTATTTGCGGGAAGATGACTAGAAACAGGCACAGCATACATCATCATTCTTATCGATCTCTAAAATGCAACGCGAACATTTAAAATTTCTGCTTTTTTTACATACAATGTCATTTCAAGCGGACGCTTATCGTCTGCATCATTAGGATTAAAAATATTTAAATTTTGATTGACGGCTATAAATTCACGGTCAAAGGGAATTTCAAATACCAGAACATCTCGTGCGGGCATCATTTCTAAAGCCGTTTCTTCATCAATACGACGACGAGCAGCACCTATGATTCGTCGACTCCGTGTATAGTCAATGGCAAAATCAGAAACAATGACAGATTCCATCATCCAGGTTTCTACAACTTTAGAAGCAACACCTTTGGGAACACGGACACCAATATATAAGCTATTTTGGATGTGACCTTTGTTAAGATTAAGATAAAAAAGTCTTTCTTTTTTACTGAAAGGGAATGTGAAATAACTTTGCTCAATACGATCGAGAAGGCTATCAATGGTGTCAATTAAAGGATCAAATGTTCCAATCAAATTTTCATGATCGTAAAGAGGAACAATGCTTGGCACTTGCGTCATATTTAAAACATTTAAATGACTTAATATATGCACAAAAGATTGATATAACGCATTAGGAGTAACGTAATCGTTTAACAACACACTTTCAATCAAAGGCAATGCCGACACTAATGGTCTTAATAATTTTTCTGTCTCAGTTAACATTGGCGTCATTTGAAAACTACCACAAACACCCGCTAGCATAAGCGCTTTTTCACGCATTTTAGACGATAAGGCTTGTGCTTTTTTCCAAACAATCATTTCCTTAGATAAATAAACACAAGGAGGAATGTATTCGTCATAAGAAAATTGATCTCTTAAATCGAGAGAAGCAAGTTTAAATCCTGTGAATCCAACAGGTAAATATTCTGACACTACTAAAGATAATGATGGAAATAACTGTGTGACAGCTACAATATTATCGGGCATGGAATAATCTTGAACATCAACACCTTCAATTGGGTAATATCTTGATTTTTCTGCATAGACTGCATCACTCAAAGCCAAACATAAATATAAATTATGTGTCTCAGAGGATGTATGTTTAGCTGTTTCTCTTAAATCAATTTCTAAAGACATTAGACGATGATCTGAAGAAGAATATTGAATGAATGTACCATCGGGTAAATATGCTTCTAATTCTGAAATACTAAAAACACCATCTTGAATTTTGGTGCGATCAATGCTCATGCGAATGACACCCCAGGCATAAGGAGAGCTTACAAATTTCTGAGATGCTAATAAATGATTAAATCTTAATTCAAACTGTTGAAAATGATGAGGAGACAATAACATGCCCTCATGCCATAAGATTTGTGGATTAATGCTTATTTTTTTTGCCACAAACGCACTCTTAACTTGAAAATAATATTGTTTTTATTTTCAATTATGAACGATTAAGCACGCTGATTCAAGGGATTACATTCAAACAAAGCAACCACAATATTACAATAAAAGATTAATTATTTTAAATATTGTTATCAAAAATAAAAACATTTATACTATCTTAAAAAATCAAAGATTATAAAAGTTAAATTTATGAAAAAGCATATACTCTCACTTATCACTCTATCTTCTGTCGTCACAACTCCTTCATATTGCGTGGAAACACCATCAGAGATAACATCTCAACTGACACATTCATCTATTTCTGCACAAGAAATAGATGTTGATTTCGACACACAGATAGCACTTGGTCACACGAGGGAAGCAAGAATTAATGATCTTTTAGAGAATTATGAAAAAATTCTTGCATCCATTGATAAGTCTGCAGAAGAACTTGATTTTCCTTTACTTAAATACTATGGATTTACATATTTAAATATAGTGAATAAATGCAGGATTTTTAATTACAAGGATCGCGAAAATCTTGATAAAGCCTTTAAACGTCAAAGCATAGAAGATGCAATTTTCATACAAAATCTATTTAAACGAGAAATCCAAAAGGTTGCTCAAAAATCTCGAAACCTTCTTTCCTGTGATCCTACAGCAACCCCACAACTCGTTCATGTCAGAGCACCTTATAGTAGTTACGCTGACATGCCACTTGATCAAAAGTTGAATATCTCTCATGGTGGTAATTTTTTCTATATTTTACGTTTTTTATTAGGAATGGGAATAGGTTATCCACTTGAAGCACAGGATGGATTAGGGATCCAGGTAACACCATCCATACCAGACACAGCAGAGGACATTAATTTAGCTTACAAGCCATACCATTGATCATCGATATCTTCTTGATTATTCTGCCATTTTGTTTGCAGAAATTCAGGCACAATACTTAGATACAGCACCCAACGGATTTGAAGCAGGATTGCGCACCGAAAATAGAAATAAAATATCGAATATCAGAATAAAAATTATCAAAGAGCACGCTTCATCTTATAAAATAGATCTTCATAGCTTTAAATTGAACGATAATGATGAAGCATTTATTCGATCCAAAGCTGAAGAAGCTATAGATTATTTAAACTCATTAGGAACACTAAGCACATACCGTCAGGATGTTATCGATGCTCTTCAAAATATTGAATTTATCATTCTATGAATAAAAACATGCTTTGGTACTTTTTTCAAGACCCTGTAACTACAGGGTCATCGATTATAAATACTCCATAAAATAACTAAAAAGCCCTATCATCTATTTCCACATTGGCCGCGATGCAATAAATAATGATCAAGCAATGTAAGTGCTGTCATGGCCTCCACAATAGGCCCTGCTCTTAATGCAACACATGGATCATGGCGACCAGATATATTAATTTCCACATTGTCTCCTTGTGCATTAATGGTTTGTCGGTTCACTAAATTTGAACTGGTTGGTTTAAATCCTATTAATCCAACAATAGGCTGACCTGTCGATATACCTGCCAACGTTCCACCTGCCCGATTACCACTAAATCGCAAAGATCCATCCTTCATTTGCATTTCATCAAAGCCTTGGTCGGTTGACGCAATATCAAATGTTTTTCCTAAACAAACAGATTTCACAGCATTAATGCTCATCCACGCTTTAGCCAAATCTGCGTCTAATTTATCAAACACAGGAGCACCTAACCCTATTTTTAAATCTGTTGTTTCCATATAAATATTGGCACCTACAGATTGCCCAGAATCCATTAAAATATCCATCTCTTTTTGCCAAAGTTTCAAAGTATCTGGGCATGGGCATTTTAAAGGATTTGATGCGACAAAATCCCAATCTACAAAATCTAAAACAGGGTCGAGAACTTTGTGTTTCCCCAATTGAACAACGCATGTACGAATAAATAAATCTGTTTGCCAAAGGGATTTCAAAATTTGTAACGCAACGGCACCACCAATAACTCTTGAAACTGTTTCTCTTGCAGATGCTCTACCCCCACCACGATGATCTCTTATCCCATATTTATGGTCGTATGTCATATCACCATGTCCTGGTCTATACACATCCCTATAATTATCGTAATCTTTGCTTTTTTGATCGGTATTTTTGACCATAAACATCAAAGGAGTCCCTGTTGTTTTACCACCCCATAAGCCCGATAAAAATTCAACCTGATCTTCTTCTTTTCGCTGCGTTACATAGGTAGAAGTTCCAGGTTTACGCCTATCAACAATTTTTTGAATTTCACATAAATCCAACAAAATTCCTGGAGGAACACCATCTAAAACACCACCCAATGCTTTACCGTGACTTTCACCAAAAGTCGTAAGTTTAAAAACATGACCCCACGTATTTCCCGACACATTCATATCCTATAATCATTCATCTCTTTAAAAACGTTATCATCGTTGACAATTTATTGCAATTTTGATTAAATATTGAAAGATATTTTTATTTCTCAAGAGAGTATATGGAGCATATAATCACTTTAAAAGACGGTACAAAAAAAGAGTATGCATCCTCGACTACCCCTCTTGATATTGCCGAATCCATTTCGAAAAAACTCGCTAAAGAAGCTGTTGCAGCTAATGTCAACGGACAATTGTGGGATTTAACACGCGTTCTTCCCAAAGAATGCACATTAGAAATTATCACACGAAACGATCCAGAAGGCCTTGAAATCATTCGCCATGATGCAGCACACGTTTTAGCTGAAGCCATTAAAGAATTATATCCCCATGCACAAATCACCATAGGGCCATCTATTGAAAATGGTTTCTATTATGATATTTTTATTGAAACACCATTCACCACAGATGATTTGGTAAAAATTGAAAAAAAGATGCACGAGATCATTAATCGCAATGACGCCTTTATTCGTGAAGAATGGGATAGAAACAAAGCCGTTGAGTTTTTCAAATCGATTGGCGAACATTTTAAAGCTGAAATTATTGAAAGTATCCCCTCAACTGAAATGATTACCTTATACCGTCAAGGTAAATTCATCGATTTATGCAGAGGTCCTCACCTTCCATCCACAGGAAAAATTGGAACAGCTTTCAAACTGATGAAAGTGGCCGGCGCCTATTGGCGTGGTGATTCGAAAAATCCTATGCTTCAACGTATTTACGGAACAGCTTGGGCTACACAAGCACAGCTTGATCAATATCTTCACTTTTTAGAAGAAGCAGAAAAGCGTGACCATCGTCGCCTTGGTCATGAACTTAAAATGTTTCACATCCAAGAAGAAGCTGTGGGAAGTATCTTTTGGCATCCCAAAGGATGGAAAGTTTACCGTAAAATTGAAAACTTTATTCGTGAACATCTTGATAAAGAAGATTACGTCGAAGTAAAAACCCCACAGCTTGTTGATCGTTCTCTTTGGGAAGCATCAGGCCATTGGGATATGTACGGACAAAATATGTTTACGCTTCAATCTGAAGAAAAAACATTAGCCGTCAAACCCATGAACTGCCCATGCCATGTTCAAATTTACAAACAGGGCGTCAAAAGTTATAGAGATTTACCTTTAAGAATGTCTGAATTTGGAAGTTGCCACCGCAACGAACCATCCGGAGCATTGCATGGATTAATGCGTGTTCGTGCGTTCACCCAAGATGATGCCCATATTTTTTGCACACCTGATCAAATATCTTCTGAAACACAAAAATTTTGCAAACTGTTATTAGATGTCTATGAAAAATTTGGTTTCAATGAAGTGAAAGTGAAATTTTCTGATCGTCCAGAAAAAAGAGGTGGAACCGATGAAATGTGGGACACCGCAGAAGAAGCTTTGCGAAGCGCATCCATACAAGCAGGCCTAGAACTTATTCATAATCCAGGTGAAGGTGCTTTTTACGGCCCTAAACTTGAATTCACATTGAAAGATTGTTTAAATCGTGAATGGCAATGCGGAACATTACAGGTCGATTTCTTATTACCAGAACGACTTGATGCAACATACATAGCGGATGATGGAAAAAAACATCGCCCCGTTATGCTTCATCGTGCAATCCTTGGATCATTAGAAAGATTCATGGGTGTACTTATTGAACATTACGCAGGAAAATTACCTTTCTGGCTTTCTCCAACGCAAGTGATGGTAGCCAACATTACAAGCGACAGTGAATGCTACGCAACCCACATTCATCAAGAACTTTTAAATTTGGGGATTGGTGCAGAAATTGACATTAGAAATGAAAAAATCAGTTATAAAGTCAGAGAACACTCTCTACAGAAAATCCCCTTTATCGTTGTTGTTGGACAACAAGAAAAGGATAACCAAACTGTTACCATTCGAACTTTAGGATCTTCTCAAACTCAAACTCTTCCTTTAAGTGACTTTTTATCAAAGGTCTGTGAATTAGAAAAAAACAAAATCTTAAATTATAATTAATACTATTTTTTTATGATTGTTCAGGATTCACAATGTCATTAAAAAAAAAGAAGATGGAACATCAAAGGAAAGATTTCGACTGCATCATTATTGGTTCTGGTCCAGGCGGCTATGTGGCTGCTATCAAACTTGCACAACTGGGCAAAAAAGTAGCTGTTATAGATAAAAATGCATCTCTTGGGGGAACGTGTTTAAACATTGGGTGCATTCCATCAAAGACGCTTTTGGATGTAGCACACAAATATAGTGAAGTTCAAAACCATTATTCAACGATTGGTATTGAATGTAATGGTGCAGATCTTAATCTTGAAAAGGTTCATACCCATCGTAAAAAAGTGATTCACGAACTGACGCACGGTATTTCTCATCTGTTTAAAAAACATAACATTAAAACATACCATGGTTTAGCTTCTTTTGAAGATCCATACACCGTAAAAATTGTCACAGAACACGATGATTCATTCACTATAACAGGTCAAAATATTATCATCGCCACAGGCTCTGTATCAAGACTGCATGATCAATTAGAAATTAATGAAAAAGATATTTTAAGTTCGACAGGTATTTTAAATCTTCATCATGTACCCAAACATCTTGTAGTTATAGGTGGTGGATATATTGGTCTAGAATTAGGGAATGCATGGCACGATTTTGGTGCACACGTTACTATTATTGATGCAAGTTCAAGCATATTAAACAACCTAGATACTGATGTTCAGCAAACTGTTCTTGCACATTTTGAAAAAAAAGGCATAATCTTTAAATTCAATCACTCTGTAGCAGGACTTACACGAAAAGAAAATAACAAGTCACAAAAACGTGTTCATGGAGATGCTATTCCCCCTTTGGCACTGCATCTTGTAGATAATCTAGAACGCGCAGATAAACCTGAAATTATGGATTGTGATCACATCTTAGTGTGTGTGGGCAGAACCCCTAATACGCACAAACTGAATCTTGATGGTATCGGATTAAAAACAAATGAGCATGGATATATTGATGTCAATCATGACTATCAATCCAATTTTAACCATATTTATGCTATAGGCGATTGCATCAAAGGCCCCATGCTTGCCCACAAAGCTATAGAAGAAGCCATCGCTGTTGCAGAAATTATTTCGGGACACGCAGCTATCGTTAATTACAATCTGATTCCAGGTGTTGTATATACACATCCTGAAATTGCATTTGTTGGAAAAAATGAAAAAGACCTTCAAAAAGAAAATGTAAGCTATAAAATTGGCAAATTCACATTCAATGGCAATGGCCGCGCTAAAGCCATAGGACGCAAGCAAGGCTTTGTTAAAATTTTAACAGATGCGCATACCGATAAAGTTCTAGGTTGTTCCATTGTTGGACACGATGCAGGAACGCTAATTTCACAAGTCATTGCGATTATGGAATTTTCAGGAACATCTGAAGATATAGCCCGCACTTGTCATGCACACCCCACATTAAATGAAGCCATCAAAGAAGCAGCGTGGGCTGCTTTTGACAAAGCTTTACATTCATAAATGAAGCCACTTAACGTCATATCCATATTTGGACCAACGGCAAGTGGCAAAACAAAATGTGCTATTGAAATTGCTAAGAAATTGAATGGATCCATTATCAACTTTGATTCGTTGCAATGGTATCAAGGACTTCCCATTCTTTCGGCAAAACCATCTGATTGCGAATTAAAACAAGCACCTCATTATCTTTACGACCACAGATCTTACGATCATAAAGGATCTGTTGCAGATTGGCTTTTGGATGTTGAACAGTGTATACAGCAAAATCATCTTGATGATCGCTGGATTATCATGGTTGGTGGAACAGGATTTTGGCTTAATTGTTTTTCACATGGATTATCCAGTATTCCAACGATCACAGAAGAAACGATATTCAAAATCGACGATATTTTTAACACTTTAGAATTTCAAGATTTCAAAAATCATGTTTTTCAAATTGATCCACTTCTTCTTGAATACAATCCCCCACAAGATCCTCAACGCCTTAAAAGAGCGCTATCTATTAAATTGCAAACAGGGTTATCCATACGTGAGTATCAAGGGAAACGTGCACAAAAATTCAATTTCAATACTATCATCCCTTGTGTCCTTAATCCTTGCAGAGAAGATTTAGAAAGAAAAATTATCCACAGAATTAATCTGATGATTGATCAACACGTAATCCATGAAGCAGAAAAATTTGAAAAAAGTGTCTCCGATATCCATTGCCCAATAAAACATGCTTTAGGGTACTGGAGCATATTGGATTATTTAAAAAACAAAAGATCTCTTGATGTTTTAAAAGAACAAATAACCATAGAAACACGGCAGTATGCCAAAAGACAACGCACTTGGCTTAAGAGTAAATTTCCAAATGCGCTTGATCTTAGTCAGGGTTTGAATCATTTATGGGAACAGATCCACCATTTGAATCATTAAGTGCTTTGCATCAATCTATTAAATGTATCTTTCTTGACTTCAATAGCTTTGATATTGCTGATATAATTAGCTTGATCGTCAATCATTTTTAAATAAACATCTGTAGAATCGATGGTAGATCCTTCTTTATGTGCGGTCTTTAATAGCCCCGTACCAGCCTCACCTGGAAAAAAATAATCTGCAGCACCTGAATATAAATTAGGCCTAAAAACACCTGGAGATACTTCTTCTAAAGAATTAGCATCAGGGAATAATGATAATGGAATTCTGCAATACGTCAAATTCTGGTTGTTCGTATAATTAATAACACCGTATCCATCTGGAGTAATTACAAATTCAGAAAATTCTCCGGCTTGATAACCGTTAGCACTGATTTTAGCATTTTTAGGTCTATCAATAGCGGATACATTCATATTTTGAACAGATCCTATTTCACCTAAGTTCATGGAAATGTCTGATATCATACTTCCATTGCCCCAATCAATAAGCAAATTTGGAGGTGTAGCACTTAATTCTGTACCACTAGCTGCAGAATCATAATATCCAAGAACAGCACCATTGCCATCAAAAATAACTTTAATTGTACCGTATGTTTCTGTATTTTCAGGATCTGCTTGTTTATAAGCGTTATTAATAGATGTTGTTAAACCATTGGGATCAGACACAGAAACATTCCAAGCGTATGCACCAGCAATACCAGCAGGAACAGTACTTCTTGTAAAATGCATATCTAGCGTATTCGCATGCCCTGTTGAATCTATTACTGTCATAGCCCATGGCGTGGGATTACCACTTGATGCATCTACGGGAAGTTCTGCTACAACATCTAATTTTGATGAAGCTTTAGGTGGAATATACTGATCTTTCAAATTCAGTGTTGTTAATGTTTCAGGATTTTTAGGATTAACCGTGGATAATAATCTTCCAGTTTCATCTGTTTTAAAAACTTGCAATGATTGCCCTAATGAATTGACTAATTTTTTATCTTTATCCATAGCAAACGTTGCGTTTCGGCAATAGCCTAAATTTCCAGATGCGTCTTTTACCGGAACCATACCACGACCAATAATTGAAAAATTCAAAGGTTCTGGCGATGCCTGGGGTGCCCCCACTTGATCGATGTATCGTATAGGTTTTTGATCCAGCGTAAACACCTGATTTTGTGGAGCAACGGTTGTATTGTTAATAGACACCGAACCTGTTACTAAAATTTCTTTAAATCGCCCTGCAATGGCTCCTGCGCTGGCTAAGTTTTCACCATGAGTCTTTAAACATAGTGCATACGCTTTTAAAGCGTTCACAGATGTACTTAAATCCATCCCCATATTTTTAAACCTTTCTCGTTATTATTTTGTAATGTTAATTTGTTACTTCTTTAGTTTGAATGTCACCTGAATCAAAATAAGGGCGGACAGTATCCATCAAGCGATTAAGATTATACACAGGCAATGACCCTGCAAAAGGAACACCTAATGATCCAGAATCATAGTCAATTGTTGTTATTTTAGACACAACGCGCGTTTCAATATCGACCACACCACCTTGATCATTTTTGGCAACAGCATAAATACGATAAATGCCTTCTGGTTGGACTTCACCATTTTGATCTGTTCCATTCCATTTGATGTAATTAGATCCCATTTGACCTCTCATTTCACCCTGGAATACAGGACTTTCATCTCCTTCTCTGTATATGGAGTATTCAATCGATGCAGGTTCTGGAGATACCAAAGTTATTCCTTGTTCTCCACCAGCATAATCAAATTTATCGGACTTAAATTCAATAGTTCTACCCTGAAGCATGGCTAAATTGTTGTTGATCATGGCACGATTCATCTCTAGATTTTTCTGCTGGGTCTCGTTCAATTGACCATTTTGTGCAATCTGCAACATGTTCATCATAGATTCAACCATCTTTGTCGCATCAAATTCATTGCCTGGAAACTGATTTTTCAACTGTTGCAATAATATTTTTTGTGCAAACTGAACCTGATCTGCAGCTGTTTGATTCAAACTAGTATGCAAACTATTTTCAGCATCCTGTCGAATATGATGCCTAAAATCCCAACCTTTTACTTTTTTTTCATCATCGGTTTCTTCATTCTTAGATGTCATTTTCAATTGATCAAGCATTGCTGAATTCTTTGCTTTATCTGCGTAGATTGCTAAATCTCTACTAGGTTCTACCATTCCCATTTTTTTATTCCCTATTTCTTTATAATGTTGATTGCATGCTCTTGACATTCAAGATTCATGTCTTTAAAAAGTTTAGAAATTGAACTTAGATTTTGTCTGAGTAAATTCCTAAATTCATAATGTTCTCCTTTAAACAATGCTCTTACTTCACCATCCTGAATTTGCAAAGAAATAGAGATATCACCAAAATCTTTATGTTTGATATCAAAATCAATATGTGAATTTCTAAGGTCTGTTTGTCGTTTCAAACGCCCATTAATTTGCGTCATTAAACTTTCAATAACAGTAATGTTTTCAGTAATCGTCGATGATGCAACTTTTTGCTGTTGTTGCATGAAATTCATCGATGAATCTTGGCTGCCTTTTTCCGCAAAATCTTCAATCCCATCCACTGCGTTTGGGGACGCCCCTCTAACATTTTTAGGATATCTTGTCTTATTCAAGATATCAAATTCAGATATCTTATCAATACTATCTATCGCATTATCTTCTTTCATTTCATTATCAAACATACATTTTGACCATTCCACCAAAGGTGATTGCTGATTGAATAACTGTTGAGATAAAAGATGAGATTGAGGCAAGTCTTTAACTGTTAAAGACATTAAACCTTCTTGTTCTAAAAATGGATGTGAAGACCTTATGGCTATTTTCTGTTTATCATGCAAAATTTGATGATTTTGAAAGGAACTGTTTTTCTCAACAGGGAAATCTTTCATAGACAAAAGATCTACGTGTTGAGAAAAATCATTTTGTTTTTGTTTAGTCATCATTTGAAGAGGAATAAAATATGTACTTACCTGAAAAGGTTCATCAGAAAAATTTTCCTTTCTTTGATTATTCAACGGATCTTCATTCGGCAAAGTCTCAGAATTCAAAATAAAAAATGCAAGATCTTGATTTCCTAAATCTACCGGAGAAAAGTTCACATATGAACCCTTTAACTGAAAAATATCCAATGGCGCTTGTTTTTGTTGTTCACTAAAATGTTTATTTCTGTCTTGTTGAGGACTAGGTTCGTTTCGAATATGAGCATTATTTTTTACAAAAGTGCTATTTTCAACTGTTAAAAGCGATTCTTGAAAACTGCTTCTTTTTTGATCAAAATCTTGACAGGATTGAGGGGCTTGACTAACCTTCTTTTCAAAAATCGGATGATTTGACGAATTCAAATCCGGTTTTTTTAAATAATCTAAACTCATATCAACGCAAATTCATAGCCATCAAAAAAATAACTGCAAAAACAATGCCAAAAGTATTGCCTTTTTCACTGAAGGGAATAAAATTAAATTTAGGAAAATTTTAAACAAGTTTATTACTATGGAAAATCAAGAGAATACCACTCCTCAAAAAAACCAAAAAAACATGATGGCAGCCCTTGGTGTAACTGCTGTTGCCGTAGTTGCATATCTTCTTATGTCAAAACCACATTCCAGTGATAGACCTATGGAAGACAAAAAAGCAGAAATCACAAAATCTGAAAAAGAAACAACAAAATCAGAATCTGCTGCTACTTCTAAAATTGAAATGTCTGGTAAATTTAACGAAGAACAAGCCAAACAAATAGAAGAAATCATGCTCGAACTTGTAAAAAGTAAAAGTGATGTATTCATGAAAGCAATGCAAGAAGGCATGCAAAAACAACAAGAAAAAGATCGTGACGAAAAGGTAAAAGCTGCAACGGTTCTTAAAGATGAATTTGAAAAAAATGCAGTGACCTTTGGCCCAAAGTCAGCAACTCTTAAGCTTTTTGCTTTCATCGATTTGTCTTGCCCGCACTGTCACAATCTTGTGAAAATTGCATCTGATTTAACAAAGAAAACAAAAATGGTTCAATTCCACTTTGTGATCGGATCTCTTCTTAATCCAGAGCCATCTGAAAATCTTGCCAATGCAGTTTATACAGCAAGACTACAAGACGGTGATAAAGCAGCACAATTCTTATTAGGTCTTGTGGATGAAAAACACGGTTCAGATAAAGCTTCCTTCTTATTGCTTGCAGATAAAGTTGGTTTAGATTCTAAAAAATTCGGAACAGAATTTGATAACAAAACAGTTAAATCTGTTATTAATGCCAACAACTCGGTGGTTCAAAAACTTATTGATGGATTCCCAACAATCTTTGCACAAAATTCAGATGGAAAACTTGTAAACGTACCACCATCAAGACTCGAAGGTTATCTAGAACTTGCTATTCGCGTTAAAAAAGGTGAAGACATTACACAATCACCAAAAATGACCCAAGAAGAATTAGATAAAGAAATAAAAGTTGTTAATGAAGCTTCTGATTCAGCACCAGCGAAAAAATCTGAAAAAAATGTCAAAGCGACAAAAGTTGAAGAAAAAAAAGATGATAAAAAAGCATCTGCTTATGAAGATGCAAAATCCGAGGATAAAAAAGATACTACCAAAGACTAAGTTTCTTCACCTTAAAAAATTAAAACCCGCTTTATAGCGGGTTTTTTTTATGCTATCTTCGATTTAGGTTTCAAAAAAACGATACAAAATGACACAGATTATTTCGTCCCTGTTAGATTATTCAAATCTTTACGATGTTTATCTTATTGATTTATGGGGACTAACCCATAATGGAAAAGAAGCTTTTCCAAGTGCCATAGACGTATTTCAAAAACTAAAAGAACAAGGTAAAACTTTAATTGTTATATCTAATGCACCTCTTCTTCCAGATATGGTAAAACAACTCCTTCAAACGAATATGAATATTGATGCAGATCATCTCTTTGATGACGTCATCACATCAGGTTTAGTTTGCAGGCAACATATGGAAACACATTACAAAGGTCAAAAATTGTATCACATGGGGCCAGAACGTGTTTTTGGACTTTTTGAAAATCTATGCACATCTGTTCCTTTAGATGAAGCTGACTTTGTTCTTCTGACAGGAACAGAAGAATGGACCACGTCCGCTGCAGAATTTACCGAAGTCCTTACTAAAATTGCCCACCTTCGCTTACCTGTTCTTTGCGCCAATGCTGACAGACACGTTTATATAGGTGACTCAAAATATATTTGTGCAGGTACACTAGCTGATCAATATATAGAAATAACTAAAGAATTAAACATCCAAGATGAAATAAATTTAATCATTTTTGGGAAACCATACCAAGAAGTCTTTGATCTTGCCATACAAGAAGCATCAAGATTTCAAAATCATTTAGATAAAAATCGGCTCATCATGTTGGGTGATTCCCTTCATACCGATGTAGCCGGAGCCAACCAGTACGGAATCCATAGTTTATTTACCCTGTCTGGTGTCCATCAACACGAACCATGGAATGATCTAGAAAAGAAAATGATCAATGAAAAATTAAACCCTACATACAGTATGAAGGGCTGCTTAAAATAACCTATTTTAAAAGAATCCATTCTTTCGGATATAAGTCAATCGTTGGACATTTATAAAGTTGATATTCTTTAGAAAACCAATGCATTGGTGCTATGACTTTTTTCTTTTTATTTTTATTCAAATATGCCCCCCACCAGCTATAGGAACTATTCGCAATGATGTTATGGTGACATTCAGACATGAGAAACATATCTTCGTAGGGATATCGTGAATCACTGTTTACATAATGTGCATTTTTAATCCATGAGAAATTTTGTTTAATATAGTCAAAATCATCTGAAAAGATAAAGATTTCAATGTCTTCACCAAATATATCCATCATTAAACGAACAGCACTTTTATAATAGTTAATATCGGGTCCGTTAAAAATAGTGAAATTAAGGTAATCGCCTCTGCGTACATGAAGAGCAACAGAAGTTTTAGCCGCTTTAATTTTTGTCTTCCACCCTTTTGCAATTTTGCTTAAATCTTTATTCAGAACAAAAACTTTATTACGCAAATCATCAGCAAATTCTTCAAAATACATGGGGCTTTGCACATGTCCCTTAATAACTATATTTTTTTGCTTTGCTGAAATTTCTAAAATAGAATCATCATAATAAAACCAATTTTGATCCCAAAGAGAAGCTTTGCGACTAGAAGGCGTAAACCAAGAACGAACAGACCATATTTTCTTAATGTCATTAAAGTCTTGAGGAATATCAAAAATTCCTAGATCGTAAGTTCTATCACAATATGTCTTTGCAATAGCTACAGATTTATGTAATTTTTGACCTAATGCATAAGCTGTAGCATAAACAAACATTTGATTGCCTAAACGTCCAGTTAAAGAGGCTGTAATATGATTCTCAAAGCCTTCTGATACAAGATATGGAGCATTTGTGGATGTTTTCAAAAAATCAAACTTACCATATCTATAATATTTATTAACCTTATTAATAGCCAAAATACCAAGTGTCAAAATAACTACTAAAATGGAGGCAAATTTTAAGACATTCATCTTTCTATTAAATATCATAAAGAACTTTTTTAAATTTAAATATAGTAATATAATAGCATACCTCTCTTACAAAATGAATTTACATTCATCATAAATTTAAATATTTCTAGACTTTTGAACAAAATATAAAGAAATATTCCCCATATTGTGGATATTGACAGTTGAATCAAGAATTAATAAAGTCACATTTAGCCTTTTTTTAGTAAATAAATATGATCAAGAATCAATTTAAAGACAATCTAAAAATAAAAAAAAATTATTTTTATCATACCTATTTTTATATAACCCTCTTTTTAGCATTAATCTTCTACCAGCTGAAATTAAATACTAAACCATTCATTCGTATCATAATAGACCTGAACAAGAATTAGATGCTCCATCTAAAAACTTTAAAGCTAAAAGCAAACGCAGCACAATTACTAGATATTATAGAAATGTTCTTCAAGAAGCAGTGACTGAATTTGATAATGCTGAATCAGAAGAAAAAAATATTCCATTATTTCAAGACCTGTAGCAGGAAGAAATGGTAGAATTGAAACTTATTATGACTTTCCCAAGATTCGCAATATAACATTAGCTGTATGTTTTGGAGAAGTTAAGACGGTTGAAAAATTTCTTTCTGTGGTTAAAGATGTCAATTCTGACAATTTAGATACTTGGAGGTATCGCCAACGTTATACGTTAGCGCATGCTTCACTTGATCCTGTCTACTATTATAAAGCAGATGTTTACGATGGTGATAGACTGAAGATAATCCATCTTTTAGGAAAAAGTGGGGCAGACTTCAACCTTGCTAAGCATAGCACAATAAGTATAGGTGGAACTGACATTTATGTGCCTCATCCTCTTCATTGTGGGAGACTTAGAGAGGATTACCTAGGTCATTCTTGGGTACATAAATGCGCGCCTATAGCAATAATGTATGGTGCAGATCCTTGTCCAGCAGACTTAGATGTGGGAGCACACACGGAATTTTGGATCTTATCCATATAATCTACATTCTTCTCCTCTCTACAGATCGCTATTGAGAGAGATTGATATTCTTCCTACTGAAAGTTACCTTAGACCAATAGAACATGTCAAAGAACGCCTACGTGGTGAACGAGATAGAATAAACAATTCAACCCAAGAAAAAACTTGCAAAATAAGTTCAGAATCTGCACACTCGACTATAAAAAGCTTAAATTCATTCAATATGTTCAAATTCTTATTTAATATAAAAACTATTTTTCTTTCTCTTTGCCTTATCGGGCATTGTAATCTTTGGGCAAACTCCATTCCCTCAAATAGTAACCCTATATCCAAACCGTTTAAAATTGCTGTTTTGTATATTGCTACAGGGAGGTATATAACTTTTTGGGATGATTTTTACGAATCATCTGAAAAAATGTTTTTAAAAAATCACCCCAAAGACTATTTTATTTTTACAGATCAAGAAAATTTTAAGTATCATAACAATCCTAATGTACATATTATTCATCAAAAACAATTGGGATGGCCCTATGATGCACTCATGAGATTTCACATGTTTCTTCGAATCGAAGAACGTCTTAAAGAATATGATTACATTTTTTACATTAATGCCAATGCGAAATTTATTTCCCCAATAGGAACAGAAATTTTACCTACAGGGGAGTATAATCTTGTTATGAGCGTTTACCCTACCTATTTTGAACAAAATTATTCTCAATTTCCATACGATAGAAACCCTAGCTCCACAGCTTATATCTCATTAGATAAAGGTGAAAAATATTATGTACAAGGCGGAGTCAATGGAGGAAAAAGTAAATTTTATTTACAGCTAATCAAAACTTGTTTTGCTAATATTAACGCAGATCTAAAAGATCATATCATTGCAACAGTACATGACGAAAGTCATTTGAATAAATATATTCAAAATCGAAGTGACGTTCTCTTTCTGAAACCTTTTTACATGTTTCCCGAAGAACAAAACGTTACTGATTATACGTTTAAAAACACTATGCCTATCAAAATAATGATAAGGGATAAAAAGAATCCCCAATATGGTGGACATTCATATCTTAGAGGGTCACAAAAAAAGACACTGTTTGATAAAACAAAATGCTTTATCTATAAAAAATTTAAATTTATTTTCATAGACATTTTAGGCTTGACTCATTTAGAATCTAATAAAAATTGTATACCTGTTTTAAATTTAAATGATCCCGACCTTTTTAAAAAAGAATAAATTTATATTTTTATCAGCGCTAGCACTGCTAATATCAGTGTTTTACATCTTTATCTTGTCAACAGATATTTCAATAGTTACACCCATTAAATCCAAGACCAACGATTTAAAGGCATACATTACTTTCTCACACGGTGATGCGTACGATGCAAACGCCAATTATGCACTGACAAAAGCTATCAATAAAAAGTTTGATATCTTGATTAGCTATAAATTGAAACATATTGATCAAGCTTTTTTCGCAGCAAATAAACATATTTTAAATCAAAAACGCGGATCTGGTTATTGGTTATGGAAGCCCTATTTTATTCTTAAAACATTGGAATCTCTTCCCGAAGGATCCATCGTCATGTATAACGATGCAGGATTATCTTTCACGGGAGATATTGATAAATATATTGAAAAAATGACGGACTCCAAAAAAGATTTAGTATTTTTTTTTAATTTCCATACAAACAGGAAATATATCAAAAAAGAAACTTATAAAATTATGGATATGAATGAAAAATATAGGGATGACCTTCAACTAGACGCTCGCTCTATCATTATCAAAAAATCACCACAATCCATGAAGTACATCAAACAATGGCTTGATCTTTGCACTAATGAACGACTGTTAACCGATAAGAAATTTTCGACTGAGCCTGAATTTGAAGATTTTATAGATCATCGTCACGACCAAGCTATTTTGACCCTTTTACATTATAAGGATCCAACCGTAGTTTTAGTGTTACACACAAAAAAAAACGATGGTTACTTTCACCATAGACGAAGAAACATTAAAGATTTTTCCCTAGCTCTAGTGCATATCAGAAAAAATGTAACCCTATCTATTAATCATCATATTCATGAATTCAAAAATAAATTCATTCATTTATTTTCTTAAGTATCTGAAGAATTGACTAACCAAAATTCTGAACAAATAAATGAATTTCTTCTTGGATATCTACTAAATCACGCTGTTGGAAATTTTTCAATTCCAAAGATTTCCAATTATTTTTATAAAAACCGTCCATTATATAATTACAGGGTTCATCTTTTTTAGAATGCACATACGCCGATAACGCCGTTCTACAGTTACCATTAAAGGCCTTCACAAACATTCTCTCTGTCAACGCAATTTTTTCAACTGTGGCGTTATTGATGCTTTGAAATAAATGAGCATTTTCAGGTGTACACTCTACCACTATAATCCCTTGCCCTGCAGCAGGAACCATAATATCGGAGGGCAAACCGACCATCATTAAATCTGGATGTAATTCATTCAAATCAGTATCCGTAAATATGCCTAATCGGTTTAATCCAGCCTTAGCAAGAATAATAGCATCAACACACTTTTCACTTACTTTATTTAGCCTACTGCCCACATTACCTCTTATATCTTTAACGATACAATGAGGGTAAACTTTCAAAATTTGAAGTTTACGACGAGGAGAACATGTTCCTAGTGTAAATGTTGTTTTTTGATCAATCTCTTTAAAATCTTTATGAACAATCATGATATCAAAAGGATTTTGTCGCTCGACGAAGGCACCTAAAACAGTACCTAGAGGATGATCTTCGACATCCTTTAATGAGTGAACTGCCCCATGGATTTTACCGATAACCAAGGCTTCTTGAAGCTCTTTTGTAAATAAATATTTGCCACCAAAATCTGCCAAAGGAATCTGAAGTCGATCACCTTGGGTTTTCATGGGGATAATCTTGACTTGTTTCTCTTGTTGAGCTGATTGTAAAGCACTTTCAACTCGTTTAGCCTGAACTAATGCTAATGGACTTTCCCGAGTACCCAAAATAATCATAAATTAAAGTAACCAATTAAAAAATATAAAGACAAAAATCATCTTAAGTTCATTATTATATCTATTAGGTTACCTTATTCTAGAGAGAAATTCATTAGAATATTCGCTTAATTGCATTTTAGAGTAGCTATATTGATGAACAATTATATAATCTTATTAGACCTTCTTTTGGAGAATATACAATATGCCAAGTCAAAATCAAAAAATTCCAAATTTAACTGTATGCATCATTAAAAATGGAAAGCAAGAAGTCGTAAAACTTCATAAGCTTTTGGAAGGTAAAAAAACAGTGATCTTTGGCTTACCTGGAGCTTTCACCCCGGTTTGCTCTAATAAGCATCTTCCAGAATTTATAAAAAAGTCTAACGAAGTTTATGCATCCAAGATTGATCAAATTATCTGCATAGCTGTTAACGATCCATTTGTTATGAACGCTTGGAGAGAGCATGTAGATACTAATAACGAGAGTAAAATTATTTTTCTCTGCGATGCAAAAGCTGCCCTAACGAAGAAATTAGGTTTACAAATTGATTTATCAACTGCATGGTTGGGTATACGTTGTCAGCGATTCATGATGTTACTCGACCAAACAGAAATCACAGAATTACAGAAGGAAGATCAAGTGGGTGATTGCATTATCAGTTCTGCAGAAAATGCATTAAAGATCGTTCAAAAGAGTATGAAATATTAGCATCGTTTATCTATCATTTTATGATCATCATAAAAAAAGCGCCTAACTCAAGTTGGCGCTTTTTTTATTTTAGTTAAACAAAAAAATTTAATCTTCTTTTTTTGCTTTAACGGTTTTTTTCTTTTTCTCTTTGACAGCGCCATCGTCTTCATTTTTTTCTGCTGAAGCTTCTTTTTTTGCTTTTGCAGGTTTTTCAACATTAACTGAGTCTGCTCTTTCATTTTCGTCATCATAACCTGGAAGAATACCAGTGAATAATGCTTTTTTATCATCGATGGTAATTTTCTTTGGTTCAGCTGTAATTTGTGAAAGCACGAAATTAACAGTTGCATCTTCAATGTAAGGAGCAGCTAAAGATTTTAATTGATCAGGATTTTTTTGGAAATGCTGAATTACTTTTTTCTCTTCACCTGGATACTTTCTTGCTTCATTCATGATGATTTGAGCAATCGTTTCCTGAGAAAGATTGATATTTTCTTTTTCAGCTAAAGCACCAACAATGATACCTAATTTCACGCGTCTTTCGGCAATATCTTTGTATTCAACTTTTAGTTCTTCTAATTTAGATTCATCTGCTAAATCCTTCAGAAGATCTGCATCGTTTTGATTTTGAGCTTCTTCTAATAGACGTGACCAAATAAGTGAAAATTCTGACTCCACTAAGCGAGCAGGTGCATCAAAAGCAAATTGTGAAAACAGTTTGTCGAACAACGTTCTTTTGTGATATAGAAATACTTCTCTATCTCCAACTGATTTTAACTGAGCCGTCAAAAGTTCTTTAACTTTTTCAATGCTTTCCTGTTTGGCTTGCTCGACGATGTCTGCATCAGTAACAGCATCTGTTAATGGTTTTTCATGTTTTTTAAAAGTTACTTCTAAAGTAGCGATTTCGGCAGACGTATCCACTTGGGAATCATATGTAAAAGTATCACCAATTTTGTGTTCTTTTAATTGTTTTACCATTTCAATGTTCATAGGATGCATTTCATCGGAAACAACGAACACGAGATCATTAAAGTTTTGTTTTTTTGATTTTTTGTTGTTTGTTTTAACAACAACATCAACTGTGATACGATCTTGATTATCTACTTTATCTTTAGCATCCGCATCTTTAAATTTAACAATACTACTTCTTAATCTTTCCATTGATTCATTTAATTCTGAATCAGAAACTTCGTATTGTAATTTTTGAATAGCAATTTTATCGTATCCATCAATTTCAATTTCAGGCATTCTATCAACAATAAGTTGAAAGGAAACATCGGTTCCATGCTCAAACGATTTTACATCATAGCGAGGACGATCGGCGAGTTTTAATTTCTCTTTCACGATAGTATTTTGACATTCATCTTGAATTAGTTTTTCAACTGCATCATGATAAACTTCATGCACAAAGCGCTCTCTAACAAGATTCAAAGGAACTTTGCCAGGTCTAAAACCTGCCATTTTAAAATTAACCGCTTTTTTAGCAATAAGCTTGTCGCACATTGCATCGATATTTTCTTTAGATATCGTTAAATCATAAACTTGGGTTAATGAAGATGATGTTTTCATTTCTTGTGCCATAACTACCTGTAATATATTGTTAAGATATTATTCGTATCCTACACTTTATATCAAATTAAAATGGTGCGGACGAAGGGACTTGAACCCCCATGACTCTCGTCGCCAGAACCTAAATCTGGTGTGTCTGCCAATTTCACCACGTCCGCAGATACTTACAATATATAATATTATCATTCATGTTAAAAAATCTCAATAAAAATGTTTGAACAAACCATACCTTTGATGTTTTAAATTTATCCCAACATAAAGGTTACGTTAGTCACAACGCGAACATTTTTCTTATAGCCCTTACCTTCTTTTGAATGAATATCTGATACCTCAAACTGTCCTTGTGTTGCTGAAACAATTCGGCCAACTTCGGACTTTGAATCTCTCGCAAATTGATCTGCCATGTTGCGTGCATTAGTCGTAGACTCTTTAAGCATATCCGCACGAATCTTATCTAAAGCCGTATAATTATATTGAATATTTAGTTCAACATTTTTCCATTCTGGGTTATTTTTTAATTTGTTCCATTCTTTATAAAATGTGCGGGCCTTTTCAACATCATCCGTTAAAATGATACTTCCAGCTGAAATCACTTTTATGTCTTTATTGTAGGTGTAAATTTTTCCATCTTTGTCTTTGCCATCAAACTGTTTCCATTTTGTTTTTTCAAAAAATTCAAAATCATCTGATTTTAAATCAAAACTTTCTTTTTGAAGCAGTTGAATACATTGAGAAATTTTTGCTAAAACTTCTTTTCTTAATTGAATTTCTTTGGAAGAATCATCATCGCTCAATTCAGCTGAAACAACTATATTCAGTGACGCTTTGTTTGACACTACTTCTTTTTCAGAAAGCCCCTTTACTTTAACAGAGTTACCATCCATTCTAAATTTCTGAATTCCATTACCAATAAAGTACCCAGAAATTGACTGAGCAACTGCAATTGCTAAAGCCAACACAATCACGTGTACAAATCTAAAATCCATTTACACTCTCCGTAAAAAAAGGGTTCATTTTCTTTTTCAATTATAATCCTGATTTGCTCTGTAAATCATCCCAAAAATCTTTAACCTTGGAAAAGAAGCCATGTGATAATGGCGTATTTTTTTCTTTTGTTAGATCTCTTGAAAATTCTTCCAACAGTTCTTTTTGTTTTTTGGTCAAATTCACAGGAACTTCCAAACTTAATTCCACAAGCATGTCTCCACGACTGGATCCACGAAGATGCGGCATACCTTTGCCTTTTACTCTAATTTGATGACCATGTTGTGCACCTGCTGGAACAACTACATCAGCCTTCCCACCATCTATAGTTGGCACTTCAATTGTTGTGCCTAAAGCAGCTTGGGCTATGTTAATTGGAACTTTACAGTGAATCGTGTCTTGTTGTCTTTTGAATACGCGATGTTGTTTAACTGTTACGAAAATATATAAATCACCAGCAGGGCCACCTCTAACACCTGCTTCACCTTGCCCAGAAACCCGAACACGTGCCCCGTCATCTACTCCACTAGGAATTTCAACTTCAATATTTTTTTCACGTTTATGTCGACCTTGTCCATGGCATGTTTTGCAAGGATCAGATATAAGATGACCAGACCCACCACATGCATGACATGTTCTTTCCACAACAAATAAGGCTTGTTGAAACCGAACTTGTCCTCTGCCACTACATGTTCCGCATGTTGCAGGTTTAGCACCACTTGCTGAACCTGTAGCATTACAGGTCACACATGACATTAACGTGGAAAATCTTAATTTTGTTTTTTTACCTTTAAAAGCTTCTTCCAAAGATAGTTCTAAATTATAGCGAATATCGTTGCCTTTACGACTTTCTTGCATCCTAGCATTATTAAAATCGCCAGAATCTCCGCCATCTTGTTGACGAAAAAATGCTTCAAAAAGATCGCTGAAGGGTGAAAATCCTGAACCACCGGCAAAACCTGAAAATCCTTCAAATCCACCGCCGAACCCGCTGCCTCCTGCACCGCCTCCACCTTGAGTGAAAGCACTATGACCAAATCGATCATATGCAGCTTTTTTCTGAGAATCTTTTAAAACCTCATAAGCTTCATTAATTTCTTTAAATTTGGCTTCTGCACTTTTATCCCCTTTGTTCTTATCAGGGTGGAATTGCATTGCCATTTTACGATATGCTTTTTTAATTTCATCATCAGAAGCGCTTTTGCTTACGCCTAAAACATCATAAAAGTCTTGTGCCATAATTTTATACTTTATATCTATCCATGTTACATACTATAAAAACATCTCCCCTTAAAAGCAACGAGAGATGTTTTTACGATATTTAATTATTTAGACTATTTACTATCATCATCAGAAGTTTGTGTGACATCGATAATTTCTTCATCAGGCCCTTTTTCAGCAGATGCAGAAGCATCTCCAGCTTGAGCTTCTTGAGAAGCTTTATAAATAGCTTCACCAATTTTCATCGAAGAAGTCATCAAAGCTTGTGTCTTTTCTTTAATGTCTTCAACATTATCAGATTTTGTAACAGCTTTTAATGCAGCTAAATCTTCTTCAACTTTAGCTTTGTCTTCAGAAAAAATTTTATCGCCATTTTCCGATAGTGCTTTTTCTGTGCTTGAAACAATGCCTTCAGCTTGGTTTTTAGCTTCAATTAATTCGCGAGCCAATTTATCTGCTTCAGCATTTGCTTCTGCATCTTTTACCATTTGCTGAATTTCTTCTTCCGTTAGACCACCCGAAGATTGAATTTTAATACTGTGCTCTTTATTGGTTGCTTTATCTTTTGCAGATACTTGAACAATACCGTTAGCATCAATATCAAATGTCACTTCAATTTGAGGCATTCCACGTGGTGCTGGAGGAATATTTTCCAAATTAAACTGACCCAATATTTTATTTTGAGCAGCCATTTCTCTTTCACCCTGGAACACACGAATCGTCACAGCATTTTGATTATCTTCAGCTGTTGAAAACACCTGACTTTTTTTCGTTGGAATTGTTGTATTGCGATCAATCAGACGCGTAAACAAACCACCTAGCGTTTCAATACCCAAAGACAGCGGGGTTACATCAAGCAACAACACATCTTTCACATCACCTTTTAAAACTGCACCTTGGATAGCAGCACCCATAGCGACAACTTCGTCTGGATTAACACCACGATGAGGTTCTTTTCCAAAGAAAGCTTTTACAGATTCAATGATTTTTGGCATACGTGTCATACCACCAACCAAAATCACTTCTTTGATTTCTGATGCAGATAAACCAGCATCTTTCAGGGCTTCTTTACATGGAAGCATTGTTCTTTGAACCAGATCATCTACCAAAGATTCAAATTTTGAACGCGTCAATTTTACATTTAAATGCTTTGGACCTGTTGCATCAGCCGTGATAAATGGCAAATTGATATCGGTTTGCATTGCAGTTGACAATTCAATTTTTGCTTTTTCTGCAGCTTCTTTTAAGCGCTGCAAAGCTAATTGATCTTTACGCAAATCAATACCTTGTTCTTTTTTAAATTCATCAGCTAAAAATTCGATAATTCTGTTGTCAAAATCTTCACCACCTAAGAATGTATCTCCATTGGTTGATTTAACTTCAAACAAGCCATCGTTAATATCGAGAATGGAAACGTCAAACGTACCACCACCTAAGTCGTAAACAACAATAGTGCCTGAAGCTTGTTTTTCTAAACCATAAGCCAATGCTGCTGCTGTAGGTTCGTTAATAATACGCAAAACATCTAGACCAGCAATACGACCAGCATCTTTTGTTGCCTGTCTTTGAGCATCGTTAAAATATGCAGGAACTGTAATAACAGCCTCTGTCACTTTTTCACCCAAAAAATTCTCCGCTGTTTCTTTCATTTTTTGCAAAATAAATGCACTGACCTCACTTGGACTATATTTTTGTCCACGAGATTCTACCCATGCATCGCCTTTATCAGATTCAACGATTTTGTAAGCAACTAGTCCTTTATCTTTTTCTGTAAGAGGATCTTTGTATGTTCGACCAATCAAACGCTTAATAGCATATAATGTATTAGTAGGATTGGTGACACTTTGTCTTTTTGCAGACTGTCCAACCAAACGCTCATCATTGTCTGTAAATGCAACGATTGATGGCGTCGTGCGTGCGCCTTCTGCGTTTTCTATAACGCGAGGATTTTTACCATCCAAAATTGCTACACATGAATTTGTTGTACCAAGATCGATTCCTATAACTTTTCCCATATTTTTCTCCGTTTTTTTAAATTAGCAGCATAACTCATAGACTGCTAACAGCATATCATACCGCTTTCTCCATGGCAACTCTTTTTTTTCAGATAATGAAAATGATCAAGTAAAGGCAAAAGTAGAAAACAAATCGAAACAATAAATTTAAGTAAAAAACGATCTTAAAACAAAAAAAAGAGGCGCCCCTCCTTTTTTTGCTTATATATTCTTATACCCATTCTAAAAAAAATTAGCCTCCCAATAATTTATCGGCCTGGTTGTTTAAATCATCTTTCATTTTTCTCAAATCATTCATTTCTGACGCTTCTGAAGTAGACAATTCATTTGGAAAAGAATAATCCGTAAAAGGTGGCAAGAATGAATCATCTGAAGATGTTTCTACAGGCACTGTTTTATATTTTTCTTGTTTTTCAACAACAACTTCTTTTTTCTTTGTTTTCAAATTTTCTTCAGCAGCAGAATTATTGTTTTTTAAAGATTCGTCATTTAATTTTTTTACAAGTTTATTTTCATTTTGGACTACAGATTTTTTGCCTGCATTATCAGGTTTTGAAGAGTTAGAAGCTTTATCTCCTAGGGATTGATCATCTTTTTCTACTACTTTTTCAGAAGTTGCTCCTATCTGATCTTTTTTTACAATTTCATGAGCATCTCTTTTAACTTTTTGTTTTCCTGATAAATCTTGAGCAGGGAAAGTACTTAAAATTTTATCAAGCCCTCTATACAAATCAAACTCTGAAGGCATATCTTTATGTGCAGATTTGTCTTTTTGAAGAACTGAATAAATTTTATGCACAGCAATCAATTTAACCATTGATTGACGGAATGTCCTCATTGAATCTTTGTCAACTTTTACTCTATCAAAATCTTGAGCATTATTTAGTATTTTTGATACAGCACCCCAATTGGCAATCAAAAATTCTTTCAATTCATCTAAACGGATAAATTTCTTATCAACAGCTGTATGCACATCTTTATTAAGCAATTTATAAAGGCCTGCCTGAACATCGACGTCTACAAAAATAGGACTAGGAATTTGACCACTTTCTAAAGATGCGCTATTAACTCGTGGAGGCATTAAAACTGTTTCTAATGCATCTAAAATATTCAAAAGATTGGCCATCACATGAATTTTTCCATTATTCCAATTCCATTTTGAAATATTACAATTTGATTGAGCTAATTTTGAAAAATCTTGTGTTTCTGTTTGCTTTAGACAATCCAACAACACTGATACAATTTCTGAAAATCGCTTATTCATATAGTCTTGAGGTGTTTCAAATCCTATACGTTGCTGAGAAGCAAAACGCGTAACACCAGAATGAACGATTGCACACAAATTTTCAGACCAATTATAAAAATCCACACCAACTTTAGAAATAGGGATATCATCCGTTAAATTTAAAGGGACTATATTGACTTTTTCAGTACCTGCTTCTTTTTTAGATGAAAGTCTCATGACTTCAGCACTTACTTGATCACCTTTTTTAAATAAACCTTGGGCTTTATCTGCAAAAAATTTTGATAAAATATCGCCAGCTAAAAATAGGGTTTGCCTTTTATTACGCACACTTGTAACCGTTACTGATTTAACGATGTCATTTAATCTTAAATCAAGCTGCTGTGCCAACGTACCAGGTGTTAAGCTTCTGACCAAAAAACCTGTAGGGCGCAGTGTTGTATGACAATACCCATACAAAGATGATTGTCGCATAGAGTCAAAATGTCCTTTTAAATCTTTAAGAAATACGACATCATTTTGTGTTTGAGCATTTAACAGTTTCACCATGGCATCACGTTCAGATTGATATGCTTGATTTAGTCTTGATACATCCACTTTTTTCTTTAAAATATCTAAGGATTTAACAATCACGCTTAACTTTAAAAATGCTTGATCAATAGTGATGATTTTCTCAATATCAACTGCATCTCTATACATATAATATAAAGGCTCAGATTTCCTATTCATTTTTTCTCTTAGACCAACGATCTTCGCACCTAATGTACTGAAAGTGCTTAAGGCTGAGTCTATGGATTCGAATGAAGGAGCGATCAAAGGATTAATTTTTTCAGATTCTACTTTGACCAAACCATTATATGTTTTGACGAGATCTTGATATATCTGGACTAAAGTAGTAACAGATGCTTTCTCGTTTTCTTTAGGATGCTCTTTTTTTGATATTTCTTTGGTTTCCAAATATCCTAATAATACATTTACGTTTGAAACATTTATTTTTTCCTCAACCAACGCCAATACCGTATCAATTTTTGATGCAAAATTAATCGTAACATCATCTGCTAATTTATAATCTTGTGCGTAAAAAAGTGCGTCAAAATTATAAACCATTGAATCTTGAACAGATTTCAAAAAGAGACCAAAAATATTTCTAACCACATCAGGCTCATCCGAAACTTCTTTAGGTTTTCTTGAATAAATCAATTCCTGAACCTTTTGAAGAGCATTTTCTACCGTGAAATTGCTAGACGATAAACCATCAAAATTATTAGCACCGACTTTTTCAATTTTAACTCTTAGTTTTTTTTCAGCACCATTTCTGCGGAACACATAATATATGCTACCTTTTGTGATACCATTTTCTTCTAAATTTTGAAGTGTCGTATAATGTTCTTCACTAGAACGAATAGCATAAAACTTTGATCCCACATATATTCCTGTAAGGACATCGCCCCTTTGAAGCATATCCTCTGCATGAATTTCTACGTCTTTTTTAGCAGACTTTGATTTTGTATTCGCAGATAAAACTGATGGAGCAACATTTGTAATTAAAGCTCCTGCATGAAAACTGTATTCTTGCGCACTAGATACTTTAGGAGCGGTGATACTTTGTACATCGGGACCTGCCATAAGATTCATGGATAAAAAGCATGTTGAAATTGAAAAATATAATATAGTTTTGCTCAATTGATTATCGTTTTTAGAAAAAATCATAAAACACCTGGTTCATGTCATATACAACAATCTAGATAAGAAAATTTAAAAAAACGTTAATATATCCAATAATCGATATTTAAAATTTTATTAAAATTACATGGGCATTTTTTTTTGTTGCAATTTTTTTTTCAAATATACGACGATGGTTTTACGAACAAATGAATGTTCATAAAATAAAGGATTAAAATAATGACAGTATGGACAAATGAAAACAAAGATGAACTACTAAACCTCTACATTGAAGGGCATAGTTTAAAAATAATAGCTAGACGAATCGGCAGAAGCACATCTGCCATTAATAAAGCCTTGCATCGCTTTAAAATAAGAATACTAGCAAAAGAACATCAAAAACAACAGTTAGCGTGTGTTCTTTTAAAAAAATCAACAGCCAAAACGTTTCAACAAATGGTGCACGTTTATAAAAATCAAACTCAAAACTATAGACGTCACTGGATTGATATGGAGCAAGCACTATTTCTTCTTATGAGAAAAGGTCATGTCATTGAAAAAAGAACTAAAGATTTTCAACTTAAAGAGATTGACCTTCGTATTGATGGAAAACCCTTTACTCCAGAACAAGTCAGCGTTCTGATCAACCAACATAGAGAAAATGATCAAATGGCACCTCTCTACATTAAAGGAGTATCTGCATGATGATGAACAATAAATCTGAAAATATGCTTATGTATCTTAAACAAAATAAGCTTATTTCTTATCAGTATTTTCGAAGAGGAAAAACGATAAAAAAATTTCATATGAGAATGGTGAAAAAATTGGGGCTTTATGCCCCAACGAAAGATAGCTTAACAAAACTTGAAAACAGCCAGCCGTCTCTTTATCCGCTTCATTTGATTGGTCAATATGGAAGAGATTCGGATGAAGAAAAATGGAGAGACCTCATGGATTTTTTTCAAAAAATAGCGTCCACTGAAGAAAACATAGCGGCTCTTATTGACGCAATTATAGACACACGAAATACTTCTATGGGCACCTTAAATTTATCGGATATCACAACCCTCAAACATATTATTCGCATAGGCTATGACCTGATTAAAAATGAATAATGTTGCAAACTTTAATTGATTTATATTTATCATAAAAAGGCAAAGCGATATATGATGCAAAATTCGTATCAATTCCAACAGAAAATTATACAATCGTTTATAAATTGACAACAATAACAAAACAAGAACCAAAAAGAATTATTTGTATTCAGCAGCAGAAGACGCTGCTTCAAGATTTTGAGCTGTTAACAAAACAGGCGGTGCAAAACCAGGTTTTTGCAAAACATCTGGAAATATACTATAACAATTCTTCATTGGACTATCTAAATAATCTCGCATTTCTTCGCCGGATTCACGTGCGCTCGTTGCTCTTGCTTTTTTTATATTTTCCAATTCCAAAGGCCTAGACGACGCAGGAACAGATATAGTTTCAATTTTTGAAAGGTCTTTCAATCGAATGATCATATGGCCTTGTTGCTTTCTGTCTAGACCTAAATCCCAATGCTCATCAAACCCTTCCGTTTCTTGAGAAGAATCTCGCCGTAATCTTGAAGATACTGTCACAAGCACTGGTGTTTCTGCCTCAAGTAAATATGCGGGGTCAGCGGATGACGAGGCATCTAATTGCTTATGGTCTGACAAAACTATAAAGGGTTGATTTAAAATCTCAACGGCTTTTTTGCTAAACATTGCTAAAGTTGAACTGCATGACTTGCACACATCTAAGCGAGAATGAATATGCAAAATAAGCGCTACAATATTTTTATAATAAGGTAAATAATTGCCTGAGGAATGCCCTAATAATTAATAAATCGCTTTATTAATATGTTTACTAAGATTTTCACCATCTTCTTTCAACAAAAAATAAATCAATTTCTGTTCCGCATGTTGATATTGACGCGAATTAAACGAAGTGCTTGTTGCACAAGACATTTTTTCAGCTTCACAAGAATGCGAAACTCTTTTTTTACCGCTTAAATATAGGTTCAAATGCTGTTTGTTTTGCCCTTTGATCACTTCTGCTACTTTTCTTTAACGGAAGGTCTGATGTATCTGGATCTTCTTTTGGTAAAAGGTCATAATGTTCTAAAAAAGGTTGAAGGTCTATATTTCTAGGATGAGTTTTCTTTGGAGCAAAATTAAATTCTTGATTCAAAATAAGGTTTTGTAGTTTTGCATCTTTTTGGCTACAAAAAATAATGTATTTTTCAAGTGATTCTTGAATAGGGACAGTAACCGGTATCACTTGTATACCTACTTGCATAAGCACAGTAAGATTACCTAAGCAGATATTGGGAAGATTATCGTCAGACCATAGATAAGGTGCAATGCGAAGTTCTTCACGATACCTTTGTTCATGCAATTGATGAGAATTGAATAGTGCACATCTTTTATCATCAGTACAAATTTGCACATCTAAACTATTACGCCACCCCCAATTTTGAGTAGCAAAAACATTACAAAAAAAACAAAAAGAAACGAAAATCCGTAACAGAAAATTATGCACCATAAAACCTTTAAATCAAGTCATGTTTACATCATATACCATTGCTTAACATCATCATCAATATTGCCTAGAATAAATGCAGGTTTTAAATCAAGATCTGGGTCCCACACATCTATATATTCATGAAGCAATTGAGTAATCTGTGCTTTTAAAATATTGCTATCTTCTTTATTGTACTGTCTATATTTGTCATAGAATTTTTTATCAATACTTTTCATGTCTTGTAATAGCCATAAAACAAGCAAATCTTTACTTTCAACGTCACCTTTTATTGCGTCGACAAAGAGATTATGTAACTGATTAACAGCACTATAATGGCTAAATGCATCATCATATTCACATGTAAATCTTTTTCTTGGATCTGGCTTGATTTGCCCTGGATTTTCAAGACCTGGAATAATTTTACAAGCATTAGCATATATTTCAGTTGCGATTGACTTTTGATGCTGCGATTCACTATCTCTTAATGCGCTGTCTTCACTTGTAAAACTATCGCTATTATCTATATACATATCGTGCATGCCTTGTTTACCAACTACGTTTGAATACCTATCAACATCATTCATGCTCCAGCATAAAAAAGAAGAGTTCATGTAAATAAACATACTCAGCAGAAAAAGAAACGATTTATTCCTTATCATAATTAACCTCAGATATTTCCAACTAACCCTATAATAACATATTTAATAAAAAACGAATATTGTATTTTGATTTTTAACTTTCAATTACAAATTAGATACTCAATAAAGGAAATTCAGAATTAAACAATAAGGGTATAAATAAAATTAAAAAATCAGTCCATAAGAACGAAATGAGTTTCTACAATCAAGACAATATTAGGGATTAGCTCTAATTCCAGATGGCCTTACCTGTGTTCTCTTTATTATTGTGACAATTCATTAAAGTTGCCATAATAACTACATGGAGGACAACATAATGAATCAAAAAGAATGCGCTAATGCTTTACGCTTTTTAGCAGCAGATATGGTTGAGAAAGCAAATTCAGGACATCCTGGCCTACCTCTTGGCATGGCCGATGTCATGTGTGAATTATTTTTTAATCATCTTATTTTCTACCCACCACAAGGCGATTGGTTTGAAAGAGATGCATTTATTTTATCTGCTGGTCATGGTTCAGCGCTTCTCTATGCCACCCTTCATTTGTGTGGGTATAAGGATTTTACATTAGAAGAACTTCAAAAGTTTAGACAACTACACAGCCATACAGCAGGGCATCCAGAAATCAATCCTGCATCAGGAATTGAAACAACAACAGGGCCTTTAGGTCAAGGGATTGCTAATGCTATAGGCATGGCCATCGGATATGAACATTTCAAAGCACATAACCCAACAGCAAGAGAACGTAAAACATATGTACTATGTGGAGATGGAGATCTCATGGAAGGGGTTGCACTTGAGGCCATCAGTCTTGCAGGGCATCTCAATTTAAAAAATCTTATCGTCTTGTATGATGATAATAGTATTACAATCGATGGCACCACAGATTTATCAAGGTCTGAAAATACATTAGAGAAATTCAATGCCTGTAGTTGGGATACGATGATGATCGATGGCCATGATTTTAGCGCCATTCATGATGCTTTAAACAAAGCAAAACAATCCGACAAACCATGTCTTATTGCATGTAAGACAACCATTGGTTATGGAGCCCCCACTAAACAAGGCACTCATCATGTTCACGGGAGCCCACTTGGTAATGCCGAAATTCAAGCCATGAGAGAGAATCTCAATTGGAACTATTCACCCTTTGAAATACCTGAAGAAATTAGAGGGATTTGGTCTCAAAAATCATTAAGACACCAAGATGTCTATGCACAATCACAATTTAAAAATGGGCTTCCCCATTCATTGGACCTAAATGATATCTTCTCTTCACTTTATGAAAAGATCATCAATTTAAAACCTCATGAAGCATCACGTGTGTCTTCACAAAAAGTTTTAGAACATTTAATGGAACAAGAAGTGCCTTTATTTGGTGGTTCTGCTGATTTAACACCTTCAAATAATACGCATACAAAATTTCATCAAAGCTTTTCAAAAGATCATTACCAAGGCAACTATATTCACTACGGTGTTCGTGAACATGCCATGGCATCCATCATGAATGGGATAAGTCTTGTGGGCAATAAAATTCCTTATGGTGGAACATTCCTCGTATTTAGTGATTATATGCGTCCTGCCATGAGATTGTCAGCCCTGATGGAACGGCAAGTCATCTATATTTTAACGCATGATTCTATAGGTTTAGGCGAAGATGGTCCAACCCACCAACCGGTTGAACATATGGCGTCTCTTCGAGCTATTCCTAATCTCAATGTCTTTAGACCAGCTAATGCTTTAGAAACTGCTCAATGTTGGCATGTGGCTTTGGAAAATAAAACAATACCTTCTGTTTTTGCATTATCAAGACAAAATCTTGATTTTCCAAAAACAATTTTAGACGTCAATAAAAACCCTGTACAAAGGGGGGGCTATGTCCTTTTTGATCAGCTAGATAATGATCAAAAAATTGTGAACCTCATCGCAACAGGTTCAGAAGTTAGCCTTGCCATGCAAGCAAGAGATTTATTACTCTCTAAAGGCATTTATTCAAGAATCATCAGCATACCTTGTTTAGATATTTTCAAAAAACAATCGATTGAATATCAAAACAAAGTTTTAGGCAAACATCCTCGTATTATTATTGAAGCAGCAATTGTTCACGGATGGGAAGCTTACATCAGAGATTCAGATGTTTTTGTAGGACTAGATGCATTTGGTGCCAGTGCTCCGGCAAAAGACCTATTTAAACATTTCAATATCACAACCGAATCTATTGTTCAACATGCAGAAAGGATACTTTAAATATGACATTAAGAATTGCTATTAACGGCTTTGGAAGAATAGGACGTATGATTTTACGTGCCTATGCAGAAAATAAACCCGCAAATATCGAAATTGTTGCCATCAATGATTTAGGGCCAATTGAACATAACGTTCATCTTTTAACGTACGATTCTGTTCATGGTAAATTTCATAAACCAATTCAAACAATAGAGTCAACCATAGATATTGGTTTGGGACCTATTGCCATGTTGTCTTGCGCCGACCCCACCCAGCTTCCTTGGAAAGAGCGTCATATCGATATCGTTTTTGAATGCTCTGGCAGGTTCACAAAACGTGCAGATGCTTTTAAACATATAGAAGCCGGTGCAAAAAAAGTATTAGTGTCAGCGCCTGCAGATGGTGCAGACCTTACTGTCGTTTATGGTGTTAACCACACGCAAATTAACAATGATCATGTTATATTATCCAATGCGTCATGCACTACGAATTGTTTAGCACCTCTTGCTTATTGTTTAAACAAAGAAATTGGTATCAAGAACGGTTTCATGACAACGATCCACTCTTACACAGGTGACCAAAGACTTGTAGATACGATTCATTCTGACATGTATCGTGCACGTGCTGCTGCACTTTCTATGATTCCAAGTTCAACAGGTGCTGCAAAAGCCGTTGGCCTTGTTTTACCAAAATTAAAAGGAAAACTAGATGGCACAGCCATTCGTGTACCTACACCGAATGTGTCCGTTGTCGATTTTAAATTTAATACCAAAAAAGATACATCTGTTCAAGAAATAAACGACATCGTGAAAAGCTATGTGAACAAAGATATTTCACAAGGTGGTTTAAAAAATGTATTAGGCGTTAATGAACTTCCTCTTGTATCCACAGATTTTAATCATAATTCACTCAGTTCCATTTGTGATGCAACACAAACGCATGTTGTTGAAGGAACGTTGGTTCGTGTTCTTTCGTGGTATGACAATGAATGGGGTTTTTCAAATCGCATGCTTGATGTTGCACAATTTATAAGCGAAAACGTTTAATCTTTTTACCGGGTTAAACTCTGCAAAAAATACCGTCTTACTAAATAATCGTAAGACGGTATTTTTATATCTCTGATCTATCTACATTCACAGGGTAAACGACCATTACAAGATTCCCAATCATCAACCCATCTACAGTTCCCCCATGAACATTTGCGCCTTCTGTCGTTAAACTGACAACTGCCACTTGCGCAATAATTCGCATTAATTTCTGAATTACAAGCTAAACCATTTAATGTGTAACATCTTGATGTAGTATTTGCCGCACATGGTGCTTCACTATTACATCTAATTCGACTACTATCCGCACAAACTTGCCCTACAGGACAAAATACCCCACCCTTACCACATCCTAA
>CAYPYB010000003.1:0-58122 GCA_964415115.1 uncultured Candidatus Pelagibacter sp. | reverse complement strand
CTACGCAAGGTTTATTATCCTTATCCGCACAAACTTGCCCTACAGGACAAAATACCCCACCCTTACCACATCCTAAATCTTTCGCTAAAACACAGGTAGATGATTTATCCGCTTTACAACCATTATCAGAAGTGCAACGGGTACGATCTGGTTTCATACACACATTATTATCTGGACAGAAGATCCCTCCTGTTCCACAGCGCTGATCATTAGGTGAAATACATCTAGACGTTGAATCGTTATTACAGATATGTCCTGCTGGGCATAAATAACTATCTTTATTAGCACAGACTTGACCTACAGGACAAAATACTCCACCCTTACCACATCCTAAATCTTTCGCTAAAACACAGGTAGATGATTTATCCGCTTTACAACCATTATCAGAAGTGCAACGGGTACGATCTGGTTTCATACACACATTACTATCCGGACAGAAGATTCCGCCTGTTCCACATAATTGATCGTTAGGCAAAATACATCTAGAAGCTACATCGTTATTACAGGGCTGCCCAGCTACGCAAGGTTTATTATCCTTATCCGCACAAACTTGCCCTACAGGACAAAATACTCCACCCTTACCACATCCTAAATCTTTGGTTAATACACAGGTAGATGTAGCCTCTGATTTACAGGTTTGATCTACTGCGCAACGGGTACGATCCGATTTCATACACACATTATCATTGGAACAAAAAATTCCACCTGTTCCACAAAACTGATCATTGGGTAAAATACATCTAGACGTCGAATCGTTATTGCACGCCTGTCCTGCTGGGCACGGCTTATTGTCTTTGTCGGCACACGTTTGACCTGTCTCACAAAACACCCCACCTTTTCCACAAGGTAAACTGGTTTTATTTTGACATGTAGATATCGCTTTACCTTGCGCATCTGGGGCAGCGCAGATTTGATCCTTACATAACTCTCTTTTATCTTTTAACATGCAGGTTTTGTTGGACTCAGAGCATCTTAACCCACCTTCTCCACAAGGCAAAACAGATGTAGCTTGACATGATGCACCATATGCCGGTGATGTATTATTTGCACAATCAGGATCATCACAAATACCTGATTGATCATTTAAAATACAGGCCACCGAAATAGTGGATTGAGAAGACATTGGACAATAGGTGCCACCAAATCCACACAAAGATAGCCTACATTTTGCCGATCCATCCGTTAAACAAGATCCCGATTTACAAGGCTGATAATTTTCAAGTGTGCATGTCTGGCCTATTGGGCAACCAAAACCACCTTTACCACAAGGCACGGTATTTAAGGCTACGCATTTACCTCCCTTTGCCATGCATTGATCATCCTTTGTGCAAGGTCCTGATAAATCTGGCTTTGTACAAATCGTTCCTGAACCTTCTGGACATGTTAAGCCTCCTTGACCACACATCAATTTTTCAGGAACAACACAACTTGATTTTGCACTGCGCGCACAGAAACTCCCTGCTAAACAGACTTTCATATCATGAGTAGCACAAACTTTTGAATCGTCGCATTTGGTTCCTCCTTTACCACAAGGTACCAATGTTTGTTTGGTACATTCAGATTTTTGGTCTCTGCATGTTTGATCTTTACACTGCTGACTTAAATCTTTTAAAGCGCAAACCAAAGGATCTAATTGATTTGAAGATGTGCAAGCATATCCACCCATGCCACAAGGTAAAACATCTGTGTATTGACATGATGCGCCTGGTTTTCCACTTTTATCTAAATTGGCACAAGACCCTCCAGTACACACAGATTTTTGATCTGAAGCAATGCAAGACATTAATTTATTTTTGTCACCTGATACAGGGCAACTGGTACCCCCTTTTCCACATGGTAAGTTGCTTGTTTCAGAACAAACAACACTTTTTTGCGCGCATATCTCATCTAAACACAGAGCAGATAAATCAGATAACATGCACACTGTTTGTTTTGTAGTATCGCTAGATACGGGGCATTTAATTCCACCTTTACCACAAGGTAAAGATAATAGTATATCACAATATCCGCCATTTTTACTATCTTGAAGTGGTGTTTTATTCATACAATCAGGATCTTGACATAGACTTGTTTTATCAGCTTTCAAACAGACTTTACCTGTTGTGCAATATGTTCCTCCATAACCACAGGGAGATTTCGTTTTTAACTCACAATATGCTTTAACATTTTGTGGGGTTCTGGAATCTGGTGTAGAACATGGTTCACCACTGTTACATACTTTCTTTGTTTCAGTATTAATGCACACTTTTTGAAGATCAGAGCAAAAAACACCCCCCCATCCACATTCTAAAGCACTAGGATTTTGACATACAGATTTTGAATCATTCATGCATAAGCCACCAGGCATACACTTTTGATTATTAAGTGAACATACTGTATCTTTGGGACATGCTAATCCACCTTTTCCACAAGATAATACTGTAGGTAGACGACACGATGGAAGCTTGCTTATTTCCAATTTAGCACCTAAAACTTTTAAAGGTTGAGAAGAACCAGGTGTGGGTTGAATTGAAACCGTTGCTCCTATGCAGTCTGGTGTTGAACAAATAGATTGTTGATCAGCTGAAACACATACTGTTTGAGTCAATATGTTGTTTGTGATAGGGCAAACAACTCCACCTTGTCCACACGGCAATGATCGAATAGAACGACATACCGATGTTGGGTCAGAAAGACATGAACCGGACAAACAGACTCGTCCCCCATTCCCAATAGTGCAAATTTCTTGTGGATCAGAACAAAAATTCCCACCTTGACCACATTGTGCATGCGCCAGAGGTTTACATACAGAAGCTTTTTCTTTCATACATTCTTGCCCAGGATCACATCGCCATCCATCAGTTCGTGCACAAAATTCACCCTTTTGACAAAATGTTCCACCTTTACCACAGGGAAGGAGTATGTCCGGATTGCCACATTTGTTTGTAGATTTAAATATGCATTTATCATTCAAACATAATTTTGAACCGTCTTCGATAAAGCATTTTTGACCATCAGGACATCCAAGACCACCTTTACCGCAGGGTAAAACAGAAGGATTTTGGCACGATGATTTTCCTAAATCCATACAATCTTTTGTTACACATAGCTTGATCGAATCGTTCAACATACACTTAGATTGGATTGCCTGTTTATGAATTTTTGGACACATCATCCCTCCTTGACCACAAGGCAAAACAGCAGGATCTTTACAATATGCCAATTCGGGTTTACTACAATCTGCGGTATTGAATAATGCTGAATGGTCTTTTAAAACGCATTTATGATCTGGATTTGAACATTTTGTTCCACCTTTGCCACAAGGTAATTTATCTAAAGTTTGGCATAGTGCTTTAACAGAAGATGTTCCCATCATACAATCTGTTGATGTACAAACATTAGATCCATCCGCAAAAGAACAAACTTGCATATTTTTATGATCATTTAAATCAGAAGGTAGTGCACAAAATGTTCCACCTTTTCCACAAGGTAATTTCGATCTTAATTCACAATATGCCTTTGTATTATTGGTACATTCACCACCCTGACATAAATCAATATTATTGTAATCGGTAAGATTTAAATTTTTAACAACACATACTGTATCCGAATCTGTACAAACAGTACCACCTTGACCACATAGTAAATCTTTTGATTCCTTACAAGTAGACATCATATTTTCCATGCATTCTGGTGTTGTGCATAAAATGTCTTTGTCGATACGTACACACTTTTGACTAGATAAAGGACACAAAACCCCACCCATTCCACAAAGGACTTTAGAACGCTCTTTGCACGCTAATGATTTCAAATCAGAAATAGCACAAGATGAGTTTTTACAAACTTGTGTCAAATCAGGAGTCATACACGCCAATTGCGCAAACGGATTAAGAGCTAAAACTTCGTCTTTAGGTTGAGCACAATTAAATCCACCTTTTCCACAAGGCAAAGAAGCTGAAGATACGCAAGAAGATCCTCCTGTCATACAGTTTCCATTGATACATAAGTCTGACAAATCGTTTAAGGCACAAACTTTATTTGAAGAAGATTTTTCACTAACAGCTGAATCAGTAGTGCTTTTATCCGTTGCAGAATCGTTGTTGATTAGACAACTGGTCCCACCTTTTCCACAAGGTAGAACCATTGGCAATTGACAAGAAGCCCCTTCTGAATCACTAGCGCCTTTTTGCATACAGTCAGGTGTTACACATTTTGCTTTCTGGTTATTTAAAATACATACTGTTTGTGTTGAATGATTATTAGTGATAGGACAATTCATTCCACCTTGACCACAGGGTAATTTTGTATGCGATTGACAAGAAACCTGTTCATTTAAAGAAATTTGTGTTGTTTGTAACATAGCTTTCATGCATGTTGTATCACTACAAATTTTTGATAAATCTGAAAAAACACATACTTCGTCTTTGTTAGCACAAAAATTTCCGCCAAAACCACAAGGTAATTTTTGGTAGTCTATGCATACAGGTTTTTTCAAATCTAATTTTGATAAATCTTTTTCAAAAATAAAAGCTCTTGATTGATCAGGTAGTGCACATACCGTATTCGATCCTGGATCACACATTGAGCCACCTGAACCACAAAGAACTTGATTATTTGGAATACACTTACTGAAAGAATCCGATAAACATTGACCTTCTAAACATCCTTTATAATCTGCCCTTGCACAAATTTCACCGGCTTCACATTTTGAACCACCTTGACCACATGGAATCTCTGCTGTAGACGTACACTTATTATCTGTATTTTCAAGGCAATTTCCTGAAACACAAACCGTTGAATCTTTAGACAAACAAACCGTATTGGGACTAGAACATCTTGAACCACCTTGACCACAAGGCAATACTTTAGGCAATTGACAACGCGACATCCATTCATTCATGCATAATCCAAATGAACATAATTTAGACTGGTCATTTAAAATACATTTTGTTTGCGTTTCTGGATCAGCAGATGCAGGACACCCTGTTCCCCCTTGACCACAAGGTAATTTTTCTAAAGAACCACATTTGGATAACGGATCATTTAAGCATTCTCCCTGTGTGCACAAAGATTCACCCTTAGATGAAAAACATACTTGATTGTTAGAGCAAAAATAACCACCTTGTCCGCAGGGCAATAGTTCTGTTCGAGGAGTTGCACATTGTGTCAAAACGTCAGTTAAGCAAGGCCCTGACAAACAGTATCCGACAGGCATACGATTCGCATCAAACCTAAGGCATTGTTGATAAAGTTCTTTACAATGAGTACCACCTTTTCCGCATTCTAGTGATTCAACAGAAACCGAAGCGGGATTTTGAATATACGAATTACTATAAACTTTCGTGTTCAATGAACCAGTGATCACAAACAACACTAAAAGAATGAATAATCTTAAATGCATAATAATATCTATCCTTGAATAACCATGAAAAATGGTTTTTTATTTAAAGTTTTTACAACTTACTTATTTCAAGGATAGGATATGATTGTTAAGATTTTCTAAACAGGCTATGCTTTTTTCTACTTATGCCTTTTTATCCAAGCGAAAGCATATAAATCGTATTATCACCAGACTGCGCATAAATATTATTCGATATGTCTACCTTAATATTGGAGAGGTTAGGTATCGTACTATCTACTTTTCCTGCAATCGACACGGTTTTAATCATACCTGAAGAATCAACCATACGAACTACTTGATTACTCGAATCTGCTATATATATGTTATTTGATGAATCAATAACCACTCCGTTTGGAACATTGAGTCGTGCAAAAACAGCAGGTCCCCCATCACCTGAATACCCTGATTGACCACTAAGACCCGCAACAATGGCCCATGTATTAGCTGTAGGATTATATTTATAAATAACATGGTTTCCACTGTCAGCAACATATACGTTGCCACCTTTATCTGTGGCTATACCACTGGGTTTTTCAAACGTTGATCCTAATATCAAATCTGCCGTGTTACTGAATGTAGGGTTACCAGATGCCGGGTTAGCATTTTGCGTAATGACTACTTTTTTTATCAGTTTTTTAGCTTTGTTAAGAATATATATATTATTAGACGAATCAAGTGCCATTTTCAAATTTGCTTGTTGGTATCTGAGATCATTATCATTATATCCTTTAACTATGTTTGTATTATACTGACCCGCTAAAACAAAGAATATATTAGCATCACCACCATCGATTCTATATAAATTACCTACCTTATCAAAAGCTGATGAATAACCCCAATTGCCTTGGTTTTGAATTGGGTTAAATGATCCATTTACAGACATCCCAGCATTTGTAAAATTCACTCTAGATCCATCGGTTTTAGTATAGATAGATGCATCATTACCCATCATCAACGCTATTTGATAAGGCTGGTAAACAGAGAAATCAAAAAGTTTTCCTGTAAAAGAACCTTTAATTCCGCCTGTGCCCAAAACCGTGGTACTGATGTATGGAGAAGTTTTGGTTATCACACACTTCGATTCAGGATTGGACATACAACCACCAGATCTACAGACATCAAAAGTTTTGGATACGCATGTTTGGCCATTGACGCACCATGCTCCACCCATTCCGCACCTTAAGTTGCCAGAAGTTGTACATACCGATGTACTTTGAGATTTACAATCTTGATCAATAGAACAAACGGTATGGTCTGGCTTCATACAAATTTGATTATTGGCGCAAAATACACCACCAACCCCACAAAGCTGATCTTTTTTCAAAACACATTTAGACGTTTCTACTTTGCTGCAATCTTGACCAACTAAACATGGTTTATTCTCTTTATCTACGCAAACAGAATCTTCTGATCCTTTAAGACACGCTATACCACCTTTTCCACAAGGTAATTGGCATTTTGTATCTACGTCAGACATGCATGCACCGTTAGAACACAAACTACTATCTTTTGAAAGACATACTCTCCCCGTTGGACAGCGATTACCACCTTTCCCACAATCTTGTTGTGTTGATGGCATACATAAACATTCATAAGAGATAACACCATCCATAATTTTACATGAAGATAGTGATTGATAAGAATTATCTGTTCTTGTGGTTTGCTTATTCACACAAACCGTTCCAGTCCCTGCTGGACAAGTTAAACCACCTTTTCCACATATCAATGTTTTTGGATCAATACAACTAGATTGTGCTTCAGACATACAGGGTTGTCCATCTATGCAAAGCGATTGATTCCTGTCAACACACATTTTATCTGCAGGACACATCAGACCACCTGAACCACAAGTAATTTGCTTTGAAGGCAGACAACTTAAAATATTTTGAGGTGTCATGCATAAAGAACTTGTACAATTTTTAACCGAATTAGTAGTTTCTCTATAGGCACAATATGTTTGTGATTCTCCTGTTGTAGGCGCAGGACATTGTATCCCCCCTTTGCCACATGCAATATTTGATATGGAGACACATTTTGTATCAGATTTTTTCAAACAATCTCCTGCTGTACAAGGATTTAATTGTGCATCAATACATAACTGATTATTCGTACATTTACTTCCACCTTTTCCACATGCTAAGACAGAAGGTGCGTCGCATGACACTGGATATTGACCTGTAGCATTTTCTTTAGCACATTCTATAGAAGAGCAAATTTGTGATTTATCATTAAACATGCAAACTTTATCACTTGGGCAATTCACCCCACCTTTTCCACATTCCAGAGAATTTAATGGAACACACCTTGAGCCATTATTAGCTCCATTTTGACAAATACCTGAAACACAAGGTGTTTTACCATCTTTTTGCACGCATATTTCATTTGCGCTTGAACAAACCGAACCACCCAATCCGCACTTTGCTTGAGATGCAGGAATACACTTTGAACCTGTTTTAGGATCATTACTATTCAGACAAGATGCTGATGTACACAACCATGATAAATCAGCTTTGTAACAATATTGACCTGCTGGACAAATGTTTCCACCTTTTCCACAAGATAGGTTTTGAGGAAGATCACACATCACATTATATTGGCCAGAAATATTAGGACCCATACAAGATCCACTAGCGCAAGGAGCAGATCTATCTTTCATCATACAGATTTTACCTGTATCGCACCTAGAGCCACCTTGACCACATTTTAAAACAGTAATATTTTGACACGATGAACCGTTATTACCAGGAAGAATAGAATTAACACATGCACCTGATTTACATTCATTAGATTGATCATTTAAAATACATTTTTGACCAACTGTAGTACATTTTGTTCCACCTTTTCCACAAGGTATATTTCCTATAGTCGTACAATACGCGTTAATTTTTCTGGATAGCGGATCATAACTATTTGCACATGATTCTTTATCAGAGCATAAACCGCTATTATCAACCTTTGCACAAACGAGTCCCGTTGGACATTTTAATCCGCCAAAACCACATATAATTTCAGATGAAGCGACACATGTATTATTTGGATAATCCATGCAATCATCACCAGCAACACAAAGTTGTTTTTGATTCGTTGCACAAACTAAACCATTCTCACATTTTACTCCTCCTTTTCCACATGGCAAAACCTGAGGTAGTTGACAAACGGAACCATTAGAACCAGCTGACGTTTCCATGCATCCAACTGATGCGCATGCAGCACTTTGGTTATTTAAAATACATTTTGTTTTTTTATAAACATCTGTACCGGCACTAACACACAACGATCCACCAGAACCACATGGCAACTGTGTACGATCAACACATTTTGATTTTATATCTGTAAAACAAGTCCCCGATTTACATATCCCTTTCAGATCACCAAGTGCACAAATTTGATTGCTTAACAAACATTTTGTTCCGCCTAGTCCACATAAAGCCTCAGATGGTGTGACGCATTTTGAAGTTTCTACAGAGTTGCATGTTTCACCTTGTTTGCAAATTGAAAAATCTGACTTAACGCAAACTAAACTTGAAGAAGAACATCTATTTCCACCTTTTCCACAGGGTAAAAATTGACTAGCTAATTTGCAACTATTAGTTGCCGTTTTAAAACATGACTCACTATTACAAACTTCTGTATTTTCTGAATTAATACAAGATAATTTGGAATCTTGGCAAAATTTACCACCCTTACCACAAGGAAGAATTTCAGGTAATTGACAATCAGATGCTGAACTACAATTAGAATCATTACAGAACGCCGTTTTATTTTTTAGAATACATTTTGTTTGCTTTTTTGGATCTATTGATACTGGACATGCCAGTCCACCAAGTCCACATTTTAGCGCAGTTTTCAATTGACATGACGCCCCCTTTTTCAAACAATCACCCGATAAACAAAGAGCCGTTGCATCTTCTTTAACACAAAACTGTTGCTCTGCAGGATTTGCAGATTTCGGACAAAAAGAACCTCCTTTTCCGCATGGCAACACCAATGTCGATTGACATGTAGATTCCAAACTACAATCTGAACGACTACACTGTGC
Source organism: uncultured Candidatus Pelagibacter sp. (assembly GCA_964415115.1). Lineage (GTDB taxonomy): Bacteria > Pseudomonadota > Alphaproteobacteria > Paracaedibacterales > CAIOTO01 > PNMQ01. The sequence goes on along the minus strand of CAYPYB010000003.1, from coordinate 48,703 downwards.
TGATTTATCTTTTAGTATACAAATCGTTTGATTAGTACCGATAGACGCTGGACAAGCAACCCCACCTTTTCCACAGGGTAAAACAGTACTTAATTGGCATGTATAATTTTTATCATCCATACATTTTCCCAAAAAGCATTCTGTTTTTTTATCTTTAGAAATGCATTTTTGTGCAGGATTTGAACAAGTTATCCCCCCTTTTCCACAAGGTAACTTTGACGGCAAATCACATACTAAATCAGAAGTTCCATCTGCCTTTAATTTAATGCAATCACCATCTTTACACGATGATGAAAAATCTTTTGACATACACGTTGTCTGTAAAGTAGATTTTGATTCTTTAGGGCATACAGTTCCACCTTTTCCACATGGTAATTTTGAAGGCAATTCACACGATGAAGCAGAAGCACTTCCTGCGGAACTTGATTTTGAACAGCTATCATCTGTACAAAAATCTGAAAAATCATTTTTAACACAAACTTTTTGCTTCAAAGGATCAGAAGAAATTGGACATGCAAAACCGCCTTTACCGCATGGCAAAACCGATGGTAATTGACATGTAGATTTTTCACTGCAATTAATATCATTACATTCCGTGAGTTTATCATTTTGAATACATTTTGTTTGTTTTGTTGAATCTGACTCAATCGAACAACTCAAACCACCTTTACCACACGCTAAAACTGATAAAAGCTGACAAGATGATTGGGATGTAGCACAATCTGCAAATTTACAAAGATCTGATTGGTCATTTTTTATACAACCCAAAGCCTTCCCATCTTTGTCTTTTAAGGGGCACTTAAACCCGCCTTTTCCACAGGGCAATACATCGGGAATCTGGCAAGATGCTTTTGCAATTCCTGACCGAACTTTTTTTTGACATTCTAATGTAAGACATAAATCTGACCGATCATCTAAAATACATTTCTTTAAAGGATCAGCGCACATTGAACCACCCGATGCGCATGGTATTTTATCGATAGGAGCACATAAACCTGCTATTTTTTGACTAGACTGACTAAATAATGCAGGGATGTTTGAATACATACATGACTGATTAATAGAACATAGACCAGAAAAATCTGCTAGTGCACAAACCGTATTAGTCCCTGGTTCACAAGAAGTTCCACCATATCCGCATAATAAATTAGAAGGAAGATCGCACACGTTAGATTTGTTGTTTAATACTTCCAAATCATCGAAAGGAACGACCAATCGTTTATCTGGTGAAGCACACACTTTACCAGTACCACAAGCAATTCCACCTTTTCCACATTCTAACGTTGTTTTGGAAACACATTTGCTAGCTAAATCTTTAAGACAATCACCTGATGTGCATGGTGTTTTTCCATCCATTTGAACACAGACTTGATTTATTGAATCACATTTTGTTCCACCTCTTCCACAACCCAGCTGACTCATGCTTACGCAGGTAGCTCCAAATAAACTACAACTACCAGAAGCACAAGGCGTTTTCAAATCGCTTTGCATGCAAATTTTGGGATCTTCTGGCGTTGAAAATGATGAACAACTTATACCACCATTACCGCACGATAATGCAGATTGATCCATACATTTAGAATTAGAATCTATAAAACAATCACCATTAACGCATGGCGTTTTACCATCACTTTTCATACAGGTTTTACCAGTTGGACACATCAATCCACCAGAACCACATGGAACAAGACCAAAAGGAGGAATGGATACACAACTTGCAAATGGATTATTTAAACATGAACCTGACATACAGTAACTAGGAGGAGCTCCAGGTGCATCATAAACACAATACTGTCCATTAGGACAAGTATTGCCACCTTTACCACACACAGCAGAAATTACCGTAGCTGATCCATTCTGAACAGTATTAGATGAAGCTACTGTCAACATTTGAGAAAAACACAATAAGTAAAAAAGGTATAAACAGACCATTTTCATAAAGGTTAGATCAGCTATACGTTTATTCACAACTTTTACTTTTACGAAATTTCTCATTTTAGAAAACGAGCCATCATTGTTTTTCTTTCTTTTTTTCATGATTTTAGTTTCACTATACACGTTGTTTAAAATTTATCTGGTGTGATTTTATATACTGCTGATCCATCAATAACATAGATGTTACCTTGCCTATCATTAGTTATAAATTGTGGAGATTCGAATCTCTGAACAAAGGCCGGATTTGATATATTCGTTGGACATGCTTTTCGATCACTGAACGATTGGTTCCCTGATATCGTCACCATAGATTGACTGTTTGATGGCATTAAACGTAATATTTTTTTAATATTATCTAAAATATACATATGTCCTTGCTTGCTAATTGAAACTGCTTTCAATCCTGGGAACCCCATTCGTATAGCGTTCACACAATCTAAATCATCTGAAGTATTTCCTGATCCAGAAATAACGGTTGACGTATATTTAGCTGGGGTTGTTGCTGAAGCAGAGAATTTTAGCACCATCCTTTGACTTCTTTCAGGAACAATTAAATTATTGGATCCATCTACAGCCATTCCCGTAGGATCGGCTATATTGCTTGCTACATTAAAGGAAGATCCATAAGAGGCTAATGCTGCTCCACTTGTTGTAGGAGCTATTCCTAATATTGTCTTTTTATCCTTTAAAGCTATATATAATATATCCTTTTGGTCGATTGCCATGCTTGCAACAACGGATTGATTATCAAAAACAGACAAGCTATCTGCAAATGCGCTAGACCATTTACGTGCCCCTGGATCATAGGACAAAACCTTACGATTTGCAGAATCATAAACGATCACCTGGTTTTTACTGTTCACAACAATCCATTGAGGTGTGAAAACTGTATTTGCAGTTAACAAAGTAGCAGCGGGTTGTGGTAATGTATACACTTTACCTGAAGGATCGACACTGCGAATATTTTTGTTACCAAAATCCACAACATATGCTATGTCATTACTATCAAAGGCGATACTCACTGGTGTTTTTAATAAAGCACTTGTAGCCAAACCACCATCACCAGAGCTACCATTTTGTGTCGTAGATCCCAAATAAACCTCTGATTTAAATCCACACGCTAGACCACCTTGGCTGCAAGGTAGCATTACATCCGATTGGCATGAAGCACCAGTTTTTCCATAAATAGTACTAAACATACAATCTGGTGTTGTACATAATCCGCTAAGATCGTTTAACATACAAACCTTCTTGATTTTATTTCTAACATCATCATTTGAAGCAGGACATGCTGTTCCTCCTTGACCGCACAAGCTAGGCTTACACATCGATTTGCTATTACTCATACAAGCACCTGGATTATCACACTTTGCTAAAGCAGAAGTTGCTGTTGCAGTTGCTGGACAAGAATTCATTTGACATAATGTATTATTCTCATCTAAACACGATTGTCCTGATGGACATAACGACCCACCTTTTCCGCAAGGTATCACAGCAGGGTCTGCACAAGATGATCTATTATCATTCATGCATGCTTCACCTGGTTTGCAAAATGCTGATTCATTTGTTAACGCACATAACGTTCCAGAATTAGCAGGACACATTGTTCCACCAGAACCACATATCACTTGACTGAAAGGCAAACATTTTGATGTTAATTGAGAAGCACAAGTGTCGTTTTTAGGACATGCTGTCAAATCACTTTTCGCACACACTGATCCAGCAGCACAGGTAATACCACCTTGCCCACAAGGCAATAGACTACTTAACATACATGTTGAATTTTCTACAGGTGCAGTAGGTGTTCCCATACAAGAACTATCTGTGCATAATGAAGGAGTTACTCCTTTATTGGCACAAACATTTTTGTCACCTGCTACAGAACTTGTAAGACAGCGTGTTCCACCCTTTCCACAAGGTAATTGTATTGTTTTTCCACATACAGCACTCACTTTGCCTGATGCATCAGGGTTCACGCAATCGCCACCCGTGCAATAGTTTGATAGATCAGCAAGCAAACACGATTGATCCGTTGGGCATACTAATCCACCTTTTCCGCAAGGTAACAAATTAGGATCTAAACACTGAGAAGGAGCATTCGTAAAAGGTGTGGACCCAGTTACAACGACGTTACCTAAACATGAACCTGTTGTACATTTTGATGTCTTATTGCTTAATAAACATGTTGTTTTAGAATCATCACAACGTGTTCCACCAAAACCACATGGCAAAGTCAATTTTGCTTGACATGTATAAGTTGCGTCATTCATACATGTTCCTGACGTACATACTGTATTTTTATCGGCTGCCATACATACATCTGTAGCATTTGGACATCGAACTCCACCTTTTCCACAGGGCAATACAGATGGCAAATCACAATAGGATCTGGCTTTTCCAGCAGCATCAGGATCCATACACGAATCCGATGTGCATAATGCTGACTTATCTATATTAATACATTGCGTTTGTGTTGCAGGATTAGAGCTTCTTGGACATGTAGAGCCTCCCAAACCACAAGGCAACACACTCTTCAATTGGCAAGAAGATCCTGCGTTTCCTGCTTCCGAACTATCCATACACGAACCTGATGTGCATAATTTGGTTTGATCATTCAAAACACAGAATGTTTGTTTTAGTGGATCTGAACTCTGTGGACATGTTGCGCCACCTTTTCCACAAGGTAATTTTTGAACAGCTTGACAAGATGAACCTATCGCATTAGCTGCACTACTGTTCATGCATGTTCCACTTGAACATTTCACTAAGAAATCGTTTCTTAAACACATCACAGGAGACGTTGTAGAAGGATTAGGAACACTACATTTTGAGCCACCTTTTCCGCATGGCAATTCTGAAGGTAGAACACATTGTGCAACAGAACCACCAGGCGTAATGTTGACAGCTGATAATCTACACATATCATTTGCAGCACACAGATCTGTTAAATTGCCCAATGCACAAACTCTGCCCGATCCTTGTGGACATGCCGTTCCACCGAAACCACAAACAATATTAGCAGGCGATTGACATTTTGAGTTTGAATCACTCATGCACAATTCACCGCTTTGGCATATTTTGTTTTCAAAGGTTGAACAATTTGTACCAGACTGACAAGCTAATCCACCTTTTCCACAAGGTAGAACATCCGGTAACTGACACGAAGAACCAGTTGTTGCATTATCTGAATCTAAACAAGCACCTGATTTACAAAAATCTGTCTTGTTATTCAAAATACATTGGGTTTGTTTACTTGGATCTGCAGAAGTTGGACATGTGGTTCCACCTTTTCCACAAGGCAATAATATGGGGCTTTTACAAAGAGATTTTCCATCTGTTAAACAATCACCTGATATACACTTATTTTTAACATCAGAAATTACACATACAGCACCTGGTTCGCTACAACCTGTTCCACCATTACCACAGTCTGCTTGGGCTATCGGAACACATTTTAATGTATTGCTATCTACACATGGTTTGCCAGGTCGACACATTGATTTATCGGGCAAAACGCAAACTTGGCCTGTTGAGCACACCAGTCCACCTTTGCCGCATGGAAGGCTTGTTTCTGATATTTGGCAAGAATTTGTTGTATCTTTTAAACAAGAACCTGAATTACAAACATTTGTTTTACTTGCTAAAATACATTTTGTTTTTGCATCCTGACAAAAGCTTCCGCCTTTACCACAAGGCAAAATTGATGCCAGTTGACAAGAAGATCCCTTTTGAGGATCGATAGACCTCATGCATTCGCCGTCAATACAATAAGCCGTTTTGTTATTAAGAATACAAACTGTTTGTAAAGATGGATTGGTAGAAACAGGACATACTGTTCCGCCACGTCCACAGGGCATAACCTGAGGCAAAGCACAATACGCTTTTCCTTCAGCCAAACAATCACCCGTTAGACACAAACCTGACTTATCATTTTTTACACATGCTGTTTGTTTTGTGGGATCAGCAGATGCAGGACATGTGGTTCCACCTTTTCCACAAGGCAATAATTTAGGCAATTGGCATGAAGAACCTGATTTACCAGCATCTGCACTATTCATGCAAGCTTCTGTTGTACAAAGTGCTGATTGGTCATTCAATAAACAAGATAATTGTTCACCATTTTCAGATTTACCACATTGCAATCCACCTTTTCCACAGGGTAGCAATTTTTTATCCTGACATGAAATATCTGGTAAATTAATACAATCACCTGAAGCACAAATTTCTGATCTATCTGACCACATGCATACTGTCCCAGGTAAAGAACACATTGTTCCACCTTTTCCACAAGGAAGCACAGATGGCAATTGACACGAAGAAACTGATTTACCCAAAGCATCAGGATTCATGCAAGAACCTGTTGTGCATGCACTTGATTTATCATTTAATACACACAAAGTTTGTTTCAATGGATCAGTAGATGTAGGACATGCTGTTCCACCTAAACCGCAAGGCAATATTAAAGAAGATTGACACGAAGATCCTGTTTTATCCAACGCACTGCTGTCTAAGCATGGGCCATTTAAACAAAGTGCTGATTGATCATTTAATATGCATCGTTGCGGTGCATCAATATCATCGCCTACAGGACACTGTGTTCCACCAGATCCGCATGGAAGTTTAGATTTATATTCACAAACAGAACCTTCTTTAAGGCAATCACCTTGTGTACATAAACCACTTTTATCACTGACCATACATACAAAAGGATCGCCTAATTTATCGCTTTGAGGACATGTTGTGCCACCCTTACCACATGGGAGTACTGCAGGTAACTCACAAGAAGAACCATTTAAAACGCAACTACCTTGTGTGCACAAACCTGTTTTGTCTTTCAACACACACAACAAATCTGCACCATCTTTTGATTTTCCGCACATCGTTCCACCTTTTCCACAAGGCAATACAGATGGAGATTTACAAGATGCACCTTTTGCACCAGACGCTTGTAAACATTCTCCAGCTACACATAAAGCTGAATTATCATTTAAAATACAAGATTCCGCAGGATTATCACATTTCGTTCCACCCTTGCCACATGGAATAGCTGTTGGAGCACTACAAGCTGCACCAATAGTGTCGCCAACAATACCCAAGGTTTTCATGCAAGCATCACCAATGGGGCAAAATCCAGATTCATCTGCACGAGAACATACCGTTCCCGTATTTTCAGGGCAAGCTACTCCGCCTTGACCGCACAATAGTTTTGTTGCGGGCTGACATGTAGATCTTAGATCTGTTAAACAATCTCCACTTTTACAAGCAGTGCTATCATATTTTGAACAATATGAATTATCAGGACAGTATGTTCCACCTTTACCGCATTGCACTTTATCAATAGGAGAGCAAACATTTGAAGAGTTAGATAAACAAGATCCAAATAAACAAGAGGGGCCTTGTGCTGTTAGACTACAAATACTACCAGGCTCGCATTTAGATCCACCCTTACCACAATTTAAAGAAGAAGGTAATTGGCAAGACGCTCCACCTAACCTGCAATCATCAGATTGACATAAAGCTGACTTATCATTTTTAATACAATATGTTTGTTGGAATGGGTCAGAACTTTGAGGACAAGAGAATCCACCTAATCCGCAGGCAACTGTTTTAGAATCAACACATTGTGATTTAGAATCGACTGAACATGGTCCTTCGACACATAATGCAGATAAATCGGGTAGAGCACAAACTTTACCACCTGTACATAAAATACCACCCTGACCACACGGAACCAGTGAAATAGGAGGAATAATACATTGAGAAAAAGAACTGCTTTGACAATCACCAGATACACAATACTGAGGGTCTTTACCAACGGGTTGATAAATACAACTGGCATAGGGACTGACCGCTGAACAATCTGTTCCGCCTTTTCCACAAGCTTTATTCTCTGCTTGTGCAACAAATACGTTAAATAATATAAAAAATATAAATGTGAAAATGAATTGTATTTTGCTGATCAATATATCTTTAATGAAATTTTTTCTTGTACTAAAATCATTAAACTTCATATTATTCTCTCTATTAAAATAGCTATTATTTATGTACGCGCATAGGTCATGACTTAGATGCTAAAACCAATTTATTAAAATTTTGATAAAATTGAGAAAAAATATTGATGCTACCGTCTTTATCAAATTCTACATTTTGAATATCATTTAAGCTTGGTGTTTGGACAGAATTGATTGTTGGAATATAAGGAGGAACAAAACGAATTTTATTGTTTCCTGAATCTGCAATAATTAAATTTCCCAACGAATCTACAGCTAACCCCATAGGATGATTCAGCAAAACATCTTTATTTAATGTTGAATACGTTTTTCCATCTCCTGAAAATCCAGATTTTTCTGGGACACCTATATATTCATGAACCGTATACTGAACACTTTTTCCATCTGTCGTTGCAGGTTTTAAAATCCTGACAATATGGTTTAGAGTATCAGATACTAACAAATTACCCCACCTGTCTGTGACTAATGAGTGGGGAGAATTCCATAAACTTTGAACAGCATTAAATCCAAATTCTTGATTATTTGAATAGCCTGATTTTCGATATGTTCCAGAAATGATATATCCTCTATATGTTTTAATATCATTTTTGTCATCTACATTAATTTTCCAAATAACATGATTATTTTTATCTGAAAGATAGATATTTCCATAAGCATCTGTTGAAATACCACCAAGCTGAGGATCTCCCCAAGCCTGATCAATCCATGGAACAACCTGAGAATCTTCTGAGTTAAAGCGTTCATCATTTTTGGCAGCAACAATATTGTTTTTACCTAAAAGAGTGTCATAAACATTTAAGGTAGAGCTTTCAGGATTAAAATAAATAATATTAGAATTATGATCTATGATGGCTGGAAAAGGTGCCTTGGAAATAGATATATCTAATTCTTGAGCGCTCGCAATGTTCGATAAATCCATCAATTTTACCTTTTTGTTTTGCGTGTCAAAAAAGAGCAATTTATTTTGCCCATATGCCAGATATGTTGCATTTTTTAGTAATTCTAACTGAAAATCAAAAGGCTTATAAGCACAAGATGAAAAACCTTTTCCACAGGGAATATCTTGGATAAATTGACATGTCGATTTTTTAGTACAATCCCCAGACGTGCACAAGGCATATTCTGACGTCACGCAAACATTTTGAGGAAGGGAGCAAAATGTTCCTCCCTTCCCGCATTCCAAATGATTCAAAGGATTAACACAAGATGATTTTAAAGAGCATTCTACAGAATCACAAATTTTAGAGTTTCCATTTTTTTCATCTTGAAATAGACAAACCGTTTGTAATGACGGATCATTTACAATAGGACATTGGATTCCACCCATACCACAAGGCATAATAAGTGGATTTTTACACTGTGTTGTAGAATCATTCCAACATTGCGCAGAATTACATACTCTTGAATTGTCAGCCGTAATGCACTTCTTATCAAGAGTACATTTAAGACCTCCTTGCCCACATTCTAAATCTTCTGGCGACTTGCATTCCAATTCTGTTGGATTTCCACATGTTTTAACATTTTTACAAGAAGAAAACAGTTTTGTTTCCTTATTTTTATAAGCACACATTTGTGGTTTCCCATCTTGCGTCAGTTCACAAACAAGTCCACCCTTACCACATTTCAAAGGTTCAGTATTTCTACATTCGGACTCTGAATACATGCATTCTCCAGATAAGCAAGGTTGGTCTTTATCTTTTAACATGCATATTTGATTATCGGGACAAAATGTCCCACCTTTTCCACACACCACAATATGAGGATCCATGCATGTGCTTTCTCTTTCAAAAATACAGCTATCATCTTTCAAACATGGCGATTGCTTATCTTTCTTCATGCATGTTTTACCCAAAGAACATTGAGTTCCTCCAAGTCCGCATTCTATGTTTTGTGGGTTAACGCAAAAGGCACCATCAAAAAGGCAACTATTGTCTTTATCATTAATAGAACAAAACTCGTTAATATTTTTCTTCAGACATATTCTGTTTTCAGGACAATAATAACCACCTTTACCACAAGAAAGTTTTTTATCCATTTTTATGCATGACGAATTATTTAAACAATCCCCTTCTTTGCATATTTTAAAAGTATTTTTTTCAAGGCACTGCTTATCATATTCACATAAAGTTCCACCCATACCACATGGTAATAATGGAGGTGGCGGCATCATGCAATATGAATCCAATGAATTCACACAAGGTTGCCCATTGAGACAATATTTCATTTTGGTTGAATCAATACAGCTTGTAAATTGATCACATTTTGTACCACCTAAACCGCAAGGTAAATTGGAAGATGCCTTGATTGAAACACCCAAACTTAACAAACAGCAAATGAAAACTGACTTCACTATGAATTTAAAAAACACCAACAAAAATACATCAAATTTCAATGACATACTATAAAAGTGAAGCTAAATAATTAACAATGTGTTAAATCTTTAAGCACACATTAAACAAAAGTTAAAATTTGAAAAGAAATATGAAAATAGTTTTCCACAATTTCTGTGCAAAACCATGTGAAAAACCTATTAATAATCTGTTAACTTTCTCGGAAAATATAGACTTAGAACGGTTTGCTTAAAAAATAAGCATGAGATAAAAAATCTTTAAAATACCATATAAAACCTACGTTTTACTTCTCTTTATGCACTTAGACAAACCCTAAGTTCTCAGTGATAAAATTTAATAAATTTTATCACTAAATTACAATAAAATGTGGAAAACTTTTTTATCTTTTTTATTTATTCATCTTTTTATTTTTGAACCCTTTTTGTCTTAGCTTGAGGGCTGATCTGTATATCTTTTTGACTTTCATTTACAATTAGTTCAGAACTTTCTAATTGCCCTGCTTTTCTTTTATTTAACTGTCTGCGAATCTGAGACGGTGTAAGAGATGGGAAATGAGTTGATAACTCCTCTGAGCTAATTGTAGAATTTTTATCTATAGTGTCACGAACTTGATTAGCCAACTCAGGATGACTTCTTAGGTCGATGAAACAAGGCATTTTACTTTCGGCATTTTTTCCAGTTCCGTACACACATCTTGTTTGGTTCAGTAAACTTTGCGTACTTAATGAAGAATGACATGATTCACTTTCATTAATCAGTGCATTTATTTCCATAGTTTCTGAATCTTTGTAAGTCAAAGAACTCATTAATTTTAACAGATATTTTTGTACATTTTTCACTTTTATAGTTCCACCAGATGCTTTAACAGATAGCTCGTTTGAACTTGATAAATTCATTGTGACAGCTTCCTCGCCCAAAGATATTTCAGGTTTATCTACTGGAGGCTGAAAAGAAGAAAATCGCATTGATTCAGCTATTCTCTTTATTTCGTTAACATCGTCATCAGGATTTCCTGTTGGATGATAGCCAGAAGATTTAATCAGCTCGATCATGCTCACAGAAATAATCTTAGAAATACTTGGATAATGTTTTTTTGCTTCCACGTAACAAGAAAAAGCTTTTGCTCTTAAATTTGTGTTATCAATTACATCTAAATTTTCTTGTGTTAACGAATGTGGTGAAATATTGTTCTTTTTTAACTGAAGCTTCAAATCCAAGGATCTTCCTTTATGAGAGAAAAGAATACCTAATCTTTTAATCCCTTCCTTTTTTAAAGATAAGTATTTTTCATATTCAATGGAATCATGCCATTTATATTGCTCAATTTCTTTATGTATTCTTTGTAAATATTTTTTCTGGTAGCGAATTCCTAAATCTAAATATTCTGTTATTCTATCCAAAAAATTTTCATATGGTTTGTATGCCCCATCCAATCCACAATCAAAACGTAAAATTTTATTAAACGCAAGGTGATTTTCAGCATCATGACTTGTCGTTTTCCACAAAAGCAACTTAGAAAAATAACTAATTAATTCTGCACCTTCAAACAATTCAGACTGGTGAAGTTGTAACGGAGAAGTAAAATAATACAATTCATTTTCTACAACAAACATAAGCCTATTAAACGCAGCAGCATGGCTAAACTCACTACTATTAGGATTATCAATAATCTTAAAAATATTATCTTTAGATAAGTTAGCCCAAGCAGAATCCAACATATTAAACAAAGGAATTTTTTTTCGGTAATTCAACCGAAAAAAATCACTTCTATACAAAGATGCCAAGTCCCCAGAAATATAATGACGATTCGAAACGTTTCTTTGATGCTTTGAAACTATTGCCTTTTCCAATGAATCTTGACATCTTCCAAATACTGTTATTACAGTTGTGTTCTTAGAAGATACATCGGAAAATTCTTCAACTTGAGTGCTCATGACATGGTTTAATGGAGCACAAAGCGCACATAATAATAAAAATTTATTCATTCTTGATTTCCAATTAAATAAAAATTAAAATTTATTTGAATAATACATTAATAATAAATGAATGTAAATAAAAAAAATATTAATACTAAACATAAATTAAGTAAAAATGAAATTTTTAAAATAAATCATTTCATAGAATATATAATTCAAAATACACACATAGTTTTCCACAAAAAATGTGGAAAACTATGTGGATAATGTATTAATAATGTATTAATAATCCCAGAAAATATAGCTTCAGAACGATTTGCTTAAAAAAAAAGCGTATTTTAAACAGAACGAAGAAACCCTTTAAATACAAAGAATTTCTATCAAATATACTTCTCAAAGAATGCCTATCATATTTACATGTAATTAATTAAATTTTATATAAAAATTACAATAAAATGTGGAAAACTTTTTTCAAATTGAATTTTATTCCACCTTTAATCTTGAAAAAAAATAAGGTATAAATAGAAAATATATAAAATTCTTTTCTTTATAATGAAAAATAACCTTCTTTCTATCTATATTCATTGGCCTTTTTGTGAATCGAAATGTCCGTACTGCGATTTCAATAGCCATGTTTTAAAATCCATATCAGAGAAAAATTGGGTTGATGGCATAGTTCACGAACTTAATCGCTATAAAAATTTACTGGATTACCAAGGCGTTAAAAGCATCTTTTTTGGTGGAGGAACCCCCTCTTTGATGTCTGGATCAAGCGTTGACACCATCATCAATACCATACAAAAACTTTGGACATTAAACGAAGACTGTGAAATTACTTTAGAAGCCAACCCATCTTCCTCCGAAGCTGCTCGTTTTCTAGATTATAAAAATGCTGGAGTTAACCGTCTATCAATCGGATTACAGGCATTAAACGATAAAGATCTGAAAACGTTAGGACGCAAACATTCCTACCAAGAAGGTCTTAAAGCTTATGAATGTGGGTTGAAAATTTTTGACAAAGTATCGGCAGATCTCATTTATGCAAGGCCTCATCAAACACTAGACGAATGGCAAAAAGAACTTCATTCTATTTTACACTATAAACCCACTCACCTTTCCTTATATCAACTAACCATTGAACCAGGAACTTTGTTTGAAAATCTTTATAAACGTGGAGATTTAAAAATCCCCCATGATCAACTAGCGTATGATTTTTACGAACTTACAGACCAAATGACATCTGCACAGGGTCTTCATTCTTATGAAATTTCTAACTATGCTGTTTCTGGATTTGAATCTATTCACAATCAAACCTATTGGAATTATCAGCCCTATCTTGGGGTTGGTCCAGGTGCGCATAGTAGACTATCACTAGGAACAAACCTTCCTTCTTCGACACAAACGTATCATGCTATTCATCAATACAAAGCACCCTTAACATGGAAAAACAGTCTACAAGCCAATAGTCATGCCGATGCGTCAAACATTGCTTTAACGCCTGTAGAAATGTTTGAAGAGCAAATTATGGTTGGCCTTAGACTTAAAAAGGGAATCTTAAAAAGTCAGCTGATTCGCCCTTTAAATGAACAGGAGCATAGTCACTATAGCCACCTAATCAAAGAAAACTATGCCATCGAAACAGATGATAGATTAATGCTCACCGATTCAGGAAGATTGCTTTTAAACAGTGTTTTAGGATACTTTCTAAATACAGATTAACATTCATACATTTATATTCACCAGTATGGCCAAAAACATCGTTATCCTTCAAAATCAACCGTTAACACAAAGCGATCTTTATACATTGCGAAGTTATGGAATTTCTGAATATTTTGATAACCAACCACGCAATCGTTTTCAGGCACAAAATTCATTTCAAATAGACTCAAAAAAAACTGTTTCAGGTTTTACTCCAAAATTACAAGAACAAAAAATACCAACAGTTACGCAACACAATACCGTTTCACAAAAAATACAATCGGTTACCCCATCACCCAACACAGCATCTAACCCCATGGTTTTATTATTAGAAGAATTTAAAAAAGATATTCAAAAATGCACTTCTATTTCTGAATTACAGAAAGCTTTATGTGTGCACAATAAATTGCCTTTATGCTTAACAGCAACCCAACCTGTTTTAGGGTATGGAGATCTAAACAGTCCTATCGTCTTCATTGGTGAAGCCCCTGGCGAAGAAGAAGATCTAGAGGGCAAACCATTTGTTGGTAAAGCAGGAAAATTACTCACAGCTGTGCTCGATAGCATCAATATAGACCGCGAGAAAATTTTCATCACCAACACCGTTCCATGGAGACCACCAGGTAATCGTGTTCCCACCTCGAGTGAGGTTAATTTTTTTAAACCTTTCATCCATAGATTGCTTCAGATCATTAAACCCAAAGTTATTGTTACTTTAGGTGGAACAGCTACATCAGGTTTATGCACTGTTAAATCGGGCATCGTGTCCATGAGGGGAAAAATAATATTATGCAATCTTGAAACTTTAGAAATAAATGCTGAATACTTGGATATTAACGAACAACAAACCCTTTCAAAAGTGAGTGAATATACCCAACAAGGAAACCCTATTATCATTCCAACATATCATCCTTCATATCTTATTCGATCCCCTGGTCAAAAAAAACAGGCTTGGTCTGATATGATCACTTTAAAAAAGGTCATAGATACCTTACAATTTTTTTAGGATGAATGCTTATCCCATATTTTTTAGGAAAATTGTTTATGTCTTATGACCCTTCACTTAAAACAAAAAACCGAACGATTCTTGCAATTTTGCTAACGCTCATAACCCTTTTTTTTATTGTTTCTTTCGTAAGAACCAAAGAAAGTTCCTGGAGTTCCGCATTAAAAAAGCAGCACCTTATTGAAAAAAAACGAAAACCACTCTCCAAAAATTAATTTTTCAATGATAAAGATATGAAAAAAAATCATGACCATCTTGCTTATTTTTTAATCAGCCTTGTTATTGGCATGCTGGGATTATCTTTTGCTGCTGTTCCACTTTATCGTCTCATTTGCAAAAAAACAGGATTTGGAGGAACTCCTCAGATAGGACTATTGAAATCTGAAAAATTAAAAGAAGACCATTGGGTCCGCGTTAAATTCACAGCATCCATTAATAGAGATCTACCTTGGGAATTTGAGCCCAAACAAAATGAGGTCACAGTTAAAATTGGCGAACCAATGTTGGTTTATTATTCAGCACATAATAAAGCAGATTATCCCATTATTGGAATGGCTACCTACAATGTAAGCCCTGATAAAATGGGAATATATTTTGGAAAAATTCAATGTTTTTGTTTTGAACAACAAAAATTGAATCCTCATCAAAAAATGGATATGCCCGTGCTTTTTACGATTAGTTCTGATATACTAAAAGACTCTTCAACTAAAGATATAAAAGTTGTTACTTTGTCTTACACATTTTTTGAATATAAACCATAATTATGATAGTAAAATTGTTACACCGAACATCGTTTCTTTTTTTCATTTTATCATTGTTTGCTCACGCCATCATTTTTGGCGCAGCCTTGTTATTACCTCAAATTTTTCAAAACACAACTATTAAACCTTTACCTTTAGGCAATATAACAACTTTCAACGTTTCTTTTTCTCCATCTCAAAACATAGGATCTTTGGTTCCCCCCAAAAGTACCGGATGCCAAAAACCAATACTCAAAAAATTAAAACTGCCAGGGCATTCGTTATCACATAAACAAACAAATATTTCTCGAAAAGAATCTGCTATTGCCACGCATCACCAAAACCTCCCTGATGAACAAGAAAAAATCTTAGTTGTAGATATATCTAGTCTTTCTGCTTCGCACATGAACCAACAGCCAACCTATCCTGAAGAGGCTGAAAAAAATGGAACAGAGGCAAAATGTTTAATCAAAATTCTGATTGATAAAAATGGCGTTATCAAAAAAATTCGATCTCTTGTATCATCAACAGAATGTTCACCTGTATTTATGCAAGAAATTCAAAATTCACTCAAACATTGGAGATTCACCAATCCAGGATCATCCAACATTGAAACGATTGTTCCCATAGACTTCAAACTATCTGATTATTAATGAGATCTGACCCATGAAACTATTTACTGATCCACACGACAATCCCAAAAAAAAGCTAGTAACAGCGGCTGAACTCAAACGGAAAAAAGTAAAAGCAAAAAAGTACCGTTTATTAAAATTCTTGTTCAACAAGATTTTCTACAAACTTTTCTTAAGCTTTATGTTTATGGGTATCGTTTTAGTTGGTGGAATCATTTTATGGAACTCCAAGGATTTGCCGAACTTAGATAATCTCGCTGTGAATAGTCGCAAACCATCTATAACCATTCAAACACAAAATGGAATTATTCTGGGTACCTATGGAGATGTTTATGAAGACATGTTATGGGTTAAAGATCTTCCAGAACATGTTATTAAAGCATTAATCACTGTTGAAGATAGACGCTTTTTCTCTCATTTTGGTATTGATATTATTGGTTTAGTTCGTGCAGCAATAGCAAACTACCGGGCTGGAAGAATTGTCCAAGGTGGATCAACTCTGACACAGCAGCTTGCTAAAAATATTCTACAAAGTCATGGTAAGTTTCATATGGATGACAGATCTATGAAGCGAAAAATTCAAGAAGTTGTCATTTCAATATGGTTAGAATGGCATTTTACAAAAGATCAAATTTTAACCATGTACCTCAATCGTGTCTGCTTTGGTGGAACTATTTATGGTGTTGATGCAGCAGCTCGTATCTATTTTAAAAAATCAGCTCGTAATTTAAATATCTTTGAAGCAGCTGTCATCGCAGGCCTTCTTAAAGCACCAACGCGATATTCTCCAGCACACAGACCAAAAGAAGCTTTAAAAAGAGCAACCGACGTCCTTAAATTAATGGAAGAAGCAGGCATTATCAAAGATTATAAATCATATGTAGCACAAGGTGAAGAACAGCTTAAAAAGCTTAAAAAAGAACATGCAAAAAGTGGGCGATATTTTTCAGACTGGGTTTATGAACAAATTCCAGATCTTATTGGCCCCATAAGTCAAGATTTAGTAGTCATTACAACTCTTGATCCAGACCTACAAAGTCATGCGGAAAAAGTAGCCCAGCATTTTAACGAAACATTAGGAAAAAAACTTAATGCAAGTCAAATTTCCTTTATCGCCATGGCACCAGAAGGTGCAGTGAAAGCTATGGTTGGAGGCCGCAACTATAACGAAAATCAGTTCAATCGCGTAACCCAAGCTTTAAGACAGCCTGGATCAACTTTT
Source organism: uncultured Candidatus Pelagibacter sp. (assembly GCA_964415115.1). GTDB lineage: Bacteria > Pseudomonadota > Alphaproteobacteria > Paracaedibacterales > CAIOTO01 > PNMQ01. The sequence continues at coordinate 31,192 of CAYPYB010000003.1, read as the reverse complement.
AAAACTTTTGTTTACCTAGCTGCAATGGAAGCAGGAATGACACCAGACACCATGATGGATGATTCTGCTATCACTATTGGGGACTGGACACCTTCACTTTATAAATATGTACCTCAAGGTGAAATAACATTAAAAGAAGCTTTTAGAAGATCTGTAAATCCGGTTAGCGTTAGAATTGCACAACAATTAACATCAGAAGTTATCGCGGACACAGCAGAACGTTTGGGTATCTTAAATTGTCAAAGACATGGTTTAAGCATGGCTTTAGGCACCAGTGAAACAACATTACTGGATATTACAAGCGCACATGCCACATTTGCAAATGATGGCTACAGATCTGTACCCTATGGTATTGCCGAAATCAGAGATAAAGAAGGTAACATTATTTATCAGCACCAACACATCCAAAGCACACTAGTCGTTCAACCCAAAGATGTGGAATACATGAGGGAATTATTAAGAAATGTAGTGTCCCAAGGTTCAGGTCGTGCAGCCAATATTGACGATACTGTTGCAGGCAAAACAGGAAGCAACGGAGACAAAGATGCATGGTTTATCTTTTATCGAGAAAACAAACCAGGATCTACGGGATTCCTAAATTTTGTTGGAGGTATTTGGGTCGGGAACGATAATTATAGCAATATGAACAAACGTTCAACGGGTGGCAATATGCCCACACGTGTAGCAAATGCCATTATGCAAGGTCCTTCCTTTTTTGGAGACCATTCTTTAAAGAAAACAGATAATCCAGAAAAACCTTATGATGAAAACAATGAAGTCATTAAAGAACTTGATTCTCTTTTTGAAAAGTTTGACTAGCTTTTTTTTGTTTAATTAATTTTTAATTTTTATCATGCACAATCATAACATAAAACAGTATAATATAAAAAAATTTGAATTTGTTTTGACTTCATAAAAACTGTAGAAAAAAATAAGTTCACTTTCTATATCTAGAAAAATACAGATAAGAGATGATAACAATGTCAAAAAATAACACATTCGAAACTTTACTAGGTCTGTTAGTATTAACGATAGCAGGTCTGTTTATTTTTTATGTTTACACCAGTCAACATACTGTTTCAGGAAATCAATACACACTTCATGCTAATTTCCAAAAAATTGATGGCATCAATGTTGGAAATGATGTCAAACTAAGCGGCGTCAAAGTTGGAACAGTTAGTGCTATAGATGTAGATGTGAAAAATTTTCAAGCTAAACTATCTATTTCTATTCGCAATGATTTAAAAATACCAACAGACTCTACTTTAGAAATATCCAGTGAAGGATTGTTGGGTGGCAAATATGTCTCTATCGTTCCGGGCGGAAGTGCTGATAACGTAAAACCAGGCCATAGTATTTTCCAAACTGTTTCTTCAATGAGTTTAGAAAACTTACTCAGTAAATTTTTGACATCTTCGGGTAATAGCTCATCTGGATCTACATCAAAAACAGAAACATCAGCAAACAATGAGGTGAACACTCCTTTGAAAAAGGAAGAACCAAAGTCTGATAAAATTAAAATCAAAGGTAAAAAAAAACTACCGGAAAAAAAGAGTATAAAGAAAGAAAAATTGTCAACTGACAAAAAGGATGCTGCTCAACTTATTAACGATGACTTATTTGGAAGCGAAGAACCCGTTACCCTCCCCAGTGTAAAGCAAAAAAGTAAAAAGGAAGATGCAACGGCATTTACCTCTGCAAATGAAGACAGCGTTTTTTCAGATTCCGGTACCCAAGATAATTTTAGGGATGAGCCATCACAAAAACCGAGACAAAAAAAAGCATCCAAACGCAAAAGTGAAAAATATTTTGATGGAGATCTAAGTGGTGACACTTTTGCAGGATCACCTGATAACGAAGATGCTATTGATCAGCCATCCGTCCAACCTAAAAATATGCAACAAGATAGCGCCAAGATCGTTGAGGATATTCTTAACGAAAGCTTTGGTCAATTTGCGACACCAAAAAAAAATAAGTCGTCTAAAAATAGTAACGATTCTCAAGATGACAATGAAGACACCATCACAACAGAAGAAGAATAGTACCTCTAAATCTTAAGATAGAACATAACGAGTTTGACGCAAACTTTCTGTCAAAATCATTGTAGCTGACAATGCTAAATTAATAGACCTGACACCCTCTACCATAGGAATATGAATAGATGGGCATGACTCTAGCTCATGTGCAAAACTTTCAGGAAAACCAATGCTTTCTTTGCCCATAAGCACAATATCGTTATTTTGAAATTGAAAATCAAAAAGATTTTGTGTACCAAGTGGATCAATTTTTATGATGCGTTTTTCTACCTTGGATTCTTTGAAAGATTTCCAACAAGAATATTCCACGACATGAGTTAAATCTCTATAATCCATTGCAGCACGTTTTAAATATTTATCTGACAACACAAATCCATAAGGCTGAATTAAATTTAAAGTCACTCCAAGACAAGCACATAGCCTCATTAAAGCACCTGTATTGTGTGGAATTTCTGGTTCAAATAAGGCAAGCTCAATCATGGCATTCAAAATAAAAGTTTGTACCAAATATAACACATAATCTATATTTAACATAAATAGTTTTAAATGTAGCGCGTGCTTCAATCAAAATCTTTATTGTCGGTTTCATATTCATATCTCAAATTAAAACCTTTAAGACGTACTCCATAAGCAAAATATAAATTATTGTATTTCAGACTTTAAAGCTTCTAACTCAGTTTGGATTAACCCGGAAGCTTGAATAATTGTTTCATCAGGAACCATCAATTTAAGAAGATTCAAAACCATTTCTCTTTTTGCTTTTTGCTCAGCTTTTTCTTCAGCTTTAGCAATTTGCTCTTTGGTATGAACAGAATAATGTGAATATTGGCCTTCTTCGATTTGATATCTTGAAAAAACTTCATCAGGTAATGTTGATAATTTACCTCTTTTAAAAGCTGCCTTCACAGACTCTGTAGATATTCTGTCTTCTACTTCTTGTTCGGTCATCTGAGATGCATCCCTAAAATAAGTTGTCCAATCTCTTAATGCAACATTATCAATGTTCTCAAGATTTGCGTTCATTAAGGAATATTGGATAATTTCAATTCCATCGATATAGCGTGACGGCTGATGCATTTGTTCTTGCAGTTTATAATGTCTCATGAATTGATCAGACTTATCTGCCCAGTGTTGAAGACGATCTTTTCCTCCTCCTAAAATATTAATACCAATTACTTTTTTAATATCTTTCCATTGATCACTTTTTTTCATTTGACGACCATAAAAAGCAGCCACATATGCTAAAGCACGTTTATCCCAATAGTCATACGGAATCACTTGCATTTCCACAAGAACATATTCGTCATTAGCCATACGACAAACAAAATCCATCGTGCCATCGTATTGCAATTTTGGGAATGCTCTTTTGATGTCATTAAAATAAGGTCGCAGTTTATTTAGAAATTCTGTCGCTTGTGGATGAACATAATTACGACTTTTCTTTTTTGTACAAATAACAAGATCTTCTGTCTTTAAAGTATCCGATAATTTTGATGTTTCAGAGTGATGAATTAAATTACGAAGTTCCTGAAAATCTTGCAAAGGGTTCATGTGTTCATCAATGCGTGTTGATTCAACAATATCTAAATCAGGGATAACAGCATGAAAAAAAGATGGGCGAATAGTATCATCATCCAGAACATATTTAAATAATGCATCATAGGTGGGAATGCCATAAGGGTGCTCTATTTCATTAGCAGATCTTTTTCCTAAAAGAGAATCACTGCCCCAAACATTAAGAGATAGAAAAGACAAAAGAATAAAGGAATTTTTTATTTTATTTATCATGAACAATATCTTTCATATGATTCTCTATAATATGTATTATACATAAAAAACACTTTAAAAACAAATAGAAAAAGTATTTACAAATTATTGAATCTAATGCTTCTTTTACTTTTAACTATGGAAAAAATCATAAATTTTTTGTGCAAGCGGTCTGCTAATACTTTCAACACGACATAAGTCGCTCATGGCTGCACGTTCAACATTTCTAGCAGAACCAAAATGTAATAATAATTTTTTCTTTCTTGATGCGCCTATACCTGGAATTTGATCAAGCTTTGACACCAATAAATTTTTCTCTCTTTTTTGACGATGCGTTCCTATTGCAAAGCGGTGCGCTTCGTCGCGTAATCGTTGCAAAAAGTAAAGCAAAGGATCATTGCTCTCTAAAGAAAAGGGGTCTTTATTGATCATAAAAAATCGTTCACGACCTGCATTACGGTCTGGACCTTTAGCAATACCTACAACAGGAATCGACAAACTTAATTCATCAACAATAGATTGAACAGATGACAACTGGCCTTGCCCACCATCGATCAACAATAAATCGGGTGTATCCCAATCTTCTAAATGTTTCAGTCTGCGTTTTAAAAACTCACGCATCATTGCAAAATCATCGTTAGATACTGCTTCTTTTGGTGTAAATTTCCGATACGATTTTTTATCAAATCCTTGAAGATTAGCAACAACCATAACACCACAAGGGTTTGATCCTTGAAGATGACTGTTATCATAAATCTCCACACGTTTCGGCAAGCAAGGTAATTCAAAAGTCGATTGAATCTGTGCAAAAAGTTTTTGAAAACTATCGCTATGTGCAATTTTTCTATCAATCGAATCATTCGCATTTTTTAAAACATGCTGTATTAATTCTGCTTTTACATTTAATTGAGGAACCTCAAATTGCACGGAGCTTTTAAATTTTTCAGTAATAGCTTGTTTTAATAATTTTTCATCCCTAATTTTATGACTTAGCAAAACTTTTTCAGGGGATTGCCTATCATTGTAAAACTGAAGCAAGAAAGCATTTAAAATATCGGGTTCTGATTCTTCTTGCGCATGGACAAGATAAAAAGATTCTGTTCCATAATTACGCCCATGTCTGAAAAAAAACATCTGCACACAAACAAGACCAGATTTTTTAACCACACCTACTACATCCACATTGCGTAAACCGTGTAAATTAATACGCTGCTTGGATTGAATATCTGTCATCATTTTCAACGTATCACGAATTTGCGCTGCTTTTTCAAACTCCAAAGAATGACTAAAGTGCATCATTTTTTCAGATAATATTTTTTGAACCTCATCTGTTTTTCCTAAAAGGAAATTTTTAGATTGGTCTACAGATTCAGAATATTCTTGCTTAGAAATATGGCGAACACAAGGAGCCGTGCAGCGTTTGATATGATATTGCAAACAAGGACGTTTGCGCGTTTCAAAATAATGATCCGAACAATTACGGACCTTAAATACTTTTTGAATAATCTCTATAGCTTCATCAACCGCCATGACATTAGCAAAAGGGCCATAATAGTCCGCTTTCAACGTATGTGCACCACGATGCTTAATAACTCTTGGAAAAGGATGATCTTTCGTTAAAACAATATAGGGAAACGATTTATCATCTTTTAATAAAATATTATAACGCGGTAAGTGATGTTTAATAAGGTTAGATTCAAGCAACAAAGCTTCTGTTTCAGTATGAGTTGTCACAATTTCCATACGAACAGTTTCAGCAACCATTCGTTTTAAACGATTAGGAAGGGCGTCTGTATGTGTATAAGAGACAACACGATTTTTTAGGTTCTTAGCTTTTCCAATATATAATATCTCGTCACGATCGTTGATCATGCGATAAACACCAGGTTGTAACGTTAACGTTCTAACGACGTCTTTAATAACGCTAGCTCCTTGCTGTAGTTTTGTGGGTATGAATAGTTCATCCATAGTCATTTTTTATTTCTATCCATTAGGGACAAGAATTCCCACTGGTTTGATTCAATCCTATACAACTCATCTGACGCCCTTTTTCTTCAAAGCATTGATGTGTTGCTTTTCTAAAACTAAAAAATCGTTCATCTTGATAAGTGTCTACATTTAAAATATCAATGTTATCAATACCTAAAGCATGCATTTTCATTTTAGCAATTTGAGGAAGATCACCTAAAAATTTGACCGTCCCCTGTTGACTTGTCTCATGCTGTTCTTTTTGAGGATAAAAATAGTTTTCAAACCTTTGAAACTGATTCACCACATTTTGGTCGACTTCAAATGATTCTTTTTGAATACACGGACCAATAGCAGCAACCATATTGACAGGGTTAGCTTTATGGTCAACCATCATAGATACTGTATTTTCAATGATACCATGACACAAACCTTTCCAACCTGCATGAATAGCAGCGACCATGTTTGCATTTTCATCATAAATTAAAATAGGAATACAGTCCGCTGTCTTTACACATAACAATAAATGAGGTGTTTGTGTGACCATAGCATCGCCAACCACATTCGCATGATGATGTTCATCTACCCATATAGGTTGGTTCGTATGCTGCTGGTCTACACAAATAACAGAAAACCTGTCACATCCTAATGTTTGTGTAATTTTCTTTTCATCCATCCCACATTCTTTATCACAAAAACCGTGAATCAATTTTTGAGTAGATAGTGATTTATTTGTAAGAATCTGACTTGTTAAATATCCCATTGAGGTTACCTTTTCTTTATCTATTCGTTATCAGACACCATTTTTAAGAAATCTAAAACACCTTGCAAAATGAATACAGCAGCCATTTTATCGATGACTTCACTTTTTTGTTTTCGAGACATATCCGCTTCTGTTAAGGCTCGGCCTGCACCATGTGTTGACATGCGTTCATCCCAATAGGCAATCGGATACCCCAGAGGTTTTAAAACCCTATCGGAAAATTTTTGAACTTTCTCTGCTTGAGGACCAGCTTCACCATACAACGACAAGGGAAGACCCACCACAAAACCCACAATAGGTTGACGCCATTGCAAATTATAAACATCTAAAATCTTTTTAAAATGTTGCAAAGGTTGATGTTTCATATCCCACACTTCAATAGGCGAAGCAATCGACCACGCCGTATCTGAAACACTAACACCAACACGCCTTTCACCGACATCAAGACCTATTAATCTTGTTTTACCAGTCATTAAGCTTTTTAATTTTGCAGGCTGTACAATAGATGCATCCATATGGGTCATTTGACTAAAGCGTTCTTGGATAAGCTTTAGCGACAATATCAAAAGCTTTAAGCTCTTGAAGCACTTGTTCTACATTTTCAAGTCTAATCATATTGGGGCCATCGCTAGGTGCGCTATCAGGGTCATTATGACATTCCATAAACACTGAAGCTATACCGGTTGATAAAGCAGCACGAGCTAAAACAGGAGCTAAATCTCTGTTACCACCTGAAGATTCTCCTTGACCACCAGGTCGTTGCACGGCATGCGTTGCATCAAAAACCACAGGATATCCTATTTGCGCCATAATAGGGAGCGATGTCATATCTGCAACTAAAGCATTATAACCAAAGGAAGAACCTCGTTCACAAACAAGAATGTTATTGTTTCCAAAACCTTCTACCTTTGCAATGACATTTTTCATATCCCAAGGTGCTAAAAATTGTCCTTTTTTAATATTAATAACTTTGCCTGTTTCTGCTGCAGCTTTCAATAAATCTGTTTGACGACACAAAAATGCAGGAATTTGAAGCATATCAACGTAAGGCGCAATTTGCATACACTGCTCTGGACTATGCACATCTGTTACAATAAGGCAGTTCAATTTTTCTTTGATTTTAGAAAAAACTTCGCACGCAGCATCTATACCTAATCCGCGTTCGCCATGGATACTTGTGCGATTAGCTTTGTCAAAAGAGGTTTTAAAGACAAAAGGAATATCTAAATCAGCACAAATTTTCGATAATGCCTCTGCCATCAACAAAGCATGTTCGCCTGACTCCATAACACAAGGCCCTAATATAGCCACAAAAGGAAGCGTATTAGAAAACTGTACTTGGCCGTTGATATCAATAATTTTCATTGGATAAATTCTTTAAAAAAACTATATATAGTATAGCGCTTTTTAAATAAAAAAGGTAGGCATACCTATTCTTTAAAATTCTTTATTTTTATCGATAATGCATGCCTTGTAAAAGGATTTTCTTTTTTCAAAAGCTATCCGAATAAACTTATCTTTTAAATGTTATTATTTTAAAATCACTTTGAATCTTTATACTTATCATCAACTGACGATTCTTTAAAAATACTGCAAGCTGGATTATTAATGTTCATGTTTATATTTAACGGCGCATCAGCATCTTTTAAAAATCAGGAAATTGAAGAAATGCTCCATTCAATCCCATCGTTTTTTTCTTTAACGGCGATTCAGCCTCTATTAAAAATAAATCAGAAAATTTGTCCCTAAACTCTTGCAAAGCAATATTGTAATCTGGCGAATTAACATATGCTTCTTGCTGAGCTCTAAAATCTTTTAAAAGAGGACTTTGATCTTTTATGACTTCTTTACTAGGATATAGCTTATTTAATAATATTTTTATTTTTTCATACTCCACAATACGTCCGTTTTTACGCAAGCTACCTAAAATATTGAGCATAGTGCATGAAAGGGGATTGACAGCTCTAAACATCAACATCCCTTCATCATTAATTCCAAAAATGATATTTCCACTTCTGATGTTTTGACCTATAGATAGAAAATTCCTAGGATCGACATAAGAAATAACACCATCAAAAATTTCGCGAGAATCCTCCCTCAAAGTTTTTGCATCAAAGTCTATTAATTGAACATTTTGGTTTGTCCACGGATGAACTAACTGTGAATAAATTCCTTTCACGGCTGTTGGACCAATATTTTTACCTTGATGTTTTAGCGCAATCATCGTTGAGCGTTCCGTTGTTCCGTATAAGCATAGCAAGTCAGAATTGTCAAAATGGCTAAACCAAACATCACCAACAATTTGAGTACGAATAACATCTGATTTTTGAGACGCGTAAAAAATTGTAAATGGAACAGATGATCCAAAATGCGGATCAGATTCTTCCCAAACATCTGTAAACATATCTTTAGGTTGGGTATACAAAATAGGACGATTAACATTTCCGGCATTTTCCCAAGCACGATTAAGGAAATCTAGTTTTTCCATAAATTGATCGCGTGTTCCATACTGTCTTTCTAAAAATACTTCACTTCCAGCACTTATCGAAGCAACATATTCATCACGAATAACATTTAATGCGTCGTAATCTAAATCTGACATAGGGGCAATTGCCACAATATTATTATAGGTATCTTCTTCTGTCGCCTTTGATGGAGAGTATTTACAAACGATGCACCATGGTCTTCCCTGTTCAAAGAGCAATCGATAAAGGGTTGTTTTTTCAATCTCATGAACACCTATCTTTTTTCTTTCTTCAAATAAATCTTTTCTAAGAACGACTCTACATTCTCCGTAATCGTGAGTAGATTGAATATTTTCATATTCATTTTTGAGCCTTATAAAAGCCGCTGTACCCGGTGTTCTAAAAGGAGAATTCACTTTTTGAGGTAAAGATCTCTTTGGAGTCACAAAACAAGATGGAGAGTGCTGATCAGATATTGAACGAGTAGGAGTTCTAATCCTTAAAGAAGAGTCTCCTTCCAAAGTTCGATCTAAGTTACGCGGAGGAGTATTCAAAGAATGAGCTAACGAAACCATCATTAAACTCGAAAAAAACAATTTAAAATACATGCTTAAGCAATAAACCTAACTAAAATTCTAGAAAAATGATACCATTTTAAATATAACGAAATATTAATTTATTATTATTTTCATCAATATTTAAAATATTTATATATTCTAATATTGTGATTTTTAATATAAAGATATAGCGCAAAAAGGATATGCAAACACAAAACTTATGTGTTAGTATAAAACTTATCCAAAAGTGCATTAGGTAATTTTTAAGAATTGAATCAACCCTTAAACTATAAAGAAAGTATAATGGAAAATCCTTTAACTCAAAAAAATAGTTCGCCCACAGTAAGTTTCATGCCCCCTAAAACTATCGTTTTGGTAGGCCTTATGGGATGCGGGAAAACAAGCATCGGTAAAAGATTAGCAAAAAAATTAGATATTCCTTTCCACGATTCGGATCAAGCAGTTGAAGAATCTGCAGGATGCCCCATTAAAGACATATTTGATATTTATGGTGAAGAAGCATTTCGCGTTGGAGAACAAAAAGTAATTGAACGCTTATTAAGCCAACCTACCCACATTTTAGCTACAGGTGGTGGTTCCTTTTCAAATGAACCAACAAGAAATATTATTTTAGAAAAATCTATTTCTATTTGGTTAAAAGCTGATTTGGACACTTTAACAGCACGCGTATCAAGAAGAACAGATCGCCCTATGCTTGGTGGCCCTAACCAAAGAGAAGTATTAGAACAGCTAATTGCTGAGCGTTACCCTGTCTATGCAGAGGCAAATATTCACGTAGACACCATGGACGAGCCAACAAATTGCACAGTTGATCGCGTAATTCAAGCAATGACTGATTACATTAGAACAAACTATCCATCATATTATGTATTGAAATCACTGTAACTTGCTTTTATCATTTGCTACCATCATTCCAATAAAGCGTAAACTATAAGGATCAACTCTATGAATCATGATGCAAAGAAACTTCATCCCGTCGTTCCTTTAAGAGATATTGTTATATTTCCACACATGATCGTGCCAATTTTTGTTGGCAGAGATGCTTCCGTTAGTGCTTTAGACGAAGCCATTTCTTCTTCACAAAAAGAAATTATTCTTATTTTACAACAAAATAGCGAGCCAGAGCACCCTGAAGCAAAAGACCTTAGTCGCGTTGGCGTTATGGGTAAATTACTTCAAGTTTTAAGGTTGCCTGATAACACCATTAAACTTTTAGTTCAAGGCGGCAAAAGAGTTCGCATTGATTCATTTGATTTTTCCCAAAAATATATCCAAGCTGAATGCACAGAAATGGAAGAATCGTTGCGTCAAGACGATGAGCTTGACCCACTCATGAAAGCTTGCATTAATGCTTTTGAAGGTTATACCAAAAACAATCGTAAAATCCCTAGTGAAGTGTTTGAAAACCTTGTAAAACTAGAGGATCCATCAAGAGTAGCAGATACAATAGCCTCTTATTTTTCCCTAAAGTTACACGAAAAACAAACACTATTAGAAATCACAGATATCAATGTAAGACTTGAACAGATCCTTTTGTTTATTGAAAGCGAATCGACTATTGCTAGCGTTGAAAAAAGAATTCGGAATCGCGTCAAAAAACAAATGGAAAAAACGCAACGCGATTATTATCTGAACGAACAGATGAAAGCTATTTACAAGGAGCTTGGAGACAATAACGAAGGTCGAGAAGATATTGCTGAACTTGAAGCAAAAAGAAAAAATATGAATCTTTCTTCAGAAGCTGCAAAAAAATATGATTCTGAATTAAAAAAAATTAAATTAATGCATCCATCTTCAGCAGAGTCGGCCATTATTCGAAATTATCTCGATTGGCTTTTATCTATTCCATGGACGAATAGTTCCAAGATTGAAAAAAACATTAATAAAGCCGAAGAAAAGCTCAACAAAGATCACTTTGGACTAGATAAAGTAAAGGAAAGAATCCTAGAGTTTCTTGCTGTTCAAAATCGAGTTAAAGAAATAAAAAGCCAAATTATTTGTCTTGTAGGCCCTCCTGGTGTGGGCAAAACATCATTGGGCAAATCTATTGCAGATGCAACGGGTCGTGAATTCATTAGAATATCACTGGGTGGGGTTAAAGACGAAGCCGAAATTAGAGGACATAGAAGGACTTACATGGGATCTATGCCTGGAAAAATCATACAGGCCATGAAAAAAGCGAGTACGAAAAACCCTCTGTTTTTATTAGATGAAATTGATAAACTAGGACAAGACTGGCGAGGCGATCCTGCATCTGCATTACTAGAAGTTTTAGACCCAGAACAAAATGCAACTTTCAACGATCATTATCTTGAAATTGATTACGATTTATCTAATGTCATGTTTGTAACGACCTCCAATTCGTATAACATGCCACAACCTTTACTCGATAGGCTTGAACTTATTCAGTTAAGCGGATATTCGGAAATAGAAAAATTAGGAATTGCAAAAAACCACCTTATTCCAAAGCAACTCAAAAATCATGGCCTTAAGGATGAAGAACTGCATTTCTCTGACGATGCTATTATAGAAATAATACGAAGGTATACTAAAGAAGCAGGTGTTCGCAATTTAGAGAGAGAAATATCAAAAGTTTGCAGAAAAATTGTGCGCAAACTAAGTAGTGATAAGAAATTTACTCATGACACCATGACATACTCTAATTTAGAACCATATCTTTCTATCCCTAAATATAGCTATGGAGAGATTGAAGAAAATCACCAAGTTGGTGTAACAACAGGACTAGCATGGACGGAATTAGGTGGCGATATCTTATCTATCGAAGCCCTTCTTTATCCTGGCAAAGGAAATGTTAAGTTAACAGGAAAACTGGGCGATGTAATGCAAGAATCAGCTCAGGCTGCTTTAAGTTACATTAAATCTAAAGCACATGAATACGGTTTAAAAGCATCAGATTTTGAGAAGAAAGATATTCATATTCACGTTCCAGCTGGTGGAATTCCTAAAGATGGTCCATCTGCCGGTATTGCGTTAAGCACTTCTATTGTGTCGGCATTCACAAACATTCCAGTTCTAAAAGATATTGCGATGACAGGTGAAATAACCCTTCGAGGTAAAGTATTGCCCATTGGTGGATTAAAAGAAAAACTAATGGCAGCACAACGCGCAGGGATTAAAACGGCACTTATCCCTCATGAAAATGAAAAAGATTTACACGAAATACCTTCAGAAGTGAAAGATTCTTTAAAAATTATTCCTGTAAAATGTTTTTCAGAAGTAACCGTTATTGCTCTGACAGACATTCCCAAAGCTATAAGTTTGATTGAATCTAATGACCTTGAATTGTACAGAAACATGCAAACAAATTCTATTCATTCAAAATCAAATTTTCAAGACGTTACATCTATCATTAATTAACTATAGATGTAACGTCTTGATGGATAAAAATGAAATCACATTAACCATTCTTTAAACTTATTATTTTTAAAATCAGAGGAGTCGAAATAAAATAAAGACCATTAAGGTTTTGGATGATCATTCTTTCTAAACAAACAAAATATTATACATCTTTAAAATCTAGAGGTTTTTTGGTCCTGGCCTTTCTATTCTCGTTGATATATTCAGTCAACAGTTCCACAAACGCAGTTGGAAATAATAATATCCCACAAGGAACTCATTTAAATATTACAGACATTCCACCCAGTGAACAAAGCAATGTTCCTTTCACTATTTCTTCATCCTCTTCTAATTTTCAAGACCAAATTGTTAATATTTCACAAACATCTGCCACCACTACTTCAAATACTCCACAACAGAATGTGACAAATAATTCAAATTTTACGGCACCATCATTCAATCAACAGCAAAATACCCCCCCTGTTCAAAGCCAAAATTTACCTGTTAATAGTGCTTTCTCAAACCCTAATTCATCTATTAATACAACAAGCTCTGCACCACCTACCAATATCCAAATGCCTTCCACTATAAACAACATCGCCACATCTCCGGTTGGAACAAATTCTGCTAACGCTACTTCAAATGCAGCGCAAACATCACAAACTTTTTCTCCTTCTTCTAATACAACGCAACCTTCATCTGTCAGCCCAACAGGATCTACAGTTCCGCAATCATCTATTTATACCGTCGAAGCAACAGATGGACCAAGCTATTTAAAGGCTATCAAAGAATCAACCAAAAGTTTTGCTCACGGCGAATCACTTGCAGCTTTTGCGGCATCTGCGCTTGTTCCCGTTAAACCGGATGCTGACTATGCTTCTGTTTGCATTCAAAAAACACTTAATGGATTATTTAGGATTCATTCTCAAAATCCAGCAGCTTTAGGAATTTTAACAGGAAAAGTAGATCGCGTTGCCTTTAAAGCATTATTTAAACTGAATAAATGGGCAACATTTGACTATAATGTTCCAGCCAATGCTGATGGAACGGGGAACATTACAACCTATTACGGACAAATCTTTTTGAAGCACGGAGATGGAACTGCTCATGGAGATGTCATTTGTTTTGCACGCTATCGCTAAATGGAGATTTATGATGCGTTACTTCAAATTTTCTATGATCCTTTGCTTTCTTTTTGTTTGCTCTAGTCAGGATTCTTTTGCTAGGGGGTGCAATAAACCACAACGCATTTGCAATATGAAAAGCGGATCCGAAGTTTGCTACTGGAAAGATGACAATTCATGCAGATATTGCTCTAGAAAAAAATGTAATGCAAATTTAGGCTGCAAATGGTCTGGCTTTTTACTCAAAAAATGTGCGAGTGATTTTTCAACAGGTACTGATGGACCTATTTGAACTAAGCAGTCATGACAAGTAGAATAATATCATTAAAAAAATTCATATCTATATCAAAATATTCATCTAACTTTGATGCGTTTTCTTTGCTTTTCTCGGCATTACAACGGCTATTTTCAATAAACTTTATCAACGAATCACTATTGTTCACAAAGGGATCATATATTTTTTGAATAATAGCAGCTACATCTTTAAAGTTATACATATAAGGTCCAAAGCATACTGTTTTTCCGAACCGAATCGCTTCTATGGGATTGTGGCCGCCAATTTTAACAAAGCTACCACCTATAAAAACAATGGATGACAATTTATAAAAAGTACCCATCTGACCTAATAAATCAACGACTACAATAGGTTGTGAGGAATTTAATATATTATATTTATTTTCTAAAATGTGACTAAGCTGGACATAGCCAAACTGGTTTTGAGCGCACAAATCTGTAACTATTTTTGTTCTATGAGGATGTCTTGGAGCAATAACAAATTGATATTTTGGGTATAACTTCCAAAGTTCATGAATAACTTGCAATATTATACCTTCTTCTCCTTCATGGGTGCTTACGAAAGTAACCCAATATGCATCTTCTTCAGGATGACAAAGTTGATTCACCAAACTCTCTTCCACATGTAAGGGATCAGAAAAGTTTTTTAAGTTGCCCAAGTAGTAACAAACTTTCACGTTAAAATAATTTAGTCGTTCTAGTGTTTCAACATTTTGGGCTATGCATAAGTCGAAGGTTTGAAAAATTTTGTGAGCTATCGATGAAAAACGTTTCCATCTAGCAAAAGACTTATCTGAAATTCTTGCATTAAGAAGAATAATTTTAATATTTCTTTTTTTTAAAGATGACAACCAGTTGGGCCATATTTCAGATTCAACAAAAATTGCTTTTTCTGGTTTCCAAAAATTTAAAAAAGAAGCAATCCATGTAGGGACATCAGCTGGTATCAATTGATGAAATATACGGTCTGTTATAAATTCTTGAATCAAGTTTGATGCAGTCAAAGTTGTTGATGTCAAAAGAATTTGAACATTTAAATCTTTTTCTAAAATCTTGCTCACTAATTTTTTGATGGATAAAAATTCTCCAACACTTGCTACATGAATCCAAATTCTATTAGGGGAATGTCTGAGGTTGTCATGTTTTTGAGAAATACAACCAAAACGTTCATTGACCTTATAAATCGTATCTTTCTTAAAATAAAAACATCTGACGTAAAAAAATAATCTAATAATAAAGCTTAAAATTTGCGCCAAAATAGCATAAATCTTTAATACTGCCCGTACAAAAAAAAAACTCATTTTTTGTCTTAAATTTCTTATAAATATAAGATTTTTTATTTGCATAATCAGTGAATATTATTATTTATCATTTTTAGGAGTCGTTAAAATTTTGGAGGCCATCTTGTCCAGCGGATTATTCAGATCGTTTGATCCCTGTTGATCATGATTTTGAATAACGCTATTTTCTTTCAAAACAGCAAAGGGTGGAAACTGTGGCATATCAAAAACATTTTTTATAGTTTGCGCTAATGCATTCCAAATAGGACTAATAACCAAAGATAGCACCGTAATACTGACAATATATTTTTCTGTATTATCCGAAATTACACCTGCACTATTGGCTTCATTAGATAACAAAAATGCAAATTCACCTAACTGCGAAATACATGCGCCGACACTAAAAGCACTTAGCCAATCTACAGAAAGCAATCTTAAAGCTAAAACGTTAACTATTGTTTTCCCTACAAATATGACAAGTATCGTGAGAAGAACAAACTGTAAATCGTTATATAAAAATTCTAAATCTAGCAATAAGCCTATGGATAAGAAAAAGAACATAATCAAAATACTTTGAATAGGCTTTGCTGTTTCTAATAAGCTAAGACGTTCATGTGTATTTCCAAGAATAAGTCCTGCTAAAAATGAACCATATGGAGCAGATAATCCTGATAGTCCTGAAATAGCAGATGCAATAAAGCAAAATGCTAAACTAGCCAAGGCTGTCAATTCACTTTCACCAACAATTGCTTTAGAAAAAGGAATTCTTACACGTTGTTTTCGACTTAAGTACATAATAATGGCAACAATGATAATAATTGAAGCGAATAATTTTATGAATAGTCCCCAGGGACTTGCAACTTCTATCGTGTTTCTAATAACTAAAATCATAGGAGCGATTGCTAAATCTTGAGCGATTAAAATACCAATAATCAACTGACCATTTTCAGTTTTAATTTCTCCAGAGCTTTCTAACATTTTTACGACGACAGCCGTTGAAGATAGCGCTGTAACAAAACCTAAAACCATTGCTTTGGTCATTGTCCATCCTGTGTAGTAAGAAATACCAACGGTAAATGTTACAATCAAAGCCAGCTGTAAAAGACAAAAAAGCGATGCCTGCACCCACACTTTTTTAAATGAACGTAAGTTTAATTCCATACCTACAACAAATAATAAAAGTAGCACACCTAATTCGGCCAACAATTCCAAAGGACCACGGTCTTGAATAAGTGCAAAACCGGATGGCCCTAGAATAACACCATTAAGGATATATCCAATGATGGGGGGCTGCTTAAATTTAGCCAAACACAAGCCGCCCGCTAAAGCGAGGGCAACAACAATGGTAATTTGAGTGAGTGTAATAGAGTTATGCATAATAAAATAATAGCATGTTTTATTTTAAGCTCAAAGAAAGAAAGATAAAAACTTTCAAGAATGATTTAGAAATTCAATTGATAGATCGCTACAGTAGGAAATGATTTATCTTTTCATCTTTAGTTTTTTATTTGCGTGTCGTACTTTCGGCATTAGAAACATCTTTGGAAAATTATAGTATGCGTTCTCCAAAAAGCAATTCCAAAAAACTTTCACCCGAAATAAAAAAATCAGTAGCTATCATTTTAATTGGAAACTTCTTAGAATTTTTTGATTTATTATTAGCTGTTCACATGACCATCACTCTAACAAAAATTTTTTTACCAGAAGACTCTCAATTTACACCTCTTCTTGCAACATTCACTTTTTGCTCCTCATTTTGCATACGACCTCTTGCAGCACTCTTTTGGGGATACATCGGGGATGCTATTGGTCGTGTTCCAGTTTTAATATCCACAACTTTTTTAATGTCAATATCATGCATCCTTATACCCAATATTCCGCCCTACGCCGAATGGGGCGCCACATCTTCTGCTCTCTTTTTATTCATGCGCCTTATTCAAGGATTTGCATCAGGAGGAGAATGCATAGCAGCAGACGTATTTATCACAGAGACCATACCTAAACCAAAAGTTTATTTTTTCAGTGCTCTTGTTGAGGCAACATGCTCTTTAGGTGGGCTTGTAGCGTGTGGAATTGGAACAATATGCATAACGCTATCACCTGAAAATGGATGGAAAATCCCTTTTTATATTGGATCGGGAATTGCGGTTCTCGGAACCATTGCACGCAAAACTTTAAAAGAAACTCCTGAATTTTTAACGACACTTCAAGAAAATGCAAAACGAAAAAAAATAATAGATTTTTTCTCTGAAATTAATTTGAAAAACCATAATATACAGTCTTTATTTGCCATGTACTTATTACCTGCAGTAGCATTTTATTTTTCTCTTGCCTACATTCCCACGGTTCTTGCCAAAGAATTTAACATGCCTACAAATTTAATTATGATGCAAACAACTATTGTTCTTATTATCACGATGTGCTGTGAAATATTTTATGGTTATTTAGGGTTAAAGTATGACCCCTTTTCAATTTTAAAAATGAAACTTTATCTACTCATTCTTGTTATACCTTTTAGTATTTGGACCTACATTCATTTCAAATCACCCTTTACTTTATTCCTCATACAAGCATCGATAAATTTTTTGGGCCAAGGTCTAACGCCTGCAACCCCTATAATCAATAAAAGTTTTCCTATTGCGCACAGATATACATACCTCCTCCTAATATGGGCCGTGTCTCACTCTGGCATGTACCTACTAACAGGATTTGTTTGCGAAGCCGTAAGCAATTTTGTCTACTTATCCGTTTTCTTACTGGCATGTGCCGGCATATCTTTGCTAGGCACCCATTTTTTTCAATCGCACACCAAACTCGTATCACAAAAAATAAATACTGCTGTGTCTGAAAAAATTCAAAAAATGGATATTAACCAATTTGCAGAACTCGATACCACACTCAATCTTAATGATGGTCAACATCCATTGTATGACAAACTTAAAAGAACACTCATTAAAGACTGGATCAAAAAACATTTACCTTAAACACAATCGTCGATTTGAATTTAAAAACATAATATTTTAACAAGCTCCCCACAATTATTAAAATGCAATTTTTTTATTTATAATTGTGGGGTTAAATAAAAAACATGCATGACATCGTCCGAACATCGTCGACGCTCAAACAAGCCACATTTTACAATTTATACATTTGACTTTGTTGACTGTAACCTATATAATTCTAGTAATTGTATTTCAAATTATTTTAATTAAAGAGGTCTCACGTGGCAGTTCCAAAGAAAAAAACATCCGTTTCTCGCCGTGGTATGCGTCGTTCACACCATGGATTAGTAGCAATCAATACACACGAATGTACAAATTGTGGCGCCACAAAATTACCACATCACGTATGTCATTCTTGTGGTTTTTATAACGGCAGACAAGTTTTAAAAGTCAAAAAAAACAAAGCAAATATCGAAGACTAAACTTTTAGGTGATCAGCATGCTATCCATAGCAATAGACGTCATGGGTGGCGATCATGGCGCCAAGGAAATTCTAAAAGGAATAGAGTTCGCTCTACAGAACAAAAAATTTAAACCTGTTCTTTTTGGCAAATCAGATGTAATTCATCAATACCTTTCAGAATTTCCTAAAACTACTCAATGTTGCGAAATTGTGCATTGCGATTCAATCGTAGATGCACACACAAAACCGTCTATTGCATTTCGCTATGGCAGATCCTCAAATTTAGGCAAGGCCATTCAATCCGTTGAAGATGGCGCGACAAATGCCGTTATTTCTTCTGGGAACACTGGCGCTTATATGGCGCTATGCAAAAGTATTTTAAAAACATTACCAGGTATTGCGCGTCCAGCTTTTCCAGCCATTCTTCCAACCTGTGGCAAAACAGGAAAAATACTTGTTCTTGATCTTGGAGCAAACATAGAATGCACCCCTACTCATCTTGTTCAATTTGCAGCAATGGCAAATATACTTGTCAAGCATCTGTGGAACATTGACAATCCAACTGTTGGGATTCTTAACGTTGGAACGGAAGAGATGAAAGGAAATCTTGTTGTCCAAGAGACTTTCAAACTTCTTAAAGAAACAGCTGGCATAAACACCCATGGCTTTGTTGAAGGATCTGACATTTTATATGGAACAACAGATATTGTTGTCACAGACGGATTCACTGGAAACATAACATTAAAAGCTATTGAAGGCACTGCCCAGTTCATAGGTCAAACGATTAAAGAAGAATTTTCTCGTACTTCCCTAGATAAATTACGTTACCTTTTTGCAAGAAAAACATTTGGTCGTATCAAGGCTAAAATTGACCCTCGCATATATAATGGCGTTCTCTTTTTAGGACTAAACCACTTAGCCGTTAAAAGTCATGGAAGTGCTGACGCATTCGCATTTTCACATGCTATTTATACGACCATTAGTATGATAGAGCACGATTTGAATCCCAAAATAGCCAAAAGCTTAGAGAATATTTTTATTCCCTAATTCTTATACATAGACGTATTGCATATAAATTACCTTTCATCCTATACACACAACCATTTAAGAATACTTCCTCTAGAGATCATCTAATAAATTAATGAAACAGCTGCAGCCGTAGGGCTGACAGTATTTTTCGTGGAAATTTTACTATAAAAAGTCACTTCATTGAAATTATTTGCTTGCGTTGAATCGAAATTTGGGATATAAATAATATATACGCGGGCGTAGCTCAGGGGTAGAGCACAACCTTGCCAAGGTTGGGGTCGAGGGTTCGAATCCCTTCGCCCGCTCCAAAATTCTTAAGATAAACTACATATGTATTTTTGTCTTATCATCGTCAGTTAAGAGGTTTATATGGCAAAAAAAAATGCGACTATTGCAGTCAAAATGTTAAGCACAGCAGAAACAGGTTTCTTTTATGTTGCTCATAAAAACCCAAGAAAAAAACCTGAAAAGTTTGAATTTCGTAAATACGACCCAGTTGCACGTAAACACGTAGCATTTAAAGAAACTAAGATTAAGTAAAAATTCATTTTTTATCTTAAGTTTTTAAAAGCACTTTAATTTTAAAGTGCTTTTTTATTTTATTGATACTGGAATAATTATATCTAACGCGCAGGCAGCATAAATCCCAAATGCAAATTATTTTTAAGTAAAAAATCAACTTCATATGGGTATAAAACAGCATTTGATAATTGTTTATCCAATCGATCCTTAATACATAAATATATTTCATTCTCACTCACATTAGGATCTGAACTTTCTAAATCGATACATACTTTTGTCTTTCCTGGAGATCTAAGCTGATATCCAGCTGTGTTTGAACTATTATATAAATGTGGAAAAATCTGTGGTTTTATTTCATCGATACACTTTTTATTTATCAGAATAAGCCCTGTGAGTATTTTTTCTAGACGAACAGAATATAATCCTTCTCCATCAGGAGTATACTTAAATTTAATTACATGAACATTTTTAGGCACACCCCAACCATATCCCTTAAGAGTTGATTCTAAATTTACATCTATGCCTGTAATATGTGCTTCATACAGATGGGTTAGGCATCCATCATCAGCAGTCCTTCTAATCTGACCTCTCATCTCCACACGATAATTGCTATCTACCGTCTCTGAAGGAGGTCTAATTGTTGATATCAGTGACGCTGTAAACACAAGATCCTTTTTAGTTGATGATGGAACATTTAAGATTTCAGAGTCAGCTGAGGATGCCATAGCAGAACATAGTGAAGCATAAAGCATGGGTAGTAGATAATTCATAATGCGTAATTTATTTTATTTTTATATATTATAGTCAAAATCATTAAAAAAATAAAATATAATTTTATGTAGGAACTGTTTTTTGATATTTTTCTCTATATATTTTTATTTTTGATTTAATGTTAGCCTTGCTTTTTTCGTTATAATCACCTGTTTTAAACAAAACCTTTCATAAAAAAGCATACATTATACAACAAGAACGTCTTAAAGCATACCAAAGTCATCATTTGAGTGTGATTTTTTTTATTATAGAAATAGCCATCTAATTTGATCGAATCATCCTGCAGAATTTGTATACGCTATATAACATCATCATACATAGAGAACGCCTTATAAAATGATTAACACTATACTTTACTTTGCAACGAGTGACAAAATTCTTATTGTAAAATAATTTATTGATTATATTTTTAAAGGATTGATTTAATATTTTCTTTTAAAGCCTCTATACCATTTCTTTTTTGGCTACTTGTGGAAAAAATCTGTGGGTAAGCTACAGGTCTTGTTGAAATTTCTTTCAAAACAGATTCTTCAATGGCTTTACACTTCATTGACCCTATCTTATCAGTCTTTGTCAGCACAATAGTGTAGGGTATAGTTTCAACATCTAATAAGTTCATCATTTCTATGTCTATCGCCATAAAACCATGTCTTGAGTCAATCAGTAGATATAAGCGTCTAAGATTGCGCCGTTCGGTTAAGTATAGATAAATAAGATGCTGCCATTTTTCTTTCTGTTCCAAAGGGGCTTTGGCATATCCATACCCTGGGAGGTCCACAACAAATAGATTTCCACCTAATTTAAAAAAATTTAAATGTTGCGTACGTCCAGGGGTATTTGATGACCGAGCCAACTGTTTCTGCTGCGCCAAAGCATTAATTAGGCTAGATTTACCAACGTTAGACCTACCCACAAATGCAATTTCTGGCAAATCTAATTTTGGTAATTCGCTCATACTGACAACGCTTTTTATAAACGTCCATTCTTTGCGAAAAACATCCTTATATCTACTTTTTTTGGGAGCAACTTTATTCATCATTATGATCTTTAATCTTTTTTTCTATTCTTTGCTGGCGGTTAGTTCCGACACTTTTTCGTGCAACTTTTTCCACAGGCTTTTGCTGAGAAATATAGTATTGTTGTAAAATTGTTAGTACATTACTCCATGCCCAATAAATAACCAAGCCTGATGGAAATGATGCAAACATATAAGTAAAAACAATTGGTAGCACCATCATCATTTTAGCTTGAGTCGGATCAGTTGATTGGGGGCCCATGCGTTGTTGAATAATCATAGTAACACCCATGATAAGCGGCCAAGCACCTATAATAAGCCATGTTGGTGCATCAAAGGGCAACAAACCAAACAAGTTAATAAATGAAGTAGGGTCTGGAGCCGATAAATCTTGAATCCAACCCAGAAATGGAGCATGTCGCATTTCAATTGTAACAAAGAAGACTTTATAGAGACAAAAGAATAATGGAGCCTGAATCAACGTCGGCAAACAACCTGATGCCGGGTTAACTTTTTCTTTCTTGTAGAGCGCCATTAATTCCATGGAATATTTTTGGTGATCACTTCCATACTGCTCTTTTAGCTTGTCCATTTTTGGTTGTAGCTGTTTCATACGCGCCATGGATCGGTGTGATTTATTCGCTAATGGAAATGATAAAATTTTAAAGAATACGGTCAGGATTAAAATTGCAAACCCCATGTTACCAAGAATGGCATTCAAATTGTCTAACACATAGAACAACGGTTTTGTTAAAAAGTAAAACCAACCAAAATCTACGGCTAAATCAAAATGTTTAAATTTATGGGATTCTTCATAACCATCAAGCATTTTCAAAATCTTTGCACCCGAAAACAAATGGTGTTTGATAACGTGCGTTGATTTTGACGCAACAGTAATGGGGGCGCTTTTTGAATAAGATCTAAATGTATGATCTTTATCTTGATAATCATAACCTGACTGTAAAGCCACATCGCTGTTTGGAATAAATGCGCTTAGCCAGTACTTATCGGTAAAGCCAATCCAGCCTTTACCTGGTGAACAACTTATATTTTTTTTCTTTTCAATATCGTCATACGAAACTTCAACTAATTTGTTATTAACATAACCTACCCCACCTTCGTGAAGAACAAAAAATCCTGATGTTTGAGGTTTTCCATGGCGATAAACCGAATTTGTGAATTCAATATTAACGGCATCAAATGATGTGTTCATAATTTCGTCTTCAATTGTGAAAAGATATTGGTCATCAACCGATATTGTTCTTTTGCAACTTACTTTTGAGTTAATTTTTGATTCCAACACAACGGGTGTATCAGCCCTCAAAACCTTATTATCACTAACCACTTTCCACGGTGTCTCGTAGAATTGTCCCAATTGTGGTGCAGATGAATCTGCATAATTCACTTCAGAAAAATAGGCATCTTTACTGCGGACAGGTGTGTAAAGACGAACAAGTTCTTTTGAATCTGGGGTTAATGTATATTTTTTAAATTTCAAATCATCAAACAAACAACCTTTTAAATTTATCGATCCTTCCAAAGCAGGTGTATCTATAAGTAGTCTGTTATCTAATTTCAACGCTTCATCGATTGATACAATTTGATTAGACTCCTGTCTTATATGATCAAAGTTTGAAACCGTTTTGATATCACTTATATGAGACGGTGCCATCGTTTTCGTGGGGAAAAAGTATTCAAACCCAAAGAAAAAAGCAAAACATGATACAAGTAATAATAGAAATTTATTTTGTTCTGACATTATATAACCTATGTGTATTAATTTGTTTTTTTAAAAACTGAACTTCAATGTATTTTAAAATATCAATTCGTAGTTTTTATTTTTTTATTAAGCAAAGGATTCTGAACTTCTTGCAAATCTATATTATTGAAGGCACTAGCACTATTCTTGCTTGCTTTACCAAAGGGCTGACAACTCAAAACGCGTTTCAATGACATCCATCCACCTTTGAAAAGACCGTGTGCCTGCAATGCCACAATAGTGTATTGCGAACATGTTGGTGTAAACCTGCACTGTGAACGAACAAAAGGTGAGACAACTAATTGATATAATCTAATTATTTTGACAAGCAGCCAAACCATAACGCTAAACCTCTTGATTTTTCAAAGAATTCTTTATTACTTTTTTAGATAAAAATAGTATTCCTTCAGATATATCTGCAACAATATCTATAAACGAACATTTGACAGTTAATTGATTTGCCACAAGAACTAATTTAGCCGGCATAATCAGTAATAATTTTGACATTACTGCATCATCTTTTAAAATAATTCTTAAAGCTTCTCGTAGTCGTCTTTTAACTGCATTACGAACCACAGCATTTCCAATTTTTTTTGTAACAACAAGACCTATTTTTAGGTTTATGTTATCATTGTTTGAGCAAAACCCTAACGAAACTAGAATGCTTTTTTTTCGAAAAGAATTTTTTTGCGATGCAACCTTTAAGAAGTCAGCTCTTTTTTTTAAAATTGATACTTTTAAAGTATTATGTTTAAAAGAAACCACCTAATATATATCTTATATCAAATTTAGGCAGATAATTTTTTACGACCTTGTGATCTTCTACGTGCAATAATTTTACGACCGTTTACTGTTGCCATGCGTGCGCGAAAGCCATGTCTTCTTTTTCTGACGAGATTACTTGGTTGAAATGTTCTTTTCATATTCATTCCCTAAATTACATTAAGAATTAGATCCTATCTTAAGACACGTGATTTGTCAAGAACCAAAGACTATGTATCCATCAAAAAATGCAAATCTCATTTTGAACTTTTAACTTTATTGGTAGTCCTTGTTGCTAATTTTGAAATTCGCTTATTCATTAAACCTGGCGATTCTGCATCCCATAACTTCAATACATTCAAAACCCAATCTGTATTGTTTTTTGACGCATCATTTAGCCAATTCCCCAATGATTTTTGAACATATATATTAGCGTCTGTTTTTAACATTGCTAAAAGTGGCAGCGCCATATTGGGATTCATTTTTAATTCTGGAATATGAGCACACCACACCCCTCTTGGTCTTGTAGCTTCGCATGCAAAGCGTCTTATATATGAAGATTCACTTGAACACCAACCCTGAAGAAACGTCAAAGAATCTTTAATATTAGAGACAATATTCGGCCTTAAGGCTAACCATGCCCATTCACGGACGCTGAAATGACGATCATCAGCTAAAGGTTTCATCATCTCAAATTTATCCGTTAAAGTAAAATGATCGCAACAAGATACCAAATAACACGATAATCCCCTGATAGAATCAGAACCATGATTTTGCAAAACATCAATTCCAGAAACTCCCATTTCTTGAAAAAGGATACGTCCAATCCCTTTCATTTTATCGATAATGCCACTCTGTTTTTTCTTTTCTATCTGATCCAAAGCTTGATCGGATATACCAGGAATGCAGCTTGATACAAGTAACCTAAAATCTATGGATAAACATTCCATTAAATTTTTTGTTTCATGTTCACCACTATTAAGTTGCTCACGTCGTAAGGTAGAAATATCTTTTAATGAAATCATTTTTTTCATTCTGAAATGTTATTGCCTCTTTATGACGATATTATCTTTTTTAAAACAATATTAAAAGCACATATATTTTATACTAAAATATTAATAAAAAATTAAAAAATATTTGACATTATCAATATCAATTTAATAATAAGCAATATATACGATGATTTTTTTTAAATTATTAATACTAATGTTTTTACACTATACTTTTTCATGGGCATCATCATTTCAATTCCAAATAGGAAATACCTCGATAAAAAAGGACTTTAAAAAGCCTCAATTATTAATCAGCACTTTGCCAGATCAACAAAAGGAAAACATTCCTCAATCGAATAGCCATGCTGTAACACCGCCAAACATGATGCATAAACATGATAAATCACAAAACGTGTCAGTGGGCATGATTAACAATGCTTCTTCGCAAAAAATGACCTGTTTGATCCGTGAAGATTCTGCAGCTCTTGCAGCAGCCAGACCAGACCAAGTTCGTGCATTTAAAAAAATTTCCACAAATTTGATGAGCTCTATTCAACAACACACTATTCCAGATATTCAGCTAGAAAAATCACTGAATGAACTAACATATCATGATTTTGCACAACTTTTGATTAGCCAAGATTTGCTAGAAGAAAGGGATATAGAAAATATTTCAATCGAACGAATAGAGTCCACGTCCAATTATGCAGAAAGTGTATTTAAAATATTTAGATATATCCCTGAACAATTTTCACCAAGTTATGTATTCAAAAACACGACAAAATCTTCTAGCCCTACACGTAAATTACTCTTTATCATTAAAGTACATCGTCCACAAAAAATAAGTCCAGAAACACTGCATAGTGAAATAGGCGTTAAATTACATAACTCTCTACGTCAACAAAATACCTCTTCATATCCTCAGTTACCCACACTTTCCTTTACCGAAAAAATTGTATGTGTTCACTTAAATGATGGAGCAAGATATATGTCTGTTATTCATGTAGCTCAAGGAACACCTCTAGGTCATTACATAAAATCAGTACAAGAATCGACTAAAGATCTAGATCTTCTCATGATGTCATTAGGAAATTCTCTAGGAACATTCCACGCGTATCATGCTCTACGTAATAATTCATTACAATTTTACGATACTATCCAAAAACAACAGAAGGAAGAAATTCATGATATTTTTTCATTTAACACCATCACTCACGGTGATTTACATGTGGAAAATATTTTTATTGATCAAAGACATAACTCATCTATTTTCCGATTGATTGATCTTGAATCCATGTTTTTAGGAGCTCTCGATCTGAAAGAAAATAGAAGAGACACATATAAATTATTAACCTCTATTGAAGCAATATTAGGTGTTCCAAAATTAAATAAAATTATAAATTTATTCTATGGGTCATATAATCAAGCGGTATTAAATACTACTATCCAACACAAAAAAGAATATATCCATCGAATAAAAGCCCAAAAAAGATTTCACCAATAAAATCCTCACCTCAAAAGTAATTATTTTTATCTAACATCATGTATCACGTCAACTTGAAAGGCTGACCTCACGTAATTGTGGGCATTCACTGTGTGTTTCATGAATCTGTTTTAATTCAAAACGAAAGTTACTTTTTTAAAAGAAATTATTTTTTATTCCTTTTGCCATTCTTGTTATACATATACTGATTGTGTAAAATGTAGAAAAAGTATTAAACTATAATGTGAGCATTTTTTAACAATCCGCTCACGTTTAAAGGATAAACATGAGGACCCCATGCAAGTTATAGCTGTTGCCAATCAAAAGGGAGGTGTTGGAAAAACAACCACGGCTGTAAATATTGCTACAGCACTGGCTGCTGTTGAAAAAAAAGTTTTACTTATCGACCTTGACCCACAAGCCAATGCGTCAACGGGTTTGGGTGTTGATAAAAAAAGCAGAGTTAAAACAAGCTATCATTTGGTCACAACATCCATACCTTTAAAAGAAGTAATGATTCAAACATTAATTCCTCATTTGTGGATTGTACCTTCCTCTGTCGATCTTTCTGGTGCAGAAATAGAATTAGTTCAAGAAACCAACAGAGAAAAAGTTTTAGCTAATAAATTGTACGCAGAAGAACATTCTATTGATTATGTTATTATAGACTGCCCTCCATCCATGGGTCTTTTAACTTTGAATGCAATGTGCGCATCTAAATCGGTTATTGTTCCGCTGCAATGCGAATATTACGCCTTAGAAGGATTAAGTTATTTGCTTAGTTCCATTAAAAAAATTCAAAAGAACTTTAATCCGCAACTTAGCCTTTTAGGTATTGTACTAACAATGTTTGATAAACGTAGTTCTTTATGTGCCCAAGTTGCTGATGACGTTAGATTTCATTTAAAAAGCAAAGTTTTCAAAACCGTTATTCCAAGAAATGTCAAAGTTTCTGAAGCACCATCTTTTGGAAAACCCGTATTAGTCTATGATGTTAATTGCCAAGGTTCACACGCTTATATGGCATTAGCAAAAGAAATTCTTGAGAAAGCGAGCTAATCATGACTTCCACACCTGGAAAAGGCTTATCTGCTCTTTTAGGAGACATCGCGAACACCATGCATGATATCGAAATCAGTCAGAAACAATACAAAAAAGATATTCCATTAAATCTTATTCAAGCAGGATCTCAGCAGCCTCGTAAAACGTTTAATGACGAACATATGCAAACGCTCATACAATCCATTGCAGAGCAAGGATTGTTACAGCCTATTCTTTTGCGACCTAAAGAAAAATCAGAAGATGACAGCAGCGATGACGGTTTAGAATCGTATGAAATTATAGCAGGTGAACGCCGTTTTAGAGCATGCCAACAACTTAATTGGCCAAACATCCCAGCTATCATTGTACATTGCAATCAACGCCAAGCCTTAGAATGGGGTTTGATTGAAAACCTACAACGTTCAGATCTAGATCCTATCGAAGAAGCATACGCTTATCAACGTCTTGTCGATGAACACGGAAGAACTCAAGACGACATTGCAAAAGCAGTATCGAAAAGCAGAAGCCACATTGCAAACTGTTTGCGCCTACTCAATCTAAGCGATAATTTACAGGAATATGTTAGATCAGGAGCACTGTCTGCAGGTCATGCACGCACATTAATTAATAATCCAAACGCTGATGCCTTAGCTCAACAGATGATGGAACAAAAACTTTCTGTCAGACAAGCAGAAAAACTAACGCACGATTTTAAACAGCCCTCAAAAAAAACAAAAACTACTGTAGTTCCTCATGAAAATGAAGATACACGTATGTTGGGTGAAAGATTAAGTCAAAAGTTAGGCGTACATACTATCGTCAAAACACAAGGTGATTCGGGTCAAATTATTCTACATTTCAATGACATGACAGAACTTGATTTGTTGATTCAGTTTTTAGATAGTTAAAAGTGTTTAGAGCACAAACAATCACGCCTTATATTGCCACTAAGTAATATATAAAATAATTATTATTTCATAATATTCTTTTCAAATTTAAAAATAGGTATTAACAAAAAAATATATTCAATTTTATTATGAACGAAAATATTACAAATATTTTTAATATGTTTTTTATATTGCATTTATCAATTTTTTGTCATGCTTTGGGTAGCGCTAGAGCAATTGAAGAAATCATAGATTTAACAAAAAAAAGGTGCAACAACACGATTTCTACTATATTAGAAACAGTTGACGCAATGAATGATTTTAGTTATCTAGGTCAAGATTTAATAAAAGAAATTAGAAGAAACCTACCCAAACCTACTCTAGACGATTTACTTCGAAGTAACGTAGATCTTGCTTATGCATTTTCAGTCAACTTTACCAAATTATCTCAGATAACGTATTCATTGTTAATAAGTTGTAGAGAATATACAGAACGCAAAGGAAAATGGACAAAAATTAATTAATATTAGGATTAGCAACACCAAAATTCAAAAATATAATTTTTGTCAATTTTTTAATCAATATAGCGAAACACATGAAAAAATAGTTGAGCCGTTAATTATCGTAATGGATAATTTATTATTTATACCTCGCAGCTCTATAGATGAAAGTATTTTTATTAAAAACGATTTTAATGATAGTTATAGTCTTCAATGGCTCTCATTTGTATTACAAGACACCTTTAATTTAATTATTTTTGATCCAGGAGTTGCAGAATATTTTTATTGCGATAAAGTAAGATTAGAACATTTCCACACTATAGTGACTGGCATTGGGAAGATGATTATTCCTACGCCCTATGCAATAAGATTTTCAGATGCAGAATTACAAGCAAAGAACGTATTATTATCCAGAAAATCTTTCACATTAAGCAACTATATTAGCTATGTAGAGCAATGGGAAAATGAAAATAACATAGACTTTTTTAATTCTCAGAGAAAATATAATCCACACCAATATTTACCAATCTACGCAGAAACATGTGAGCCTTTCTCTAGTCATCGTGAAAAGGGATGGGTTTGCAATTCAATACGCCTAACAGAGTACTCAAAAAAAATATTTATAGGTAAACTTATAAGATGAAAATATCATATTCTTCTAATATTTTTATGTGTTTCTTATAGTGATTTATCACTATATCATTCTTAATTTATCCACGCGACCTTTCAGTATTAGATTTAAATTCTCTGTATTTTTTTCAATATTCCAATTCCACCATTTTAATTCCAATAAAAATTGAATAGGGTCATCATCAAATCTTTTTCGAATACGCTTTACAGGATTACCTCTAACAACGGAATAAGGCTCAACATTTTTTGTAATTAGAACATTCGTACCAATAATTGCGCCATCATCAATTGTAATTCCTAGAAGGATTGTAACTCCGCTACCTATCCAAACATCATTCTCAATAGCCGTATTACCTTTACTTTTGATATTCATAGGATTTATTACAACAGCCCACTCCACCAAAGACTTTGAATGGATAAGTTGAAAGGCCTTCCATTGCATGGTTCGAACCATTCATAATAAAATGCACCCTAGTAGCAATTTGGCAAAACTTACCGATGATCAATTTATCACCCATAAATTCAAAATGATAAAGTACATTTTTTCAAAATTGTACACATCCTCTAGATCATAATACGTATAATCATCAATGTTAATTTAGGAACTTTGAATAATATTTAAGTATACTACTCTTATTAATCCTTCTATAGAATAAAGTGTGTCAGGGCTAGGATAACAAATAGATTTCATAATTTTTATCTTTTCCAGATAACAAATATATTTTTTAAATTAGACCTGCTGCGTAAGTAGCATTTGTTGTAAA
>CAYPYB010000002.1:143606-212783 GCA_964415115.1 uncultured Candidatus Pelagibacter sp. | reverse complement strand
TTCGTGAAGGTGGCCGTACCGTTGGTTCGGGTATCGTTGTTAAAATCTTGAAATAATTATTATCAAAATTAAAAAAGCCTCGTATTTTTACGAGGCTTTTTTTGTGTCTAAATTTCTTTTTCTAAAATACATGTTTTATGTTTAAGATTTTCAGATTCAGAGGAAATAAGAGCCACTATTTTTTCGATTTCTTCACCAGCGTTTGATACGTATTTTGTTTGTTCTGAAATATTTTCAGTTTTATCCCATATATTTTGAATATTAATTGCAATATCATGAGTTGCTATTGTTTGTCCTTCAATTGCAGCAGCAATAGTCCCTGATGTGGTATTCATTTCTTGAATAATGTCTGTAAGAGAATTAATAGCTAGGACAGTATCTTGTGTTGCCTTTTGCATTTCATTAATTTGGTTGCTAATGTCATCTGTCGCACGTGCTGTTTCGTTCGCTAGATTTTTTACCTCTGATGCAACTACAGCAAAACTTTTTCCTGATTCTCCTGCTCGGGCTGCTGCAATAGTGGCATTCAAAGCTAATAGGTGTGTTTGAGTTGCTATTTCTTGTATAAGCAAAACAATATCACTAATTCGTGTTGCAATACTTGTAATACTTTTAACTCTGAACTCAGTTTCTAAAACGGCTCTTGATGCTTGACTTGTCGATTGGGCAGACTCCATAACTTTTACACTAATATCAGTTATTGAAGATGATAGTTTTTCAGAAGACAATGCAATGGCATGGATTTTATTTTTAGATTCATTAGTATCTAAAACAAGGTTGTGTGACTGTATATTGGCATTTTGGATGAGATCATATCCAATTTTAGACTGGTTGAAAATCGAATAAGAACATTCAATGAGAGATAAAAGTGATTTTCTATAAATCATATTGAGTTCTGGGGAACTTATGATCGTAGCATTTTCATAATTCTCCGATTGTCTTGGATAAGAAGATTGATTTTGAGAAACGGCATTTCGTAAATCTCGTATGTTGCTTTGTAACTGATAGATTACACTGGCGTATTCAAAATAGGGATTTTTTTCTGTTCTATATCTTATTGTGTTTTCAAATACTCCTTTTTCAAGATTGGATAATATTGAAAAAAAATGAGAGTTTGGAAAAATAAATTTTGAGACTGTAATCACAAAAGTAAACAGCATGCACGCAAAGAATAGGAATAGTGTTCCTAAATTAGATATATAAAATTCAATAGTATATATTCCCTGAAATTTTTTACCTACAAGGAATAGGGTTACACCAATAGATATTATCAATCCTGCAATAAGGTAGTATAAAGCTTTGACATGTAGCCGGGCAGTGCTGGATGATGTTTCTAATTTCATTTTTGTTCTGGAAATATATGATCATACTACTCTATATTATAGAGACTACATTGATATTCATTAAAAACACGTTAATCTATGACAAATAATTTTGAAACACTGATCACGCATTCGCTAGAACTTGTTATTCAAGCTTTGAAAAATGCTGATGCAGTAGCTTTGCCAACAGAAACTGTTTATGGATTAGCTGCAGATGCTACAAAAGATCGTGCTGTTCAATCGATTTATCGTGTTAAGGGAAGACCTTCTTCTAATCCTTTGATTGTGCATGTACCAAACATTGAATCAGCTTTAAAATGGGGATCTTTTAGTGGTAGTGGTTTGAAAATTGCTGAAGAAGTATGGTTAGATTCAAGCTTTAATGGTGCTGTAACGTTAGTTGTTCCTCTTAAAGAAAATGTTAAAAATGCATTAAGCTCTTATGTAACCGCTGGTCAAAAATCTATAGCGCTTAGATTGCCACGTCATCCTTTATTTAAAGAAGTTTTATCAGCTATAGATTTCCCTCTTGCAGCACCAAGTGCTAATAGAAGTAATTATGTTAGTCCTACATGTGCTGAACATGTAAAAGCAGATTTGGATGGATTGATACCCTACATTTTAGATGGTGGAAATTGTCACTACGGATTGGAATCAACAATTATTGATATTCAAACGGATATCCCTTCAATTTTAAGGTTGGGCAGTGCTTCTTATGAATATTTGCATAATCGATTCCAAGATATAATCCTATCTAAATGTGAAATTTCAAAAGAAGTGCCAGGTTTATCTACAAAGCACTACTCACCTAAAGCTACTTTAAACTTAAATATTTTACCTGAAAATAGAAAAAATTATTACGTTGGTTTTGGCCCGATGGATTGTGATGTTAATCTAAGCAACGATGGGTCTTTTGAAGAGGCTGCACATTGTCTTTATCAGGTTCTAAGGAAACTCGATCAAGAGGGGATTATAAATGTAGATTTTTCCCCAATACCGTTTGACGGTCTTGGTAGAGCTATTAATGATCGTCTAAAGAGGGCTGCAAGATCTTAAAATCGAAACAATTGAGTAAATTACTCTATGCTGCCTGATTTTCTTCATCGCTTTTTTCTTCCTCTGTAATATTGCTTGCGTATATATTTTGTGTTCTCTTCATAATACCATTATATTGTTCACTTATGATCACTTTTCCTTCAGATGTTTCGGTATTTTTTTTAATTTTTTTGACATAGAGTTCACAAAAACTCCCAAGTACACCACATATCGCAGAACCCGTCAAAAATAAGCTTTTGTTTTCTTGGGTATGAATAGACCAATTTGCAAGGCTATAGGCTGCTGATCGGAAAATTATAGAAGACACTCCAAAGATGTCCCACATTATGATTCGAGCAATAGTTAGCCGTTTAAAAAAATCTTGTAAAAAGGGAGTTGAATAATTTGATTGTAAAAATGCTTCTTCATCAGCTGTTATATCTCTTAGAATAGTAGGGTTCTTCTTCTCTTTTTCGATAGCAATTTTTTGAAGTACATTTATTTTTGTAGATTCTTGTGCAAGTTTGCTTCTGGCTTGCACAGCTTGACTTACGTAATTATTGAATTTACTGAATGCATGTGCAACTAAACCAATCTGTATAGCTAATGGAACTATATTGTCAGAAATACTGCTGTTTGAGTTTATCAAGACAATAAGGCATGCCGCTGCCGCATGGGTAAAGTCTTCTAAATCGTCTAGTATTGCATCGGAGGTAGTACAAAACAGTGCGCAACCTTTGGCATATTTTTCTAAAAATGGACTTGAAAATCTGATGGTTTGTGGGCCCAGCGTAGCGGGATCAATGCTGTTGACGGAAGATGCATCTGCTCTTTCCTCGAGTATTCTGTGATTATTAGGATATTGTTCAGATAAAATGGTTGATGATTCAACTTTTTTATCTTGGGTATAGATTTTACCGAAATGAAGATTGGAGTTATCTTCTGTATCTTGGTTTACTTCTCGACTATTAGAATCGGAACTTAAAAATAGAAATATGGCCAGGGATGAAAAAAATGCTTTTAAGTTTATCAAAGTTTTTACTCCATTTAATTTTTTTTAAAATAAATGGTAAATATAAATAAAATATTAAAATTTATATATTATATTTATTTAAGTTTTATTTTTTATTTATTTCTAATGTTTAATCAATATACCGATCAAAAGTTTTATATGTATTTGAAAAATCTTCAGATTTTATCGGATATACAATGGGATATTGTAGACATGGAAATGAAAAGTAGTCAGGATTCTATTGAAGAAATTATTCTTTATCATAAATTTTTGACACATAGTGACTTGCTTTGTCATAAAGCATCAATGTTTCATACAGAGTATTTAGATATTAAAAATATACCTGTCTCTTTTAAATTTACAAGCAATCAATCGGAATGGATGAAAATAAATAAAATATTTCCTTTATATATCGAAGAAAATGTTTTGTATCTTGCCATGGAAGATCCTGAAAATATTAAAATCATAGATGCTCTTTGTAATATGATGAAAGACCATAAATTAGATAAATCTCTTTTCCATATATATTATTCTCCCTCAAATGAAATTTTGTATAAATGGGCTCAAACAGAAACAATCAATTATTCTAAAATTATGGATGCTTCTAAATTATTAGATGCAATATTTGAAAGAGCATTCATTTGTAAAAGTAGTGACATACATTTTCATCCTCAAAAAAATTATACAGAGGTTTCATTTCGTGTGTCGGGTATTTTAAAAAAGGAATGTATTCTTGAAAAGAATATGTGGAATATGATTTTAACACGATTAAAAGTACTGTCAAATATAGATGTCACAGAATCTCGTAAACCTCAAAGCGGACACTATGAAAGTATTATATTAGAAAAAAAAGTGGATTTAAGAATAAGTTCTCATCCTTCAATTTATGGTGAAAATTTAACGATACGTCTTTTGCAACACTATAACCAATTAAGATCTTTAAAGGATCTTGGTTTTGATGAAGATATTTTTTTAGAACTTGAACGTATCATTCAAAAACCACAAGGGTTGTTTGTTGTGACTGGTCCAACGGGTTCTGGAAAGACTTCAACACTGTATGCCTTAGTTCAAGAGATACAAAAATATAATAAAAATATTATGACTTTAGAATCTCCGGTTGAATGTTATTTACCTGGAATTAGACAAACAGAGATAAGGGAAGGGTCGATACTGAATTATGCAGATGGTATCCGTTCTATTTTAAGGCAAGACCCTGATGTTATTTTAATTGGTGAAATTCGTGATGAAGAAACTGCTAAAATGGCAGTCAGAGCAGCCTTAACCGGTCATTTTGTTTTGGCAACAATGCATACCATAGACACACTGGGGGTTCCTTTACGACTTAAAGAGTTAGATATTTCGAACCAACTGATGACGGAAACATTAATTGGTGTTTTAAGTCAAAGATTGGTGAGAGTGCTATGCAAAAAATGTGATGGTCAATTGGATGATACAATACAATGTTTACGATGTGAAGAAGGATATTCTCATCGTGAAGCACTGGGTGAATTTTTAGCAGTTGATCATAATTGGTCAGATTGCTTAACGTATGCTTCAAGGAAAGATTTAGAGATAAAACGTTTAGATGAAAAAAAAATATCACTCAAAGAGCGAATGCATCAATGGATTGCAGAGGGAAAAACAAATCAAGTAGAATCAAACCGTATTTTTGGGATGGAATAATATTATATCAAATAAATTATGTTTAGATTTTTGAAATTTTTCTATTAATATTTTTCCCATAATTTATGAAAATTCTGAATGAGTTATGATATAGATTACATTGTTTAACATATATCTAGATGAACCGGGTATAGAGATATTTTAAAATACAAACTTGATAAAAAAAATAGTTCTAAAGGATTCTGTGATTATGTTTTTGAAAAAACTACAGAAAAGTTAAAAGTATAAATTAACGGAATTTTAAGATTCATTCCTTACAGTTTAAGTATCTAAGTGTAAAATTAATAATTAGGATTTACCTCGCATGTCAGAACGTCTTTATAAATATTTCTTTCTATGTGTAACTTTATGTTCTAGTGTTTATGCATTTCAAAAAGAAACAATGAAAACACAGGTGAAATCTGAAGGTGAAAAATATAATAGTGCGGTATATAATTTGATTGCACCGTTTAGCCATCTTGCGTCTGTCTCTGCATTTGTTTCATCATCAGCTGTTCCTGTTCAAACGGGTGAAGATCAAGCTATTGTTTGTGTACAAAAAACTTCCAAAGGGTTTTATAGAAGTCACTCGACAAGCCCTGGTGCTAGGGGAATGATCAAATCAGAAGCTGATTTAAATGCGCTGCTTCCCTTGTTTAAACTAACAAAGAAAAAAAGGTTTATTTTAAGTGTTCCAGCACAAGAAGATGGTAAAGGTGAATATCTTAACTACATTGGACAAATCTTACTTATTTCTGGTGATGGCACTGTGCCTGGTGATGCTGTTTGTTATGCAAGATACCATAGCCACAATTCACCAGCTTCCTGATGATAAATAGAATATTTTTTGATAAAATATCAAATCTAAGCTAAAAATATCTTGAAATCTTCAAATAAAAAAACTACACTCTAATAAGTGCCTGCTTGGTGAAATGGTAGACACAACAGATTTAAAATCTGTCGAGGGTAACCTCGTGCCAGTTCGAGTCTGGCAGCGGGCACCATTTCAAAAATTAAGAATCAAATTCTTCCATAGAATATTCATCAAACCATACTAGATATCGTTTGATGTTATATTTTTTATACATTTCCTGTAACACTTTTTTATAAAAAGTAATTTGTTGTATATACAAATGATATTCTTGCTTATCAGCATTTCTTTTGCCGGTTTTGTAGTCGACAATTAAAATGCTATCTTCTGTTTTGATGTATCTATCGATTCTTATTATGATTCCGTTATAAGTAAATTCATTTTCATTAAAAGCTTTATGATAAAATGCTGGATTAAATAAGCTTTGCGTATGTTGGCTTTTGATCCAAATATTTATTTTTTCATGGTCATGTGGTGTCAATTTTTCTTTTAACAAATTTAAATTAATCTGATTGAACCCTGAATCTATTTGTGATGTGGCGATTTCAAAAGCATTGTGAATTATTTCACCTCTCACAGAACTTGAGGATTCAGA
Source organism: uncultured Candidatus Pelagibacter sp. (assembly GCA_964415115.1). GTDB lineage: Bacteria > Pseudomonadota > Alphaproteobacteria > Paracaedibacterales > CAIOTO01 > PNMQ01. The sequence continues at coordinate 206,286 of CAYPYB010000002.1, read as the reverse complement.
AATAGGACATATTTTTTTATCTGAAAAGATAGATGTGATTTTTGTTTTCACAATGTCTATAGGATCTTGTTCTGATGATTGATTTTTGATATTTTCTGCGCTTAGAGGTGTTGGAATATGCAAAGACTTTTCTATCTGAAACACAGACGTATTGTTTTTTTTAAGGGTGTGATTTTCATTAGAAAAAAAGAGCTTATTATCGTGGTTAATAGATTGTAGTGCAATGCTAGCCTCAGATACCCATGATCCTTGGCCAATGATGCATAGTCCATCTTGTGCCCTGGTTAATCCTACATAAAATAATCTGCTTAATTCTTCATCTAATTTAAGATGTTCATATGATCGTATATTTTTTATTTCTTCATATTCCAAAGATGAAGGGGGACGTAAGCAAAACAGGATTAGTTCTACAGGTGTGCTATTGGAGTTTAATCTATTCTTTGGTGAAGAATGTTGAATGTTAGGCCAAAAAATATCTTCTTTCTGAAGTGATGTTTTTTCATTTAAGTCGACCAAGAAGACAATAGGTGCTTGCAACCCTTTTGAATTATGAATCGTCATGATTTTAACTCCATCTGATTTAGATAGATCTCTTTTAAAAGAAAAATTTGTGTTTTCTAATTCATGTAGATTGTGTCCAAAAGTTTTAGTTTCATGCTTCATAGAGATAATCATATCGATTAACGCTGTGAAAATTTCTTGAACATCCGCACCAAGTCGTTTTTTGAAATCGAAAAGATGATTTTGAACAAGTTTATTAACGATGAATAAAAAGGATTCATAATCAACATAGTTAAGGTATTGTTTTAGCTTTTGAACGTCCTGTTGAATGTGACTAGATGAATGATTATTTTGTAATTTTTCCCATAACGTTTTTTCTCTGTTAGGGCATAGCTCTATCAATAATTCATCGCCATAACCATTGCCGTTATTGCAAAAAGGAGACTTTAGAATATGTGCAAGGGAGTAATCGTCGTTTGGAAGATTTAAAAATCGTAGCATTGCCAAAATATCTTGAAACGCTAATCTATTTTTTATGGATATGCGATCTATCCCTGCAGTTGGAATGTCGTTACGCTTTAGTGTTTGAATAAGTTCGTTTGCAAAAGTGCCTCGTTTTCGTAAAAGAATAATAATATCCGATGCCTTAATCGGCTGTGACGTTGAAGGTATGAAAACTTTAGATGCTAAAAGACTTTTAATTTTAAGGGCAATTTCTTCAGCTATTTTATGGTGATGGGTTTCAGTAATGGTGTATTCAGCAAAAGGAATGATTTCGATAACTGTTCGATTTTTTGTTTTAATTTCTTCTGGGGAAGCGTCGTTATTTACAATATCTTTGTCGACAAACGATACATCTATCCAGCAGGGAGAATCTTTAAAAGCATAATGATTTTCAAAATGCTGCAACGTAAAGGGTGTAGTGGAAGAGTTAAAAATATGGTTAACCAAATCCAAAATGTGAGGGGCTGATCTGAAGCTTTGTTTTAGTTGTAGAGATTTAAAAGTAAATCCTCTTGATGTTAATAGTTCGCTGAAAGCTGTTTTTATGCTTGTGAATAAATGGGGCATGGCTCCTTGAAAGCCGTAGATAGATTGTTTGGGGTCTCCAACCACAAAAAATGATCGATAAGTTTTTTCTTCTGTTAAAAGAATATCTACGAGCTGATAAATAAGAAACCATTGTTCTGGACTGTTATCTTGTGCTTCATCGATTAGAATATGATCTATGGCATAGTCTAATTTTTGAAGAATATGGAGTTTTGTTTCAGAATTTGATAATAGACTGATAGCAAGCAATATAAGGTCATTGAAATCAATATAACCAGACGTAGTTTTTATGCCTTGGTAATATTCAAGAATTTTTGATAATACGGCCCAAAAATGATTATTTTTAATAAGCCATTTCTGTAATAGATCATATTGTTTTTGATGCCAAATTTGTGTTTGGATATGAATCAGTTCTTCAGCATATTCTGGAAATAATTTTTTAAATTCTGATGAAAAAAGTTTGGATCGAATGCTACCTGTTTGTGTTAGAAATATTGAAAAATCATCTGATTGCAATTGAAGCGAATCAGCTAATTTAGAATCTGTTTTTTTGGATGTTGATCTTAGAGCATCCATCAATTCAAAAGATTCCGACAAAGTCTTGAAATCTATAGGCTCTGGTTCATATGAAGAAGTGTTAGACAGTTTTTGAATAAGATCTTGATAACTAGTGTTGCCGTCATTGTTACTGGTTTGTCTATGAATGCGTTCAAGGATATGCCATTTTGATAGGGCATTTTGAATCAGTTTTTCAAGAAAGGACTCACTTATTTCTGTAGATAAATAGGATAGTGCTTGGTGAAGGATGAGGTCATCCTTTTTAAGGATGGCTGCAATTCCTTCTTTGATGATTTTTTGAGCTTCTTCTTCCTCTAGTACTTTAAAGAACGGATTAATGCCTGCATCGATTGGAAACTTTTGAAGAATGTTTTGGCAGAAACTGTGTAATGTTAAAATTTTGATTTCTTCAGGATTCTCTAAAATTTGATGATAAATTTGGCGTATATTTTTTTTTTGATCTAAGGATATATCATCTTTTAAAAGGTCATTTTTAATTTTATGCGTAAGCCTTTCCTTCATTTCCAATGCAGCACTTTTAGTAAAAGTGACGCATAAAATGTTTTTTAAAGGTGCTCCTGAATAGAGAAGATTAACGATTCTATCAATAAGGACTTTGGTTTTTCCCGACCCAGCAGAAGCTGAAAGCCATACACATTGTTGAATATCGGAGGCTTCAGACTGCGTATGGCTGGTTAAATTATTGTGATTTACAGAGGTTGAGTTTGATCGTATAGCCATCTTGAAATTGATTGTTCTAAATGTGAAGACAGTGTAGCATACACATGCTTGTGATATGTATTTATTTGGTGGATTTCTTCAGCTGATAACAAATTTTTATCAATGAGTTTGCGATCATAAGGAACAAGAGTTAGTGTTTCAAAACTTAGAAATTTTTTACCCAAAGCGCCATTGTGAGGTTCTCTTTGTACTAACATCAAATTTTCAATTCTTATACCATAGTTAAAATCTTCGTAATAGCCGGGTTCATTGGATACGACCATTCCAGACATTAGTCCAGCTGTGATGTTGTGGGAAGAACTAATGTTATGGGGTCCTTCATGCACGTTTAAAAAAGCACCTACACCGTGCCCTGTTCCATGGTTGTAATCTACACCTTTTTTCCATAGGAACTGTCTGGCTAGAATGTCGAGGAAATTGCCAGGTGTATTTTCTGGAAACACAGCTTTTCCTAATGCCAGATGACCTTTTAAAACAAAGGTGTACATTTCTATGGCTTCTGGGCTAGGATCCCCAATGGCAATGGTTCTTGTCATATCTGTTGTACCACCATTATAGTGTGCGCCTGTATCTAGCAAAAAGACTTTGCCGTCTTCTAATTTTGCGTTACTGGTATTGTTGGGACGGTAATGAACAATAGCTGCATGATCTCCAGATGCTGCAATGGTTGGAAAGCTTGGCCCCCAATAGGTATGATATTGTCCTCTTAATTGTTCAATTTTTTCAACAACATCGAGTTCAAATATGTTATGTGGGTTGTATGATGTTTCATTGTTAAGCCAATACATTAAATTGACGAGGACAACTCCTTCATTCAAATGTGATTTTCGTATAGCTTGGCGTTCTGAACGATTTTTTCGTGCTTTTAATAATGTGATAGGGTCTTTAACAAAAATAATATTTTTATGATGAAAAAATAAATTTTGAAAAGCGATACTAGTGTGTTCAGGATCAAGGGCAATAACCCCAAGTGGAGAGAATTGAGAAAACATCTTTTCCATTTCTTCAAAGTTATGAAAATAGCAGATGGACTCTAAAGATTGTTTAATGTCTTGTGTTACCAATTCTTCATTACAAAAGACATCAATGGTTCCATCAGAATGAAGAAGGGCAAAACAATTGAAAACAGGGGTGTAGTCTGTATCGCAGCCACGTAAATTTAATAACCAATTCACGGATTCATTTTTAGATAATAACACATGGTCTAAATGGTTTTCATTCATCCATTTAAGCAAAACATCTAGTTTTGCTTGCGCTGTATAGCCAGCAACATCATAAGATAAACAAAAAGCATTATTTTGTTTGGAGATAGGTTTATCTTTCCAAATAATATCTATAAAATTGAAATCTAGACTTTTAAGGTTAAAATGATAATTTTTGGCTCTTGTTGCCCACACTTTTTCTTGGTTAATCGTAAGTAACCAACTGTCATAACCAAGGGTCGCATTATTTTTAAATGTTTCTCTTATCCATGAATCAAGTTCGCTGAAATTGAGAATCTCAATATCGCTTGAATTTATTTGTAAGCTTGCTTGCAGTGTATAACGTCCATCAACGAATAGTACGAACTTTGTTGCTGTTATAATCATCAATCCTGTTGATCCGTCAAAGCCGCATAACCATTTTATTTTTTGTTGATCTTCGCATAGCTGTTCGTTGCCAAATTTATCTGTAATAGAAATCATCCAAGCATCTATTGCTGCTTGTTCCATAAGAATGCGAATGTTTTCAATTTTTGATGCAGTCATTTAATCTCGAACGATAAAAAGGTTGTATATGTTCAATATCATATCTGAATATAAAAACCAAGAAAGTTGATTAAAATTTTAGTGATTTGAATGAATGTGATGTATGAAAGTCTGGTTGTGCTTCATAAATAATCACGCGTGAAAGAAAATAGTATTTTTAATATTGTTGAGAATTCTGTGGATCTAAGACTTTTTTCAAAGTTTATATATTTCTTACAAGGGTTATAAAATAATTGTTTAGTTTTTTTATTAAAATTATTTTTATATATTTAATATATATTCAATATAATGATTTTATTTAATAATATGCACATATAGAAATTATTAAGGAATTTACAATGAAAAAATATTTTGCATTTATGCTAACATTTTCCCTTTCTTTTCATTTTTTAGCAGCTTCTGCTAAGAATGTTGACATATTAACAACAAACGGTGTGGGGCTCCCTGTAAGCGTCAGCGTCACAGAACAACCATTTGCTTCTGATCCTCATACATTTCATTAGAAAGTACAGCTAATGAAAATAAATCTTTGATACAGGGTCCCTATAGGTAATCGTTTTTTTTTGTCTTGGAGCCTTGCAACACAAGATGATATATCTAAATGGTTTGATTTTTCAAGTAAGCAGCGTGATAAGATAGCTGATTATCTTGCCACGTATAACAAATTTCAAAGTGATAAAAGAGAATTTGAAAAAATTGGACAAGAGATTGGCGTAATTTTAGATCAAATTGATTAATTTGAAAAATAAAACCTTAAGCCATTAGAGCGACTGGATACGTTGGAACAAACACGTATAGTGCTGAAAAAATACAGAACTTGTATGCGAAATACAACACCATTTACATCGAATATAATTGCTTTAATTGTCTTCATTTATTTCTTTCATATAATTTATCAATTTTTACGTATTTGTAAAGTCACATTCAACATCAGGTACGTATAGGCCTTCTAAGCCTTACCCCTCGAAATTTCTTTGTGCCGTAGAACAAGAACAGAAAGGATCACATATGATTAACTAATGTTTTAATAAGCTTTACAGAAAATGAAGGTGGGTCCTTCGGGATCGATTTTTAAGAACTGGTTTCAAACTCGCTCAAGCGGCTTCTATTAAGAGTAGCGGTCGTGAGCATTGAGAATATGAGTAACAATTAGAAAGACGAGTGAAAACGAACCACTGCTGAAGTGTCGTTAGAGGTTTATGATATCAAAATGAGAGGCTGGAAATTACTCTCAGATAAATCTACCGGAAACCTAATTACTGGGTAGGTGGTATCCGGCGTGCAGGTGGTATGAGTCTAATTGAGGCTTTTGTAAGGAACTACGGGAACCAGTCGTCTTGATGTAAAGGGATATGATCAAGTGGCTAAAACCATAAGATCTAGAGTACCGAAGCAAGGCACTGGGACGGAGCAGTTCGTAGTAGTGATGAAGAAGCTGTAATAGCTTTGGAGCAAAGGAACTGCATTAAGCTGTTGAATCAATTTACAACTTGAAAGAGGAGGATTTTTTGAGTAAAACAAAACCTTTTACCATCTCCAAGCATTTAGTGATGGAGGCATATCAACGGGTTAAAGAAAATCGAGGAGCTGCTAGTGTTGACCAGCAGTCTTTGGAGGACTTTGACAATAACTTAAAAGATAATCTTTATAAGATCTGGAATAGGATGTCGTCAGGAACGTGCTTCCCACCGCCAGTTAAGGCAGTTCCAATCCCGAAGAAAACAGGAGGAGAGCGAATTTTAGGGATACCAACAGTATCTGATAGAATTGCTCAGATGGTGTCTACATTAATGTTTGAACCTTGTGTCGAGCCGCACTTTCATAAGGATTCCTATGGCTATCGACCGAAAAAATCGGTAATTGATGCCATTAGCGTTACGCGCCAGCGATTCTGGGAGTATGATTTTGTGTTGGAATTTGACATTAAAGGTTTATTTGAGACCATCAACTTTTGATGAAAGCGGTAAGGAAACACACAGATAATCCATGGATTATACTTTACATAGAAAGGTGGTTAACAACACCAATGCAGATGCCAAATGGAACTCTCCTGGAGAAGACCAAGGGCACAATGCAAGGTGGGGTCATCAGCCCCGTTCTAAGTAATTTATTTCTTCATTATGTATTTGATATGTGGATGGGGAAGAATCACCCTGGAAAACAATGGTGTCGCTATGCTGATGATGGTCTTGTACATACGCGAAGCGAACAAGATGCACAAGCATTGCTTGCTAGTCTTAAAGAACGTTTTGAAATGTGTGGACTTGAACTACACCCAGATAAGACAAAGATTGTCTACTGCAAAGATGCTAATAGACGCAGGCTATATCATAAACAAAGTTTACCTTCTTAGGGTATGACTTCCACTCACGTACAGTGAGAACTCCCAAAATAACGGAGGTGTTCATGAGTTTTAGTCCGGCGATTAGCAAAAGCGCAAAGAAAGCTATGCGTAGTAAAATCAGGAAAATGGGAATACGCAACAGAACAGAATTAAATCTGGAAGAAATAGCGAAGTGGTGTAATCCGATCTTAAATGGATGGATTGCATATTATGGACACTATAACAAGTCAGCCTTAGAATCTGTTATGAAGCATTTTAATCATACACTGGTACTCTGGGCTATGCGTAAGTTTGAAAAGTTGAGGTGTCATAAAACAAAGGCCTTTCAATTTATAGATAGAGTCAAAGACTAAACTCCTGAGCTATTTGCACACTGGAAAAGGAGTTTTAGGTTTGCTTAATACGAGCCGTATGAAGCGAGAGTTTCATGTACGGATCTGTGAGAAGCTGGCGGGGAAGTTTCCGCCGGCTTACTCGGCGGTTCATGTAAATAATAAATAAAAAAATAAACAAAAGTCACTACAGCATAATATTTTCAATAATATCATCAATATCGATTGACTCTTTATCGCTATAAAAAACAAAATGTCCTGTGAAATGAATATCTCCTCACGCAGCAGGAGATGATTTCTTCAGAAGTTTCATGATTTTCCTATTTTTTGGATTTTTCTCGAGAAAACGCGATTGAATGGATGCGTTGTAATAAATAATTGCATTGGCAATAAGTCGTCCACATTCGTTACTAATTTCCATTTCAATATCTGTTTGCCCTAACAAAGCTTTTCTACCCGTTATTTTAGCTATAGCTGCCTGCAATCCATGATAAGACTCAACCCTATTTTGTGAACGATGCACATTTTCCAGTATTGTTGAGTCTAAAATGCATCGAAGCGTATAAATGCTTCTGACAAGCTTATCATATTCAAAGATGGCGTTTCGTGTCGCATTGTTCTTTGGTAGCGCACATAATTTTTGAATCAACATGCTTTGAATTATTTCCTTAAGTGCCAGCGTTGCAACAATACGATCAATATTTTCTTTTTCATCTAGAATCAGTTGCTTATTGATAGCTTTGGCTGGTTTGATCCAAAATGATTCATACGATGATGGTTCAAGTGAGCCACATACATGTGCAAGTTCTCTTTTAAGCTTTGTGAATCTGGGTCTGAAATTACCACCAAACCAATGAAACAGTGCAAAGTTTGCTTTATTAATGCTATGCATATCACCTGTTATAATCATTGGTTGGATGACTGATGTATTGCCATGACATACATCAAACGAATAATAGCTTTCATGCTCATGCGCACCAATAAGTTCATTCATAACAGGTACGTGGTTTGACAGTAATGTATACACAACGACGCCACGCCCTTTTTTAAAATACTTTTTTGAATTTCGAGCTTTAGCTGTTGGCGATAATATCATTTGCTTCTCGAAGTGTTGACAGACGCATATACTGCGGATACGTTGATTCATAGTTTATGATAAGGAATATCGATGGTTTGTGCCATTTTGTAGTGTCCAATGTTGACTGCATTTGACATCAACACGGCAACGATGTGATTTGAGTCGTATTTCTGCTTCACATAACGTGTCTGCGAGGGAATAAACGCTGACATAAAGTTTGTTTTATGATTTACAAAACGTAAAACTTCACTTAAGTCCCGCATTGGAAGTTGACGGTAGAGTGAATGTTCTTGCTCTTCATCACGTTGTTCTCTTGGTTTTACCCAGATGATCTCCTTCTTAACCGAATTGTACTTAATATGTTTCAGATCAGCTTGTTTAAGACGGACATCAAAGTCTTTCCAAAGTGTATCGAGCTCTTTAAAAAGTGAATCAATTTGATCAGCACATGGCGTTTTTAGCCAAGGAATATCTAAGTTTTACAAGACTTCATCTTTTCTATCCATAGCAATAATATCGTCTGCAAAAAGTCTATAACGCACACTATCCTTAATGTGGATAGTACCAGTTTCAATTTGCTTGATGAACTGCTGATAAACGGTTATTTCATAACGATTCATTAAATAAACATCTTCACCTAAATCATTTTTTGTTTGAATGTGTTTTTTAATGCGTTTAGACATAAAATCAGTTGGTACGTCATCTACTTCTTGCTTTGTTAGTGTCTGCTTTCTTAAAAAAACACCTTGCATCCAATGAATAGCTTTCAGTAAAGGATTGTCTTTTAAGCAACTGTCAAATTCAATACTCATGAAAAGAGGTCTTAGGTTTTGCCGATAACGAACGGCTGTTTTATCGCGCTATTTCCATTGATTATCTTCGCGTTGCGTTTTCTTATTTAACATTTTGTTGGCTAAAGTTCGTATCTCTTCTTTTGGTAAAACGGCGAATGCTTTTTGTCGTGGAATATCAAATGTCGTCTCGTCACTTAAGCTATCATCAACGTAAATAAGCATAACTTTTGCAATCTTCCGATTAATATCACTTTGATCGTTGCCAATCTGTTCTTTAACTTTTTCTTTCACTTCCTTTTCTATTTTTGTCGCATTTACAATGAAAGATGTCATGATATTATCATTTACTTGCTGATATCGTGTTAAAAACATAACATAGAGGGCAAAGATATGTTTTTTCATCTTCAAAGCCCTGCAAATCTGTAATCGTATAGTGAAGAACAAGGCTGGCATAATACATAATGTTCTACTGAGAAATTGTTAAGTGCGGCATAATCATATGCGCAATAGCATAAAGTGATTTTAAGACGTTGTGTTTTTTTATTTCCAGCCCCGTCATGGTAAATCTAAAAATTCTTTGCATCTTGTTTGAGTGCAGAAAGTTCGATAAGCGTTGAATTACTTTTAATTAATTCTTGCAGGCTTTGCTTATGTGTTTCTGTAAGTTGTGTTTGAAGGCAATTTTTGATTCTTAAACGTTCAGAAGTGATTGCTTCATTCACAATTTTTTGCAATGTTGTATAACCTGGACGTATTATTTTATGCGCTTTTAAAAAATGAAAAAGCTCTTGAAGAACAAATTTAGGCGTAGCCTCACGCATGGCTATTTCTGAAGCATAGATCATCAACTCTGGCTCATGTGATTTTACCCACAAGGTATATTGGAATAGTTTTCAAATCTCGTTTCATTGAAAATAATATTCATTCTTAGTCACACTGAATTCAGTTAAATTTTTATTTTCGAAATAGCGCGTTAAAATGAATTCAACGTCTTCTTTTGGTATTTTATTGAGTTTAAAGTGAAAAAACATATGCTTGGCCTTAAAGTACCCAATTTGAATAGCACAGTAAACTTGTGCATGAAACTCTCGACATCTGCAAATTAGATCGATTTCTTCTTGGGTAAACGTAAAATATGTAGTGCGTTGTTCGTAATCAAAATCAGGAAGTCCGTAAAATGCAAATTCTTCTAATTCAGATAATATGGTAAGTCTTTTGTCTTTTTTAGCCATTATACTAATTGTTTTTAGTTACTATATAACATTCCTTTACATGAACCAGAAATTTCGAGGGGTAAGGCTTAGAAGGCCGTATAGGGATCATTATTACCGCGTGCCCTGTTGCGATAGACTTTTATGTGTCATGGAAACGTTCCAAGATTACTCGAGTAAATCAACAGAGCACGCTTCAAATATGTAAATGATGCTCCTTGTCCTTTTGCCTATTACACGACTTTACAATATTTTTCTTTTTTTTTACTCAAAAAATGGGTAGAGTAACCAATTTTATTGGATTCATGTACTTTAAAATAAATCCAATAAAAAATTAAAAACACGCATGAATTTTAAATATAGTCATTTTCCAAAAGATATTATTTTGGTATCAATTCATTGATCCTTATCTTATCCGCTAGGTTATCATCATGTTTAATAATTAATGGAAGAACGTGGATTGAACATACCTGGTCATGTCATAGTTAATCGTTGGGTGATCAAGTATTCTCCTATTGTTGATGTTGAATTTAGAAAAGCCAAGTTTTCTGTCTTAAAGATTTGGAAAGTCGATGATGCATACATCCAAGATTAAAGGCAATTGGTTTTATTATTATGGGGTTGTGGATAAAAAAGGACAGACAATTGATGGTTATCTATCCCTTACGCGTGATATAGAAGCTGCATGTGTATATTTTGAAGAGGCAATTTTCAGTAGTGGGCTTACCGAAAAGATAAATATTGATAGAAATGGCTGCAACATATCCGCATTGGATTCATGAAATTGTGATCTTGATGAGGAGAATCAGTTAGAGATTAAGGTAGGTCAATTACTTGCATAATATTATGGAGCAAGATTATCGGTTTATTAAAAAAAAGAGCTCTCCCTACATTAGTATTTAAGGCTTTTGAATCTTCCACTGGAATTTTAATTGGGAAAGAACTCGCTCATATGGTTAAAAAAGGATAGAGTTTATTTAATTTATCGTTACCAACTTGGAAGAAATTTTATGCGCTAGAAAAATGATTATGTTTAAAATTTGGAAATATGGAAGATTTTTATATATACTCAACTGTCTTAAAAAAAATCGACACAAGCTAAACAGAATATAAATACTGTATTCCTGAAAGCACACATGTTTAACTTTAAGATCATTTAATATTGTTTTGATGTTTACTTTTATGTGTGATGTATATATTTTTAATTTAAAGAATGTTTGAATGCTGATATCTGTATTCAATAAAAGTAAGTTCTATAGGATAATTTATGATCGATTCTACTCTTATCATGGTTTACACAACATTTCCTGATCAAGAACAGGCATCTGTTGCTGCGCAAAAACTTGTTAATTCAAGGTTAGCTGTTTGTGTCAATATTTCTAATGGACAAAAAGCTTTTTATCAACAAAACCAAGAATGCGTAGAATGTAACGAGGTTGGAGTTATGATAAAAACTTTGGAAGATCGTTACGAAAGTTTGTATGAATTCCTTCATAAAATTCATCCATACTCCATTCCTATGATATTATCATGGCCTGCTGCTGCTAATAAATCTTATACCATGTGGGCTATGCATCAATCGACGTTAATGTCTGCTTAGGTCAAAATTTTGAATTTATAGTTTAAGATTCTGTATTTTTTAGTCACTTTTGGCCTATGTATTTGTTTGATTTAAAATGAAATATGTTTTATAATAAAAGTATAGTTTTTAATATAAGAATATTACGTGATTGATTCTTTACTTTTATCTTTAAGCTTATCTCGCAAAAAAGCTATTCACTTTGTCGGTATTGGTGGTATTGGCATGAGTGGTATTGCGGAAGTAATGTTTAACTTAGGTTATGCTGTCCAAGGTTCTGATAATGCTTCTAATGCACAGACTCAAAGACTGGAAGCTTTAGGTGTTAAAATTTTTAAAGGTCATTGTGAGCAAAACGTGACCAATGCTTTTGTTGTTATTGTGTCATCTGCTGTAAGTAAAGATAATCGCGAAGTTCAACAGGCAAAATTGTTGGGTGTTCCTGTTATACAAAGGGCTCAGATGCTTTCAGAACTTATGCGCTTAAAGCATTCTATTGCCATTTCTGGAACTCATGGTAAAACAACGACAACATCTTTAATTGCTCAACTTTTGGAAACAGGGAATTTTGACCCTACGGTTGTGAATGGCGGTATTATTAATGCCTACAAATCTAATGCTAAAAAAGGAACGGGTGATTGGATTGTTGTTGAAGCTGACGAATCAGATGGTAGTTTTACTAATCTTTTCCCAACGATATGTATTGTAACCAATATCGATATGGAACATGTGGACCATTATGCATCTTATGGCGATCTTGTTTTTGCCTATAACCAATTTATACACAATTTGCCTTTTTACGGGACAGCCATTCTATGCATAGATCATCCAATGGTATACGAATTAGCAAAAACTATTAAAGATCGACGTATTATTACTTACGGATTTCATGAAGAAGCTATGGTTCGCGCCGTCAATGTTCGCCCCGAAGTTGATGGAGTTGTTTTTGATGTTCATATTAATTATGAAGAACATCGTTTCATTGGAAAATCAGATAACATCATTCCATTTAACAAGCTTCTTTCCAATTTAAAACTTCCCATGCTTGGTTTACATAACGTTCAAAACACATTATCGTTAGTTGCTGTTGCCCAAGAATTACATATTTCCGATACGATTATCAAAGATGCATTAGCGGCATTTGAAGGTGTAAAAAGACGTTTTACCGTTGTAGGTAAAGTGGATGGAATTACAATTATTGATGACTATGCACATCATCCTGCAGAAGTTCAAACGGTTATTGCTTCAGCAAAACAATTTTGTCCTGAGGGTAGATTTTTTGCTGTAGTTCAGCCCCATCGCTATAGTCGATTGAAATTTTTAATGAACGAATTTGCAGAATGTTTCAATGGGGCGGATCAAATTTTTATTTGCCCCGTATATGCAGCAGGCGAACAACCCCTTGAAGGGATAGATCATGAAACACTATGTCAAAAAGTTCGTGCAAATTACGCATTACCTGTTGATACCGCATTATCAGTGGATGATTTATTTTCAAAGCTTGAAGGTCAATTGAAAAATGGAGATATTGTTTTGATGATGGGGGCTGGAGATATTACCCATTGGGCAGCACAACTTTTTACAAAACTTGAAACGACTTTTTGTGAATCAATCATAAAGTCAACAGCTGTTTATTCTTAAGAGCGTACAAAACATGCAAACATCAGTTTTACAAGAAAATCCGCGTCATAATTTGCCACAGGTCAGAGGGCAATACAGTTTTAACTATTCCTTAAAAAAATTAAATTGGTTCCAAGTGGGTGGAACATGTGATGTTTTGTTTAAACCAGAAGACATTGAAGACCTAGCATACTTTATAAAAAACAAATCTAAAGATTTATCTGTTTATATTTTAGGTGCAGGATCGAATATGCTTGTTCGTGATGGGGGCATCCAAGGTTGTTGCATTAAGTTAGGACGATCATTTTCAGATATTGAAATACAGGATAATAATGTTATAGTCGGTGCTTCTTGTTTGGATCGTACCTTAGTGATGACATGTGCTGAAAATGGTTTGTCAGGTCTTGATTTTTTGGTTGGTGTGCCTGGTTCTATAGGTGGGGCAGTAGCTATGAATGCTGGTGCTTATGGATATGAAATTAAAAATTATCTCAAGTGGGTTAAAGTCATCGATGTCCATGGTGATATCACTATTTTAAATGATGTAGCTCAACACATGCAGTACCGTAAAGGTAATATAGCTAAAGATTTTATCATCGTTGAAGCATGCTTTGAATTAGAACACGCCGATAAAGATCTTATTTTAAAAAAAGTAGATTCCTATTTGCAGATGAGAAATGAATCTCAACCTACAAAAGGCAAGATGGGTGGAAGTACGTTTAAAAATCCTGCATCATCCCCTTTAAAAGCATGGGAATTAATTGACAAAGCAGGTTGTCGTGGTTTTTCAATTAATGACGCTATCATGTCAGAAAAACATTGTAATTTCATGATGAATCAAGGTGAAGCCACATCCGAAGATCTTGAAAAATTAGGTGATGAAGTAATCAATCGCGTCAAACAAAAAACAGGTGTTGATTTAGAATGGGAAATTATTCGAATTGGTCGTAAATAAGTCCTACTTATATTTTTTATTTTTCAATGGCCTGTTGTAATTCTTTAATTTCGTCTCGTAACTGTGCCGCTTTTTCAAAATTGAGTTCTTCTGCACATTGACGCATTTCCTTTTCTTTTTGAAGAATAGACTTTTGTAAATCTTTTAAAGATTGTTTTAAAGGACGATTTGAATTTGAGGTTGATTCTTTTTCATTTTCTGCTTCATAAGGCATGCTCATTTCTAAAGAACGTTTTGTGGAATAAGGAACGATGCCATGTTCTTCGTTATATTGAATCTGTCTCTTTCTTCTCCGATCTGTTTCTTCTAATGCACCTTGCATGGATTTAGTGATAGAATCTGCATATAAAATAACTTTGCCTTCCACGTTTCGTGCAGCGCGACCGATGGTTTGAATAAGAGAAGTTTTGGATCTTAAAAATCCTTCTTTATCAGCGTCTAAAATAGCTACGAGTGCACATTCAGGAATATCTAATCCTTCTCGCAATAAGTTAATGCCTACAAGAACATCGACTTCACCACTTCGAAGTTGGTGAATAATCTTAATACGTTCTAAAGTATCAATATCCGAATGAAGATAATTCACTTTCATATTAGCGTCGCTAAGGTATCCTGTTAGGGCTTCAGCCATTTTTTTGGTTAACGTCGTTACTAAAACACGATATCCTTTTTGAATCGCTTCTTTTGCATGATGAATCAGATCATCCACTTGGTGTTCGCATGGATGAATATGACAAACGGGATCAATTAATCCTGTTGGACGAATGATTTGTTCCGTGAAAACACCTTGTGTTTGTTCTAGTTCAAAAGGACCAGGTGTTGCTGAAACGAAAATAGTTTGTGGCCTCATTTGGTTCCATTCATCAAACATCAAAGGTCTGTTATCTTGGCAAGAGGGTAATCTGAAACCATGTTCGGTCAATGTAATTTTACGGGCTCTGTCCCCTTTAAACATGCCACCGACTTGAGGGACAGATACATGGCTTTCGTCGACAAAAAGAATAGAATTTTTGGGGATATATTCAAATAATGTGGGCGGAGGCTGGCCTGAATCTCTTCCTGTTAAATACCTTGAATAGTTTTCGATACCCGAACAACTACCTGTTGCAGCCATCATTTCAACGTCAAAATTAACTCTTTGTTCTAAACGCTGAGCTTCAAGCAATTTATTTTCTAAACGAAGTTGATGCAGCCTGATTTTAAGGTCACCTTGGATTTCTTTGATAGCCTTTTGAATGGTATGTCCAGGCGTTACGTAGTGGCTGTTTGCAAAAATGTTAACGTCTGAAAGTTGGCCAAATTTTTCACCTGTTAAGGCATCAATTTCGATGATGTTTTCAACTTCATCTCCAAAAAATAAGACTCTCCATGATCTATTTTCAAGGTGAGCAGGGTAGATATCCAGAACATCTCCTCGAACTCTAAAAGTACCTCTCTCAAAGGCGATGTCATTTCGTTTGTATTGAAGTTCGGTTAAACGACGATAAAGAGGAAGACGATCATATTCTTGACCAACTTTTAAATTTAATGTCATTTCACTATAGCTATCAACACCCCCCATGCCATAAATACAAGAGACACTGGCCACGACAATAACATCTTCTCGTTCTAATAAAGATCGTGTTGCAGAGTGGCGCATGCGATCTATTTGTTCATTGATAGATGCCGTTTTTTCAATGTAAGTATCGGATCTGGGAACATAGGCCTCGGGTTGATAATAATCATAATAAGACACAAAATATTCAACAGCATTGTGTGGAAAAAAGTTTTTCATTTCCGCATACAATTGTGCAGCAAGAGTTTTGTTAGGTGCCATGATGATAGCAGGACGTTTACTTTTTTGTATGATTTGGGCCATGGTATAAGTCTTGCCCGACCCTGTAACCCCTAATAAAACCTGATTATGATCACCATTCAATAAACCTTCATAAAGATTTAAAATTGCAGTTGGTTGATCACCTGATGGCGTGTACTCTGAAACAAGTTCAAAAGGTTTGGGGGATTTAGTCATATTGAGTTACAGTTTCTTCGTAAAGTTCAATGGTTTGTTGAACCATTGATTGAAGGGAGTATTCTTCCATAATTTTGATGCGCGAATCTCTTGGATGTTCTTTTTGCTCACTAATTTCTTGTAGCAGTTCAGCTAATTTTTGAGAATTTCCAGGGGGGTATAAATATGCATTAGAACAGTCTGCGCATAATTCTATGGCACCACCATGAGCGGATGCTACAACAATTTTATTCATGGCTAATCCTTCAGCCATGGTTCGGCCAAAAGCTTCGGGTTGTATGGATGTTGAACAGAGTATATCTATCACAGATAGAAAGGTTGGAATATCATCGATATGGTCGATGTGGGTTATGCCAAGATCTTTAAACTGTTTTAATATATGTTGTGTGTAGGGTGACTTTTTGGCCAAGCTTCCAACCACTACAATTTCAAAATTATGGCGAGGCATAGATCTGATGGCATCACATAAAATATGAAGACCTTTCCAATGCGTTACACGTGCAATAATACCTATGACCTTTTTTGTGCCCGTTAGGTTCAATTTCTTAATCAATTCATTTTTTGACGATATATCAATCGTTTCAGGATTAAATATGTTGGTATCTATACCTTCATGAATGATCCTAATTTTATCATTATTTTTACAAGCAGAACTAATATGGCGGTGGATGTAGCGTGAAATGGCGATGATACGATCTCCATTTAACATGACAGAATTATAAAATTTTTTGAATTTATTCTTTTCGCTATATGTTCCGTGATAAGAGGTTATCATAGAGGTATGAGTGAGGCGGCACGCACCTAGAATAGACCATGCTGGTGCTCTCGATCTTACATGAACAATATGGGGTTGATATTTTTGAATTAAACTTTTGATTCTAAAAATATTAAATAGTATATATATAGGGTTTTTTGTAGCAACGTTCATGCGAATAAAATGAATGTTGTGATTTTTGTTGTTTTTCTTCATCTCCCTTTCATAGATTCCACCTTCTGATATAACATAGTGGGATCCATAATTTTGCTTAGCAAATCCAGAAATCAAATCGACAAGATTTTTTTCGACACCTCCTTGGTTAAGACTGGGGATAACGTGAAAAATTTTCATAAAGTATATACCTTTTTAAAATAAATTGTTCAAAGTATTTAAAATAGTGTCTGCAAAAGATTTTTGTGTAGTTGCAGTGGTGTTATGGTGCTTGACCATATATTTAGCAGCGCGTAGAGCATCCATAAAACGCTGGTCAATCACAAAATGGTCTATTTGTTCGTCATGTATATTTTTTTTTGCATAATTTTGTTTTTGACCAACTTGGTAAAATGTGGAAATGATAGTTTGATAGTTACCTAAACTTTGGAGAGGATTATTTTTAATATACTTTATCTCTAAATTCTTATCAGAATATTTCCACTGACTGAGAGGGGCAAAAGCACTGACAACGCCAATCAAATAGGTTTTGATTTTATCGCTATATTTGTCGAAAAGTTGTATGAAGACACCAGACCCACTGGTTCCAGGTAGTGCCAGACCATAGGGTTTTTTGCGATCTTTTTCCCATAGTTTTGATGCTTGATAAGATCTGAGTTCTTCTTCAGATGCATCAAACGATGGGAGATCATTCTTATGAGAATAGGGTTTAAAGTATATAGAGCTTAACGCAAGATATTTGTAAGAAGAAAATATCTCATAGCGATCAACTAAAGGGTAAAATATATCTCTTTCATAAAGATTAAATGCTCTGCGTGAGGCATTACCCCAAAAAAGATCCGATGTACCATAGGTTACAACCGTCATTATAGAATGTTGATCAATATCAGCTTCACGTAAAAAGGGTGCTGGTTTAATAGAATAGGGAGGATGTTCAAGAATAAGGAATGCAAAATCAAATTTATTGTCTTGCGACTGTGAGTTATTCACAACATCATAAAATCTACGATCAACAACGATAGCTACAATAGGAATACAGATTTCATCTAATTTGTTGCTTCCATTTTTAAATTGGAACGTTACGCTTAAGTTCTTTGCTTTTAAAACAATGACAGAAGAATAAGATGATTGAGATGAAAGGTCTGCTGCTTTGAGTGGAAAACCATGAGCTGCTGTTAAAACAATTTGAGAATCGATGAGAACACCAGACATCATAGGACCATTCCAAAAGTCCTTAATTTGGCAGGCGGCATTGAATTCTTCTTTTTCATAACTTAATTTTTGATAATCTTGAAATGAATACTGTGGAGGATTAGCAATAGAAAAAGCAAATGATGTATGAATAAGAAGGGTCAAAAGATATAAAATAATTTTAAATTTTTTGAGCATTACGTAAAAAATATATTTAACTAATTTTATGATTTTTTCCTGCGAGGTGGTCTGTTTTTCTTAAGTTCTAATATTTCAAGTGCTTGTTCATGAGTTATATGAAGATAATCAAAAGCTTTAGGAATGGATGCAAAAATGCTACCGTGCTTTACATATGGCCCAAAACGGCCATTATTCACAATAAGTTCTTCTTGATCATCGGGATGATAACCTACTGCATAAGGTAGTCTTGATAACTGAAGTGCTAGTTTCAAATCCAAATCATTAATGTTTACATTTGAAGGTATTGTAACCCTTTTGGGTTTAATAACTTTAGGTTTTTTTTGTTTCTTTGCCTTCTTGGATTCATCTTTTAAAGATTCAGATTTTTCTTCTATAATAGGTGCATCATCGATTTGCCATTCAATGTAAAACCCATAAGGTCCTTTTTTAAGATAAATTTCTTTACCAGAAACGGGATCTTTTCCTAATGTCTTATCTTCAACTTCCGGGCTATTAGCCTCAACGTCGCCAGAACTTACAATGGCTCTTGTATTTTTGCATTCAGGGTAGCGGGAACAACCAATAAATGCGCCATATTTACTGAGTTTTAAATTCATCGTTCCTTCGTGACATACAGGACATTCTTTTGTATTTTTACCTTGATACAGAAGGTGTTGCAGATCTTGTTCTAGAGTATCGATGACTTCAGAAATTTTTAGTGTTGATGTATCTTGAATGTTTTTTGTGAAGTCATTCCAAAAGTCAGATAAAACTTTAAGCCAATCGATAGTGCCCGATGATATGTCATCTAATTGTTCTTCCAGTTGCGCTGTGAAATCGTATTCCACATATTTTGGAAAATAATGCGTTAAGAAAGACGTTACAATTCTTCCTCTATCTTCCGGTGAAAATTGTTTTTTCTCGAGAACTACATAATTTCTGTCTTGTAAAACCTGAATAAGTGAAGCATAAGTAGAAGGGCGACCGATACCTAGTTCTTCCATTTTTTTGACGAGTGATGCTTCAGAATAACGAGGTGGTGGTTGTGTAAAATGTTGTTCTGTTAGTAAGTCTTGAAGAGATAAATTTTGACCTTCTTGAAGGGGAGGAAGAGTATTTTCTTTGTCATCATCTGAAGGTTCATCTTTGCCTTCTTGATACAGTTTTAAAAAACCATCAAATATTTGGGTGGTCCCAGTTGATTTCAACTTATAATCTTGTTGTGGGTTAGAAATCATGACGGAAACTTGATTGAATATAGCACCTTCCATCTGGCTAGATAGGGCGCGTTTCCAAATAAGTTCGTACAATTTGAACATGGAATCGTCTAAATATGAACGTATATCATGAGGTGTCATGGAAAATTTTGTAGGTCTGATACATTCATGCGCTTCTTGCGCATTTTTAGATTTGCTTTTATATATTTTGGGCTCTTTAGGAACATATGACGAATTCATATGTGTAGTTAGATATTCTCTAGCTTCTTTGATGGCTTCTTTAGACATATGAGGACTATCGGTTCTCATATATGTTATTAAACCTTGGGTTTCACCTTTAATATCGATACCTTCATAGAGTTTTTGAGCAAGTTGCATTGTCCTGCTTGTTCCAAAACCTAATTTTCTCGATGCTTCTTGTTGCAGAGTAGATGTGATAAATGGAGCAGATGGATGTCTTTTAATTTGTTTAGACTCAACGCTTTCAACTCTATATGATTGTTCTAAATAGAGTGATTTAGCTCTTTGTGAATCCGATTCATTTTTAAATGTAAATTTCTCAACTTTTTTGCCTTGATATATCCAAGCTTTTGCATCAAAGGGTTGGGATGAAGATTGCTGATTTGCAAAAAGACCATTGATGGACCAGTATTCTTGAGAAGTGAATTGTTCAATTTCTTGTTCTCTGTCAACGATAAGTCGCAATGCTACAGATTGCACGCGTCCCGCAGATCGTGAACCTGGAAGTTTTCTCCATAAAACAGGAGATAAGTTAAAACCTACAAGATAATCTAAGGCTCTTCTAGCTAAGTATGCGTTAATAAGGTTTGCATCAAGATCACGTGGATGATTCAAAGAAGACTTTACAGCGTCTTTAGTGATTTCGTTAAATACAATTCTTTTAACTTCTTGATGGGTTTTTAAAGCATTTTTTTCTTTTAGAACCTGTAAAACATGCCATGAAATAGCTTCTCCTTCACGATCCGGATCTGTTGCTAGAAGGAGAGTCTCGCTATTTTTTAAGGCTTTACTTATTTCTGCAACATGTTTTTGGCTTTTGGAATCTATCTCCCAAATCATATTGAAGTTATGTTGAGGATCGACAGAACCATTTTTAGCAGGCAAATCACGAATGTGACCAAAGCTTGCTAGGACAGTATAGTCAGTGCCTAAATACTTATTAATAGTCTTGGCTTTTGAAGGTGATTCGACGACAACAACGTATTTAGACAACTGTATTTCCTTAAGTCTTTAAATATTGAGCTTAAGCTTCAGTTTTAGTTTCGACAGGTCTTCTTTTTTCAGCAATACGTGCTTTTTTACCCGTGAGACCACGTAGATAATATAATTTTGAACGACGTACAACACCATGACGCATCACTTCGATTGTGATGTTTGGTGAATAAAGTTGGAAAACACGTTCAACGCCTTCACCGTAAGAAATTTTTCTAACGCGGAATGTTGAATTAATGCCTCTATCTTTACGTCCAATAACAACACCTTCATAAGGCTGAACACGTTCGCGTTCACCTTCTTTAACTTTAACGTGTACTTTAACAGTATCACCAGCTCTAAACGCAGGTATTACTTTTCCTTCTGTTAAGCTTTCCAGATGTTGTTGTTCAATTTTTTGTAATAAATTCATTCTGTTCTCCTTGGCTTGGAACTCAACAATTTTTATCATTGGTTCTCATTAAATACTTAGACCATAAATCTGGTCTTCTATGTTTTGTTATTGTTTCTGCACTATTTTTTTGCCATGCGGCGATTTTTTGATGGTCACCTGATCGCAGTACTTCAGGCACGACTCTGTTTTGCCAAACACAAGGTTTAGTATACTGTGAAAATTCTAATAAATCTAGTTCAAAACTTTCAACAGAAGCAGTTTTTTCATTTTTTAATACGCCAGGTAATAACCTCACACATGCATCTAGTATCGTAAGAGCTGCTGTTTCACCGCCCGATAATACAAAATCTCCAATGCTAACTTCCATTAGATTTTTATTTTCCGACCAATAATCAATGACCCTTTGATCAATTCCTTCATAACGCCCACATAATATGGCCACTCCCTTTTTAGATGATGTCCATTCTTTAGCCATATTTTGATTAAAGGGTTTACCACGAGGAGAGGTGTATATAAATTGAATTTGATCGGATGGTCCTATTTTTCTCTCAGCACAAAGCAATGCGTCATGCACCACATCAGGCCTGATAACAAGGCCTTCACCACCACCATATGATGTATCGTCAACTTTAAGGTGTTTGTCGCTTGAAAAATCTCTGATATTAAAAGTATCAAAAGACCATATTTCTTTGTCTAAAGCTTTGCCTGCTAAAGAATGTTGTAATGGGCCTGGAAACATGTCTGGGAACAATGTTATAATTGCGCTTTTCCATGTGTTTGTCATTGTGTTTGATTTCTTATTAAAAGGGTTTTTAAGTATCGAGGCAGATAAATGTGAAGTGATTACTTAAGAATAAATCTCTTTAGATGATAACAAATTCTTATTTAGGTGTCTATGAAATGAAAAAATATCTTTTTTGAAAAGTTGTTCGAATATATATTTTCTTTATAAAATTTATATTAATAATATATAAACTAATATGTAGTAACTAAATAAACCTTCTCTAGGTTAAAATCCAAGTTTTTCATAAAATTGCTGTGCCTTAAGTCGTTACTTAATTTGTTGTTAGCTGAATAATGGTTCAATCATTTTTTCTTGCATAAAGAATAGCTTGATGAATCGTTCATTCACTGATTTTTTGACCTCGACTTAGATTCATTATTTACCTTATTCCTTTATTCAAATTTTGTCAGTGTAAAGAAATAGCTTTCCATGATGTATTCACTTCAGATGAAGGTTCGTTCAATATCATGATACAATTTCCAATGTTAGTGTTCTTTTATTGATCTATATCCAATCATTTTTTTCTACCCCATTTTCTGTAAAAAAGTATTTCTCAATGTGATATAGAGATATTTATATTTTTCGATAACTAATGAGTAAAGGAAGTTTTTTCAGATCCTGGTCTGCCAAACATCATGATTCTTGAATAAGGCAAAAATATTACAGAAGTTGTTTTAATTTTTCGATAAATCTGTGCATGTGAGGATCTGATTTTTCATAAGATATATTATCAAAATGAAACAATTGAACGGTGTGGAACTCTCTTTGATCGAAGTTATAATTATCCTGCCCAAAACTAACATCTGTATGCCATTTTTCATAATTTTCTACACTTGTTGATGTTCAAAATAAAGGTTTGTCATGCCAAAATACGGCTTCTATATACACGGTCAGGATCAGCCAAGTTAACAGATGGCTAGATTTTTCTTTGTTAAAAAAAACTTTCTTAAACACGCAATGTTTTTGTTTATCCAACCCAAGAATAAAGATATTACTTTTAGGTGATAGAAAAAAGGAAAAACTTATACAACAATAGTTGTTCTAGAAACGTTAATCTGAAATTTCTATAAGAGCTCATGACTTTGGCATGCTGAGTAGCTCAATGAAGCAAAAAAAATACATTTGAGAGAGACCCAAACGAACAATATATTCTTTTTATTTTAATCTTCTTAAAATTTTGCTAAGTCACCAAATTTGGTAAGGTTTGCATCAAAATACAATTTAATATTAGCAATAGGTCCATGACGTTGTTTTGCAATAATAAGTTCTGCTTGGTTACCAATTTTTGCCATTTTACCCATCCATTCTGCATGAGCAGGGGTTCCTATTTCTGGTTCTTTACGAGATTCATAATATTCTTCTCTATACACAAACATAACGACGTCAGAGTCTTGTTCGATGGATCCTGATTCACGAAGATCTGAAAGTTGTGGGCGTTTGTCGTCTCTTTTCTCGACTTCACGAGAAAGCTGAGATAGTGCAATAACTGGTACGTTCAGTTCTTTAGCTAGCGCTTTGAGTCCTCGGGTGATTTCAGAAATTTCATTAACACGGTTTGTTTCCGAACTTTTGCCTCCGCCCGATAGAAGTTGCAAATAGTCTATAACAATCATTCCAATGTTGTATTGACGTTTAGCACGGCGTGCTTTGTTCCTTACAGCAGCAATGGTTAAAGCAGGTGTATCATCAATATACAAAGGTGTTTGCGTAATGCGCTGAGTTGTTGTTACCAGTTTAGGAAATTCATCAGATTTGATGGTTCCTCTTCTTATGTTATCGGAAGATATACCTGATTCACTAGATAAAATACGGTTGGCTAATTGTTCTGCTGACATTTCGAGTGAGAAAAATAAAACGGGTGCGCCATCTGTACTGTCACTAAGAAAAAGCTGAGCAGCATTAAACGCCATGTTGGTTGCTAGGGCTGTTTTCCCCATGGACGGTCTTCCAGCAAGTATAAGAAGGTCAGAGGGATGAAGTCCACCAAGTTTATGATCGACATCGACTAAACCTGTGCTAACCCCTACGACATGACTATCTCTTTTATAAGCTGTTTCTGCTTTTTCTAATGTTTCTTTGAGGGCTTGTGAAAAAGGGGTTATGGTTTTTGCTTGCTGTCCATCGCTTGCCAGTTGAAAAAGTTTGCGTTCTGTATCTTCAATAACCTTAAAGCTATGATTGTCATCATTGAATATGCGTGCGTCAATCATGGTTTCATGGCCGACTTGAATAAGCTGTCTTCTGACATATAAATCGTATATTAGTTTACCATAGTCAGACAAAAGCATGGTTTGATAGGTAATATCGCTTAATTCAATAAGATAGGAATATCCACCAATTTCTTTAAAATCTTCATTTTGTGAAAGAAGATCTTTAAGTGTAATAGGGTTTGCAACACCACCACGAGAAATAATATTGCCAATGGTTTCATAAATAAGAGAATGAATAGAGTTTGAAAAATGTTGTGGTTTTAAAAATTCGGAAACAGATTCAAAAGCATCGTTGTTCAACAAGATGCCACCCAATAAAGCTTGTTCTGCTTCTATGTTTATGGGGACTTCTTTCTGGTATTCAGCAGCATTGGAAGACGAGCTTGCTGTGAGGTAGCTGTCTACTGATTCTTTTAGTTTTGTATAGGTCACGATGCGCGTCTCCGAAAAAGGTTAAGAAAATCAAAAAAAAATCATTTTGTAGCGATATCTTCTAAAACGATAGATATGTTCTTTTGCCCATTGTAGAAATTTTTTTTAATCATTACAACGATATCAAATTTTTGATTTTGGTAATTATAAAGTAGAGTATCCAATTTAGATTCTTTAATCTTAAAGATCATGATTATCTTTTGATGCCCCATATCGTCTTCAACAAGAAGTCTTGCATGATTGCCGTCACCAACGGGTGTTATCGAACAAATTCTTATATTTTCAATCATAAAACGAGGTTGAGGGTTACCATTACCATAGGGTTCTAAAGTTTCAACGATGTCTAAAAAACTATAATTGATATGATTAAGGGTAATGATATCATCAATATAAAGGGTAGGTTTTTGTTGATCTGATAATTGTTCACATTTAGCATTAAAAAAAGCAATAAAGCGATCAAGCTGAGAATGTTCAAGGGAAAAACCTGCTGCCATGGCATGACCACCGCCACGAATTAAGTGCTGGTGACGAACAGCATCAATCATGATTTCGCCTAAGTGAATTCCACTGATGGATCGTCCAGATCCCTTGCCTTGGTTTTCGTCATCAAAGGTAATCACAAGTGATGGTTTGTTGTATGTTTCTTTAATCCTACTGGCAATAATTCCAATAACCCCAGGATGCCAACCATGATCAAAGACAACGATGCCAGCGTGGTTAGATAAATTATTTTTTTCAATTTGTTCAAAGGCTGAATCGAGAACCATTTTCTCAACCATTTGCCGGTGTTCATTATAGGCACAAAGTTGATGTGCTAAAATAGAATGATCATATTCACAATTTTGGTATAACAATTGGCTGCCAAGATTGGCTTGTCCAACACGCCCACCTGCATTAATACGAGGTCCAATAACAAAGCCTAAGTGATAAGCGGTTAAAGGATCTTGTATTCCTGCTTCTGTACAAAGAGCATCAATACCTTTATTGGTTTTGTGATTGAGGATTTTAAGGCCTTGTTTAACAAATGCCCGATTTAAACCTGTTAAAGGCATAACATCACACACGGTGCCTAATGCCACAAGATCTAGAAAATCCATCAATTGTGGTTCGGGAATATTACCATTAAAATAATTCATGTTACGTAATTTGCGGTTCATAGCAACTAAAAACATAAAAACAACGCCAGCAGCACAGAGTTGATGAATATCGTTGGTATCTAATTTAGGCTGATCCAGTCTGTTGGGATTAACGATGGCATTAGCTTTAGGTAAATAATTTTCTGCTGTGTGGTGATCGATGACAACAATGTCTAATCCTAGTTGATCTGCTAATTGTAGAGATTCAAAGGAAGTTGTGCCACAATCCACCATAATGACATAATCGATGCTTTTATTTTTAAGTAATGCTAGCGCATCACTGTTTGCGCCGTATCCTTCTGTAATTCTGTCAGGAATATATAATTCTGTAGAAATTCCTAAGCATTTAAAATAATTTCGAAGTAAAGCCGATGCTGTAGCTCCATCAACATCATAATCGGCATAAATGCATATTTTTTGTTTTTTCTCGATGGCTTCAAAAGATCTATCTATTGCTTTTTCCATATCAATAATAGAATAAGGGTCGGGCAAAAGTTTTGAAAGTTTAGGGTTAATAAAACTTTCTGGATCGACCATTATGGAATCTCGGGATAAAAGAATTTTAGCAAGCACCAGTGGCAGTTGATATTGTTTTGCAAAATGAGAAATTGATGATTCATCATGCGATGTATCCATAGTCCATAAGCGATCTTTAATCGATGGTTTTGGACTGAATGAAAGATGTTTTTTGACAGGAATCATGGTAGATATAATCTACTATAAATTCATATCTATTTCAATGGTTTCGTCTTATTTAAGGTAAGATGTGAATACAATTTTTATTTCGTTTTGTATTTATGGGTATTCCATTCTAAAGTTTTTTTATTAAATGTATATCTTTTAGGATTGTCGAATTTAGATTCATATTTAGCAATAACAAATCGTTCTTGATGATTTACTGATTTGACAGACATTTCATTGGACTTTTGTCCCATATAGTCAATATAGCGAATAGAAAACTGTTCTTGTTTGCGTAATTCAGGAATTAATTTTTCAAGATTATCCAAAGAATCTATCTTATGACCATTAATTTCATTAATCTTTACAATTGTGCCTGTTGAAAACAATGATTGTTTAAGGCAAGCACTAAAAGGAGAACTTTGTTTGGTTAGAGAAATGTATACGCCGGGCTTACTTGACCCTGTTACAAATTCTTCTTCTTCGCCAAAGCTAAAGAAAACAGTATCTGCAAATTCAATATAATCTTCTGTTGCAGAATTATTAATTTCATAGGGTGTTACTGTAAACTTAACAGGTTTTCCATCGCGATAAATTTCAAATTTAACTTCTTTTTGTGATTGATCAATTATTTCTTGGAATTTTTGTAACTGTGGACCAATGATTGTATTATTCACTTTCCAAATAATATCGCCTGCTTTGAATTTTAAGGATGTATCTTTATCAGAAATTTTTGTAAGCACCGTTAAAATTTTATTTTGGGTATTGGAAAATAGTGATTGATATTCTTTTTGAATATCTTGGGGAAGAAGGTCATATCCATCGTATTCTTTAAAATTTTGATATTGAATGATAACACCGATGTTTTTTCGTTGAGGGTCTTTTTTCTGTTTTAATTGCTTTAAAGCATTTTTAACGTAACGGATATTCAGTGCAGCACCTGATGTTAAATTTCCACCATAAAGCAACGCAAGGACATCTCCCTTTTTATCGAAGACAGGTGAACCACTAGCGCCAGAAGTTAACCCAGAAAAATTAATGGATTGCTGAGAGAAAGACCCATAGCTTGCATATAAATCGAAAATACGCCCTGAATAAGAAGAAAATTCACTTCCATGGGTATTGCCCATAGCAAATATTTTGTCATTATATTCTGGTGATCGGTCTATAAGTTTGAGTTCTAAAGCATCTTTAGGAAGGTCTTGTGGATTAAGTTGTAAAAACGCAAAATCATGAAGAGGATCATGATATCTGATTTTGGCTTTTTTAACAGTGCCATCAGAAAATTTGATTTCATAGTTAGCAATAACGGCATTACCAACAACATGGTGATTCGTTACAATTAAACCATTTTCTTTATCAACAATAAAACCTGTTCCTTTAAAAACTGAACTATTTGAAAATAGGGAACCGTTTATTTGTTTTGTTGCCTTAAAGACTTTGGTGGTGATCATCACAACACCTTTTTTTATGGTTTCATGTAGTTTCTTTTCATCAAAAGGATTTTTTTCGTCTTTAGAAACTATGGGAGAATCAGATTTTTCCATTTTTTCTACAGGCGCTGAAGTTAAGGCAACTGTATGGTTGGAAAGGGATTCAGGTGGGGCAGGAGTATAACTATCTACACGATTTTTAAAATAAAAAAAAGAAGCAACTTGAATACTTAAAATTAAAAGCACGATGGCATAGATAAATCTGTTATTTTTTTTCATATTGATAATCAAATCTAATAATTTTTCAAAGTATACGCAAAAATAATTATTTTTTTTATTAACTTATTTATTTTTATTGTTAATTTCTTTTCCTAAACTAAAAAGTATTCGTTTAATGTCGTCATCTTCTATGCCGCTCAAAGAAGATTCAATTTCTTTTTCCTTTTCAGGTGAAATGACCATTTGCCTTTTTTGTTGAACAGATTTAAGAGAAATATCTGTGGCTTTAAAAATAATTTTTTGAATATAATTTTTGCCTAAAAATAAATTTATTTTTTCTAAAAGAAAACCTGATTTCATTTGCATCAACGTTATTTGTGATCCATGGCAACCTACAAGCAAACATTTGTGTTGGAAAGAATCGGTATAGAGTTTAAGAATTTGGGTGGTTTGGGCTATGGGTTGACTGACTATTTTAGACCAATTAAAAATGATGCGTGAAAAAAGGGGATCTTTTTTAACGGAAATATCATGGAGATAATTAATACTTAATTTTTGGAAAGTTTTAATACCTTTATATGTTGTCTCTTGCATAATACAAAACTCTTATATTTATTTGATTTAAAATACTAATAATATTTTAAAATTAATTATTCATATTATGCATCAAAAACGTTGCAATGGGTACAATAAAAATGTATTAACACAAGTCTTTGAAACGAATGTTTTCTATGTTCGAATTTTAAAGATTAAAAATTGAGGGTCTATAATTAAAGGTTCATATTAACAACTGATAATCCTGCAATAACCGCTGTTTCAGCACGTAAAATATAGGGTCCTAAATTCAATAAGCAAGCGTTAGTGTTCATTAAAATGGAACGTTCAGAGGGTGACCAACCACCTTCGGGTCCAACAATTAATGCTTTAACTTTAGTGGAATCCTTAGTTTTTTTGAAATCGTCATTGTCCACTTCTTCTTGCCTCTCCAAAGCAACGAACAACAAAGATTCTTGGTGCAAATTCAGTGCATCATGTAAAAGCTTAACATTATGAATTTTAGGCATATCAAATCGTTCACATTGTTGAACAGCATTTTTGATTACTTTATGCCATTTCTCTACTTTAAACGGTTGTTTTTGTGAATAATCGGAATGAATAGGAAAAAAATCTGTAACGCCTAATTCAGTTGCTTTTTCAAAAACCCAAGACATGGTGTCATTTTTTAAAATTGAAAAAATAAGATGTAAAGGCTTTGGTAACACAGGTTGACGAAGTTTCGAGTTTAATAATAAATATATTTTGTTTTTTTTTATGCCTTGAATAACGCAGTTATGTTCTCCCATAGTCTCGTTGAAGACGATTATTTCATCTTTTTCTTTTTTTCTTAAAACACTGGATAGGTAATGAGAATCATCACCTTCTATGACAATTTCATTTTGTAATTCAGCAAATTGAAGGTAGACTCTAGGTATCATACATTTTTCTTGCAGGTATTTAATGTTACTTAGATATTATATCGAAATCGCAAGATTGAACAGACCTATTGGCACAATCCTTCTTTTTTGGCCGTGTGTATGGGGATGGGCACTGGCACAAGAAAAGATTCTTGTATACGGATCATATCAATATCTTTTTTATTTTTTGCTAGGAAGTATTGCTTTAAGAAGCTGTGGATGTATCATCAACGATATTATTGATAGATCGATCGACCGAAAAATTTTAAGAACACGTAATCGCCCGCTTGCTGCAAATTTAATATCTATTGAACAAGCCTATATGGCGCTTATATTTTTTTTAAGCGCAGGTGTTTTTGTTTTTTTTAAGCTTCCTGAAATCTCAAAGATATGGGCTGTTATAGGTGCTATCCTTATGGTTATTTATCCTTATTGCAAGCGTTACTTTCATTATCCTCAGGTTGTTTTAGGTTTAGCTTTTAATATTGGAATCCTTGTTGCATATACTACTTTAGAACCTTTTTTAACGCCCAAAATTCTTTTTCTTTTTTGTTCAGGTGTATGTTGGACAATAGCTTACGATACTATTTATGCTTTTCAAGATCTTAATGATGATATTAAATATCATATTTTTTCAACTGCCGTCCGTTGGAGAGCACACCCCAAAAAGTTCGTAGCTTTTGTTTATTTTATAGGTTTTATGTTTTTAAGCTTGTCAGGAGGTAGTTCTTTTGCTCTTATCTCTTATGGAATAACTACCAGTAGCATTTTATTTTTATGGAAACCACATTGCATACAAAGCTGTGAAAGATGTTTTAAAGCGCATGGTTGGTTAAGTTTTATTTTTATTTTGAGATAAATGTACTTTTAAAAACTGTTCTATTTGATTCATTGTGCTACAAACCATTATTTCGTCATATAGCTGATGCTTTTCTATACTATCTTTTATTTTTTGACTTAAGCAGATAGCTTTTATATTTTTCAACGATTTAGAATATTTTTTCATTTTTTGGTGAAAAACTTCTTGGGCTTTATTTGATAAAAAAAGAATATATCCAATATTATGATTTACAATATTTTGAAGAGTAATGTTTGATATTTTATTTTTGAAACACATAGAATATAAACATATGTCTTTTACAGCCTTCAGCTTTTGAAAATCTTGTGATAATTGTGTATAGGGATCACCGTGTAAATACAAAATTTGATGTAATGTTTGATTTTGAACCAGTTCGTCTTCAATTCTTTTCAAACCCCATTCTGGAAATGAAAAGGTGTTTTTGAAGCCAAGTTTAATAGCATTCTTTTCAGTTTCAGGGCCTGATAAAAATAAAAGCGTTTCTAGAAATTCATTTTTCAAAATTAAAGATGAATGTTGAAGAAACTGTAACGAATAGGTGGAGGTAATGATGATGGTTTGATATTTTTTTTCTTTCCAAGTCTTTTCTAACTCTTTTTGTGCAAAAGTTGAAAACAAAGGATATGATATGGATTCTTTTATATAGGAGGCATCAATTTTTTGAAATAAATCTTCAATGTCTGTATTATGTTTATTGGACCCTACAATAAGAAATGTATGTGACGACATCATGTCTTATTCAGATTTCAAAGACCAATTGTTGTCATCGAATACCCACCAACGAAAAAGACAAGACATTTTTTTTAAGGTTTCAACCCTATCTTTTCGAAAGACATTAAAGTTGTCTGTTACAGCGCTTTCAGTATTTAATACAAAGACGATATGATCTTCTGTTTTTTCTTTCGCTTTTAGTAAAGTTTGTATGGTTGACGGAATACAATTAATAGCTATGAAGTGGCCTTGTTTATCGTGATTTAGGGATGTCAATATTTCTTCTTGATGACTAATCATAATGGGTGAATGTGTTTGAATTTCAACATCATCATAGGTTGTTGCGTGTGGGATAAACATTAGAGGCGTAAATGTCCACAAAAATTTATCAACTTCGCATGCGATTTCTTTATTTTGTGTAAGGATTGAAATACGAGAATTTTTCCAATCTAACTTTTGAATGATGGAGGGAATAATTTTATTTAGAGGAAAATGACCACAATCATATAAAGAAATATGCATACTTACTTGCTAGAAGATGATTTCTTTTGAGAATTGAGGCGTCCTAAACCACTGAATACATCTTTGAGTAATCCCGTTTCATAACCACTAGATTTGGTTTCGCTTGAATTGATGTCAAATTCATATTCTTTGTTTTTTTCTTTAATGGATAAGACTTTACCTTGATCGGTAAATTCAATAATACATATGTGGAATTCTTTTGTTTTGGGTTGAAGAAAGGCCTTGCTCACCGTTTTTTTATAGGCATACATCCATTGAGATATCGCATTTTTTTTGTGTTCATCTGGGAAAAAACTCGTAAACGAAGGTGATCCTAATTTTGCACGCACAGTTTCTTGTGTATCGACTCCAATTTTGATCTCTTTTAATTTGTCAGAATCAATTTGATAACCATGCTGACTTACGAATGGTGTGCAACCCGACAAGACAAACAAAACACATAAACTTTTTAAAAACACTTTTTCGATGACCTTAGAAATAAATCTTAATTTCCATTATACTGGATATTTGATTAAAATTAAAGATTTGAAAACAGCAATCTTGAATTTTAAATAATTCCGTCTATTTGTTTTGATAAAAAGATTCAACTCTATAAAACCATTTCTGGTTATTGGGTACCTAAACCCTTATACTATTTAAAAAATAATGATGAAAAATATGCACCAAAAAATTCTTAAATGGTACAACGAAAATGCAAGGGCGTTGCCATGGCGGGTCGACATTTTTGAGCAAACAAACCCTTACCATATTATGGTGAGCGAATTTATGTTACAACAAACAACCATAGCAACGGTTGTACCCTACTTTAATCGTTTTATTGAAAAATTTCCGACCGTTCAAGATTTAGCAAATGCTTGTGTGGATGATGTGCTTTTACTGTGGCAAGGGCTGGGCTATTATAGGAGAGCAAAAAATTTGCATTTTGCAGCGCAGCAAATTGTAGATCTTGGTTTTTTTCCCAATTCCGATGATGAATTGCTTCAGCTTAAGGGTGTAGGGGATTATACAGCAGCAGCTATTGCATCTATTGGTTTTAATCAGCCCATCATACCTGTGGATGGGAACGTAAAGCGCGTGTGGTCAAGATTTTATGGAATGGACATAGACACTAAGAACCTAAAAATAATAGCTCAACAATTTACTTCTTTGATGCAAGGTTCAGAAACTTATGCTTTCAAAATTTCTCAAGCTTTGATGGAATTAGGAGCAACAGTATGTATGCCCAAAGTTATATTGTGTAGTATTTGTCCGTTGAAAGAATGTTGTAAAGCTTATGAAAATAATACGATGAGTGAATTTCCTAAACCGAAAAAAATCAATAAGCCTAAACAATTTGATCTTAATTTATTCTTAGTGACGGATTCTCAAAAGAAAAAAATAATTCTTAAAAAGAATTCTGAAAATGGTCTTTTTGCAAATATGTATTTTCTACCATCAAATTTGAATAAAAATTCAGAATATGCGAAAAGAGAAGAAGACCTTTTAGTTCACCAATTTAAACATATTTTGTCTCACTATCACTTTAATGTGTCTGTTTATCATGTGCATAGTAAAGACGATGAACGGGTATTTCTTACGAACGAAGACGATTATCAGTGGGTCAAGATTGCTGATAGAAACAAATATAGTTTCCCAAAATTAATTACAAAAGCTTTGGATACTTTATAATGTACGATTATTTTGCAACGAAAACAGGTAGCTCTTCTAATGGTTGTTCATATGCGGGAGCTGCTGCAGGAATAGATGGTTGAACAACATTATTGGGATTCATCTGTCCTAATTGTCTTGCTACTTCTGCTTGCACTAAAGGTGGTAGCTGTATAGACACTTCTTGAGTCACGATTGACTTTAATCTAGGTAGTGTCTCTGTGGCTGTTTCCGATGATTCAT
The DNA here is from genome assembly GCA_964415115.1 of uncultured Candidatus Pelagibacter sp. Classification (GTDB taxonomy): domain Bacteria; phylum Pseudomonadota; class Alphaproteobacteria; order Paracaedibacterales; family CAIOTO01; genus PNMQ01. The sequence goes on along the minus strand of CAYPYB010000002.1, from coordinate 172,293 downwards.
TTGTATTGGAAGATACTGTCGCATCATTTGACTCATTGCTTGAAGATGAAGATGGCCTAATGGTTGCTGATGATTTTGTAACTGTAGCTTTTGTATCTGCTTGTTTGGTTCCTGAAAAAGTATCTGCAACAGTTGCAACAGCTGTCGCAATGGATGTTATGGAATCAAGCAAACCACCTTTAGAGGCTGCAACAGGTGCTGGAGCAGGAGCTTCAACTGAAGTTACTGGTGAAGACTCAACATTTGTAGCTGTTGCTTCAGGTTTATTTCCTTGAACAATATTATCGTTAAGCGGAGTTGCTTTATCGTTACTTCCTCGGTCCTTCACAAATTGGTCACCACTTTCTGTTATGATTAATGCAGTTCTCCTTTTTCCGGGGATAAGAAATGCGTTTTGCGGTTGTTTTCTAAATTTTTTATATCCAAAAACATTCGGTTTTCCCGAACGTAAATTAGATCCTACAATATCATCATCAGGTAATAACGTTAGACCTTTTCCAAGTTCTAGATTCTGATTGTTATAGATAGACGTTGGTTCCTCATCGGAATTATTGACTTGGAAATGTCCAAAAGAAGATTTTCTTCTTCTATAAGGATCATTTTCTTCATAATCCGATAAAGCTTGTATAGATGCTAATTCATCACTTTTTTTCATTTCATGAGTGTTGTGAATATGACTTTGGATTGGTTGCGCTGATAGCGAGTTTGGTGCAAGGTTCTTGAGTTGTACCACGACGATTGGATTGGTTAGTTGTGAAGGTGTAGCTAATGCTTGTGCAATAGGAGGATTATTGATAGGCATTCCACCTCCAAAATTTGATGCATTAGGATTAGCAAGGGAAGTTGAAGGAGCAGAATTAACAGATCGTTTTGCTTGTGTATATCCAAAACCTGAATAGTTTGAAGAAATATTTAAAACAGGTTCAGATTTAACGCTAAATTGTTTTACAACAGATGCTGGAAAGTATCCAAATCCCGAACTTGAAAGTTCACTGTTAGTGCTGATATTATTCATGACTTGTGCGCAAACATGATGCGAAATGGTTAGAGAAAATAATGCGATATAAGTTGTATATTTTTTTGACATATTTTACACTTATTTTTTGTAATTAATATTTATTTATAATCATAACAAATGAAAATTAAAGAATAGTAAATAACATTTATTATTTATATTATTTCTTGTTTATGCAGTGACCCGTTTTGTTTGTTGTACATACTTTAACGGCTTTGCAAACTTTTTTAGGAATCAATTCGCATTTGATACGGCAGCGGGATTCTTCTTTACCTTTAATTTTAAACTTTTTATAAACACACATTTCAGAACGTATAGTGCATTCTTCTTGCGATTTCCCACTGCATTCTTTTGCTGCTATTTGGGCATCCTTTTTATTTTTTAGATTAAATTTGGACATTGAGAATTTGGATGTAGTATCACCTTTTCCTTCGCTACCTTCTCCTGATTCTCTCATTACTTCTTTAATCAGATCACGCAGTTCGTTGATTTGAATACTTTTTTGTTTTTCTGTTTTCTTTTGAGCTTGAAGTTGTTTTACTAATTGTTCTGCTAGCCTGCGTTGAAGTTCTTCTTTTTCCATAGCCAATAAAGTGGATTCAATTCGTAGGTTTTCAAATTTAATTTGAGATTGCATTCTTAAGACTTGTTCTTCATCTAATGCAAAGCTACTTTTTTCAGTTGTCTTATTAATTTTTATTCCTTCTGGAATAGGCGATTGTGCAGGTGGTTGTGTTTGTGCTTTATAAGCAGGGGAATTGGTATTTACAAGCTGTGTGTCTGGAAAATTTAGTCCTGTTTCTTTAGCTTGCTCAGAAAATGCTCTGGGAGCATAATCTTTTATCGTTTGAGGAATAGACGCCGAATTGTTATACACATAGTGATTATCCACGGTTCCATTTGTAATTGTTCCACCAGATGTTGAAGATTCTTTAGTAGTTGGTGGTGCAAATGGAATAAAAAATTTTTTTCCAGAGGTTGTTATAACAACTTCACCTTGTGGTTGCTGTGTAGAGCTCGTTGGCGCGCCAGATGTGTTTGAAGGTGGTGCTGTATTGGTAGGTGGAGGTGTAGTTTGTGAAATATATTTTATAAATGGTAAGTCGTATGTTTCATGATTTGCTTTAAAATAATTATTTTTCTCCGTTGTGATTTTAACAAAATAAAGACTTTTACTATTGGATGAATACTTAACAGGGGTTGTTTCAACTATTCCCCCTTCTAAGATACGGTGTTTTTCATTACCTTCTTTGGGACGTATAATGGATGATTCAGAATCATTTTTTTGAGTTGTGTTATTCTGTGAAGATTGACCTGTAGCCGATATTTTTGATGTGCTTGTAGACGTATCTGGCTCTTGTGATCGTATTAAATTTTTTTCCCACTGCGGTGCTGTATTGTTTGTAGATGCATTTGTATCATCTTGATTGTATTTAGAAACAACAGGTTCAAGTTCTATATTTTGTCTTTGTTCTTGGGAAGAGTTTGTTGTTTTTGTTGTTGAAGATCCTTCCCAAAGATTATGAGCAATAATAATCTTAGAAAATATATTTTGTTTATCGGATAGATCTGGTTTTTTTTGGAGGAAACTATCAATATTCACAATTTCTGCATCTGATGTTATAGAATTGGGATTGACCAATGCAGGTGGTTGACTTAAAGACGTGCAATAGCCATATAAAACAAATGCTTTGTTTAATAACAGAGTCATGCAGGATGATATGAAAAGAAATGTGATGATCTTTTTTTTCATCGATATATATGTATACATAATGTTTTGATTTAATTTTAAATGTATAAAGATTAATAAATATCTAATTTTAAAAAAATATTAAAATTGAATCTTTTTTTATGAAAATTTTTCCTTATAATAATTTATCAATAAATAAAAAAATATTTAAACAGAGAATATTGACGAATATGTTACTTTTTTAGTATGGACTTTATTTTTATTTTGGTGAAAATGCTACCATAGAGCCATTTTAATTCAAACCTAGAGGAAATCTATTTTTATATTCTTTTGTTCGGAATAGAATTAGGATATAATACTCTCAGTTAATAAAATTTATTTGTAATGTATATTAATTATGAAATTCAATAAAATATTTATGCATAATGTTAAAATATTAGGTATTGTACTGATTTTTAATAGTGTGCTCCATGGAAGTGAAATGGAGCATCAAGATTCGTTCCCGTCAACTTCTCTTCGCATTAAGTTTGAAAATGTTGTGGAGCCCAATGCTTCTTTAAAATTATTATTTCCTAAGATAGAAAAAAATATAATATTGAACTATATTAAAAAATGCATGTCTCACTTAGATGAAATACAAACTATAAAAGCTGAAGAAATATTATCTCGATTAAGAAGCGATGGTCAATCTGCAATTCTTGATGAATCAAAAACAGATTATGGTTTTAATTTTCCTCCAATGTTTACGATTTTAAAGCCTTTTCTGTCACAATGCAGACCAGGAGTAAATGTTATGGATATTGGTGCAGGCAAAGGGAATGATAGCATTATGGCTGCTATATCAGGAGCCAATGTAATTGCTGTAGATATCCTCTCATCGCAAATAGAACAAATTAAGACTTATAGTGAAGAAATTCTGAAAGATTTTGGACCTTATCGTTTAAGAACTTTTAAAAGAGATTTTTCAAAACAAAATTCTGTGCCTGACAAATATGTGGGGAAGATTCAAATTGTAAATGCGAATAAAGTTATGCATTTTCTTGATGATCAAGAAACAAAAATTTTTATAAATAACGTATCTTTAATGCTTGAAGACAATGGCTTAATATTCATAACAGTTTGTACTCCGGAAGAGGAACAGAAATATCAAAGGGAAGGCATTTGTTACATCAAACAAACATGCCCTTTAAATGATAAAATGGAATTTGAGAATGTATTAAAGGATTCAACTCCATTAGTTAATCTTCGAGGTACAGAACAATTTGTAGATCTAAGTGAACGCGGCTTTCTATATACTAAATATTACGCAAGACACTTTTACACAAAAAAAACACTGCGTGATTATCTGGGCCCCCAATTTGATATACTAGATGATATAATTGTTAAAAGCGAGTTTGGCGAGCCTTTTATATCTGTTATTGCAAGGAAGCTCCCTGCTAAAGTCTTAAGACCTTTATACTTTAGCTAATTCTTTGGGTTCTGTCGCATCTGTGAAAGATAGGTAAGTAAGCGTCTTCATACAGCGAGTATCATCTAGACGTATTACGTCATCAGAACTCAAAAATTATGAAAGATAGACCGAAAATAACCACATCTAAAGATTTGACCTTTCTGGATCATCTGAATGTTTTTAATGTCTGTGATAGTTGTTACTGCTAAATGAAATTTTTTTAATCCTCAAGGATGTATGTTTTTCACTGAACTGTTGGCCTTGTGCCTCAATGTTGCTTAGGTTTTTGATCTGCCTGATGTGAATTTCATTGCCTTCGCCAAAGATCACCGTTGCATGAATCAAGAGCAAATATATGGCCTCCACTTTTATCAGCTTTTACTATTTATGGCGTTGCGTGCTATTTAAAAGCTTTGGTGAAAAAGGATTTTGAAATAACAGTATAACCTCTGGCAAGCAATAGAAAGTCAATAGTTTGTCCATATATTTCAACAGCACGGTAGACATAGATCCACTGTATTTAGTGAGGTATACATCTCGTCCATTCCCAACTACCACTAACAGTTTTTTACGGTACAGGCAGTCTTCTTACCAATGAGTGTCGCGTAGCGTAAAGGATTTAACTCAACCATGCAAGATTGAATGATCGATGCTTGCATCACGAATGCTTATCATTTCTTCAAGTTATCGGTAGCTTAATGAAAAAGGACATTCATATACACAAACAATAATATAATGCTTGGAGTTGAGCTGAATCTTTTAAAATGTTTCTGTAGATCACAAAAAACTTCAGGCATAAATTGCTCTTGTTTTGATCAATAGTATAAATCATATCTACTTGATTTCAGCATATGCGACATACTCTCTAGATGAGGTTCGCTTTGTAAATGTACTTACCTTTCACAGGTGCGATAGAGTCTTTATACGTTATAGATTAGATAATCCATCCGCCACCAAGAACAATATTGTCATCATAAAGTACGCCTGCTTGACCTCTGGATATACCGTATTCTGGCTCATAAAGATGAATTTCTGCCATGTTTTTATCCAACACATAGACTGTTGCTGGCATTTCTAATCCCGATGATCTAATTTTAATTTGGCATGATAAAATTTCACCTACTTTAACAGAAACGAGCCAGTTCATATCTTTAAGATAAATTATTTTTTTTGCCAAATCTTCTTTAGGGCCAACTACAACGTGGTGATATGTTGGGTCAATTTTGATAACATACAAAGGTTCAGGTGCAGATATGCCTAAACCTTTTCTTTGTCCAATAGTGTAATTAATGATGCCTTGGTGTTTACCTAAAACTTTTCCATTCATATCTACAATATCACCAGGATGAAGGGCTTCTGGTCTAATTTTGGAAACTATGGAACGATAGTCTCCATCGGGCACAAAGCATATGTCTTGACTGTCCGGTTTATTGGCAATGGGTAGGTGTAGACGTTTTGCATGATAACGTGTTTCAAGCTTACTATCGAAAATGCCAAGGGGAAAACGCAGATAGTTTAATTCTTCTGTTGTTGTTCCAAATAAGAAATAGCTTTGATCTTTACTATAATCTATGGCTTTTTGAAGTGTTGTAAACTTCTTATTATCTTTATTGTAAACAGTTCTTTGGACATAGTGACCAGTTACTAAAGCTTTAGCATCTAAATCTTTTGCAAATTGAAGAAGATCTTTAAATTTAACCTGTTGATTACACTGAATGCAAGGAACGGGTGTTTCACCATTGACGTAACTGTTGGCAAAATCGTCAATAACTTTTTGTTTAAAAATAGATTCATAGTTGAGAACGTAATGAGGAAATCCTATTTGGGAGGCTACTTTTTGCGCATCATAAATATCTTGGCCAGCACAGCAAGCTTTTTGTTTTTGAATAGCTTTTCCGTGGTCATAAAGTTGTAATGTTATACCAATAACTTTATAGCCTTTTTCATGAAGCAAAGCTGCAACAACTGACGAATCAACGCCTCCAGACATAGCAACAGCTACTACATCGCCTTTATCGATATCTTCTAAATGAAGGTCTCTTTCTGGTGGAATGTAGTCATCTGGAACTTGATAACGGTCGAGAGAGCAACTTTGCATTATGAGCTACACGTTTTGATTTTTTTTGTTGTAATTCAAAAGGGAGGTTACAAGCATATAAATGGCGTAAATCATGAGAAGTGGATAAATCCATTCTAATAGTGTGCCCAATAAAATATAGATCGCTTCAAAACCTAACAATGACACTGTGAAAGATAATCCCATGGTTAAAACAATGGCAACTTCTCTTGTTATTTTCTTCTTGAAAATATCTTCAAACAAATAATCAGAAAACAATGATGCCACAATGGTGCATGTTGCAAGACATGATACAAACAGAGTTATTGCAACAAAAATTCCTGCATAATGACCCATCGCAATTTTAGCAATAACCATGAGAAACTTTTCTTTTTGGTCTGTTATTCCTGAAAGGTGAGGTGCGTATTTTGCACCTAAAATAACAAAGCCAATGTAACATAGAGATAAAAGAGCACCACCGATAAAGCTTGCTTTAACGCTGCACTTAAACATGGATTCTTTCAATTCGTCTTCATGGGTATGAGGATGTTGCGTTGAAATCTTTTGTTTGATGTATCCATAAATAGCACTACCAAAAAAGAAACTTGCGATAAGGTCTAAAGTTTGATAACCAGCTTTTATACCAGATTCTATGTTATCTAATGCAGGGGTTCCTGATGTTAGAGTATGATTGGCAACAATTAGGCTTACAACAATAAGACCAACAATGGATCCTAATTTTATGGGTGTAAAGTAGATGCCTATGATCTCAATAACCCTGTTTTTTTGCCAAATAAGTGCTGCTATAAGAACGCAGAAAAAGAAGTTGAAAACAACAATAGACAAGCTAGGGATAAGTGTTACAAAACTTCCATGTACCAAAGAAGCGCTACGTGGGATGATTCCAATTGGCCCCATAAGAAGTAACATAATCAAAGTTAAAACAAAGCTTGGTATTTTACCAAGTTTGGAGAAGTATTTAGTTTTATCTCCTTCCCAGAACATGATTCCAAGTAATCCTATTAAGGGTAAACATACACCTGTTAAAATAAATCCAAGGACAGCGTATAGGTAAGAGTTTTGAGCTTCTATACCGATAAGAACTGGGAATGTCAGATTGCCTGATCCAAAAAACATTGAAAACATGGCGAACCCAGAGGTTAGAATCACTTTTAGGTTTTTGTTTTGCACTTCATCTTCCTTTTAAAATTTATATCCTTACCATAATGATATTATTTTCTATTTTTTTCAATAAAAAATGGATCGCTCTATTAATATAGCCCATTTTTCCTATACTTTGACTCATTTTTGAATCTTTAATTATATAATCGTATGTATATATCGTTTTTTTTATATTTTTTCAATTCCTGACATTGAATTGGCTGTTTAAATGTTCTAATATGAAAATAGCGGAGTGTTAATTTCACTTCTACATAATCTATACAAATTTATGATGCTTACTGCGAATCGAATGCTGAGTGCAATGCCACATTTTTTGATCGAAGTGAGCGTAATTTACGGAGTTTTTTAAGATATGGTTAAGCGTTTACTTATTGATGCTGCACACAAAGAAGAAATTCGTGTTGCAGTGGTCGACGGACAAACATTAGAAGAGTTTGATTCCGAAACAACTACAAAAAAAATAACAAAAGGCAACATATACCTAGCTAAAGTTATAAGGGTTGAACCTTCACTTCAAGCGGCATTTGTGGAATACAGTGGTAACCGACATGGTTTTTTGCCGTTTTCAGAAATTCACCCCGATTATTATAAAATCCCTGTCTCAGATAGAGAAGATGGTTCTTCAGAGCATTTAATAGATCCTTCAATTTTTAAAAGTGAAGATGATCATTTAGATCATGCAGAACATTTTAATCTACCTACAGAGTTTCAAGAAATGGCTTTTAGTGCCAATGAGTCCAGCGACTTCGTTAGTGTTGAAGAGGAAATAAATCCGTCCTCATCATTAGAATTACCTTTAAGTAAAATTCAAGAAAATCTTGAGATTTCAGAATTTCCCTTTCTTGGCGAAGTGATGTCCGATAATGCAGAGACAGACTCAGAAATTTCCGAACCCATTTCGGATGATGATTCATCACAAGAAATCATTAATGAGATTGAAAGTACTAGAAAAAATTCTATCCGTCGTGGAAAATATAGAATTCAAGAAGTAATTAAAAGAAGGCAAATTTTATTAGTACAGGTGGTTAAAGAAGAAAGAGGAAACAAAGGCGCAGCCTTAACAACCTATTTATCTTTACCTGGTCGTTATTGTGTTTTGATGCCTAATTCAGCTTCTCGTTCAGGTGGGGTTTCCAGAAAGATAAGTGACGGTGAAGATCGTCGTCGTTTGAAAGATTTAATGAAAGAGTTTAACGTTCCAACAGGAATGGCTTTGATTGTTAGAACAGCGGGTAAAGAAAGAAACAAGTCTGAAATTAAAAGAGATTATGAATATCTTCAAAGGCTGTGGGATGAAATAAAAGAAAAAACTTTAGTTTCTAATGCACCAGATCTTATTTATTCAGAAGGAGATTTGATTAAAAGAGCCTTAAGAGATATTTATGATAAGGATATATCTGAAATTTTGATTTCCGGTGACGATGCTTATAAAGTTGCTAAGCATTTAATGAAAACAATGATTCCTAGTCATGCTAAGAAAGTTCGTTTTTATAAAGATTCCCTGCTTCCACTTTTGCAAAAATTTAATGTTGAAGATCAAATTGAAAAAATGCATGAAGCAGAACAACGTTTACCATCGGGTGGTTCCATTGTTATTAACTTCACAGAAGCTTTGGTGGCTGTAGACGTTAATTCTGGAAAGTCAACACGAGAACGACACATCGATGAAACAGCTTTTAAAACAAACATGGAAGCCGCTTTTGAAATTGCTAGACAAATGCGTCTAAGAGACTTAGGTGGATTAATCGTTATTGACTTTATCGATATGCACGATGCTGCACACATTGCAGCTGTAGAAAAGAAATTAAGAGATTTTGTCAAAAGTGACCGTGCAAAAATACAAATCGGTCGAATCAGTCAGTTTGGATTGCTTGAACTTTCAAGGCAAAGGTTACGACCAAGTTTATTTGAAAATCACACTGTAAAATGTACACATTGTGAAGGTAAAGGCTTTGTAAGATCAATTGATTCACTGTCTTTACAAATTCTTCGTGATATAGAAAAAAAATTATCAGATGATAAAAATTTAGAATTAAAAGCAATTGTCCCTCATGGGGTTGATTTGTATTTACTGAATCAAAAAAGAGCAAATATATCTGAATTAGAAAATAGATATGGTTGTTTGATTTATATTACTCGCCACGAGACTGCCCATGAAGCAGGTTTTTTGATTGAATGTGTAAAGAAAAGCAGCGTTAAAGAAAATATTAGTATTGCTCATAAAGAACCCCAGAAAATTGAACACGACAGACATCACAGACACAAAGAACCTGTTGTTAAAGAAAATAAAGAAGTTACAGATCTTAATCCAGGCGATGAAAAAGTTCTTCTCAATCTTAAAAAGAGAAGAAGAAACAACAATAAGAAAAAAACAGGTATGCATCCTTTAGAAGCAGAACTTTCACAAACTTTACCTACACAAAAAAACAGTCCTGAAGACAGTATTGTTGCAGAAATTTCTGAACATCAATCACCTGTTGATGAGTTTTTAAAAACAGATCCCGAAACCGAACAGCGCAGAAAAAATAGAAGATCTCGCAATTGGAAGCAAAGAAATAAAAGAGATGTCAATGCCACATCAGAAAATCAAGATCAAAATATGACTGCAAAACAAGATGTTCATATTGCTGTGACAGAACCAATTGAGGCTTTAATAAAGAAAAACAAAGCAGAATCTATCACTAAAGTAGAGAAATCTGAGAAAGTTGAAAAAATAGCTTCATCGGAAGCAGAAACAGGTTCTGAAACAAAACAGCCCAGAAAAAAATGGCTAAGACGTTTTTTGAAATAGATGATTTTTAGGAGTGAATATCTGTTTTAAAACCAACAAATATTCCGACTCCTTCTTTTATGTATTCTTTTGGAGACTCGTAGTAGCGATTGAAAATATTTTCAACCCTGCAAAATGCCCATAGATGGGGATCGGAATATATTTTCTTTGATGCAAATACACGGAAAATGGGTGGGGTATGATGTATCTTTGGAGAATTCCAGTTAAAGGAATCAGAATCGTATGCTCCTCTTTTAAAAGAAACTTGTATACCTTTTAAAAAATCATCATTCTCGTGAAGAATGCTTGCACTGTAAATATGACGTGGACGTCTAATAAGAATACTGGAACCTGCAAGATTTTTGAATTCTAGATAGGAATATCCTACTGAAAATTGACAATCCCTCATATTATATTTGATTTTAATTTCAGAACCTTGACTACGTGTTTTTCCAATATTTTTAAGTCTCCATTGGTTTGCATCAATACGTGTGCTATAAATAAGATCTTTTAAGTTCTGATGAAAAACAGACATAGAGAATACAAGGTGATTAGTCAGCAATTGAACAAGATCAATTTGATTGATTAATGATTTTTCTGTTTTAAGGTCAGGATTTCCTCCCCATTGTGGGATGTAAAGCTGCATTAAAGAAGGCTCTAAAGAAGCTGTTTTATTACTAAGATTAATAGTGGTTTGTGTCTGAGGTAAATAATGTTCATAAACAAGGGAATAATTTAAATCACTGTTTTTGCTATTTTTAGTAAAGGTATTTTTAAAATGAAACTTACTATTTCTTGTTAAACACAAAGAATGTGAATGAATACCTTTATATTGAGTAGATTTTTTTGATAATAATTCTGATGATAAAAAATGTTCATGAATTTCTGTTTTAACCAAAAAAGAGTATATTGGGTTTATGGTCTGTGAATGTTCAAAATGTACCCCTTTTTGCTTTGAATAGACATAATTATCATTTGCAGGATTTTCTATAATATGTTGGTTTCTTTTAAAGTCTAAATTGTAAATTGAGATTTTATTTTTGATCTGATTACTCGTTGCATGGTGAATAAGATCTGCTTTATTAAACTGATTTTTCAACGTAGATAAACCACTTGGTGTATTAGCATCGTAATGAATATATTCAGAATCGTTATGAAATCCCCGATGAAAGGTTTGAATCCTAATATTTGGTGTGCATTGCAATCCAAATCTTGAACTGTAATTCATTTTATGAACTCCATCCGGGTCAAAATGGCGCGCTGTAGACCTTAGGTGATAGGGTTTCGTGACAATTCCGTTTGTGCTTTCATTTTTCAAAGTAACATTATAATCTATATTTTTTTTTTCACCTTGGATATTGTATTCAAGGGTTGATGTATTGCGAGATCCATATTCCACTAAAACAAATTGAGTGGTATTTCCTTTTCCTTTTTCAGAGTTAATTTGAATATTAGCACCGATGGTATCGGTCTTAGATGCGCTTATGGGGTCGTTCAAAGATATATGAGAGGTTGTGTCTGTTGCTATAAAAGAAGAATCTATGCTTTGATTATATGAGGTAAGATCATTAAATTCGATATCTTCTACAAACACTTGGGTATGTTGAGTGTTCGTTGCTCTATAAAAAATGGACCGTTCTGAGTAATTAAAGCTTGGTGTCTGATTCAAAATATCGGTTAAATGTTTATATTGAAAATTATTTGCTTCACGGGGAGAAATGATGGTATGCGTTTTATTTTTATTTCGTGCCCCGTATACTGTTATTTTAGGTAAAGAACTTTTTTGAGTAGCATATGAAAATGATGTAAAAAAAAGAGTTAGGCTGTAAGAACATAATGTTAAAAAACCAAGGGTTTTAATCATATTGAAGTTCTGTTTTGTTTGGATCCTCTTTGATTTCTTGAACACTGTTATAGGGTGTATAGCTTTGATTGATTACCTGATCTTCAGAATCTAATGTTTTTGTTGGCACTGATTTTTGAGAAATAGGTAAATCCTGTGTTTGATAAATGATGTTTAAGTTATCGTTTTTAGGTTTAGAATCATATGCTTTTTTAAGTTGTTCTATCCACTCAGTAGGATCAGATCCCATTAAAAGTGAAATATCAATTTTTTGATTGAGTTTTGGAGTAGGTGCAGTTGATTTTAAACTATTTACTAATTCTTGGTAATGAGCTTCTAAAAGTTTAATTTTCTTTTTGGCATCCTCTAAATGATTCGTCTGTAAACAATTTTTTTTAGATCCCGATTCTAATTTTAACCTAATTTCTTCGAGGACTTTATGATAGTTGATTTCTATATCTTTCAATTGTGCAAGATAGTGATGATCAGCTTCTGTCTTATTCTTTCTCTTATTCTGTGCAGGTTTATCATGAGCATCTTTATTCACATGTGATGGTTCATTTCCAATACATACAACATTTGATTGCTTAAAGCATAGTATAGTAGAAATTACCAAAAGTATTTTAGACATATTATGATTCATAGTAGAGCCTTCACCTAAATTTATTGAACAGACCCCAGAATATGAGATATTTTTTTAAGTTCCTTTGATTTGATTTGATGTGAATCAAAGTCTTCTTGCCATAGCTCTGGTTTGTTTTCTTTGAATGCAACATTATATATTTTTTTATTGAGGCGTTCAATTTCAATGTTTAAATCAGCTTTGTTCTTTGTGATAAGGTCAATTATGTCAAGAATTTCAACATTTTCTGGTAAACCCAAAAATAAAGCATCTCCTTGGAAAGTGATAGGGATTTCTCCTTGTTCGTCTGTTATGTTTGATAACCTCGCAAGCTGGCTAATCCATTTCCATTCGTTATGTATAAGGCTTTGCATAGAACAATTTTTGGGGATATATAGGTTTAATTTTTCTGATCCTTTAATTTGCATTACACCTCTTAAAGATCTTATATCTTCAACAAAATCTTTTAAAATCGTGATGTTTTTATTGTGATCTTTAAAACTATCTGAATGAAGAACGTCAGTTTTGGAATAAATTTGATTGATCAAAAAATCTGAATCAGGGAATAGTTTTTCTTTGATAACTTCCGTTACTGTCGGTGCAATGGGGTTGAGATAGTTTAAAAATACGTTGAAACACCATCCAATGGTTAAACGTATTTCATCTGAACATGAAGAATCTTCGGTCATAGGTTTTGTTGCTTCGATATAAAAATCGCATAAATCATCCCAGAAATAACTATGTAGTGTGTTATACATAAGGTCAAAACGATAATCTTTAATATTTTCTTCAACAGAAGTGGACATATCAAGTGTTTTTTTTACGATCCATAAATTTAATGGCAGTTTTAAAGAGTGGATGTCAAATGTCAAAAGTTCATTGTTAGAAATTTGACCTGTCATGGTATGGATGAATTTGCTTGCATTCCAAAGTTTGGTTATAAAATTTCGTGATTGTTCAACAATCTGATCTCCTATTTTAACGTCTCTTCCGGGTACAGAAAGTTTGGTCAATGTTAAGCGTAATGCATCTGATCCAAACTTATTAATAAGCTCTAGTGGGTCAATAACATTACCTTTGGATTTAGACATTTTCTGCCCTTTTTCATCGCGTACTATTGCATGAATATAGACGTCTTTAAATGGAACATCTTTCATGAAATGCAGACCCATCATCATCATGCGGGCGACCCAGAAAAAGATGATATCAAAGCCTGTTGCTAAAACCTGAGTAGGGTAATACTGGCTCAATTCGGGTGTTTTATCGGGCCAACCGAGAGTTGAAAATGGCCATAATGCTGATGAAAACCAAGTGTCTAAAACATCGGTGTCTTGGTGAATTTCGACGGTTTTGCCATAAAAAGCATTTGCTTTTGTCTGAGCTTCATCTTCTGAACTTGCAGTAAATATGGTATTGTCTGGGCCGTACCAAACAGGGACGCGGTGACCCCACCAAATTTGTCTAGAAATACACCATGGTTGAATATTTTCCATCCAATTGAAATAAGTGTTTTCCCAATTTTTGGGGTGAAAATTTGTTCTTCCAGATTTTACGGCATCTAAGGCAGGCCCTGCTAATTTTTGCGCGTCTAAAAACCATTGTTCTGTTAGGAAGGGTTCGATGCGAACACCTGTTCTGTCGCTGTAAGGTACTTGATTTTTAATTTTTTCAGATTTTTCTACATATTCTTGATCTTCTAATTCAGATAGTAATTTTTTGCGTGCGTCATCAATGGATAGTCCAATAAATTGCTGCGGGCATGGTGCAATCATTTTACCGTCAGTAGATATAATATTGATCATAGGAAGTTTATGGCGCTCGCCTACAAGAAAGTCATTAAAGTCGTGACCTGGCGTAATTTTAACAGCTCCTGATCCTTTATCTATCATGCAATAGTCATCGGCAATGATGGGAATATAAGTGTCTGTTAATGGGATTTTTGCTTGTTTTCCAATAAGATGTTTCCATCTTTCGTCTTCGGGATGAACAGCAATGGCTGTATCACCAAACATTGTTTCAGGTCGTGTTGTTGCAACAATAACGTCTTCATCGGTGTTTGTTTTGTATCGTATGTACCATAGAAAGCCTTCGCTGTCTTTGTTGACCACTTCTAGATCAGATAAAGCTGTTTGAAGCTGAGTATCCCAGTTAACAAGTTTTTTAGCTTTATAAATCAGACCATCTTCATACAGTGAAATGAATACTTTTTGAACAGCTTTGGACAAACCTTCATCCATCGTAAATCGTTCTCTTTCCCAAGCAGGGCTAATTCCAAGTCGTTTTTTTTGTTTTACAATGGTGTTTCCTGATTGTTCTTTCCACTGCCAAATGCGTTCAATAAATTTTTCGCGTCCCAGTGTTTGTCGATCTGTTCCTTCTGCTGCAAGTTGACGTTCAACAACAACTTGTGTTGCGATACCTGCATGATCGGTACCTGGTTGCCAAAGAACATTCATCCCTTTTTTACGGTGAAATCTTACAAGGATGTCTTGTAATGTATCATTGAGAGCATGGCCTAAATGTAAGCTTCCTGTCACATTAGGTGGGGGCATCATGACGCAGTAATTTTGATCAAATTTATTTTCAGTATTGAAGAAGAATTTTTGAGTGCTTTGGTAAATACGATTTTCTTCTTGAGAAAAATTAAAAAAACGAGAAAACATTAAATAATAACTTAATCGATTAAACTAAGATAAATCTAACATAAAAGATGGGATTTTTTCGAGAACTTTATAAACTTTTTAGGTCTGAGTTCTCAAATTTTAATGGAATCTCATTTATTTCAGTATTGTTGTCTTCAAAAAAGTAATCTTCATTTGCAATACTGCCTGAAATTTGAAAGTTGCAGGCATCTACGTCTTTAAAGATGTGCCCTGCATCAGTGTTTATATGATTAATCTGAGAAGAAAAATTTATTTCTTTTTGGATAATGCATCCCAAAAGGCCTGTGAAAAACCCCAAAAGTATAGGTTTGATGATATTCATAAACTTTCCTAAATTTGGGTTTCTACACAATATATATACCTTTTGTTAATTAATTATTAATTTGTCTTTATTTAATTTTTTATTTATGCCATAATGCTATGGTGTTCTTTTAGAAAGTATAATATTTATTTGCATTTTTCATGAAAACATTTATCATAACTTATATTTATTATTAAAGTAGATTCACATATGCATATACCGAAACGACCATTGTGGCAAAAAGTAGTATTAGGACTCTTTCTAGGCATTATTACAGGCTTTGTAATGGGGCCACATACCGTATATTTGAAGCCGTTTGGTGACTTATTCTTAAGACTTATCCAAATGATTGTCGTTCCTCTTGTTTTCTTTTCAATTATTAATGGTTTAGGCAGTATTAAAAATGCTCAAAAATTAGGCAGAATAGGTATTAAGGCTGCAGGTGCATACATATTATGTACCATGTTTGCGATTGTTATTGGTATTGGAAGTGCTCTTATTTTTAAACCCGGAATCGGCCTTAGTATTCCAACAGGTGTTAATGAAAAAATTCTTCCTTTTCATCCCTTAGATATGCTGATGAAAATTGTGCCAGAAAATGCTATTGGAGCCATGGCCAATGGTAAAATTCTGCAAGTTGTGTTTTTTGCTATTTTTTGTGGTATTACTTTAGTTTCGATGGGCGAAAAAGCCAATAAAATTCACAGAGCTGTTAGAGAGTTAACAGACTTTGTTTTAGCTATGGTTCGCATTATTGTATTATTTTCACCCATTGCTGCTTTTTGTTTAATGGCGTGGTGTGTTGGCTCACAAGGCACAGGCGTTCTTCTTGGTTTGAGTAAGTTGGTCATGACTGGCTTGTTTGCCTTTTTGGCTCAATATCTGATTTTTGGAGGAATGATTAAATATTTTGGGAAATTATCGCCTATACCTTTTTATAAAAAAAGTTTTGAATATCAGGCTATGGCACTTTCCACAAGTAGCACAAAAGCTTCTCTTCCCATTACCATGTCTGTTTGTCGTGAAAAATTAGGTGTGTCGGAGGTAAGTTCTTCTTTTTTGTTGCCCCTTGGAGCAAGTATAAACATGGATGGACTCGCCATTTATTTAGGACTTTGTGTTGTAGCCTTTGCCCAAGCTATGGGGCATGTGCTTAGTCTTTCTGATTACGGCGTTATTATCTTTACAGCAACTTTAGGATCTATTGGTGGGGCGGGTATTCCTCGTGCGGCTATTGCGATGATGCCTATTGTTTTATCTGCTATTAATTTGCCCCACGAAGCTGCGATTGCTTTGATTTTAGGCATTGATAGCTTTATGGATATCTTTAGAACGACCATTAGTATCACGGGTGATGCAGCTGTTACTTTGACCGTAGATAGTATTGAAGGAATGCATAATGCAGACATTTATTATGGTAATAATAAAACAGCTGCTGTTGCCGCGTAGTAAACATAAGAGTAGGGTGTAGAATGAAGAAATATTTTGGAACAGATGGTATTCGTGGACGTGCTAATAAATGGCCAATGACACCTAATGAAATTGTTAATATTGCAATTTCAACGTCAAAATATTTTCTCGATACAGAATTACATCAGCACCATAGTAATAGATTAACTGTAGTCATCGGCAAAGATACACGGTTATCGGGGTATATGGTAGAATCAGCACTTGTAGCTGGATATGTATCCATGGGTATTGATGTTATTTTGTTAGGACCAGTTCCGACACCCGCCGTTGCCATGTTGACAAGATCATTAAGAGCAGATTTTGGTGTTATGATTTCTGCATCACACAATCCATATATGGATAATGGTATCAAAATTTTTAAATCTGATGGTTGTAAAATGTCTTACGAGCAGCAAACACAAGTAGAAAAATTATTGTCTGAAGATATTGCGCTCCCTGATGCTCAATATTGTGGTAAAGCCAAACGATTAGATGACGCTGTGGGGAGATATATAGAATATGCAAAAGCAACGTTTCCTCGTGGTTTGAGATTAGATGGCTTGAAAATTGTTGTCGATTGTGCCCATGGTGCTGCTTATAAAGTTGCTCCACGATTATTATGGGAATTAGGTGCAGAAGTTATTGCATTAGGTGTTGATCCGCAAGGTAACAATATTAACGACCAATGTGGAGCTACCTATTCACAAGCGCTTCAAAAAGCTGTTTTAGAACATCAAGCGCATATTGGTATTGCTTTGGATGGTGATGCTGATCGCTTGATTCTCGTTGATGAAAAAGGAAATATCGTTGATGGCGATCAAATATTGGCTGCCATTGCTTATAAATGGCATACTCGTGGACTGTTAAGAGGTCAAGGAATTGTTGGAACAACCATGAGCAATCTTGGATTAGAGAGATTTTTAGAAAGCCTTGGTTTGAAACTTTATCGCTCTGCAGTAGGTGACAGTCATGTGTTTGCGATGATGCAGGCCATAGGATGTAATATTGGTGGAGAACAGTCTGGTCATGTTATTTTAAGCGATTATTCAACCACCGGTGATGGTGTTATTTCAGCTTTGCAAATTTTAACTTTAATGCAAGATAAGGATGTCAGTTGTAGTGAGCTAACTTCTGTCTTTAGTCCTGTTTCTCAAAAACTTCAAAACATACCATTAGATGAACCTCTCGATGAAGCTGACCCTATTCTTGTTCATGCCATTGAAAGAGCACGTGAAAGATTGGGAAAGTCAGGTCGTTTGCTTGTCCGCTCTTCAGGAACAGAACCACTTATCCGCGTTATGGTTCAAGGCGATGACGAACTTTTAACAACTTCGACATTACATGAACTATCTGATATCATTGAAAAAATGCAGCTCAAAAAAAAAGTATCATGATATACATTGCATCCGATCATGCTGGATTTGACCTAAAAGAAAAAGTTGTTAAAAATCTTTTAAAAAATTTTGAATGTGTGGATTTAGGCCCCTTAGATTCGATTAACAGCGTCGATTATCCTGATTATGCCCATATGTTGTGCCATGAAATTCAAAAAGATATTGAAAATAGTGTCGGTATTTTGATTTGTGGAAGTGGGATAGGGATGTCTATTGCTGCCAACAGGCATCCCCATATTCGTGCATTTGTTGCCTTTAATGACCAAAGCGTGGAGCTTGCAAGACGTCATAATAATGCTAATGTCTTATGTTTAGGTGCTCGAATGTTTGATGAAAAAGATTTTTTTCGTTGGATAGATCTGTTTTTAAACCAAAAATTTGAAGGCGGCCGTCACATGGTTCGTGTGCAAAAAATAAATCAAAATTGAGAGATAATAATGAAAGATATAAAAAAAATTAAAATTGGTGTTTTTGGATCCACAGGTCTTGTTGGTCAAAAAATTATATCCGTTCTCCATCAATTTGGTGTTCCTGCATGCAATGTGATTGCTTTTACAAGTGGCTTGTCTAAAAAAACAAGCATTAGTTATGGCGAATCCGATGTTTTAAATTTAGTACATATGGATAAAAGAAATGATACTTCATTTGATATCGCATTTTTAGCAGTTGAAAATGCAATTTCTCAAAATTTAGCAGTCGAGCTTGGTCAAAAAGGTGTGGTCGTTATTGATAAATCTTCCTATTTTAGAATGGATTCAGATGTGCCTTTAATTGTACCTGGTGTCAATGACGAAGCTTTATTGAATGGATTGGCTAAAAATATTATTGCCAATCCCAATTGTAGTACGATTCAACTTGTTTCAGTGTTAAAGCCATTAGCAAATCTTTATAAACTAAAAAGGGTTATTATCTCAACCTATCAATCTGTTTCAGGTGCTGGCAAAGCCGCTATGGATATTTTAGATAATCAAACTAAAAGTGTTTTGGTTCATCAAGGTATTGCAGATAATGGCGTTTTTCAAAAACCCATTGCATTTAACGTTATTCCACAAATTGATGACATCACAGAAACTGGAGAATCCAAAGAAGAATTGAAAATGATGCGTGAAACTTTGCGCATACTTTCTTCAGATTTTGAAATATCAGCAAGTTGTGCCCGCGTTCCTGTGTTTGTTGGACACTCTATGTATGTACATGTGGAATTTGAAGAAGATCCACAAATTTCTATGATTAAAAAAGAAATTTCTAAACATAAAGATCTTGTTTTATCAAAACAATTAGATGAATATGTAACACCAATTGAAGTAACGAATGAAGACGAAGTTTATATTTCAAGATTATATAAAGATCCAAGAATTAAAAATTCAATCAAATTTTGGTGTGCTGCGGATAACCTTTTAAAAGGTGCCGCATTAAATGGTGTTATGATTGCTGATGTGATTTGTAAAAAGTATTCATCCCTTTTGAAATAATGTATTTTTTTTTCAAAATTGTTTTATTTGTATGTTCGTCTAATGCATGCCTTTACGCAAATGAGGTTTGCCTGAATAACAATAAACCTTTATACCTTCACAGAAAAATAGTGAAGACAGATGCACCTAAAGGAGGGACGCTTAGGCTTGCAGGTGTAGGTTCCTTTGATAATTTAAATATGTTTTCAATGACTGGAATCCCGTTTCCGTACCTTTGGATGTGTTATGAAACTCTTTTGATAGAATCATCACTTGAACATGGTGTTTTATATCCCTGGTTATGTTCTAAGGTAACCTATGATTTAAAGACTATAACTTTTCATTTAAAAAATGACATTTTTTTTCATTCAGGAAAGAAAATGGATTCAAAAGATATTCAAAAAACTTTTGAAGTGTTAAAAAAACATGGATCATTGAAATATCAGTCCATTTTACACAATATTTCAAATATTGAAATTAAGTCGCCTCATGAAGTTGTTATTCATTTTAGCCCTTTGAAATCTGTAAGATCTGTTCAATTATTTATACGTCAGCTATCGCACATTCCTATTTTATCAGCAAAGCAACTGGATATAGTTAATTTTAATAATTCAGGAATGGCTATTCTTGATGGTACAGGACCCTATAAAGTTAAAACTGCTTTAGTAGGGAAAAGTGTAGAGTTAGAAAAAAATTTATACTATTGGGCAGAAAAAAATAAAGACGGTAGAGGTAAAAATAATTTTTCAAACATTATTATCGATCTTTATAAAAACCAAGATGTTTGTTACCAGTCTTTTTTAGCTAAAAAGTTTGATGTTTTTTTTGAAACGAATCCTAAAAGGTGGAATAAAAACCATAAAAAATCTTCTCAAAAAAAAGACTTTGCAACAGCAGAACTTCAACTAAAGAAACCTTGGGCTATTCGTTCGGTTGTTTTAAATTTGCGGAAAAAAAATCTACAAGATAAAAATCTAAGAAAAGCTATTTTAATGCTGATTGAGCCAGAGTACATCAACCAACTCTTTTTTGATCATGATATGAAAGTTGTAGATGAAATCATATCGGTGTTTAAAAAACAAATTCAAATAGAAGAACTTGACTCACACTATTTCCAGCAATCAGAATTTGATTCTTTAAAAGCAAATGTTAGTCCTTTAACTCAAAAAAATAAATTACTTTGGTCAGCTATGGTCAGTCAAATCAATGCTTCAAAAAAATATCTTATGCAGTCTGGTTACAACTTTGAAAACAAAATATTGTATGATAAAAATATGCAACCGATACATCTTAACCTTATGTTGAAAGATCCTAGTCTTTTAAAAGTTGCAAATTTTTTAAAGTTTCTTTTGCAAAAAATAGGTATTAAGTTAAATATTATGCTATATGATTCAATTGTATACGAATCTGTTGTGAATAAATTAGATTTTGACCTCTTGTTTTATTCCTGGCTGCAGATAGACCCCGTTGATTTGAAAAAATCATTTGAAATTTTCAAGTCTACCAATGTTCAATCAACTACTAATATAGCGGGTATTTCTGATGTGTCGATTGATGAATGTGTGGATCAATTAGATTCGGTTCATGATGGAGCAGTTGTTGAAAAAGCTTTAGATCAATTAAAGAAAAAAATAGAGGATACATATGCGATCAAAACATTATTTTCCGATAATAATGTTCGCATAATGTATTGGCCAGATAGAGTCAGTTTTCCAAGACTGCATCCATCGGCAGATATGAATATTATGTCGAGAGGGTGGTCTTCTTGATTTTTTACTTGTTCTGAATCGGCTTTTGTCTAGCCAAATTTAAAATATTTTTATAGCACATTAAATTAACCATATTGAGGAAGTCCTTGATATTTATACTATTTTGGTGCATGTTTAAAATGATTAAATTAAATAGATTTAGAAAAAAATATGGCTTCCTATCAATACGTTTATGTGATCAAAGAACTTCGTAAAGCTTACCCCGGTGGAAAAGAAGTTATTAAAGACTTATGGCTTTCGTTTTTACCTGGTGTGAAAATTGGTGTTATTGGACCGAACGGTGCGGGTAAATCTACAATATTGAAAATCATGGCTGGCCTTGATAAAGAATTTCAAGGTGAAGCGTGGGCCGCAGAAGGTGCAACTATTGGATACTTACCTCAAGAACCTCAACTAGATTCCAGCTTAAATGTTATTGAAAACATTAAAAAAGATCTTGGAAAAGTGAATCAGTTGTTAAAAGATTTTGATGCTATTAACTTAAAATTTTCTGAACCAATGTCAGATGAAGAAATGAATGCATTACTTGAACAGCAGACTTATGTTCAAGATCAAATCGATGCTTTAAATGCTTGGGATTTAGATCGTCAGATTGAAATTGCAATGGATGCTTTGCGTTGTCCTGCTGCAGATTCTTCTGTGGAATTTTTATCAGGTGGTGAAAAAAGACGTATTGCATTGTGTAGTTTGTTGATGCAACAACCAGATCTGTTGCTTCTTGACGAACCAACAAACCACCTTGATGCTGAATCTGTCGCATGGCTAGAACGCCACTTGCAAGAATACAAAGGAACTGTAGTATTGATTACCCATGACCGCTACTTTTTGGATAATGTTGTTAGTTGGATTTTGGAAGTCGACCGTGGTCAAGGTTTCCCGTTTGAAGGAAACTATTCTGATTGGTTAGAAAATAAACAAAAACGTTTGATGCAAGAGCAAAAATCTGAATCATCAAAACAAAAACAATTGGAAAGAGAATTAGAATGGATTCGTCAATCACCGAAAGGGCGACAAAGTAAATCTAAGGCACGTATTAATGCCTATGAAGATTTATTAAACCAAACCTATGACGCAGGAACAGGTGACGGCTCTATTGTTATTCCAGCTGGTGATAGGTTAGGAGATACGGTTATTAACTTTACCAATGTTTCCAAAGGTTTTGAAGAGAGACTACTCATCGATGATCTGAATTTTAAACTTCCAAGAGGTGGAATTGTCGGTGTTATTGGGCCAAACGGTGCAGGTAAAACGACATTGTTTAAACTTATGACCGAACGTGAAACGGCTGATTCTGGAAAAATTGAAATAGGTGAATCTGTAAATCTTGGTTACGTAGATCAATCTCGTCACGCTCTCAATGATAACAAAACATTATGGGAAGAAATTTCAGATGGTCTAGATGTTGTGATGTTGGGTAAAAAATCAGTCCCTAGCAGAGCATACTGTAGTTGGTTCAATTTTAAAGGTTCAGATCAACAAAAGAAAATAGGTATGCTATCAGGTGGTGAACGTAACCGTGTTCACTTAGCTAAAATTTTAAAATCTGGTGCAAACGTTCTTCTTTTAGATGAACCTACAAACGATTTAGATGTAGAAACACTAAGGTCTTTAGAAGAAGCATTATTAAATTTTGCAGGCTGTGCTGTAGTTATTTCGCATGATCGCTTTTTCCTAGACAGGATAGCAACCCATATTTTAGCGTTTGAAGGTGACAGCCATGTTGAATGGTTTGAAGGAAACTATGGTTCTTATGAAGAAGATCGCAAACGTCGATTTGGTATTGACGCTTTGCAACCAACTCGACTTAAATATAAACCTATAAGTAAGTGATGCGTGCCTAGGATTATATATTGTTAGATACTTCTAAATATAAATTTATATCATTTATATTTAGAAGTTCTTTGGAGTATGTTAGATTTATTTAAGATGATCTCTAATTAATGTCTGTGGTTATTCTTTTCAGCATTTGTTATTGGTAACTGTTTTATATAAATATGCCTATAGTGCTTTGTTTTCTTCTTGCTTAAGTATAAATTTGCACTGCTAATAAATTTAACTGTCATAGTAAAAAGTGCGAAAATAAAATAATTAATTTAAAATGGATACGCATGGTACAAATAATTGTTGTTTGGTTTTGAGTGCAAAAATCTGTGGCATTTGGAAAGATATTTTAATTCTATATTAATTTTTTTGTGATTTATTATTCTCATGTTTAATTTGCTGAATATAGAATAAATATGATAAAAATTAATCTTAATCATGTATTTGCAACTATGCTATTGCTTAGTTTTGCATATGCACATGAGAATGTGCCTCTAAATGAAATTACCCCTCGATATTTAAAAGATCCTTCAAAAGTAAAATATAAATCCAGTAGTCGTTATTTGGACAATTTGGTTTTTAGACAATTTATAGATCTACATGTTTCTGGTAGCAGTCAGTATACAGAAAAGCAGTTTTCTCAAATTCTTGAGAATATTGTAGAGAATAATAATTTTCAAGATGATGTTGTTTTGATTGTAGACTTAAGAGGTGAATCACATTTATTTGTCACATACCAGCTGAAAGATAGCAAAGGCGATGACTTATCGGTTTCAGCAGAACCATTCACCATCGTTGACAATAAAAATAGAGAAATTGTATATAATGCAGAACAAAAACTGATTGATTCTATGCAAGGTTTATCCGTGAGTATTGAGCCACATCGTTTTGCAACAGATTTTGCACCTGTTGATGGAGAAGTTGCAACAAGAAAACCTTTTACTGTTACTGTTAGTAAAGATGGTATAGGTAAATTAGAAACAGAAAAAGAAATGGTGGAGAGAGTCGCCAATAATATACAAATTCAACCTAAAACAAATTTGTATGAAACTAAAAGAGGAATGAAAATTGAATATTCCAGACTTCCTGTAGCCGACTTATCTGTTCCAACAATGGAGCATGTTGATCAGTTTATAAAAATCATTAAAAATGTTGAAAAAAAATATCCAGGTAAGCGTGTTTGGGTTCATGTTCATTGCCATGGCGGACTTGGTCGCACAGCCTTTTTTATGAATGTAGCTGCCATGTTACGTTCTAAACTATTGTTGCATGAAATTGAAGCTAAGCAAGTTAAATCTGGGGGTAGAGCTCTTTTAGATATTGAACATCCTGAAATCGGTCAATCTTTACAAGCAGCTCAAGGTGTGAGAGATTCTATCAAGGCAGCGTACTCTAAGATCAGAAAAGATCATAATCCGGATATATCGTAATATTAACCATATATTGGAGATGAATTCTTAACTTTGCCCCTTTAATAAATTTTAGTTGTAAATATCTATTATTCAACTTATTGATGTTATTTTAGAATTTTTAGTATATAATAAGATTGATGATGCAAATCATCTATGGCAATAAACCAATTATGGAATAAGCGTTGCGGACCCGGGGGCGGTACCCGGCGTCTCCACCAAATAAATATGGGGACGAAATAGCTTCGACGTGCGTAGTAAAGGTATTTGTTTTGCTCGGCATTGTACCGTCGTTATCGGACTAAATTTGATAAGAGGCAAAGTAAATTTGACTCCTAACAGTGGAACAGCTCGTTCCGCGAGCCGCAGCACACGCGTTCCTGCAAATGGTCGCCGTCGCGCTCGTAAAGCTGCTTAAAGTTTCGTATCGAAATATAACGTAGTTTTCTGTAGCGGTTGGGGGGCTTCCGGGCAACAGAATAGCCCCCACTAATCGATTTGTGCTAGCTTTATCTTTTTGATTCATTTAATATAAAGTAACATTTTTTTAAACTGGGGCTATTATGCTTAAAAATGGATCTATTAATTATGATTTGTTTATTCAAAAAGCAATGAGGCAAGCAATACGTGATTTGTTGCGCTATGTCTCTGAAAAAGGTATACCTGAGAATCATTATTTTTATATTGAGTTTTTAACTGATTTTCCAGGTGTTTCCTTGCCTGAAAATGTTAGGCAAGAATATCCCCAAGATATGATGATTTGTCTACAGTACGAATTTTGGGATTTAAAAGCCGAAGATGATGCTTTTAGTGTGACCCTTATTTTTGATGATGAAGAGTACAATATAATAGTTCCATATGCTTCGATCTTAAAGTTTTCAGATCCATCGGTTGATTTTGGTATTGAGTTTTCAACCGATGACATTGCGCTCGACGCTGAACAGCTTCAAGCTCTTATGGATGAATTAGATGATGAAAATAAACGCTATAAAGTTAAAGAAAGACTCGACAACCCTTTAAATAATATTGTGTCTTTTTCTGCCTTCAAAAAGGACCACGAATAGTTGTATTTTTTATGATACTATTCATCAAAATCTAGTAATAGAGCCTTTGTTTTTATTAATCCATTTTCCCAACAATCGATATAGTTTTTCCGAAACTATGGGTTTCGCTATATAGTCATCCATGTTGTGTATCCGACATAGATCAATTTCGTTCTGCATAACATTTGCTGTGACGGCAACAATAGGGGTGTTGCGTTTGATAGGATCATCAGCTCTCTTATCGCTGTTGATGCTGTGTATCCATCCATAATGGGCATGTGAATATCCATTAATATGATGTCAATATCATGAGTTAATAATTTTTGCAACCCTTCTTCGCCATTATTTGCACAGATGATATTGACATTTCCTTGTAATAAAATGGCTGTTGCTATCATTTGATTGATAGCGTTATCTTCTACGAGCAATACGTTAATATTGTGAAATTGAGACATATCTATGGGCGTAATGATAGATTCTTCAGTGTTAAGAATATCGTTTTTTTCAAATTTAACTTTTAACCAAAAACAAGATCCTTTGCCGATATCACTATCTAAGCCTATTGTTCCATCCATAAGTTCAACAATGCTTTTACTAATAGCAAGTCCAAGCCCTGTTCCTTGGTGTTTTTTTTGTTAAAGAACTGTCTCCTTGTTGAAATCGTTGAAAAAGTAGGTTGCATTTCGGGAGTAATTTCTATCCCGGTATCCGAAATAGAAATTTTCAGTACAATATCTTTTGTCGTTTCTTCTGACATTTCTGCCGTTACTTTGATTAGTCCATCGTCTGTAAATTTAATAGCGTTACTTAAAAGATTAATAAGGACTTGTTTCAGTCGGTCTTCGTCAGCCATAACGTAGGATAAATTTTGAGGCATATCACATTCGTATTATAGTTTCTTCGCAGCAAGAAGAGGGGCTACAATTTCATGAATTGATTCGAAAGTTAAAGCGAAATGTGTTGCTGTAAGATCCAATGTTAATTCAACCTCTTCAAGAGAAGAAAATGTTAGAATATTGTTGATGATAGATAGTAAAAATTTGGAAGAGTCTTTTAGATTTAAAAGCATTTTTTTTTGTTTATTATCTAAATTTGTAGAGTAAAATAGCTCACAAAATCTTAATATGGCATTGGTTGGAGTTCGAATTTCGTGGTTCATATTGGCTAGGAATACACTTTTTGCTTTATTTTCCTTTTCTGCTGATTCTTTTGCTTTGATTAAATTTTCTTCAGTTTTCTTTTGAATAGTTATATTTCTGCAGGAAAAAGTTACCCATTAGATTTTTTGTGAGTCCATTCAAAATGAAAAAGTGGCTACTTGGTGTTGATTTTTTTCTTTGTTTTGAAATTGCTTTTATTTCTGTTACTGCTGATCAACTCGTGGACACAATTCTTCTAAAGAAGTTTGTTTAAAGACTTCTATGTCTTTGTATTCAAACATATTTAAAGCTTCTTGATTGCAATCTATAATTTTTTCATTTTCAAGAATCAAAACAGCATCTGATGAAATTTCATAGAGAGTCCTATATCTTTTTTTCATCCTCTTGAAAAGTGTGAAATTTTTCCACATCTAAAAATTGTTTTTGTATCTCATGTAGATTTTTTAAATCACTGATTTCAGATTCTAATTTTTGAATGGTTTCTATTTGGTTTTGATACGTCTGCGATATATGGAAAAAGAGATCGTCGAACGAACACGAGTTATTGTTTTTAATATTCTTTAGTACGTTTGTAATTTGCGTGAGAAGTAATAGATGAAAAAGCATAAGTTTGCATTCTTACTTTTTAAAATTATAATTAACAAAAATAGAACAAATGTAAATTATTCTTATTTTAAAGACTGTAAGTATTTAATAACATTGGCTCTATCATTAATATCTTCTAAGCCCATAAATGACATTTTGGTGCCACTGATAAACTTTCTAGGATTGTGAACAAACGCATTAACATTTTCCACTGTCCAAGTTTCATTGGCTTTCTCTTTGAATGCAGACGAATAAGCATAGTTTGCGGCTGATGCAATTTTTCTTCCTATAACCGCTAATAAACTGGGTCCGATAGTATGTTCATCAGATTTGATGCTATGGCATTGAAGGCATTTTTTGAAAATTAATTCACCCTTTTCAACGGACGCTTTTTCTAGTAGTGGTTCTATGGGGCCAATTTTTTCTTCTTGGGTATAGGATTTTACGTTCGTGGACTGAGTCGGAATATGAAAAGAATTTTTTGGAATATTTTTCTCAGGCATAATGCAGTGCTGAGAGGCAAAGTCTCCTAGAGCAAGTATGATTAGCGAAACCAATACAGATGCCGATAGTTTGTTAAATTCAAATCCGCCCACAAGTTTATGTCACATTAGAAATTGATGATAAGAATTTCTTATTTTAAGTGATATGTTCTGAAATGATCAAGAATATTTGTCTGTTTAAGTAAGTTTTATCTATACATTACAGGTTCGAATATCATTTCAGCTACTCATGCTCATTCCACCAAAGCCCCCTGGTTGTTGAAAAGGGTTAGGCGGTCCAAATTGATTAGGTCCAAGAAAGCCCCCTGGTTGTTGAAAAGGGTTAGGCGGTCCAAATTGATTAGGTCCAGGAAAGCCCCTTGGTTGTTGAAAAGGGTTAGGCGGTCCAAATTGATTAGGTCCAGGAAAGCCCCCTGGTTGTTGAAAAGGGTTAGGCGGTCCAAATTGATTAGGTCCAGGAAAGCCCCCTGGTTGTTGAAAAGGGTTAGGCGGTCCAAATTGATTAGGTCCA
>CAYPYB010000002.1:89772-143506 GCA_964415115.1 uncultured Candidatus Pelagibacter sp. | reverse complement strand
GGTCCAAGAAAGCCCCCTGGTTGTTGAAAAGGGTTAGGCGGTCCAAATTGATTAGATCCAAGAAAGCCCCCTGGTTGTTGGAAAGGGTTGGATGGTATATAAGGCCTTACATAAGGGTTTACCATAGAACCAACTATAGGCATCCCCATAGTATATGCCATGGATGCACCTAAAGCTGGATTTTGTACGCTAGTTGCTCCAAGTATGGCGCCTTTAACGGCGCCTAATGCAGCATTTTGACCCGACATAAAGGCAGCACCAGAACCTAGAGCTGCGCCTGTTAGGGCAGTGTTATTCATGGCTTTACCTGCAGAATTGGCAACCGAAGAAATCGCTTTTGAAAATCCAGAAAAAGTACTGCTATTTTTATTAGCACAAAGATTTATTTCAGGATTAAAGGAATAAAAAAGCGTTGCAGAAAGAAAAAATTTTGAGTAACTATTTCTATTTATATATAGTCTTAAATTCATTTTTTATTCTCTGTTTAATTTAAATTGTTGATACTATTTAAACAAATCAAACTTAATGAAAGATTAATTTGAAATAAATTATGATATTTTCATAAAAGTTAGGCATGAACTTTTTGTGGAATTGGCATTTAAAGTGCCATTTTTAATGCATTCATTAGATCCGTCGTCCTTAATTTGCAAATAACCTTCTGTGAAGACAGAATGATTTCCATCAATTTTGGTTTTTAATTTCTGAGCTTGCTTGGGGTTTAAAATTCCAGAATTATGGGGGTTACTTAATTTGATCCAGTGCCCTTGAAGATTCGAATCAGGATTATATACAATTTCAAAATTTCCTCCAAATCTCGAAGTGGGGGAAGTAGAATTCTCTGTATTACCCGAAGCTTTAAGATGCTGCCATACAAAGCTTGATTCCATTTCTTCGATAATATGATTGCCGTTTCCGTTATTAGTGACATCTGTGAATCTCTCAGAGGCTTTTGGGTCATCTCCAGGGTAAAATCCATAAGATTCTTTATACGAATGAATAGCTAAATTAATCTTTTGATATTCTGAAACAACAGACTGAATTTTAGCACTATCCAATAATTCCTGACCATGAAACATTGCTCCTAACATTACACCTATAATTGCTAACACAATAGATATTTCGATTAATGAAAATGCTTTGAAGCATTTATTTTTGCAATAAGATTGCGTAAAATTTTTTATTTTAAACATTTATATCTCAACACTCTTTAATATTATTTTGGATTTGATGCTGATTGAACTTCTTTTGAAATGTCCTGATTAAGAATTTCATGTGCTTTTCTTGCTAATTCTTCTTGTCGGGCTGCTTGTATTTTTATATATTCTTTTAAAGATTCCACAGCCTGTTGATTTTGAACCTCTTGTATATCTGGAGTTTTGGCTACTTCAATCTTCGTTTGATTATTAGAAGATGAATCGGTCACGCTTATAGCTTTATGAACATTTATGAATGTTGAAAATACAGATATGCAGAGGGTTATTTTTTTCATCTTGATAGGCGTATATATTAAGTTTATTAATTAAGATAATTTTAGAATTTAATCACTTAAGAAAGGGTTAATTAAAGATTTGAGGCGATTTAGCATAAAATGGAGACTATTATAATTCATGAGTATAATGTGATCAAAAATGATTTTATGCATTTATAATATTCCAATATGACCGAGCCCTTATTGACAACCATGTTTATTTATAGTATGTTTTATTGTAAGTGTGTGAAAAAGGTTAGATTTTATTGTCTATAATGTATAAAAATTTTGGTGCATTCTTCACTTCTTGCGCATTGGGAATTGTAGTTTACAACAACTATTTTAACCCTTTAAATTTTCATGATGTTTCATGTGATCAAGAAACAGTATTAAACAACTCTGAATTTGATGTTTCTTCTATCTTAAGCGATGAAAGAGGTGAAGAAATTGAAGAAATAAAAGTTGAAGAAGAAATTCAACAACCATCTTCTTACTTTTTTCTAGCAAAGCATCAACAGAATATTCTGGGGACCCTTAATAAAAAAGGTTTTTCTTTCCAAGACATAAAATATGTAAAAGAATCTTTAAAGAAATATTCACAAAGAAAAAATTCTATTGATAGCACAAATAACGTTTTTATTAAGTTTACTGAGAACAAAACTGATGATCAAAATTTAAAAAAATGGGTTGAACTTGATCTCCCTTTAACAAACGGTAAGTTTGTAAGGGTCTCTCGATCAGCGGATAATTCTTTAACAGCGTCACTAATTAGTGTAGATGTTAAAAAGTCTTTTAGAAGAGTAGATGGAACAATCAACTCAAGTTTTTACAAAACTATTTTGAAAATGGATATTCCTCAAAAAATTGTAAAAGAGACGATTAATTATTTATCCCATATTATGAATTTTCAACATGGAGTAAAAAAAGGTGACCGATTTGAAATCATGTATGAAGAGCAACGTGACAACGATGGTAGACTTCATAAAGTCGGTGGTTTAGTTTATGTTGGATTTATTAATGGACGTACTATTCACAAAGTTTATCAACACAACAGAAATGGTTTAATCGATTTTTTTGACGAATCTGGAAAAAGCATTAGAAGAAGCATTCTACAAACACCCCTAGATCCTAGAAAAATGAGAGTAACTTCTGCGTTTGGTAGGAACCGACTCCACCCCATCAGAGGCTATAGAAGAGATCATAAAGGAGTAGATTTTGGCGCCCCAACGGGTACACATGTCAAAGCTGCAGGACAAGGTGTTGTTGTGAAAATTGGCTATTATGGTGATTATGGCAAGTATGTTAAAATTCGCCATGGTAACGGATTTGAAACAGCGTATGCCCACCTTAGCCGTTTTGCATGCAACCTCAAAAGAGGAATGAAAGTAAGTCAAAATCAAGTTATTGGTTATGTTGGATCAACAGGTATGGCAACTGGACCACATCTTCATTTTGAAGTTATTAAAAACGGTGTCCACATTAACCCTATGACCGTTAAGTCAACGCCTTCTCAGCAACTTTCGGGTAAAGAGCTAAAATACTTCCAACAAGCTAAGAAAAATATAGAAATTAAGTTTGCGAGTCTCAGAAAAGAAACCACCAACAATAGTGTTTATTCGGGCTGAAAATTATGATGGACGCAGTATTACAATTTATTGATAACTATGGTTATTGGGCTGTTTTTCTAGGATCACTCGTAGAAGGTGAATCTGTTATTTTGACGGCTAGCGCTCTTGCAAGCCAAGGAATACTTAATATACATTATATTGCAGTCATTGCATTTGTTGGTACAACAATAGCTGATCAGTTATTATATTTTTTAGGAAGAAAATATGGTAATCGCATTTTAAATTCTTCAGCAAAAATGAAAAGCGCTTCTGAAAAAGCATTCAACTTGCTTAGAAAATATGACACTTATTTTATTATTGCATGTAGATTTATTTACGGTGTTAGGGTCGCAAGTGCAATTGTTATTGGAGCATCGGGGATACCCCCTAAGAGATTCATCCCCTTAAACATTTTATCTGCAGCGATATGGGCCGTTATAAGTTGCTACGGTGGATATTATCTTGGTGCCTATATGATTGCTGTATTTGAGCAAAGTAGTCATGTGCAAAAAAACATCATGATTGCTGCTGGGGTATTGTTAGTTATCGGATTTATTGGTACTACAATTTATAAAATCTTTTCAAATTTCAAAACAAGTGATAAAAAAGAACATTAATTATTTTTATGCAAGGTAATTGAATTTTATTTATAATTTTCAAGACTTGTCCTCGTTTGTTTTTTAGGTTCAGTATCTTGCCTTTTTCTTTGACCTACATTAGTAATATCATCTCTGCTTAACCGTTCTTCATCTCTATTTGTGCTACTTCTGCTGGGTTGAGTATTCATAAGATCGTTTTCTTTTTTGATTATTCTTTTAAACATCGGGTCTAATCTAAGAATCGGTTGTGATTTTAAAAGATCTTTTTGTAGCGAATCTGAAAGATCTTGAAGCATCATATGATCTTGAATGTTGTCCATTGAAAAGGTGTAAGATTTGCGTGGGAGTAGATAGATGTCATAAACAGATTTAATCGTTTGTTTGTTGTCCATTTCGACAGCTGTTAGAAAGATAAAATATTTGATTGTGGAATCTTGACTTATGTATGGTACGAATAGTGCGTAGGTAATCAACCCTAAGTTGTCATGAAGATACTTGGATGAAGATGAAGTGCTGAATCCGTCTTGAATTTTTTTTTGAATTTTATTATCCATTTGAAGTTTATGTTTGTTGTTCTTTTTAATATAGAGATCAAATTTTTCATTTAAATACAAAAACTCTTTACCACTGGTGAATTTAGAATTTGTTTGAACTTTCTTTGTATGTTCAGCTAGTTGAGGAAAACGTAAAAGAGTAGGTTTGTATAAGAAATCAGAGACATTAAGATTTTGATGAGTCAGTTTAACAATCATCTTAATATATTGAGCCATGATAAATATTTTTTCAAAATCACTTTTAACTGTACTTTTAGTATTGATGATTTGTGAAATTTCATTATGGTGATCTGTATTTAAAATAACTGGCGTATAACTCTGTATAGAATACATATGTTTAAGATAACTACTGGGTTCCACAGATGATGAATCTTGATTTATATTAAAATCATGAAGATTAAACAATGTTTTATAGGTTTCAACTATATCAAAATATTTCATATAGCTACTGAGAGGAAGTTTATCTACAGGTTTTTCTTCTTCGGAAAAATCTACAGCATCTAATGAAATTTCACGCTTGGTATCATCCTTTTTTATACTTTTTGCGTTATCTGTATTATTTTTTTTCTTAGGTTGTAAACTTTCTTCTTTAGGATCTCTATCTTTAGATGCGGCGTTCTTTTTTTTTGCATCCGGTGTTATTCCTAAAAATGTTTTTATCTTTGTTGCAATACCTTCCTTGGTGGGGGGAGGTGATGCTTTCTCTTTTTTTGGAGGTTCCTTTTTCGCTGGATCATCTTTTTTACCTACTTTTTCAATACTTACGTCTTCTGAAATTTCATCTAGTTTACGAAGTTTTTGTGGGATATCTCCTAAAAATGTGGGTGCAGGAACCTCTTTTATTTCCTTTTCAGAAGCTAAAGATATTTTAGATTTATGATGAGATTTTTCAGATGGTTTTTTATCCCTAGATAAAACTTCTTTTTCAGGATCAATTTGTAAGGAATAGGTATCAACAGCTGATTGAGACAATACAAGAAGTACAAAACATAGAGATCGATTACTTTTTTTCTGAAACATTTTAAAGATATATCCGAGATAGCCCTTTCTATTTTGAGTATATATGGTTAAACTCTTATTAATTTTAATGATGATAATTTTTGATATGAAATATTGGTTAATCAAATCTGAACCTAATACGTGGTCTATTGAACAGCAAGAAAACGTGGTTATTGAACCTTGGAATGGTGTGCGTAATTATCAAGCAAGAAATAACATCAAAGCTATGGAAATTGGAGATTTATGTTTTTTTTATCATTCTGTTTCCCAACGAAAAATCGTAGGAATTGTTGAAGTCTTTAGCGACTATAGATTGGATCCGAGTGATGACACAATGAAATTTGGATTAAGAGATATGAAGTTTATCAAAAAATTTTCCAAAGGTTATTCTTTAGATGAAGTGAAGATGCATCCCTTTCTTCAGGATATGGCCTTGCTAAAGCAATCTAGACTATCGGTACAACCTATTACAGAAATAGAATGGAATATTATTATGAGTTTGGTAGAATAATCTCAGATGCACTCGTTTTGTGTTGAGAAGACAAAAGTTTCGAAAATAATACTTTAAAAATACACAAAAACGGGATTGCTAAAGCAATCCAGCAGAATCCAAGGATTTGCGATGTTGCCAGTATACTAAATATTATCCATGCTGGATTTACCCCTAAATGATTTCCAATAAATTTAGGAAGCAAATAATTCATCTCAATAAGCGCTACAACATTGAATATAGTAACGATACCAATAATTTGCCACCAACCTGAAAAATAAAAAAAGCTTACCGCTAAAGAGGTTATAAACCCAACAATAAAGCCAAAATAGGGAATGAATGATAAAATCCCTGTTGCAAACCCAATAGCAAAGCTATTTTTTAAACCAATTATAGACAGTAAAGTCACATATAGTATGGTTAGATATGCGCAAATAATAGTTTGGCCTTTTAAATAATTAGTTATTTTATAGTCAATTTCCCCAAGTATCATCAAACTTTGATTTTTAATAGGTGCAGGTATGATATTTTTAAAAAACGTCTGTATTTTGGGCCAATCTTTGCTGATGTAAAATGTTAGTATGGGTGTAAAAAATACGATAGATAATTTGTTAGCTATTTCTAAACTATTACTGAGGAAATACGATACCGTATCCGTAAGCCACACTGATAGATGATCCATGATCTTGGGCAAGGTATTAAGTATATAATTTCTGAACTCTGTTTCATGGAGAAAGGCGCTTCTGGGGTGCATGATTTGACGTTGGATATTTTGATAGGTTTTTTCTGTAATTTTTGGGATTTCCAAAACAGCTGTATTAAATTGGGTCTTTAGGTATGGAAATATGATTAATATGGATACGACGAACAAGCCAGTAATCAAAAGAATAAAAAGCAGAGATAAGTACGTTCTTGAAAGACGATGTTGAGCTTTCGTGATACCTTTATCGATAAAATAACTTAAGATGAAAGATAATAAAAAGGGATCAAGTACATCGTTTAAAGCGTGTGTCGTATATATAAGGAATGCCAAAAAAAGTGCTGATAAGCAGATAATTTG
Organism: uncultured Candidatus Pelagibacter sp.; assembly: GCA_964415115.1. GTDB lineage: Bacteria > Pseudomonadota > Alphaproteobacteria > Paracaedibacterales > CAIOTO01 > PNMQ01. The sequence continues at coordinate 136,729 of CAYPYB010000002.1, read as the reverse complement.
AAAAAAATTAGGATGCTTTACGAATCGATTTATAAAATTGGACATAAGTTTTTCCAGACCAGACATTAGAAATAACACATATAAGCCACATCAGGCCATAAACTGTTAAGGTTATATAAATACTATAACCTTTTATGAAAGGATGCAAAAACAAATACATGATGTTATCAGATTCCATTTTAAACACATGATCAGATAAATAAAAAATAAAGATGTGTACAAGAAAAAAAACGAATAAAAATGAAGTATTAAGTTTACTGGAAAAGAGGGGAGATACTTCAAAATTAGACTTATATTTTTTTAAATGAAAATAGCCTGAAATAATAAGTATCTCACGAGCTAAAGTTAGAAATAAAAGTATATGTAAGTGCATGCTGTTTAATTTGATATCAAAAGCAGTGAGTGCAGATACTACAAAAACTTTGTCTGCAATTGGATCTATGATTTTTCCCAAAGGTGATTCTGTTTTGAATTTTCTTGCTAAATATCCGTCTAGACCATCCGAAAAGGCTGCAAATATAATCATTAAAATAGCGAGATAAAGATAAGAATGCAGAATGCAATATATTAAAAAGGGACTAGACGCTAGTCTTAGTCCCGAGAGTATATTCGGTAAATATCTTTTTATTTTATTCACTATACTAAAAGTTCTTTAGCCAACAATTTCTAAAGATGAGAAAAAGTATGAAATTTCAATAGCTGCATTCTCCAGGGAATCTGAACCATGAACTGTGTTAGCTTCGATTGATTCTGCAAATTCTTTACGGATTGTGCCTTCATCTGCATTAGTTGGATTTGTGCTACCCATAAGTGTGCGATATTGCTCTACTGCATTTTCACCTTCAAGCACTTGTACAACAACAGGTCCTGAGATCATAAATGAACATAAGTCGTTGAAGAAGGCTCTTTCTTTGTGAACAGCATAAAATCCTTGTGCTTGTTCAAGTGTAAGCATTAATTTTTTTTGTGCTACAATTTTAAGACCTGTTTGTTCAATTTTTGCGTTGATTTTACCAGTGATGTTACGCGCTGTTGCGTCTGGTTTTAATATGGAGAAAGTTCTTTGAATTGTCATTTTGCATATTTTGAAATTAAATTGTCTACATCCATTTTTAGTTCTTTTAATTAGAAAAATCAAGGATCTTTTTATTATAGAATAATTTTGAAATTTTAGTGTGTATCAGGTACAATGTAATGGTTACTTAAGGGGTTTTATGAAAATTTTAGTTACAAACGATGATGGATATGGTGCAGAAGGTATAAAGCTGCTTACAGAATTCGCATTGGAAATTACGGATGATGTGTGGGTTGTTGCCCCGGATACCAATCAAAGTGGGACAGGACACTCTATTACCATCAAACAACCACTGCGACTTAACAAGCAATTTCACCAACACTATTCTGTTTCAGGAACTCCTACTGATTGTGTGATGCTGGCCTGCGGACATCTGTTGAAAGATTCTTTACCCGATTTAATTTTATCAGGTATCAATCATGGTTCTAATATGGCTGAAGATTTATCATATTCAGGAACAGTTGCTGCCGCAATGGAGGGGACACTTTTAGGTGTTAAGTCTGTTGCTCTGAGTATGAACTTCAAATTCAAAAAAGAACTAAGATGGGATACCGCTCGATTTTGTTTGTCAATGATTAAAGATTTGATTTTAAATGGTCCCGTTAAAAAAGATTCGTTTATGAACATTAACTTCCCAGATTGCGCCCCAAGTGATCTTCAAGGAGTTCGGATAACAAAACAAGGATTAAGAGACACAAAGGACTCAATGCAAGTTTGCTTAGATCCAAGAGAAGAAAAATATTTTTGGCATGGTGCTGCCATGTATCGTTTTGAAGATCATCCCCATATTAATGATCAAGATAGCGATTTAAGTGCTATATATTCAAATTATATTTCTATAAATCCAGTGAAATTAGACTTTACAGATGAACATTATGCTCTTCTCTTAAGAGAATTTTGTAATACAAGTCACGCGATAAAGAGGCCAATGTATGCATAATAATTCAATTATATTAACAATTTTAGCCTGTTTGTATTTAGCAGGTTGTGGTGGTTCTAGTAATCAACCTAGCGAAATTATTTCACCAAGAGGTGTTTCAAGTTACCATATTGTTAAAAAAGGAGAAACTTTAAAGACCATAGCCCAAAAATACAAAATTTCTGTCAAAGAACTGATTGTAATGAATGGTTTAAAGTCTCCATATCGTATTGTTCAACATCAAAGAATAAAAATTAAATCTTTGAAATTACAAAGCAATGAGTATTATGCTTCTGGCGATGATCTTGAAGTGAAAAGTGTGCAAGATGATCCGTTCTTGAAAAAGCCAAGTGACCAAAAATCATCTTCTCAAGATGAGATGATTGAACGAAACGGCTTGTCTCATAGTTCATCTGCACAAGCACAAGATTTTCTAAATCAATCCATACCGGAGCAGCAAGCGTCTTTGGATTCTCCAGAAGATTCTGTGATGAATCAATCTGATGTTTCTCAAAAAATTCTCAATGAAAAAGAAGAAGCTACAAAAAAGTTTTTACCCTTTCAAAAAAATGCAGCTGTTCAAATACTGGATCCTAAAAAATATGTATGGCCAGTCCATGGGAAAATATTAAGGACATATGATCCAAAATCAGGAAGTAACATTTTAATCGAAGCACCAGCAGGAACCAAAATTAAAAGTTTAACCGAGGGTAAAGTGACCAGTGCTGGAAAAGATGCAGATTTACGTTCTTGGGGTCAGTTTGTTGTGGTAAAACACACAGATGGTAAAATGGCTTTTTATGGATTTTTAAAGGAAGTCTATGTTAAAGCTGGACAAAATATAAAAAAGGGTGATGTTATTGGTACCGTTGGCATTAATCGTAAAGTCAATAAAGCCATGCTTGCTTTGCAATTAAGGCAATCTGGAACTAAAAAACCAATAGATCCAGTCCCTTTTTTATCCTAAGAAAGCAGAAAGCTTATGAAGTTAAAAGATAAAAAAATATCTGTTTTACATGGAGGATGGTCCTTTGAAAGGGATGTATCTCTGATCTCGGGTTTAGATGTTTATAAATCTTTGAAAGAGGCTGGATATACCGTTTCTTTGGTTGATGTAAAAAAAGATTTATATGCCTTCATAGAAGAAATAAAAGCCTTTCAACCCGATATTATTTTTAATGCGTTACACGGTGCTGGCGGTGAAGATGGAGTTATACAAGGTGTCTTGACGATGCTGGGTATTCCATATACTCATTCTGATGTCTTTACTTCTGCTGTGGCTATGGACAAAATTTCAACGCGTTATATGTTGGAACCTTTAGGTATTCCTTTTTCTAAATTTAAAGTTTTTAAATGGGACGAATTCCAAGATAGCGTAAAAGACTACTTTGACTATCCATTTGTAGCAAAGCCACCTTGTGAAGGTTCAAGTATAGGTGTTGCAATAATTAAAAGTGATGATGACCTAGTTTTGTATGTGAAAAATTGGAAGTTTGGAGAAACAGTTCTCGTTGAAGAATATTGTAAAGGACGCGAAATCCAAGTTGCTGTTGTGGAAGACAAAATTATAGGCTCTGTGGAAATAGAATCTTTTAAAGAGTTTTATGACTATGAAGCAAAGTATACACCGGGCTTTACCAAACATACTGTTAACCCCAAATTAAGCGCTGATGATTTGAATAAATTATATGAATATGCTTTGAAATCACACCAAGGTCTAAAGTGTAAAGGTATAACACGCATCGATTTTATCTGCGAAATTAAGGATGCGCCAAAAGATCAAAATATGATTCTTTTAGAAGTGAACACTCAGCCAGGAATGACACCTTTGTCTTTGGTTCCAGAAATTGCAGTTGAAAAGGGAATGTCTTATCTCAATGTGATTGAAACATATTTGATGATGGCTCTTCAAAAATCATCCTGTTCATGAATAGGGTAATTGCTATGAAAGAAGTAGATGTTAACATTAATCCTTACACCTGTGTGAACATATGACCGGCATGGAAATTTTCAGTATTTTTAAACGAAAAGATAAAAAGAAATCACACGGTCTACGACGTAAACGCCGCATATCACGTATGAACAGTATGAAATTCAAACTGATTTCGTTTGCGATTTTTATATCCGTTATATTTTTATTTTTTTTCATTGATAGCTTTAGTGGATTTAAAGCGTCACATCAAATTTTGAATTTTTTTCATTTTAACGTGAAAAAAGTCCAAGTTGTTGGGATGAAAAATATCACTAAAAATAAAATTGATCAAATCGTCTCAAGCCAATCTACAAAAATTATATCACAAATTGACATTGATAAAATCAAGGAAGATGTAGGTAAAATTGAATGGGTTGATCGTGTTTACATCCAAAGGCGTTTACCTTCCATTTTAAGAATTGAAATTATCGAGAGACAACCTGTAGCTATTTGGCAAAATAAGAAAAAAAATTATTTAGTCGATAAGAGTGGTAAAATAATTCATTCAACGATTTCTAAAGACTTTAGTGCTTTACCTATCATTGTTGGTGAACAAGCTCCAAGTACAGCTTTTCAAATTATTAATGCAACACAGCACTTTTCAAACTTAAAGAAAAGGATTACAGGATATATCTGTATTAGAGGAAGACGCTGGAATATTGAAATGGACAACAGTTTAATAGTTAAACTACCTGGAGAGCATAATCACAATGCCTTAAGTATTTTATCTGACATGGTTAAACATAACAAAATCTCCCATGTTTTAATGGAAAGCATTGATCTAAGAGATGAAGATAGAGTTATTATTAAGTTTAAAGAAAAGTACGTTAATTCTATTAGGAAAAATAAGAAGAATAAAACAACGATTTAAGTAGGATTAACCAACTGTTTTTCAAATATTAAGATAAGTAAGACAATAAGTAGGATGGGTGCAAGAAGATTAGTGCCTTGTGATTTATTTTTTTTGAGTCTTTCTGCAATGTTCAAAAAGTAAAGATAGTTACCGTAAAAACCATAAAAAATAGCTGGTATAAATCGAATCACAAGTTGAACGAATGGTGAAATATCATTTGCAAATTTTAAACCAAATATAAAGTCTAAACTTTGCTTTATAACGTGTGTGTAAAATGCTGATGATACATATATGAATGCTAAATACGTTATAAAATCAAGATACATTTTACGGTATAGTAACCAGTAAGCTGAAAACAGAAACGCTGACGTATTCCACTTAGTAATCATTTTATTTCTGCAAAGATCTTCATAATAAGACAGATAATAAGCTGTTTGTTTTGTTAAGTTATCGACTGTTTCTTTTTTAGACTTTACGCATTCAAATATCGTTTGTTTGTTCATACTGTATATTTAGCGAATGAGGTGAGGGAAACGGTCTAACCTAAGGTTAAGCCAAGTCCATGGTTTTATCAATGTACCAATGTGTGACAATAGAATTAAATCCGCTCTGCCAACAATGCGCTTTAGAGGAATAAATCCTACTTTTGGATCTCTGCTATCTGTAGAATTGCAACGATTATTTCCCATCATAAAAAAGTGGTCTTTAGGTACAATAAATTCTTGTGTGTTATCGAGTGGTGCCTTTCCAAAATCTTGGATTTTGAGAATGGTGTGTTTGACTCCATTTGGTAGTGTTTCGATAAAGCATGGAATGACTTCATTTCTACCATCAACGTGACGCATGACATAGTCTTTAGTTCTTTCTAGTGGGACCTCTTTGCCATTGATATGAAGCATGCCATCGATCATTTGAATACGATCTCCTGGCAAACCTATAAGACGTTTAATATAATCTACAGGTTCCACTTGTCCTTTTTCATTTAAGTGGTTAGGGTTGTGGAACACAACTACATCGCCTCGTTTAAGTTCACCTTCAAAGATTCTATCTTTTTTAATAATATTGGGAGAAAGTGGAAGTGATTGATTTGAAAAGCCATAGGTGAACTTATTGACAAAAATAAAATCACCAACAACCAAAGTAGGATACATCGATTCTGAAGGTATCATGAAAGGCTGATAAAAAAATGTACGAATAAACATAGCTACAGCAAAGGCAATAACAAAGCCTTTTGCTTCTTTGATCCATTCTGCTTTGGTGAGTGGAATAAAAGGTGAATTTGACATGATAAGCCTTTCTATTTTTTTAATTTATATGAACAACTGATATCACAACAAAAGCACCAGCAAGAGGTGGTTCATCTGTTAGTGATAAATTGATTACCTTTCTAATGTATCCTTTTTTTAACGTGATGCCAAGTTTTTCCGCTTCAAGATCTATAACCATATTTAAATTAGCTTCTGCTTGATTATGAAGAACAATATACGGTTTACCCGATTTTTCTCTTTTTACTTCTATGTCGATCCAATTTATACCTGTTGAAAGACTTATGGCCTTGACAGATGCTTCTTTTGCTGCAAACATTTTTGCAAGTGCTGCAGAAGTCATTGTCCATCCCTTAGATGTTGATACATCATGTTCTCTTGTGAATGCAAATTCTTGTTCTGATTTTGTAAAATGTCGGTTTAGAAATTGGTCTCCAAATTTTTCTAATGACCTGTGAATTCTCTTGATATCAACAAGATCGATACCTGTGCCAACAATAAACATCTACAGCCTATCCGCGCTTAAAACAAGTGATTGAGAGCGTAAAATTCCAATTAGGATATTGATTTGCTCTAGATTACACACTTCAATATCAATGATGATGTCCCAAAAATCATTGGATCTATTGGTGACTTTTATGTTATTAATATCAGCATTTTGTTTGCCAATGATATTGGTTATTAATGCCAGTATTCCTTGTTTATTGACTGTGGTTAATTTAATTCTACCTATGTATTTTTGAGCTATATTATCTACTTCAGACCAACTTAAATCTAAAACTCTGTCAAGGTCTTCATAAGATATAATGCTTTGGCATTCTTGGCGGTGAATGCTTATGCCTTTTCCTGTTTGGACAATGCCTACAATCTTATCTCCAGGAAGTGGGTGACAACAACCCGCAAATGAAATGCTCATTCCAGAAATAATTCCATCTATAAAATGTGAAGGATCTTTGCTCGTTTGTTTGTTGGACTTCTTTCTATCTGGAATAAAACCTGTTTCATTTTCATCTTTTTTAGTGAGAGGTTCATTTTCTTGATGAGTGAGATGCACAACTTCTTTTGCAGATAGTATGCCCTCTCCAACAGCGGCATAGAGATCTTCAAGGGTGTGATAACTAAATTTTTGCAGTGCTGCTTGAACTTTTTTATCATTATAGACTAGGCCGTACTTGTGACACATCTTCATTAAAGAAGCTTTTCCTATGTCACTATATTGAGCTCTTTGTTGGTTACGAATAAAGCGACGGATACAAGCCCGTGCTTTCCCTGTAATGACAAATCGTTCCCAAGTAGGTGATGGAGTCTGTGTTTTAGAAGTCATGATTTCAATCATATCCCCATTATTAAGCACAGTGCGTAAAGGCATTTGCCTTCCATTTATTTTTGCTCCAATCGTTCTATTGCCTACTTCAGAGTGAATAGAATACGCAAAATCAACAACTGTTGCACCATTAGGCAAGTTTGTAAGTGCCCCTTTGGGGGTGAAGCAAAAAACTTGGTTTTGAAACATTTCTAATTTAGTGTTTTCAAGAAATTCTGTTGGATTGGTTGCATTTTCTAAGATCTCCAATAGACCTCTTAACCATGCATACTGTTTACCATCATGAATATTGTTACCTTGCTTATATTGCCAATGCGCAGCAACACCGTTTTCACATATATCGTGCATTTCTTGAGTGCGGATTTGCAATTCGATTTTTTGATTCAGTGGCCCTAAAATGCCGGTATGTAAAGATTGATAATTGTTAGCTTTGGGTGTGCTGATATAGTCTTTGAACCTTCCTGGAACAACCATGTAGTGACTATGGATAACACCTAAAGCTTGGTAACATTCTGCGACAGAATCAACAATGACTCTAAAGGCCATAATATCAGAGAGTTGTTCTAAGGTTATATTTTTTTGTTGCATCTTTTTCCATATGGAATAGGGTGTCTTAGAGCGCCCTGTTATTTGACACTTTAGTCCATAAGAAGAAGTAATATGCTCGATGTCAGAAATAATAAGACTAATCGTATCGACAGAAGCAACTTGTGCAAATTGTAAACGATTGGTGATAGATTCATAAACATCAGGGTGAAGATGATAAAAAGATAAGTCTTCTAATTCATCCTTAATAGAATGGATACCTAAGCGTTCAGCAAGTGGGGCATAAATTTCGAGTGTTTCGTGGGCAATTCTTTGTCTTTTTGTTTCTGATGAAACATGATATAATGTCCGCATATTGTGCAGGCGATCCGCAAGTTTTACTAATAAAACTCTGATATCACTGGACATGGCTAGCACAAGTTTTCTGAAGTTTTCAGCTTGTTTAGTGGCTTCAGATTGCAGTTCTAGTTTAGTAAGTTTGGTGACACCACTTACGAGTTGTGCAATTTCACTACCAAAAAGTTTTTCAATTTCTTCAAAAGTTGTAAAGGTGTCTTCGACCGTATCATGAAGAAGTGCTGTAACAATGGAGTGTGAATCTAATTTGAGTTCCGTTAAAATTCTTGCGACCTCTATGGGGTGAAGAAAATAGGGGTCTCCTGAATCGCGCACTTGGGTAGAGTGGCATCTGACGGAAAAAACATAAGCACGATTGACCATATCTTCATCAATATTCGTGTCGTATTCACGAAGTCTTTCAATAAGTTCATTTTGTTTTAAAACCAGATGATTCGACCCAAGCATTTCTTATTGTATACATCAGTTGTTTTTATTTAATTATAATGCTCTTAGGTAGGTTTATAAAGCATATTAATCTGCATGTATCTATTAACTTTAGAATGTTGCTGATAAGTTTCATTTAACACGTACATAAAACATTTTTTTGATAACACATAGACTAACGCGCCGTCCATCCCCCATCGACTACAAATTGGGAGCCCGTAATTTGGTTGGCAGCTTCTGAACATAAAAAGATACTCATTTGGGCAATATCATCGGGTTTAACAAAATTCATAGAAGGTTGTTTTTCTCTTAGTAATTCTTGTTTAGCATGTTCATAGGTCCATCCATTTTTTTCAGCATTGGATTTGATTTGATTCTCAACCAAGGGTGTTAAAACCCAACCTGGGCAAATAGCATTACAGGTAATGTTATCTTCTGCAGTTTCTAAAGCGATTACTTTTGTTAATCCAATAGATCCATGTTTGGCAGAAACGTATGCTGATTTGTGGGCAGATGCAACCAGGCCATGTGCAGATGCAATATTGATGATTCTTCCCCAATGGTTTTCACGCATTTTTGGTAAGCATAATTTACTAGTGTGAAAAGCTGAAGATAGACCAAGTGCAATGATTTGGTCCCATTTATCGTTTTCAAAATTTTCAATGGGGGACACATGTTGGATGCACGCATTATTAATAAGTACATCAACAGATCCTAATTCTAAAAATGCTTTATTTATCATCGTTTCGATTTCGCAAACTTGAACTAGATCTGCTTGAACATAAAGTACTTTTCCTTTTGTTTTATTTGACAATTCTTGTAGAATTGCGCTACAATTACCCTCAGGATTAATTCCATTTATAATTAAGTTAGCGTTCTGATAGGCAAAACCTTCGGCTATGGCAAATCCGATGCCGCTGGTTGACCCGGTTATTAGGACGTTTTTATTTTTTAACATGAAATCAAGGTCTTTGTATTTGATTCTTATCTGTTAAATTATCGCAATCACATCAATAAAAAGTTAAAATTACGGAAAATAGTATGGCAATGAAAAAAATTAAATCAAAAATCCCATTTCCTATTTGGATTATTGGTATTGCAAGCGGTCTTTTAAATATTACATCTAGTTTTATTTTTTCCATATCGGGTATGTTTTTAAATAGTAGAGGCATCACTATAGATTGGATTTCGGCACTTGAACATACCGTGGAAGCGCTGGCCTATTTAATGAAAGTTTTTTCAGGCATTGTTAGCGATTATTTCAGAAGAAGAAAAACCATTATTCTTATTGGTTTTGGTCTATCCATGTTTTCTCGTCCTGTTTTAGCTATAGGTGCAACATTTTTTGCAGCATCTGCAGCTTTTATCATTATGTTTTTATCAAGAATTATGGAGCGTATTGCTAATGGACTTCAATCCACACCGCGTGACGCATTAGTAGCAGATTTGTCGCCAGAGGATATTAAAGGTGAATGTTTTGGTTTGCGTCAAGCTTTAACAACATCGGGTTCATTTATTGGTTCTTTCTTAGCTATTTTATGTTTGCATTTAACATCCAATAATTATGAAAAATTATTTTGGTTTGCAACGCTCCCTCCCATAATTGCTTTTTTGATTATTTATCATTTTGTCCACGACTCTGAACATCATTACCTTGATTCAAAAGAAGATAAAGATAGCGCACAAGAAAAAAAGGGTCATTCCTTAGCAGCTGTAGTTGCTGAACCTCGTCACGAAATTACTTTTGCTGGTATGAAACGTAATATGATGCGTTTGGGTGCAAAATTTTGGACGTTGATGATTGTTGTTGCTGTATTTATGCTTGCGCGTGTCAGTGAATCAATCTTAACACTGCATGCATTGAAAAACTATGGACTAAGAGAATCATGGGGTCCGATTGTGGGTGTTATCTACAATACAGCAACGGCATTAGCGGCTTATCCTATTGGCAGATTGTCCGATCGTTTTTCAAGAACAGCAGTGTTGGCAGGTGGGTGTCTATGTTTGGTTATATCCGATGCTCTCCTTAGTTTTTCACCAAGCATTATATATGTCTATGTCGGAATTGCCGTATGGGGTATTCAAATTGGTGTTACACAAAGTACATTTTTAGCTCTTATTGCAGATTTTGCACCATCAGATTTGCGTGGAACGGGTTTTGGAATCTTTAACTTCTTTAGTGCCATATCCATATTTATGGCAGGAATATATGGTGGATATATATCAAAACACTATTCCATACAAAACATGTATGCTCTTAGTGGGGTTATTGCATTTATGGCCATTATCATACTTTATTTTGTACACAAATATGTATTTAGCGCCCCGGCAAATAATGTTACAAAAGAGTGTGGTAAATAGGCAACAAACTAAACTAGAAGTAGCCTAAACCCTTTAAATTATAGATTTGTAAATAAATTACTGATATATTAAACTTGTTTTTACATTAGGAGAATATAAATGAAAAATCTAAATAAATTAGCACTAATTTGTGCAGTATCAGCATCAGCTGTTTTTGCAAACGCACCTTCAACAAAAGGAAACTTCACGGGCTTTTACGCTGGTGGAGGACTTGGTATAGTTAAGAAAAAGGCTCAAGCAAATGACTTTGATATAAAATCATCAAAAACAGGTGCTTCTTTTTCAGTATTTGGTGGTTACGGTCATCAAATGAATAACCTCTATTTAGGTGCTGAATTAGCTGTTAAATTAGATACAGGTAAACCAACTAAGTCAAATGACACCTTTGCTACACAGTTAACTGCTACTTCTTTTTACTATGGTAAAGCAAAAGTAAGTTCTAAAGAATCTATGATTATTGGCTTTGCACCACGCATCGGTTATGTTTTTGACAGTTTATTAGTCTATTTGAAACCAGGCTTTGAATATTCAAAATTCAGTGAAACTGTAGATTTTGACGGTGCAATATCTAACAGTGCTGCTAATGCTAAAGCTGCTTTTGAGGGATCAACAGCTGCTGCTCTTGCAACAGGTTCATTTAAGTCAAAAAAATCTGCAAAATTTGCATTCAGACCAGCAATAGGTGCAGAATACAAATTAAATAAAAATTTAACAACACGCATGGAATATAGCTGCAAGCAAGTTTCACGTACAGTAAATGTAGACGGTCAAACAACAATGAAAAGTTCTGGCGCATCTACTGCTAGAGCATTGTCTGCTGGTAAAGTTAAAAAAGTAAACCACAACCTAACACTAGGTGTTGCTTACATTTTCTAATCATTTCTGATTGGTTTATACTCAAAAAAAGCGCTGATTTTTCAGCGCTTTTTTATTTCTTTCGATAATATTCATCATGTTTGGAAAGAACTATATTTGCTAAAAAAATATGATTGATGTAATTTCCTTGAACAACTATTTGCTGTTCTGCACCAAACAGGTTGGGTAATACACCGTTGTAGTGCACAGTAATGGTGTTGTTCTTATTCTGATGATCTGGGTGATCTGAAATTTTAAATTCTAGTGTTCCTGAACTATGTTTTAGAATAGAATCTTTTAAAACAAAACCACCCACTTTATACGTCTTTTGTGAATTTGAATTCTTCTGCAATATCAGTTCTGAAGGTTTGATAAAAAAAACAATGTTTTCACGGTAAAGTATACTGCTCCAAAGTAAGAATCCACCTGTGATAAAGGTAAAGGCTACTATTTTGGATACTCTTAATTTTAAGGGTTTCACGTTCAGTCCTTAAAATTTTCGTATTGGGTAAAATATAAAAAGACTAATATCACAAAGGTTATGGTGTATGCGGCTATCAGATGCATAATTTATTGCGATTTAAAAAAGTTTAAGTTATATATTATTTTACACGAACACATTGCAGCTGCATAAAATGCGAAGGCAAAAGCCATGATCATCAACCCTAAAAACATGGTGGGGTCTAAGGTTGATTTTAATTTAAGCAATTGAATGGATGCCGGCTGATGCAGTGTAAACCACCAATCGACAGAACCTTTTATGATGGGAATATTAAGTAAGCCGAGGACCGAAATATAAGCGCCTAGTGTTAATTTGGTGCTGTCATACGTTTGTGTGGATACCATATATGCTATATATAATACACAGAGGATTAACATCGATGTTAATCGTGCATCCCACACCCAATATGTACCCCACGTTGGTTTGCCCCACAAAGACCCTGTGATAAGACTAATAAAGCAATACGCAAGGCCTGTAGGTGCGATTGATTTAGCAATGATAAAACACTGGGGTAATCTTTTGATGAATCCTAAAATATTAAATATACCCATCACCAAATACAGGGCTAAAGCCCCCCAAGATGCTGGAACATGGACATACATAATTTTGGCAACACTTCCTTGTAGCCTATCGTCAGGGGCGTAGTAGGCGATGTAGATCACACCTAAAACAAACAGTACTATACTGAGAATAAAAGATAACTTTTGAATTTTACATAGCAAGGGGATAAGTGTTTTGATTTTTAATATTTTTGTCAAAAAAAGCACAAGTGATAAATCTTTTTTTTTAAAGTATTTATCCATAACCTTTTAACTTTATTGAATGCTTAAATGTGCATGTGGACTATCGAGTGAAAAAGTCGGAATAGGAAGTTCAAATTGTGAACCATCTTCTGTTTCCATGATGTAGTGCCCCTGCATGAATCCTGATGGTGTAGATAAAGGCACAGCACTGGTGTATTCATATAAATCGCCTGGATTGATAAGCGGTTGTTCACCACCAACACCTTCGCCGTTTACTTCGCAAATTTTTGCGTTTCCATCGGTAATTTTCCAATATCTATTGACTATTTTACACGGCTTTAGACCAATATTTTCAATCATAACGTGGTAGCACCATACAAATAATAAGTCGTCAATGCTTGAATGTGTTGGCATGAATAGAGGTTTTATAGAGATATAAAAACCATTGCTTTTCAATTCAAATGTGAAATTTTTTACATCTAAAACGATTTCAGGTTTTTCTTGTTCAAACATCATATAAAACCTCTCTTAAAAAAATTAAGAATCGTCTCTTTCGTCGCTTATGACATCAGGAATATCGTTAAGATCTTCATCTAATCCATCATCATCAACGATGATATCAGAATCAGAACTTGATGCAATATCTACGCCTAAATCAAGATCTAAATCGTCGATTAATAAATCTCTGGTAACATCAAGAGAAGGACGTCCCCTACGTGATTTAGTATAGGTTACAATTTCAAAAGCGGTATTGCATTTTGGGCAAACCGGTGCTGCTTGATTTAAATCATAAAAACGTTCTTTACAACTTAAACACGTTCTCTTTTTTCCCCATTCAGCTTTCATAACATCCTCTTTAATATATTTTATACATTATATCTTAAGCATCCAAGTTTACAACATTTAGTGCATTTGTTGTAATAAATTCTCGCCTTGGTTCAACAACATCACCCATTAATGTAGAAAAGACTTCTTCAGCTTCTTCTGCGTGATCTAATTTGACTTGCATGAGTGTTCGCTTTGTAGGATCCAAAGTTGTTTCCCAAAGTTGTTCAGCGTTCATTTCACCCAAACCTTTATAGCGGCTAATGGTAATGCCTTTGCGTCCATGTTGAGAAATAATTTTAGATAGTTCGATGCAACTTGTTAATGCATAACTTTTGGTTTCTCCTCTGTGAATGAGTTCCAGGTTCCATTCATTGGAATAGAGTGAGTTGAGTTCTGTAGAAAATGTTCCTAATTTTTTTGCTGCTGGATGGATAAATAATGTAGGATCGATGATCCATTCCTCACTGACACCAAGATGTGTGCGTATTAAAACAACTTTTTCTTCAATTTGTTTCCAACTCCATTTTGCCGTTGTTTTTTCTAAGGTCATTAAATCGTTAATGACAAGATTGTAGTCTTTTATGGAATCGATTTTGAAGAAACCGTGTCTGTAAAGGCTTTCTAAAATTTCTAAATTTTGTAGTTTTACACTTAATGTTGTAATTAATTTTGTGACTTTAAAAGATAATTCACAAAGGTTTGCCATTTCTTCAGTCGATAGCGTTGTTTGAGTTTGACGGTTTACAAACTTTGCTTCGTTAAGAGCTGCTTTTAACAGATATGCATCCATTGCTGTATCGTCCTTTAAATAGACTTCTGCTTGTCCACGTTTAATTTTATAGAGAGGTGGTTGGGCAATATACAAATAACCATTTTCAATTATGGATCTCATGTGTCTGAAAAAGAACGTTAAAAGTAAAGTTCGAATGTGGCTTCCGTCTACGTCAGCGTCAGTCATGATGACAATTTTATGATAACGTAATTTTTCAGCTTTAAATTCTGCTTCACCAATTCCTGTGCCTAATGCTGTTATCAATGTTCCTATTTCTTGGGAGGCAATCATTTTATCAAAACGCGCGCGTTCCACGT
Source organism: uncultured Candidatus Pelagibacter sp. (assembly GCA_964415115.1). Lineage (GTDB taxonomy): Bacteria > Pseudomonadota > Alphaproteobacteria > Paracaedibacterales > CAIOTO01 > PNMQ01. Next base: position 121,614 of record CAYPYB010000002.1, on the reverse strand, counting down.
TTAAAATTTTACCTTTGATAGGCAAAATAGCTTGATATTGGCTGTCTCTGGCACCTTTAGCCGAACCACCAGCAGAGTCTCCTTCAACGATGAATATTTCACTTCGGGCAGGGTCTCTTTCTCTGCAGTCGGCGAGTTTCCCTGGTAGGGATGCAATATCTAAAGCACCTTTACGACGGGTTAATTCACGTGCTCTTCTTGCAGCTTCACGTGCTGCTGCTGCTTCATTAACTTTAGCAACAATCATTTTAGCATGAGCGGGATTTTCTTCAAACCAATCGGTAAGGCCTTGCGTTATGGCATTTTCAACAATGGGTCTTACTTCTGAAGAAACAAGCTTTTCTTTTGTTTGTGATGAAAATTTAGGGTCAGGCACTTTAACGGATAAAACACAAACTAAACCTTCACGGACATCTTCCCCTGAAAAAGTGTATTTATTATCTTTTTTGCTTGCTTTCGATTGTTCTGTTATATAGTTCGTAATTGTTCTTGTTAAAGCAGATCTAAAACCAATAAGGTGAGAACCACCATCTTTTTGAGGAATATTATTTGTAAAACAAAGCATGGTTTCATGATAACTGTCCGTCCACAATATGGCTGTTTCAACGGTCATTCCATCTGCTTCTGTTTGAATTTTAATGGGTTTTGGATGAAGAGATGCTTTTCCTTTTTGCAAATGTTCAACGAAGGAAACAATTCCTCCTTCAAAGAATAATTCTATGCTGTGGTTTAAATCTTCTCGTTCATCTTTAAGTTCAATATAAACGCCCGAATTTAAGAACGCTAGTTCACGAAGTCTGTGTTCAATGGTTGAACGTTCAAAATCGATAAATTTAAAAGTTTCTTTGGAGGGTAAAAATTTAATTTCTGTTCCTCTTTTGCCATTGGATGGGCCAACCTTAGCAAGTGGTGCCTGAGGAACACCATCTCTAAATTGCATGAAATATTTGCTGTCACCACGGTAGATGGTTAAATCAAGCCATTCTGACAAAGCATTTACTACAGATACACCAACACCATGTAAACCACCTGAAACTTTGTAGGAATTTTGGTCAAATTTACCACCAGCATGAAGTTGTGTCATAATAACTTCTGCTGCAGAAACTCCCATTTCTTCATGGATGTCTATGGGAATGCCGCGTCCATTGTCTGTAACACTAACAGATCCATCATGTTCTAGGGTTACAACAATTTTAGTACAATGTCCTGCTAATGATTCGTCAATAGCATTGTCGACAACTTCGTAAACGAGATGATGAAGACCAGTCCCATCGTCAGTATCACCGATGTACATTCCAGGACGTTTTCTGACAGCATCGAGTCCCTTTAGAACTTTAATTGAATCGGCATTATAGTCTTGATTGTTTGTAGCTTGTTTTATTATATCATTCATCTTTAATTTCACTTCCTATATATTGTGCCCAATCTCATGATATGTAGCAAATGATTCTAAGGGTTCAAAAGCAACACGATCTGTTCCGGTCATAAAAACGTGCATAGAACCTAAGTATTGATCAGATTGATAAAATTTTTCTATTTGTTTAAATAGTACCATACGATGACGAAAATCGAAATGAGAAAGACACTCATCCAGAAGAACTAATATTAATCTTTCATCTGTTTTCATACGGTGGGATAAAAATGACAGGACAAGACCCATAAGTAAAATTTTTTGTTCTCCTGTTGAACATTGATCGGCATTACCTTTGACATGATGTAAAACATTTAAATCACTTCGGTGCACACCAAAGTGAGTCATGTGTCTTTGTTGATCCATGTGTCTAGATTGAACCCATTTTTCTTTTATTAACTTGGATGCTATTTCTGATGTATGTTCTTTATGAATAGATTCATATTCGCCTGTTAATGAAAGTGTAAGCTTTGGGAAAATGGGGTCTAGGTTTTGTGTTTCATGATTGATATGGTCAATTATTTGAGAACGGCTTATATATATCTTAAAGGCATATTCATGCATGTGCTGTTCAATGGATTCAATCCAAGAAGAATTAAAATGGCCATTTTCTAAAAGTGACAGACGTTCCTTTGATAATTTTTCATAAGCAGCCAAATGCTGAGCATGTTGAGAATCGATATTGAAAACCATTCTGTCTAAAAATTTTCTACGTGCTTTACTAGAGTCTATAAACAGACGGTCATGTTCACACGTTAGCCAAAAAAGAGTAATCCATTCGTTAAAACTTTTTGAGCTCTGAACAGGGTTGCCTTGAATATAGTTTAATCGTTTTTTGTCGCGATAGTGAACAGAGCAATCAATCGATGGTAAGTCATCATCACCCATTTGAAGTCTAATATCCCAGGTTCTATTGAAATTATCATTCATACCCATTTCATCGTAGGTTGCACTTCTAAGGCCTTTACCAACGGTAAAGAGAGATATAGCTTCCAGGATATTAGTCTTGCCAGAACCATTTAGACCATGAAAAACTGTAGGTCTTTTGAACAATTCCAGTGAAATTTTCTCATGATTTCTAAATTGGTTAAGATGGATTTTTTGAATATACATCCGTGTTTTGTTTAAACATCCATCGGCATGAGGACGTACATTTTTTTAGTATTGTTGACAGGCTTAATGATGATACATGATTCATCACCATCTGTAATCATAACTTCAACTTCAGTTTCTTTGATTTGTTGTGTTATTTCGTAAAAGAAACGAGAATTAAAGCACACTTCGATAGCATTATCATAAGGAAAATCTACTTCAATTTCTTCTTGTGCGGATCCAATATCTTGGCTAACTGCTGACAACTTGGCTTCGTTTTGACAAACAAATAGCTTAATAACATTGACTTTATCTGTTGCAACAACAATACTTACGCGATCAACGCATTCTGAAAATTGTTTTCTATCTGCAGTAATGATTTGATCACTTTTAAGCTCTAAAGCAGATTCATAGCTAGGGTAAGATGCATCAATATTTCTTGATATAAATGTATATTCACTTCTTTCATCTTTGACTACAAATTCTACTTTTGCAGAGGATAGGGATATTTGAATTTCTGATTTTGTGCTTTCAATAAGTTTACCAACCTCTGAAACTGTTTTCTTAGATAGAATGACTTGTGGCATTCCTTGAGACCCTTCTGGTGCGTCATATTCGCAGCAAGCTAATCGACACAAATCTGAAGCAACGGTTCTAATTTTTTCACCGTGATCAGTTGTTACAGAATGAAAATATATACCGCTCATATTATATTTTGTTTCGTCATGTGAAGCACAAAATTGTGTACTGTCAATCATGTCTTTCAAAATTTCAGCACTAATCATAAATGTTGAATCGTATTCGGATTGAATAAGTTCTGGGAAATTTTGAGAATCCATACAGGCTATCGAAAATTTTGATCTTCCAGAATCGACAATAAGTTGAGTTCTTTCATTGTTAAATTTAAAGTTAACAGAAGAGCCATCGGGTAATTTTTTTAATATTTCAAAAAGCAAATGTCCTGAAACGCAAATAGTTCCATGATCTGAAATAGAGGCAGGGATTTTACACAAAATACCCAGATCCATATCCGTTGCTGATAAAAATAATCCTTCATCTGAAGTTTTTATCATAAGCTGATTAAGAATAGGAAGTGGTGATTTTTTGTCAATAATTTTGACGCAATGTCCTACAGACTTTAATAAATCACTTTTTTGTGTGGAAAATATCATGAGAAGTTTTTCTATATTTAAAATATCTTGTTTAACATAATATCTTCATATTGGATAAAAGTCCAGTCGAAGATGAGGCTGGGATTTTTCAAAAAGATGGAGAAATGTAAAGACTAAATTAGGCTACAAGGGATTTTTTGAAAATTTCATTAGAATAATTTAAAATAATTTGCGTGATGGGTAAGGTGTATTTTTCAGATAAATTTTGCATTTGAGCAGACACTTCAGATCTTTGTACGGAACTTGTTGTAATGATATGGGTAGGTTTTTTGGGAAGGGTTCGTAGTATCTTGTGTACTTCATTGTTTTCAAAAATAGATATAACGGGTATAGACCATGAAGAGCAAATGTTATATTTTTCAGGGTTTTCTGTGGCTAGAATGCATTGCGGATCATATGAAAAAGCAGGGGAGTGAACAATTTCTTGGATGAATTGTTCAACTGTTTCTTGGCTTCCTATGATAATGATAGGGATAGACTTATCTTTCAATATTTTTTTTGTTTGATATTGGATCATTTCTTGGTGAATTTTTATGGCCCACAAGATAGATATTTTAACGCTAGCACAAAGGAAAAAATAAATTAGAGGTATGCTTTTTGATAGATAAGCAAATGTTTTGATGCTGTATGCAAAGGGTGCAAAGATGAAGCTTTCCAAAAAGCAAACACATAAGACAAAGAGGATATTGTTGTAAGCAAATTCATACTGGTACTTTGAGTGAAAAGATTTAACCCAAAAATGAATGCTAAGATGAATGCAGGCAAACAAAAAAATAGATGTTAAAAATATTTCTGAAGGAATGGAGGAGAAAACGTCTCCGTTTGCAAACAGTATGGTGGTCAGAAAACAAGACAAACTAATAACAAAACCCATGCTGCTTTCTTTTAGTTCTGAAAGAAATGGAATATGAGTGGTTTTTTGATTGCTGAATGTCAGTATATTTCGGAATATTTTTTTAAAATAAGAATCTTGTCTTTTTTGAAATATATTCACGTTTTTAAAATTTTATAAGTATTCATATGTATTTATTATAATATTATTCGCTCATATTAGCAAGATTTTTTTCAGTGATAGGTTGACCATTTATTTAAAAAAAGTTATGGTTAGGTGCAATATTTGTGTAAAGGAAAAATTATGAATCTTAAAGGATCTAAGACGGAACAAAATTTAAAAGATGCTTTTTCAGGTGAGTCACAGGCAAATAGAAGATATCTCTATTTTGCACAAAAAGCAGACATAGAAGGTTATAACGATGTGGCTGCAGTTTTTCGTTCCACCGCAGAAGGTGAAACGGGGCATGCTCATGGACATTTAGAATTTTTAGAAGAAGTGGGCGATCCAGCAACAGGTCTTCCTATTGGTTCGACTCAAGATAACTTAAAAGCTGCTATTGACGGAGAAACCCACGAATATACAGACATGTATCCTGGTATGGCTAAAGTTGCTCGTGAAGAAGGTTTTGAAGAAATTGCAGAATGGTTTGAAACATTAGCTAAGGCCGAAAAATCTCACGCTGGTAGGTTCCAAAAAGCTTTGGATCAACTCGGAAATTAAGTCCTAAAACTAGTTCTGATTTAAAGGTGATAGATTTATTCTGTCACCTGATATTTTTTTGGACTTTTTTATAAATTCAGTTATACTTAATTTTAAGAATATTTAGTTTTAAAGTTAAAAAGCATGAAAAATAGTTTGTCAATTTCTTTTGAAGAAGCGTTAACTGAATTAGAATCTTTGGTTAAAAAATTAGAAGATGGCAAATTACCCCTTGAAGAAGCTGTTAGCGCTTATGAAAGAGGTACAGTCTTGAAATCTTATTGTGAAGAAAAACTGTCATCTGCTAAAACAAAAATTGATCAAATTAATGCTAGTTCTTCTAAAATTACTTTGGAACCCTATACTGTTTCGAATATGTCTGCCTAATGATTTCTCATTTTCCTTTACAAAGGCATCGCCGGAAAAGATCCACGCCGTGGATTCGTGATTTATTTGCTGAACACGCCATTCATCCTTCACAATTTATTGCGCCTATTTTTGTAAGTGAAGTGCCCCATGATAGTGGCCTTGATTTGGATGTTTTTCCTGGATTGCGCCGCTATGCAATAGACGAACTTCCAGCTTTGTGCGAACAATTGCAATGCATTGGAATAAAGGCCATGATGCTTTTTCCAGTGATTTATGAAGATAAAAAAGATGAAATGGGAACAGAGGCCTTAAATCCTGATTCTTTAATTTATAAAGCGATTCGCAAAATCAAGAGTCAAAACTGTCAATTATCCATTATGGCAGATGTTGCTTTAGATCCTTATACGTCCCATGGTCATGATGGTGTTATAGGGGCCTTACATACAAAGTTTCAAGACGTAGATAATACAGAAACGGTGAAAATTTTATCTTCTATGGCCCTATTGCTAGCAGAAGCTGGTACAGATTTTGTTTGTCCATCCGACATGATGGATGGAAGAATTTTAGATATTAGAAATTCTCTTGAAGCTCATGGTTACACACAAACGTTAATTGCAAGCTATGCTGTTAAATATGCTTCTTCATTTTATCAACCTTTTAGAAATGCTCTTGGCAGTAATGGTTTGAAGACGTTAAATGATAAAAAAACCTATCAAATGGATTATAGAAACTCCACTGAAGCTTTATCAGAGTGCATGTTTGACGAAGCCGAAGGTGCAGATTGCTTGATTGTAAAGCCAGGCCTTATGTATCTTGATATTGTATCCAAAGTAAAAGAAAAAACATCTTTGCCTATCATCAGTTACCATGTAAGCGGTGAATATGTAATGCAGAAATTATCTGCTCATCATGGATATTTAGACGACAAACAATCTACGTTTGAAATCATGCACTCTTTCATAAGAGCTGGATGTTCAAATGTTATAACTTATTCTGCTATCGATATTTGTAAGTACTTGAAAAATGAATAACATAAAAAAACAGAATGAAAATAAAATCAACTTCATGTTTGATGTAATGCTTTATAGTCTTATTGTTATTGCTGTTTTTTGCTTTGATATTTATTTGCCGCATCTTCCTTATTTGACGGAGTATTTTCAAACAGACCGTTTAATCATGAACTTGTCAGTATCTGTTAGTCCCTTTATTTCAGCAATAATCGGTTTATTCTATGGAAGATTTAGTGATAAACACGGGCGTAAAATTACGGTTGTTTGTGCACTTTCTTTTTTGGTAGTTGGATCTATGGTCTGTGCTGTATCGGATAGTATCGAATTATTTTTGTTGGGAAGGGTTATTCAATCATTTGGAACAGGCGGTATCATTAACACATGCTTTGTTATTATGGCGGATGTTTTGTCTGGTATATATTATGCAAAAGCATTAGCCACAGCGAGCATTTTGTTTCCTGTATCCTTTGCTATAGCTCCAAATTTCGGAGCATATTTAGAAAAATATTTCGGTTGGCAATCTAACTTTATTTTTGTAGGAATTTTTTCCTTCATATTTTTAATATTATACGTCTTTTATTTTAAAGAAACGATGGTACATACAGATAAAAAAACAGGAAAAGATGATAACGTATGGTTCATCTTAAAATCTTTTCTGAAAGATAGAGTTTTTTTAATTCGTTCACTTGTTCATTCATTACCACTTAGTATGCCCATCATGTTTTCCATAACAAATGCCTATTTGTTTATTAAAGAATTTGGAATTTCAGCTAGTGAGTACGCAGGTTATCAAACCATTCCTGTGGCCGTAAGTATTGTTTCAACTTTTGTATATCGAAAAGTAATTTCAACTATAAGTTTTGAGAAAAGCTATATTATTGGATGCATTGGAAACGCCATTTTTTCTTGCGCATTGATAGTTTCACTTTTTTCAAGATTTCAAAATTATCTTGTTCTAACCATTATTCATTGTTTGCTTTACGTTAGTTCTGTTTTTTTGCATTCAAGTGCTGCAACACAGATGCTTGATACTATGAAAGAACATAAAGGTGTGGGGGTTTCAATATTGGCTTTGATACGTAACCTTTGTTTGACAGCAGCAATTTTGTTTGCAGCATTCATCTATAATAAAACTGCATATCCTTTGTACATTGCATCGCTTGTTTTATCATGTCTGTTATTTTATTTTAGTGCGCGTTTAGTGTTTTTTAATAACGGAGAAAAACAATAATTTGATCTTTCACCATACACTTTTCTACCTTTGTAGAAGATTCGGTGTTAATATGAGTTAGTTCAAATTTAATTTTTTTTATTGTGCATCTTCTCTTCGATTTTAGTATTCGTGATTTATATGTCCAATCTAAAATAGAAAAATTACATTCTATTTTTTTGAGATATTGCGGTTCTGCTTCCATAAATACATCTTCAGATATTGTTCAAGATAAAGTTTTAGAACAAGCAGTCTATCTCGAAGATTTTATTTCACTTTTGTTTTTGAATGAAAAGGAAGTTTTAAATCAAAGAAAAAAGATTAGTAAGATTAGTTATATTTCATGGGTTAGAAAAAATTTTATTCAAAAAAGAGTTCTCACAAAGTATAAAAACACGATCATTGAAAATCCACCATTCAATCCGTTCAATTCGTCAGATGAATATGAATGTGCGAAACAGATTTTTGACTGGCTAGAAAATATAGAGCAATCTGTAGAAAAAATTGAACAAGCCGAATTATTTTGCGCGTTTCAAATTCAAAAATTTGAAAAAAATTTAGATCAAACAACCTTATTTTGGAGATCTGAACCTCTTCAATCTTTAGATCTTTTGAAAGGTTTTACTTTTACTCACCATCAGGTTGAAAGTTTAGTTCTTGAAAAAAATCCCCTTGAATATACATTGAAAAACGATCTTCCGCGTGTTGAGCATGAAATTAATCAAGCATCGTATTGTATTCATTGTCATCCTCAAAAAAAAGATTCATGCCGCACTGGTTTTAATACATCATCTGGTGATGTTAAAGAAAATTCTTTAGGATCAAAACTTGAAGGGTGTCCATTAGATCAAAAAATATCAGAGATGAACCTATTGTTTAGCAAAGGGCATTTTATAGCTGCTTTAGCAATAGCGATGATTGATAATACCCTTATTGCAGGTACGGGGCATCGTATTTGCATCGATTGCAAACAAGCTTGTATTTTTCAAAAACAAACTCAAGTTGATGTACCAGGAATAGAAACGCAAATTTTAGAATCTGTTCTTAACTTACCCTATGGACCAGAAATATATAGTCTTTTAACACGCTGGAATCCTTTAAATAGCTCTAATCCTGTACCTAAAGTTGCAACGGGTGAAAAAGCATTAATTGTAGGTACTGGCCCTGCTGGGTTTACATTAGCACATTATTTATTGCGTGAAGGAATTACTGTTGTTGCTATAGATACAGCAAAAATAGAGCCGCTTGAAAAGGATTGGATAGATATTTCTTCAGATCATTTTAAAGTTATGGGTTCTTGGAAGACTATGCAAAAAAGCATGTATCAACGCATACCACAAGGTTTTGGTGGAGTTTGTGAATATGGCATTACGTCACGCTGGAATAAAAATTATCTTGATCTGATTCGTATCATTCTTCAACGTAACTTATCATTTTCACTAACAGGAGGTCTTCGTTTTGGTGGTGCACTAAGTTTTGAAAAAGCATTTGCATTGGGGTTTGATCATGTTGCTTTGTGCTTAGGTGCAGGTCTTTCAAAAGGTCTTAAATCTGAGTGGATGCAAATTCCTGGCGTACATTTTGCAACGGATTTTTTGATGACTCTTCACTTAGGAGCAGCTTATCATTTTCAATCTTTGTTTCAATTTAAATTAACACTTCCCATTGTTGTGTTGGGTGGTGGATTGACAGCTGTCGATTGTGCGGTTGAAGCGAGATCTTTTTATATACAACAGGTCTTAAAGTTTAAACATCGCTATGACGCATTGAAAGTAAATTTATCTGATGAAGAAATAAGACGAAATTGGACAGCTCAAGAAAATGAACTAGCAGGTCTCTATCTTGAACACGCTTGTGAAATTGAAAAAATTGATATTCAGCAAAACCTTGAAAAGCTTCATTCGTTCATAGATCAATGGGGAGGTGTAACGTTACTATATCGCAAAGACATTATTCAGTCTCCAGCGTATAGAATTAACGTAGATGAATTGAAGGCTGCACTGAATGAAGGCATTAAAGTTATTTATGACGAAGAAGTGATAGATATACAGTCCGATGCAATGGGGTGTATCCATCAGATTCAAACTATGGAAAGAATCTTGCCCTGTAAGACATTGCTATTAGGTACAGGTCTTAAACCTAATGCTTCTATTGTTCATGATGAAGATTGTTTGATTATTGAAAATGATTATTTAAAAACAGTGGACGATGATGATTTAGACAATCCGCTATTGAAAGTTAAAAATTCAAAATATCAAAACAAGATTAGTTGCTTTGGCGATTTGAATTCACGTTATCATGGTAGCGTTGTTAAAGCTATGGCTAGTGCTAAAAAAGGCTATCCCTTTATTCTTGATTCTTTAAAACAAACTGCTTTGCAAGAGTTTAAAGTGTTAGAAAATGAAACATTTATAGATCAGTGGAAAAATTTAACAGGAATTTATGTTCAAAAGATCCAAAAATTTGATCATTGGATAGAGGTTATAATTCATGCACCTTTGCAAGCAAAGGCCTATAGAACAGGATATATTTATAAATTAAATCGTTTTTTTACAACTCATAAATCAGAAAAAACACCTTATTCAGAGGGTGTAGCTTTGTCACCCTTAAAAGTTGATGATCAGACCTTAACCTTTCTGATTCATCAAGCAGGTGCTTCTTCATTTTCCATGAATAATGTTCGAATGAATGAGCCTATTTCTTTGACAGGTCCTTCAGGAGATCAATTTGAAGTTTATGAAAATCAAAATATTGTATTGGTGGCGCTTCCACAAACATTAAGTGCTTTGATTTCTTATAGAGAACAACTGGTTTTAAAAAACTGTAAGGTTTTTCTGATCGTTTATATGGATACAGACCATGATCAAACTGTTTTTGATACCTTTAAAATGAATTATATTCCATCCCTCATAGATGGAGAAGATTATACGCTTTGTTCTTTGGGTACATTAAAAGCTACCCTTAAAGATATTTTTGAAAAGGTAAAAGATGCTATTCAGTGGAAAATTCATGGATCGAATGATTTAAATAGCCTTGTTATGGATGAATTAAAAAATATACGAAAATGTGCAAATTCTGAAAGAATCGATTATAGCGTTTTTAACCCTGTGCAATGTATGTCAAAAGGTATATGTAGTCGTTGTGTTTATTATAAAGAAGGTTCAGATCAACCTATTTATGCATGCATGTGTTATCAACAAAAAAAACATATACACCAAAAATCTGAGGCTATCATTCTGAGAGAGCATAGCCATGGACCTTTGAATAAATTAGATTATATGTATATGAAATATATTGGATCTAGACGAACATAAACTATATTTATTTTCAAAATGTTTATAAGATAAAAGATATAGGCTATGCAAGTCTAGAACCTGAATTTTTAAAATAGAGTAAAATTAATTTTATTGCCAAATATCGGGTGTGAACTTGAATTGATCTAGTATTTCTTTCCAACGGGTAGAGTCATCACCTCCCTCCCAACATCCTTTCATTTGAAAGCCTTCTTTTACAATAATATTTTCGAAATCTTCAAATGGTCTATTTTGCACAATGCAGAATAAGATAAATTTTTTATTTCCATTTCTATTGATAATTAGAGAGTCTCTTATGTTTTTTATTGTTTTAATATTGATTTTGTCTCCAGGTGAAAATATATATAATGCTTTCATCTCTGATGAATTATTAAATTTAGCAACTAAATATTCTATTTTTTCTTTGATTTTCAAATAATCTTGTTTAAGTTGATTTAATTGATTTATTTTCAATTTATCATGAGTATCAAATCAATGATGCCACAAAATATCATATTTCAAATTCAATACACTTTTGGTATCTTCATTTAAAACAAAATCATCTAATTCAAAAAAATCAGAAAATTTATTAGCTATTGCAATAGTTAATTTTTTATAATCTGACACAAGAACCCAATCTAATAAATCACTATGTTTTTCTTTTGTTTTAAATGGATCTATTGTTGGCTGAAAATATAAATTAACATTTGATTTTGTATAACACCACGGACCCAAAGTTGTCACCCTCTCAAGTACTGTATCCATGGCGGCGTATTCAGAAGAAGATGCAGAAATTTCTTGTGATAGGGTATCAGATAAACTTAAGCTTTCAAGTGACTAAGGTGTTTTTTCTAATGAAACATTATATCTTGTATTATTTGAGCCTGATTCTACTGGGATATCAACTGCCCAAAGTTTAAAGCTTAATGCGATAATGAGGGGTAGAATAAATTTAATCATAGAAACTACATAAATGATACATATAAATAATATTTTCGCATTTCTATGTTTTATATGATTAAGGTTCTAGACAAGTTTAGAGAGGATTTTTTCTAAAATTCTTCAAGAGGAAAAGATATAAGTTTTCTTTTCTATGATTAAATCTAGGTCTGTTAACACTATGAATCATTTCTATAATAAGGACAATATGGATAAAAGCCGTAAACATGAGATCCAGTTTTTCAAAGCGTGAGAAGACACGTCGGAAGCCTTTGAGTCTCCTAAAAAGGCGTTCGATTTCATTACGTCGTTTATAGATAATTTTATCATAAACCCATGGTTTTAGGCGGTTATATTTTGGTGGAACAACAGGATCAAACTCACACTTTTCAAAGCATTCACGGATTTGAGAACCTTCGTAGGCACGGTCCATCACCAAGGGTATTTTAGGTAAAGAATGCTCCCAATTTTGTAATAAACGCTGCCCATTTTTCCTGTCATCAGCCTGCCCAGGCGACAGAAAAAACGTTAGTCCAAGTCGATCATTCGCGGGCAACCAGATGAATTTTTGTGGTGAGTCCTCCCCGTGATTTGCCGATGGATTGGGGACCTTTTTTTTAAAGCACCCGTCGCATCAGGGTGTACTTTGATGCTCGTGCTGTCGATTCCAAGACATGTGACGGAATTCTAATCAATTTTTCCTTTTGCAAAGACACAAATAAACGCTCCAAAACGCCATTCTCAGCCCACCGTTTCAGGCGCGTATAAATGGTATGCCAATTTCCAAATTTTTGAGGCAAACTGCGCCATTTACACCCATTTCCCGCCACATATAGCACCGCATTAAAGGTCTAAGTTCGATATCTTAACGTTCCAGCGTTGCACGGGAAGGTACGGCTTGATCAGATTATACTGAACCATTAACATGATTTTTTCCCGCTGCTCCACGACCTTTTTTACCTCTTACTTTCTGTTTTCCAAAGTAGGATTCATCCCATTCGACTTCTCCTTGAAAGGATAAATTTTTTTCCGTTAAATCAATAATCCTATTTCTAAATTTTTCATACATCTTGTTTATGCTATTGCGACTCACACCTGTTAATTGAGATGTATTTTGTGCTGTGATGTCAGAACAAAAAGCTCTTAAAATTTCTCTGAATTTCTTCTCTGAAATATGAGACTTTTTTATATAGCGATTTTTTATACTCTTTCTCATACTTTAAATGTCTCATTTTACACTTAAAATTCTATAGACCTTGTTTTATTGATTTTAAGATAAAATTTATTGTAGGTTTAGGTAATTTTTATAAAATATTAAATTTTGTATTTCAGGAATGTTTTTGATATCAATTTTTTTGATTTCTCCTGGTTTTAAATCTCCCAAATCAAAAGGACCGTAGGATACTCTGATAAGACGGTTAACTCGAAGGCTAAAATATTCCATAATATTTCTAATTTCTCGGTTTTTACCTTCTACTAAGGTTACGAGTAACCACTGATTGGATGATTGTTCAAAAGATTTATGATCAAGTAATTCAATATCGATACCTTTATAGTGGACTCCATCAATGGTAATTCCTTTTTTAAGATTCAGTAATTTGTCGAAAGGAATATTCCTTCCAAAAACACGAACCTTATAGCATCTTTTCCATTCTGTTTGTGGCGATTCTGCATAGTGAGAAAATTCACTATTGTTGGTTAAAATCAAAAGACCTTCCGAATTAAGATCTAATCGTCCTATCGATATGGTTTGGTTTATTCCTTTAGATTTAAGGTAGTCAAAAACAGTTTCTCTATTTTGTGGGTCTTTGTGTGTGGTAACTAAACCTTGTGGTTTATAGAAAGTCCATATTTTAGTCCTGGGTTTTTTAGACGATAGTAAAACACCATCTAACATAATTTTGTCTTGGTTTGGGTTTACCTTGTGTCCAAGTTCATGAAGTGTTTCTCCGTTAACGATGACACGCCCTTGTTGTACAAGATCTTCTGCATCACGTCTTGAATATTCAGTTCTTTGGGCAATAAATTTTGCAATTCTTAGTTCTTCGGTGTCGTTTGCTGAAATAAGAGAAGAAGTTGTTTGGGGTAGATGATTATTTTCTTTTTTCATTGATATGAATCTTGTTAAAACCTGATCGTTAAGAATAGTATAAATAGATAAAATTGAGAAGAATTAAATTGAAGCTTACCTTTGTTTAACTGATGTTAAATTCGATTGTTTTTTTTATTTTTATAATATATATTATTAAATGATTAATTTTCAAATGAAATTAAATATATGATCTTTAGATTATTCCTTTTTTTAACGATTTTACCAGGTTGTATTTATTCGAGTGATCTTGATATTGATTCGTCACATCCGCAACAATCTCGTCAACAAAAGAATATGCATGTTGAAAAAGTAACTGATGGAGAGAATGAACTATTTATTGTAAAACTTCCTCAGGAAAATTTATTTCTCAAAGTTGAAAAAGTAACAGAAAAAACATGGCCTTTATGGTGTAAATATATTCAAACGCAAAATAGTGTGAATAGAGTGCACCCTAATAAAGATGGAAGTATCTTTTTTGAAGAGGCACTTAGAATATATAATTCATCTGTTTCTGCAAATGAAACGTTGTGGATTGCATATATTACCAACAATGAATCACGTGATGGTATACCAGATGAAATAATTCATTATCAAAGAGATTTTATTTATAAATTGGCGCAAAATTCAGGCTATAACGAATTTTATGAAGAAAAAATCAAGACAGCTTCATCGCAGCAGATTAAGAGGCAATATTATTCTTTAGCTGGTAGAAAAGATGGCCCTCTTGAACCTATTGCAGCCGTACCAAAGATAAAAGAATTTGTAGAATCCATTAAAATGTTTATGACAGTCACTACAACTAATGATGCAACCATTCATATGGGAATCGCTTCAAGTGCAGAAAGTGTTATTCTAAGAGATAAGCCAAAAGCAATATCCATGCTACTTCATAGTACTGTTTCGTATGTTATGAAAGAAGATAGAAAGTATATGTTCACAGCTCCAGCAGAGATCATGGCAGGTATTTTCGCAAAAACCTTCTCTGATAAAGGAAAGGAGATTATAAAACCAAAAACAAAAACAGAATTTTTACTCATTAAGGATACTTCAGAAGAAATGTTTGATTTTTGCTATAAATATAGATTATTTAATATGGGGGTTGATTTTTTTTGCGTGAATATTGAAGAACTTGCAGAAATTACGAATGACTATTACAGCTCATTTGAAAAATAAAAGCTGAGATCTGTGATCATATGACCTTGGTTTATAACTTCTAGTAATATCAGTTATTTTCAATCTTTAGCGTTTGTGGTAAATTGGTAGTAATAATATAAAAAATTCATATTGCCATGATAACCTATAATAATATAAGAAAAACATTTCTCGATTTTTTTAAAAAAAACAATCATGCCGTCGTTCCTTCCAGTTCATTAATTCCAACGAATGATCCAACGCTTATGTTTACAGCAGCCGGCATGGTGCAGTTTAAAGATGTATTTACGGGTGTTGATAAACGTCAATACACACGTGCAACTACGGCTCAAAAATGTTTGCGTGCTGGTGGAAAACATAATGATCTTGAAAATGTGGGGTATACGGCAAGGCATCACACATTTTTTGAAATGTTAGGTAATTTTTCGTTTGGTGATTATTTTAAAGAAGACGCCATTTCCATGGCTTATGAGCTTATTACCAAAGAATACGGGCTAGATTCCAAGCGTTTGTGGATTACCGTATATCATGACGATGACGAAGCCTTTAAGATTTGGAAAAAAATTACAGGATTTGCGGATGAAAAAATTATCCGTATAGCAACTAATGATAATTTTTGGTCAGCAGGTGATACAGGGCCATGTGGACCTTGTTCTGAAATATTTTTTGATTATGGTGATCATATTTGGGGAGGTCCTCCCGGATCAGTAGATCAGGACGGCGACCGATTTGTTGAAATTTGGAATCTTGTGTTTATGCAATTTGATCAACAATCCGATGGAACCCGGTTAAATCTACCAAAGCCATCGATAGATACTGGTATGGGATTAGAAAGAATTGCTTCGGTTTTACAAGGTAAAAATAGTAATTATGATACCGACCTTTTTGTTGAAATTAAGAATTTATCAAAAGAGTTAACACAAAATAACAATGCAGAATTTGAACCATCTCATAATGTTATAGCAGATCATTTGCGTGCTTGCAGCATGATGATAGCAGAAGGTATTTTACCATCCAACGAGGGAAGAGGTTATGTTTTGCGTCGCATTATACGTCGTGCTATTAGGCATGCACAAAAACTAGGGGCAAAAGAACCTTTATTAGTGAAAATGGCGCCTCATTTTATTAATTTAATGGGTGACACGTATAAAGAACTTATTACTTCAAAAGATTTGATACAAAAGACTTTCCAGCTTGAAGAAGAACGGTTTTTACAAACGCTAGATCGGGGAATGAAACTGTTGAATGAAGAAGTAGCAAGTCTAAGTTCTACAGATAAACTTTCTGGTGATGTGGCTTTCAAACTATATGATACCTACGGTTTTCCTCTGGATTTAACACAAGATATGCTGAAAGATTCTAACAGATGTGTGGATGTAGATGCTTTTGAAACATGTATGATGGAACAAAAAGACAGGGCACGTAAAGCATGGTCTGGATCGGGGGAAAAAGCCCAAGATTCATTTATTCTACAATTGAATCAAAGTATCCCTTCAACAGAATTTATGGGGTATGCGCATCTTAAATCGGAAGCTTTAGTATTAGCTATTATTAAAGATAATGTTTGTGTAAACACAGCATCTGTTGGTGATGAAGTACAAATCATTTTAAACCAAACACCATTTTATGCAGAATCTGGTGGTCAAGTGGGTGATAAAGGATTGATTGAAGCACAAGGTGTTCTTGTAAATATTTTGGATATCAAAAAAGTAGGTTCACTCTTTTTACATAAAGGTAAGATTGAAAACGGGTCATTATCTGTTCAACAATCTGTTAAATGCAGTGTCAATAGTCAGGAACGTTCACAGATTGCTGCAAACCACTCTGCAACTCACCTGTTACATTCAGTTTTAAGAAATGTTTTGGGGCATCATGTGATGCAAAAGGGATCTTTGGTCGAATCTTCGCGTCTGCGATTTGACTTTACACATACTCAGCCTTTAATGGATAGCGAGATTCAAACAATTGAAAAACTGGTGAATGAGATTATTTTACAGAACATGATATGCTCTACCGAAATTTCAACACCAGATCAAGCTATAGAAGCAGGGGCGATGGCATTATTTGGAGAAAAATATGGCGATGAAGTAAGAGTAGTGTCTTTTGGAGATCAAGACCAATTATTTTCTATCGAATTGTGTGGAGGCACTCATGTTCAGTCCAGTGGGCAAATTGGGCTTTTCAAAATTGTTTCTGAAGTAGGCATAGCCTCTGGTGTTAGACGAATTGAAGCCATTACAGGTTTAAGTATCCTCAATCGTTATGAACAGCATGAGGATGAAATTGTTCAATTGAAACAAAAAATAAAAGAACAAAATATTTCATATCAAAAACAAATAGACGATTTAAAAGTCAAAGTTTTGTTAAGTAAATATAATGCTGAAATAGAAAATATCAAAAAAAATACAACACCAACACTGATGGTTATCGATGAAAAAGAAATTGAAGCCAAAGACTTAAGAACAGTGGTTGAAATTTATCAAAAAAAAGCAGCTTATGGAATTTTTGTAGCATTTTCTGAAAAAGACGGTAAAGTTTCGATTTGTGTAGGTCTAGGTGAGCAAGCCTTATTATCTCATAATGCCAATGATTTAGTAAAAAAACTCGTTGAATATTTTGGTGGTAAAGGGGGTGGAGGTAAAACTAATTTAGCACAAGGTGGAGGTGATCAGATTCAGAAATTAGCAACAGTTCATGACTATATCCGATTAATAATATAAAAATGGAAGACCAACAAAAACCTTTCATAGAGCACTTGGCAGATTTAAGGAAATGTGTTTTCAAATCTTTTTTGGCATGGTTTATGTCTTTTATATTTTGCTACATACAATCTAATTTTTTTGTTGGTCTTATGACGTCGCCTCTTTTAAAAGTGTTGAAAGGCTTAGGTCAGGATAGATTTTTTATTTATACACAATTAACAGAAGCCTTTGTAACGCACATAAAAGTAGCTTGTTACAGTGCTTTGATTGTGGCTTTACCCTATATTATTTTGCAATTTTGGTCTTTTTTAAGACCTGGATTGAAAGAGAATGAAAAAAAAGTATTCATGACTTTAATCGCGGCGGTGCCTTTCTTTTTTATAACAGGCCTTAGTTTTGCTTACTTTGTGGTTATACCTAAGGCCTTTGCCTTTCTTTTAAGCTTTGAATCGCATCAAGTGGATTATGCACTTCAGCTACAGCCAAAGATTGCTGATTACGTTAGTTTTGTTCTTCGTATGCTTTTGGCCTTTGGGGTATGTTTTCAGATTCCTGTTATTTTAGCTATTTTAGCCAAACTAAAATTAGTAACTGTTACATACTTAAAAAGCACATGGAGAGTAGCTGTAGTTTTGATTACTGTTATCAGTGCAATTATTACTCCCCCCGATGCAATGAGCATGATTTTACTCGCTTTGGCTATGGGAGTTTTGTATACTTTGAGTATCTTATTTGTTTATTATTTCGAACGTAATCGCCATGCATGATTTAAAAAGAATTCGTACCCAACCCCAAGTATACATTGATGCTTTAAAAAAAAGAGGTATGAACGATTTAATTTCTCCCATTCTAACCCTTGATGAAGAATATCGTCAATTAACGACAGAGGTTCAAAAATTACGTTCACAAAGAAATCATTTGGCCCAAGAATTTCAAAAAACAGCAAAACAAGGTCTTAATCTAGAAGATTTAAAACGTCAAAGTGATGAATTAAAAACGGCATTAGCAGATGTGGAAGAGCGCAGCCAAGTTATAGAAGAAGAATTAAAAACTAAATTATCATTCCTACCTAATTCACCGCAATATGACGTCATTGAAGGTATTGATGAAACAGAAAACAAAGTCGAAAAAACTTTTGGAACATCACGCACTTTTGATTTTGAAATTAAAAGTCATGATGAAATTGGTGTTGGGTTAGGTTTAATGGATTTCGAAGCATCCGTTCGTTTGGCAGGATCTCGTTTTGTCGTGATGAAAGGTTTACTTGCTAAATTAGAACGTGCGTTAGGACAGTTTATGTTGGATACACATACCAAACAATGGGGGTATGAAGAAATTTCTGGACCTTTATTGGCCAACGATGCGTCTCTTTTTGGTGTTGGCCATTTACCGAAGTTTGCAGAAGATATGTTTCAAACTAAAGATGGTTACTGGTTGATATCAACTGCAGAAGTTATGCTAACGAATTTGTGTGCACAACAGATTTTGTCATCTTCTGAATTTCCAAAGCGATTGACGGCTTTAACACCTTGTTTCAGAAGTGAGGCAGGTGCTGCAGGGCGTGATAATCGTGGTATCATTCGTCAACATCAATTTTGGAAAGTGGAATTGGTAACTTTGTGTACTGTAGAACAAGAAGAAGCAGAGTACCTTAATATGCAAAATGCAGCAGAATCTATTTTAGAAAAACTAGGGTTGCCTTATCGCAAAGTTTTGTTATGTACAGGGGATATGGGTTTTTCATCTCAAAAAACATATGACTATGAAGTTTGGATGCCTTCACAAAATACATACCGTGAAATTTCAAGTTGTTCTTTGTGTGGCGATTTTCAAGCACGCCGCATGAATGGAAAGTATAAAGATGAGACCAATGAAAAATATTTTATTCGAACCATGAATGGTTCAGGTCTTGCAGTGGGACGAACACTAGCCGCCATACTTGAAAATTATCAAAATGAAGATGGATCGTTTTCTATTCCTGAAATTTTAAAACCGTATATGAATTGATTTGATCTTGATTAAAGTATTTTGTATGGTGACAGATTATGAAAAAAATAACGCATCATGATTCTGTAGACCAACGTACGACTCCTTATGTGATTAAAGTCAAAGTTATTCCTAAAGCTAAATTTGAAAAAATCAAAAAGGAAACAGGTTTGGACGGCAAATTTGCATATAAAATTTATGTAACTGCACCGCCAGAAGATGGAAAAGCCAACGATTCTGTTATTAAGTTACTTTCAAAAATGTTAGGAATAGCAAAATCTTGTCTGACCATAATACATGGTCAGACGTCTTCTCACAAAACAATTCTTATTAATTAAATTGAAAAGGAAAATATTTATATGACCACGTATCCTTCATGCCCTAAATGCCAATCTCTCTATGTTTATGAAGATGGTGAATTACTCATTTGCCCCGAATGTAGTTATGAGTTTTCAAAGACATCTTCAGATGTTGCCCAAGAATCTCGAATAGTGCGCGATGCCAATGGGGTAGAGCTTAAAGATGGTGATTCAGTATCTGTTATAAAAGATCTTAAAATTAAAGGATCTTCTTCGGTTGTTAAAGTGGGCACAAAAGTTAAAAATATCAGGATTGTAGATAGTGATCATGATATTGACTGTAAAATCCCTGGTATCGGTCAAATGGGATTGAAGTCTGAATTTGTCAAAAAAATAAGTGATTAAATGTTGATTGCAAACATACTGCGAAAAAGGCTCTTCATGTAATGAAGTGCCTTTTTTAAATCTATAAAGTTGGAATGGATCTCCTACACTAACATAGAGACTGGATTTTCAATATATTTTTTAATGGATTGTAAAAGTTCAGCGCCTAGTGCTCCATCAATAACGCGATGATCTACTGATAAAGTGCAATTCATAATGGTTGCTACTTTTATTTGTCCATCTTCACCTATAATAGGCTGTTTAATGCTTGCTCCAACAGCTAAAATGCTTGCTTGAGGAGGATTAATGATAGCGTTAAAGTTTTTAATTCCATACATACCGAGATTGGATAAGCTAAATCCACCGCCTTGAAATTCTTCTGGTTTTAATTTTCCAGATCGTGCACGTGATGCTAAATTCTTCATTTCTTTTGAAATTTGAGATAGAGGTTTGTTTTGAGCTTGGCGTACAAGTGGTGTAACTAAACCACCTTCTATTGCAACAGCTACGGCAATATCGACATCATGGTATTGACGAACATAGGTGTCATGAAAAGTTGCGTTAGCTTGTGGATTATCTCTTAGGGCTGATGCACATGCTTTGATAACTAAATCATTCACTGAAATCTTCACATCACTTTGCATGGTATTCATTTTCACACGCATTTCAAGTAATGCATCCATTTGACAATCGACAGATAAATAGAAGTGTGGGATATTTTGCTTCGACTCTGTTAATCGCTTTGCGATAACTTTTCTCATATTCGTCATTGAAATATCAATGAAAGCTGCTGCGTTTGAGGATGTCATAACTGCCGTTGTTGATAGTGATGAGGTCATAGCGCTTTCGATATCGCGTTTGATAATACGTCCTTTTGGACCTGACCCTTCAATCTGATTTAAAGTGAGTTGATTTTGTTCTGCAAGACGTCTAGCAAGTGGGCTTGCTTTTATTCTTTCATCAATCACTGATTTGGACGCTATGGCAATATTGGCAGGTTGTTCTGCAGCAACCGATGGAGCACTTGAAGGTGCCATCACTGGAACGGGTGTGGATTGTGTATCAACAGAATCTAAAGCTGCAGCATCTTCTCCTTCTTCTAGAATTAACCCAATCAGACTGTTAACGGCAACATTATCCGTTCCTTCTGGAATAATGATTTTACCCAAAATGCCATCATCGATAGCTTCTACTTCCATGGTAGCTTTATCGGTTTCAATTTCAGCTAAAACCTGTCCAGATTTAACCGTGTCACCTTCTTTTTTTAACCATTTGACTAAATTACCTTCTGTCATTGTAGGGCTAAGTGCTGGCATCAAAATCTTTATAGGCATAACATTTCTTTCTCAAATGAATATAAGTTTATAAATAACATATTGCTTTGACGGCGTTAATAATTTTATCCGCATTGGGTAGTGCAAGTTTTTCTAAATTAGCAGCATAAGGTAGGGGAACATCTTCGCCTGTTACACGAACGGGTGGAGCGTCAAGATCATCAAAACAGTGTTCACAAACAAGTGTGCAAATTTCAGAGCCAATACCAGCAAACGGCCAACCTTCTTCTACGCTTACAATCCTGTTGGTTTTCTTTACAGAATTAATGATAGTTTCGGTATCTAAAGGTCTGATGGATCGTAAATTGATAACTTCTGCGTCAACTCCCATTTCTGCTAATTGTTGCGCTGCTTGTAGTGCAAAATCTACTGCAATGGAAAATGCTGTTATGGTTACGTCTTTACCTTCTCTAATAATTTCTGCTTTGCCTATTGCTATGGTGTAATCATCATGATCGGGAACATCAAAAGAACGCCCGTAAAGAAGTTCATTTTCAAGAAATATCACTGGGTTTGGATCTCTGATGGCCGATTTTAAAAGGCCTTTTGCATCTGCAGCAGAATAGGGTGTTACGACTTTTAAACCTGGGCAATGTGCGTACCAGCTTGCAAAACATTGTGAATGTTGCGCGCCAACTCTGGATGCTGCTCCATTAGGGCCTCTAAAGACGATAGGGCAACCCAATTGTCCACCAGACATATACAGTGTTTTAGCTGCAGAGTTAATAATTTGGTCAATAGCTTGCATAGAAAAATTGAAAGTCATAAATTCAATAATGGGTTTTAAACCCAAAAATGCAGAACCAATACCAAGACCGGCAAATCCATGTTCTGTAATAGGGCTGTCGACAACACGGTTTGAACCAAATTCTTGAAGAAGACCTTGTGTGACTTTGTAGGCGCCTTGGTATTCTGCTACTTCTTCGCCTAAAACATAGACTTTTGAATCAAGACGCATTTCTTCAGCCATGGCATCGCGTAAAGCTTCTCTGACGGTTTGAGTTTTAAAAGACATAAATATTTACCTTTAATGATTTTTATATTTTGTTTTGACTAAGATGTTAAGCAATCAATATATCTGTATATAATTCGCAAGGTTCTGGTTCAGGAGAAGTTTGTGCAAATTCGGCAGAATCATTTACACTTTCTTTAACCTCTTTTTCAATATCTTTAATTTCTTGTTCGGATATTAAATCTAAGCCTAATAGTTTAGTCTTAAATTTTTCTATAGGATCATTAGATTCTCTCATGTTCTCGACTTCTTCTTTTGTTCTGTATTTGGCAGGATCAGACATGGAATGTCCTCTGTATCGATAGGTTTGAATATTGAGAAGAATAGGGCCTTGTCCTGTACGTGCATGTTCTAGTGCCCAAAGAGCTGCTTCTCTAACAGATAAAATATTCATACCGTCTACCGTTCTGCCAGGGATGCCGTATGCTACACCTCTTTGTGAAAAATCTTCGCCAGCAGCATGTCTTTTTGTGGATGTGCCCATGGAATATTTATTATCTTCAATAATAAATACGACAGGTAGTTTCCATAATGCAGCCATGTTAAATGATTCATAAACTTGACCCTGATTGGCAGCACCGTCGCCCATGTAGGCCATGCAAACGCCGTTATCTTTGTTATATTTATGAGCAAACGCTAGACCAGCACCTAAAGAAATTTGTGCACCAACAATACCATGTCCACCGAAAAAGTTTTTTTCACGGCTAAACATGTGCATTGAACCACCTTTTCCTTTAGAATAACCACCACTTCTACCGGTCAGTTCTGCCATAACTCCACGTGGAGTCATGTCGCACGCTAACATATGACCATGATCACGGTAACTTGTGATGACGGTGTCTTGAGGAAGAGCAGCAGATTGCATGCCCATTACAACAGCTTCTTGACCGATATAGAGATGGCAAAACCCTCCAATAAGACCCATACCATAGAGTTGGCCAGCCTTTTCTTCGAATTTTCGAATCAAAATCATTTTTTTAAGAATGTTTTTTGCTTCATCATGAGTTAGAGAGGAGAGTTCATTTTTTTGTATTGATTTATCCATAGAATGCAATATTTGAATGTATCATCGATTATATTACCATTTCATAGACATATTGAAAATCAATTTCTTGCTTATTATGTTCTGAAACATAAATAGAATGCTAAGATCAATAACTTTTTGCTGAAATTTAATAGATTCTATATTTTATTATAAATTGATATTTAGATCAACAAAGGTTAATATATCTTATGTGTTATATTTTATAAGAAAATGATAAATGACTAAAATTGCTTTTGTTTTTCCTGGCCAAGGTTCTCAAAGTGTTGGAATGGGTAAAGAACTATTTGATGCTTTTTCAATTGCAAAAGAAACATTGCAAGAAGCCGAGGATGTGTTGTCTTCAAACTTATCTTCGCTAATGTTTGAAGGGCCGATTGAAGATCTTACCTTAACGTATAATACCCAGCCTGCATTGTTAGTTGCTAGTATGATGGCTGCACGCGTGTTTGATTCGCAGATGGGATCTTCTTATAAAAAGAAAATTCATTCTTTAGCTGGTCATTCTTTAGGTGAATATTCTGCTTTAACCTATGCTGGTGTTATTCCATTTAAAGATGCTGTCCAAGCTGTGCGTCATCGTGGATTAGAAATGCAAAAGGCTGTTCCAGTTGGTGAAGGGGTAATGGCTGCTATTTTGGGAATGAAAGCCTCTGATGTTCGTGTGGTAGAGGGGTGCGTTGTTGCAAACGACAACTCTTTAGAACAAGTTGTGATCAGTGGAACCAAAGACGCCGTTGACCAATCGATGAAATTATGTTTAGAAAATGGTGCAAAGCGTGCCATTTTGTTGCCTGTAAGTGCTCCTTTTCATAGTCCTTTCATGAAACCAGCAGCAAAAGCTATGGATGTGTTTTTGTCCGATCTAGCTTTTAGTGAACCAGAATTTGATGTTATTATGAATGTGACGGCTCAACCGTTGGAAAGTTCAGAACACATAAGGCCCTTGTTGGTTCAGCAAATTTGTGGCCAAGTTCGTTGGACGGAAACCGTTCAATATCTTGTAAATCAAGGTGTAGATTTGTTTGTTGAAGTTGGTTCTGGTAAAGTTTTATCGGGTTTAATTCGTCGCATAGCAACGGATGTTAAAGTGATGAATTTACATATCCCTAGTGATTTCGATCTTTTGTCCGATTATCTATGTCAAAATTGCTAAAATCTTTTCAGTGTAATTTAAATGGTGAAAAAATAGATATTCCCATTTACCATTCATCATCGCCTCAACGAAAAAAAATGTGTCTAAGTTACCATCCAAATCAATTAAAGGCTTTTGTTAAAACCCCACAACGGATTTCTAAAAAAACAATGATTGAGTTTTTGCAAAAACATTTGCTGTGGCTTAAAGGTCAAGTGTTTAAATTTGGTGTTCAGTGCAGACCTCAAAAATTTGAAGATGGTACTTCTTTTTTATTTAAGGGAAAGGCAATCAAATTAGAGCATCATGAGTCATTTAAAAAAAAGATTTATTTTTCGTGTGACGCTATTTGTACAATTGAATGCCCCAAAGATTTAGTCGATCGTTATATGCGCAAATGGATGGTTGAACAGACCAGGCTTTTTGCAACGGAAAGATCTGTGTTGTATGCTGAAAAGATCCAAAAGAAAATTTCTGCAATACGTATAAAGGATGTAAAAACCAGATGGGGAAGCTGTTCAACTTTAGGGAATCTTAATTATAATTGGCGATTAATAATGGTTCCAGAAGCTGTTTTTGATTATGTGTGTGCGCATGAAGTTTCTCATCTCATGCACATGAATCACTCAAAAGAATTTTGGGATCAAGTTAAAAAGTTTGTTTCTAAAGAGACAATTAAGTATTCTAAAAATTGGTTAGAAATTCATAAAAAACAAATATATCAATGGGGTTAAAGTCAGGAGAAACGATGGACTTTCAAATTACAGATGCTGCGCAAGCACAGATCGAAAAATTAATTCAAGAAGAAACACAAGGTTCTTTTTTTAGAATTAGCATTAACGCCGGTGGATGTTCTGGTTTTGAATATCATTTCATTTTCGATGATTGCAAGACAGAAGACGATATTGTATTTAATAAGGGCAATATCGAAGTCGTAATTGATGAAGTTTCTTTATCTCTTTTGAAGGATGGTATTTTAGACTATACCCAAGATCTTTTTTCAGCTAAATTTACAATCATTAATCCTAATGCTGCAACAGGTTGTGGCTGTGGCAATTCTTTCAGTGTTTAATGTGGTGATTTTTTGAAAAAGAATAAAGTTTTTTTAATCGATGGTTCAGGATACATTTTTAGAGCCTATCACGCCTTGCCTCCATTAACATCTCCTGGTGGCACACCAGTTGGTGCTGTGTATGGTTTTACGGGTATGCTTTTTAATTTAATTAATGAATACCCTGACAATCCCTTTCTTGTAGTGTTTGATGCAGGAAGGCAAACGTTTCGTCAAAAAATTTATGAAGAATATAAAAGTCATCGCCCCCCAGCACCTGAAGATTTAGTTCCACAGTTTCCGCTGTTTCGCGAAGTTTGTGAAAAATTAGGAATAGCATCTGTAGAAATGGCTGATTATGAAGCTGATGATTTAATAGCATCCTATGCCAAAGTTGGCAAAGAAACGGGGCACGAAGTTGTTATTATATCTTCCGATAAAGATCTTATGCAATTGGTTGATGATAATGTTAATTTGTTTGACCCTATTAAGAAAAAGCCCATTTATGAAAAAGAAGTCTTTGAAAAATTTGGCGTCACACCCTCCCAAGTCGTCGATGTTCAAGCTTTAGCAGGAGATAGTTCTGATAATGTGCCAGGTGTTCCAGGAATTGGAATTAAAACAGCAGCTGAACTTATTCAAACTTTCGTAACTCTTGAGAATTTATTAGAACAAGCTCATACCATTAAACAAAATAAACGCCGCGAAAATTTAATTCAATTTGCTGAACAGGCAAGAATTTCAAAAAAATTAGTTCATCTTGTTGATGATCTGGTTTTGCCTTTATCATTTGACGATTTGCATCTGAAGGGTTTTTCATCCGATGCAGCAAATTTCTTTTCTCAATTAGGGTTCAAGAATTTGATGAACCGAATGAAGTTAAAGCATTTAGAATCAAATGAGATTCCTCAATCTGAACATTCTGTTGAACCTGTTGAAAAAATCATTCAAACAACGGCAAATTACCAAATGATTGATTCCGTAAATCAATTGCAATCGTTTATCAATAATGCTTCAGAAGCAGGAACAGTAGCATTTGACACTGAAACAAATTCATTGTGTATTCAGGATGCTGTCTGGGTCGGTTTCTCCATGGCTTATAGGCCCTATGATGCTGAAATAGAGGCCATTTATGTGCCTCTTCATCATCAAACATCAGAAAAACAAATACCTTTACAGATAGCTATTGATTTGATTAAACCTTTTCTTGAAGATGATGGCGTTTTAAAAATAGGACAAAATTTAAAGTTTGATATGGGTATTCTTGCAAACCATGGTATTCATTTACAAGCTTATGAAGATACGATGCTGATGTCTTATTGCTTGGATGGTACTTTGCATTCTCATAACATGGATGCTTTGGCGAAATTACATTTAGGACGTCACACTTTAAGTTATCAAGAAGTTGTGGGTTCTGGAAAAAATCAAAAAACATTTGATCAAGTCGATTTGAAAACAGCCACACAATATGCGTGTGAAGATGCTGAAATTACTTTATTGCTCTATGAAACGATTCGACAAAAATTACTAAAAACTCCGATGACGCATTTGTACTATGATATTGAAAGACCGATAGTTAGCGTGATAGAGGGTATGGAAAGCAAAGGAGTTTGCGTTCACAAAGAATCTTTATTTCAGTTTGGTGAAGAAATAACGCAACGGTTAATGATTCTTGAAACAGATATTTTTAAACGATGTGGTCATGAATTTAATATCGGCTCTCCAAAACAATTGGGTGTGGTTTTATTTGAAGAACAAAATTTACCTCAGCCTAAAAAAACAAAAACGGGAACCTATTCAACCGATTCGGATGTTTTGGAAGAACTATCTTTTCAAGGTCATGAAATAGCGACACTACTTCTTGAATGGAGAAAATTATCCAAATTAAAAAGCACGTATGTAGAAGGTTTGCTATCTCAAATTAGTGATAAAACGGGTAGGGTGCATACATCTTATGCGCTAACAGGCACGAACACAGGCCGTTTCTCATCGTCCAATCCAAATCTTCAAAATATCCCCATTAAAACGGAAGACGGACGTCGTATTCGCCAAGCTTTTCAGGCTCCTGAAGGATATAAAATTGTAACGTTTGACTATTCGCAAATTGAATTAAGATTGTTAACCCACTTTGCTGATGTGCCAGTTCTTAAAAAGGCTTTTCATGAAGGGGTAGATATTCATAAAAAAACAGCATCCGATTTGTTTAAAGTAGATTATGACCAAATAACAAGTGATCAACGTCGTTATGCTAAAACAGTAAATTTTGGAATTATTTATGGCATTAGTGGTTTTGGTTTAGCTCAGCAGTTATCCATTCCCGTTGGATCTGCTAATCAAATGATACAATCTTACATGGATCAATATCCAGGC
Organism: uncultured Candidatus Pelagibacter sp.; assembly: GCA_964415115.1. Classification (GTDB taxonomy): domain Bacteria; phylum Pseudomonadota; class Alphaproteobacteria; order Paracaedibacterales; family CAIOTO01; genus PNMQ01. Next base: position 93,025 of record CAYPYB010000002.1, on the reverse strand, counting down.
ATTGGTGCATTTATGACTCAACAAAAGGAATATGCTGCAGAACATGGGTATACCGAAACGTTGTTGGGTAGAAGATGTTACACACCAGGGATTCATGATCGTAACAGATCTATTCGAAACTTTGCAGAAAGACAAGCGGTTAATGCCGTCTTGCAAGGATCCAATGCCGACATCATTAAAAAAGCGATGTATCAAATTCATAATTATTTACAAGACACTTTTAAAAATATCCAAGATCATCCTTACATGCTTCTTCAAGTTCATGACGAATTAGTTTTTGAGATTCCTCAACATATTTTAGAGACTACTTCTATTGTAGAAGACATCAAAAAAATAATGGAAACATGTGTATATATGGATATTCCCTTAGTTGTTGACGCAGGCATCGGTGATAATTGGAACGATGCAAAATAGCCAAATGAAGGTATTAAAAGCACCTCGGTCTATATCTTTTTTTGATTTCAGTATCTTTTTATATAATTTCTTATTTCACTTTCATTCAGCGTTGCTGTTATTTTATGCACCATTATGGGGGAGTGCTGTTTTAAATACGGCCTCAAGTTATCAATCGTATACTTATATTTTTGTACTTCTTGCATCCTCGGCACTAACTAAACCTTTGGGTGCTTCTTTGCTTTTGTTTAAACGCTTGAGAAATCATCCATCACATGCATTTCAAATGACGTCTTTTCTTCAAGTTTTATCCAGTCTATTACTGCTTCTAAGTCTTGGTGTGACAAACTTCAATGCTTACTATTTTCTATTAGCAAAGCTTTTGCAAGGTGTTGCGTTGGGTTGTGAAAATAGTTTGGTGCGCATGCTTTTTTCACAAAATCATGATCGCTATATTCAAAGAATTACTCGTTATGAAATGATGTGCATTTTTAGTTATATGTTGGGATCTCTATATTTAGATTCAGTAATTTCTTTGATGTATATGGTGTCTGTTTATGTTTCATTTTCAATTATTTTATGTGTTCATCGTTTGTATGCACTCCAAAACAACCAGTTTGAAATAGTTGATAAAAGACACCAAGCATTACCTGATGAAAAAGTTTCATGGTACTTTAAAATAATATCTATCATGTATGTCGCTGTGCTTCAGTTTTTGTATCAAATTACATTTTTCTTTCCTTTTGTTTTATGCAAAATGTATGCATCGTTGATGAAAATACAATTATGCCCGCCTATGCATGAAAAGTTGGCTACACTCCTATTGTTTTTATGGGATGTTATTTGTTTAGTCTTCGTTTTGCGATTTGTTTGTTATAAAAATATGCCTAAAGTTTTTTATGCAGGCATTTTTGTGCTTGTGCCTTGTATATATCTGTTTGGATTTATTGATAAAAATGCTCCTTACGTTTATATTTACATCCTTCAAATGCTAACCGTTTTTGCTGGTGTTTGCGTTATGGTTCCCCAAATGCAATGGGGTTTTAATGCTTTAAATGGAAAAATACCTCATCATCTTCTTCCTTTTTCACAAGGTGCATTGGTGCATATTGCATCAGCATTATGGGGCCGTTTATTGCCCGTGTGGGCTGTTTTTGCCATAGAAAAAACGAATAATTTAACTCAAATAAGTCAATATGCATTATTTGCAATGTTGTTTTTATTTTTTGTACTATTTTTACATAGTCTTAATTTGAAAAAGTGATTTTTATTGATAAATTTTAAATATAGAAAATTTTATAAATTTAACGAAATCTTCATCAATTTTATATACATTTATCGACAGTAGAAATACATAAGTGTTTAAAAAGTAATTATTCTAAATCGGAGAAATATATGAAAAAAATTTTAAGTCTATTGTTATTGACTTCGGCTTTGTCTGGGGTAAGTTTTGGTGTAGGAGGTACTGAAGATAAGGCGTTCCAGCAAGCTAACCTCCTTAGTATGATGACTTCTTCTCCTATGCTAAACAGAGCTGGTAGTATTAATGTGTGGAATGATGAAAATATCGAGAAAATCAGAAAGGATTATGCTGTTATGACGAGAAATCAACAAGTTTTAAATCCGTTAAATGATTTAATCGATGATGATGAGTTCGATATTTCAGCAGGAAATGCATCTAAAATTGGTATAGATCTGAAAAGGATTTCATCTACACCTCAAAAAATAAAAGCGATACAAAATGCTATTCGATCCCTTCCAGGTTTAGAACTTGCTGCAGAAAAGATATCTATCAAGACAGATAAATTGACCAATATTGGTTTGTATTTAGCATGTACAGATGATGCTAAATTTGACACCTTTTTAAGTTTTGTCAATTCTTTTAGTCCATCATCAGCTGTTGATTCAGCTCCTACTTCTGTAGGTAGTGGTTTTTCTTCTATCGCATCCAGTGCATCTGTCTACCCTACAACAACAACTGCTGTGCCTCGAACAGATTCTCGATTTTCTCCTACTTCTGCAGGTAGTGTTTCTTCTATCGCATCCAGTGTATCTGTCGACCCAATTTGGGTGAGTTTAGACAAGTTAGCCAGGGATGTTGGGTTAACATCAATTCCTAATAATTTACAAGATTTGCAGCAACTCCTTGACAAGAACATGGAAGATCTTGTTGCAACTGCCGGAGCACACAGTTCTAAAGTGAATAAAAAGCTCCACGATGCAGAAATTATTTCGGTGCAAGTCTATCATGATACGTACAAAAGTATTCATGCTCTATTAGTAAAAAAAATAGCAGAAAACAAAGCAGACATAAGTAGAGTTAGAAGTTCTGCGGTATCAGCATCTGCAGATCTATACTGTGCAACGTTAGATGATCATGGATCTGTTGTGTCAAAACCACAAGCTTCATTTTCATTAGCTCCATTTGCTGATCGTTTTGATGTTCTGACAGCAAAAGATATTGTAAATCGTGGAATAACTAATAATCTTTCTGCGGCAAGTATTCTTTCTGAAATTTTCGAAGTCGACTATAAATTAGCACCTGCAGACTTCAGAATGAAAGTGTCGGATAGAGTTAAAGAACTTGCTGATGCCGGAAATAGGTCCGTTACTATCATGAGACTATTTTTTGAACCTAACTGGAAGAATGGAAAAATAACGAATCAACAAGCTGTTGACAAGTTACATGAAGGACTGAACTCTGCAGGGTCGTCTTTTTCATTCGTTCCTGCAACTTCGGCTGGTGTTGGTTTAAGCAGTGGTGGTAGTGCAACTTCGGCTGTTCCTGGTTTAAGCAGTGGTAGTAGTGCAACTTCGGCTGGTGCTGGTTTAAGCAGTGGTAGTAGTGCAACTTCGGCTG
>CAYPYB010000002.1:40626-89672 GCA_964415115.1 uncultured Candidatus Pelagibacter sp. | reverse complement strand
AGTGCAACTTCGGCTGGTGCTGGTTTAAGCAGTGGTAGTAGTGCAACTTCGGCTGGTGTTGGTTTAAGCAGTGGTGGTAGTGCAACTTCGGCTGTTCCTGGTTTAAGCAGTGGTAGTAGTGCAACTTCGGCTGGTGCTGGTTTAAGCAGTGGTAGTAGTGCAACCTCTGCAGGGTCGTCTTCTTCATCCGTTCATGCTGCTGTAGTAACAGAAGCTGATGTTGAAAATTATTTCAGAAGTTTAGGGGTTAAACCAGCTCAAATGAATATGATCAGAAGTAAAGGATTATTGGCAGAAGTTATTAAGATTAGACCTGATCTTCTTACTGATAAAACTGGAAGTCAACAAAGAGGATTTGAAGCATTGTTGGAGCAACAAGGTGGTGTTTATCGAATAGTTAATGCATTAAATCTATATTTAAGATAAATTATATCCTTTTAAATATAAAAAGGAGCCTATAAAATAGGCTCCTTTTTTACGTTTATAAAGTTTAAAAACTAAAATTTATAAGCTATGCCTGCTTTAATTTGGTGCTGGGTAATTTTCATTTCATGACTTATAGATGTTCCTGAAAGAGTACCATGTGTATTCCATGCAGAGATATCTTGAGTTGCTTTAAGCGTTGGACCTCTTAAGTAAGTATATTCTATACGAAATAGCATTTTACCTTTATATACTTCTAAACCTGCGCCAGGAGCTAAAGATATTTTGTTGCTATTCTTTGATACAACTTTAGATGAATTTGCTGCTTCTCCTGCGTCTCCAGCAAATGAAGCAATTTGTGCAGCATCAGGAGTAATGGTATATTCCCATTTGCCCATTTCTGCACCTACTTTTACGTACAATAATGTGCTTGGTGTTACCATGAAACCTGCACGTGGTGCGAAACCAAAATATGCTTTACGTTTCATGTTTAATTTTGCGTAATAACCACCTGGTACGGCATTGCCAGAGTTTGTAGTGTTCATCACATCTTCTTTAGTTGTATCTAGGCCACCATAGATGTCTAAACCTAATACGAAGTTATTAAATTGACGGTTGTATCCTGCAATTAGGCCGCCCATAAATCCATTGGCAGAATATTTTGCATCTTTATTATATTCATGGGTAGCAGTATGACCTACTGATGCTAATTTAGATTTACCTTGCGTGGAACCTAAACCTGCTGAAGCACCTAAATAAAAACCTTGGGCTGGTTTACCAACTTGTTCTGCCATGACTGCAGATGTTGTTAATGCTAAAATAGCTAAACTTATTTTTTTCATAAATATCCTCTGAAAATTGTAAAATACTGTTACAAATATTTTTTATAACTTATTTAAAAATGGCATATTTTTCATGCTTGGTGGTTGAAAAATGTCTGTTTTTTCATATCTAAAATATCTATTGTGTCAATTGGGTTACATCTTTACTTTGTTTATATTTGATTAAAGAAAAATTTAATTTATTTTCATATAAAAAATTAATTAAATTATACTTTTTTATAAATATATGTTAATCGTTTTAAAGGTATTTATTTTCTTTTATAATTTTGATATAATCAAAACAGGATCAGGCTATCGCTTTTTTAACTAAAAGAGGAAAGTCCGGGCTTTTAACAAACAAAGTGCCGGTTAATGGCCGGCGCGCAGTTAAACCTGCGTAGGGAAAGTGCCACAGAAATTATACCGCCTATGAAAATAGGTAAGGGTGAAATGGTGCGGTAAGAGCGCACCGCGCGGATGGTAACATGCGTGGCAGGGTAAACCCCACTTGAAGCAAGACCAAATAGGGGCAGCGCTGATTTAGGTCACAAAGTGTTTGTTCTTTGATGCTGTCCGGGTAGGTTGCTCGAGGTTGTGTGTAAATGCAATCCTAGATGAATGATGGCCTCGGTTAAAAGATAAGCACATATCTTTTAATTCAGACAGAACCCGGCTTATCGATCCTGATGTTTAAAATGTGTTCGTTTGTGCTGACGGACATCTCGATCTCTTGCGTTGATTTAATTTTTTTATGATGCTGCTGTGGTTGCACTCGTTGATGTAGCTGTATTTGTATTACTAATGCTTGGAACCGTTGCAGCTTTATCGTTTAGAGTTGCTTTTGCTGCATCTATTTTTGCTTGCACTGCGACTTGAGTTGTTTCTTTGGTTACGCCTTGGCTTTTTAAATTTTTTGCCTTATTCTTTGTTGCATCAATTTTCTTTTGCATTTTATCTGGAAGAGGAATTGCACGTGTAAATTGAACTTGTGAAGCAGTAATAGATTGATCATCTTTCATCGATATTTTAGATTTTGAGTTCAAGATGTTAATGTTTAAAAGGTCTATGTATGACGCCTTGGCTTTGCCTCTTAATGGTACTTGCGTGTCTAATGTTGCTTTAGGGTCAAGCATTGTTGCGGCGAAATTAAGGACAAATTGTGCTGTTCCGACAACACTTTCCATCTTGGGGTAATCTGTTCTTGGGTACGCCGCTTGCAGTTGTGGTAATGTTGTTGTGATGTATGTTTTGGCAGATTCAAATAACACTTTAGGATCCGTTGCTTCTGTGGGGCTAGATCCTGCAATGACGGGTCGCAGATTGGTTATAACCATAGAATATAAATCCAACAATCCCTCTGTAGCTTCTGTATCTTTACTTGCAATGGAGGTTGCAATTTTTGTTTCTAAATCCGTTTTTAACGTCGTCAAAAAAGCATTATCTATTTTTGAATTATATTTTATCAAAGATTCAATTGTCCGGCGATGATATAGATTCTTAGTCGCCTTTTCTAATTTTTGATCATCAGCCACTTTGTTTTGTTCTAATTGCGTAATGCTGGATGTATATTCATCCCAAGCTTTTTGGAAACCACTTTTTACATCACTTTGTGATTTATTGTACCAACTGGAATTTTTAATTCGATCGTCTTCAAACGCAAATTTATCAGACATAACAACCGACAAAAGTTTACTACTTTTCATAGTTTGAAGAAGAGTTTCAGCAACATAGGTAAGAATTGAAGAATCTGTATATTCCAAAACCAACATAGCTTCTGTAACTAGTGGATCTGTTTCTACTTCTAAATATTCTTGCCTTGGGCTATACCACACATTGTAATTGGTAGCCATGCTCATTAAAGAATTGAGATAACCTCTTTTAAAGGCTAAATGTTGTGCTGTCTTAAGGTGAGTAAAATGAGACCGCAAGAACCAACTATTTTGGTCTATCATTCCTTTAAGTTGTTGGTCTTCTTGAACCAAGCTATCGTAAGGTGGCGTCGTTTCCCTTTTGATTTCTGGTTTTGTTTTGCTAGTAACACTTTTGTTAGTTGTTGAGGTTGTTTCATTGACAGTATCTGTTGATTCTAAAGCAAGTGCAGTATCTTTATTTTCCAAATGATTGGTAAATAAAGAACTTGGATTCTTGTCTTCGATTGCTTTATTTTTTTTCACTTTAGGAATAGAAATATTATTGTTTGAGCTCATATTGCCCCCTAATCCTACGCCATAATTTAATCCAAATTGTGCATTATAGTTTCTCTTCATGTCATTTTGGTTGTTCATCGGCATTCCTGGATAATATGCGACAGCGTAAGACATTGATAAGGATGACAACAATGTAATCAGATATATGTTTTTTGTTTTTTTAAAAGGATTCATAGAATTCTCAATAACTTTATTTTTCCATATTCAATCACTAAGTGACTAATAAATGATTAAATTAAATAAAATAAATTGCGACGGATAGCTATTTATGATTAAATTAGGTTGTATAAAGTATTCAGGAAGTTGTGTTTTGTCTTTGATTATTGGTGTTGTAGTTTCAAAAAATCAGAATGAATTCAGAGTACCTTTAGTTCCAAAGCATGTTAAAAACCTTATAAAATATGGATTTTCAGTTATTGTTGAATCTCAATGTGGAGCCTTCAGTGATTATTCAGATGAACAATATCAAGAAGCAGGCGCACAAGTCGTTTTTAAACGCACTGAAGTATTGCAAAAATCAGATGTAATTCTGTGTTTGGATCAGCCTGATGAACAAGATTTAAAAGATTGTAAAAAAAAGACATCATTTGTTGGCCTTCTTAATCCTTATGGAAGTAAAGATCATTTAGAAAAAATTTCATCATCAGGACATTCCTGCTATTCTTTGGAATTGATGCCCCGTATTTCACGTGCACAAAACATGGATGTTTTATCTTCACAAAGTAATTTAATGGGTTACTGCGCTGTTATTCATGCCGCAAATATTTTTAAAGGTATTTTTCCGATGATGGTAACGGCTGCTGGAACAATTAAACCAGCACGTGTATTGGTCATAGGTGCCGGAGTTGCTGGCCTTCAAACCATAGCAACCGCTAAACGTTTAGGTGCTATTGTTCATGCTTTTGATGTAAGGCCTGAAGTTAAAGAACAAGTGGAAAGTTTGGGAGGAATCTTTGTATCTGTCGCTGAAAATGCTTCTATGTGTGAAAAGCAAGTCTATGCTAAAGAAGTAACGGCTGAATATCGTCAAAAACAACAATTGGCTTTGGAAAATATTGTAAAGACGCAAGACATAGTCATTACAACAGCTTTGATACCTGGAAAACCTGCTCCTAAGATTTTAACAAAAGCTATGGCAGAATTGATGTCTGACGGTAGTGTGATTATAGACCTTGCTGGCGCATCGGGAGGAAATTGTGAATTAACACAGTGGGGTAAAGATGTGCTTCATCAAAACGTTACCATTTCTTCACCTTACAATATTTTAAATAATATATCTAAGACGGCAAGCTTTACATTGTCTAATAACTTCACCAATTTTTTGACAACAAGTTTTAAAAATGGATCAGATGGAACAGCAACAGATTTAGATTTTGAAATTTTAAATGCTGTGCTTTTAAACCATAACACACCAGATAGTTCTGAAAAAAAGATTCAAGATATTGAAGATAAAAAATAACCTAAAAATGATCATCAAAAGTAGAAACTTAGCAAAATATTAAAATATTAAATAATGAAGTGGTTAAAAAAATGATAACGCAAGTTCAAGATGTAACGCATAGCATCGTACAAACAAATGATTTGTTTAGCAATATTATGGTTTTTGTTCTCGCATGTATTTTAGGGTATTACCTCATATGGAAAGTTTCCGGAGCCTTACATGCTCCACTTCTCGGCGTAACAAACGTAATCTCGAGTATTATTATTGTTGCTTGTTTAAAAACTCTTTCAACACATCCAGGATTTGGCGCAATATTTTTGTGCGTTATAGCTTTATTTATGGTTTCCATCAATATATTTGGAGGTTATTTTATCACGGCAAAAATGTTGAAATCTATGCAAAATGTTAGAAGGAAGAAATAAAGATGAAATCCATTGTAGGTTTGTTAGATATTGTTTCGATATTGTCCATCATTTTAACGATTGATTCTTTTAAAAGCCTCAAAACAGCTCCACGTGGAATAATTTTTGCCGCATTAGCGATGATTTGTGCCATTTTTGGAAGCTCTTTTGATTTAAGCCAAGGATATGCTTACCTTGCATTTTTAATCATAGCTGGTGGTGCTGTTGTTGGAAAATGGGTAGCGAGGCGTGTCATGATGACACAATTACCTGAACTTGTTGCTGGTTTCCATAGTTTAGTTGGTTTGGCTGCTGTTATTGTAGCATGGGGAATTTGTATATCTTCTTTTAAAGATGGAATCCTCACTCTCGATGGTATCCATTTATTCGAGTTGTGGATGGGTATTGTGATTGGTTCCATCACATTTTCTGGATCGGTTATTGCCTTTATCAAGTTAAGTGGAAGAGAACAATATTTATTCGTTAAGGGTATTTCTAATACTTTTAATCTATTTACAATGTTTGTTGTTATTGTGATAGGTTTTGTATTTATTCAATCAGGATCTTGCCTAGTGTTGTTGGTATCAACAGTTATAGCGCTGCTTTTAGGATGCTTTATGATTTTGAATGTGGGCGGTGCTGACATGCCTGTCATTGTTTCCATGTTAAATTCATACTCAGGATGGGCTGCAGTTGGGGTTGGTTTTTCATTAGGTAATCAACTTCTTATTGCAGCAGGATCTATTGTGGGGGCTTCAGGTGCGATTTTAAGTTATATCATGTGCAAAGGTATGAATCGTTCTTTGATGTCCGTTTTATTTAAACCCATTCAACATACAGCTATTCAATCACAAGTAATGCTTGATAAATCACATAAAGTTGCAACTGCACAAGATGCAGCCTATATGCTTTCTGAAGCACAAAGTGTAATTATTATTCCAGGATATGGAATGGCTGTTGCTCAAGCACAGCATGTTGTTAATGAAATGGTTGAGCTATTAAAAGAAAAAGGCGTTAGTGTGCGTTTTGCAATACATCCTGTTGCAGGAAGAATGCCTGGACACATGAATGTCTTATTGGCCGAAGCAGGCATTTCTTATACCGATGTTTTTGAAATAGAAGAAATTAATAGCGATTTTAATTCTGTCGATGTTGCTTTAGTCATCGGTGCTAATGATGTTACTAATCCTGCTGCTGAAACGGATAAAACATCACCCTTGTATGGAATGCCTATTCTTCAAGTTAGCAAAGCAAGAACAGTTTTATTTAGTAAACGCAGTATGGCATCGGGTTATGCAGGCGTGGAAAACCCCTTATTTTATGATGATAAAACATTTATGCTATTGGGCGATGCGAAAAAAATGTGTGAAAATATTATAAAGGATCTCAAAAATGATGCAGCATAATCCAACCACCTATGACGAAAAAAATGTGTTTGCTAAAATTTTAAGAAAAGAAATTCCGTGTGAATATATATTAGAAACTGAACATAGTGTAGTATTTCAAGATATATCTCCTAAAGCAAAAATCCACCTTTTATTGATTCCTAAAGGTAGTTACATCGATAGTTACGATTTTTATAAAAATGCAACAGACGTTGAAATTATGGATTTTCAAAAAGCCTTTGTACAAATGATTGAAAATAAAGAACTACAAGAAAAAGGATTTAGATTAATCGCTAATTCAGGATATTATGGTGGACAAGAAGTACCTCATTTTCATGTTCATATTTTAGGAAAACAAAAACTTAGTACACCTTTTTAAATGCTAAAGAGAAAAATATAATTGTTATGTCAGATTCACCATTGTTTTCATTAAAATCAAATACGTCAGAAAAAAAAGAATATACAGCTAAAGACATTGAAGTTCTTGAGGGGCTTGAACCAGTACGTAAGCGTCCAGGAATGTATATTGGTGGAACTGATGAAAAAGCTATGCATCATTTGGTTTCAGAAATTATTGACAACTCCATGGATGAAGTCGTTGCAGGATTTGCAAAAAAAATTGATGTTCATTTATCTAAAGATAATACTTTAAGAATTTCAGATGACGGAAGAGGTATACCTGTGGATCCTCATCCTAAGTTTCCAGAAATGTCTGCTTTAGAAGTTATTTTCACAACCTTGCACTCAGGTGGTAAATTCAATTCGAATGTCTATCAAACATCAGGTGGTTTGCATGGTGTTGGTATTTCTGTTGTTAATGCTTTATCCGAACAAGTAACGGTTGAAATTGTTAGAAATAAAAAAAAGTACAAACAGGTTTATCAACGAGGCGTTGCTGTGACTACCTTGTTAGAGGAAGATACAACGCAGAGAAAATCAGGGACTTCAGTAACCTTTAAACCCGATTATGAAATATTTGATGATCTCATTTTAAAACCTGAACTGATTTACAATCTTATTCAGTCCAAAGCATATTTGTTTAAAGGCGTTGAAATAAACTGGTCATGTGAATCAGATCTGTTGCTCAAAGATTTAGATATTCCCTCTAAACGTCGTTTTTATTATCCATCTGGAATTGTGGATTATTTATGGACAACATTTGGTATTTATTCTCTTCAAGAGGGGCAAGAAAATCTTTCTGAAAATATTAGTCAAGACATTTTTGAATCAACCTATTGTTTCAGTGGATCAAGTGCTTTTCCTGATAATCAAGGAAGGTGTGAATGGGCGATTACCTGGCCTCATTCTTTTTTAGATGAATTGTATGAACTTGAAAATGGTAACTTTGTTTCTTTTTGTAATACCATTCCAACACCACAGGGTGGAACACACGAACAAGGTGTGAAAAATGCTTTAAACAGGTCTATTAAAGACTATGCAGAACGTTTAAATCAAAAAAGATCTTCACTGCTAACATCAGACGATATTCATAATTCTATTTCATGCGTTTTATCTTGTTTTATACCCCAGCCACAGTTTCAAGGTCAAACAAAGGAAAAATTAACATCGCCACAAGCAATAAAGCTGGTCGAAGCACTCATTAAAGATCACTTAGATCACTGGTTATCAGGTAATCCAAAATTAGCCGAAAAAGTTGTCGATATTTGTTTGATGCGTGCAGAAGAAAGGTTGCGACGTAAACAATCTAAAGAAGTTTCAAGAGCAAGTGCCACAAAGCGTTTAAGACTGCCTGGAAAACTTACAGACTGCACATCAACAGACCCCAAAAACTCTGAAATATTTTTAGTCGAAGGTGATTCTGCAGGTGGAACAGCAAAACAAGCCAGAAGCAGAGAAACACAAGCGATTCTACCTTTGAAAGGTAAAATTTTAAACGTAGCAACCGCAACCATAGATAAAATGAAAGCAAATCAAGAAATCTCTGACCTTGTGTTAGCTTTGGGTTGCGGAATCGGTAGACATTTAGATTTATCAAAATTGCGTTATCATAAAGTTATTATCATGACAGACGCCGACGTTGACGGTGCACATATTGCATCACTACTTTTAACATTTTTTTTCCAAGAAATGCGCCCTTTGATAAAACATGGGTATTTGTATCTTGCACAACCCCCTCTATTTCGCTTAACCGGAAGCAACCAAACTATTTATGCTCGTGATACGGAAGAAAAAGATCTATTTGTTAAAACTAAATTTAGAGCTAATACGAAAGTTGAAATAGGGCGATTTAAAGGTTTGGGTGAAATGTCCCCAAGCCAGCTTAAAGAAACAACCATGAGCCCATCGAAAAGATGTTTAATCAAAGTGGAGCTTCCTAAAAATACTGAAGACAGTCCTGAAGATTTTGTGATAAGGTTAATGGGTAAAAATGCAGAAGCAAGATTTGATTTCATCACTCAGAACGCTTCACTCTTTAAGGATATTGATGTTTAAAGATTTGGTTTTGATAGATTAAAACGATTTTTAATGTATTGCATCAAGAGCCCATTTTGGGATATTGGGATAATAGGCATTAATATTCTTTTTAACAAAAACTTCTGAATCTGTTGGGTAGATAAAATTACCTAGAAAATTTTGTGTCATGTCATAATCATGAAGTGTTTTCAGATAGAAAAGTACGTTATGGTCCTTTTTTATAATTTTATGCCATTCATAAAGTATTTTTTTGAACGGTAATTTTTTCAGCAGATCTGAATATTCCCTTGCATATTGCATGATGGATAAATCAGGTTTGACATCGAATTCAGCACAAAACCTCACATATCTCCATAACCTTAAAACGTCTTCTTGTATGCTTTTTTTTGCCTCTAAAATAAAATGAACATGCTTTTGCATGATATCTTCCTGACCATTGTGATAATCAAAGATACATCCGTGATGGTCAATTGTTATAGCATTAAAAGTAAAATCACGTCGTGATGTATCTAATTCAAATGAATCTATAAATTCAACAATACAATGTCTGCCTTTATGATTATAGTCTCTTCTAAGGCATGCTAATTCCAAATTTTGTTGACCATAACAGAATTTAAATGTTCCGTAATTCATGTTTTCCTGCAAAAATGAAATATCTAATACTTTTAAGATTTGTTTGAGCTGTTGAGGGGAGGCATTAACACAAATATCATATTCTGAAATTTGCAAAGATTGGATTTTTTTTTCATGAAAATAGTTGAATAAATATTGTCTAACAACATTTCCAACAAAGCGTGCTTCTACACCATGATGATGCAGAAGCTTTAAAAATTCAAAAGCAACAGAATGTTCTTTTAAAAAAAATTGATTTATACGTATCGTGTTAAGCTGGTATTTTGGAGTTTGCCCCATGTTCAAGAACACTTTTCTTTGTTTCTTCAGCTGTATCTATTTCATCTAGTTTTAAAAAGACATAGATGGTGTCACTATTTCGTTTGACGGTTAAGGCTATTAAACTTTTACTATTTTTCTTTTTTTCTGCTTCGACGACGCTTTTGAAAAATTTTGTGTTTTGAAGCTCTTTGTCAGCAGCTTTTTCAATGATATCGCCAGGAAACAATCCAGATTCTAATATACTGTCAGGTGCATTAGAGGATATTTTGGAAACTCTAATACCTTTCTTTCCTTGTTTTATTTCATCTTCGGATAACGGTGATAGGGTTAGTCCAATAAATTCAAGTGACTCGGAAGACTCAGATGATACTACAGATGATGAATCTAATTTCCCACTTTTTTCGGCGTTTTCATATTCTTCAATTTTTACTTTGAAAGATTTGATACCTTCGTCTTTTCTAAAGACTTTAATTTCAATTTCTTTCCCAACTTCTGTTTCACCAACCAGTCTGGTTAGTCTGTTTTGATCACTAATGCCTTTACCTTCAAAACCAATAATGATGTCGTTTGCTTTTATGCCAGCTTTTGCAGCAGGTCCGTCTTTGGTTACACCAATAATTATGTCTCCTCTGGTGTTGGATCCTAAAGATCTTGCTTTGTCCGCTGTTAGATGTTGAATTCGAATGCCTAGCCAACCACGTTTTGTACGACCAAATTCAATGAGTTGGTTTATGGTCTTTTGTGCAACAGTTGCAGGGGATGCAAAACCAACACCATTATGCTCACCAGAACGTGATAAAATAGCAGTGTTTACACCGATAACATTTCCTTTAAGATCAAGCAAGCAACCACCAGAGTTACCCATATTTATTTGTGCACTATGTTGGATGTAATCATCGACATAGTCCGCACCACGTCCACCTTTAGAGCTTGTAATAATGTCACGTCCTTTGGCAGAAACGATACCTGAAGTTACAGAACTACCTAATCCAAAGGGGTTGCCAATAGCTAAGACCCAATCTCCAATATCTAGACTTTCAGAGTCGCCCCAGTTGAGAGGTTGAATTTTTTTATTCTCATCAGAAAGATCTTTAATTTCAATTTTTAAAACGGCAAGGTCTGTTCTTTCGTCATAGGCGTGAACTGTTGCCTTGACTTCTGACTTGTCGTGTAAAAAGACAGATATTTTTTTTGCATCTGAAATCACATGATAGTTCGTTACGATGAAAAAATCTTTATCTGTTTTTTTGAGAATAAAACCAGATCCTAAAGAGCTCATCTTTTTTGGGGCTTCTTCAATAGTTCCTTGTTCTAAAAAGCCTCTAAATAATTCTTCTAAAGGATTTCCTGGTCCCGCTTTTGATCGTGGATCTGAATTGTTTTGTTTGGTATTAATCATTTGCGTTGTTGCTACGTTAACAACCGCTGGTAATGCTTTTTTTACTACTTTACTAAAACTTGGAAATACAACCAGATTATTAACAGGTTTCTCTAGAACTGTTTCTACCTGTTTTTTCTCTTCAACTTTTGCTATAACATTTTCTTTTGTTGTTGCATCCATTCTTAAAGTATCTTGCTTTTTTTCGTCTTGTGGACGGCTGCTTCTTGCAATAGTTGGACTTGCAACAGAAAGACTTAAGGCAATAATCAGTGAAGTATATACGTTCGTTTTCATAAATTTTTTTCTCGTAAAATTTGGAATGTGAATCTAGTGTTTAGGTGTTTGAAGCATATATTTGAGGTAAGGATGCTCTGAAGATAATATCATTTCAACATCGTTATTCATATGTTTTTTGTATGATTCTAATGATCGATAAAAAGAATAAAATTCAGGATCTTGTTTGTATGCATCATTAGCAACCTTTAAAGCAAGAGAATCACCTCTACCTTTTATTTCTTGTGACTTTTTATTCGCTTGAGCTAATAATATCACACATTCGCGATCTGCTGAAGCTTTAATTGTTCTAGATTTTTCTTCACCCTCTGCTCTATTTCCTTTTGCTGTTTGAACAAGGCTTTGTTTGAAGCGCTCGTAAACAGCAGGCCTATTTTCTTCAGGTAGTTCTGTTCGCACAATGCGTACATCAATAACTTCAAGGCCCAACGGTTCAGATCGGCGTTTGATTTCAGATCTGATTTCAGTCATTGCTCCGTGTCTTTTAGGGCTTAGCAGGTCTCGCAATGGAATTCTACCCAAAACATTTTTTATGCTACTTGGTACAATAGTTTCTAAACGCGCTTTTGTTCCGTATTCATTTGCTGGACGAACTGTTCTATAAAAATTGGCAACGTCTTTGATTTTGTATAAAACGTAGGCATTAACGAATAATCTTTTGCGATCAACAGTTTTAACGTCAATGAATGTTGAATCAAATTCGATTACGCGTTTTTCAAAGAACCAGACATCTTGTATAAAGGGAACTTTAAATTTTAATCCTGGGTCTGTATGTATTTTATTGAGTTCTCCAAATTGTAAGGTAATGGCTTGGTTTCCTTCGTTAACGATAAAAAAACCGCTATACAAAACCGTTAAAACAACGCCAATAACAATGATCATAAATGATTTTAAGGATTGCTGTATATTCATTTTTGAAACCTTTCGCAAGAGTTTAGTGTGTTCATGTTACGGCCCTATTTTTTTTTATTATTTTGTAATTCATGATTTGTATTTAAATCAAGGTGTGGAAGAAATGCTTTGCCTGAACCTAAGTCAACAATTTTCTTTTTTGTTTTAGATAGCACAGAATCCATAGCATCAATATACAGGCTTTGGGAAACGACGGATTTATTCTCTAGATATTTTTGATATATCATTTTAAACCGTTCGGCATTACCTTCTTCTCTAGCGATTACTTCAGCAGCATAACCTTCTGCTTTTTGAATGATTTGAGACGCTTCACCTCTGGCTTTCGGAACAACTTCAGATCTGTATGCATCTGCTTTGATTCTTAAACTGTCTCCATCTGTTAAAGATGCTTGCATATCATTAAATGCAGCTACAATTTCACGAGGTGGTTCTGCTTTTTGAAGCTCTACTCTAATAATCTCGACGCCCATTTTATATTCGGCTAAAATCTTTTGTAGTAATTCTGTAGCTTTTGTTGAAACACTAGCACGTTGGTCTGTCAAAATATCTAAAGCGCTTGATTGGCCGACGACCTCCCGTATAACACTTTCTGTGGCCGATAATACGATATCTTCTGGGGATTGTGTAGCATAAACATATTCAGGAACATCATTGATTTTCCATGTCACGGTGTAGCTTACATGAAGAATGTTTTCATCACCTGTTAAAACAAGTGTGGGGTCTGATTTTAAACCTGTTTCACTTACTCTGTTCAGTGAAATTTGTTTCGTGCTATCCATAATTCGGTTTTCAGTCACGTTTTTTACAATTTCTTCTTCAAAAGGATAGGGTAATCGGTAACGTAATCCTGGTCCTATGGGATCTTTGGTCATCAACTTTCCAAAACGTAAAACAATGGCTGTTTCAGTTTCTTGTACGCGGTAAATACCTGAACCTAACCAGATTGCTGTTAATAGTCCAGCAACAAGAAAAAAGACTTTTTTAGGTGATTGATCTTGAGGAGGGCCAGAATGTCCTGATTTTTTTTTGTCAAAATAATTTGAAAATTCAAATACTTTTTTCTGAGAAGAGTCTGAATTATTGGGATTTTGAAACAGATTTTCAATAATATTTTTTAAATCGATAGAGGGTACTGGTTGATGTTTATTTCTATGACGGGAATGAATAGAAGATTCTTCCTTTCTTAATTTCTTCTTAGGGTCATTTAAAGCTGGTTCGTCTTCTTTAAAATTATCATCCCATGGGTTATCATTGGATGGATTATTTTTATCTTCATTATTGTCATGAGTCATTAGAAATTCCTCTATAAATTTTTAGTGGTGTTGTTACACTATAGTTTATTTATCATGCCACAACTCGGGTTAAGAGTGAATGGGAAAAGTGAGTAATAATAATTTGGCCTCTTAAAACGAGTATATTAACTGATATTTTATTGGAACAATCTCTCAAGATGCTCGTTGAATAAAGTTGGCTCATGCATTAAACCTAAAGCTATGAAATCTTGCATACCATATATTGCTCCATCGTCCACTAAAATATCTTTTGTTTTTAGGATGTTACAGATTGCTTCGATATCACTGGATATAGGGGAATGATTATATGAAGATACGTGCTGTTTATTGATAAATAGCATCCCATGATGCTGATTAATTTGATATTTTTTTTCACTCAATAAATTACATGTTGTTTTGATATTGATTTCAATGATCGTTGGATCAATTGGTAGAGTGTCCAGTTTAAAGAAATACAAAAATTCCAATAATACCTTGGGTATGTAAATGTTTACATTGTTGATTTTTTGGAGATCTACGATGATATTTCTAAAAGTTAACCGCGGCTCAATGTGAGAAATATTGTTTTTTTTGTCAATTACGCAGTTTCTTGAAATATCGATAACAATAATACGGGGGAAATCTAATAAATATTCAGATATTTGATGCAAGAAATCTGGATTTAGATTTTGATAAAAATGAGCATCATGATCCAAAATAATCCACTTTGTTCTTGAATTGATAAGATACCGGTAGTCATCAAATTGAAATGTATTTTTATCAGTACTAGAGACTGTTTTTAGGATGACTTTTTTTTTATGGGCTATGGTCGTCACTTGAATATCGTAACCTGGAAATATAATAATCTCATCCTCTTCAGCTAGTGTTAAATCTGCAAACGATGATACAAAAGAAGGGATGTCAGATTTTTTTTTATCGATGGATTTAAGATAGGGAGAATGTTTGTTATTAGTATAGTGATTTAAAGAATTTGCATTAGGTTGGATAAGGTTATCAAGAAAAGCAGAACTTTCTTTATTGAAAAAGTCACCTTTGGGTATAACTAAATGGGGTGATAAATTGATAATTTTATTGCCATCGTCATATAATTCTTGGGCATAATCGATGATTTCTCTATAGTTTTTTTGATAAAAAAGATAAAAAGTCTGGTTTAAAAGATGCATACAAAAACCTAATTTTTATTAAAAACGCGTAATAGGGCATGAGTGTTTGAATTTCCATTTTGTATGTCGTCCACAATTTCTACAAATGATTTATTTTGCCATTGAATAGCAAGGTCCAAAAGCATTAAAGATGGGCTGTGTGGATCTATGGAATTTAGGAAATCTTTGATTTGGCTGAGTGCTACATAGGCATCTTCTCTGTTGCTGACAATTTGAGGGGAAGATCCATCATCAGCAGATGAAGAAACAGAGTGTGTTTGTTCAGAAACGATAGGAGATGGTACATGAATTTTTTCATCCACTCGCTGTATATTATTTTTTTTGAAATAAAAATGAACCATCGATCGTGCATGATGAATAAAATCATGTATGTTTTTAAATTCAACGATCTTGTTCAAATCAAAATGCAGTAAGGATTTTTCGAGTGATTTCAATAAATCTTCAATAATGTCGAGCATTTTTTGTAGCTGTTTTATGAAATCGATATTTAATTTCGTGATATTTTGTACAAAATTACTATCGACTTGGTCTTCAGATCCAAGACGTTTTTTATATTGATAATCATTCTGATATTTAATCCAATCAGCTATCGATATAAAATGGAGATAAGAAGCCGATTCAGTTTGTAAAAGAGGAAGCGTATGCAGCCTTTGTGACAAAGTTGAATCGATCCATTCAAATAATGCTATTCTGTGTTCGGATACATACAGGGCAAATGTTTCGTCCGATGGAATGGGTTGGTCGTTAAAGAGAGAATCGTTATCATCTTTTTCGGGTCTAAGTTCCTCAAAAATAGAATAGGCATTAGGGTAAAGAACAGGCCAAAAAGTTTCACAAAATTTTTGTAATAAAATCAAAGATTGGCGAAGACCTTCTAAACCTTGGGTCATTACCCATGATTCAATCAACCAGCCCAAGACTCTAAGATCCTTGCTTTTGTTTATTAAAATATCAGTTGTTAAAGTTTCGGCTTTATTCCAGTCTGCAATTTTTGGTTTTTGCTTCCATATGCCTTGTGAAAGGGTAGGGTCATCTTCTCTTCTTGCTTCTATGATTTCGTTATAGACAGGATTATAAATTAACATTTCGCCTGCACCATTGTGCAAACTGAAAGGTTTTAGAAATAGATCAAAATTTTTCAAGAAAAATATTTAATGAAAGGTCTATATATTAAGGCTATCCTTTTTTATTGCAATGTGGTAGTTTTTTTTCTATGTTATTTAAGTATCGTTTGAAACGTACGGGCGCCTAGCTCAGTTGGTAGAGCAGCTGACTCTTAATCAGCGGGTCACAGGTTCGATCCCTGTGGCGCCCACCATGTGTACGGTAAATGTTTTTTTAAAGTTTATTTTTAATGACTTCTCAAAGATTATATGGTAGAACGCGATGCGGTTCGCTAACACAAGACCAAAATATTTTAATGCAATCATTGCTACCCAAATTTTCTTGTGAAAATTTCTTAAAAGAAACTAATGGTCCAAAGGTTATGGAAATTGGTTTTGGTGGCGGTGAACACCTGTTTCATCAAGCCGTGCAAAATCCATGTTGTTTATTTTTGGGGTGTGAACCTTTTGAAAATGGTGTTGCTCAATTACTTCAAAAAATAGAGGCCGAAAATGTTCAAAACATTTCGATTCTTAATGGTGATGCAAGATTTTTAATAGCGGATATGAAAGATAAAGAGTTAGATATTTTATATCTACTTTTTCCTGATCCTTGGCCTAAAAAAAAGCATTGGAAAAGAAGATTTTTCCATCAAGAAAATTTACCCACATTACATCGTTTATTAAAAAACAATGGCGAATTTCGAATAGCTACGGACCATCCTTCTTATCAAAGTTGGATTGAAGAAATTTTGAATTCAGAGATTGCACAAGAATTATTCACTTGGGTGAACAAAGATGAAACTTTGCTTCCTTGGAAAGAATATGTTCAAACACGATATCATCAAAAAGCGCTTTTGCATGATCGTGAAATACGTTACTATATTTTAAAGAAAAATTAAGGTTAATAGAAATTTATGAATTTAGAAAAAATTAAAGCAGGGATAGATATTCCGAATAATTTGAATGTGATTATAGAAATCCCACAAGGCACATTTCCAGTAAAGTATGAATTTGATAAAGATTCATGTGCGCTTTTTGTCGATCGTTATATCCAAACTCCTATGTATTATCCTGCTCATTATGGATTTATTCCACACACACAAGCAGATGATGGAGACCCTGTTGATGTTTTAGTGGTTGATCCATACCCTCTTTTACCCGGTGTGATTGTTCAAATAACACCCATTGGTATGTTAGTCATGGAAGATGAAAAAGGGATGGATGAAAAAATCATTGCTGTTCCGCATAAGTCACTTAACCCATTTTATAAAGTTGAACATTACGAAGACCTTCCTGAAGGAATTTGTAAGCAAATTGAACATTTTTTTACTCACTATAAAGATTTAGAAAAAAATAAATGGGTGAAAATTAGTCACTGGTCTGGTCCAGAAGAAACAAAGCAACTTATTCAAAAACACGTTTTATAAAATGTTTTCACATTTTGTGTTCCCTCAAATTAATCCCATAGCAATAAATATTATGGGATTTTCTATTTTTTGGTACGGCATTCTGTATTGTTTTGGGCTTATGCTTGCTTGGAACTATGCTCGTAAAATGGTTGATAGATTTCATATTGATTTGGGAACTTTTGATGGTTTGCTAACACCACTGATTTTAGGTGTTATTATTGGTGCAAGGCTTGGTTTTTGTATTTTTTATGATTGGGATTCTATTATACAAAATCCTTTGAAAATATTAGAAATCAGAGGAGGAGGGATGTCGTTCCATGGCGGAATGGTTGGCCTTATATTATTTTTGATTTATTATTCAAAAAAAACGAATCTTTCTTTTTGGAAATACAGTGATCTGATTTCGACATGTGCACCTATCGGTTTGTTTTTTGGTCGTATTGGAAATCTTATTAATATGGAACATTATGGTCGAGTATCGGATCTTCCCTGGTCTATGATTTTTCTTCAAGTAGACACTTTATCAAGACACCCTAGTCAAATATACGAAGCTTTGTTAGAGGGTCTTTTCTTGGCTTTTATTTTGCACGTTCTTTTTAAAAAATATAAAAATGTAGGTGATGGATTTTTGTCTTTTGTGTTTTTAATTTTGTATGGGTTGCTTCGATCCTTTTGTGAACTGTTCCGTACACCTGATGGAGAATCTTTGGTTTTGGGAATCCATTTTACAGCTGGTCAAATTTTATCGCTGCCTATGATTCTTTTAGGAATTTTAGGGATCTATAGGAAATGCATCTTGAAAAAATGAACATTGTTCAGGATCAGCAATCCTCATCACTTCAATCCATTATTTTAAACAATATGCGTGATGGAAAAATACCTGTATTTGATTTCTTGAATTTAGTCTTATACCATCCTGAATTGGGTTATTATGCTAAAAATAGAGTTATAGGATGTGATGGGGACTTTATAACGTCTCCTGAAATTTCGCAACTTTTTGGTGAAGTTATTGCAATATATATACTGCATGATTGGCATGTGAAAAACAAACCGAGTAGAGTACATCTTGTTGAACTGGGGCCTGGTCGGGGAACTTTATTGGTTGATCTCTTAAATGTGTTTAAAAAATATCCCGGTTTTATGGATGCACTCACTATATCGCTAATTGAAAAAAGCGAAAGTTTGAAAAATCTTCAAAAGAAGGTCTTAGAATCATGGTCAAAAAAAAACCATTACCTTTTAAAAGCAAAACATTTCTCAGATATTGCTGATATTCCATCTGAAGGGTATCTATATTGTTATGCAAACGAATTTTTTGATGCTCTTCCCATTCGCCAAAATTATGTTGATCGTTTCAACCAACGAATGGAGAGAATAGTTTGCTTTAATAACCAAAATCAAGAATTCGAATTTTGTGATGAATCAACTAATATCGTTGAAGAAGATGTTGAAACAATTAAAATAGCTCAGTTTTTAAAGCATGTTTTTGATCGAGACGGTGGAAAAGGTATCTTTTTTGATTATGGATATATTCAACAATCGTCTATTTCAACATTGCAAACTGTTTACAGACACCAAAAAGTTAATGTGTTTGATTATCTTGGTGATGCAGATATTTCTCATCAAATTAATTTCACAGAACTTGCTAAAGTTTTTAACCCTATAAATACAAAAATTATGACACAAGCTCATTTTTTAGAAGAATGGGGTATATTGCTGCGTCTTGAGCAATTATCGCAAGTTCATCCCCAAAAGGCTTATGAACTAGCTATGCAAGTTTCGCGTTTGATATCAAAAACGATGATGGGCGAGAACTTTAAAGTCTTATTAATTTAATGTTTGTGAGCAAATGATCAAAGATTAAAATGTTTTTTAAAATTTGAATTAATTAAATTCTTGTCTTCGCCGTTAATATTGGTTAAAATAATTGAATAAACGGAGAGGTGGCCGAGCGGTTGAAGGCGCACGATTGGAAATCGTGTATACAGGAGACTGTATCGAGGGTTCGAATCCCTCTCTCTCCGCCATAAAAATAAAGAAATTTATTTTTATATTTTTCAAATATCAATTTCATATACTTTATCTAGATAAAATAGGTCCTAAAAGCTGATGGGGTCAATATCGACATATATTCTAATTCCCGATGGAACTTTTAGACACGCAAGCCAATCTTGAATAAATTTTTGCACATTTTTATTTTTTTGAATTTGAATTAAAAAGCGCAAACGATATTGAGAATTCATTCTATATACACCGGCTTCAGTAGGGCCGTGAATGAAAATTCCTTCTATATGGTTGTTCATGTACTTTAAAAGATCTCGAGATGTTTGTTGCACTAATTTTTCTGATAATCCGGAAATTAAAACAGAAGCAAGTCTTAAAAAGGGTGGCATTTCAAACAATTCTCTTTGCGCTAATTCAAGATCATAAAATTCATTCCGATTATAATTTTTAAGGCTTTGAAAAAGGGGGTGCGATGGATCATCGGTTTGAATAATAACATATCCCTTTGTATCAATATGTCGTCCTGCACGGCCTGACATTTGCGTTAAAAGCTGAAATGTTTTTTCACAAGACCTTAAATCTTGAATCATTAATCCCTTTTCAGCATTCAAAATTCCAACGGTAGAGAGACTAAAAAAATTATGTCCTTTAGCTAAAATTTGCGTACTTACAATGATGTCATATTTTTTATTTTCAATATCTTGAATTAGTTGTAACTGGTCTTCTTCTGATTGTTGATTAATGGATAAATCACTTGATAAACAGCAGATTTTAGCATTAGGAAAACAAATCTGAGCTTCTTCATAAACTTGTTCAACACCTATTCCAAAAAAGGATAGTTGGTTTTTACCACAGTCTTTGCAAGACTGAAGAGGCTGTTCAAAATGACAGCTATGACATCTCAATAACCTTTTATGTTTGTGGTAAGATACCGCCATATCACAAGAAGGACATTTCAAAACTTTATCGCAAATTTTGCAGTACACTGAATTTGAAAAACCACGCTTATTCATAAACAAAAGGGCTTGTTCACCTTGTGATAAAGTTAAATTAATTCTTTCAATAAGTTCAGTTGAAAAAATATTGTGGGGTTTAGTTTGAAAATCGACCAGTTCAATATCTGGAAGTTCAGCATTACTATAGCGTTTATCTAAAGTAACCCAAGCGTATTTATTGGTTTTGGCATGATAATACGTTTCTAAAGACGGTGTTGCTGATGAAAGTATGATAGGCATATTTTCTATATGTGACCTCAATATAGCCATATCACGAGCGTTATAGCAGCCTTGATCTTGCTGTTTGAATGATGTGTCATGTTCTTCATCGACGATAATTATCCCAAGATCATTCATAGGTAAAAAAAGTGCAGACCTTGTGCCAATAATAAGCTGAGGCCCAGGTATTTGCAAATCCATCCAGATTTTTCTTTTTTTGGCAGGACTGATATTGCTGTGCCATAAAATGGGTTCTATGTTAAATAAGACTTTCAGTCGTTCGGATATTATTTCCGCTAATGATATTTCTGGTATTAAAACCAAGGCCTTTTTCCCCGTTTGGAGTATCTCTAAAATGAATTGAGAATAGACCGATGTTTTCCCTGATCCTGTTACACCATCCAATAAAATCACCTTTCTGTCCATAGCCTCTTTTTTTAAAGCCCCCAGTGCGCGTTCTTGATCCTTTGATAATTGCAATTTTTCTGGGAATGAATTTTCAGTTTTTTTTGGTAAATATATTAAATCTTTTTTTAAAAATGAGGAAGGAAGGCACATACCAAAAACTAAACCTAGTTCTATCATGGTATATTCAGAAACTTTTGCAGCAAATTGAATGAAATGCGTGTGAAGTATCCAGGGATAAACTTCTGATACTTCTTTAAATGCTTGCTGTTGGCTCTGAATATGATCTTTTAATGCTAAAACAATGCCTAGATATTTTTTATTTCTAACTTCAACTTTTACGATTTGTCCAATGTGTAAATTTTCATTACATGTATAGCTATAGGTTTTATTAAGACGCGTTAAAGGAATGATATGCAACAGATACATAAGATGTTTTTTACAGTATTAATGGAGTATTAATGAAGCGTATTTTATATTAACATGTAAGTGTTGTGTTTCTAGAGTATTATTAGAGATGATTTTAAAAAAAATTAAGATATCCTTTTCTTTTTGTTTGATTTTTAGTTCAATAAATCTTGCTTCTTCTTTGGTAGGTTACGAAAAAGACACTTATCAACAGAATAATCAAGATGACAATTTTGGTTATGCTGGTAAAAGAGACGCTGTCTCGAATAGTGTTGATAGACATAGAAAAAGATCATCTGATGATCAACCTAGAAATATGCACGAAGGATTTAATGATCCTTTTCTGAGTAGTCCTTCAGCTGTTCGAAAAAAAAATGATAGTAACGATGCTGTTAATTCGCTACAAAATGATTCAAAAATGAATGCTAAACCAATAGAAGAAAAAGAAGATTTAAAACCCTTGAAAATTGATCAAGAGAAAAAACCTTCTTTGGGTGATGAACCAAAAGATTTGGGTCAGGAAAAAAAAGATAAAATTAACCCCCCTAAAGAATCAGTACCGGAAGGCATTACCGATAAAGATAAAAAAGATGAAAAAGAACCTAAACGTGATAAAAAAAAAGGTGAGGAACTTAAAAAGGAAGATCCAAAAGAGGATTCTACAGTAATGTTCCCTGATAATTTTTTCACACCCGAAAATTTATTCAAAACAGTTACAAAAATTAATTGGCTCGATTTTTTTATCAAGATTTCAAAAATAATACTTATAATTGTATGCTTTAATTTTGTCAACAGATTTGCAAAAACTGCACTAAATAAGCATATCAAGAAGTTGTTGAATTTACATAAAGCTCAGCATCATGCTGATGCATACCATAAAGATAAGCACCGTTTTCAATTAGCAGAAACAATTTTCCCCATTATTGAATCTGTTATTACTTGGGCTTTAGGGTTTTTAACTTTACTGATGATGGCTCAACAATTGGGACTAGACACAGCACCTATCTATGGAAGCGTCTTGGCACTAGGTTTCGGTTTTTCTTTTGCTTCACAAAACACCATTAAAGATATCATCAATGGTTTGTTTACCCTGTTTGATGGAAATATTTCTGTTGGTGACTATGTCAAAATTGGGGACAAAGAAGGGTATGTCGAATCCATGTCTTTGCGTGCTATTGTTTTAAGATATCAATCTGGAAGTTTGCAGCTTATTCCCTTTTCACAAGCTAGCAGTATTATGAACTGCACACGTGAATTCACGTGTGCTGAATTGATTGTTACAGTGGGCCATGATGCCAATTTTGATGATGTCGTAGAATCTTACCATGCTGTATATTATTCTTTGAAAGATGATAATTTTTTTGGTAAATGGATTAAATCAGAGTTATCACCTGTGGTTATTCAAAAAATTGATCATTGGGGCATCAATGCTAAAAGCCAAATCAAAATTACACCTGATCCAGAAAATGATTTTTCAATGGAATTTTATAAAAGACTTCTATCAGAATTTAGAAAAAGAGATATTCCTCTTGCTTTTTCTAAAAAGACTAGAGAGCTTCGAAAAAAGGAAGATAATCAAAATGTAGAGAGGGTTTCGGATGATTCTCAAGGTAATGAATCTGTAAATTTGGATGGATCTGAAGAATCAGAAGATTAAATAGATCATTAGTAAACACGTTCTTTAGGTGCAATTGACTTTACTTCGTCTGTTAAAGGTTTCAGTTGCACAGGACGCTTTTTGAAGTCTACTGTAAAATCGTTTAAATTAAGGTTTGCTAGGCTATGATAAAGCCAATGGATGTCATCCCTGCTTTGGTGATCATCTCTAGCGTGTGCACCTCTTGATTCTTTGCGATACAGTGCTGAATTGATGGTGATAACAGCTAATTCGTACATATTGTGTAATTCCAAAGCCTCTAAAAGATCGGTGTTCCAAATATTGCTTTTGTCTTTAATTTTTAAATCATCCAACTCATGTTTTAAAGCTTGCAGCAACTCCAACCCTTTTTGAAGTGTTTCTTCTGTTCTAAAAACGGCACAGTACTGTTGCATAATTTTTTGCATCTTAGATCTGATATGGTGCACGTTATGGTTACCATTTTGGGACTTAATCGATTCAAATCGTTCTATAAGCTGGGATAATTTGTCTGGATTGAAATTTCGATAAGGTCTTCCCTTTTTTATAATTTCTTGTGCTCTTAAAGCTGCAGATCTTCCAAAAACAATGATATCGAGTAAAGAATTTGTACCCAATCTATTGGCACCGTGAACAGATACACATGCTGCTTCACCAATAGCCATTAAGCCTTTAACGGTATCATTTTTATCTGATAGCATGACTTCAGCTTGTATGTTGGTAGGTATGCCTCCCATGTTATAATGAACCGTTGGAAGAACGGGAATAGGCTCTTTTGATGCATCAACACCAGCAAAAATTCTAGCTGTTTCCATAATTCCAGGAAGGCGTTCATGCAGTGTGTTGGAATCTATATGCTCTAAATGAAGAAGAATGTGGTCTTTTTGAGGTCCAACGCCTCTACCTTCCATTATCTCTATGGTCATGGCACGGCTAACAACGTCTCTAGAAGCAAGATCTTTTGCATTAGGTGCATAGCGTTCCATAAAACGTTCACCAGAAGAATTGGTAAGATATCCGCCTTCACCTCTTGCGCCTTCAGTGATTAAGCACCCAGCTCCATAAATGCCTGTGGGGTGAAATTGTATGAATTCCATATCTTGCAAAGGTAGGCCAGCACGTAAAATCATAGCATTTCCGTCACCTGTACACGTGTGAGCAGATGTACAGGATTGATAAATACGACCAAAACCACCTGAGGCAATCACCACTAAATGAGCTTGAAAAAAATGTAAACGACCGTCTTCAAGATTCCATGCTAATAACCCACAGCATTCACCGTCATCGTTCATCACAAGATCTAGGGCTATATATTCAATAAAAAATTCTGCGTTATGTTGCATGCATTGTTGATACAGCGTATGCAATATAGCATGTCCTGTCCTATCTGCTGCTGCACACGCGCGATGTGCCATTTGTTTCCCATGGTCTAAAGTATGTCCACCGAAAGGGCGCTGATAAATATGTCCTGATTCTGTTCTTGAAAAGGGCACCCCCATATGTTCCAACTCTACGACTGCTGAAATGGCATTTTTGCACATATATTCGATAGCATCTTGATCGCCTAACCAATCAGATCCTTTAATAGTATCGTAAAAATGATAGCGCCAATCGTCATTATCGTTCATGTTGCCGAGTGCTGCTCCAATACCACCTTGGGCAGCGACAGTATGACTGCGAGTTGGAAACACTTTAGTAATGCATGCCGTTTTAAGATTGGCCTGACACATCCCAAGTGTTGCCCGTAGCCCAGCACCTCCAGCCCCAAGTACAACAACATCATAGTGATGATGTATAATATTTTCAGCTATTTTCATGATGTCTTTACCGTTAATTTGATAAGTGAATATAGGATGGCAAAAATCGCTAGAAAGCTTGTGGCATCAACTAAAGTAAGAAATATTTTTTGTGATTTACCTTTAAGATAGTCCGTAATAATGATGTGTAAACCTAATCGCGCATGGTACAAAAAAGTGATAAATGTACATATAATCATAAGTGCTATCATCGGTTGAGAGAGGGATTTTTTTAATACATTTACACTTTGAAAAAGATGCTGTTTGATGAATAGAATGGTAAAAATAGTACCTATTAAAGATAGTCCTGCTGATACTCTTTGAAGGAGCCAATGTTTGGTTGCTTTCATAAAAAATATCTTAATATAAAATAATAAAAGTTGTGCATAGAAGGCCTAACAACAAAATGGTCGGGCCTAAAATATTAATGTATTTTTTTTTCATTAATTTTGATTTTGCCCAAAAGAAATATTTAATACCGTTTAAAGCGTGGAATGTTAAGGCCCACAAAAATAGATGTGTCAAACAAATATAAGGAGAATGTTCAATAATACTAAGTAAAATGTTAAAAAGATGGGCATGACAGCATAAAAGAAAAAGATAAAGAGATGCAAAAATCAAATTAATAAATAGATAGATACCCGTTATGCGATGAAGTATAGAGATAAAAGAAGACCATTGTGGTCTATAAATTTGTAAATGAGGAGAGAGTGGTCTTTGTTTCATAAATCAAATTTTAATCTAATTTTATTTAAGTGTGACAAAAATATAATTATCCTGCAACCTCTAACTACATAATAATCTATGCCATAGGAAAGAGATGTGTTTTTCCAGGGAAATCAATCATTACTTTTATTCCAGCCTTGATATTTATGGTTTTTGATGCGTGAAATGACGTTGATTGTGTAGCAATACTAAGTTCGGTAGCATTAATTTTCATATCTGCTGTGTTAAAATTAATGCGAGGTGCTTTGAATTGTATGGATTGATGACTATCTAAATGAATACCTTTTTCGCTTGTGATGTTAACTGGGTTTGGTGAAAAAACGGATACTTCTCCGTTGCTAATTTTTACAGATGTTTTCCCAACCATAATGTTAAAAGAAGACTCTTTACCTTCTAAAACAATCGACCCTTTTCCATTTTTAATGAGCAGAGTAGAATCTTGATTGACATCAAACAATATAGAATGATTAACTTTACATTCTAAATTTCTTCCAGCTTTGATATATATTTTTTCATTATTGTTTTGATCAGAAATAGCTAACTGACTTGAAAATTTAGGATCAGATAGTGAATTAGAAAAATATGACAAAGACCATGGTTGGTTGATTTGTTCTGGTGAAAGTTTATTTTCATCATTACTCAGACATCCCACGATAATAGGATGATTGATGTCTCCATGTAAAAATTCAACGATGACATCCATGCCTGGTCTTGGTATTGACATAGTGCCCCAGTTTCTACCCACAAGAGACTGCGCTAAAGGAACCCAACACGTTGTAGAGTATGTCCCACTTTCCCAAAAAAACTGTATTGGAATTCTACCTTTTGCATCGATTGCCGCAGCTTTGTTCGGCGGTGATACTACCCTTGCTGGTAGCGGCGAAGGGTTTTGGAATGTCTTGGTGTTGTGATCAACGACATAGGGTTTATCATTAGGTATAGATTGTACATAGTTAAAATACGCAATTTCTTTACTCAGTATTGAATCCACATTTTTTTTGACATGATGATCTTTCAAAAATTGTTTTATTTCTTCATTTATATCTTCTTTGCGTGAGGTATAAATGTGAATAATTTTATGTATAAATAAATCTTTTGATTCATACTGATTTTGTTTTTTTTCAATTTGAATCACATCACCCAGTGAAAGATGCGTTATGGTTGTTAGTAATTCATAATTTAAAGATTCTGTTTCTTTAGCCAACAACATGTTTTTGGCATAACGATCTGTTTGTTCGTGGGTTTGGGTACTGATGGGGTAAACTTGATAATCTGCTGCCTTCAAAGCTGATGGATACGTAGATTTTAAAATACTTTTAGGGTTTTGATAATTATAAGTAGCAGCTGTTGACGATATGAGTGTGTTTTTATACAGAATGGATAAATCATAAATTTGATCCACTTCAATATCTTTTCCAGATTCAGTATAATTGAGGGAAAATTTTCGTATCGATTTTCCGTTAGAAGTTGAAAGACTATTTTCGCAAATAAGTATGTGTTCTGAAAATTCATGTTTAAAATAAAAGTATAGATCTAAGTCTGAAAGTATTTTTTGTAGTAACTCATCATCAGAAATTTGGAATTGGTTATAGAATTCAATTTTTTTGTCATCTTCTCTGATGCCTGAAATTTTAAATGAAAGTGCATATCGATTAACGAGTTCTCGAATAATTTCTTGTCTAGAAAGATTTTGATAAACGGCAAAGCGTTGACTTCTTTGCATCAGAGACAACATAGACTTGAGTTTGATTTTAAGATGGCTTTGCAATGTTCCTTCAGTGTTTAGATACTGTCTGTAGCATTCTATTTCATCGATTATTCCGTTGTAAAAATGGGTTTCATTGTTAGTATTTGCAGTGATAGTGGCATAACAACCTAAAAGATTTTCAATTTCTTCCCATGGTGAATGAATAGATATCCATACAATAAATTCATATTCTTTAGATATTTCTTCACAACCTACAAAATGGAGTAATTCAATTTTAAAATTAGATTTTGCTTTAAATACTTGAAACTTGTATATGATTTCGTTTGTATGTTGCATCATTGTTTAACTTTTTGTTTAATTTTTTATAATAGCATAGCAGTCTATATAGATCGTATAGTACGATAAAAGAAAAAAGGAAAAAATATGTCAGAAGTTGATGCAGTAAAATATATCTGTGTTTATTGTGGTGCAGCAGGAGATGTTAATGAAGTTTATAGACAAGCTGCGCGCGATCTAGGTCGCCTGATAGGTGAAAATAAATTTGGACTAGTCTACGGTGGTGGTCGCCTTGGCCTTATGGGCATTGTGGCTGACGCATCATTGGAAGCAAAAGCACATGTTGTGGGATATATCCCTTTCCACTTGGATGATAGAGAAGGTGCTCATTCAGGGTTATCTGAATTGCATATCGTGGATTCAATGCATACACGTAAAATGAATATGGTAAAAAAAGCATCAGCTTTTGTGGTTTTACCGGGTGGTTTTGGAACGCTAGATGAACTTTTTGAAGTCATTACATGGAGACAGCTTAATCTTCATGAAAATCCCATTGTCGTTTTAAATACTAATAATTATTGGGAGCCTCTGAAATCGATTATTTATAATGTAGCGGATGAAAACTTTTGTAAACCTCATCATCGTGATATTGTACAGTTTGCATCGAATCCAGAACATGTGATTGATTTATTAAAAGAATTACTTTGATATTTTGAGCTAGGTAAGATAGAATAAGGAAAGTTCACGAATTACTATTTTTTTTGCTAAAAGTCTTTTTTAATTCATTTAAAACAAATACACAAGGCATATTGTACGCTGTTTTAGCGTCATTGCTTTATGCTTTTCTTCCAGTATTTACAAAAAAAATGCTGGTAACGGGGATGAGTCCCGAAAACGTACTTTTTTGGAGATTTTTAGGTGGATCACTATTTTGCATAGGATTTCTGACTAAAGATTTTTTCAGGTTGTTAAAAATAGAATGGATAAAAGTATGTCTCGTCAGTTTCTATTTCATTGTATCCTCCTACTATTATGTAATATCTGCTGAAAAAATAGGTATTGGATTATCGATTAGTGTACTTTTTACTTACCCTGCTATTTTAGTATTCATTAATCGAGTGTTTCTCAAAACAAACATTACAGGAACTCAATACTGGAGTGTATTACTTGCTATTATCAGTGTATACCTTTTCACGTTGGGAGAATTTTCTGGTGAAGATATGTTATTTCAAGGCGTTACATATGCTTTAATAGCTTCTGTTGGTTATGCCATGTACATTTACGGCACTAAAGAATTCCTGCTTAAGCCTATGGAATTAACTTTTTGCGTATGTTTTTTATCTGGACTATTTGTTGCGCTTACCACTGGGTTTGGTGGAGACTTTCAATTTTTAACCTATGAAATGCTATGGGATGAAGTTATTTTATCCTCCGTGTGTACGATAGGTCCTTTATACTATTTCATAAAAGCTGTGCAAAAAATTGGAACAGTTAAAACATCCTTGATTTCAGCAGTAGAGCCTGCATTTACGGTATTTTTAGGAATGTTTTTTTTCGATGAAAAATTAACTCTTATGCAATGGACAGGTTTCATTGCCTTATCCATTATGCTTTATTTATCCATGATGCCACAGCGCAGCAAGATTAATTTGCTTTAAAAATGTGAAAAAGTTTTCTAATTTCGTCTAAGCTTTGCGGATTTTCAAGTGATGATAAATTGGTGTTTTCAATATCATGTACTAAATTTTTTACAGCAATTTCAGAAATTTTTCCATTTTTAGTCCTTGGTAAATCTTGGACTTGTAAAACATAGTGAGGAACATGCCTAGCTGTTGTTTTATTTCGAATAATATTTTGAACGGTTTTTGCAAAATCATCTGTTAAGGTTATTCCCGATTTTAGCATTATAAATAAAATAATTCTGACATCATCTTCCCAATGCTGGCCAATCACGAGAGCTTCTGTAATTTCATGAAGGTCTTCTAGTTGTTTATATATTTCACCTGTTCCTATTCGTACTCCCCCTGGATTTAAAATTGTGTCGGAACGCCCAAACATTAAATAAGTTCCATGTATTGTTTTAGATACACGATCCCCATGGTGCCAGACATTTTTAAACCGTGAAAAGTAGGAATTATGATAATGAATAGCAGGCGAATGAGATGTCTTTGTTTCAGGGTTATAATCATTCCAAAAAAATAAAGGCTGACTAGGGAAGGGCTTAATACAGACAAGTTCTCCTGCTTCATAAAGAGGTAGATGCTCTGGTTCTTCTGGATATATAATCTGATCATTATAAACTGCTAAGCTATAACCTAACCCTGCTTGTGGCATATGCCCACGCATAACGGGATCCCAAGGGTTACCTATGAGGAAGCAGGATACAATATCTGTTCCACCAGAAATAGACATCAGCTGAACATCTTGTTTAATTTTTTCATAGACATAGTCATAGGTAACAGGTGCCAAAAGAGAACCTGTTGAACTAATCGTTTTTAATGATGAAAGATCGTAATTGAGTGGTATATGATTCTTGGAAAGGTAGCTTAGATATTTTGCAGACACACCAAAAAATGTAATTTTAAGTTTTTGAATATATTCAAATAATATGTGTGCATGAGAATGGAATGGAGAACCATCATACAAAACAATAGAAGCCTTTGATGATAAACAACTGACAAGCCAATTCCACATCATCCAACTACAGGTTGTGTAGTAAAATACGCAATCGCCATTTTTAATATCGCATTGTAATTGATGTTCTTTTAGATGGGTTAATAAAGTTCCACCAATACCGTGTACAATACACTTTGGGTCTCCTGTGGTTCCTGAAGAATAGAGAATAAATAAAGGGTCATTAAAGTTACATGGTTCAAAAAGTAAATGAGATTGTAAATCACTAGCAACGATAGTCTCAAAAGAAATATAGGTTTCAGATGATAGGTTTTCTGCTGAACCAATTTTTTGATTACATAATACTATTTTTTCTACAGAGTTCAGTTTGTTGACAATTTCAGAAATTTTATCAATTTGATTAAATTCTTTACCTGAATATATATAATCAACTGTGACGAAAATAATTTTGGGTTTTGTTTGTTTGAACCGATCAAAAACACTTTGCACTCCAAAATCAGGAGAACAAGCCGTCCAGATAGCACCAATTGAAGTAGCTGCAAGCATTGCAATAACTGCTTCGGCATTGTTTGCGATATATCCACCAATACGGTCTCCTTTTTGAATACCGTTTTGAAGAAGAAATTGTTGAACACAAGCTACGTGATGGCGCAGTTCTTTATAGGTATAAGTTTTAAAAAAACCTGATTCATTGCATACGTGAAGAGCAATTTCATGGTCATCACCTTGTAATAGATTTTCTGCATA
This sequence comes from uncultured Candidatus Pelagibacter sp., assembly GCA_964415115.1. Taxonomy (GTDB): domain Bacteria; phylum Pseudomonadota; class Alphaproteobacteria; order Paracaedibacterales; family CAIOTO01; genus PNMQ01. The sequence continues at coordinate 58,553 of CAYPYB010000002.1, read as the reverse complement.
GTTTAATTGTGAATTGGGAAAAAATCGAGTTGATTCAAATTCATATTCAGAATGGGGCCAAGAAGTGCTTTTGACAGGAAGAAGTTTTGTTCCTTTAATACCGCAAAAATCCCAAAGATAGTTCCAAAATTTTTCATTGTTTTCATCGACCCAGTTATGCAATTCAGAGTAGGTGGTGCTATTGATATCATTTTTATGGATGAACGCTGTCAGATTAGAAGTTTTTTTCCTTTGTTCAGGTGCTGTCCATAAAATTTTATCATCCATGGGTCATATGAATTGCTTAATTGATTATACTATGATGATGCCACATGAAAATGAAGAGAGAATGAAAAAAAATAATATGAAATAAAATTTTTCAAACAAAAGTGCTAGTCATGGTGTGCAAAAATATCATATTTATCATCAATCATACAATCTAGTTCGCAACGTGCGGGTAAAAATCTACAGCAATCTTTGAATAGATCCATTCTATTTTCTCGTTGTAGCAAAGGTATTAATCTATCTTGTAAAGCGTGTAAATATAGTACATCTTGGGAAGCATATTTTAATTGTGCTTCTGTAAGCTGAGTATTACCCCAATCCGACGTTTGTTCTTCCTTAGCAAGATCAATGTTTAAAAAATCTTTACATAAGGCTTTGAGGCTGTGCTGCTGCGTATATGTTCGAACTAATTTTGATGCAATTTTAGTGCAAAATATATTATTAATTCTTATGTTGAAAGTGTGTTGAAGAAGGCCAATATCAAAACGTGCAAAATGAAATATTTTTTCTATTTCATCATTCGAAAGCAAACTTTTTAACCGAGGAGATTTTGAAAAGTCACCACCTGTAAATTGCACAAGTCTGATGGGATCGTTAGGGATATCTGATTTAATTTGTAATAGACAAATTCTATCGCGGTGATACTTTAAACCCATAGCTTCTGTGTCAATAGCAACGCTTTTGTTGAAATTAAAATCTTGATCTAAATCAAATTGAAGATGAATATATTTTTTGTCCACGGTGTGCCTGTTATTCAGATAAAAAAAATCGATAAAAAAAGGAGGCCGAAGCCTCCAGAATATTAACGTTTCGAGAATTGGAAACGGCGTCTAGCTTTAGGTTGACCGTATTTTTTACGTTCAACAACACGACTATCACGTGTAAGAAATCCAGCTTTTTTCAAAACTGTATGCAAATCTGGTTCAAATAAAACCAATGCTTTACTGATTCCGTGGCGTAACGCACCAGCTTGACCTGATAATCCACCGCCTTTAATGGTGCAGTATACGTCAAATTGGTTAGATCTGTTTGCGATTGAAAAAGGTTGTTCAATGATCATTTGCAAAACTGGACGAGCAAAATAATTTACCCATTCTTTGCCATTAACCATAATCTTACCTTGTCCAGGTTTTACCCAAACACGAGCAACGGCATCTTTCCTTTTGCCAGTCGCATATGATCGACCTTGAGCGTCAACTTTTCTAACACGTTCGATTGGAGTACTTTCATATGAATGTGATGACTGAGGATTCAAAGCAACGGTAGATGCTTTTAGATCGTTCAATGTCTTTTTTTCAAGCTTTGTTTCCATACTTAAATTCTCCGCTTATTTTTTTCGTTCATACTTGAAACATCTAAAACTTGTGGGTTTTGTGCTTCATGTGGATGTGCAGCTCCAGCATAAACTTTTAGATTCTTCATGATTTGACGACCAAGTGGACCACGTGGAACCATTCTTTCTACAGCTTTTTCAACGACTCTTTCAGGGAATCTGCCGGTAAGAATTGTTTCCATGGTACGCTCTTTAATACCACCTGGGTATCCTGTGTGCCAATAGAATTTTTTATCTGTTAATTTTTTTCCTGTTAAATGGACTTTTTCTGCATTAACAACAACGACGTAATCACCGCAATCAACATGAGGTGTGTAACTTGATTTATGTTTACCACGTAAGCGGTTTGCAACTATTGTTGACAGTCTACCAAGTACTAAATCTTGTGCATCAATGAGAATCCACTTTTTTTCAACGTCTTGTGGACGGATAGATTGTGTAGATTTATTCATATCATTACTCCTTTATTTAACCATTATACCAAATAGCCTCGTAAAGTCAACGTTTTTTTGATATCTCACGTGCGGTATTATGATACCTTGTTTAAGGGGTGCGCAAAACTATTGTTTTTCATAAGCTTTAAGGGGTAGGTCTGTAATTTTCTTTATAGAAGTTTTAAGGTCCTGATTTTCATACAACATTCCGTAAATGCTGTTCACAATAGGCATATGGATATCGTATTCCCTCGACAGTTGAAATAGTCTTTGGCAAGTTTTGTAACCTTCAACGACACCTTTGGAAATGCTTAATGCATCAACAGCAGATTTTCCTTTTGATAATTCTAAACCAAATTTCATGTTGCGTGACTGTGTGCTTGTACACGTTAAAATCATATCGCCAACACCGCTTAGACCTAAAAAAGTACTTTCTTGTGCTTCAAGTTTTACACCTAAACGTTTCATCTCGGCTAATGATCGTGTAATTAAGGCAGACAACGTATTTTGACCACATTCAAGGCCAGATGCAATGCCCGAAGCTATGGCATATACGTTTTTAGCTGCGCCACAAAATGACACTCCCATGACATCGTTAGAAGGGTATATTCTCCAGTATTCAGAACTTAAAGCTTGTGATATTTTAAGCGTTTCTTCTTCGTTAAATCCAGCAAGTGTGGATGCTGAAATTTTTTGTTCTGCAATTTCTGAGGCAAAATTAGGTCCTGATAAAACGTATGGTTTAATATTCATTTTTTGAACAAGGAAATCAGCTAAAAAGATGCAACCTGATGTTGAATATTCGAGTGGCAAAAAACCCTTTGCTGCCAAAATTATTTTTCCATTGAATTTTTGAAAGTATGCCACGTGTTCTTCAAAAAACGGAACAATAGCCGAAACGGGAAGAGCTATAACAACGATATCTTGTTGACCAATATTTGCTACAGATGTAAGAATTTCTAATCTTTGTGGTAGAAAGTGATGAGGTAAATATTTATGATTGTCTCTGTTTGCTAAAAGAGGTTTTGTCCTATGGTCTGATAATGTATATAATGTCGTTTTGTGCTTTTGGTTACAAAAATACAGAGAAAGAGATGTTCCAAATGCACCTGATCCAATAATTCCAATATTTAATTTCACGTTTAAGTCTTTCTAATAGACATATTGGTAAATATTTCTTGATATGTATGTGGTGATAAATTCTAAATTATTATTTTAATCTATCATTGGAGACAGATTATTTTCAATAATTATTATGATTTTCTATATGGTTTAAAAATGAAGTTTAATCTTATTGCAGCACTATTTTGTGCATTTATTTTTACAAGTGTACAATCCTCTGAATCTGTGAATTGACCTTATGTGATAGCAGATGGATCTTCATAACTTACTGGAATGAGTATTACAAATAATGATTCTTGTTTGTCTGCTTGTGTTACTACTTGTAACAGTGGAAAAAAATGTGGAAACAGAAATGGGCAACCAAAGTTAACGCACGAGAAGCTGAGTAAAAACAATTCGCAATGTTTTTGCGGTGCAGGACTAATTCAATGCGGTTATTAATTATGCTGTAGAAATGGATATGGAGATACCTGATTCATTACTATTCTCACCCTAAAAATATCCACTGATATTAATATTTATAAATCTAAAAGTGAAGTTGCATCCTTGAAAAATGAGGGATCATTATTAACCCAGATACTGAAGTATTGGCTGCTTTCTTTCGAACCTGACCAGGTGTACTTCTATATTCGCCTAATAAATCACCCTCAATAAAAGTATAGCAAAAATTAGTCTTTGGTGAAACTTTTTAATCAACTTGAACGTTGAATTTATCTTTCATCACTGCAATTAAATGATTATAAATATATTCTTGTATGTCATCCCATTGATTAAACAATCTAACAACCAAGTTTTCGTTCGTTTGCATTGCAAAAAGCAATAACCAAAAATGCAGGAAAATGTCTCTTAAATCATAGGTAATAGATAACTTTTGATCATCAAATTCTTGAATAAGAGATTGAACTTTTTCATCAATACAATCCATTTCATCTGCTTTATCTTTCATTGCTGAATTATTTTTTAAGCATTTTTTGAGAGGAATTAAAATAGATGCTTGTTCAGAAATGTCTGTGTCTTCACCTTCAACAAATTCTATTCCAAATTCTTTAAGGGTATCTTCTAGCAACTTAATTGCAAAATCTGCCATGAAATCTTGATCTACTTTGTCTAGTTCTTCCGCAACATCGAATAAATCAAAACATGATGACATCCAAAGAGTATATAAACTCATCTCGATTGCATCAGGTGCACATCCTTCAACGAGGCTGTCAATAACCAAGTCATAGACTTTTGTTGTGGCGTCATGAAAAGTTTCGTCATCTATTTCTGGTAGAAAATCGTCATCTTCTAAAGATTCCAAAGCATTTTGATTGTCTAAATCAATAATAACGGCTTCTTTTTCTTGATCGAAAGCAACTTTTACATCTTGGTTTTTCTTTGAATTTTCCATGTTTTTTCCTTATTAATTTACAATATAAAACGCGAGAGATCTTGGTTTTCTTGGAAGGCCTTTAATTTGTTTTGAACATACTCTGTTGTGATGTTAAATGATTCTTCTTCAAGATCTGGTGCATTAAAACTGATGTCTTCTAAAATTTTTTCCAACACTGTGTGCAATCGACGTGCACCAATATTTTCGATGTTATCATTTATATAGGCCGCAATGCGAGCAATTTCTTTTACAGAGTTTTTCTCATAAATCAGATCAATATTCTCTGTTTTCATCAGTGCTATCGATTGTTCAATCAGATTAGCTTCGGCTTCGGTTAGTATTTGTACAAAATCTGTTTCTGTTAATCCTCTTAGAGTGACTCGGATGGGTAATCGACCCTGTAATTCTGGCAAAAGATCTGAGGGTTTTGAAAGATGAAAAGATCCTGATGTAATGAAAAGGATGTGGTCTGTGTTTACGTTACCATATTTTGTAGATACTGTTGTTCCTTCTATTAATGGTAATAGATCACGTTGTACACCTTCGCGACTAACATCGGCACCGTATCGATCTGATCTTGCACAGATTTTGTCTATTTCATCGATGAATACAATTCCGCTTTGCTCTGTTATATCAATTGCTTCTCTAATAATTTGTTCATTGTCTGTAAGTGATTCAAGTTCTTCATCGATGAATATTTTTTGTGCATTTTTAACTGTTGTTTTTATTTCTTTAATCTTTGTTGTGAATGCTTTACCAAAAATATCGCCTAAGTTCATCATTCCCATTTTAGCGCCTGGAACTCCTGGAATATCCATAGATGGCATGGTTGAATTTGTATTGTCCTGGATTTTAATTTCTATTTCTTTGTCATTAAGTTCTCCATCTATCAATTTTTGACGAAATTTTTCTCTCGTTTCAAAACTTGCAGATTCTCCAACAAATACATCTAAAATTTTTTCTTGCGAAACAATAATAGCTTTTCCTTGAAACTCCTGTTTTTTCTTTGTTTTAACTTGGGCATAAGCTATTTCAATAAGATCTCTGATGATTTGTTCGACGTCACGCCCAACATAGCCGACTTCAGTAAATTTCGTTGCTTCAACTTTAATAAAAGGAGCTTGTGCTAAATGGGCAAGACGACGAGCAATTTCTGTTTTACCACAACCTGTTGGTCCTATCATCAAAATATTTTTAGGCAGAACTTCATTTATCAATTTTGGGGGTAATTGTTGCCTTCTCCAGCGATTACGAAGGGCTACAGCAACAGCTTTTTTAGCATCTTCTTGTCCTATAATATGGCGGTTTAACTCTGTAACAATTTGTTTGGGTGTTAACGTTGTCATAGGTCAATACTTTCTAAAAGAATATTTTTATTGGTATAGATGCATAGATCACCTGCAATTTCTAAAGATCTTCTTGCAATTTCCTCAGCTTGAAGTTGATTCATGGACACCAATGCTTTTGCTGCTGCTAGTGCAAAACCGGAACCCGACCCAATAGATACGACGGAATCTTCAGGTTCTAAAACGTCACCATTTCCTGTGAGTACGAGCGTTGTTTTTTTGTCTGCAACAATCATCATCGCTTCAAGACGTCTTAAATATTTATCGGTGCGCCAATCTTTTGCAAGCTCTACACACGCTCTCATCAATTGTGATGGATATTGTTCTAGTTTAGCTTCAAGCCTTTCATATAATGTGAAGGCGTCGGCAGTTGCACCTGCAAAACCAGAAAGGACAGTGTTTTTTGCAAGGAAACGAACTTTTCTTGCTGAAGATTTTATGATTTGATTGCCTAAAGTAACTTGGCCATCGCCTGCTATGACGACTTTTTCATTCGTTCGAACGCACACGATAGTTGTGCTATACATATTTTCCGGTGAATGATTTAACATACTTTATTCCTTAATCAATTTTAGCTATGGTTGTTGTGTCTCATTTCATTAACAAAATCAGCAAGTTGGGTTTGTCTCTTTCTTCTATGTCGTTCTGCTACTAAAATGGAGTGCACAGTTTCGACACTTTCATCTAAACTTCTATTGACAACAACATAATTATATTCTGGCCAATGGCTCATTTCAGATAGGGCTGAATCCATACGGAATTTCACAACTTCTTCTAAGTCTTGGTTTCTTCCTCTAAGTCTTGCTTCTAGTACGCCAATACTCGGAGGCAAAATAAATATAGTCACTAAGTCATCTCTGGCTTGTGAACTGATTTGCTGAGTACCTTGCCAATCGATATCAAATACGACATCTTTACCTTGTCCTAAATGTTGGAAAACAGTTTCTTTAGGTGTGCCGTAATAGTTCCCAAAAACTTTTGCGTGTTCTAAGAATTCATGATTTTCCACATGTAGAAGAAATTCCTGTTCTTTGATAAAAAAATAATCCTCACCATCGACTTCTGTAGGTCTTTGAGGTCTTGTGGTAAAGGATGTGGATGTGATTAAATCAGGATCACGTCTAATTAGTTCTTTAACAATAGTTGTCTTACCAGCACCGGAAGGTGATGATAAGACAAGCATTAGTCCTCTTCTTTCAGAAGAGACTAGCGTTGAATCATTATTCATAAGGTTCACGCATTCTTAAGTGTTATTTTTCTGTCCTGGTGATAAATCTGGTGCGTCAACATTTTTCATACCAACAACATGGTAACCGGAATCCACATGAAGAACCTCACCTGTAACACCTGATGCTAAGTCACTGAGAAGGTATAGTGCGCTTCCGCCAACGTCAGATAAAGTTGTATTGCGACGCAGAGGGGAGTTGTACATATTCCACTTCAAAATATAGTTGAAATCACCAATACCTGATGCAGCCAATGTTTTGACAGGCCCTGCGGATAAAGCATTGACACGAATGTTTCGAGTTCCCAAATCAACAGCAAGATAACGAACACTTGCTTCTAACGCAGCTTTTGCAACACCCATAACATTATAGTGTGGCATAACTTTTTCAGCGCCATAATATGTAAGCGTTATTAGACTTCCATTTTCGTTCATTATTTTAGTAGCTTCTCTACATACTTCTGTAAAGGAATAACAAGAAATATTCATGGTATTTAAAAAGTTATCTAGCGTTGTATTTAGATATTCACCTCTTAATTCATTTTTGTCGGAATAAGCAATGGCATGAACCACAAAATCAATTTTGCCCCATTTTTTTTCTAAAACTTTAAAAACATTTTGAATATGTCCTGGCTTTGAAACATCACACTCAATCAGAATATCAGAATTAAATTTTGTAGCTAAAGGACGAAGTCTTTTTTCAACTACTTCTCCTTGATAGGTAAAAGCCAGTTCGGCACCTTGTTCAAAAAGAGATGAGGAGATACCATAAGCTAAAGAGCTATCGTTGATAAGGCCCATAATAAGACCTTTTTTTCCGTTCATTAATTTTTGCATGTTGTACGACTTTTCATAAATGATGTGTTTGTATATATAATAGTTATTTTTGCTAAAAAAGTAAAAAGATTAAAATGACTAAAGACTTGAATTAATAGTTGATTAAACTCTTGCATAAAAAACAGTTCCCTAAGATATTAGGGGGCGTTTTTTATTAGGTTTGAGTCCTTTCCCAAATTTTCATCACTTTTTTAAGATAAGACTCTTTTTTCGTTGATGCGTTATAATATTTCACAGCATCTTCCCAACTTCCAAATTTTTTATAAAGTTGCTTTAAAAGTTTAGCTGCAAAATAAATGTTTTTTTCAGGATCTAAAATGTCTTGGATCTTTTGAAATTTTCGGCCATGGCTTTTGACACATAACTGCATGCAACCTACAAAAAGATTTTCGGTTCCTTCTTCTTGTTTATCCTTAATAAACTTATGTGCTTTATGTAAGCTTTTGAAATATTTTCCTTTACCATTTGCATAAACGGCCCAAGGACGAGCACGTGATTCCACATAAGCAATAGAATAAAGTAAGTCTTTAGGTATGCCATGTTTTATTTCAGCTTCACGTATAATTTTAAAACAGTTTATTTTTGAAATTAGTTCCCTTTTACCGGAATTTTTGTGGTTGCCTACGTTAACATAACAGACCTGATTCGCTGTAACTTCAGGTGACTTTTCAACAGAATGTGGGGAAAACATATAAATAGTAAAAAGGAAAGATGCGTATCTGTATTTACAATTCATGATATGATCCTTACATTTGTCGCACTTCGATAACTTCAGGAACATAATAGCGAAGCATGTTTTCTATTCCTGATTTAAGAGTAACTGCAGAACTAGGGCAGCCTGAACAAGCCCCCAACATTTTTAAATAAACGATACCATCTTCAAAAGAATTGAAAACAATATCTCCTCCATCTTGAGCAACAGCAGGGCGCACTTTTTCCTCAATAACTTCTTTGATTTGAAGGATAATAGAGCTTTCAATATCTGTTCTTTCTACTTCAATTTTATCTTCATTGGCATTGTAAAATGGCATTTTATTAATGATCGATTCCATAATATGACCTAAAATATGAGGCTTTAAAGCATACCAGTCATAATCGTCATTCTTTGTGACAGTGATAAAATCTCTACCTAAAAACACACTATCAACACCGTTAATTTCTAATAAAATTCTTGCAAATGCGGACTCTTTGCATACATCTGTTTTTAAAAAATACAAAGGTTCTTGCGTGTTCACAACGTCAATCCCTGGATAAAACATAATGCTGGAAGGATTGGGTGTTTCTTTTGTTTCGATAAACATATCATTCAAAATATATTGTGTATTACCTTTATATAATATAAGCAATTTTTCAAAAAGTCAAATCCATATTAATATTTATATCTATTACATTTTTAAAAACAAATCAAATTTTACGAATATAAAAGTTCTTTATTATTATCTTTTTGATCATTCCAAGATTCTTTATGGGTATTCCACCAGGTTTTTTTATCCCCTTGCGCGTGTTTTTCTTCTTCAAAGGTTCCACCTTTCAAGATTTCCTGCTGGTCTTTTTGTGGTTGTTTATAACAGGCATAATCACCCAATGAAGAATAACAATAAAGGGGATCAGGAGATGATTGCTTTGCTCTTTTTGCCCAGCTTTTTTTTACAATAGTTTCTGAATCAGGCTTGAAATCATCAAAAGGGTTGCAGCTTGTTACAAAAAGAATGATAATATATAAATTAAATACTTTCATGGTATAGATATTCATAAATTTAAATTAATATTTAATTAAAATTGACATATAAATGAATCTAAATTTCTTTAAAAAATTGAGTTATCCTCTTAAAAATTTAACAGCAGTCGGTGTTAAAAGGGAAAAGTTTTTTCAAAAGTTACTAGGGGGTGATACTTTATTTGACTTGCTTTGTTTGAAACCTAATGGAATTGAAAAACGTGAATATACCAATGAATTAACAGGTGCTTTGCACGGAAAATTAGTAACACTGTCTGCAAATGTAGAAGGGTACAAGCAAACTTTTGGAACAAAGAAAATGTTAATTGTGACGTGTGTTTTGCAAAATAAACAGAAAATAGAGCTTGTTTATTTTAACGGATCTAAAGCGATGATTCGAAAACTTGCGCCTATTAATTCAGAAATTGGCATTTCAGGGCAACTTAAATTAAATAGGCAAAATTTTCAAATCATCCATCCCGATTGGATAGGCCCTTGTCAACAAATGAAAAATTGGGTTGGAATAGAACCTTTATATCCCTTAAGTTTTGGATTAAGCCAAGCTATTTTACGTTCCAGCATTCGATCTGCATTACGGATGTTTAATGAATCCGTAGAGTTCTTACCATTTGAATCTTTACAACTTTTTGATTCCGTTTCTTTCATTTCTGCATTACAAAAAATGCATCATCCCCAAAGTCTTTTGGATTTGCACTATAAATCTTCATCTATGCTACGACTAGCGTATCAAGAAATGTTTTTAAGAAATTACACTTTTTTTATATCAAAAAAAATTGCTCAAAAAATAAAAAATCAAAAGACATCGCCTATGGATATGAATCATTTAGAAAAACAATTCTATACATTATTACCTTTTCAACTTACTTCTGATCAAGAGCGCTGTTTAGTAGATATAAAAAATGACCTGAATAATAAGAAACAGATGCACCGTCTTGTACAAGGTGACGTTGGTTCTGGAAAAACAATTGTTGCTTTCATTGCTGCGTTGTCTGTTATAGACCAATGTAAGCAAGCCGTTTTTTTAGCGCCTACTGAAATTTTAGCAAAACAACATTATGAAAATTTAAAAAAATATACGGATGCAATAGGTGTTCGTATAGAATTACTGACTTCCCAGATCAAGGCGAAAAACAAACGAGAAATTTTCACCCAATTGAAAGATGGAAATATTGATTTGTTAATTGGCACACATGCCGTTTTTCAAAAAGATGTTATTTATCATGATTTAAAATTAGTGATCATTGATGAACAGCACCGCTTTGGTGTCGAACAACGTTCAATCCTTATTCAAAAAGGCGATAGCCCCCATATTCTAAGCATGTCAGCAACACCAATACCTAGGACAGTTTTATTGGTTCAATCGGGCGATATGGATGTATCTGAAATTAAAGAAAAACCTAAAAATAGACCTGTGATAACAACTAAAATTATCAATGTAAAAGATTTAGAAAAACTTATTTCTTTTGTGGGTCAAACCATGAGCAGAGATGAAAAAATATTTTGGGTTTGCCCCTTAATTGAAGAATCTGAAACTCTTGATCTCGTTAATTTAAAGGATAGATTATTAAGTCTACAAATGTATTTTCCTAATAAAGTTACGTGGATACACGGTAAGCAATCCATAGAAGAAAGGCAATGCGCGTTTGATGAATTCAGATCTGGTTTAAAGCCTATTGTTGTTGCAACAACCGTTATTGAAGTTGGCATTGATATTCCAGACGCAACGATTATTATTATTGAAGATCCTCAGCGCTTTGGTATTTCACAATTACATCAGTTGCGCGGTCGCGTTGGTAGGGGGGGTAAAGATTCTTTTTGTTTTCTGCTGTATAAAGACAGTCTAAGTCAAACATCTTCACAAAGACTGAAACTGATACGATCCACGCAAGATGGATTTGAACTTGCAGAACAAGATTTGAAAATACGAGGAGGAGGAGACGTTTTAGGTTTAAAACAAACTGGTGTCCCAACTTTCAAATTTTTCGATTGTTATTCAGAAGACCCGGAACAAAATGATTTTTATCTTCGTTTGTTTAAAAGAGCCAAAGTTGATGTTGAGCTATATTTTAAAGAAGAAAAAAACTCATCTGATGATGAAATGATTTTAAATATGGCAAAAATATATGGGTTTTATAATGATGTTGATTATAAAAAAACTGGCTAGATATATAAGTTTGGAAGGTAAATAAATTATAATATATTGTAGTAAAAACCATTGGGAAAACCATTATACTTATGAAAATAAAATTTGTATTTTTTCATCTTTTTTTTATTTCTTTTTCTTATTCATTAAACTAGTCAACCATTGATATTACGTCAATTAATGTGCTAGATGTATTGGTTGAAAAATTATAGAGCAAGCCTTTTATCCAAAAAAAAGTTGAATCAAAAGAATTTCCGTTTTTATGGTAAAAGATACTTATGAAAATATTAGAGTATGTATCTCATCAAAAATAGATATGGAAAAATTTATACCTTATATCAGAGTAGTAAAACTAGAGATGGAAAGAAGTTATAAAAAAAGAGGGATATATGTTCATATATCTATATTTGAAGAGAAACTTGGTCAAGAATTAGAAGGTGAAGGGTTTAAATTGTATCAATTAGACAGAGATAAAAAGACGCTTATCTACTTATTTTCAAATAATAGAGCTATTCCTTACATTGATACAGTTTTTCTTACATCTAGTTGATATGAACGATTTTATTATGATTGATGAAATTTTGGGGTATACATGGATTCCTATTGATCAACTTTGGTGTTCAGAAGCTTCTGGGAAGAAATTTTCACAATTGTATTTAAATGTAATTCAAGCTAGAACTACGCCTGGTAAAGTTCAAGTCGTTGATACCAATTATACATTTATTAAATTTCATGATGAAAAATCAGTTTTAAGATTAGAGTATATTACAGTATTAAATTAAATTTATTTTTAATGATGAATAGAAAAATTACAATCTCTTTTTTGACTTTTTTATATGAATAATATATTCTTATTTAAAATATTTTACTTGAGGGTAATGTGAAGGCACATATTCAGCAACTGGTCGATGAAATGCAAGAATCTTTGGTTTTAATTCGGAGATTTCTTTGACTATGATGCTGCATCAAATGAATTAAAATCTATTGGCAAACAGGTTGAAGAGCCAACGCTGTGGGATAAACCTGACCATGCACAAAAAATTTTAAAAAGAAAAGACGAATTGCATTACGCATTAAAATCTTATGACGATCTTTTTACTCAGCTTAAAGATAATAAGGATCTATTGGAAATTGCTGAAGAAGACAATGATGAAAGTGTTATTGCCGAAGTTGAAGAATCTTTTTTATCACTTCATAAACTTATACAAAAAGCACAGCTTAAAGCATTATTATCTGGTGAAGCAGATGCCTGCGATAGTTATATGGAAATCAATGCTGGCGCTGGTGGAACTGAAGCGCAAGATTGGGCTGAAATGCTTTCTCGTATGTATATGCGTTGGGCAGAAAGCAAAGGTTATAAATTACAACTGATCGATGAAAATCCTGGTGATGAAGCTGGAATAAAATCTATCACCTATCAAATATCCGGTCATCAAGCTTACGGATGGCTGAAAAGTGAAAGTGGTGTTCACCGTTTGGTTCGAATCTCACCATTTGATTCCAATGCTCGCCGCCACACCAGTTTTGCATCTGTTTGGGTATACCCTGTTATAGATGATAAAATCAATGTTGTGATTGAAGAAAAAGATCTCAGAATTGATACATACCGTGCATCGGGTGCCGGCGGACAACACGTTAATAAAACGGAAAGTGCTGTTCGTATTACCCATCTTCCAACCAATATCGCCGTTCAATGTCAAACAGATCGTTCACAACATAAAAATAGAGCTAAAGCTTATGAAATGCTTCGTTCACGCTTGTATGAACACGAACTTCAAAAAAAGGAAGAAGCACAAGCACAAACGGAAAGTCAAAAAGGGGCTATAGGGTGGGGACATCAAATTCGTTCTTATGTGTTGCAGCCTTATCAGTTAGTTAAAGACACGCGCACGGGTATGGAAAAAGGAAATGCTGCTGGTGTTTTAGATGGTGATATCGATGATTTCTTAGAAGCTGCTCTGTCTTTTAAAATTGTGAAGTAATATATGCAAAGTTTTGATCAAGATTATGAAAAATTAAAAGGCTTATTAGATGCTCAGCAATCAGCACCTGTATGGCTTATTGAAGTTTCAGATTCCTTACATTCCCAACTAAGCTTAAAGCTTTTTGTAGATATGCTATCGCAAGATCAACATTTGCATGGATTTTCACAAAAAAAAATTCAAAATTTGATTACGCAAAGTGTTTGTGGAAATATTTTGTGGATCAAAAAAAATATCGATAAATTAGAAATAAACCTTGAAGAGGTTGATTCTGTTTTTAAATTCGCAAGTCAGAAACCTTTTTTTCAAGGCAGACGAATTGTTATTATAGAAAATTTTGATGCTTTAAATCGGTTTGCTGTTAACAGTCTTTTAAAATTATTAGAAGAACCCCCATCAGATTTGTACCTCTTTCTTTTGACACGAAATGTGGGTGAAATATACCCAACTATTCGTTCAAGATCGAGTTTATTTTATTTTCAATCACAAACTTCTACCAGCAACGAATCGCTTATGAATGACATGATGATTTTACTATCGTCACCAAGTATGGAAAAAGTTCATCAATTTGTTACGTCTCAATTTGATAAAGATAATAAGAAAACCATATTTAAACATTTGGAGTTCTTTTTACAAAAATTATCTCACCATATTTTTCAATTCCACCAATCTCATATGTCAGATCGCTGGATGAAGGCACAAAAATTTTTACGCGAAGCAAAAGAAACACATTTAGATCCTATCCATGCTTTTGTGTATATTTTTGGTGTTTTGAAAGGTATTGAACCTTAAGAGTTATTGTTTTGATGTATAGCTGACTTGAGTTCATTTAATTCGTTTGAGGTGATTTCCATTTCATCCATGATTTGATCATCTGTTTTGCCCTTTAAAACTTTTTTAAGATAAAGGCCTATTTTTTCTTCCATTCTTCCTTCGATTCTTCCTTCTATAAGGCCCTTTTTAATGGCTTTATCTTCAATATCAATAAGAGTTGTATTGTAATAATGTAGGTTTCGAATATAGCTTTCTCTCACTTCGTTAGGAAGATTACCTAATTTAATCCGTTCAATAAATGATGAAATGGCTTTATCATCACCGTCAATGATGTTAGGGTCACTCAATTCTTTTATTTCGGGTATTTTTCTTACTCCAGATTTTAAAGCAGGATCTCTAAAAATAGAGGCCCATTTTTCAATAGGAGTCATACCTCGTCCATCTGTTGTTTTTAAATTATCCAGCATTAAAAGAACGATACGATTTGGAATATCGCCATAGTGACGATCCAGTTGTTTGGTATGTCTGAATTCATAAGGGTTAACTAAGAGTGGTTCCATAAAAGGTTCTGTAGAATGATTTATTTTCATTCGTTCAAAAGGAAAAGTTTTATTGGTGAGTACAATGGTATATAAGCCTTGAATACCTTTCCAAAATTTTTTCTTATCATTTTTATTTTTTTCTAATCGCTGATTTTGATCTTCAAAATGCTGTTCAATATCCAATCGACTCGTCATACGAGAATGTTCTACCAAAGTTTTTAAATGATAATCATCTCTAAAATCATTTTGCATTTCCACAAGAAAATGTTGATTATCTTTTGTTCGGCATCGCACATCAACAGTAAAGTGGTATTGTAATTCAGATAATGAGTTGGATGAAGGCATATCTTTAGGAAGATATTGAATGTCAACAATGTGTTTCTTTTCTTCTAATTCTAAAGCAGCATTTAAAAAAGAACTGAGAATAGAAGGTTCAGAAAAACCGTACTGAAAAATAGCATCAATACACGGATGTCCTATTTGAATAGATTCATGTTTTTTTTTGCTGTGGGCAAAGCGCTTTGACGTAAAGAATGAATTGCAAAATTGAGGTGTAGAAACAACATGAAAAGACCTTTTGATCTCTGTGTTTTGAAAGAGAAATGTTCGTTGAGATAAAGATTTAAACAGAGGTGATACGTGATGAGATAAATATTGTGACGAAGAATACGTATGTGTTCCCATTAAAGCTAACAAACCTAAAATCTGTACTGTTTTTCTCATATTTAACCTTGATTTTCTTCATTATCTTTTCATTGTGTATTATAATCAAAAATAAATCAAAAATCAAATTAAAAAATATTGATATAAATAGAGAGTAATGAGGGACAAATTTATAATTATTCAGATTTTAGGTTCAATAAAGTAGCAAAGTATCGTCTATGATTATTTTCTTTTCATCAATTAGAATTTCGATAACAGAATCTTTATTAAAAGGAAGCGTTGCAATTTGTAAATTGGGTAATTTGATTTCAAAAAAATCTCCTGCTCCATAATTATAGATAGCTATGATTTTTCCCCATTCTTCATTATTCGCATTATAGATCGTGCATTCTTTTAAATCTTCATGATAGAATTCATCTGCAGCAGTTTTGGGTAAATATTCACGAGGAACAAAAAGTTCTTTACCTTTTAAAGCATCAGCCATATCTCTATTTGTAAGCCCTTCAAATAAGATATGATAACTATTTTTATTCAGATGTTTTATTTTAGAAATTTTTAAATAGGGATTGTGATCTTTCTCAAACAGAGCTGTCCCTCTATTTAACAAAGCTGTATCTTCAAAGTAAGATAGCACGTTAACATAACCATGAATACCATGGGCAGATTGAATGCGAAGGGCTTTAATAAGTTGCATGTGCTACATCTGTAAACATTTTCATAAAGTTACCACAAATTAATTGAATCTTCACGAACAAAAAGACAAACTTAAAGTGTGAATATCGTATTCTTATATTTTTATGGTTCAATTAACTCTTCCTCAAAATTCTAAAGTTAAGCAAGGTAAACAAATTAATCATCATTGTGAAGTTGCTCGAGAATCACCTGATCAAAGAGTTTTTAAGATATATCGTTATAACCCTGAATTTTATGAAAATCCAACTTATGACACGGTAGCTTTTGATGTTAATCAATGTGGTCCTATGGTTTTAGATGCGCTGTTATTTATAAAAAATGAAATCGATAGCACGCTAACTTTTAGAAAATCGTGCCGTGAAGGAATTTGTGGAAGTTGTGCCATGAACATAGATGGTGTAAACACTTTGGCCTGTACAAAATCCCTTTCCGAGATTAAAGGTGTTATTAAAATAAATCCTTTACCGCATATGTATGTCATCAAAGATCTTGTTCCAGATTTAAGCCAAGCTTATAAACAGTATCAATCTATTCAACCTTGGATGCAAAGTACGCAAAAATATTCTTATAAAAATGGTCAGGTCCGAGAAAGATTACAAAAACCTGAAGACAGAGAAAAAATAGAAGGTTTATGGGAATGTATTTTATGTTTTTGTTGTTCTACCAGTTGCCCTAGCTATTGGTGGAATTCTGACAAATATTTAGGGCCAGCTGTACTACTACAGAACAATCGTTGGATTTCTGATTCCAGAGACGATATGAAAGAAGCACGTTTAAAAGCGTTAGACGATTCTTTTAAACTATATCGCTGTCATACCATTATGAATTGTACAAATACTTGTCCGAAAAATTTAAATCCTGCTAAAGCCATTGCTGAAATAAAAAATAAATTATCTCGTCTTGATGCATAATTTTTTTTAAAATGTTTACTCTTCTTTAAGAGATCGTATGAGAAGCTGTAAGTATAGTCACTGTATTTACAGCGTTAATAAAGAATGAAAGATAAAATTAAAAATTCATATAAGATAAAGCTTCTTTCTCAAATTGCTTTTTCATCCTTTGTTTTATCTTATGTTATTGCATCCGACGTACTTGCACAGTCAAGTCCGCAAGAGCCTCCGTATTCTATTTTTTCACAAAATTTGGCTGATCCAACAGGTGGAGAACCTATCTATCTTTCTTCAAATGTTCAGCCAGTTGGACAGATGGGTGAAGGTAGTCCATCCACGAAAGCAGCAGCTATTGCGGCTGTAGCAACAGATAACAATCCAGCTGTAAAAGCAGCAGTTGTATCCCAAGCACAAGCCAATGGAGCAATCCCACCGGTAGCTGCAACTTCAATTGCACCAACTTCTGTTCCTCCTGCACCCGCAGCTACAGTTGCAAATACTAGTGTTGCACCACAAGCAGCAGCTATTGCGGCTGTAGCAACAGATAACAATCCAGCTGTAAAAGCAGC
>CAYPYB010000002.1:24017-40526 GCA_964415115.1 uncultured Candidatus Pelagibacter sp. | reverse complement strand
CAATGGAGCAATCCCACCGGTAGCTGCAACTTCAATTGCACCAACTTCTGTTCCTTCTGCACCCGCAGCTACAGTTGCAAATACTAGTGTTGCACCACAAGCAGCAGCTACTCAGGTTCTAGCCACAAATGATCCAACAGCAACCACAACCGACATTTTAAAGCCATTGGTAAAAGTTCCGGTTGCTTTAGAAGTAACGAAAACTCCAGATGAAATTAAAAATCAAATCAATAAATTAACCGTTGAAAACTCGTTAAGTCGTCAAGAAATTGTGACATTGCGTCAAGACCTTATGAAATCTATAGCAGCTGAAAACTATTATCGCGAAGCCAATATGGTTAATGCTGATAAATTATTGATGCAACGAAAGATTTTAGAAGAAGAAAGAGCTGCTGAAAAAGCAAAAAAAGATGCTGAAAAAGCAAAAAAGGATGCTAAAAAATTAAAGAACAAATCTAAGAAGAAAAAAGGTAAAAAAGGAAATAAAGCCAATAATCAAAATGTCTATAATGGATACGGTTATTATGATTATGGGGTATCGCCATACGATAATATGTCAGGTTACTATGGATCTAGTGCTTATGGCAATCCTTATGGAGTAAACCCATACTCTTCGATGGGTGGATATGGATATTCGTCCTATGGAAATATGAACAGTAATTCTTATGGTTATGCCAATCCTGGAATTACTGGTTCTTTTGACATTAACGTAAACCCTATGGGTGGATACGGTTCGATGAACGGATATGGATCGATGAGAGGATATGATACTATGAACACTGCTTATGGTTCAATGAATGGAAACGGTCAAATGGGTGGATATGACCCTATGAATACTTCTTATGGTTCAATGAATGCATATGGTAAAATTGGTGATTATGGTTCAATGAATGGAAATGGATCTATAGGTTTGAATTATGGAGTGGGGTATAATAATTATAATTCCCAGCAACAAATGATTAATGACACGCAAGAAGTCAACAGAAGATTACTTGCCGTAGAGCAAAGATTAAATTTGGTTGTGCCATTAAACAGAATGGATAATTATACATGGAGATTACAACAGGCTGAATTAGCAGCAAATGCTCTAGGTACCACAGTGGCAGCTATCCAAGCATCAGCAACAACACAAACGCTTCCTGTGAATACGACTGCTGTTGTTAATCCACCTACGATTTCCTACCAAGCTAATAACAACGTACAAGTTAACAAGCCGATCAGTATAGGGACGGGAGCAACAGGAAATGTATCAGCAACAGGATCTATTACAACTAATCCAGCACTGGTCAATAATGTTAATTCATCCATGATGCAAGCACAAACCTATCAAGTGAATGGTGGTGCAAATAATGGAGTATTTGGAACGGCTGTAAATCCAGTAACTCAACAAACAACCGCAACAATGTTACCTCTATCAACGACTGCTGTTGTTAATACTACCATCAACACTTCTATGATGTCTTCTGTTTTTCCAAAGGACTTTATGGCCCGTCTTGGTTTAGTCGAATATAAAGTAGGTTCTTCAGTGGCTACAGCGCAAAGTGCAGTTTCATCAAATGTAGCACAGAAATAGAACGTTAAAAGTTTAAGGGTATAATATTTCACCTTCAAAAACAAAATTGGCTGCAGCTTTTTGAACAATAATATTGTTTTCAAGTTTCGATTCAGTAACGCCACCCTTTTGAAAAATGGAAAGGTTTGATACATAAAGATGGGTATGTATTTTTAGCATGCATTCAAAGACGGCAAGTGCAGCTGTTCCGCATGCTAAAGTTGGTCCAACACCTCTTTCATAAACAGATAGATACACCCGCATATTATCGTGTGAATCAAATTTTACAAAGCTTACGTTAGCTCTGTTGGGAAACAAAGAATGATTTTCTAAAAACTTTCCATATTTATTTCTTATGGTGTCGAGATCTACATGCTCGTTTACAAAAATAACAAGATGGGGATTACCGCAATCAACATAAAAAATATGTTTAAAATCATGAGATAATTGTTGTAAATCTTGTAACCCTTCCAGATCAAGAATGTACGGTCTATTCCAGTTGAGCAAGACTTGATCTTTTAAAATAGAGGAATGAATAACATTAGTCTTAGTTTTAATGGCTATATGGGATTGTTTAGATTTCATATTCCACAATAAAGCTAAGGCCCGTGTTCCATTACCACAGCTGGGGGAAAAACTACCATCTTGATTATAAAACTCAACGTTTAAAACAGATTTTTTATCATCATAAGAATATAAAACAAACTGGTCAAACCCAATGCCAAAATTACGATTACCCCATTTTTGAATGATTTCAGCATGATAAGATATAGGATATTTATCTTTATCAATAAGAACGAAATCGTTACCTAGAGAATGCATTTTAGAAAATTTAATCTTTTTTTTCATCTTTAATATCTTTTAAAATAAAGAAGGGGTTATACGTTGGTTCTGCAGCACTGTTTTCTAAGATAACTTCCATTTCTGTATATTTTTCATCGATCATAATAATTAAATATTGTGTAGCAATTTCACCAATATCGATATTTCCATCATCTGTATATTCAATATCTTCTAGAAAATCATCATCACCTAAAGAAAGGCTAGAATGAAGTACTTTGGTTTTAAATGTTTCTTCAATGTCAAAAATATCGGACTTGGAATTTTCCCATTGTGCGATGATGATACCATCGATATCAAAATCAATTAGGTCTTTCTCTGCACGTTTCACATCGATAAGCAGTTTGAATGTATGAATTTTTTCAACATCCAAACGTTTTGCTAAATCTTTTTTTTCATGTTCTTCCACATGGAATTCAAGTTTTGATTCTTTGTCTAACCACTCGTTTAATTTAAGGACTCTTGAAAATTCAATTTGATTTTTTTGTGGGGGAAGTTTGGTCATTATTTTTTCTCTTCTATGTTAATGTGTGTAAAATGAAGTGCTGCAAACGTTACGATCGCAGCTAATGTTATGTAAATTCCAGGTGCAATTTTGGATCCGGTATACATCACTAAAAAGGACAAAACTAAAGGTGCTGACCCACCAAATACGGGTCCTGAAATGCTGCCTGCTATATTAATACCTGTATTTCTAATTTTCATAGGGAACACTTCAGACATCAACGCTGGAAGAGGACCAGAAAACACACCTGCCATAATTGCAAAAAGTGTTTGCAGTATAAAAACTGTTAGGAATGATTGTGTTTCAGTAATGAAATAAAAAATAGGGATGGTTGTTAAAAGAAAAGCTAAAGCTGATATTTTCATAACCTTGATTCTACCAACAGTGTCTGAATACCAGGCAGATATTAAAACTGCGATAGCTACTAAAATCATATGAAATGAATTCATGGCAAAAATTTTACTTTTACTAAATCCAAGATTGTCGGTATAGAAGCTCATCATATAAACAAACAGAATATAAAAACTTAAATCGTGAAGAATGACCACACACACAAGATTGATAATCGTATTTTTATGCAATGATAGTCTACAGGATGAAGATGTTTTTGTTTCAGCTTTCGCTTTTTCTTGCCTAAATTCTTCTGATTCAGGCAAATTTTTTCTAAAAAACAAACCTAAAATTAAGGCAAAAATACCGCAAAGGAAAGGAAGCCTAAATCCATAATGATGCATAAAATGTGGATTAGAAAAAACTTCTAATAATGTAGCTGTCGTAGATCCTAAAAATAGACCAATCAAAACACCCAAAAACGATAAGCTGGATAAGAATCCTTTTTTATGAGGAAGGCTTTGTTCAAAAATATAGGTTAGAGATCCACCATAGTTTCCACCCATGGAAATACCTTGAATAATTCTAAGGATAATAAGAAGAACAGAAGAACTTATACCGATTTGTTCATGTGATGGCAAAATTCCAATCAGAAAAGAAGGAACAGCCATTAATAGCAAAGTCCAAACAATAACTTGTTTTCGGCCATATTTATCGCTGATGTATCCAAAAATAAGACCTCCAATGGGTCGTGCTAAATATCCTGCAAAAAATGTTCCATAAGCAAATAGGGTTGAATCATTCCCACCTTGAGGAAAAAAAGTTTGACCAATTTGTGATGCAAAAAAACCAAAAATTGAAAATTGGAACCATTCAAAAATATTGCCCATCATTCCTTTTATAATGGCCGAAATATTATATTTTTTATTATGCTTTTCTTTATTTATAGCAGACATGTTTATTAATGGTCCTTTAATGCGTTGGTTCTTCTAGATATTGATCATAATAACTATCAGAAGAAAGGGGCTGAAACATGCTTTCAATATGTGCCAGTAGATTAGAAATTCCTTGACCATCTAAACTGGAAATACAAAATTTATGATCACTTATATTGCCAATGTTAGCGAAATATCTTTGTTGTTCATCATCTAAAAGATCAAATTTATTATAGACCTCTAAAATAGTTTGTGTGTTTTCGAAAGAATAGCTCTCCCTTAAGCTCTTTAAAACCGTGTAGACATCTTGTCTTTGTGTTTCATAATGGGGTGATGAAGCATCAATAACATGAATAAGCACATCAGCGTAAAGGGTTTCTTCTAATGTAGCTCTAAATGCAGCTATTAATTCTGTTGGAAGATCAGAAATAAATCCAACGGTATCAGCGATTAGAATCTTCCTGTTATTTTTTAATACAACTTGCCCTAATGTTGTATCAAGGGTTGCAAATAACATATTTTGAGACAGTACTTTATCCTTAGTAATTTTATTGAAAAACATAGATTTTCCAGCATTGGTATAGCCGACTAAAGCAATGGTTGGAAGTTGATTTTTTTCTCTGTGTTTGCGGTGTAATTCTCGTGTTTTTTTAACCTGGGCTAGATCCTTTTTGACGCGTATCAGTTTGGTGTCTAACATACGTCGGTCTAATTCTTTCTGGCTCTCTCCTGGTCCACCAATAAATCCACCACCACCTCTTTGTCTTTCAAGATGCGACCATGCCTTAACTAAACGGCTGCGTTGGTGCTGAAGATGTGCTAATTCTACCTGCAACTTTCCTTCGTTGGTTCGAGCCCTCAGTGCAAATATTTCAATAATGATGCCTGTTCTATCAATGACTTTTGTATTTAAATACTTTTCTAAATTTCGTTGATGTACAGGAGTAAGGTGAGCATCAAAGTATACAAGGTCTATTTTTTGTGCTTGAATTTTTTTCTTAATCTCATCCAAATTACCTTTGCCTATGTACAGGGATGAGCTAAGACTTTTCAATTTTATATTTTTAAATTCAACAATAGTTAAGTTCAAAGCTTCACACAACCCCATAGCTTCGTACAGTTTATCATCAATAGATCTTATGTTTGCATCGTATGTGCGTTGGTTAACAGTGTTTACGACAAAACATTTAACGGGTACTGGAGTCCTATCTATAATAGGGAGAGGACCTTTTTTTTCTAAAGCAACTTGTTCTAAATAATCTAACATTAATTTTAATCCTTAATTTTTTATAGAGACAGAAATTTCATGTCGTGAAAATAGAATAGGGGGATTGATCACAAAGCATGGTAAATTTGAAGACAAGTCATAAGTCACGGAAGATGATTTTTTTTGAAGGTACTTCTTGTTTGCTGAAACAAATTGCACATATTCAAACCATTCCTTTTTGTAGGCATTGATTACGGCATAACATTGTCCCGCTTTAGTCATAATGCTAACCCAATCTTTAGGTCTTAAAATAATTATGGCAAAAGTTAAAATAACAATCCATAAAGATAAATCAATATCAAACAACGATTTCTAACATCCCCATGTTCGTTTTATATCTTCTACAATAATAGCGTGAACTTGGTTTTCAGACAAGCTTGCATCGATAACACAAAATCTTTGTGGATCTTGTTCAATTATTTTATGAAAACCGTTATATATTTTGTGGTGGAAATCCAAATCTAAATCTTCAAAACGATCTTCTTTGGAAGAGCTTTGTTTTAATCTATTTTTTGATCTTTTTAACCCTATTTCGGGTTTGATGTCTAAAAAATACGTTCTATCGGGCTTAATATCAATTTTAAGTAATTGATGTAATGAATGAATTAATTCAAGATTCATTTCTCTGGCATAGCCCTGATATGCGAAGGTTGAATCGGAAAATCTATCACAAATAACATGAATACCATTTTGTAGTGCGGGTTGAATTACATTCTTAAGGTGCTCTATACGAGACCCTAAAAGAAGCAATAATTCTGTTAAAGGTTGCCAATCGTTTGCTTGTGATTTAACAATCAGTTCTCTTAAAATTTCAGCACTAGGACAGCCACCAGGTTCTCTGGTTTGTATGAATTTTATGCTTGATGAAGAAATGAAATAATCAACTAATCTTTTGATCTGCGTTGATTTTCCACATCCTTCACCACCTTCAAAAGTTATGAAAAGGCTTTTATTTGTTTTTAAATTCATCATAAAACGGCGTGAAGTCTTTTTTTAACTTTCTCTAAACCTAAAGTTAAAATGACATTTTTCATCTCCGGTCCATGAGATAATCCCGTTAATGCTATCCTTAACGGCATGAAAAGTTGTTTGCCCGAACGCGATGTTTCTTTTTTTAATAAAGAAGTCCATATAGACCATGTTTCAATATTCCATGGTTCTTCAGGCAACATTTCAAGAGCTTGTTTATAAAATTCTTTGTCAGTTTCTTCAGCTACAGTGCTTGTAAAATCATCTGAAAATATATTTACCCAGTGATATATGTCGTCCAAAACATTTAGATCAGACTTTACAAGATCCCAATGTTTTTCTTGTATTTCATCAGGTAAATGATCTTTGATAAAAGAATAGGGGGCGCCATTGATAAGTTTTTTTTCTAAAATTTTAAGCTGCTCTTCATCAAAATGGGGTGGATTTCTGCTAAAAATAGAAAAATCAAATTGTTCAGACAATGTTTGCAAGTCATAAAAGGGTTCTACCGGTTGAGATGTGCCTAATCGTGCAAGCATGGAATTAACGGTCATTGCATTTATGCCACTTTCGCGCATGCTTCTTAAACCTAAACTACCTAAACGTTTAGATAATGCCTGCCCATCTTTTCCTACAAATAAAGAAAAATGTGCGAACTGGATGGAACAGGTTTGTTGGGTTGTGGCTTCAAAAAGTTGAATTTGAACGGCTGTATTGGTGACATGATCTTCACCACGAACGATATGAGTAATTTGTGCATCAATATCGTCTACAACCGATGCAAAAGTGTACAAGAAGACACCATCATGTCTTATCAAGACAGGGTCACTTAATTTAGATCCATCAAAAGAAACGTCGCCTCTGATAAGATCTTTCCAAACTATCAAATTATTGTCTAATTTGAATCTCCAGTGAGGTTGTTCGCCTTTAGCCAATTTTTCATTAATTTCTTCTTGTGTCAATTTTAAAGCTGATCGATCATAAATGGGAGGTAATTTTTTTGATAAAAGTTGTTTTCTTTTAAATTCTAATTCGTCGTTAGTTTCAAAACATGGGTACAATCTTCCATCTTTTGAAAGCTGTTCCATGACTTCAGCATAACGGCTAAATCTGTCCGATTGTTTGAACAATTTATCATAAGACAGCCCTAACCAGTTAATATCTTCTATAATAGATTCAACGTATTCTTCTTTCGATCGAGATTGATCGGTATCATCCATTCGAAGGAAAAATTCACCATTATTTTTTTTTGCAAATAACCACGGTATTAATGCTGCACGAGCATTTCCAATATGTAAATGTCCTGTTGGACTAGGTGCAAATCTTAAACGAACCATAGGATGCCTTGAAAATATAAAAATTGTTATAAACTAGTTAAAGTATATTAATAATATCATAACTTATAGATGAAATCTAGGGTATCTCTGAAATCATCAAATCTAATGATCATACCTGTTGGTCATTAAGTATTAGGAAAACTAATACATCTAAAATATGTAATAGTTTCTATTCCCTCTCATTTTATTTTCCTAAAACATTACAAAGTTTAAAGAAATGATCGACAATAACACTAACACGGCTTTTTTTAGATCCTTTGACATAAACAATATCTCCATCTTTTATATTGCTCATGAGATGGGTTACAAGTTGCTGAGGGTCATTAGCATGCAAGCCTCTGATATTGAGAGGCAATATTTTAAATAAGTGAGACATCTCCTGGCCGCAACAATAGACAATGTCTATTTGATATTCTTTAATAAGTTTATAAAGAAGTTCATGAAAATGTTGAGAGTGTTTTCCTAATTCTAACATTTCACCTAGAACGATAATTTTCCTTGCTTTGTGTGCAGGGGGATTTTTTGTTTGATCTTTATCATCGGTATGTATAGAAATAGTATTCTTTAACCATCCTTTTGGATTTGTTTCTCGTTTGCTATAATGTTGAAAATAAGTTGACAGAGCTTGAAGACCTACTTTAATCGATAAGGGGTTAGCATTGTATGCATCATCGATAAGCATAATTTGTCGGTGATCGGGAAGTGTTAAATTGTACTTATTTCCTCTTCCACAAGGGGCTTGAAATGTTTCGAAAGCTTTGCAAGCTTTTGTAATATCAAGGGAAAGTATATGACACACAGCAATGACTAAAAAAGAATTTTGAATAAAATGAAACCCTATAAGAGGTAGAATATATGAATATTTTCTACCTTCTACTTCAACAGTAACGTGTGTTTCAGAATGTGCTTCGTTGATTACTTCACGCATTTCAACTAAATTAACAGTAGCTAATGAATGAGAATCGGCACTCACATTAACGATTTTATAGTCATGTGCAATAGCATCAATATCTTCTTTGCATGCAATTTCTGATGAATAAATGGCATATCCTGATTGCATCATTTTTTGATTGTTCGAATGGGTTAATCCTTTAAAGATAGATGCTTTTTCTTGTGCAATATTATGGATGGTTTCAAAACAACCGATATGCGCTTCGCCAATTGATGTAATCAAAGCAATATGAGGTGCTGTTAGTTTTGATAGGGGTTCAATTTCACCAGGTTTATTCATCCCCATTTCAACAACTAAAAAACCAGTATCTGGGGTAAGATCTAATAGTGTTAAAGGAACCCCCCAATGATTGTTGAAGCTAGCTTTTGACGCTACTGTCTTTCCAAATTTTTTAAGAATATGTGCCAACATTTCTTTTGTCGTAGTTTTACCGGCGCTTCCGGTAATAGCAATGGCTGGGCCATTAAATTTTTTGCGCTTAAACTGAGCAATTTTTTGCAATGCATCTAAAGTGGAATTTACACTAATTAGTTTAGAATGATCTTGCGTCGATACAATATTTTGGCTGATAATGGCAGCAAATGCGCCTTTGTTTAATGCTTCTTGAACGTAGTCATGGCCGTTAAATTGGTGACCTTCAATAGCTATGAATAATGATCCAGGTTGTATCGTTCGCGAATCAATAGCGACATTGGTTATTTGAACATCTTCATCACGTGTAGGTAATTGTAATACGGTAAGAACATCATTAAGGGTAAGATTGTTTTGTGAATTATTCATGATCGTTTTTTTCTATATGATTAATTTCGTTTTTTACAATTTCAGAATCAGAAAAGGGAATAAAAGTTTGGCCTATAATCTGAAACTTTTCATGCCCTTTTCCGGCAATGACAACACAGTCATTTTTTTTAGCTCTGTGAATAGCTTCAATGATAGCTTGTTTTCTATTACTGAATTCTTCTATTTGTACTGATTTTTGAGATCCATTTTTAACACCTTCAATGATATCATTTCTAATTTTTTGAGGATCTTCTAGCCTCGGATTGTCGTCGGTAATATATATATTATCGGCATAGGTCGATGCTATTGCACCCATAATGGGGCGTTTTTCGACGTCTCGGTTTCCACCACAGCCAAAGACAAGATGTAAATCACCCACACATACTTTTTTGACATTTTTTAAAACTTTTTCCAAAGCATCAGGTGTATGTGCAAAATCAACAAAAATAGAAATGTCATTGTTAAAACAAAAGGTTTCCATTCGACCTTCAACAGATTTCAATTGATTAAAATTCTTGCATTGCTTAATAAAATCTTGTTCGTCACGAGATATGAGTAGTGCAGCAGTTATAGCATTTGAAATTTGAAAATCAGCGACAAGGGAACAGGTAATACCTGAATAAATATTTTGTCCATACCTTATGTCAAAAACTGATCCTTTGGGGGAGAGCCTGATATTGAGAATTTGAACATCAGAACTGGGATTTTGAGTGGAAAAAGTAACAACGTTAGTATTGTTTGATTTTAAACTTTGGCTTAGATTTTGTCCCCAGTGATCGTCAATATTAATGAATGCTGTGCCTGTTGCTGTTAATATTTCTGTGAAAAGAATTTTTTTTGCTTCAAAATAACTTTCCATAGTTCTGTGATAATCTAAATGATCTTGGGTTAGATTGGTAAATGCTGCTCTATTAACCTTCAAATCATGAATTCTGTATTGATGAAGTCCGTGGCTGGATGCTTCAAAAGCAACGTGATCAACATGATGTTCTTTGATTTTTTGCAAAATTTTATGAAGTCTAATGGGGTCCAATGTGGTTAAAGAAACGCCGTCTAATATTTTTGAAATATCATCCATGGCTTCATTGGATAGTTCCGCTTCTACGCCAAGTGTTCCAATTGTTGCAGAATTTATACATTTAAATTCTAACAATTGTTTAATAAAATGAACCGTAGAGCTTTTACCATTTGTTCCAGTGACAGCATACAGATTTTCAGGTTTATGGGGATACAAAAAATTTAAAATGTGACACAAAGCAAGCCTTGGATTTTCATGAACTAAAAATAAAACATCATCATGTTTGTTGAAGTACTGATCGCACACTTCTAATTCTGCAATGACAATTTTACATCCCTTTTGAAGCGCGGATAATACATTGTCATAAACATGAGGGCAGGGAACGGCTATAAAAATTTCATCAGCCGTAACCATGCGTGAATTAACAGAAACCCCTTCAATAGTATAGGTATTAAAGGGCCATGGGATATTTAAAATGTTTTTTTTAATTGCTTTAAGAACATCACTCAATTGCATATTATTGATACTTTTTCTCTAAATATTTTTGTTTTTGTAAGTAAACGCTTCGAAGCACTGAATAATAATCATCTGACTTCGTCTTTAAATCAGTGATGGCGTCTTGTAAATTAGCGCGCGCAACAAAACCATCGATGCCGTAAAGAACACGATACATATTATAATTTTGCATATGAATATTGTGTGCTCTTTTTCTATTGCGGGAAACGCTATAGAGGGGATTTAAATAGAAATCTGCAGTTATTCCAGCAACATCTCTAAAGGATGATGGCCCAAATATAGGCAGAACAATATAGGGGCCTGAAGGTATTTGCCACTTGGTAAATGTTTCATTGAATGTTGTGTTCTTCTTTTCAATTCCCATATCTTGGGCCACATCAAAGAGTCCAAAAATCCCTAAAGTTGAGTTAATAATAAAGCGAACCGTTGTTTCAGCAACACTTTCCAAATCGCCTTGTAAAGTATAATTTACAAAATTTAAAGGTGCAAAAAAATTATTCAAAAAATTTTCAACACCTTTACGAGGAGTTGCTGGAACGATGTTATTATATAACGTGCACAAAGGTCCTATAAGTATCCTATCTGCAATTTCGTTAAATCCAAATATCACCCTATTGATAGGTTCAAAGGGGTCTTCAGATCCACTAACAATAGCTTGCGCATTTTCTGCTGCATCGACATCTAGTAATGTGACTTTAGTTTTAGCTGAATAGGCAATGTCTGAGCAGGTAAACAAAAAAGCTAATGAAACATAGCCATAATGGAATCGATTTTTATTTCTTGGATATTGATTATTTTTCATAAGCCTAAGAAACCTTTCAAGCTAATAATTTTTCTATTTAAGATAAAGTTTAAAGATATCCTTGAAAAATGTCGATTGTTTTTCATGCAAAATATAAATTTAGAATAAATCTGACCACGCTTGATTTATGGAGTGCTTGATTTTTTTAAATAGATCTTTCTTTATAAATAGATCTTTCTTTATAAGTGCGTTGACACCGCCTATAATTTCCTCCAAGCATGGATGGAAGGACAGTATCACCAAACCACAAATATAGGTGATCTATGGCATGTTTGCTTTCAGTCGTCACACCGATGTTGGTAACAACAATATCAGAATTTGTTTTTTTGAGCTATTTTATTCAAACGTTCCAATTCATCGGGTAAAGCAATATCGTTATCATCTTTAAAGATAATATATTCACCTTTTGCATGTAAAGAAACAGAGTTTCTAGCAGACTGTGCATCTTGATTTTTTTGATAAATTAATTTTCATCCCTTTTTCTTTAAATAAGGTTCAACGTGCTGTTTTAAAATCTTAATATTTTCTATTGATGACTCATCATCAACAACAAAGAGTTCAAAATTTTTGTATGTTTGTTTTTCTAAACTATGTAACAACTCTATAAGTTGATCTGATCTGTTATAGTGTGTAACGCAAACGCTGATCAAGAGTGTTTTGATTTCTTTTTGAGGATTAGGGTGTCTA
The DNA here is from genome assembly GCA_964415115.1 of uncultured Candidatus Pelagibacter sp. GTDB lineage: Bacteria > Pseudomonadota > Alphaproteobacteria > Paracaedibacterales > CAIOTO01 > PNMQ01. The sequence goes on along the minus strand of CAYPYB010000002.1, from coordinate 28,036 downwards.
TATTTTTTTTATGGCTGTGCACAATTTGATTATTAGTAGAATCTTCATTTGTAAAAGATTTGTTTTTTTCAAGTTGTGATTGAATTTTACGATCAGAGCAAAGTTTTTCATGAATTGTTTTAACTAAATCACTGATATTGAAAATATTTTTGCAATTCTTCGATGAGAGGGTCTTGTGGGTTCTATTCTGTAAAATTTTCAAATGCTATTACTACATTATGATTGTCATCATAATATGATGGTGTTGTGTACCATTGAGACCTTGACGATATAGCAATAAGCTTATTTCCTTGATTTAAATATTTTTTAATTTCATCGGTATTTTTACATTTTACAATTTGTGTTTTTTGCTTCAAATCTTTTGGTAATATCAGATCGTTATTTTGAGAAATCAGAATTAAAATTTTAAGTTTTTTAAAAAGATCTGGCGAAAATTTACATGATTTTTGAACTGTTTTGAAAAAGAGGTCTCTTACATCAACAAAATTTGCGTTACCTATGTATAATAACTCTTCAAATGCTTTCGGACTATTTGTTGTGTTTATAGATGAATCTTCATGTGAAAATTGAATAAATCTTGAATCATCATTCTTTAACTTGATATTTCTTTTTAAGAAACTTAGTGAAAAATTCAGATGGATAGAGGACGATGTCGGAGAGTAAAACATTTTTTTCTTCTAAATGCGCTTCTATAAAAGCGTCGGGCACCAAGGTGTTTCGTTGTTATTGTGCCATTTCCAATCCTTTGTTGGTGTCAGGATTCTAACAAGAGTTGTTTTTTCAAAACCATAGCCTTGATTTTTAGCTTGGGCAAGGTAGTACCTCCAACCATCACTTAATCGATAAATAATAAGATCATATTTTTTATCTTTTAAATAGCGATATAATTTAAAAAATTTTTGTACTTTTGGGGTTGAGCCTTTTATTTTAACTTCTTTTAATTCTGGAAGATATGAATTTTTAAAATTTGTGAATTCGTCGATTTTGTAAGAAAGGTTCAGTAAATAGGATTTCCACATTATTTGATTTGCTTTTAAGAAAGAGAAGCTGCTTCAAGAAGATATGATGTGTCATTTTGGGAGTATGAGAATTTATCGACTTTTTCATCAACTACGACAAGAATGTTTAAAGGTATTTGCATTTGATTTTTTTGTTCAGATGCGGATGGGAATACTTTAAGTAAACTAATGAAAAAAATAGAGATTGTGAAGTAAATTTTAAATTTCATAGCAAATATATAGTTATCTGAATAATGTTGACATCATAAATATTTTGAAGAATGCAGGCAACGCAAATATGCAAAACATTTATCCTTAAAAGTAAAATAATACACCAAATTTTATTATATTACTGCTTGTGGAATTATTGAAAATGGGGTATGATACTATGGTAAATCGTACTATGGCAGTTGTTGTTTTGAATCTCTTTCAAACACACAACTCATTTCCGATGCTTGATTAACATCAAGTCATCGTCATAGGACACTAATCGGAACATTTATCAAGGAGAAAAAATGTCAACATTACCTCAATTTTCAATGCGTCAGCTTTTAGAAGCTGGTGTTCACTACGGTCATACAACGCGTAGATGGAACCCAAAGATGTCACCATATATTTATGGTGAAAGAAATAAAATTCACATCATGAATTTAGAAATTACAGTTCCTATGTTACAAAGAGCTTTACAAGCTATTCGTGATAAAGTTGCAGCTGGTGGAAGAGTTCTGTTTGTTGGTACAAAAGCACAAGCATCTGACAAGATTAAAGAAGCTGCACAAAAATGTGGTCAGTATTATGTGAACCACCGTTGGCTTGGTGGCATGCTTACCAACTGGAAAACAATTAACCTTTCCATTAAGCGCCTTAAAGAAATGGAAGAAGAACTTTCAAATCCTGGTCGTCTTACAAAAAAAGAAATTCTTAATCTTCAAAGAGAACGTGACAAATTAGAAAGAGTTATTGGCGGAGTTCGTCAAATGGGTGGTCTACCTGATATTCTTTTTGTCATAGACACAAACAAAGAAGAAATTGCAATTCAAGAAGCAATGCGTTTAGGTATTCCTGTGGTTGCCATTATCGACTCCAACTCAAATCCAGATAATATTGCTTATCCAATACCTGGAAATGACGATGCTATTCGTGCTTTAGACTTGTACTGTGATCTCGTTTCTAAATCAGTTTTAGATGGCTTACAATATCAAATGCAAAAAGCTGGTATTGACCTTGGTTCAACAGATATTCTTGTTGAACAACAAGAAAGACCAGTAGAACCAACGGCTGAAGTTGCTGCAGTATAAGCAAAGTTTTTTTTCAGAAAGATTAAATAATGACAGATATTACACCACAAATGGTTAAATTGCTTCGCGAGAAATCCGGAGCAGGTATGATGGATTGTAAAAAAGCATTAACGGAAGTTAATGGGGATATCGAGGAAGCTGTGACTTGGCTTAGAAAAAAAGGATTAGCTGCTGCTGCTAAAAAGTCAGGAAGAGTTGCTTCTGAAGGTTTAGTTGGTGTTGCACAATCTGGTGATTTAAAAACAGGTTGCGTTATCGAAGTTAACTCCGAAACAGACTTTATTGCTAAAAACGATCAATTCCAAAAAATGGTATCTTTTGCTGCAGCGACAGCTTTATCAGGTGATTTTGACGAAGACTCGTTGTTAGTGCAAAAATATGAAGGAGCAGAATCTGCAACGATAGGTGATGAAATCACAAGGCTTATTGCTGTTATTGGTGAAAATATGCAATTTCGTCGTTTACATAAATTATCAGTAAATAACGGTGTCGTTGCAACTTATGTTCATGGTGCCGTTACTCCTGGTTTGGGCTCAATTGGTGTTGCTGTTGCTTTAGAATCTAGCGCAGATCAACAAGAACTTTTAGTTTTGGGTAAAAAAATTGCTATGCATATAGCTGCAACTCAACCTATATCTTTGTGTATTGAAGAAGTTGATCCTACGATTGTTGAAAAAGAAAAAGCTATTTTAACAGAACAAGCCAAAGCTTCGGGTCGCTCTGATGATGTAATTAAAAAAATGGTTGAAGGACGCATCGATAAATTCTATAAAGAAAGTGTTCTTTTGGAACAAGAATTTGTTATGGATCCAAAATTAAGAGTTAAAGATTTAATTTCTGAATTTTCTAAAACTCATAATACCCCACTTGAATTAAAAGCTTATACACGCTTTTTATTAGGTGATGGTATTGAAAAAGAAGAATCCAACTTTGCTGAGGAAGTAAAAGCTCAGGCAAACGCGGGGAAATAGTTTTTTACTATTGCAAGCTAAGAGAAGGTCGGTTTTTAACCGACCTTTTTTATTTGATAATGGACATTTAGAATAAAATATTTTTGGCTATATATAAAAACACTTGAATTTATAAACAATAAATGTTATATACATAATGAATTAACAATATTTTATTAGAGTAAAAATGAAAAAAATACTTTTCTTGTGCGTCTCATTATCCGCGCTTTTAACACAATCTTGGTCTTATGAGATCGATGATAATTCAGATGATCAACTTTATGTAGGGAAAAATTCTATTGCCACCTTTAGAGATTCTTCTAATATTGGTTATAATTTAAATCCAGTACCCTTTGATGGAAATCAAGGATATTATGGGTATAGTGTTACAGCTACAACGTCTCTATCAATTATTGATCCGTGTTTTGCGGCAGACGATGATCAAACATTAGACATCAGCCCCCAGACGACATTAGTGCTTGATATCCCAACAAGAGAGGATTTATTACCGTTATACACTTTTCAAGTGCAGAAAATAGCTCTTTCCAATACAAACAATGTGACAACTATAGGGAATAATTTTCTTAGTCACTGTACAAGTTTAGAATCTATTGATTTAACACCGTTAATCAATATGACAGAGATAGGGAATGAGTTTCTTAGTAACTGCTCAAGTTTACGATCCATTGATTTAACACCGTTAAAAAATGTAAAAGGGATAGGGAATAATTTTCTTAGTCACTGTACAAGTTTAGAATCTATTGATTTAACAC
>CAYPYB010000002.1:0-23917 GCA_964415115.1 uncultured Candidatus Pelagibacter sp. | reverse complement strand
CGTTAATCAATATGACAGAGATATGGAGTAATTTTCTTAGTAACTGCTCAAGTTTACTGTCCATTGATTTAACACCGTTAAAAAATGTAAAAAAGATAGGGAATAATTTTCTTAGGTACTGTACAAGTTTACGATCCATTGATTTAACACCGTTAATCAATATGACAAAGATAGGGAATGAGTTTCTTAGTCACTGTACAAGTTTAGAATCTATTGATTTAACACCGTTAAAAAATGTGAAAACCATAGGGAGTAATTTTCTTAATAACTGCCCTAAATTAACCAATGCTACCTTATACCGTTCTATGGAAGGTGGAATTGTGCATAGAAAATTAATAGATTTTAATCCAAATGTCACAATCAATTGGATTGACGAATGAATTTTTTAAAATCATTTAGGGGTCTAGACAACTTTAGAGAGGGTTTTTTCTAAAATTCTGTAAGAGGAAAAGATATAAATTACCTTTTCTATGATTAAATCTAAACTCACATTCTTTAAGATGCAAGAAAAATGTGTGATCCGTTAATCCATTGAATTTTGAAAGTCTTCTTTTGGCATAAGACCAAAAAGATTCAATGCCATTGACATGATTTTTTCCCCTTGCAAATTCATTTTCGTGGTGAAAAATTCGATAATGATCCTATCCATTAAGGATGAGTCCATCATAAGCTTTCCACCCATCAGTGTAAATGGTTGAACTCTCTAATATTTTCCCTTGAATAATAGGCAAAGGCTCATCTTTAGAGCAATTTCTAACAACCTCTATAGAGACATTTCCATCTCTTTTTAAGATATCAAAAACAGGAGTTTTACCAGCTGCTCCACAACCTCTTTTACCTCTCATTCGTTTTGCTCCAAAGTAAGATTCATCCAATTCAACTTCTCCTAAAAAGAAGGACTGTTCATATTCGGATGAAAAGGCAATGGCTTTTCGAAATAAGTTAAAATATCGGTTAATTGTATTTCTATTAATGCCTGTTAAATTCGCTGTTTTAGTCGCTGTAATATCTTCACAAAACAAGATCATTTATTTTTTTGATTTTATGAGAGAAGGCTTAAAACGTTTGTCATATCTATATCCTAGAATGTTTTTTTCAAAACAAAGTAGTCTAGACCCTCAACAATTTTAGAAAAAATCCTCTCTAAAGTTGTCTAGATCCTTTGATTATTTTTTAATACTAATTAAGGGTGGTTTCTTAACGAATTTATTTCAATCCCTTAGTATACAAAACACTTTATCATCTTTTACTTTTGAAAAAATCCTGAAGGATTTTAGCACATTCATGTTCCATATATCCCCCATAATATTCTGTATGGGAGTTGTTAGAATCTAAAAGGTGTGGACCATGAACGATTCCACCACCTTTAGGATCATAGGCACCAAAATAGATGCTTCGAATCCTCAGATGCTTGAGAGTAGCAGTACACATGGGGCATGGTTCTAAGGTTACATACAAGTCGCATTCATCTAAATAAGGTGATCCTATCATTTTGATCCCTTCATAAGCACATAACAATTCTGCATGGTCTATGGATGAATGATTCTGACGCATTTGATTATGGTATGATGCTATAATTGTACTGTTATGGACCAAAACAGCACCTACAGGTACCTCATTTTTAAAGTAAGCTTCTTTTGCCTTTTGATAGGCTTGATTTATAAAATGGAGGGGACTCATCGAAAATTACTATTCTTTTTGAAAAAGACCTTCCTGTTTTCCTTCATACAAAAGGGGGTAAATCTGAAGTAAGTTAATATCCTTTTGGTTGTTTGTTCCAAAATAAACATAACCATTTGAATTTTCACAAAAACTGTTTGAAATTTTATGTCCTTCAAAAAAGAATTGATTTCCATTAAAGTGAGCTAGTTCTACTTTTTTTCCTGCAAGAGTTAGAACAAGCTTATCTTCCTTTTTTTGTATGGTGCATGGGCCATACAAAGAATTCTGATAGGTTCCTTCATATTCCGTAAGACTAAGGTGAGGGGATGGATTATCGAGTCTTTCTTTAACTTTATAGCGTTTATTTTCATTCTTAATCAAATCAAACTCGCTTTTAATTTTTGTATTCCAATTAATGTCATTGAATCCCAGATAGAGATCTAGAAATTTATTCGAAATAACCTCTGGTGCAAAACTTACCCTCGATCCTCCCAAATTACTCAACACGACTATTCCTAATTTGTGGTCGGGAGATATGGTTATTAAGGATCTCACACCATGAAAACCACCCATATGTGAAAATATTTGTAGGGATTTAGCACTTGTGCCATATGTTGAAATAAAATGACCCATACCATACTGAACTTTTAAAAATCTTTGATAAGGAAATTGGGAATCAGTATTTGAGGAATTGATTGTCTTTTCAACTTTAGGTGTTCGCAATGTTTCAATGCTTTGTTCATTTAAAATTCTACTATTATTGGCTATTCCTTTATTGATCATCATAGCCATCCATTTTAATGCATCTTCCAATGAAAGGCTTACACCAGTACTTCCTGCAAAAAGATAATTCAATTTAGAAAAGGGGAGAACTCTTGGGGATCCTTGATAGAGATCATGAGGATGCGCAACATTAAGAGATGATTTTTTTGGACTAAAGTAGTTCAATATATCGAAACTTGGGCTTACAGACTCGTACGTTGTATGGGCAGACTTCATGTTTAAAGGTTTAAAAAAATAATGATAATAAAGTTGTTCAATTGTTTTTCCTGAAACAATTTCAGCAACTCTACTGGCTAGGCCATATATCTGATTTTGATAGGCGTACTTTTCTCTAAAAGGATGTTTCAATGGGATTTCTTTTAATTTATCCACGATATAACTTTCTTCCATTCCTAATGACCACAACGTATCACCTGAAAAACCAGGAAGACCGCTATTATGGGAAATTAAATCTTTAACTGTAAATGAATCGCTTGCTTGCATAGAGCTTAGGGCAAATTGTGGTAAATATTTTGTAACAGGATCATCCCACGAAATTATTTTTTCTTCCTCTAATTTTGCCATTAAATGGGCTAATATGTTTTTTGACATAGAAGCAATTTGAAAAACCGTTTGTTCATCCACAGTTTCTTCTTCACCCCATTTGCGAACACCAAATCCTTTCATAAAAACTATTTTGCCATTCATAATCACACCAACAGCAATTCCAGGAACATTCCATGTTTTTTTTGTTTCTTCTATATAGGCAGAAAGTTCGCCTAACAATTTTTCTTGCGCTGATTCTTGAGCTTCTAAATTGACACTATATAGAAAGAGACATATGCATAAATTGAAAATAGGTCGAGATCTGGCGATGAATTTCATAGGTACCTTTAAACTTTATTAACTAATTTTAATTAAAATCGAGATATATATTTAATTATAGGTTCAAAATGAACGGTTTAAAAGCAACTATTATTTTCTGCGCAACGATAGTTATCCTTTTTATATCTAATATGGTTTTCCAAAAATATTATGCACCTCCTGATGTTTGGATGACTAATACAGAAAAAGGGATTTATGTGTTTGACAAACAAACTTCTACACTTCAATTCTGTTCAACAGAAGTTGAATGTTCAAAAATTGAATTGGTAAAAACAGATGTTTTATTAGCAAAAAACAACAAAGTTATAGATCCTAAATCACCTAAAAGTAAGAAAAGTAAGAAAAGTGATATAAAGGATACATCCGAGCAAGAGAAAGAAAACTTGACTGAATCTCAACAAGGTTAAAGATTTATTTTTACTGATTCTATAATCATAAGATATATTTTTTTTATATGAAAAATTTAAATCATATAAAATATATAGCTTTAAATTTGAAAGGAATTTAAGAAATTTTTAAAAAGAATTAAATTGTTTTTTGTAAAATTTTCTCTTTTTTTTTATAAAATTTGATATAAAATTATTATATGAAATATAAATCTTTGTGAGTCACATGTCTCTCCCTCTCAAAAAAGATTCTTCCCTTCTCAATCAAAAACCCTATATTGCTACGTCTCAAGACGAGATGACGCCAGAGCTTTTGGACTATTTCAAAACCAAACTTATTGCTTGGAAAAATCAGATTTTAAATGAAACATCTGAAACTATTTATGAAATGCAAGAAAAATCGAATCAAGAACCCGATGTCATTGATTTCGTGTGCAATGAAGTCTCTCGCAGTCTAGAGTTAAAAACTCGAGATAGAGAAAGAAAGTTAGTGAATAAAATTAATGCTGCACTCAAACGAATTGAAGATGGAACCTATGGTTATTGTGAAGAATCGGGTGAACCCATTGGCTTTAGAAGACTGGATGCACGTCCTATTGCTACTTTAACGATCGAAGCACAAGAACGTCATGAAAGAAAAGAACGATCATATCGTGAAGATTAAATTGATAATTTTATTTAAATAAGTTAGTCTCGTAACATAATTATACTTTACTTAGTGATAAGCAAAAATAATGCTTAAAAAAAATAAATTAATGCATATCATTCTTTCGTTGGGAATTTTGTGCTCCATAAATTCCAATGTTTATTCATCTTCAAAAAAAACTAAGGGGTTTATTCAAAAACCCCAAAAAATTGTAGCTAATTTTACTAAACCTTTAGATAAACCCAAAAGAATACAAATAACAAGAGGTGTTATACGCGCTGAACCCATAGCTGTGTTTAATTTTACCAATGACCAAAATGGAGCAGATAGAGATGCTACTGAAATTTCTACTATCATTTCAAATGATTTAAAAAACAGTGGATTGTTTGCACCTCTTGATTCAAACACATTCCCCCAAAACTTTAATGAAATTATTAACACATCCATTAATTTCACATCATGGCAAAAAGCGTCGACACGTTTTATCCTAATGGGTCGGGTCTCCAAAAGATTCTCCACAGCAACGGTGCATTTTTACCTTTATGATGTTTTAACAAAACAAAAAATCCTATCTAAAGAGGTTTCAGGTAGAAATTTACGTAAAGTTGCGCATGCTGTGGCAGACCTTATTTATAGCAGAATCACCAATGAAGCTGGTTTTTTTAATACAAAAATTGTTTATGCAAAACCCATTGGTGCAGGACGTAAAAAAACAACACAATTGTGGATTATGGATTATGATGGATTCCATCCAAAGCCTCTAACGGATCAGAAACACTTAGTTCTAACACCACGCTTTTCTCCAACGGGTAAAGATATTGCGTACTTAAAAGTACACAATGGAAAAGCTGAAGTTTTTGTGATGAATCTTAAATCAAGAAACGGAGAGCGTTTAGGTGAATTTGAGGGCATGAGTTTTGCCCCACGTTATTCACCCGTACGTAATGAAATTGTCATGAGCCTTACCAAAGATGGCAAAAGTGCTATATATAAAATGAACTTAGATAATCGTGTCTTAACACGTCTTACAAAACATGTTTCCATTGATACATCACCTTGTTTTTCTCCCGACGGTGGACAAATTGTATTTACTTCTGACAGAGCAGGAAGAGAACACATCTATATCATGAACAGTGATGGCTCAGACGTAAGACGCCTAACTTTTGGAGCAGATAAATATTCTCAACCGGTATGGTCGCCACGTGGAGATTTGATAGCGTTTACTAAACAAGCAAGAATTCCCGGTGAAGGTTCTAAGTTTTACATTGGTGTTATGGGAATTGATGGCACAGGTGAACGTATGATTGCCGATGGTTGGCTTGTGGAAGAGCCATGTTGGTCTGGTAATGGGCGTTACTTAATTTTTACAAAACAGCTTTCTGTTCGTCAACAAACTCGGTTGTACATGGTTGATTTAACTGGATACAATCAACAGTGGATTAAAACGAAAACAGCTGCCTATAATGGAACATGGTCACCATTAGTTGATTCATTGGATTAAGTTTAAGTTTTAAGGTTATAAAATTATGGTGGGTTATATCCTTCACTGCGTTAATGGCATTATTTTTTGCAGTGTCTTTTTAAGCAGTATATGTTGTGCTGAACAAGCCACATGTCCAATTCAAAATTATGAAGCTGTGTATTCCATTGAACTAGATACGGATCAACCCAAAGATATATCGATTAAAAATATAAAAGGTTTTTCTAAGTTTTTGTGCAAAAAAAATAATGATCAATGGGATTTACGTCGAGAATATCATTTTGTTATAGAAAGATCACAGGATCTACCTTTTTCTGAACACGATTTATTCTTCGAAAGCCAAGAAAATGATGAAGGGACTACATATTCTTATTTAAAATCAACAAAAGAAAATGGCCAACTCATAGATACGATGAAAGCGAATCCTATAGAACTGAAGGATGAAAAAAACTCTGTTATATTGGACAATGAAAAAAAAATAGAACAAAATTCACGCAAAATTCTTATTGAATATGACGATAAAAGAGAAATTATTACTCTACCTAAACAGACCCTTTTACCAGTGCAAACATTAAAGAAAATTTTATCTTGCATTAAACAAAAAAAAACTCAAATGACAGACCTTATTTTTGATGGTGATGAAGATGCACCTGAAATTATGGAAGCAGATTTTAAATTCAAAAAGCAAAATTACACCGTTAATCCCTATATTGATATTAAGTCCAATAATGTCAGCAATACACAAAGTTTTGCTGATGGTTTAAAAAAATCAGTTATTTGGAATGTAAGGGTCGATTATTATTCGCTGCCAAGATCAAAACAAATTGAAGTGGCCTATTCCTATGATTTTGATATCAATGAAGAAGGGGTTATTATGGGTGCAAAATTAAATTTTTGCAATCCAGATTTCACCATAAAATTAGTTCCAAAGTCATTTTATATTATTTCTCAGTAGAAGGTATCTGTATGAATCAAAAATTAAACAAAGATGTATTGATAACCACACCCATATATTATGTGAATGACAAACCCCATATAGGTAGTGCTTATACAACACTCGTTTGCGATTCAGTCTCTAGAATGCTAAAATTGAAGGGACATAATGTATATTTTATGACTGGAACAGATGAACACGGTCAAAAGGTTGAAAAAGCAGCTTTAAATACCGGCAAGGAACCTCAAGTATTTGTGGATGAAGTTTCACAACATTTTAGAGATCTTGTTAATCATATGCAAATTACACCATCAAGATTCATAAGAACCACAGAACCCGATCATGCTAAAGCAGCACAAACATTGTGGAAGGCCATAAAAGATAACGGTCACATTTATCTTGGTTCATATGATGGTTGGTATGCCCTACGTGATGAAGCATTTTACGCTGAAGATGAACTTGTGGATGGAAAAGCACCAACAGGTGCAGAAGTAGAATGGGTAAGTGAACCAAGCTACTTTTTCAAACTATCAGAATTTCAAGATAAACTTTTAGAGCACATTAAGAATAATCTAGATTTTATCCAGCCCACATCAAAACGTAATGAAGTCGTTCGATTTATCGAAGGCGGTTTGAAAGATTTATCCATATCAAGAACAACTTTTAAATGGGGAATTCCCGTTGCAGAAGATCCAAAACATGTCATGTATGTTTGGCTAGATGCTTTAACTAACTATTTAACAGCACTAGGTTATCCCAACATTGAGGGTGAAAATTTTCAAAAATTTTGGCCCCATTGTATCCATTTTATAGGAAAAGATATCTTAAGATTTCACGCTGTGTATTGGCCAGCATTTTTAATGGCTGCAGGACTAGACGTTCCACAACATGTGTACGCACATGGATGGTGGACAAACGAGGGTCAAAAAATATCAAAATCTTTAGGTAACACCATAGATCCTATTGCTTTAATTGATGAATTTGGAATTGATGCTGTACGTTATTATTTATTAAGAGAAGTTCCTTTAGGAAACGATGGAAACTTTTCAAAAGCAAGTCTTATAGGTCGTTTAAATAGTGATTTAGCAAATTCATATGGCAATCTGGTGCGACGTATTACAAGTTTTATCCATGTGCATTGTCAAGGAATGGTTCCTCAACATTCAGAATTTAGTGAACAAGAAATTGCTTTATTTCAAACAGGTCTAGAGTTAGGACAAAAGGCTAATATTTTCAACATAACCCATTTTATAGATGATATTAATCAATACGTTCATCATTTGAATAAATATGTTGATGAAATGGCACCATGGAAGTTAAAAAATACAAATAGAGAATTAATGGAGCATATTTTATACGTTGCACTGGAGGCCATTAAACGAATTACCATTTTGTATTTACCCTTTATTCCTATAGCTGCTGAAAAAGTCTTGGATGCCTTGAACATAGATGAAAATCACCAATTATATGAAAATATAGGTGTAAATTTGAAAAGCGGGAATTCAATAAAAGAAATCGATGTTTTATTTCAAAAAAAGATATAGCGTAATAAAAAAAACTATATATAATGCTAAATGTAAAACAATATAAACGCTGAGATTTAATAATGATTAAAAATATCAAATTATACGGCATATTATGTGCATTGAACGCCACATTCATGTTAAACACTGCATTATCAACAACAGAGGTTTCATTGCCTAATGATGTGCTTTCTGCATCAACGTCTGCATCTAATATTATTTTTTCAGACATAGATCAGCAATTAGCTGTCATATATCCAGGAACACTAACCGGTTCAAATGAAATAGATCTTTCAGGGATACAATATGTATCTGCTCTTTCTTCAAAAAAAATGCTGTCAGTAAACAAGATCTTGATAGTGCCCAACAATATTATAATAAACAGTTATTCAGCTTTTTAAATTTAATAAAAAGTAACAGGTCTCTTACAGAAGAACAAAATTTAATATGGGAAAAAATCTGGGAAGAAGCAAAAGCGCAGGAATTATCTAATAGTGATTCACAACTTTTTTTCAAAAGGGTTCACATCAATGTCCTAAGAGCCGCTATTTTAGCTTCAGATCATATTTCAGAAGATACTCTTGATATTTTAAGATCAGTACCGGGTATGGATATATTATTTGCATCACTTAAAGATAGACCAAACATCGTTGGTGGAGAAAACATTCCAGCTTGGAAGCATTCAGTAGAAGCATGTTTAGGAAATATGTCTGGTATAGAAGCGATACGTTTTTCTGTCTCAAAAAACAGCACAATGTATTATGAACTAAACCCTATCAACACCTATGAATGTAGTTACCAAATTAAAGAAGAGATGTCGCGTCTTGGATTAGTTAAAGATAATATGCTTGTATTTATGCCAGGTATGGGGAAAATTGGCTTAACTACTATATTAAAACTTTGGCTTAATAACATTTCCCCTATTCCAGTAACTTTAGGTGAATATAAGGCTCATGGATTGCCCTTAAGTTCTGCTGTAGCTGCTATGCACGATTTTGCTCATAGTGTTGTTGATAATCGATTTAATGCAGTTTTAAAATCTATTCTACATCATCTAAAAACAGCTGTTAATAATGGATATTTCGTAGATGACCATTTATCGTTCATTACTGAAAAAATGGTGGGAAGATACAATAGCTTTAATCAAATATTATTAAAATATATTGGAAATATGGAAGTGACCTTAATCAATCAATTTAAGGAAGCTGATTTATTGGAAAATAAAGAAGCTCAAAGGCAGCACAAAATACATGCTAAACAAAAATATAACAAGGGAATTGGTGCTTTATTTACCATTCTTCACGAAGAATATCTCATGAGTCAAGATGTTATGCTCGCACCAACTTTAAAAGAAGCTTTAAATAAATTAACAGCAGCTCCAATTACACCTGAAGTGCCTCCAGTACAACAAGAAGCACCAGCAACCGTAAGACCTGCAATAGATGCTTTAACAACATTTTTAAATCCGCAATCTATGCTGACGGATGCAGAAATTTATGAAGCAATCAGATCCATAAAAAAATCAGCAATAGATTCCTTGTCGCCTCTATCTACACCTTACGATCCTGATGTTCCAACTCCTGAAACAATAGGTGATCTTGAAAGATTAGGTTACATTGCTTTCTCAGATGTCAAACGAAGCGCTGTTTTTACAGAAATTTCTTTAAGATCACGCATGGGCAACTTAAACTTAAAAGTGAAATTGTCTACGACTGACTACTTGCTCAATACTGCCAAAGATACCAATGCCATATTAGCTTTGGCTGGTATGAAAGTAAAAGAAGATGAACCATCAGTTGTAAAAACAATGTTAGAAACTTCACTAATATCAAAGGAAGAAGCATTGGCAAAAGTAAATACATGGTATAATGCTATTAAGGAAAGATCAAAAGAATTAGTTCTATCTTTTAAAGATGAGATGCTTTCTACTTTAGAGAGTACAGAAATACAAAATTACAATAATTATCTTGCTGCTCAAGAATTAGAAATAAGTGAAAGAATAAAACAAACTACTGCATAACATGCAAATTAAAAATTAAAAAAAGCCTCTGTTTATATTGATAGCAGAGGCTTTTTTTATGGTGTATTAAATTTTTTGTTTACGAATATGAACAAGGAATGCGCCATTTCCACCTAAATGATCTGGGGCGCTGGAGTAGGCTACAACAAGGTGAGGGTGCTCCTTAACCCAACTTAAAAACAAAGGTTTCAATACTGATGTACCTAACGTATTACCTTTTCCGGTGATAATCAGTATATTTTTTTTACCCATTGACTGAGATTGTACAAAAAATTGCGTCAGTAATCGATATGCCACATCTTGCGTCATTCCATGTAAATCAAGTTTGCCTTGAATGTTTGTTTTTTTAAAGTAAGTCGCTGAAACATGGTCAACGCCATAGTGTTTTTGATGCCTTGGAATAACATCCATTTGTTTTTGAGCAATTTGAATGTGTATTTTTTTAGCTAAAGGTAATTTAAGCGGATCAATTTGATTGACAAGCACAACTTTTTGATTTGCGTCTACTTTTTTTATATTGTTAGTTTCTAAAAAACTTTTCCAAAGGTCTGAATCTTCTTCACGCATAGGAAGTATTTTCATGAAAGAGGTTAAGAAGTTTAGGCTTAATGAGTTCTAATTCATTAAATTTTTTGTACGCTTGTGGTTCCATGATATCTTCATATGTACAATATTTGTTTTGAACCATATCATCAAAAAAACGACTGAATTTCTTTGGAATTTTAGGAAGTCGCCATAGTGTAACAGGAATTCCGATACTGCAAGCTTCGGCTAACATGCTGATAGAATCTGACGTTACAATGATTTCATCTGCTTCTTCTAAATATTGAATGTAGGGATTATTCTCATAGGAAATGTATGTCGAATTATGTGTGGAAAATCCTGGCCAAAATTCGAAAGGGAGATTGTCTTTTAAAGAATTTAATTTGGAAAACAAATAATAAGCAAGTTTAGGATTTGTCCTACGTGATGCACAAATTTTAAATACGGGTGATTCATACAATTTTGATTTCTGTTCAATAAATTTCGCTAAATTGTCCATATCTTTAGATGTGAATGTATAGTACTTACTATCACCACCTAAAAGAATGGTTATGACATGAGGTGAATTTTTATGCTTAATCTTTCTATCAAGCATTAAATCAACCAGTGCACCTTTAAACGTGATTACATTTTTCTCTAATTTTGTTTTGTCGTGTTCCGGCAAAATAACAGCTTTAAAACTTTTCAAAGTACAGCGTGGGTTAAATAAAGCAATGGTTGGATACTGTTTAGTTAGAGCGGATGCAAACATTAAGGATCTACGACCACCAGCAATGATCATTGTTTCTTCATTCAAAAGATTTAGAATTTTTTTGCATGAAGAAAAGATGTTTAATACAAACAGCGGAATGAATTGAGTAATTTTTGAATTCAATAATTTAAAAATAAATGGACTTTGAAATTCATGGGTTGTGCATCGTATGGAATAGTGTTCGCTTAAAATTTTTGCAATGGTTTCGCATTGACGTAATGTTCCTTTTTTATTTTCGTCACATAAAACCAAGCACGTATTAATTTTTTTTTGTGAAATTGTCAGCATAGTTTCGTCGGATAGGTTGAGAAATAGATGCTTCAACAATTTTAAAATCAAATTTATTTTTTTGTGCATAACACACGGCGTCATCAAGAGAATTGAATTTCAGAGTCAATCCATGATCGATTTTATTTTGACAAGTTGTTTGCATTGAAATATACCAATAGTTTTTCTGTAACATTATTCCAGATTGCATCGATGATTTTATCTTTTTATAAATAATGCATTCCATGTATGGCTACTTTTTGATAAGCATTTTACATATTATACGACGGATTCGGTATTTTCTCTACCCCTTTATCATAACGCCAGTAATAAAAATTACTGGCGTTATGATAAAGGGGTAGAGCACCAGCTCTTGCCGTATTGGCTTTATCAGGTTTAGAAAGACTCATCAGAAGTAGCAATGATCGTCAGAGAAAGCATGAGAAGATCAATATGATTGCTTATGCAGATGATTTCATTGTAACCGTTGCGAGCCTGGAAATCTTAACTGATAAAGTGATGCCCAGACTGGAAGAAGCACTCGCAAAAGTTGGACTAGAACTGTCACCGACAAAAACAAAGATAACCTCAATTTATGATGGGTTTGACTTCTTAGGATTTAATGTACGTAAATATCCAAATGGAAAATTACTGATCAAGCCGTCAAAGGCAAACATCAAAGCATTCCTTCAAGGGATTCGAACTGTCTAATTAAGAGAGGTGTGGCAATGCCTACGGATCAATTGATTCATACCTTAAACTCACGTTTAACGGGATGGATAAATTACTACCGAACATCAGTGTCATCCAAAGTATTTTCAACGATAGACCATGAAATGTTTCGATCACTTTAAGATGGGGTATGAAACGTCATGCTCGTAAGGGTAAAAGATGGATTGTGAAGCACTACTTCACAACCGTAAGAGGAAAGCATTGGAAATTCTACTGCATGACTAAAGACAAAGAAGGTCAGAAGAAACCTCTTTATCTGAAAATTGCTGCAGATACCAAGATCCGTCGCCATGTCAAAATAAGAAGTGAAGCAACTGTCTTCAATCCTCTCTGCTGGACTGAAGATTATTCAGCCTTATTAATGCGTGAGCTGTATGCGGTGAAAGTCGCACGTACAGTTCTTAGAAGGCGGAGTCAAGAGTAATCCTGACTTCGCTACTCGACTTATTATATTGTCCAAATCATAATATAGCAAAATTATTAATGAGATATTATAGCTCATGAGAAATGACTAAATTGGATAATTTATACGCTATATACCCACAGAGATTAGCCAAGAAAGAAATTATATAAAACAATAAAAAACTATTGAACACAGATTCACAAAAGGATATAATATTCAAAAGTATGGCGGGTGTAGCTCATTTGGTTAGAGCGCTAGGTTGTGGTTCTAGAGGTAGCCGGTTCAATCCCGGTCATCCGCCCCATATTTTGCCCCTTTTGGTCTCCAGCATAAAAAAATATGTCCGTTATATCGTGCAAGCAGTTGTCTCATCGTTTTTTTCAAGCAGGAAAAGAAAACGTTATCCTCGAAAGTATTAACTTCGATGTAAATGCTGGTGAATCGTGCGCTATTATTGGTAAAAGCGGTTCTGGAAAAACTACCCTACTCAATTTATTAGGTCTTCTGGATACACCTTCACAAGGTAGTATTTATCTTTGTGGCCAAAACACACAAAAACTTTATAAAAACGATTCTACACTTTCACTTTTTCGCAATAAAAATATTGGTTTTATTTTCCAATTTCACCATCTTTTATATGAATTTACCGTTTTAGAAAACGTTATGATGCCCTTTATGATTCAGAATTTAAAAACAAAAGAATTCAGAGAAAAAAAAGAATGGGGTATCCATTTGCTTGAAAAAATGGGCATGATTGATAAAATTAACGCTTCTGTCTTGCATCTTTCTGGTGGTGAACAACAACGCGTAGCCGTAGCCAGAGCCCTTGTTCATAAACCACTCATTGTTTTAGCCGATGAACCCACAGGAAATTTGGATACCGAACTTGCGATGACCGTGTTTAAAGAAATTTTAGATATTACACATTCTTATAACGGAAGTGCGGTTATTGTAACACATGATCCAGAACTTGCACGTCAGACAACGACAACTCACCAATTATCTCAACACCAACTTTTACGTCTGTAACATGAACCTTATTAAAACCGTGTCCATCATCAGCGGATGGACAGCCATCAGTCGAATATTAGGTATGGCTAGAGAAATGCTGATGACTTACTATTTTGGTGTGGGTTTTGTATCAGATGCTTTTATTGTAGCCTTTAAATTACCCAATTTTTTTCGAAGATTCCTAGCCGATGGAGCTTTTTCCAGTATACTCGTACCCGAATATAGCCGTAGACTTTCCAAAGACTATCCGTATGTTATAGATCAGTTTAAAAACAATATTTTTACACACTTGTTTCTATTTCTAACGGTATTAGTATTGTCTGTAGAAATATTTGCACCTTATGTTGTAAGATTCATTGCACCTGGAATGGATATGAATCCACAACAATCTCAAATTGTGACTGAATTTATTCGCATTAATTTTCCGTTCATCATGTTTATTTCCTTATCAACATTTTATGCATCCTTACTCAATTCTCATGGCCATTTCTCAACGTCTTCTGCCTTACCCGTTGTTTTAAACATTGTGATGGTTGCAGGTTTATGCTTACCTGCCAACACTATATTAACTAAAGGATACATCGTATCCTGGTCTGTTATGGTTGCTGGCATATTGCAATTGTTATGGGTATTTTTAAGATCGCACCACATCAAAATAAAAATCAAACTTGTGAAACCTGTTATGGATTTTGGTTTTAAAGTTTTTATCAAAAAATTGTTACCATCCATGTTTGGAGCAGGTGTTATGCAAATTAATTTGCTTATAGATATCCAACTTGCATCCTATTTAGGAACAGGCGCCTTATCTTATCTTTATTATGCAGACAGGTTGTATCAACTGCCATTATCGATGTTTGGGATTGCTATAGGAACGTCTCTCCTTCCCTATTTAACAAAGTTATGGGCAAAAAACAGAGGCGAAGACGTTTATAAAGTACAAAATCAATCTTTAATTCTTGTATTGTTTCTCAATATTCCTGCTGCTATCGGCCTTATTGTATTGGCACAACCCATTATAGAACTAATTTATGGTAGAGGTTCCTTTTCAGCATTTGATGTCACCCAAACGTACAAAGTTTTACAAGCCTATGCTTTAGGGCTTCCAGCCTATGTGTGTTCAAAAATTTTTCTCAGTACTTTTTATTCATTGGGAGATACTAAAACACCTTTTAAAATTGCTGGTGTATCGGTTGTTTCTAACATTATTTTCAATATCATTCTCATGAATTTTTTAGGGTTTGTGGGGTTAGCACTAGCCACAAGCATTACAGCCTATATACAAACCTATCTTTTAGGTTATAAACTAACTCAACATCAACATCTTAGAATACAAAATAAGTTGTGGTCACAAATTGCTAAAATTTTATTTTTAGGTTTACTGATGGGTTTCGGTGTACATTATTTTTATATGTACATGTTAGCTTTGGTTCAAAAGATGCCTCTTCTAAATGCTTCAGGATCTTTGGTGAAAATAGGCCTAACTTTCTGTTCCATTGGTTTTGGACTATGTATTTACATGATAAGTTCTTCTAAAATGGGATTCATCAAGCAATTTAAGGCCTTTAAACAAGATTTAAAAGAGTCTATTTAGAATTCATACAAAACTCTTATCTCGTATTTCTGATTACCTGATTTTCAAAGTAGATAAACCTATAATTCCTAAAACCATAGCAATGATCCAAAAACGAATAACAATAGTTGGTTCTGACCATCCCTTTTTTTCAAAATGGTGATGAATAGGCGCCATTAAGAAAATGCGTTTTTTTGTTTTTTTAAAATAAGCCACCTGCAAAATAACAGAACATGCTTCAATTGCAAAAAGACCACCAATGATCAATAAAACTAATTCGTGCTTAATCATAACAGCCATAGCTCCGAACAAGGCACCGACCGACAAAGACCCTGTATCACCCATAAAAACGCGTGCTGGAGGTGTGTTATACCATAAAAATCCAAGACCTGCACCCATGAGTGCGCCTAAAAATACAGTAATTTCACCGGCATTTGGAACGGGGTGTAGTTGCAGATAAGATGCAAATTTAGCATTACCTACGCAATAACAAATAACTGTAAAACAACCTGCTGCAATAATGGTTGGTCCAATAGCTAACCCATCTAAACCATCGGTTAAATTAACGGCGTTAGAAGATCCTATCACGACAATAACACCCCAAAGAAAAAACAAAGAACCAATATCCAAAAAATAGTCACGGGTAAAAGGAATAGCAATGGATGTAAATTTTGGATCTGGAGAATACTTGTGCAAGAGAGCCAGAAAAATAAGGCTGAATGCTGTTTGTAAAACAAATTTTGTTCTTGCAGAAATGCCTTTATGATTACTTTTTAAAAGTTTAAGGTAATCATCATAAGCACCAATCATACCAAACGAAATGGCTACAAAAATAAGAAGCAAAATCAAAGGATTGGCCAAATTATTCCACAGTAAAACACTTAAAAGCAAGGATGACAAAATCATGATGCCACCCATAGTTGGTGTTCCTTGTTTTGTTACAAGATGACTTTCAGGTCCATCACTTCGAATGGGTTGCCCTTTACGTTGAAAAGATTTTAGCCATCTTATGACTGCTTTTCCCCAAATTAAATTGATTAAAAATGAAGTCAATAGTGCTGCAAGTGTTCTAAAAGAAATATATCTAAAAACATTAAAAGATGTTACGTAAGATTGAAGCGAATGAGATAACCAATACAGCATGGGAATTAAAAATAATGTTACATATTGCTTTTAATCATATTGAATTTTTAATAGAAAATCAAATTCGATATAACTTTTTCAAATCGAAAAATGAAAAAATCTGGACGCAAGATGAAACTAACCATAATTCCTAAAATGACAATGTATAGAATGGACGATTCTTGGACTAAAACTTTTTGATGAGCCTCTGACTTTGACGTCTCTATTAATGTATTGTGGGATTTCTTATCACTAAAATAGAGGATACTTATAAACTTTAAATAGTAGGCTGCTGAAATTAATGAATATAACAAGGCTACAAAAGCTTGCATATATTGGTTTTGAAGAATCAATCCATTGAGCAGATGTAGTTTAAAGATAAACCCTGGCAGAGGTGGAAGTCCGGCCATATTGAGTATAAACAGGCTTAAGAACACAGACCATTTAAAGTCTAGTGTTCTCACTTTTTTAAGGTCTGCTAAATGAACAATGTTTAATTTGTTGCGATCAAAAAGACCTAAAAGGGTAATAAATCCTATAAAGCTTAAAATGTAATTTGAAAAATACATTAACGAATCGGTATAACCTGATTCATGAATAGATGAAAATCCTATGAACACAAAACCTAATTGACCAACCGAACTATAGGCCACAAATTTTCTTAAATCGGTCTGTACAAATGCAGAAAATCCCCCCAAAAGCATAGATATCACGGATAAGACAATCATCAATATTGACCAGTCCTTTAAAACAGAGTGCATGAAACACGTGCAAATTTTAAGAAACACAGAAAAAAATACGATTTTGGGAATGACACCCAGTAATGTAATTTGAAAATAAGATAGTTTTTTATAGACTTGTGGCGCCCAAAAATGAAGGGGTGCAAGAAGCAGTTTAAAGGATATGCCAATCACTATAAAGCAAAAGGCTACTAAAGTTAAAAAGATGCGGTCATAATTTGAAATTTCAAAAATACGTTCCAAAGTTGTAAAATTGGTTGATCCTGTTAGACCATATATCCAACTTATTCCAAATAATATAAAACAACTAGAAATAGCGCTTAAAATAAAATATTTCGATACAGATTCTCTAGAATCATCGCTATTCTTTTTTAAAGCAAGTGTGACGTACAAACTAATATTCATCAATTCTAAACCTAAAAATAAAATGATAAAATCGTTTGCCGAAATGGCTTGAAATACCCCCATCAATTGAAGAAGAAACATCACAAAAATTTCAAAAGGCATATCCGTTTGCACAAGATTTTCCCGGTATGAAATGACTATAAAAAGAAATGAAAAAAGTGAAAAGATTTTAAAATAATGGGTAGCAACGTCAGTTACAAAAAAACCATTAAATAAATAGGTTGTTCCTACTACGGATTTCCAAACAAAAAAGATAAGAGAAAAAATGATGAGAACAAAAGAAAAGTACATTTTTTTTGAAATGTCTTTTTTCAAAATGAAAGGCATCATCAGCATAACTAATATAGCAAAACCTAAAAATGTTTCTGGTAGACAGTCGGTTAAAAGAAATTTAAAATTTATATTCATTCATCATAAAATTAATGAGGGATCTAACTTAGATGTTAATAGTAACTCTTGGGTTTCGCAAGAAATATACTACATTAATACATCCAAATTTTGGGTTCAAAACTTGCTTCTTGTGTAAGCAACAAATCTGTCATGCCCCACACAAGAGCATCCAATCGATCGGGGGATTTATTTTGAGTTGGAACATAGGTGCACATTTGTTTTTCAAGTAAATCAAAATGCCTAACGTGTTTTACTTTGTTTTGAGAATACAGCGCAGCTACAGGTTCTGCCCTTGTATACTTACCTCTGGTTGCACGAACAGGTTTAAACGCTATAGACGAATAAATACTTTTTAAAATACGTTCAACCAAGTCCCCTCCCTTATTAATTTCAGCAACAACGCGATCTGCTTTCCAAGACATGTAGGCTTTAACAACTTTTTCTCCCCATTCATGAGGTGAATATTTACCACTTAAATCTTCTAATAGATAAACAATTCCGTCATGATGTAGTCCTAACACCACGATACCTGTTTCATCGCTTTTATCGTGACAGGTTGTTGCTGGATCAATAGCTATTACAATTCTTTTCCATTGCTGATCCAAAGGTGTTCCGTAACTTATAGAATCACGGTTCCATAAGGCACCTTCGTGATTCAAAAGTAGTTCTGCTTGTAATTCTTGAGCACCTAAGCGTGTGTGTTCATACGTTTTTTTCATGTGTTCAATATATTGTGGGGATAAGTTTTCAGCATTATCAAACGTACTACCACGGGTAATATGAACATTAGGGGAGTCAACTAATTTTCTAATAAAATCTATAGGCTTAGGTGTAGTTGTGATAATGCATTTAGGACTTGGTCCTAGCCTTAAACATAACCTAATTTGATCGTATAAAATTTCTGGATTTTGAAATTTGGCAATTTCATCAATCCATACAGCATCAAATTGCGGACCTCTTAATCGTTCTGGACGGTTTCCACCAAATAGTTCTACAATGGCGCCGTTTTTAAACCTTAAACGATTATGGGATTTTTCAAAAATAGGTTTTTGATCTGGAGAACAAATATGAAGAAGTCCACTATCGCCTTCAACCATAACGGATTGCGCTTCTTTAATACTTTGTCCAATGAGGGCAATCCTTCTATATCCAGATTCAAAAATGAGATGACGAATAGTTTCAGCCCCCGCACGGGTTTTTCCAAAACCCCGTCCTGCTAAAATAAGCCATGTATCCCAAGCAGAAAGCTTGGGATAATGCGGGGGCTTTTGGTCTTCTCTGCCCCATCTATTCCAATCATATTGTGTTAGTTTTTTGATATAATTTTTTAAATTTGGAAGAATTGTTGCTAACTTCTCTTTATCAATAGGGGCTATATTATTTTCACCTTTGAATGATTCCATTAAGGTTTGATTGTTTAAAATGCAATCCAAAGTTATAGGGATTTCTGCAGATTTATAGAGTAAAGCATTCTGTTTTTTTAAACTAAAATTTCTTAATTTATTTTGAATAAGATTTTCATTATGAATTGGTTTTGAAGTTACCTTTCGAACTACAGGTTTAATTTTATAATTGCTTTGAATTATTTTTTGAGGATGTAGATATTGTATTTTTCTTTGTTGACGGTATGAATCAAAATTGTTTTTTAAATAAAACGATGATGAACGAATATGCATAATATATTTTCCTAATAATGATAAAAAATTGAAATTGTAAAGGGAGTTTAAAAAAAGATAGCGCAAAAATAAATGATATTAATTTGCAAAAAAAATGAGATTTGTATCGCTACAAATCTCACATTATATATATACAATATCAAAAAAAATCTATTTTATCATGTTAAAAGAATCAAAATGCCCAATCTAAAAATGCCCATATCGTTGCATTCACGTTATGCTAATTTAAAATTAAAGTGCTTTTTTTTACCAACTGATATCATCAATAAACCTTGATTATTCATAAAGGTCTCTGATGATAGATAAATTTTTGAATTACTTATGATTTCACCATTCAGCTTTATACCACCACCTTGAATCATACGGCGGACTTCAGATTTGCTAGCAAATAGAGATTGATTCACACAAAAATCTTCAAACACAATGGGAAAAGTATCACAGGCTAATCGTGTTGCAAATTTCATCAAATCATTTGGGTCTTGGGCCATACCAAATAAAGCATTAGCTTGTTTATGAATATCAGCTAAACACATCGATCCTCTAACAATAGATGTCACTTGATCGGCTAAAATGACCTTTAATGCATTAATATCATTTTGATGATTTTTCAGAAGTTCTTCTATATTTTCAAGAGATAAGTCGGTAAATAATTTTAAAAAACGAACAACATCAGCATCATCTGTGTTACGCCAATATTGCCAAAATTCAAAGTGTGATGTTAAGTTTTCATTGAGCCAGATGGCACCACCTTCTGTTTTGCCCATCTTTTTGCCTGTAGACGTCGTTAAAAGAGGTGCCGTTAAACCGTATAAAGATGCGTTGATACTTTTTCGAGCTAAATCGATACCACAAACAATATTACCCCATTGGTCTGAACCGGCCATTTGCAAAACACAACCGTATTGTTGATGCAAGTGCATGAAATCATAGGCTTGAAGCACCATGTAGTTAAATTCTAAAAAGCTTAAGGGATGTTCTCTTTGAAGGCGCGATTTGACACTATCAAAAGTCAGCATTCGATTCACTGAAAAATGATACCCCACATCTCTTAAAAAGGTTAAATACTGAACACTGGATAACCAATCATAGTTATTCACAATTTCTAGTTCAATATCACTGTCTGCACAAATTATTTTTTTAAAAACAGGTGATAAAGAGGCTATATTTTCTTCAATTTTTTCAACCGTAAGCAAAGGTCTTTGGGAATCTTTACCCGATGGGTCTCCGATTAAACTTGTTGCACCACCTACTAAAACTATGGGTTTATGACCGTGTTTTGCCAATAATCGTAGCCACATTAAAGGCAGTAAATGCCCTACATGCAAACTAGGACCTGTGGGATCGAAACCTGTATATGCAACTATAGATGCTTTATTTTCAAGTTCAATAAAGGAATCTAAGTCTGTAGATTGGTAAAGAAAACCTCTTTGTTGAGACTCGCTTGAAAAATTTACATTTATCATATTTAAGAATAATTTTGGTTTACTCGATTAACTATAATATTCCTTTTTAAAGGAGAAAGATAGTCGATATAAAGCTTTCCGTTCAAATGATCGATTTCATGTTGAATACATGTTGCTGTAAAGTCTGATGCAAATAGAGTTTGTTTTTGACCTTCACGATCCAAATATTCCACAGTAATTTCACGAGAACGCTTGACTTGTGCGGATTGGTCTGGAACAGAAAGGCACCCTTCTTTAAAAACCTGATTTTCTTTTGATTTATCAACTATCACAGGATTTATTAAAGCTAGACGTAAACTATTTTCAATGTCGTGTGACGTATCCATAACAACAACTCTTAATCCAACACCAATTTGTGGTGCAGCAAGGCCACAACCCTTTTCATGGTGCATGGTTTCAAACATGTCATCGATAAGGGTTTGTATTGAATCATCAATCGTTTCAACGGGCTTTGCGACTTGTCTTAATCGTTGATCAGGAATAACTAATACAGGGCGCAGGGTCATGGACTATAGTCCTCCCCTGCTTTTTCTCATGAAGGCTGGAATATCAAGTAGATCGTCTTCACTTTCTTCTGTTTTGTATTCATCCTTATAAAGATCTTTGACTGGATTTACCGTTTCAGTCACAGAATTTTTTCCTCTAGCAACACTTGCAAATCTTTCAAATAAGGACGGAGCCTTTTTCTTTTGGGGTGCTTCTGGTTCTGGCATACGGTGATTCATGGATGAATCGTATGAACGGTAAGTATTGTTTAATGAATCCTCTTCATAATCTTTTGAATCTTCCATACCCAAAGCTGCATTTGCGGATGCATTAAGGCGTTGTGTATATTCATTGTTATTTTGAGAAGATGCCGAATGAACCCCACCTTGAGATACTGCAGCTAATTTTTCATCTAAAAATCGAACAGAATCATATTCATTTTGCTGGGATGTTGATGTATCCATCATGGCTGACGATGCTGCACTGTAGGAATGATTTAAGGATCCAAACGTTGAAGAAAAATCATCTACTGTTGGTTTGGACGCATGTACATTACTATAAGATGAGCCAACGTGATTTGGAGTTGATCCTACGTCGAATGTTGAAAATGCATTTGTTGTTCGTGTCGACTGTATGTCAAAAGGTGATTTAGGAGATGCAGCTTTCAGCGTTGCAGAACCAATACCTGTAGCCACAACAGAAACACGCATTCTACCATTCAAACGTTCATCGAATGATGAACCAAAAATAATGTTTGCATTATCGTCTACATCTTCACGTATACGGTTAGCTGCTTCATCTAATTCATACAAGGTCATGTCATAACCACCGGTGATGTTGATCAATACAGCACGTGCACCCTTCATAGATACATCATCTAACAATGGGTTAGAAATAGCAGCTTCAGCAGCATCCAATGCACGACGATCACCTTCAGCTTCACCTGTACCCATCATAGCTTTGCCCATTTCTGCCATAACAGCACGAATGTCAGCAAAATCAAGGTTAATAAGACCAGGCATCAGAATAAGATCTGTAATACCTCTAACACCAGAATACAGAACATCATCGGCCATTTTAAAGGCATCTGCGAAGGTAGTGCGTTCATTGGCTAGACGAAATAAATTTTGGTTTGGGATAATGATGAGTGTATCAACATATTGATGAAGTTCTTCTATGCCACGTTCTGCAGACTTCATGCGATGTGCACCTTCAAAATGAAAAGGTTTTGTTACAACACCAACAGTCAAAATACCACTTTCACGTGCAGCACGTGCAATAACAGGTGCTGCACCTGTTCCAGTACCACCACCCATACCAGCGGTAATAAAAACCATGTTACTACCTTCAAGGTATTTTATAACATCTTCTATAGACTCTTCTGCTGAAGCGCGACCAACATCTGCCTTTGACCCTGCCCCCAATCCTTGTGTAATTCCTAAACCTAATTGAATTCTATTATCATGCTCAACTAAAGATTGTTCTATGGCTTGTGCATCGGTATTTGCAATAACAAATTCTACACCTTCAAGTTTAGAGCGAATCATGTTATTCACAGCATTTCCACCTGCACCACCAACACCAATAACAGTGATCTTAGGTCTTAAGTCTGCTTCAGAAACATTTTTTGTGGTATTTCGTGACATATCGTATAACTTCCAAAATGGTATGAGAAAATCGTAGAGATTATTAACTCTCTATATTTTTTTTACCATACTTTAATAATAATATCAAAAAAAAAATTATACATTACAAAAAAATAATTGGAAATAAAAAATATGTAAATGTTTTGATTGATATTAATTACCTAATTCAACTTGATTCTAATCTACTTGATCAAAGAAAAAATCTTTTTTTCTTTGATCAAGTAGCAAAAATTTAGCGAATTAGTTATAGCGGATGATCACTGCATAACTATACTATCCATTTGGTGCTTGGTTATATTATCTGTTAATAACAAAGCATCTGAAATAACCTTAAAATATATCTGTCATTACTAGAATTTCATTAGACCTGCTGCGTAAGTAGCATTTGTTGTAAACTTTTGAGAAAAAGCTTTA
>CAYPYB010000001.1:146599-229954 GCA_964415115.1 uncultured Candidatus Pelagibacter sp. | reverse complement strand
TTTGATTCTATCTCAAAAATCCATGTTTTTCCACTTACGCAGCAGGTCTATTAAAATAATCAGTTTTATTAATTAATTAAAATAATCTTTTTTTATTTTCTCTGTTGCGAATAATGAAAATGATAAACATAGCTATATCCGACAAAAAAACAAATATCCATGCTATAAAAACTGCCTCAACTTTATCAACAAAGTTATCATGTTTTTTTAAATATGCTTTGAAAGCATCAGAATTTTTAAATTCTGTTAAATCAATAGCTAATATTGAATCGTATTGTATTAAATTATTTTTGGCCTTGTCAAGCTTTCCTTTTTTTTCCAATTCCGTGAAAGCTTTTAAACGCTTATAACCATCATTTTGAACACTACCACCTACTATGGAGGCCATAAATAATGATAAAAAAAGAATCAGATGAAAAAAAAGAATAAATACGTTTCGATTTAAAAAAGTGTGTCTTAACAAAAAAATGATAAAGAACGAACTACATGTTAGACAAAACAAATATGGAATAGTTAGAAAAAAATTAAACATAAAGTACCTTTTAATAATTTTTCAAAATCCTTTTTTGATTATAAACCTTTAAAATAATTTTCCTATTCTAATTCCTATGAACTGTTAACAAAGGTTTTTAAAAATCGTCAAAAGATGTTGAACTGATATGAGAGAATGAAAAATAGAGCATAAAGAATGGATAAAAGACTTTACCCTATCAGCCAAGAAAGCTTTAATCAGAATATTTTACTCCATCATAGAACAAAATTATATATGGAAAGGAAGGCCACCAAAGATTAGTCATTACAATGTTTTTTGTGGCATTTTATACATTTTGCGAACTGGGATTCCTTGGAGAGATTTACCTTCTTGTTTTGATCATTGGCATAATGTTTTCATGAGATTTCAAAGGGGAAATGAAAGATCTTTATGGTGGAAAATCCTCATTCATCTTCAAAAGCAAAAGAAATCAAAACTGAATATAGTTTTATGCGATTCCAGCACCTTTAAATACCATTGTCACGGAGGTGATTAAAAAGGGGGCAACAATCTAAAGGAAGAAGCATTTCAGGATTAACAACGAAACTTCATCTTGCGATTACACCTGATTTTTCAATTGTGGAAGGTT
Source organism: uncultured Candidatus Pelagibacter sp. (assembly GCA_964415115.1). Lineage (GTDB taxonomy): Bacteria > Pseudomonadota > Alphaproteobacteria > Paracaedibacterales > CAIOTO01 > PNMQ01. The sequence goes on along the minus strand of CAYPYB010000001.1, from coordinate 228,833 downwards.
TTTTGAGTTCCGGAAATCAAGCCGATATTACGCATACTAATGACCTAACTCAAAATATTACGGGGTTCTATGTTATTGAAGATAAAGGATATGATAGTGACAAACACAGAGAAGGTTTAATTTTAAATCAAAATACACCTGTTATACCAGGTCGAAAAAATAGAACTGTTCCTATAATCTACGATAAAAATAAATTTAAAATGAGAGACAAAAACACTCAAAAAGGTGAAGAAAAAATTATAAGGGAGTCTTTAAGAAAAGTTGAAAAATTTCATAAAATGAAAACAAATGGCGGAGAGAGAGGGATTCGAACCCTCGATACGGATTTAACCCGTATAACGGTTTAGCAAACCGGCGCCTTCAGCCACTCGGCCACCTCTCCACAACTCCTAATATCACTGAAATTCGTCTTTTCGTCAAGAAAAAAAGTATTCCAAATGAATTTGTTTTATCATCAATTTTATAAAAAAATATATTTAAAACACTTTACTTATTAAGTATAAAATAATACGATTGATTAATATCAGATAAAATTGAAATACAATGATAAAAAAAATACGCCTTACATCTCTCGTCCTTATGCATCTTTTCTTCTATGCGAAAGATGGATTTTCTTCAGTGCACGAAGATGCTGGCGTTTTTAAAAATACGACGCTTGTTGTTGGCAACACCCGAGGAGCAGGGGGAATTGATTCCAGTATTGAATCTTTTGTTTTACCAGAAGGTGCAGCAACAGATTTTACGCATCAAAGTTCATTTTTGGACAGTACAGTTATTAGCATAGATAGGGGCCCTTGCAGAATCAAAACATTAAAAAAGCTACACATTCAAGGTGATTTTCTTTCTGAACCTTTAAAAAATTCGTCTTATAAAAGAATATTTTTTGAATGGATGCCTTCTTGCGCAACTGACATGCAGCCTTTATTGCAGCCATCTGTCTCTAAAGCGTTTAACTTATTAGAATCAGGCGGTGAGCTCATTATTGATCACATGCCTTATAGAATAGCTTTAGAATCTGATATATCCAAAGCTTTAAAACAATTGAGAGAATTTAATCACCACATTCCAGAAGGGATTTTCAATCGTATTCCTAAAGATAAAACAAAACGATATCCTGGCATATTTTCCGAAATACTTCAATCGATTGACGTTTTTACTTTTCATAGAAGCCAAAGAGAACGACCAGACATTTATAATATTTTAATAATGGGAAAAGAAAGAGTTTTACTTGATAGTAAATCCTTATTCTTCCCCATTATCGTTGACCGACAAACAAAGATGGAAGATGTTTTTGCAACCATAAATAAAATGTCTGAAATCTTTGGAAAATCAGAACTAGAAATGTATACAGACCTTATTAGCGAAATGCAAACCAATGCAGATGGCATGCAATACCTCGTCTTTGAATGGGTTTATTATATGTTGTCGAGAAAAGAGCTTATCAAAAATTATTTAGAGTCTGTCGGATTTGTTGTTCATAAAGATTTTATACAATACCATGAAACGAACCCCTATAATGGGCGTAAACATGCATGGATTATACAGGCATACAAACCCTAACCTAAATTTTAATATTTTAAATATTAAATGGGATAGCTACAATATAGAGTATAAGCTTATTATGAAAAAACATGGCTGATATATTCATAGAAGGACCAGCAGGTCGAATCGAAGCAAAATTTATGCAAGGTCACAATGAGAAATCGCCTATTGTTCTGATTCTTCATCCTGATCCTCGACAAGAAGGAACCATGCACAACAAAGTAGTGTATACACTTTACAAAGCATTTTCTGAATCTGGGTTTCAAACGCTTCGCATTAATTTTAGAGGCGTTGGTTTTTCACAAGGATCATCAACAGAAGGTGATGGAGAAATCGAAGACGCTATGACTGCCCTTTATTGGATCAAAAGAAATTGCCCTCTTGCATCACAAATTTGGTTATCGGGTTTTTCATTTGGTGCGTGGGTATCCTTAAAACTATTAATGGAAAATCCAACGTGTTCGGGGTTCATAGCCATTAGCCCTCCAGCAAGCCGTTTTAATTTTGATTTTCTATCACCGTGCCCTGTTTCAGGACTCATTATTCAAGGCACAAACGATGATATCGTGCCGTGTGAGTCTGTTACGCAATGTTTTCAAAATTTAAAATCTCAACCGAAATCTTATGTAAAATATGAAGTTATAGAAAATGCCAATCATTTTTTTGTCGGTTACTTAGATATATTATCGATCAAAATTAAAAAATATATTAACACTATGTTGGAAACATAAATTACATTAAAAAATTTGATTTTATTATAAAATTTTGTCATACTAAAATTGTTTTGCTGATATTCTTTTTTTCAAATAACTATCATGAATCTAGTATAGCTTATGAATTAGCACAAAACGTAGAAATAGCGAAAAAACATAAGGAATATGTTCAAACATGACAGGCTGAATTAGAATTTCAAAGCTTAGATGAACCCGTTCAGTATACCAAAATTAAAGATTCATTTAAGAATCAAACTACTTCTGTCAAATCCTATTCCTCTTGACTGATCAATTGCAGATTTTTCATTAAATTCAAATCATAGCTTCATAAAAGACTTAGCAATTTAAAAGTTAAAAGAAATTATTCGTAGATCTTATCAACACAAATCGCTATTCAGTTTATGGAATACTAAAGATTTGTGCCTTCAGAAAAATGTTATTAAAACAATCATAGCTTTGCAAAAGCATCATAAATGTGATAGCCCAGGACAAAAATGCATTTGAATAATCTATTGTTTAGTTGTTATTTTACAATACATCATTCTGAACATCTGAAGTTGATACAAAAAAGCCATTTTATTTTAAAATTTTTAATAAAAAAATTTACTTTTCCTACTTCTCTTTTTGAAAAAATAAAAAATTCTGATCTTTTGGAAGAAATTAAAAGCGAGGATAGAGATTTATGCATAGCCACAATTTACACGCATATTCTTTATCGTTATTTTGACAGCAATAACAATATTGTAAAAATTTCATTTATGAACACAGATAAAAAATAATTCTCATCACAGTATTATCAATAAGAGTATAAAAATTATTTGATAGTCTACACAGATCTAACAATACTTTTGACAAAAGATTTAATGACTTTTATTAACTTTATTTTACATTTTTCAAAAACCTAAACAGTAGACGTTTAGAGTCTTAACGTAAAATGGAGGCCGGAACCGGAATCGAACCGATATCAAAGGATTTGCAATCCTCTGCATAGCCATTCTGCCATCCGGCCTTATTTATTTTAACATATCATAATTCTCTTCTTTGAGAAAGATATTTTGAAGGGTTATTATGAATTTATAACTTAAATTTTTTAATAACAAAAAAATGCAGCTTTCTCAGAATATTCATCCCAATGTCGCTCTCCATGCTTTAAAAACAATTGTAGAACCTAACATGTGCCTTTCTGACACCGTTAAGGATCTGATTTTAAATATCGACCGACATCCATTTTTGCCTGCTATCGCGCATCCCATTGCCTATTCAGACGAACCGATATTACTCAAAAAAAGATGTGAGCTTCCTATCTCTCTTGTTTGTTTAACTTTAGAAACAATCTATCATAAAATCTCAAATAAAAATCATATTTTGGTTGTAAATTCAGGAACGGGTTTTTCTACGATGCTTTTGTCATATCTATTTGAACATGTAACGACCTATGAGTCAGATCATATTTTATATGCACGTTTACTTGAAAAAATGAACCATAAAGAAAATGTCTTCCCTGTTATGTCCCTCCCGCAAAATGAAAATTGTTTTGATGTCATTTTTATGGATGGTGGGGCGCACGTGGATATTCCACAAAACATAGAAAAAATTCTGAAACCAAGAGGCACGCTTCTCGTCATCCAGCCTCATTCTTTAAATCAAATCGATGAAACATTATTTATTAGTAATCATAGCTATATAAAACCTTTTCGTTACCCTTTATGTTCTCTAAATTTTTACGTAAAAAATAATGATCAAAAAATCATTCTCGACCACGTTGTTTGTCAAACACACCTTCCCTTAATTTTCAACCCCAATTCTACACATGAACGCTTTGTGTTTTAAAAACACGGTGTATAATAAGGCAAACATATATCTAAATAGGTCAGTTATGAAAATGTATCCAACAACACTTGCTCTTTCTATATTGCTAAACTCTTCTTTATTTTCTATATCCTTTGCCTCATCTACCAAGGTACAAATAAAAGAAAACGCACTTCAAAAAATAGCAGTGACCAGTAATAAAGAATCAAAACAAAGCAAACATATCAATCCTTTAGCTGTTGCTTCTGACATGGATCCTGATGCCATAGAATTTGAATGGGAAGAAATGAATATTACCCCCCAATATTCTGCTATGGATTTAGAACAAGCACTCGTTGCAGCATATGAAAATAACAAAGCCATTATTGCAGCACGGCGTGAAACACTAGCTGTGCATGAAAAAAGTGCTCAAGCTAAAGCAGGTTTTTTGCCGATCATCAATGTCTCGACTAGCATTAGTGGTAACTACGGCAAAAATGAATCTTCAAATTTTTCTGATCACAATCTAAATTCCATGACAACATCCAATACACACGACATGAGTGCTGAAATAAAGCAAAACCTGTTCAATGGTGGTGCAACTCTTTCAAATATCGAAGCTGCTGACAAATCCATTCGTGCTTATTGGGCAAACTTAGTCAAAACAGAACAAGATATATTTACCAATGTTATTTCTGCTTACATGGATGTTCTTACCAAAAGATCTACCGTCGAAGTACAAAAAGCCTATAAAGCCGCTATGAAACAAAATTATGAAACTTCATTTGAAAAACATAAAATTGGTGAAGAGACAATAACACAGGTTGCTAACGCAGAAGCCAAATTAAAAGACGGTGAAGCAAAATTAATACAAGCAGAAGCAGAAGCCGTAAAAGCAGAAGCTATCTTTTTTAACGTAACAGGGGGAGTATCTGCTGGAGATTTAAAGCTCCCACCGAAGCCTAAAAAAATATCGGATAGTTTGGATAAGATTTTACAACAAGCCCTTCAAAATAACCCGGCTATCATTTCTGCACGTTATGACTATGAAAGTTCAAAGGCCAATGTTGATGCCGCAAGTGCTCAACTAGCAGCTCCATCCATTGATTTAAATGCATCCACAACATATACCAATTCAGGAGCACGAAATTACAGATATCTAGAAAGAGGTATTAATGGAGATAGTAGTTACAGATCCAATCAAGTGAATAATAAAATTGGTGTGTCTGCTTCATACAATCTATACAGTGGCGGAAGCTATTCATCACAACGCAGAGAAGCCCATGAACGTGCATTAGCTAAAAAGTTTGCTATTGAAAAAGCAAAAGCCACCATTATAAGCGAGACAAAAGGGATTTTCGAAGCCTATAAAGCAGCAAAAACAAACATACAAAACTTTAAACAACAAGTTAAGGCCGCTCAAATTGCGGTAGATTCCACACAACAAGAGGTTGATGTAGGAACCAAAGTTGTGAAAGATACGCTAGATGCCCAATACAACTTATTAAGTGCCCAAATTCAATATCTTCAATCCAAAAGTGATTACTATAAAACGTCATACCAACTTATGGCTCTAATGGGATATTTAAATGCTAAAGATTTGAAGTTAAAAGTAAATTACTTCGATCCTCAAAAACATTTTGAAAACACACCAACAGGATATTAAAGAACATCATGACAGAACTTTCCCTTTTTTGGTTTAGGCAAGACCTGCGATTACACGATAACCCAGGTCTTTTCGATGCAGCCTTAAAAGGGACTGTGGTCCTTGTTTATATCCATGATACAAATCCAACCCTGCATTCTAAAGGTTCAGCGAGTCAGTGGTGGCTACATCATTCCCTAGATGCACTACAAAAGCAGTGCCAAGGCAAATTGAACATCTATTCTGGTGATCCGCAAAGTATTATTGAGGATATTGCTCAACGTTTCAATATCACAAATGTTTATTGGAATAGGTGTTATGAACCAGATCGTATTCAACAAGACAAAACCATTAAACAAGTTCTTAAAGAAAAAGGTGTTCAAGCCAAAAGCTTTAATGCTTCCCTTCTTTGGGAACCTATGGATGTTTTGAAAAGTGATGGAACACCTTATAAAGTGTTTACACCCTTTTATCGAAGAGGCTGTTTGCAAACAAAATCACCAAGACCACCGCTAGCATTACCCGCACATTTAAATGCATTAAAAGATGAGATGTCGATAGACCTATCTGCTCTACAATTGTTGCCCACTATTCCTTGGGATAAAGAAATGAATCAAACCTGGAAACCAAGTGAAGCATCTGCTATGCAACGATTTCATAATTTTTTAGATGATGGCCTTAATAATTACAAAGAAGGTCGGAACTTCCCCATTAAAAATAATGTATCAAGACTGTCACCACATCTTCATTTTGGGGAAATATCTCCACATCAAATTTGGCATAAGCTTGAAGAACTAAAAACTCAGCATACTCATAATATGCATGATATTGATCACTTTCAAAGTGAAATGGGGTGGAGAGAATTTTCATACTATTTACTTTTTCATTTTCCAACACTACCGTTTGCAAATTTCCAAAAAAAGTTCGATGCGTTTCAATGGCAACACAATCAAACCCTTCTCAGTGCATGGCAAAAAGGTCTTACAGGATACCCTATTGTTGACGCTGGTATGCGTGAATTATGGAGAACCGGATATATGCACAACCGCGTGCGTATGATTGTAGGGTCTTTCCTTGTCAAGAATCTTTTGATTGATTGGCGCAAAGGCTCCGAATGGTTTTGGGATTGTTTGATCGATGCTGATTTAGCGAATAATTCAGCAAGTTGGCAATGGATAGCAGGTTCAGGCGCAGATGCAGCACCCTATTTTAGGATTTTCAATCCTATTACTCAAGGTGAAAAATTTGATCCGGATGGATCTTATACACGCCACTATGTTCCAGAATTAAAAAATTTACCCCAAAAATATTTATTTTCTCCATGGACAGCCCCTGCTGCTGTTTTGCATCAATCAGGAATTACTTTGGGCACTCACTATCCCCATCCTATTGTTGATATTTCTTCTTCAAGGGAATTAGCTTTAAATGCTTTTGCTTCATTAAAAAACAATGACTAAACTTCGTGTTCTTTTATGTGATCAACTTTCTTTAAATATTTCTAGTTTGAAAGATTTATCTGAAAGTGACGTTGTTCTATTGTGCGAAACCAAAGATGAATTTACGTATGTTAAGCACCATAAGAAAAAAATTGCATTTCAACTTTCCTGTATGCGTCATTTTAAAGCTGAACTAGACACCCTTCCCTGTAAAATTGTATATATTCGTTTAGATGATCTGTATAATTCACAATGCCTTATCACTGAAATTAAAAAGGCTTATGATACACATGATACAGAAGAAATTATCGTTACTTGGCCATACGATTATAGACTGCTCGATAAACTACAAACTTTATCAACACAGTATCCTGTATCTATTATAGAAGATAATCGTTTTTTGATATCAAAAAAAGAATTTGAAAAATGGGCTGATAATAAAAAAGAACTTCGAATGGAGTTCATGTATAGAGTTCTTCGCAAAAAATATAATATCTTGATGGAAAATAATGAACCTGTAGGTGGGCAGTGGAACTATGATCAAGAAAATCGTAAATCTCCACCATCAGATTTATGCGTTCCCAAACCGTTTCATTTAGAACCAGACCGCATTTCCCTTGATGTTATTGCTTTGGTTGAAAAAGAATTTTCAGATCATTTTGGCGATTTGTTGCCTTTTTATTTTGCTGTAACGCGCGAACAAGCTTTAGTGGTTTTTGAAAATTTCATCTCGAACAGACTACCCAGTTTTGGTCTCTATCAGGATGCAATGATTGAAGGTGAAGCATGGATGTTTCACTCCCATATCAGTTTCTACATCAATAATGGTCTTCTGGACTCCTTTGAATGCATTAAACGTGTAGAATCTGCCTATTATATAGACCATGTTCCACTTAATGCTGTGGAAGGTTTTATTCGCCAAGTCTTAGGATGGCGTGAATATGTCAGAGGAATATATTGGCTAAAAATGCCTGAATATAAAAATTGCAATCTTCTTAATGCAAAGAGTTCGTTGCCCCATTTTTTTTGGGATGGAGAAACAAAAATGAATTGCCTTAAACAGTGCATCACTGAAACCAAACAAAATGCTTATGCTCATCATATTCAAAGACTGATGGTTATTGGAAATTTTTGTCTTATCACAGGTATGTCCCCCAATGAAGTGAATGAGTGGTTTATGATCGTCTATGCCGATGCCTATGAATGGGTTGAGCTACCCAATGTAACAGGAATGATATTGCATGCAGATGGTGGATATTTGGGCAGCAAACCCTATGCAGCCAGTGGTGCGTATATTCAAAAAATGTCTAATTATTGTGACAAGTGCCACTATAAAGTAAAACTTAAAAGTGGCGAACAGGCCTGCCCCTTTAATTATTTATACTGGCACTTTATTTTAAAGCATCAACTTTCATTTTCAAAAAATCCTAGGATGAAAATGATTTACTCGTTAGTCCCAAAAATGTCACAAGAAAGAAAAGATAAAATCCTTCAGGATTCTGAAAAGTTTTTCTTGTCATTAGAAAATAATACTATTTAATACCTATATAAATATCGACAACGGCATTTTGTAAGTCATGCGCTCTTTCGTCATAGATTTCAAAATCAGCGATATAGCTTCTTTTTCCATTCAATTCTTCAGAATTCATTTTCCATATTTTTTGCCACATATCAATAACTACTTGTGGCATAGCACCTGGATTAGTTGTAAATTTTGCATAGTTTTGAGCAGGCATTGTTAAGGTTTCAAATCCTTCTGCTACATCATCAAAGTGAGTAACTTCTTCGCCTAAAAAATAGGTATATTCGCCATGCTCATCACTTTCATACTTAGTGTATATTGCAAAAGTTCGACCAGGATTTTTACGATTTGACATTTTATCTGGCATACCCTTCGAAAAATAGGTTTGCAAAGTCATACCAATCTTAGCTGTCTCTGGGTTCATTTCTAACGCATTGGAAGTTCTGGCAGTAATACCTACGCATTTGATTTCTGATAAAGATTCATTTTTTTTCATATAAGGCCTTAAAGTTTTAAAATTATATTACTATAATACACTTCACAACTATGATGTGGATATAAAAAAGAATAGAATTGCCCTCTTTTGTTGGTGATATTAAGAAAATTATTTTTACATATTGCCAAATAAATCTGCCAATTCACTTGTATAATCTTTGTATCCAAAAAATTCTTCAGTATCTGTATCGCTTTGTTCATTAACAGATGATCATTCATATCAATTTCAAAGTGCTTACAATATGCATTTAAGAGGTTTGTAAATCCATCTTCCCTTACATTTTAAAACCTGTAACAATATGATATCTTCTAGATTTTTGCCAAAATCTGTTCATTACATTTAAAGATTGAGTATGTTGAATAAGATTAGAAGCCATAACTATACCTGTTGCTACAGGTAAATCTGAAAATTCATCCTTAAAAAAATTTCTATGTGGATCTATTGCTTTTCTTCTAATAATTTCGCATAAAATATCAAGTTGATATTCATGTGAATTAAATTGAGCTAAAGAGATACGTTCATCATATGATATTGCACCTTTTGATGGTTCCGTTTGCATTAAATAATAATTTCCGGATTGTTGCGAAGAAGAACTCCTATTATAGTTCAAACTTAATTTATACGTTTTACCCTATACTCATATTTACTTTCGAGGTTTTTAGCCAGACGACAATTGGTGATAACAGTTTCTTCAGTATCCTGTATAACTGAGCTGATCTCCGCAGTATACAGTGAAAACAAGAAGATATAACTGAAAAGAAGCGATATTCTTTGATTTTTTTTAAACATTTAACTCTCTATAGAAAATTTACAATTTTCTATTAATTATTTTTTATAAAAATCAATTTTGATTTGTGTTAAATTTTATGCTCTTAATAAAAACACTTTTGAAGATACAGCGAGAAAAAATAATACAATGGAATGCCAATCGTTAGATTAAAAGGAAAAGTAACAGCAATTGCAGACGTTAAATAAATTCCTGGATTGGCTTGTGGTAGAGACATTCTGACTGCTGCAGGTGCTGCAATATAAGATGCACTTGCTGCCATGCATGCAAAGACGCACATATTTCCAACAGCAAAACCCATAATCTTTGCAAAAATGCATGCAATCAGGCCATTAAGAATAGGGATACAAATACCAAACATCAACACAAATTTCTTGTAATCACCAATATCTTTTAACCTTTGTCCAGCCAATATTCCCATATCCAATAAAAATAAAACAAGCACACCTTTGAATGGGTCTACAAAGAAAGATTTTACAGGCTCTATCCCTTTTTGCCCACAAACGATTCCTATAAACATTCCTCCTAAAAGGAGAAAAACACTTTTACTAACAAGTAACTCTCTGATTCTTTGTGATATTGATTTTGCTTTTTTAGTATTTGGAGTAGCCGGACCTTTTGAAGAATTGATCTTACCTTGAGTTCCCAATAATAAACCAATGATAATTCCCGGGATTTCTAAAACAGCAGTGAGGGCCGTCATAAATCCATCGGCAGGATTTCCAACGCGTTCAACAAACACCAAAGATGCCATCACCGTCACAACAGAAACAGAACCATAATGCGCAGCTAGTGCTGCTGAATCTGACCGGGATAGTTTTGAAAAACGAGCTGAAAAAAAAGCCACAAAAGGTAAGCAACATCCTAAAATAAAAGTCCCACACAGTGGAACAATTAATTTTATTAAAGCTGTTTCTCTGAGTTGCGCCCCACCCTTTAGCCCCAATGCAAATAAAAGAAAAAAAGACAAGACAACATACACTCCATCGGGTAGCTTCATATCACTTTTCAGGTATACAGCTAAAATACCTAAAAAGAATGCCAACACAAATGGACTTAAAAGATTTTCTCTTAATAAATCAAAGATCAGTGAGGAATCAATACAAAACATTTACAAACCTACTTGACCCATTTGAAGGAACTTTTGACGACGGTGCTCCCTATAATCGATTTTCTTTTGGATTAAGGTTTCTAAAGAATTATGAATTGTTTCACAAACAACCTTTATGGTCTCTTGTGGAAATCTATGAGCACCACCTATAGATTCTGGAATAATTTTATCGATAAGTTGAAGTTGAAGAAGATCTTGCGCTGTCAATTTTTGTGCTTCTGATGCTTCCGATGCTTTAGCAGAGCTTCTCCACAAAATAGATGCACAACCTTCCGGAGAAATGACAGAATAAATGGAGTGCTCCAACATCACAATATGATTACCTGTTGCAATAGCAATTGCACCACCAGAACCTCCTTCACCAATAACGATGGTTAAAATAGGAACTTTAACATTAATGCCCATCTGAATTGATGCCGCAATAGCTTCTGCTTGCCCACGTTCTTCTGCTTCTATCCCAGGATAGGCCCCTGCTGTATCGACGAATGTAATAATAGGTAGATTAAAACGATCAGCCAATTTCATCAGTCGCTGCGCTTTTCTATAACCTTCAGGTTTAGCCATACCAAAAGAATGCTTTACACGAGATTCAGTGTCTGTTCCCTTTTGGTGTCCCATAATCATCACGGAACGACCTTTAAGTTTTCCAAAACCACCTATCAAAGCAAGATCTTCCCCAAAACAACGATCGCCGGCTAAAGGTATAAAATCTTCAATTAATTCGTTGAGATAATCAAAAAATTTAGGTCTGTCTGGATGTCGTGCTATTTGCACTTTTTGCCATGCATTTAAATTTTGATAAGCTTGTTTTAATAATTTATCAGCTTTAGACTGTAAAATATTAATCTCATCCATAATATTAATACCTGGATTCGATAGGTTTTTCAGCTCTTCAATTTTTTGTTCTAGGTTTACAACAGGTTGTTCAAAATCGAGAATTTTTATCACTGGGCGTTTCAATTAAAAATGAATCAATACTTTATTTATACCCTTTTTTTATATATAAATCAAGTTATGAGACTATTTTTATTTTTAAGTATTCTCAAAAGTTCAATGATTACTGCTGAAAATTTCTCATTGATACGCATTTTTAATGTTGCTTTTCACAGGAAAAAACACAACATTTTTTGTTTATGGTAAAAAAATATAACATTGCCTCAAACAGCTTAATTAGTCCATTTTTATTCTTGCAACAAAATATTACTTTATTCACTAACACATCACACATCAAAGTTCAAGATATCAGATAGAGATCTACCAAGAAAAAATTTTCTTAACCATATAAACCACTTAATATGACATGTAAATTGAAAATTACTATTCAAAAAAACATAAGAAAACATCCATCATGCTTTTTAAAAATTTGACACGAAAAAAAATGCTTCGAAATTATTTTTATTGATCTCCTAATTTACCTAAAGATATTTTCGATGGAAAAACGATACCCTTACAAAATGTTTCACGTGAAACATTTTGTAAGGGTAGGACAAAAACTAACTTCCAGTTTTTGTATCAGATAGAAGAATAGATTTCATTACTAAATCAGGCTTTCCATTTCTATCGGCCGCATTTTTTGTAACAACAACCTCTTCAACCTCTTTCATAGAAGGAAGATCAAACATTGTATCAAGCAAAATAGATTCCATAATAGCCCTGAGACCACGAGCTCCCGTTTTACGAATAATCGCTTGCCCTGCAACTGAGGATAAAGCATCGTCTGTAAAACTTAACTTAACATCTTCAAACTCAAACAGCCTTTTGTACTGTTTCAACAAAGCATTTTTTGGCTTTGTCAAAATATCAATCAAAGCATCTGCACTCAAATCTTCAAGAGTCGCAATAACAGGAAGACGCCCTATAAACTCTGGGATCAAACCAAATTTTAATAAGTCTTCAGGCTCAATATCTTTCAATAAATCCTTAGATTTATTTTCTTCACGCCCCATAACATTTGCTTCAAATCCAATAGAAGAACTATCACCACGATCGGCAATAATTTTATCTATACCGGCAAATGCTCCACCGCAGATAAAAAGAATATTAGTTGTATCAACATGTAAAAATTCTTGCTGAGGATGTTTGCGACCACCTTGAGGAGGAACGGAAGCAACTGTTCCCTCCATAATTTTCAACAAAGCCTGCTGGACACCTTCGCCGGATACGTCACGCGTAATGGAAGGGTTATCAGATTTACGTGAAATTTTATCAACTTCATCAATATAAACAATACCTCGTTGCGCTTTTTCAACATTATAATCAGCAGCCTGCAAAAGTTTTAAAATAATATTTTCAACGTCCTCACCAACATAACCAGCTTCTGTTAAAGTCGTAGCATCAGCCATTGTAAATGGGACATCAATAATACGTGCTAATGTCTGGGCTAACAATGTTTTTCCACTACCCGTAGGGCCAATTAAGAGAATGTTTGATTTAGAAATCTCGACATCGTCTTTAGTGCTTTTATCCATCATTTCCAATCGCTTATAATGATTATGGACAGCAACTGAAAGAACTTTTTTTGCTCTATCTTGACTGATAACATAGTCATTCAATACATCACAAATATCTTGAGGAGCAGGAACTTTATCTCCAGATATCAGCTTTGTTGAAAAGCTTTCTTCTTTTATAATGTCTGTGCAAAGCTCTACACATTCATCACATATAAAAACTGCAGGGCCAGCAATCAATTTTTTAACTTCAAACTGACTTTTTCCGCAAAATGAACAGGATAAGGTATTTTTATTATCTGTAAAAGTATTTTTTGTCATATTAAAATTTTTCTCATTAAAAGGCTCTAACTCGTTTTTTAAAACTCAGATAAAAACGTTCTGATAAAAATAGTATCGAACGATTATCTGAATAAAAAGTTAAAATAAGGGAACAGGATATTATTTTTAAAAAATAATAATTATTATATCACAAGGGGGGTAATTCACAAACACTCATTATATATAAAGAAGTCAAGAAGAAATTCTAATTTTCAAGCAAATTAATCATTAATTAAGAAAAGTATTTAATGATGAAGTAAAATAATATATAAATATGGTTGACGATAAGTGATTCTTCACATCAGTAAAAAAAAAGAATCCAATAATAAAGGAGTTTTCAAAAAAATACTCCTTTTAATGGCAACATGCGTATCAACAGTTTACATTTTAAATACTCAACCTGCTCTTTGCGTTGAAAAAAACGAAAGGCATTTGACTACTAAGGGTTATAAAGTTCAGAAGAAAAAACCTATCTCTTTGTCTGATCAAGGTTTTTACGATGGGAGCTATCAAAAACTATTTCCAGAAAATTACACACCATATTCAAAGCAGCAACCACAAAATATTTTGAATCAAAGCAGCATCACTGATGACGACATATTTGGAAAAGGTTTTAAAAAGGAACCAACCATAGATAATATACCTGCTTTAAATAATGATGAAAAAAATCAAGCTAAGACTCTAACAAAGCAAGAAGAGACATCCATTATTGCCAGCAAACATGTAGAACAAAAAAAAGACACCATAGATAATACAGAGAAAAAAATAAGCTCCACACGTTCAGAAAATAAAGCTACTGATAAAGATGCAAAAAAAGAACTTCCACAAAAAACAAATCCATCAGAATCTGCACCACTTAATGATAAGAAAATTGAACCACAAGAAAATAACAGTTCTGAAAAAATTAAAAGACTTGAAAAAAGACTAGAAGGTCTTGAACAGAAACTTCTTGAAAGAAATATCCATAATTCCACTATGACCACAGAAGATTTGAAAGAAAAAAAAACGACTCCAGATCATGATAATAATGTTGGATCTAATCATAAATCTGAAGAACCTCGGGTTGAAAATAAACGTGATCAAACAAAAAAAATGTACAATGAAAATGAAGTTATTGAAAATCATTCAGCAATTCAAGACCAACTTTTGTCCTTTATTTATGTGCAAGGAACAGAAAGACCGCAAATCATAGAGTATAGACACAAAGATTCTAAACATTCATTTAATATGAACACAGTAGAAGCAAAGAAGATATTTAGTGGCATTACAACTGTAGAGCAAAGTCTCCAAAATCATCCCAAAGATGCAAGCGGAACTTTTACCCATAACCCATTACTTACGACATACCAAGACATTCAAAAAATCAATAGCCCAACAAGCACACAAGAAACGTTATGTATTTTTAGAAATGGGCCATACTTCATAACCTTTGATTATAAGAATCCTCAAAAAAAGAATCCAAGCCTTAACGCTGAAGAAATATACGTATACAACCAACTATTTGATAAAAGCTTTTCAAAAAAATCATACTTTGTTCAAAGCATCAAAAAGGAAAATAATGAAAAAGTATATTTGGGCAAAATCATAGATACAGGAACAACTGTTATACCTGGAGATACCATATGTTTGACACAAGACGTATTATTTTTTACTTCAGAAGACTTTATTAAAAATTCGACAATAGGCACAATGGAAATTCCATCAGATACAAGACCATCTCAAAATAACTCCAAACCGACACCTGCAAAAATACCAACACAAGAACCTTTAATTGTAGCAGCGCCAACCGCAATCTCTACTACAGCTCAAAAACAGATCATTTCTTCACCCAAAAACAATTTTTCTGCGCAACCTACAGTAGTAGAAGATAACAACAAACCAACAAACCAAAACATTCCAATAACTACAAATATTCCACAAATGGATCAAAAAAAAATCAGTTTGCCGCAAAGTAATAACACACCATCACCTAAGATAGACGCACCTAGCGCTTTATTGTCAAATACACCACAAAATAATACGTCCGTACTTTCTCAAACCACAAATAGCCCAACTTCTAAAAGTAGCAAATACTACATAAGAATCTGATGCATAATTGCAACCGATTGCTTTGGTAGCGACCCAAAAAATTCACAATAAATATAATTTTATTAGATTATAAAATATTTTTTGCTAACATTTTAAATGAAGAGTCTCTTGAAACCAAGATGTTTAAAATGAAAAAATATAAATTTGCAAAAACTAATACATACAAATTACTAACTTCTGTTGGATATATACTATTGAACGTTGGTGTTTTTACGCAAATTTCACATGCTGAAACTGGCAACAACAGCCAACCATTACCTCATACTCCAGCTCAACAATCCACAAAAGCCCCTTTGTATTTTGCAATGGATATACAAAAAATTATTACGGATATGAAAACAACAAATCCAAACATAGCAGCCGCAGAAATAATAAAGGCAATAGTGAATTCAGTAGTTGTTGATCAAGGAATTGAATGCATAACAAAAATTGATAAAACAGAGAATCAAAATGGCGCAAATGCCATAAAAACATATTATTACAGACTTTCAAAACAAGATCATAAAGACGGGTTAATTACCAATCAGGCAGATATTGGAAATATTTCAACATTTTATGTAAGTGCAGCCCAAGCCTTTAAAGAAGCAAAAACAGAACGTCCAAATATTACTTCCCATCAAGTTGTTCTAGCCTCGTCACCCACAAGCATACAAAATTATCAATTTAACATATCACCGCTAGACCAAACGGGCGATTATATCTGCTATACACGATTTTCTCAACCCCCCATAACGGACGCTTCTAAAAAAGTCATCTCTCCACCCAATCCTGATTCAGACAATATTGCTCACACACGCATGATTGAAATTGCTGTTGAAAAATACATCAAATCAAATCCACCTGTCATACCCGATTCTGCATCTGCTGGCCCCAATGAAAAGACACCTTCACGCCAAGAAGTGATGACACAGTATCAAAAAACACTGCTTAATTCTATTCCTGTCAGCCAATCAGTCGTGTGCGTTACTAAAGTGAGTGATTCGCTTTTCTTTGCTATTTCAAGCGATAAAAACTTTCAAAATGGTTTTATAAAAGATCCAACAGGTGGCAAAATTGAGGATGACAAAACTGTTTCCAATATTCACTACGCGGATTTTCCAAACTATGAAGCATTTTTTAAAAAAATGAGCACCGGAAAAATCGAAGACATTAAATATGGCGGCAGAAAAGATAAAGACGGCACGAGAGACACAAAATATTATAGCTTACTACCCTTTCCTATTGATCAGGAAAATGTATGCTTTGCACGCGTAGCTTTAGATTACAAACCTAATGAGTAAAACTAAAATAATTGAAAACTCAGAATTACGGAGTTCAGAAATGAAAAAAAAGATGAATCAGTTCCTAAAAATATTTTGTTGCTATAGCACCTTAATACTGTGTGCATCAACACAATATTCAGAATCAGGAAACGTAAAAAATGAGGATACTGAAAATGACAATTCCGAAATTGCAAATATTCAAGAAGAAACAGATATAGACTACACAGGATCAAAAAAACCAAACAAAGACACATCTACACGAAAAAGTGAAATTTCTAGCGACGAAGCACCTATTAAAAAGAGCATAGGCAAAATGCCGAATGACGATTTGGCCCTGTCTGCTTTAAAAACAGCAGATGATCACAGGAATCATCGTCTTCACTTTACGTTTGAACAATCCTTAAACGAAGCTATACGATTATACGATTTAATTGTTGCGGATGGCACAGTTAGCCCAGACTTAAGGGCACGTGCAAAAATTAATACCGCTAAAATATATGTCACACTTATCAAAAACAATACCAATCCAGAAGTGATATCTCGATCAAAAAATCAGGTACTCACTCTCGTCAATGAAGTTTTAAATGATCCTATATACTCAGAAGACATGAGGGCTTGGGCTCGTAGGTTTCAATCTAAACTTTACCAAAAAAGCTTTTATGATCTACCTAAAGAAGGGGCACTTAAAACAGCAAAAGAATTACTAGAAACTAATCTTAAAGTAAAAGATTTAAATAGCGAAACTGTAGGACGCACAAAAATGCAACTTGCCATGGGCTACTTAAAAGGATTTTTTAAACCAAAAGATACCTCTCATAAAAATCATTCAGATGACACCAAAAAAGACCCCATAGAAACAGAAGATCTTGCAACTTCAGATGTCACAAAAGATAACCCTATAAGATTAGCTTATAATATTTATTTAGACGTCGCCAAAGATTCACTCATGCCTTCAGATTTACGTGCTAAAGCTATTATGGCATTATTTAATTATGTTCAGTTTTATACCAATGACAATTTAACACCAAAAGAAATTATGCAAAGACGCTTTCAAATTATTAATAGCGCTTTGTCATTTGAAAACTTATCCCCCTTGATTACAGCTCAGATAAAATGGCTTATAGGGACAAATTATTTAATGAATGCCTTTGATGTTAAGCCATCACAAGCACGGGCAAAAGCAAAGATATTATTTAATGAAGCAACTCATCAACCTCAGCTTGCAGAGAAACATCGCTTTACGCACAAAGCCAATCTCGTTAAATTATATTTGCAAAATTCATTTGAAAAAACCCCTTCAGAATCTCGTTCCATTGCTTTAAGTATTGTTAATGAACTATTACAAAACCTTAATGTACCCAAAGATCAGGTGAATGATTTCAAGATCAATATTGTGGAACACTTTGTCAACAATGACTTCAAGCAAAAGAAAAAAGAGGCACACAAACGTGGCATTGAAATTCTTGAAAGCATTATTAATGATGACAAACAAAACCCATCATTCATTGCCCAAGCGAAGTGGATTTTAGGACGATACTATATACAAGGCCTGCTTAAACCTTCAAAATCAACAGATGACGTTCTGAAGGATGGGATAGAGTTATTTAAACAGGTTCTCCAAGATGGCAAAATATCCCTTGAAGAGCGCAATAACTACAGAAATAACCTTGTTAATATGCTGCAAAATAATATTTTTGGAGAAGAGCAAACCAAAAACATTTTCAATTTAATGCCAGAAATGAGGAGCCTAAGTCAATGACGAGGTCCGTTCTTTTTTCTTGAATAACCTAGCGTTGCAATATCATCTAAGGTATCTCTTTGCTCTTTTTGGATCGTTGAATCGAGTGTGTCCAAAGTATAGTGTTGAAGATTTTCATACGTCTTGTGTTGCGTAAAATAGATGCTTAAATTTTCTTGTGCTTTGTCTAACTCTAAAACAAGATTTTTTTTCTGACCGCAAAGTTGTTCTTTTTTATGCGCCATATATTGCAAATAAGTTTCTAAGTAAACCATCGTTTCCTGGGAAGCTTGGTCTTCTTTCTTCATTATTTTCTCAATTTCTAAAAGATCAGAATCAACGACTCTTATCTTTTGAAGTATTTCAGCTTTTTGAACTATCCATTCATTCATTTTCATTTTTTCAACACGTGATAAATGACTTAATGCTTTAATTTTATTTACTAGTTGAAATTTGTTCATTCCAAATTTTCTTTCTCAAAGTCAGAGGAACAGATCACATTACTACCATTTCCAAGATAAGTGATATGATCAAATGCCATCAAACGCGATAAAGCAATTCCTCGGCCACTTTTATCTAAGATACGAGAATCATCTACTTCCCAAAATTTTAACCAATCAAAACCATCTCCCTCATCTTTTATGTCGAAGACAGCCCTTTGGGGATTAATAATATAGCTAGCATTTACCAATCTGTCTTTATAATGGATATCGCTTAGTCTACGCTGCACAAGGTCATCCATGCTATCACTATGAACCTGGTTTTTCTTTAAATCATGATCAATACCTAAATTTCCATGCTCTATGCCATTCATAAAGATTTCCCACAAGCCTAATTCAAGTCTATCAGGTTCTTTAGAGAGGTTGGCCAAAACGAGAGACATTATTTTTGCTAAAAGAGGTGTTTGAAAACATATTATACCTCTGTATTCAGTAGAACATAAAATATCAGACTGATTAAAAACAAACGACTCTGGATCGTCATGGGCAGAATAAATACTGCTCGCAAGCATCGAAAAAAATGTTTGCAGAGAAAAATCTTTAGATTCACTAACCATACTATTCAATACGATAATGCCACAACCTTTATGAAGAACTCTTTTTCGCAAACGAAATATGAAATGATCGAACTTCCAAGACTGAATACTTTCATATGAAAACGGAGTATCGATAAATATCCAATCATAAGCATCATCCATATAAGGCACATAATCATTAAAAGAAAATTGATTGCACTGGATCACCTTAATACACCATCTCGGTGCATTAAATGCATCATCGATGATTTTTCTGTGCATTGATTGAGATGAAATCAAAAGCGCTTTAAGGCAATTCATGTATTGATAAAAAAATATTTTATATTAGCCTGCATAAACATGATTAAGAATATCATAATTTGATAAGTTTTTTAAAATCTTCATAACAAAAAGAGCAAGTCCTTTTAAAATTAAACAGAATCAATTGATTTTAAATTCTATTTTTGATATAATCTGTTTATATATGAAAAATTGGGAATAAAAATGCCTTCACATAAAAGCGCAGAAAAATGTGTTCGTAAAATAGCACGTCAAACACTTATTAACCGTACTCGCGTTTCAAAGATTCGTACAGCTACAAAAAAAGTTGAAAACATGATAGAACAACCACAAAAAGCAGAAACTACTGCTTTGGTTGCAGCATTCCGTGAATGTCAAAAACAAATTATGAAAGGCGTTACAAAAGGACTGGTTCATAAAAATACAGCTATGCGTAAAGTTTCTCGTTTAGCAAAAAAAATTAAAGCACTAGCTACTTCCTAAATGGATAAGACTCCCTTTTGAATTCTTTCGTTCCCATAAAATATCGTTATGCGTTTAGAATAGAATACAAAGGGGAGCATTTTTTTGGCTGGCAAAGACAGCAAATTCAACCTACGGTTCAAGAGGTTGTTGAAAATCATTTAAAAATAATCTTAAAACCTTTAGCTCCTACCCATTGGAACGACAATCGAGTTTTAATTGAAGGAAGTGGACGCACAGACACTGGTGTTAACGCCTATGGTCAAATGGCACACTTTGATTCCCCCATTCTTTTCAATACCCATAAAATAATATCCAGTCTTAATTTCTTTCTAAGACCTTATGAATCATCCATTACGTGGATGGGTCAGGTTCCATCTGACTTTCATGCTAGATTCAGTGCTATCAGCAGGTCTTATGTCTATGAAATTCTCAACACTCAATATGAAAGACGTGTTCAATCGAGTTCTGCTTGGCATATCGACAAACCTCTCGATTTAGACGCTATGAAAATGGCAGCAGAGCATCTGGTAGGTAGACATGACTTTGAATCTTTTCGTGACCAACAATGCCAAGCTAAGAGTGCCATACGAAATATTGATGTATTTAATATCAAAGAGCACCAAGGTCTTATTCAATTTTATGTCAAATCCAAATCATTTTTACATCATCAAATTAGAATAATGGTTGGAACATTAACCCACGTTGGCTTAGGCAAACTTTCACCCGATGATATTCCCATCATTCTTGAAAAAAAACATCGTAAATTTGCAGGACCAACTGCACCAGCAGGCGCACTGATATTTTTGGGGCCAACATATTCTGAACATTATAAAATTCCACCACTCAATAAACTATGGACCAAAGAAAATGATCTTAAATTTTAATATAGTCAATTATTGCACAAAATTTATACTGATATTCAATCAACCCTTATTCTACGCTGGCATATTAATTTATTTACTGATCAAAAAAAAGTTCTTTGAATTTAATAAAACATTACACCTTATATCCATATCAACGTGCGTTAACGTGGCTTTAAAAGTATTTTTTCAAGTTCCGTTATTACCCCACTTAGGAAAAGGTTATGGTCTTCCCAGCGGACACATGCAAGCAGCAGTCGTATTTTATGGCATACTTTTGTTATGTATTCATCAGAAACCAAAAACATTTGCTATCTGTATACTTGGCATAGGTTTTAGTATCATTTTTAAAAATTACCATACCATTTACGATGTGCTTGCTGCATGCTTTGTGGGCGGAATGATTGTGTCGACTCACCAATTTTTTAATTCATTCACCATTAAAAAACTTATTGTCACAATTACGATCACTGCTTTGTGCTGTATTTATGTCCTGATAAAATACCCCCCCTATCATTACATTATTTTTCACTTCATTTTAGCGATGATTAGTGGGTATTTTTTAAGAAATCTATGTTTTAAAAATAAAGATATTTAGGGAACTATTGAACACCCAAAAGAAATCTGAGATACTTCAGTTAATTAAAGCCTCTATAAATTATAGAAAATGAAAAAAAAAATTCTTTACTCTTTAAGTATCGTATTAATACTAATCTTCGGTTACCCCATCGGGTATTTTGTTTCACATGAAACAAAATCAAATCAAAAATCCTTAGAAAAGGCGAGGGTGGATTTTTCAGATACACCTGAAGTTTTTATTATTAATTTAGATCGTTCCAAAGAAAGATTTGAAAAAATTCAGCCCCTCGTTCTTCAATTAGGATTTCCTACAAAACGTATTTCCGCCATTGATGGCTCTAAATTGCAAGAACAAGATAGTAAAGAGAAGGTAGATGAAAAGCAATATTTGAAATTAATGGGTGACTTTCCTAAAAAAGGGACAATTGGTTGTTCTTTGAGTCACATTAAAACGTGGGAAAAATTTCTAGCATCGGATTCGCAATATGCGATCGTTTTTGAAGATGATGTTTCATTTGATCCAGAAAAATTAAAAAAAGTTGTTCACGAACTTATACAAAATAAACAGTTATGGGATATTGTAACTTTTGAAATTCATCGCCATGGAAATCCTTTAACATTAAAGAAACTTCAAAATAACCAGGAACTTGTTGTTTACTTAACAGAAATTACTGATGCAGGCGCTTATATCATCAACCGTAATGCAGCAAAAACACTCTTAGAGCAAGCTTTACCCATTAATATCCCAATTGACCTATATTATGGGCGAGGATGGGAATTTGGACTTAAATTCACAGGAATTGAAAATTCTCGCCTCGTTTATCAAACCTTTGGGGATTCAGAAATAAGAAATACAAAAAGCATACCGCATAAAAAAAATACTGCTTCAAAAAATATTACATTTAGAATTCACAAGGGAATTTTTCGTATACAAACGATGATTATTCGTTTTTTTTATAACCTTAAAATATACCTTCAATTCAAAGAAAATAATTGAAAAAATTTGTGGATATACTGATTTTTCAAATTCAATAATGATGCTAGTCTCTTTTTATTTTCGAGCACATAAGGTTTGAATTTTTGGTAATCATCTTCTTTAAAAGAATTAATTTTCTGAATCATCTCTGAAATGTCTTTCACAATAATCATTCCTCGTGTATCGAAATAATCACCTACATTGGGACACCCTATATAAATAGGAACTACTTCCATAGAAATACAATCAAGAAGCTTTTCTGTCAGATAATTAACCTGCTGTGTATTTTCGATAGCAACGTTATATTGACTTTTAAATAAAGGCTTCTTTGTGTCAGTGGGCATTACACGATCATGTAATTCTTTAGGATATTTATCAACGTCACGACGCGATAGATAAAATACTTTTTTCGTCTTAATCTCATTTTGACGATCCCATAATTCTTTACGCATCGAATAAATTCGTCCTGGTTGCTTAGGATAAGAATTCAAACCCTTTGCACCTAAGCTAAGCAAGAAGCTTACTGTAAATTCTTTCTGTTCTGAAAAGTCTTCTTTCGTTGTGAATAAATCTAGAAATCCTGGAATAATGCGTTCTTGAGGCAAATGGATAGGAACCCCTGTAAAGACTAAATCAAAAGCGGCACAATAACGTCTCATCTTTTGCTTGTATTCTTCTTCTGTTTGACCCATCACACTAAATTGCAAAGATTCATCGGTGTATTTTGCAAAATTCAAATATTGGGGCTGTATTGTAGCTTGATCTAGCCACTTTCGTGGTCGATACAAATAATGCATTTTATAAAATACTTTTTCTTCACATATGCTTACAACAGGAGGATTAAGCGTATTCACTTCTTTTTTTCCACGTTTTAAATCGTATTGAAATCTTTCTTTCCAATAAGGACTTGAATAAAGACTTTGTGGTACCTTTAAATCGACATGAATAACCAAACCTTTTGATTGTAAAATTTTAAAAGGAGAGGGAATAGCATCCATATTTTTATATTCTTGAGAACTTAAATGAAGTTCTGGTTTGAATAGTCCTTCACGCAACAAAGCATCAAGCAAAAGCCATGTTCGAACGGTTTGATCTTTTGTACAGTAAATCACTGTTTTATGCTTAAATTCAGTTTTGTTCGGCTGATATCTTAAAAAATGCAAAAATGGGTTATGAGGCGTTTTTTGAATTTTTTCTTTAAATAATGTGACATTAAACCAATCATTAGGATCACATGTTTCATTCCAAGACCCTTTCCAACCTCTTAACAAAAAATGGTCAATCGCTGGAATAGATGGATTTTTTCGATAAACAGAACAGTTTTTGATGTAATACTTTTCATTAAAATAGGGAGAAATTTTTGTTTTATTCCTTTGATAGGAATCCATTTGATTATAAATAAAATAACGTATCTTTAGCGAAGAATCCGTAGACAAATAAAGGCCTAATAACCCTGTAATGAATAAACATACAAATAATTTTAATCGAGACAACATGTAAAATCTAAATTGGAATAATACCTTAAGTTACAATAAGCGCAGCAAGTCGTCTATATTTAAAAAATATTTTTATTGCATTTGTAACCGTTCTTCTATTTCTGATCTAAAGTGTTTAATAAGACCTTGTATAGGCCATGCAGCAGCATCGCCCAATGCACATATGGTATGACCCTCTATTTGCTTTGTAACTTCCCATAAAGTATCGATATCCTCAGAAACCCCTTGTCCTTTTGCAAAACGTTCCATCATGCGCCACATCCAACCTGTACCTTCACGACAGGGTGAACATTGACCACAACTTTCATGCATATAAAAATAACTGAGACGAGCGATCGCTTTGACAAGATCTGTAGATTGGTCCATCACAATAACAGCAGCCGTTCCTAAACCTGTACCTACTTCTCTGAGATAATCAAAATCCATTAAAGCTTCTTCACAGATGTCTTTAGGAATCATAGGAACTGACGATCCACCAGGGATAATAGCTTTTAAATTGTCCCATCCACCACGCACACCACCTGCGTATCTTTCAATAAGTTCTTTTAATGGAATACTCATTTCTTCTTCAATATTACACGGTTTATTCACATGTCCTGAAATACAAAATATCTTTGTTCCTGCATTCTTTGGTCTTCCAAAACTTGAAAACCAAGTCGCACCACGTCTTAATATGGTTGACACAACAGCTATTGTTTCAACATTGTTAATAATTGTTGGACAACCATATAAACCCACATTAGCCGGGAAGGGGGGTTTTAATCGTGGCATTCCCTTTTTACCTTCTAAACTTTCTAAAAGCGCAGATTCCTCCCCACAAATATAAGCCCCTGCACCACGATGAACATATAAATCGAAATCGTATCCTGAACCGCATACATTTTTACCCAAGAATCCTTTGGAATAAGCTTCTTGTATTGCTTTTTCTAATACAACAGATTCATTGTAATATTCACCACGAATATAGATATAACCCGTCTTTGCACCAATAGCATAAGCAGCTATTAGAGCACCTTCTATTATTTTAAAAGGTTCATGACGGATAATCTCGCGATCTTTGCATGTTCCAGGCTCACTTTCGTCTGCATTAATCACTAAATAAACGGGCAAAACAGAAATCTTAGGTGCAAACGACCATTTCATTCCTGTTGAAAACCCAGCCCCTCCACGGCCACGTAAACCAGATGCTTTTATTTCTTCAATAATACTATATGGTGTTCGACTTAAAATTTCTTTGGTTTGATCAAAGTCTCCTCTTTGAAGGGCTGCTGTCAAAGACACTTCTTTTTCACCATAAAGGTTTTTAAAAATTCGATCTTGATCGTTCAACATAAAATAATCTTTCTGTGAATATAATTTAAGACTTTGGTTTGCTGCCTTGTCTATTTTGTAAAGATTGAGGTTGAAGGGTTTCACCTTGTTTTAAACGCTCCAATAATCCTATTAATCCTTGGGCGTCAACATCTTCGATGTATTCATCATTAATTTGAACAACGGGTGCATTAACGCACGCACCTAAACATTCGTATTCGCTTAATGTAAATAGATTATCGGGTGTTGTTTCATTCAATCCGATTTCTAAATACTTTTCACAGGCCTTACGTAGATCAGCAGCACCGCACAACCAACAAGGAGTCGTTCCACAAACTTTGATATGATATTGTCCAATAGGTTTTAAATTGAACATGGTATAAAATGTTGCAACTTCATAAATGCGAATTTCAGGATGATCCAATAGTTTAGAAATAGTCTGAATTGCTTCTGGACTAAGCCATCCCTTATTTTGGCGTTGAGCCAAATCTAAAATAGGAATAAGTCCACTTATCTTTCGATCACTTGGATAATGACTTAAAATTTCATCTATTTTTTTTAAATTATCAGAGGTAAAAACAAAGGACACGTTTTCATTTTACTATAAAGTCTATATTTAAAAGAGTATCCTACTTTCACAAACGACTCAAGTTTCGTTCCCATTTTTTGTTTCTTAAAATAAAATAATGAATTTGAGCTCTATGAGCAAAAACGAACTTTAATCTGTTAAGACAATCCAATCAAAAGACACTTTTACGACATAGAAAAGTTTCTGTTTTGTATTTTTTAAAACGACTATTTTTTTTATTTTATAATTTTTTATTTGAATAATTCCTGGAATTCTATTTTCGATATCTTTTAAAAAAAGGAAACAAGCATGAAGAGAGTTTTTTTTAAACGATAGATGAACCTGGTAGTTCGTCAGTTTTAAGTGGTCCAGCATTTCTTCCTGAGAAGAAACTTTCATCGTAATTTGTTTAATCTTATATTTTTTTTGAAAGAGTTTAATTTTTTTATTCAGGGTATCTATAGAATGTGCTTTAAAAAAATTTGTTTTAAAAAATTCTTTAGATTTTTTGGTTTTTTCTTTTTGATCGCGTTTAAATATCTGTGCTCTTTTATTTTTTTTCTCTAATTTTTTGAATGCACTTTCTTTTTCATCAATCTTTTTATAAAGCTCCAAACTTTGATTTTGATAATACAATTGACCCCAAGAAAGTAAAAGCAATACACATGTGATCAAGAAAAACAAAAACAGCGGTATCTTTTTTTTTAACAATAAAGCGCAGATTTCAAAAAATGAATCTTTATAATATATTTTATTTTTTTGCAACACAGCCATATTTAGATTTCTTTAAACTATTCAATATATGTTAAGATCAGCGCATCTATTTAATTAATTCTCTCTTATTCAAAAATTTCTGACAATATGTTTTATCGTTTATTTCTCTTTTTTATTATTCTTTACCCACTGTGCGCATCAGAGCAAAAAGTTGTTTTTACCGAAAATAACGCACTCACCTTTACCGACATCATACGCATTTTAGAGACAAAGAAAAATGAACTCATCAAACTTCAAGACCACAAAGACTTAAAAACCTTTACGTGTCTTCCTCTTCATTTAAAAAAGGGACAAAAGGACCCCCTTGTTCCTAGGATACGAAAAAAATTATTGGTAAAAAATTATATCAAAGATTCTAATTTAGATTCTGATATCTACGATTTGACGATTGAAAAAGGAATTAGAAAATTTCAAGAAGAAAACTCTATTGATAATGATGGTGTCTTTGGAATGCGAACATGTGTTATCTTTAATCAACCAGAATCTGTACGCATTCAACAAATTGACAAAACCATAGAATCCTTAAAGGAAGAAAATAAAAAAGAAAAGAAAAGAAAAATTATTGTTAATGCGGGAACTTATCAAGCCTTTATAGTTGACAGTGACGGAACAATAGACCATATTCAAGCTGCAGTTTTGGGCATGAAAACTAGGCAAACACCTTTAATGGATACAAAAATAACACAAATTGTTATTAATCCCTATTGGGGCGTTCCTAATAGCATCTTGTTTAAAGATAAATGGAAAGAAATTATAGCGAATCCCAACTATCTTGATGAACGTCACTACCAGGTTTTTGATTCTTCCAATAGAGAAGTTGACTCAGAAGATATCGAATGGTCAAATTACACCGAAAAAAATTTCCCCTACCACATTCGACAAAAACCAGGAGAGCATAACGCTTTAGGAAATATTAAATTTATCTTAAATAATAAAAATGCTATTTACATGCATGGGTCGTCACAAGAAAGAGATTTCAAACGCAAAGAGAGAACTTTTTCATCAGGTTGCGTCCGATTAGAATATCCCATAGATATTGCCATTTGGATTTTAAAAGGCACATCTTATTCTGAAGAAAAAATCGACTCTTATTTAGATGAAGAAAAAACAGTTTATATCGATTTGAACAAAAAAATAGAGACACACATCGTTGCGTGGCCAGTTTTTATTAATGAAGACAAACAAGTAATTTTTGGAAATTCATTTTATACAGATGAAGTGAAAAAATAAAAAGTGGCGCGCCCAAGAAGAGTCGAACTCCTAACCTTCAGATCCGTAGTCTGACGCTCTATCCAATTGAGCTATGGGCGCATTTACTCCATAAAATTAAAACAAAACAAACTTAAAGTCAAGTCGTATTTTAACTATGGAGATTTTATCTTTATTTGTTTTTTTGTTGATGCAGAAACATTTCTAAGTTTTTTTTCTATCACATGTGCTTTCTTCTTCTTTTCTGACAAGGATGCTTTTAGAATATATTCTTGTAAAAAAATCTCTGCTTCTTTAACGCCAAGACGACGCGCTTGAGTCATAAAATCTAAAGCCATCAGATCATTTTTATCAGTTCCTTGACCTTGATAATGAGAAAGACCAACTTTATACAAAGCTAATGCATAACCCTTTTCTGCAGCCTTTGAAAAATAAGCAAAAGCCCGTTCTAAATTACGATCAACCCCAAATCCCTCTGCATAACATAATCCTAGAAAATAAAAATTTTCTTCATCTCCCTTTTCTGCTGTCCTTGACAGATAATCAAAAGCGGTCTTATAGCTATGCTTACGTCCGCTTTCTTCTGCAACTTTAAAGTAATCAAAAGCTGTTTTATAACTTTGTTTACATCCTTTTCCTTCAGCAAAGAGAACACCTAAAGAAAAAGCAGAATCTTTGCATCCATTGCTCAATGCATACTGATGATACCGAATTGCTTTTGAGTAGTTAATCTGAACACCAAAATCAGGGTCAGAATAGAAACATCCAAGATTATGAAACGCTGGTATGTAATCTAAATTTGCAGCCTGGACGTAGTAAGAATAAGCTTTGCCAAGGTTTTGAGGAACGCCTTCTCCATTTTCATGGTGACAGCCTATTTTAAATAATGTTTCTGCGTATTGATGTCTTGCTTGCTTTTCAAATTCCAATAAATCAGCAGAAAAACCAACACAGATATCTTGACTAGGTTGGATTTTTTTTTCAGATTCTTGTGTAATTTTTTGCCTCTTGAGGAGAGGTGAATTTGGATCGAAATTTTCTTTTTCGAATAAAACCGATTTATCTAAAAACTGTTTATTTTCTTTAAATTCTGGAAGATCTACAGAATAAGCCTGATGACTTAATGCAAAACAAAGTAACGGGAACAATGATTTAATATACATAAAAAAACAATTAACAAAAACAATAATATAAAATATATATTTATTAATACAAAATTACAACTATAAAAAAATAAAGATTTATAAAAAACGAAATAATTATCAAATTAAAGCCAATGTTGCTTTGAAAACACACACCTTATCACAAGCAAAATAAATACAAAAAAATTAATAAAAATTAACTTTGTTCTACTAGAATGAGGCTAGAAAACCATAGAACAAATTGCCTTATGCTGACCCAAATCATATATAGCCTTATTCAAGGTATTGCAGAAACTTTCCCCATTAGCTCTAGCGCGCATATTTTCTTAACGGATTTCTTTTCAAAAAAAATTCCTTTTCTTGCTAATAAAATGACCCCGTTACCAGCAGAAGTTATGCCTCTCCTTGATGTCTGTCTTCACATGGGTAGCTTTTTTGCGATCATTATCTATTTTAGAAAAACGCTTTGGAAAATTGTTTCAGGAGTATTTTCAGGGATTTTTAGACTTCAAAATACACCTGGTTTATCGGGCTTAGTCATGATAATAGCTGCAACAATTCCAACTATAATCGTTGGCTATTTTTCAAAAAAATATTTCAAAATTCCAATCACCGTACTTGGTTTAGGCATTGCTTTTGCTGTATTCGGGCTTCTTCACATGGTCTCTGAAAAGCTTACAACTCCAGAAGAATCTGTTATTAGCTTTCGTCAAGCCATTCTTATTGGTATAGCTCAAGTTTTAGCCCTCATTCCTGGTGCCAGCAGATTAGGTGTTTGCGTTACAGCCAGCCGATTTCTAAAAATTAAACCATGGCAAGGTGTAGAATTTGCATTTATTCTTTCTCTGCCAGTCTTATTAGGTGCAGCAACTTTGTCAACATATGATTTCTATAAAACAGGTGGCAATCTTCAGCTTGTCCTGAATCTTTGGCCGATCATTGCCGGAACATTTGTTATTAATTTAATCATGTTTCCAATCTTAAGACGATTGGTCATGCGATTTAGCCTTTTCATTTTTGGGCTATATAGATTTTTACTTGGATGCTTTCTTATTTATTATTCTTATTTTTTGATGAAATAAATTAAAAAGGTTTTGATTTCAAAGACATAACAAACCGAATAATTTCTGCAACAACCTTAAATGTATCCTCGGGTATAGGCTGATCAACGTCGACTCTGGCATAAAGATCTCGCGCCACAGGTGGGTTTTCTACAATCGGTATGTTATGTTTTTTAGCAATTTCACGAATTGTTAAAGCTAAAAAGTCCTGACCCTTTGCCACAACAACAGGCGTATCCAGTGTTTCTTCATTAAAAGAAAGAGCCACAGAAATGTGAGTAGGGTTAGTAATAATAACCGTTGCCTTGGGTACGTTTTGCATGATGTTTTTCTTCAAGCGTTCCTGGCGAATTTGTCGAATACGACTTTTAATATGAGGATCACCATCCGACTCTTTGAATTCCTCTTTTATTTCGTGCTTTGTCATGCGTAAATTTTTCATAAAAGTATACCGCTGATAGAAAAAATCAAACACAGCTAGAAAAAACAAAAAAATCAAGATAAACATAAAAATTTCAGACATAAAATCAAACATCATTCTTGATATATCTTTCAAAGATAATACTGCACCTGATGCTATTTTTTTTAAGTCTTCTTTGAGCACAAAAAAAACACCAATGCACAAAACAGCCGTTTTAAACAAAGTTTTCAAAAACTCTACCAAAGAACGCATGGAAAATATTTTTTTAAATCCTTTTGCCGGTGACAAACGATCCATTTTAATTTTTAATGCTTTAAGACTAATTGCACCGTGTACTTGTCCATATGCAGCAGCAAATAGCAGAGCAAACAATACCACAGACGGCAGAAAAACAATTTTTAAAAATATGGTAAAACTTTTATAAAACAATTGCGACAGCTGACCATTTGCAATATTAACATCATGTGGTCTATCGATGAAAAAAGCTAAATCCTTTAGTGAAAGTCGTAGCAAATACGGCAAAATCCACAATGCTATGCTGGCGCACCCCACCAGAAAAAACCAATTTACAACTTCTTTAGAAAACGGCGTTTGCCCGTCCTCTTTTGATTTCTCAAGCCGTCTAGCGGTTGGTTCTTCTGTTTTTTGGTCTTTATCAGAACCACTGTCTTCTGACATTTGCTTCCCACAAAACTTTATTAATAATTAAGTATAGCAGTAAATGCTATGAATCAATCTACAAGAATCAAAAATATGAAAAAGCATTTTTTAAATAAAAACACAAATAAACAACCAAATAAAAAGAAATAATAATAGTTTATTTATGGCAATTAGATTGAAAAAGAAAAATAAAGTTGATAAAATTTATAAAACATAAAAAAATATAAATACGTTTTAATAAGGTTAATTATGAAAGAAAATTTAAAAAAAGTTCACGTCAAAACATACGGCTGCCAAATGAATGTCTACGATTCAGAAAAAATGGTAGACCTTTTAAAACCTCATGGTTTTGAATCCGTAGACACCCCAAACGAAGCAGATGTTGTGATATTCAACACCTGCCATATTCGTGAAAAAGCCGAACAAAAACTTTATTCTGATCTTGGAAGGGTTCGCCCATTAAAAGAAGAAAAAGACATTTTAATAGGTGTTGCAGGTTGTGTCGCACAAGCTGAAGGGGATGAAATTATTCGTCAAGCACCTTATGTGGATATGGTGTTTGGTCCTCAAACATATCACAGACTTCCAGAGCTTATTACAAAACTTTATCGTCAAAAAGAAGAGTTAAGCCAAACAGTTAAGCCCAGTAAAAATCAAAAAAGAAACCTAAGAAGTGTTATTGACACAGAATTTCCGATAGAAAGCAAATTCGATCTTCTTCCGCAAACTCAAGAATCAAGAACCTCTGCTTTTTTATCGATACAAGAAGGGTGTGATAATTTTTGCACATTCTGCGTTGTCCCCTACACACGAGGGGCTGAATACTCCAGACCAGTTACAGAAATTATCAAAGAAGCCAAACATCTTGCAGAAATGGGCGCAAAAGAAATAACGCTATTGGGCCAAAACGTAAACGCTTATCACGGAGAAAGCCCAACCGAACCATCTAAAGAATGGAATCTTGGACAGCTTATTTTTGAGGTTGCAAAAATAACGGGGATAGAAAGAATTCGCTACACCACGTCTCATCCTCTTGATATGCCAACAGAACTCTATGAAGCGCACAGAGATGTTCCAGCCCTGATGCCCTTTCTTCATCTTCCGGTGCAATCAGGCAGCAACAGTATTTTAAAAATGATGAACCGTCAACACACCGCAAAAGACTACTTAGAAGTTATTGAAAAGCTTAGAAAATACCGTCCAGACATTGCGTTTTCTTCAGATTTTATTGTAGGCTTTCCAGGGGAATCAGACCAAGATCACCAAGACACATTATCATTGATTAAAGCCGTAGAATATTCACAGGCTTATTCTTTTAAGTATAGTCCGCGCCCTGGCACACCAGCGGCCATTATGGAGCAACAAGTCCCAGAAGAAATCAAAGTAGTGCGCCTAGCTGAACTTCAAAACCTTATCAGCGAACAACAATTAAAGTTCAACCAAACATTTAAAAACAAAACGCTAAAGGTTTTAGTTGATAAAACAGGAAAGAAAGAAGGCCAATTATCAGGGAGGTCAGAATATATGCAATCCGTCTATTTTGATGGTCCCGAAGAACTGCAAGGAACGATGTGTGATGTGAAAATCGAACATACTTTCACAAATAGCCTAAAAGGCCAGATTTCATAAAGGTAACCCATACACAACACCATAAAGAGAGGTCTTATGATTAAAATATCCCAACCATGCGTCGGTGAAGAAGAGATTGCATCAATCAAATTAGCGTTTGAAACAAAATATCTAGGTCTTGGAATCAAGGTAAAAGAATTTGAAAAAGCGTTGCAAGATTTTTTAAATCCAGAAAATCCACCTTTTGTTACTTGTGTATCAACAGGAACATCAGCGCTTCATCTAGCTTGTCAAGCGATCGACCTTAAAGAGGGTGACGAAGTTCTCGTTCCCACCATTACATATTTAGCATCTTTTCACGCCATAACAGCGACAGGAGCCGCACCGATTGCTGTTGATGTTCAACCCGACACAGGTTGTATTTGCCCCAAAGACACGATTAAACGCCTTTCTTCAAAAACAAAAGCGATTATGCCTGTTCACTACGGTAGCCATCCAGGCCCACTGGAAGAGATTTATTCGATTGCTAAAAAACATAATCTTCGTATTATCGAAGATGCAGCACATTCCTTTGGTGGAACAGTTAATGGTAAAAAAGTAGGAGACGAGGGAGATATTATTTGCTTCAGCTTTGATGGAGTTAAAAACATCACCTGTGCAGAAGGTGGTGCCGTTGTAACACGAGACCCCAAAGTATTTCAACGTGTTAGCGATCTTCGTCTTTTGGGTGTATTTAAAGATTCAGAACAACGATATGCAGGCAAAAGATCTTACGATTTTGATTGTGTGGAACAAGGCTGGAGGTACCACATGAGCAATGTTAACGCGGCCATTGGTTTAGCACAGCTTAAAAAAATAGATACATTTGCAAAGATACGACAAAACTATTTTAAGCTATACACAAAAACGCTAAACAAACATATTGGTACACCACTACCCCTGGATATCGATAACACTATTCCTCACCCTTATATTTTTAACCTAACCAATCCTGGATTATTGGATATAGAGACAATGCGATCTAAAAGAAATCTACTTATGGAAAAACTATTAGAAAGAGGGATAGAATCAGGACTGCACTACAAACCCAACCATCTTGTTTCTTTTTTTAAAACTCATAACACAGATCCTCTTCCTGTCGCTGAAGATTTATGGTCAAGAATGATAACATTTCCTTTGCATTGCAACTTAACAGAAGATGATATTCTTCGTGTTGTACAAAACGTAAACGAACTTTATGAGGAAATTTTTATTAAGGAAATCCGATGAAAAAAGAGATAAACCTAAACGAACAGTTTGACTATATCTACAAACACGATATTTGGAAAGGGGGATCTGGGGATGGATCCTTCGCACAAAACACTGTGGCCTATAGAAGAAAATTAAGCCAAATCATCAAACAAAAAGACATAAAAACGATCGTTGATATAGGGTGTGGTGACTGGCAAATCATGTCTCTTGTTGATATTCCAGAAAACAAAAATTACACAGGATATGATGTTGCAAACTTTGTTATTGAAAAAAACAAGAGTCAATACACCAAAGAAAACGTTTTCTTTAAATTGTATGATGGCGACTTTTCAAAGGTGGAATCAGCAGATTTATGCATAATCAAAGATGTACTGCAACATCTTGATAACAGCAGAATCTTGAGCTTCATCGAGCATATGTCAAAATTCAGGTACGTGCTCATTACAAACTGTGTTGAAAACCGAAAAGAATTAGCTCATCAAGGTATAAATCAAGAAATACAGGCGGGTGGCTGGAGACCTCTTGATCTAACGCAATATCCCTTTAATTTAAAAATGGAGACAGTTTTGCACTATCATGGTGGAGGGATAAAAAAAACCCACCTATGGAAAAACCCTGAACGCTAAACCTTTTTTTGGCTCAAAGCATTAATCAGGGCTTGTTTTGCCAAATCAATAGGCGGAACAAGCCCAAACCAAAACTCAAATGCAAAAGAAGCTTGATATATAAGCAAATCAACACCACCTAAAAATGAAATATCTTCTTGTTTCACCCACTTATCCCAAAAAGTGGGGGTGAGATCGTATGCCCAATCTATAACGAGAGATACTTTTTTCTGCCTCAAAACAGCACTTATTTCATTCAAAAGAACTGTTTCTTCATCTCTTGATGTTCCTAATGGGGTGGCATTAATAACCACATCAAAACCTATTTTTTCCATTGTTTTAAAATCGTATAACGATATATTGTTCTCTCTCTCATTCTTCTTAATGTTTCGCTGAGCCTTATAGATGGTGAAAAGTTCTTGTTCATGCTGAAAGTTTTTCAAGACAACTTCAGACGTTTTGGCAACTCCACCACCACCCAAGATTAATACATTTTTACAAAACTTTAGTTTTTGTGCATAATCACTTTGAGAAACAAAGAAGTTTAGAGCCATGGCATCCGTATTGGTGGCCATCACATGGTCTTCTTTGCTTTTTATAATGTTAGCAATACCAAGTTTGCCTACCCAACCATCCCAAGACGCAAAAGCGTGTTGCTTTAGCCATTCAAAAATTTTTTCTTTGTATGGAACAGTAATTGCCCATCCATAATATTTAGCAAACTCAAAAGAGATTTCATCGAAATCAAATCTGTTTTTTTGAACCAAACAACAGTCACCATCCATGTTAAAGTGGTCAAACCAAGCACCGTATATAACAGGTGAAAGAGAATAGGAAATATTTTTTCCCAAAACACCTAAAGAAATTTTTTTACTCATCAACAAAGCGAATATCCTTTTAAAAGTAATGTGGAAAACTATCTAATGAAGCATTAATCTAGATGGCGAAACAATGGGAAAAACAATTTTGGGATAAATTGTATCTAATAACTCGCCCTTTGTTCACACAGGTTTCCCCATTTTCAAATCAGCATCATGGATCAAAACAGATCTGAAAAAGTTAACAAATCCTTAACAAAACACAAAAGTTAATTTTCCGTTAATAGTTTTGCACATTCTTCAATACCCCATCTAAAAACAACATAATAAATAATATCTTATTATATAGATTAATCTTTTTATTTTTTTAAAGAAAGATTGTCTTTTTTTTGATAAGGTCAGGAAGATCAAAATTAAAACAAAAATTAAAATGAAACAAAATTTACTTTTACTCTCTGCAGAACAAGAAAAAACATTTTCCTCTTTTATTGAAGAATTTTCTCTTTGGAACAAAACCCATAATCTTGTTTCAAAAGGAGACAGTAACGATTTATGGGAACGTCATATCTACGAATCCGTACTCTTGGCTCAATTTTTTCCTAAAGACACACCCATCCTTGATATTGGGGCTGGAAATGGTTTTCCCGGACTTGTTTTATCTGTTTTGGGTTTAACCCCTCATATGTGTGAAATCATTTCTAAAAAAGCGTCGTTTTTAAAATATATGATTCAGCATCTGAGTCTTCCAGGGAAAGTTCTTAACCAAGACGTGTATGGCTTAAGCCAAAAGTATACCTGTTTTTGTGCGCGTGGTTTTTCGGCATTAAAAAAACTTTTAAAAATACAATGTGAGCTATCATCACAAGAGCCAAGACCTCCAGCAGGTGCGGAATTTTTTAATATTGAAGAAATTCTTGTAAACAAAGAACACGATTTTTCAAGCCAGATCAAAAAAAACAATCTACAAAATGTTGGTGCGTATGGGGTTTATTTAAAAGGACCAGCCTTTGAAGGTGAAATAGAAGAGGCGAAAACGTTTTTTTCTTTTGACCACCTCGTCTTTCCTGTGTCAGAAAAAAATTATATTGTGGTGACGTTCAACGTGTTTCCTTTGACTTTTTAATTCATCAAAGGAATTGATTCTGTGTGAACGCCTTCTTTGACATAGCGTTCTTGATTTAAATATGGTATGAATAAAGAAAACCTTTGTTGTTGCAAATAATGAATTACGTTCCTTTAAACACAAAAAACGATCTTTTATCTGGATTAAGAAGTTTAAGTTTTTTGATGTGTCTGTTAATTTTGGTTGGTTGTCAAACTGAATCGGAAGATATACTGGATCAGCCTGTTGAAGATCTTTACATTCAGGCCCACAATCTTTTTAAAGAACAAAGCTACACCAATGCAGCAAAAGGTTTTGCTGACGTAGAGCGTCAACACCCTTATTCAAACTGGGCATTAAAAGCACAACTTATGTCCTCTTATTGTTACTATCAAGCAAAACGTTATGATGATGCGATCGATGGTTTTAAATCTTTTGTTCAACTTCACCCAGGCCACAGCGATGTTGCTTACGCGTATTACATGATTGGTCTTTGCTATTACGAACAGATCCCAATTGTTGAAAGAGACCAAGAGCCAACAGCAAAAGCATTGGAGGCCTTCCAAGAGGTTGTATCCAGATTTAAATCTTCAGATTATTCTAAAGATGCAACATTGAAAATTTCTTTAATTCAGGACCATTTGGCAGCAAAAGAAATGGCGGTTGGAAGGTTTTATTTAAAGAAAAAATCTTACATTGCAGCATTAAACCGTTTTAAGTGTGTCATTAAAGAGTACCAAAGTACCGCACAAGTCCAAGAAGCATTGTTCAGAGCAACAGAGGTTTGTATGATGTTGGGGCTAGGTGGAGAGGCGCAAAAATACGCATCTGTTTTGGGTTATAACTACTCAAACAGCACTTGGTACAAGGATGCTTATGCGCTTGTAAAAGCAGAACCCCTATCTGTTTTCGAGTCGAAGCCTAAAAAAGAAACTTCAAAAGTTAAAAAATAAAGAAAGAGAACTAAACGCTCTTTTTTAAAAAAGGTTGTTTTCATGATATCTCGTCTCTTTGTTCAAAATTTCGTTCTAATACAATCTTTAGATCTTGATGTTGAAAAAGGCTTAACCGTTATTACAGGAGAAACAGGTTCTGGTAAGTCTGTAATAATGGATGCATTATTGTGTGCTTTGGGCCAGGTGACAGATTATGGTGCTATTGGACCGTATTCTAATCAATCTCTCTTGGTGCTCAGTTTTGATATATCAAGCTGTGATGAAAAATCTTTTTTATTAGGTCTTTTGTTAGAGCAGGGGATCCTTCATGAAGACGAAAAAGTTGAAGAGATAACAATTAAGCGCACGTTGTCATCCTCTAAAAAAAGCAAAGCCTTTATTAACGATATTCCTGTTTCCTCAAGTGTTTTAAAACAAATTGCAGAAATTATGATTCATGTTCATGGGCAAAATAACCATGTCATGAAAGAAGCTTTTTACAAAAAAACAATAGATGCTTTTGCTTCACAGGCTTGCTCAGAATATTTGGATATTAAAAAAAATATTCATGTCTGTTATGAAAATGGAAAACAGCTTTTAGTTGAAAAAGAAGAAATCAAAAACAAAATACAGAGCCAAAAAGAAAACATAAAGTACAACCAAAAAATAGTTAAAGCTTTAAATGGGATAAATTTAGATCCAGAAAGGGAAGAGGGTTTAGTTCAAAAGAAATTCGCATTGCAAAATCTTGCTAAAATTACACACGTTGTTAAGGATGTTTTAAAGGGTTTGGATGGATCGCCCAATATTATTCAAATGCTTTATGGGTTTCAAAAAAGTTTAGAAAAATGTGATCTTGCGTTGTTTACTGAAATGCAAAATGCTTTTGATGGTTTGGACAGGGCGTGTATAGAATTAAAGGAAGTCGAATCCGAATTAAAATCTTTATACCAGCTTAATTTAGATGCAGCTAATGAGGTTGAAAAAATAGAGGAAGAGCTCTTTCAATTAAGGCACCTCGCTAGAGAATTTCAGTGCACTACAAGTGATTTATCAGAGCTTTATCAAAACAGTTTGTTGGCTTTGGAATCTGAAGGAAAAGACGAATTCGATTTTAAACAAATATGTCAAAAGATAGATAAAAACACCGATGAATATTTAGTGTTTGAAAAAGCATTGTTTGAAAAAAGGGTGTTCTTTGCGAAAGAGCTTTCTTCTTCTGTGATGTCGCAATTACCAGACCTAAAATTAGAGAATGCTTTATTTGATGTGAGTGTCACCAGAGATCTTAGTGATCCAACAGAATCAGATTTGGGTGTGAAATTTGATGGGGGACATAAAATCGATTTTTTAGTTGCCATGAACTCTGGTCAGTCTTTGCAGCCCTTGGCCAAGGTGGCTTCGGGTGGTGAAATGGCGCGACTGACTTTGATTTTAAAAACTATTCTTTCTCATTCTTTTGAAACACCTACCATTATTTTTGATGAAATAGATATTGGTGTTGGTGGCGCTGTTGCCTCTGCAATTGGGAGGAAATTATACAATTTATCTAAAAACCAACAGGTGTTGTGCATTACACACGCTCCTCAGGTTGCTGTGTGGGGAGATTACCATTGGTTTGTGCAAAAGTCTAATGTCCAAAACCAAACTGTAAGTTATGTTGATATCTTGGATGAAGAAAGGAAAAGTGCAGAAATTGCTAGAATGTTAGCTGGTGAAGATATAACAGAAGAAGCAAAAAAAGCGGCTATTGCACTTAAAATGGCTACTAAAAAACAATGATTAAAAAATAAGGAATGAAATGTCTCTATTTAAATTAGACGATCGCGCTGTTATAAAAATTTCTGGTCCTGATAGCTTTTCCTTTTTACAAGGATTGCTGACTTGTGATGTTATGTCTCTAAAAACGAAAGAGAAAAAAATAATATATGGCGCCTTTTTAAATGCTAAAGGTAAATTTATTTCTGATGTTTTTGTTCTTCGTGTTGATTCTGAATTAGAGACAGTTTTGTACTTAGACTGTCTTAATGCTCGTATTGAAGATATTCTTCTAAAGTTAAAAGCATTTAAACTTCGGTCCAAAATCACCTTGGAATTCAAAGAAGGGATTCATGTCTATGGAAGCTTTGATACTAATAGCTATAGACTTGTAGATAGTGTTGATGCCGTTGACCCAAGGTTTGCAGATCTTGGTCTTAGAGTATATGCTGAAGAACTGTTAACATGCGATCAATCTTTATATAGATTGTATAAAAAAGTGTGCATTCAAAATTTTATAGCTTTCGGCTATGAGGCTTTAGTGTATGAAAAAAGTTTTATTATGGAGTTTGGTTTTGAACAATGGGAGGCTGTTAGCTTTTCAAAGGGATGTTATTTAGGTCAAGAATTAACCGCTAGCATGTATTACCGAAAGTTAGCTAAAAGAGAAGTGGTCTGGTTTAAATCGGACTCTTTTAAAGATCACGAATTGGTTGGATCAGACCTTATTTTAAACGATACCAGTGTTGGAAAAGTTTTAAACCAAGAAGAGGACCATATACTTTTTCATTTATATAAAACGATCTTGGAAGATGTTACCAATAAAGCAAAAATAGATGCAAAGACAGAAATTTTATACTTTGAAGCAAAATTAAAAATTGATAAATGTAGTGATTTGTATATAAATCAAGTGTACAGAAGAATTTCTATTTAAGTTTGTATAAAAAAATAAAATAAATTCTCTATTTATGTTAACATTACATAGTTTATTCTTTTAGACATTAAAATGATCGGTTCTCAATTTAAAGATATCATTAGTAGATTAAGCAGGCTTCCTGGTTTAGGCCCAAGATCTGCGCGTCGTTTAGTTTTATTTTTGCTCAAAAATAGGCAAAATATTTTATTACCCCTTATTGATTCCTTAAAAGCCATTCATGAAAACATAAAAACATGTTCGATCTGTCATAATTTAGACATTGAAGATCCCTGTTTTGTGTGTATGGATCATAAAAAATCAGAGTTAATATTATGCATTGTTGCAGATGTGTCTGATATATGGGCGATAGAGCGTTCACAAACGTTTAAGGGGAGATATCATGTTTTGGGTGGATTGCTATCTGTATCGGAAGGAATAGCACCTTCTCAGCTTAATATAGAATCTCTTTTAAATCGAATCTCGCAAAAAAAAGATACTTTACAAGAAATCATTATTGCTCTTAATGCTACAATTGAAGGACAAACAACATTACACGTTATTGTGAATGCGATACATGAAAAGTTTGTAGACCATAATTTTAACATTACAACACTAGCCCAAGGCTTACCTATAGGCGGAGAATTAGATTATCTGGATGATGGTACTTTATGGACAGCGTTTAGCAGGCGTCATAATTTAAACGCGGCGTAATAATTGAC
The DNA here is from genome assembly GCA_964415115.1 of uncultured Candidatus Pelagibacter sp. GTDB lineage: Bacteria > Pseudomonadota > Alphaproteobacteria > Paracaedibacterales > CAIOTO01 > PNMQ01. Next base: position 187,427 of record CAYPYB010000001.1, on the reverse strand, counting down.
CTTACGATGCGTCTGATATCCAGAGAAAACTTTTTAAATTATGCTATAAGAAAATGGTGCTTATATAAAGGTAGCTAGTAACAAATACTGTTTTTGCTCAAAGATCTATAGTTTAATGGAGAAAGTAAAATACGAGTCATCTTGTTACGTATTACAGTTGATGTGGTATTCCGTTGTTAAATGAAAACGATAAATTTTATTACTATATATCCAGTATAATTGCAGAGAGATAGTCTATTAATGCGAAAGTTTTGAATTAAAAAGAAGGAGTGAAGAAGAAAAAATTAGAAATTTTTCATGAAAGGTTTTATCGGTATTTAAATAGTTTAGAGGACGCCTTTTAAAACGCATCCTCTAGAAAATTTTGATTATCTTTTTACAACAACGCCAACTTGGTCTTGTCCAATGTCGTTAGATTGGCCCACAACAACTTTAAGACGAGATGATTTTTTCCCTAATCCAATACTTTTTGCAATGCCACTACGCTTTTTAGCATAGTTAGGTGCAACTACAGGATAGTCTATGGGAAGACTCCATTTATCTTTGTATTGATCAAGGCTCATTCCATACATTGATTTCAAATGTCTTTTTAACATTTGCAATTTTTTACCATCTTCAAGACAAACAATATAATCGTCAAAAATGGATTCATCAATAGGCACAGCTGGGACAGTGTTTAATGAATGTTTATAATTTGAGGAAGATGTATTCATTTTGTCTTTAGTTAAAGAGTAAAGGATATCATAAACTTTGTTGAAAAAGTGTGGTAGTTCATCAAAGGTGATTTTATCGTTCCCAATACACGCAGCTACTATTTCAGTTGTGCCTTGAAAAACTTGTTCATTTAGAAATTTTGTCATTATATTTCTCTTTTGAAATAAGTGTATATATTTACACTATCGTTATTAAGTATAAATTTCAATCAAAAAAAACAAAAAGTATAATAAAAAAATATTTTTTTAGAATATGGTAATAAGATGTTGCTTTTTTATTTATGTCAAAACAATAAAAATACACGCTATCCTTATATACTTGAAATTTATTTTGCAAAAAAGAAAGGATAATCATTTTTTTGACTGAGTAAAAAGGAAATATAAGGATAAAGGCAAAGTAATTAAGATCTAATTTTAATCCATTCTGCTTGAATGGCTTCTAAAATTTTTTCATTACATTTTTCTGGTGAATCAGAAAAATTATCCAGCGATTGAACCCATTGCCATAAATCTGTAAATCGAATACTTAATACATTAATATCAGGAAGGGCTTCATTTAAAGCTTCTGCTATATCTTCTGTATCAATCCATTTCAGTGACACAACTATACCTGAACGTTTCGTGTTCCTGTTGGCACTTTAACAGTGATCCCATCTAATTCATCGGTCATCCGAATTTGGCAACCTAAACGAGAAGTATGCGTTAACCCAAATGCTAAATCGAGCATATCTTCTTCATCTTCTGTTGGTTCTTGCAAAAGATCAAACCATTCTTGATCAATAATTACGTGACAAGTAGAGCATGCTAAAGAACCTTCACATGCACCTTCAAGGTCCACATTATTTCTGTGTGCAATTTCTAGAATAGACAAACCCACAGGTGCATCTACTGTTACTATATCACCTTGAGCTGTTACAAAATTAATTTTAGGCATACACAGTATTCATTAAAAATTCATAGATTAACATTAGTATACATTTACATCATTTTCAATCGATATTTTAAAAGTATTTTTCATATAAGGTTTTACAATATTAAATTATGTTGTTGTTTTTTATTTTTGAATGATCAAAGAGCATGTTTGACATTGAAAGTATGAAGAATGATGGGTTGCATTTCTCATCCAATGATGTGCTAAGCCATTGATACAGAGTAGGCCACTACAGTACCTGTTGCTTTGAATATTTGCAGGGGTATAATATACAGTCTGCACCTGAACATAAACTGGGTAAGGCACAAAAACCGTATGGGTTTGTGGGACCGTAGTATGGTTTATAGATGATTTTTTTACTCTATGTTTTTTATAAGTAGTGTGTTTGGTAGAAACAGAGTTCATTGGATTGGTTGATATTGAGCTTTGTAATGGGGAACCCGGTGAGGATTGTACTGAAGATGCAAGAATGTCATTTTCAGTTTTTGTATCTTTTTTCACAAGCGTTACGGGTTTTATTTCTATGGGTTCTAAAGAAGTTTCAGGTGCACTTTCTGCTAGGACAAGTGAATCTAAAGTTAATCTGTTTGACTCTGTATCTTGTTGATCTTGATCGCAAAATAGGTTAACGGTCTCCGCAGAAAGTGAAGTTAAATCAACAATTTTTGAAGAATCATCTATGATGTGTGGGTCTGTTTTTGGAGATGCTAAAACTGCTGCATAAGAGATGATCTTTTTTCTTTTTTCAACTGGAGCTTTTTGTGGAGGTTGCGTTGCCATTGTAGAATGAGTGATAGCAGCGGGAGATTTCAGGTCCTCTACCTTTTTTGTGAGATGTTTTTTCTGTGTCCTATCTTTTGGACGGGTTGATTTAAGTGCTGGTATTTTTTTCTGTACCAACGGTTATCCATTCTCCTTCTTCTTGATCTTTTATTTCGTCACTTTGATACTCTAGTGGAGAAGACACTGCACCATTTATCGTTTCTTCGGATAAGGTTTTTGTGGATAGGGAGTGGGATTCAAGAAGGGGTGTTAATTCAAGGCTATTGTCTACTTGAGAATCAGATTTTGCAGTTAGTGTAATTTCTTGATTTTCAGATAATGATGCCAATCCATCACTAATATTTTCTTGAGAGTCAGATTGAAAAATGGGCAACTCTTCTTGTTCTTCGGGTTGCGATATTTTAGTAGATTCAGAGAGCTTGTTATTGCTTTTCGTTTTCCTTTTGGATTTTTTTTCTTGAGTAGTTGCTGCATTAGTAGTTGCTGCATTGTTGTTTACATCTGGATCTATGGGTACAATTTGTTGCTTTTTCGTTTTTTCGAACTCAACTTTTAGATTTTGAAGAGTTTCAAAGACATGACGACTAACGGAATATAGTGAATATAATAGATTGGTCGATCTCAAATATGAGGCTGAAATAATAATGTGATGTTTCTCTGAATTAAGAAACGTCTTTTCTTTGGCAAAGAATGTTCGTAACGCTTTATCGCCATGTACATCAAAGGTTTTTTCTATTTTAATCCAGGCATCTTCGAAATAAGTAAAAAGATAATTTTGAAAGTGAGGATCTGTCGTTAATCTTTCAACAAGCAACGGAAGTTTAAATTCAACAGCAAATTGATAATTTAAAACAGGGTTCTTTGTATACTTAAGTGTGAATAAATTGATTATAAAAGTGATGTCGTCTTCCAAAAGATTTTTAGAATAAGGTTCTACAGGAAAAGATATGAGAGAATCATCTGTTTCAGTAGCCGTTTGAATTTTTGTATCATTAATAATTTTGAAAAGAGCGTCATTATAGCTTCTTACATCGTCGTTTTCTCGTAAATAAAAAATAAACCTGTGCGATAAACAAAAAAGACCACCGAATTTCCAGCGAAATTCTTCGTTCGTGATTTGTGAATATTTTCCTTTTAATTCATTATAATTACTTTGCATATGAGAGACGATACAATTAGCTGCATTTTTAACATCTTTTTCAGATTTTTCAGAGTAAGTGTTGATAAGATCAACAACTTTTTCGTTAAAAGTGTCGAGTTTGAACAGATCTAAATTACGTTGTGAGTCATTAACAGCTTTTATTTCTACGGGTATAAACTTGAGGTGAGGCAGATATTGCCAAAGATATTGTTCAATATGCCCGCTATTTAAGGTATTAACAGCAGAAAAGGATGGACTGAAATGTGTGAAAATTGAAGCAAGAAATAAAAGAGTAGTCTTTTTTGCACAATATCTGTTTAGCATTGATTTTTTTCTGAACTTTATGAATGATCTCAAAATACAAAAATTAAAATTTAAGATCAAGATATTTATGAAAATATTAAATTCATCTTAACGAAAGAAAAATAGTCTGAATATAGAAAAAACGATAATTTGATAACAAAAAGGATATATGAAGCTTCGTTTTATTTCAAAAAGAAGTTATTTCTTCATCTTTATTTTAACGGGATATGCATCAATTTCGTGTAGGACGGAGCAATATTTTGTTGTCCCTGAATCAGATTTCAAGCCAACACAATATTATAATTCACCTCAAACCACTGATTTGTTAGCATTGAAGGATCCTAAACCTATTCATGAAAATCTGACAGCCTCAACTTATTTAGAAGATCAGCAGACACTGGTAGTCAGAAAACAAGTTGTCGATGTTGATAAAAATAAAGGCGTCGTAACCTCAGCACCACAACAAAAAAATATAGAAACGACATTGCCTACTACTATAAAAAGCAATGAACCGGTTATTCAAGACATCATTCCAGCGCACATTATTCCTGTTCCTGAAAACAAGACGCCTACAGAAGTTTCTTTGCGGTCTGCATTGCCATTACCCATTACGGGTATTTTAAGCGGATCATTTAGTCGACTGAAAAAAGTTGTTCCAAAAGATGTTTCGAAAAACAATAATAATGTTCTACCAAAAAAGTCAAATTCACCTCCATCTCATGTTGACTTGAAACCACAAAAGACAATTATCAACCCAAAAGAAGAACCAACTTCCAAAATGGTAGAACATAAAAGGGAGCAGCCTAATACTCCAAAGTTAATAGTGGACGCAGACAAGGTTATTGTTAGCAATGTCCCGCAACTTGTTGGAGATCAAGGAATAGAAAAAAAAGAAACAGCAGCCCATGAAAAAAGTGTGAAGCCCAATACTCCCAGTGTAGTTATAGAAAAAGAAATGAAAAAGACAGACATAAAAGAGCCCACACCTGTTATTCTTTCAACCGATTCGTTAACGGATGAGGAAAAAATAAAAAAATGGTTCGAAGTAAAACCAGAATTTTTTTTAACGTATCTTGATGATGCTAAAAAAAAAGAAGATGACTCTAATCATTTACGTCAAACATTTACTCCTCAAATCACGATTAATAAAAAAGAAAAAGTACAGAACATAGAAGATTCACAATTACAAAAAGGGTATGTTGATCCTGCTGCTATGCCTCAGTTCATTTTGAATACACAATAAAAATGATATCGCAATATATGTTCAAGTCTTTAATCTAGATGACAATTTTGAATATGAATAATCCGTTGAGGCGGATAAATAAGCAGTACATCAATGAAAATATCTTCATAAATAATATTATGGTCTTGTAAATAAAAACTGAAGGATTGTTGAATTCTTAGTAGTTGTCTTTTGGTAATAGCTTCTTGTAATTGGCTCAATTTTTTCCGGTATTTGACTTCTATTGCTATGTATCTCCCTCCTTTTTTGATGATTAAATCAATTTCACCAAAAGGAGAAAGGTAACGTTGAGCTATAATTTCATAGCCTTTATTTTGAAAAAATTGACTGGCCAATTGCTCTGCTTTTATTCCATTAACAAAAGAAGAGTCGCATCTACTCATTTAAATCACTATTTTTAAAAAAATACGTCTCCATTTTTTTTGCATCGGAAAGAATATTTTCAACTGCAGGACGGTCAAAATAATTTTTTTCTCTTGCGCGTGTTAAAAACAAAAACTGCTCTTGCCCTTCCATGATCGATCCATATTTTTTTCCAAGTTCTTCTAACTTTTCAAAGTAATCAATAGAATCAGGATCATTTTTATTTATCTTTTTTCTTTCGCTTTGTAGTTCTTTGTACTTACTTTTTAAAATTTTATTCAGATTATCTAAGGCAAGAGAAGAGTTTGTTTTGTTAGAATGTTTCTTCTTTAGAATTTTGAGCTCATTTTTTTTATGTTCGATCTTTTGTTGAAGCATGAAATACGAAAAAGCTAGATGATTGAGAACTTTTATAAAAACTTTTTTGTTTTTAACATTAAGTGGATCGAGACGTAGGATTAGTTCTTCCAAAAGAACAATAGCATTTTCCCATTCCTTTTTTTCGAAATACACACTGCTTTTAAAAATGATAAATTCAGGATCTGACCTGTTTTCTGTGAGTCGCAAAATTTGGGAATAATCCTTTTGTTTTAAAAGAGCTTTTATTTTATGGATCAGAATTCTATTTTGCGTTTCTAAATCTATAGTATTTTCCAAAAGGTTGTCATATATCTTGATAGATTGCTGGGCTTCCCCTAATTGTTTGTAAAGTTTTGCAATTTTAAGAGAGTAGTCAATTGTTTTGATAAGATCATTTTGTATGTTGTTCAGGTTTTTATTCATTAAGGAGATGGCTTCTTGAATAAGATTTAAATCAATATATTGTTGGGCTACTTCATCAAGGATGTTAAAGCGATTTTCATCTAAATTGATGATATCTTCGAACGTTTTAAAAATATGGATAACTTTAAGGGGAGAATAGTTTTTTCTATTTTTGATATAATATAAAACAATATCGATAATTTTTTTATCAGTTAAATCGATGGCAGCTTGTCCAGAAAAGTTTTCTTTTAGAAAGCTTAAATGATGTAAAGCGGACCTGGGATCGTTAAAAGCTACATTCATTTCTGCTAAACGTTTTTTTAAATGATACCCAAAAGAATCAGAGCTCCATGTACGATGAATCAAAGAAAGATGTTCGATTAAAGTTTTTTCATTGATATTTTTTTGTTCCAGCTGATTATGGATATCAATATATTTATAAAGAGCATCAAATTTTGCTTCCATAAAATCGATTTCTTTTCTTCTTTTAATCTGTTCTAAAATTTGTTTAGATGCAAAATAGTTTTTTTTAAAATAAAGATCAGTTGCATTGAGTAATTCTAGCCATTGAATGATAAAATAGTTTTTTTCATCTTTTAATGACTTTTTTAAAAGTTCTAAATAATCAAAATTTCCTGTCTTGCAGAAGAAATCAATCGCTTTACGTCCGATATTTTGTCTTAAGCCCATTTGTAGTTTTGGTAGTATCGATATCATTTTGGGTATTTGATGAAAACACCATACTGGATTGCCCATTTCACATAAAGCCATTCGATACCATATATCATCTTCACCATACAGAGGTACTTTTTTCCATTCTGCTATAGCTTTTTCAGGCTCTTTATTAATAAAGTGTGCCATACCAAGGTAAAAATAGTACAACCTATTATTGATGATAAAAGGTTTGTTTTTAGCTTCGTTTTCAAGCAGGGCAATAGCTTCGTATCCTAATTCAAGTTGCAAATCAATAAATGCGAGTTTAAAAATATCTGTAGCTGTAATTTGTTTGTAATGGCTTATATAGCGATCTAGAAGTTTAATTCTTTCAAGAGAACAGTCTTCTGTTTTATCTGTTTCAAAAGAGTTTTTGGTAGAAGTATTTTCTTCTTGTTTCATGATTGTTGGAACAACGTTAAGAATGCCTTTTGTGGCATTAAAATTAATTTTATGATTTAAACCTAAAATTTTTAAACATAAACCTTGAAAGGTTGGCTGAATAATGATTTTTCTGTATAGATTGTCATAGTAATATCCTTTGTCTGGATTTTGGGTCAAAATCATAATGAAATCTTGATTGTTGATCTTAATGTTTTGCATTTCACCTTTTGCGAGATTTTCAAATGCAATGTTTCCTTTTTGTGTGTGGGTTAAAACGATAGGAACGCTTGTTTGATTATCGCAATTCTTTTCCCAAGAAGATGTTTCAAAGTGTGAAAAATTGAGGTATTTCACATCATCCTCTATGGAATAACGTAAATTAACGCCTGGATTTAGCTTGACTCTTAAAATGGTGTTTTTCGGATAATTCAAAACTTCAGGAGAACTGATAATATTTTGAATAGGTATCTGTGGGATGGATAATAATTTTAGATCAAGAATTTGATTAAAAACAAAATAAGTATATTCTTCATCATTAAAAATAACCCATTTGAATGTTACTTTAGTTAGGCATCTTAAACGAAGCTTTTCGCCTCTGTTATCAGGAATGATATAAAATTCCTTATTTTTGGGGACAATTTTTGAAACATCTATTTTTTGATCGATGGTTGAAATAATAGAAACAGGGGTTGAGCTCTGTTGAATAGGTCCAAGGTCTTTTTTCTTGATATTTTTTAGGGATTCTAACTTTTTGCTTAACAATTTTCCTATTTCATTTTTAGGATCTAAAATCGTTTGTTTCTCTAATGGAATGTTTTTTTGTTGATCAATGGATGGAGGATCCACTTTAAAAACTTTACTAATAATTTTACCATCAGCATCATAGTTGTAATTGGAGAAAACTTTTGTTTCTGATCGTGCGCTTTGAACGTTTGCAATACAGCATAGTATACAAAGAAAAAAATAAATTATTTTTTTCATGATGACCACGATCTAGGATCACTAATATATTCTTTTTGGATTCGCATATCGGCCGCTTGTGGTTTGACAGAATCTTCATGAATGGTCACTTTTAATAAGATAACCAATTCAACAACTCTGTCACCTTGTGCTTGGCCTGAAAAAGCATCGGATAAAATCGGAGTATCCATAAGTCCTGGTATTCCGCGCTTGTCGTCAAAGGAGCTGACTTCCATAAGGCCTCCTAGAATTCCAATTTCACCATCTTTAAGTTTCATCACTGAATCAATTTCACGAACTTCAACTACGGGAATATTTGAAACCGGTGTTGCTGATGATGAAGATGTTGACGAATTAGAAGCATTTGTTTTTTCAGCATCTTGTGTTGCAATTCCAACAGCTGGATCAGAAACTGTTTTTGTGAATTTTGAAATAGTAGGTCGTAGAAAGAGAACAACCTCTCCTGAATCCACATCGATTGAAGGTTGAACAGACATAATTAATCCGATGGGAACGGTTTGTATTGAGCTTGATACATTATAGTTAGATGAAAATTGCGTGCTTTGCCTGTCGTAATTAAGACGGAAGTAAACTTGGTTTTGTGCAACTTTTAATACTGCAGCTTGATTGTTCATGACAGTAAGACGAGGACTAGAAAGGGTTCGTGTGTTTCCAAATTCTTCTAAAATTTCAAGAATAGATGAAAAATTCGTCCCCGAAGATGCTCCAAGTGAAACAAGGTTGGTATCATCAATGGAAGAATTAGAACCAATCCCAGATTTAGCTTTGTTTCCAAACATAGCATTTATAGAATATCCACCACGAGACGTGATTTTGGACCAATTGATGCCTGAACGAAATTGATTATTTAAGGCAACTTCTATAATTTTTGCTTCAATTAAAACTTGGCTTGAAGAAACTTTTTGAAGGTAATAAATGTATTCACTGACACGTTTGTGTGTTTTTGAATCTCCCCAAACGGTGAGTAATCCTCCTTGTTTATGAATTGAAAAATAGGAATCAGAGGATTTATCTTTCTTTTTGGAAAAGTTTTTTTGGACGATGATATTAAGATTAGCTTCGAGTTCCGACCAAAAGTCATTAGAGTGCGAAACATTCAACGTGCTATCTGAACCATTTGAACCCGATGAATTTGATGTTGCAGACGTTTGGTTAGATGCTGTTGCAATGCCAGAATTCGGAGCTACATGAGAAGAGGATTCGTTATTATTAAAAATGTTGGTTGCAACCGACATATGATGCTGACTTTGTCTGGTTAAATTTAAAAAATGAACAGAATAGGTATGAGCATAAGGAGAGTCAGATTGAATCTTGACCCATCCCTTATCGATTTCAAATCTTAGATGACCTAATTCACAAATGCGCTCTATTATATCAATAATGCTTTGGTTGATGGCTCTAAAAGTAATTTTTGTATCCACAGAAGAATCGACGGTTATTTGTAAATTAGCTTTTTTTGAAAGGGATTCAATTACCGATTTCAATGGCACTGAATCATCAATCACTAAAGATATTTTTGTTAAAAAACGAGGATCAATTTTATTTTTTTGATCTTCCATATATTTCAAAGAGGCTTTTTTTTGTATGTTTTTTTCATCCATCGTTTGAGCAAGGGGGGGAGTTGATAAAACTTTCAGATCTTCTTTGGTTATACTTTTTTGATGAACATGAGGAGAATTCCTGAAAGAAGAACAGCCCATAAAGAAGATGATTGTTAGAAAAAGAATAGAAGAAAAATGACGCATTGCTTTTGAAAAAAATACCTTATGATTAATAGCGTAACAAGCTCTGAAAAACATGCCAATAGTTTTAAGAGCATTATCTTCAATCAAAATGACGGCTTTACATAAAGTGTGTAAAACCGTCATGGATATTTAGAACGTTTAAATAGGATTTATTTTCTATTTTGCATGGGAACGAAATTACGTTCCGCATTTCCTGAATAAAGTTGTCGAGGGCGGCCAATTTTTTGGTTTGGATCAGAAATCATTTCTCTCCAATGGGTTACCCAGCCAATCGTTCTTGCGACAGAGAATATAACAGTGAACATGGATGTTGGGATTTTCATGGCTTTTAGGATAATTCCAGAATAAAAATCTACGTTAGGATACAGTTTTCTACTGACAAAATATTCATCTTTAAGTGCGATGGCTTCAAGTTCAAGTGCTAATTCGAACAAGGGATCATCTTGTTGCCCTAGTTGATCCAGAACTTTATGGCACATTTCACGCATTAGTGTTGCTCTGGGGTCGAAATTTTTATAAACACGATGACCAAATCCCATAAGACGGAAAGGATCATTTTTATCTTTTGCTTTTTCAAGATAGAGAGGAATATTCCCTGCGTGTCCAATTTCATGGAGCATTTTTAAAACAGCTTCGTTAGCTCCGCCGTGTGCTGGACCCCATAGTGCTGCTATACCAGACGCTACACATGCAAAAGGGTTTGCAGCACTTGATCCGGCCAGACGAACCGTTGAGGTCGATGCGTTTTGTTCGTGATCGGCATGTAATATCAAAATAAGATCGAGCGCTTTTTCAAAAATAGGATTAATAATGTACTCTTCCGTTGGAACAGCAAACATCATACGTAATAAATTACCTGCATAACTGATACTATTAATAGGATAAACAAAGGGTTGTCCTATGGTGTATTTATATGCCATTGCTGCCAATGTAGGCATTTTAGCTATCAGTCGATAGGTTGCTGTATCTCTTGCTTGTGTATCGTGAATATCAAGGCTATCGTGATAAAAGGCTGACAAAGCACCCACAACACCAACCATTACGGCCATCGGATGAGCATCTCGCCTAAAGCCGCTGAAGAAAGAAATAATTTGTTCATGCAGCAGTGTGTGATAGGTAATGTGTTCTGAAAATTGAGCACGCTGAGATAATTTAGGAAGTTCACCATGCATAAGCAAATAGCAAATTTCTAAGAAATCACTATGTTCAGCTAATTGTTCAATGGGGTAACCACGATACAAAAGGCGACCTTCGTCACCGTCGATAAAAGTAACAGCGGAAGAACAGCTTGCTGTTGATGTAAAACCAGGATCGTAAGTCAAATATCCTGTTTGGCTAATCAATTTTTGAATATCAATAACACTGGGTCCTTCAGTACCGTGATAAATAGGAAACTCAAACTTTTGTTCACCAATGATTAATGTCGCTTTATCGGGTGTTTGATTTGTATTTTTGCTCACCAAAATCTCCTTAAAGTGTAAAAGGTATATCTTAAAGTATGCTGACTTTATCTGATAAACACTAGGAAACTCTTAATATTTAATCAAATAACTTTTAAGATAGTGGTTGATTGTATCGTGAAATATTTTATATATCCTACTTGGTGTGCCACAGAAATTTTGCAAAGCAGGATAAGGTCTTTATATTTTAGGACATAAGGGTATGAATGGATTAGCTTTTTCAAAACATACAAGAGTTATTGATGCAATCAGTTCAAAAATATATTGAGATCTGATTTACAATCAGATAGATTATAAAAATATTTATTTGATTTATTTTGTTTTATATAGGAGAAAAATTTATGTTTAAATTTTTAATTTTTAGTACTTTGCTGGGTTTTTCTATTTTAAATGCGAATGAAGATTTACAACCTCGTTCTGGAATAATAAGCAGTTCAGGCGTTACCTTTGCTACGTTAGAAAATATGAACGAGGGGATTTTAAGAGGTGCAGGACATGAAAAAAATCCTTTTGTGCACAATGTTTGTCGAATTTTTTATTCAACAGAGAGTGGATATGATGCAGCCACAATCACTCAAATAGCACCACAGATTTTTTTAGGCTGTAAGCATACGATAAGAGGAATTTACGAATCTTTGGCTTATTTTCAAAAAGGATCAAAGTTTCATGAATTTGAATTAAGAGTGGAATCAGGTAATAACTTGTTGAGGGGAGTAATCGAAATAGTGCCATATTTTCATCGTGACGAAGCGGTTGATCTGGCATTAGTAAAATTATCTTTCAATCAAGGGGTTATTTATCCTTGCGAATTTCTTCAGATAGCATCAGCATCTAAAAAGGGAGAGGTTGCAAATGGATATGTGGTTTCTTGTGCTGAAGTCTCGCATATCGGAAATATATCTTTAACAAACCAGCCGAATATCCAAAGGTCTTTATCAATTCATCGCTTTCAAAAAAAGAACCAAGATTTTATATCTAATATCTCTGGAAAAGTTTCTGCTAATCAAGAGGCGCTAATGACTGAAGCTTGTATGCAATACTACTTATCCCAAAGTCATGAAAATAGAAAAAAATTGAAAGAAGTTACAGGAGTAGCCATATTAGAATTTCCAAGCTCAAATAAAGAGCAATTAATGTGCACTATGGGGGTAGGAGCTTCGGGATCTCCTCTTGTTGTTAAGCAAGATGGAATATTCAAGCTTATTGGTATGTTACAAAAAGGCGCTGCCTTACCTAGATCCATAATTGATGGTGTTCTTTCCAAAGAAATAGCAAGAGACGTTGAATATATAAATAACTTTATAGATTTGACAGTCCATGCTGAATGGATAGTTAGAGGCATACAAAGGTTATCTACATCAATACTGTAGTTCAGTTATAAATTTTTTTCAAATGATTAAAAAAAGACACAAACATTACGTTTGTGTCTTTTTTTATGCCATGCATAATGATTTCATGTGAGCAAACAGCACCGTCAAGTTGTTGATAGTGAGTATATGAGCGTTATGTTTTTGAAGGAGAAAGCCAGATATCGCCTAAAGCTGAAATTGATACGATTGTGGTTGGTAAATGATTTGAAAGAAAATAATGCCCTTCTTGCTTGCAATATGGTGAATCAAATAAAAGAAACCATGCTGGGCGAAGAAAACAGAATGGGGTTTCATTTGATAGATAAAATATTTAATTATTAGGATGAGAATTATTTAATGGAGATAAATGCGTTAGAGGTTCTGGTAAATACTTTATATTTTCATTAGATTGAAGTTCATTAAGGTCAGCACTATTTTTGCTAATTAGTTTTTGTCATTCACTGCGTTGCTTTGTGCAACCTATCCAAATATTTTCACCTATTCGTAATTTCTTTTTGAGAATATTTTGCATGATGTAAGTTGGATTCGTTACCATATATTGAATTTGAGGATAAATTAAAGATTCTCATATGTGTTGTAAGAGGTGATGTTTCATCAGCAAAAAATGTGCACACCATTTCAATATCATGATCTTTTTCAATTTGAATCACTTGAGGACTTTCACGTGTTGCATAAGCAATCCAAATAAAATACGAATTATTTTGATCAAACAGTTTTAAAGATTCCTTAAAAGCATAAAGACCATCATTAACATTAATATAGTTTCATTTTAACAAAAGATTGCCACAAAGAAAGATTGTCAATTCTTTAGTTATTCCATCACAAAAATGGATGCAAAACCGATAATTTTGAATAAGCTGTTTATATTTTTTGTAAATAAGAATAATAATACAATAATCTTATCATTTTAAAAGCATAAATTGATATTTATTTTTTTTCATTTTTTGTCAAATATAATAAGGAGAACAATGTTTTGATTTCCGAAAGATTATCGGGCATAATAATTAAAAATTTATCTTGAAATAATTTGGTTCTTTCATTTGATTAAAACATGTGTGTTCCCAGTAGCTGGATTAGGAAGTCGTTTTTTGCCAGCAACAAAATCTATACCTAAAGAAATGCTTGTAGTTGTGGATAAACCCCTCATACAATATGCTGTTGAAGAAGCAAAAGCAGCAGGAATAGAACGCTTCATTTTTGTGACTTCACAAGGGAAAAGCGCTATTGAAGACCATTTTGATCGCATTCCTTTGTTGGAGCAAACACTAGAGAAAAGAAAAAAAATTGGACTTTTAAGTAAAATTATAGAAACGGCTCTTCCTCCCAGTCAGGCTATTTATGTAAGGCAACCTTTTCCTTTAGGTTTGGGTCATGCTATTTTATGTGCGCAACATCTGATTCAAGAAGAAGCTTTTGCTGTTATTCTTGCAGACGATATTATTTTGTCACAAAAATCGTGTATGAAACAAATGATAGAATCCTACAGACCTGATGATGGCAACATGGTTGCCACGATGATGGTAGAACCAGAACACGTTTCAAGATATGGAATTTTGACCGTGGATTCTGAAGAAGACAAAAAAGTGCGTGCAAGCGCTGTTGTTGAAAAACCATCTTTAGAAGATGCTCCATCTCGATTTGCTGTCATAGGTCGTTATATTTTGAAGAAATCAATTTTTGGTTATCTAGATCGTCAAAATCCTGGTACTGGATCTGAAATACAATTAACTGATAGTATTCAAAAAATGCTTCCTGAAACAGCGTTGACAGGTTTTTCTTTCGATGGAGAACGTTACGATTGCGGTACAAAAGAAGGTTGGTTAGAAGCTAATATTGCTTTTGCTTGTCAGGATGAAAATATGCTTTCCTATCTTGGTCCAATGCTTCGCCGATATGCGCTAGCACATGATTTTTAATCTTTATAAGTTCGGAGAAAAACAATGAAAATAGTAATGATTGGTTCAGGTTATGTGGGGCTAGTGACAGGGGCTTGTTTTTCAGAATTTGGTTTTGATGTGACATGCGTCGATATAGACACGAAAAAAATTGAAAACCTTACCAAAGGTATTATACCTATTTATGAACCTGGTTTAGATGCTTTAGTTCATAAAGGAATTCAATCAAAAAAATTAGGTTTTACAACACAACTAAAAGATGTTATCCATGACGCAGATATTGTTATGATTGCTGTTGGCACTCCTACTAATGAATCGGATGGTCAGGCTGATTTAGGTTATGTTTTTAAAGCCATAGAAGACATTGCACCGCATATGGATGACTATACCGTTATTGTCACGAAATCAACCGTGCCTGTTGGAACGGGCAAAAAAATTGTAGGACTTATTCTTCAGCTTCGACCAGAGTATAAAGAAGGTGTTGATTTTGATGTGGTTTCAAATCCTGAATTCTTAAGAGAAGGTTCAGCTATTGAAGACTTTATGAAACCAGATCGCGTTGTTGTTGGCACATCTAGTCCTTTAGCTAAAAAGATGATGCAAAAACTTTATCATCCTCTTCATCTGATGGAAACGCCCATTTTAATTACGGATCGTAATACTTCTGAGCTTATTAAGTATGCAGCAAATGGTTTTTTGGCTTTGAAAATTGCATTTATCAATGAAATGGCTGATTTGTGTGAAATCGTTAATGGAGAAGTGAATGATCTTGCTAAAGGTATAGGTCTTGATAATCGTATTGGACAAAAATTTTTAAATGCTGGTCCCGGTTTTGGTGGATCGTGCTTTCCAAAAGATACAAGAGCTTTGGCTTCAACGGCACATTCATTGAATAAGCCTTCTTTATTGATTGATTCCGTAATTCAATCCAATGAATGGAGAAAGGATGCTTTAATTGAAAGAGTCCAATTGGAGATTCAAAGCAAGAAAGAAATTTTAAATCGCAAGATTAAGGTATCAATTTTAGGAATCACTTTCAAAGCCAATACAGACGATATTCGGGAAGCCATTAGTTTAAAAATGATACCTGCATTGTTAAAAGAAGATGCGTCTGTAAAAATTTATGATCCTATGTATTATAAAAATTCAGATAGGCTACAATATTTAAAAGACTATGCTAGCGATTGGGTTGATCATGTTGAATTTTCCAGTGGTGTCAATGATGCTTTTAAAAACGCTGATATTGTTGTATTCTTAACAGAATGGAATGAATTTCGGGGTCTCAATTTAAAAAAACTATATAAGACAATGGCTATTTCTAATGTATCACCTGCTGTTTTAGTGGATTATCGTAATCTTTTTGATAAAGAAGATGCTAGAGATTTTCGTTTTGTGACTATTGGAAGGAAGGCATAAATTTTCTTGCTCTAAAAGAAAAACAGCTTTCTAATAAAAGTATACACTTTGCAGTGAGACATTTATGAAATCTTATCAAGATCTTTACAGCTATTCCATTGAACATACGGAGCAATATTGGAGAGAAAAAAGATTAAGATTAGATTGGTTTAACCTTTATACCTCTGTTTTAGAAGGAGATTTTTTTCAAAAAGACAAACTTATTCAATGGTACGCTGCTGGAGAATTGAATGTTTGTTATAATTTTGTTGATCGCCATTTAAAAGATAGAGTTGATCATACAGCGATTCTGTTTGAAAGTGATGATCTTCAAAACACACAAAAAATGAAATTCAAAGATTTATATTCTCAGGTTTGTCAATTCGCGAATGCTTTAAAATCATTAGGTGTCAAAAAGAGAAATAAAGTTCTTCTGTATGTTCTGATGATTGCTGAATCTGCAGTAATGATGTTGGCTTGCGCTAGAATAGGTGCTGTTCATTGCGTTGTTTTTGGTGGTTTTTCAGCAGAATCCTTAGCTTCGCGCATTGAAAGAGCCTAAAGTTATCATAACCGTTGATAAGGCTAAAAGAGGTGGAAAAAATCCATAGACTTTTTAACCAATGTTAAAAAGCATTGAATGAGTTAGATCGATTTCAACCTGAAAATATTATTGTTTTGCAAAATGGAATTAATCTTGAAAGAGATGAGCATTTCTTTTTTGATTATCATGATTTAATGAAGGACCAGTCTACAGATTGTCCATATGAATCAATGAATGCAGAAGATCTTTTGCTTATCCTTTATATATCTGAACTCAAACCATCCATACATATTCACCTCTTTAAGAGGAGGTGGCGCAGACACTATCACGTTCTCACCTAATAATTTTCCTATTCTAATTCCTATGAACTGTTAACAAAGGTTTTTAAAAATCGTCAAAAGATGTTGAACTTATATGAGAGAATGAAAAATAGAGCATAAAGAATGGATAATACGTAAAATTACAGAATGTGTGTATGAAGAACTGGGTGATATAAGTGCCTTGACCAATGAAGACATATTGATTGAAATTGTTAATGGACATCGTCGGTAAGATATAGGGGTTATAAAAAAAGAAAGACTGTTTTGGTTAACAGTCTTTCTTTTTAAGCTAATTGTGATAAGTTTATACTAATTCAGAATCTTTTTCTTCGCTAATTTCATTTGATATTTCTTCATCTTCGAGAACTTCGCCTTCGAGCTCTTCTTCATCTTCATCAGAAGGTTCTGCTAAAATTTGAAGAGCAGACGCATCAAAATCTGCATGTGCTTCTTCTGATAATTCAGTATCATTGATAGCAAACATGCTTCTTTGCATGCTTTTGATCAAATCTTCACGTAATTGATTAACGCTTACAGTTTCTTCAGAAATTTCACGAAGGGCAACAACCGGGTTTTTGTCGTTATCTCTTAAGACCGTAAGAGGTGCACCAGCAGCTAATTCTCTTGCACGTTTTGCAGCAAGAAGAACAAGCTCGAAACGATTAGGAACAGAGATAATGCAATCTTCTACAGTAACGCGAGCCATTTTATCATCTTTCTATAAATTTCATTCATTTTATCACTATATCAAAAAATATGATTTAAATCCACTAAAAGCTGGATAAGTCGATATGCGGCACTTCTTTGAAGAGTAGTTTTATAATTCTATGGTTTTTGTTAAATAAAAATCTAGACAGGGATTGTTATATTGCGTTATAACATCGCATACCCTTTTAATCGTATTAGTATGTTAAAAAAATCATTTTTAATTTTATCATTCATCATTTTATCTTATTTTTGCACAATGTTATTTCATTCAATAGATGAATCACCAAGATTTGTGGCCATTAGTAATTTATTGTATGACCGTATATTGAAAGTTAGTCCTGAATTTTTAGAAGATTCAATATTGCCAATTGTGCCAAACATGAAAATTAATCAAACAACGTGGATTAATGCGAAACAGTCAGAAATGCTTAAAAATGTGATAACCCAACATAAATATGAGTATAGTGGATCTGGTGGATCTGCAGCGAATACAATTGTTGCGCTTAGTTTTTTTGGTGAAAAAGTTGGTCTTGTCGGCGCTCTTGCTGATGATTCTTTGGGGGAGCTATATAAGCAATCACTTAAGAGTAAAGAAATTCAATATCGTATTACATCTCCTAGAGATCATTCTAGTGGATCAGGAAATTGTACGGTATTAGTTACGAATAAAGAAAATAATGAGAGAACAATGCTGACGAATCTTGGTGTTTCTTCAGATGTTGTTTTATCAAATCAAGACTTAGCATTTATTTTAAAAGCTGAATGCCTTATTGTGGAAGGTTACTTTTTTGAAGATACTACATATCCTGTAATACATAATGCTGCTGAACAGATGAAAAAAAACAAGAAAAAAGTTGCACTCAATCTTTCTGCTGATTTTTGTGTGCGTAATTATCTCGAAAAAATAAAACATTATATTGAAAATTATGTAGATATTATTATTGGCAATGACTCTGAAATGAAAATTTTAACAGGAAAAGAATCGATTTCTGAAATGGTTTCTTATCTCCAATCCAAGGGGCTTGTTGGTGCAATCACTTGTGGTAGTAAAGGTGCTTATGTTTTTAATAAAAAACAAATCGTTTTTATTGAAAAACCAGATGCTCCAAATCTTATTGATACAACAGGTGCAGGGGATCTCTTCTTTGCAGGCCTTTTGTATGGCTTATTTAATGGCATGAGCATTGAAGCTTCAGGTCGATTAGGTGCGCGTTGTGCTGGTGAGATCATCCAATCTTGGGGTGCTCAACCTACAAAATTATCACGTTTTAAAGAATTATTATCTCAGAGATAATAACATTATATTTAGATGATGCTCAAGTGCTCTGTGAACTTTTAAAAATTTTAATTTAAACCAAAAGTTTCAAGTCATTACTATAGGTATCCTTAATCCAGAATTGAAGATTAAATAATTTTATATCTTTTTGAATTTTATTTTGTATCAATGGAATTTCATCAATTTGTGCTACATAGGCGGCACCCTGTTTTAGTTATGCAGTATTTAATCATGTGAATGTGCTTGGAGCTAATCCTGCAATCTTAATAGTACTACTGAAAATTATCTTCTTTGCAGATAGTTTCATAATTGTAAGTAGTCAAACCTTATAAAAATATGAATGAAGAAAGTATGTTTTAAAAAACGAATTTTTGAAAATATGTTACACTTATAAAACGTTTTACATTCTGAAATTTAACTATGACATCTCTTCGTTTTTCAAATTCATTAACGCAAAAAAAAGATATATTTCTACCCATAAACCCTGACCATGTTACAATTTATGTTTGTGGACCCACTGTATATGATAGAGCGCATATTGGTAATGCAAGGTCTGCAGTAGTATTTGATACACTTGTAAGATTATTAAGAGTATCTTTTCCCAAAGTCACCTATGCTAGAAATATCACCGATGTAGATGATAAAATTAATGCTAAATCCAAAGACACAGGCCGAACGATTAAGGATATAACAACTGAAACATTAGGCTGGTATCATCATGATATGAGACAGTTAAATGTGGTTTTACCCGATATAGAACCTAAAGCTACAGATCATATTCCACAAATGCTTGCGATGATCGAAGTCTTGATAGCTAAAGAACATGCTTATGAAAATCAAAACCATGTTCTATTTGATACAACAACGTTTGAAGAATACGGAAAATTTTCTAGAAAAAATGCAGACGATTTAATTGCAGGTGCACGGGTTGAAGTTGCGCCGTATAAAAAAAATGCTTCTGATTTTGTATTATGGAAACCATCTGCTGCAGATGAACCTGGTTGGGAAAGTCCGTATGGTTTTGGTCGTCCTGGTTGGCATATCGAGTGTTCAGCCATGAGCTCTCAGTATTTTGGAAAAGAATTTGACATTCATGGTGGTGGCATTGATTTATTATTTCCTCATCATGAAAATGAAATAGCACAAAGCTGTTGTGCACATGATCATTCAACCATGTCAAAAATATGGATTCATAATGGTCATTTGACGGTGGATGGATCAAAGATGTCAAAATCATTGAGAAATTTCATAACTGTAACTGATTTGTTAGCAAGTCATCACCCACAAGCTATTCGGTTAGCTCTACTGATGAGTCATTATCACCAACCGCTAGATTGGAGTAGTTTTTTACTAAGTAGTGCTTGCAGTATTTTGAATCGATTTTATGGTATTTTTGAAATTTTTTCGATTGATGACCCAAGGAAATTGATGGATCAAAATGACTTATTTCTTAAAGACGACATACAAGAAGTTTTGGATATTTTATCCGATGATTTAAATACACCTAAACTATTATCATCGATGCATCAATGGGCAGACCAATTGTACAAACAAAAAAATGATAACCTTTTATATAAATTCTTATATGCAGGAAAATTAATGGGATTATTTTATCATTCAACAAAAGAATGGTTCCAATTTTCTGGTTTAGATGGTTTGTCGGATGTAGAAATTGAAAAATTAATTGAAGAAAGATCTCTAGCAAAACTACAAAAAAATTTTCAAAAAGCAGATGATATAAGAAAATATTTAATAGAAAAAGGATACGCTTTACTCGATGGACTTGAAGGTACGACTTGGCGTAAACTGTAAATAAGATATTTATGAAAGAAAATGAATTATGAAAGTTAAACACATTATAACAGGATCAATTGTTGCATTGGTCTCTATCTTTGTTTTAAGAACTTCATCTTTATATTTAAAAAAAACATCAAAAGCTGTGGAGCAAGAAGTTAAGTTGGATCCTTATGATATTAATTTTGTTCCTGAAAGTGAATATGTGCAGGCCCCTTCTGCGCAATTGGTCTTGCATGAAAAAGACAGCCAAAAGAAATTTTCACTAAGAGATTTTAAGGGCAAAGCTCTGATTGTTCATTTTTGGGGGACAGATTGCATGCCTTGTGCTAAAGAATTGCCATCTTACCAACGGTTTACAAAGCGTTTCGTGGAAATTGAACATATTGCTTTGACCATTGTACCAACGGATGCGGAGTCTAAAGATAATATACAAAAATCCCTAAACCGTTTTGGGGCAGGTGATATTCCTTTAGTAACAGATACTAAAGCAAACGTTGCAAGCTATTTTCAAATAAAAGCCATACCTTCAACCGTTTTTATCAGTAAAAAAGGTCACGTCTTAGGAACAGTTATGGGGCCTATTAATTGGGATGATGTTCAAGTTCAGGAACTTGTTTTGAAAATTTTAGCTGATTAATTCTTATCTAATTAATGTTTTATTGAATATATAGAGTATTCATAAAAAATATGATATTATGTTTTTAAAGATATTTAATATAAGAAGAATTTTATGATGAAAGCTGTTTGTTTTTTATTTTTAGGTATGTTTCATTTGGCGTTGGGAATGGATGCTATTGATAATAGAGAAAATTATCATCCTAACAAGGGATCAGAAGAATGCATCGTTTTATATGATAAAAAACCTGCTCCAGATGTTGAAAGAAACGTTCAAAAAATAAGAACACCTCAAGAAATTAAAAAAACAATACGAGATCTTAAGGCGCAAGCAAGAGGTTATAGGCATTTTTATTATAATCATCATAAAGAAATAGAAAGATTAAAAGAACTCCATTTTTTTGATAACTCTTTTCCAAAAGGAAATAAAGAAGCTTTAGATATTCTGGAATCTATTTTTACCAATGATCATGGTAAGAAAAATACTTGGGATTGTATGACGTTTAATTTTGTTTTTCACTCCCAAAGGTTTATGGATACATTAGAATCTTTAAGAGCAGATATTGCAAATATTCATTTAGAAACAAATGAAGAAATTCGTAACAATTTAAGTAAAGTTGATGAAAGTTTCAGGTTGCCTTGTTATATGATTGTTTACTATTGGAATAACACTCCTTAAATTAAAAAGTATCTTTCTTGAAGTTGTTAATAATTTTTTAAATGACCAAATTTTTATTTCTTGCTTTTGTTATCTTTCAGCAATTGCAAGCAAACGAATCTGAAGAATTGTATATCCTGCCTATGGGGCAAGGCAATTCTCAATTGGTGATTTATTCCAACGGAACTGATAAAATTGGTGTGCTGTATGATTTGGGAAGTAAATCCTTACAAATGCATCCTAAATTTATAAAGAGAAGCTCGTGGAAACAGAGATACAAAATCAAAAAAAGTAAATTAAGACACCAGAGAGGTGTCGCCTCATGTCTTTCTCCTGTAAAGCGTAAGCATCCCAATATACAGCAGACTGCATTTCAAACTCCAACATCAAAAACAAACTGTGTCATTAATCCACAAACACCGATGACGGTGAATTCTAAATTATCTAAAAAACAACAAAAGCAGGTTAAGGAAAATCTTGAGTTTTTTATTTTAGACCTCCTTCAAGATTTATCACATCTTTTTATTTTTCTTTCTCATTCGGACGAAGACCATATTAATTATCTCAATCATAAAATTATACCGTCTAAGCTACCTTTAACTATTTTGTTATGTGGTGATTGGTTTGGTGATGTAGGGTGTCGTCATAACAGCAATAATATGACTAAGAATGTAGGTGCTGTTTTAAATTTTTTAAAAGAAAGACTTCAGCAAAATCCTAGTCGTATTGAATTTAATTTCCCTTACTACCGAAATCACTTTTCTTTAGAGCAAAATGGTTTACGGCAACAACCGTTCAATGATTTTGTCAGGCAAGAGCTCAAAAGCAAAGGAAGCCTTAAAAATACGAAAGAAAAATTGATTAAAGCATGTTCTAGAAATTCTTTGAATGCACCTATACCAGAATTTTATGCGGGACCATTTAGCCTATTATATGCTGAATTATTTCCACCTAGCAATCATTCCATCGCAACTGCCCCTGCTCGATTAATTGAAAAAGTTAAACACAATATTCATATATGGTCTCTCAATCATCAAACCGATGATATTAATGGTCATAGCATAGTATTATCGTGCAAATTACCTTCTCTTGATATGTCTGTTATTTTTACAGGTGACGCACTGCATTCCACATTTCAACGCATTGCTGAACAACATAGTGGAACAGAAAATTTTAGGAATACGTTATCGTTATCCGCACATCATTTAGTGGTTTTAATGCTTCCTCATCATGGTTCAAAAGATAATAGTTCAGGCACAGCATTAAATTTTTTTCAACCTGACCTTGTGGGGATTTCAGCAGGAGACGGTAAGCAATATGGGCACCCATCCTATGATTTAATCCAATATTTAGAAAATGATTATTTTAATGTGACAAAGCCTCAAAATTTTATGCAAAGATATGAGCAATCATCTGAAGGATTGGATTTTGTGTCTATACAAAAAAGAAATCAAATCATTATGCTTTCCGAAGAAGATAAAGTGCCTTTTTTGTGTCCAAATCTTTATGGCTGCATTAAATGGGATCAAAACGGCATTTCAACTAATTTTGATAACATCTTATGGTATGAAGGCAAAGAATACAAAATTTTATATTCTGCGCACGTATGGGAGTGTGCTTTTAATCATCTGAACATTGAGGATGTCATTACAGGGATCTCTGTGAAAGATCAGTGGGTTACTAACAAAATGAAACTTAAAGCTCTTCCATCTGCCAGTACAAACAATTATTATATTTTTCAGCAAGGTAGAAATAAATTTTTGGCTGCATTAGAAGTTGATAAAAAAATGTATTTTTATAAAATAATTGAGATGCCATAGATGATGAATCATTGAGCAATTGAGATTAAAGCTAATCAATTTTACCTATCATTTTTGTAGAGTTTATTAAGGTTTTTCGTTTAAACTTATAAGTAATAATTTATTTAAAAATTTAGGCATTTATGACAAAGCATACAATTACTTTAATTCCTGGTGATGGAGTTGGACCTGAAATCGCAGCAGCAACGCGTAAAATTATTGATGCTACAGGATTAAAAATTGACTGGGAAGTATGTGAAGCAGGCGATGCTGCTTTTAAAAAAGGCATAGGGACTGGCGTTCCGCAGGAAACGATTGAATCGTTAGAGAGGAATAAAATAGCCATTAAAGGACCATTATCAACGCCTGTTGGTTATGGTGAAAAAAGTGCCAATGTAACGTTACGCAAACTTTTTGAAACTTATGGAAATATTCGACCTATTAAAGAATTTTCTGGTGTTCAAACCCCTTATAGCGGCAGAAATCTAGACCTTGTTATTGTTCGTGAAAACCTAGAAGATCTATATGCAGGTATTGAATACATGCAAACCCCTGGTGTGAGTGAGTGTTTAAAACTTATTTCACGAAAAGGCAGTGAAAAAGTTATACGATTAGCCTTTGAATTTGCAAGATCACAAAATCGCAAAACTGTGACCTGCGCAAGCAAAGCTAATATTATGAAGTTGTCGGAAGGGTTATTTAAGAGAACTTTTGAGGATGTCGCTAAAGATTATCTCGACATTCAATCGCATCACGTTATTGTTGATAATGCTGCACATCAATTGGTTAAAAAACCAGAACAATTTGATGTTTTGGTCATGACGAATATGAATGGCGACATTCTTAGTGACTTAAGTTCTGCGCTTGTTGGTGGGCTGGGTTTTGCACCCGGTGCAAACATTGGAGACAAGTATGCCATTTTCGAAGCTGTGCATGGAACAGCCCCTAAATATGCAGGAACCAATACGATTAACCCAACTGCTTTGATTTTATCAGGGGTAATGATGTTGCGCCATATTGGTGCAATTGAAGAAGCGAATCTTATTGAAGAGGCTATTACGTATACGTTTGGTGTGGATCAATATTTCACACGAGATATTTGTCCACCTAAAATGACACCCAAGGCTACATCTGAATATACCGATCGTATTATTGAAAACTTTGGTAAAAAAACAGAAACGTTCCAATCTCGTGAACATCAATTGCTGAAGTTACCAAAGGTATCAACGCGTCCTGATTTTGTGACTGTCAAAGATAGGAAAGTTGTAGGTTTTGACCTATTTATAGAAACTATTCAAACACCTGAAAAAGTAGGGGTGTTTTTTGAAAAACTTCTTGAAAAGACATCCTTTAAATTGAGTTGCATATCTACTCGAGGGGTTAAGGTTTATCCAATTTTGAAAGATCTCGAAGACGGAACAGATATGTTAACGGTTCGTATCATGTCTAAAGACCAATCTGTAGATGTGGTTGATTGTGATATCACTGATATTTTACTACAGCTTGGATCAAAAATCAGATGGATGCACGTTGAGAAATTAAATGTGTTTGATGGTGTTCTTGGATATACAAAAGTTCACGGAGAAAATTAAAAATTCCTGAAAGGAATAAAAAATGGATAAGCAACATACAAGAATTGAACACGACACTATGGGGGAAGTGGATGTCGATAATCAATACTTTTGGGGTGCTCAAACTGAACGCTCCAGAAGGAATTTTCGAATTGGTGAAGAGCGCATGCCTATGGGGCTTATCCAGGCATTTGTTCATTTAAAATGGTCTGCTGCACATGTGAATTGTGAATTAGGTGGCCTGGATGCTAAAAGATCAGAGGCTATTCAATATGCGTGTGATGATATTTTAAAAAATGGATATCAAGATCATTTTCCACTTGTTGTTTGGCAAACAGGTTCTGGTACACAAACCAATATGAACGTCAATGAGGTCATTGCATTTTTAGCGAATCGATATTTAAATGAAAATGGTTTTACTGATATTTCTGTGCATCCTAATGACCATGTTAATTGTAGTCAGTCGTCTAATGATAGTTTCCCAACGGCCATGCATATTGCAACAGTTTTAGATTTACATCAACGTTTATTACCGGCTGCAAAACGTATATATACGTCTCTTCGTGATAAAGCTATCGAATTTAAGGATGTTTTGAAAATTGCACGAACACATTTTCAAGATGCAACACCTATGACGTTGGGGCAAGAATTGAGTGGGTATGCAACCCAAATTCAATTTTGCATAGAACGTGTGAATAACGTTTTTAAGCGTCTTGGCTATATTGCTCAAGGAGGAACGGCGGTTGGAACAGGGCTTAATTGTCCAGAAGGGTTTCCTCAAAAAAATGCTGAAATTTTAAGTCAACGATTGAAGTTCGAATTTCAACCTGCACCCAATTTTTTTGAATCTTTAGCCAGTCACGATACTATGGTGGAATGTTCAGGTGCTTTAAATGTTTTTGCTGTAGCTTTGATGAAAATTGCTAATGATATACGTTTTCTTGGTTCTGGTCCAAGGTGCGGATTAGGCGAAATTATTTTACCTGCAAATGAACCAGGTTCATCGATTATGCCTGGAAAAGTGAACCCTACACAAGCAGAAGCTATGACAATGGTATGCGCGCAAGTAATGGGTAATCATACAACGATTACTGTTTCAGGAAGTCAAGGTCATTTCGAATTGAATGTGTTTAAACCCGTCATTATTCATAATCTTTTGCAATCTATTCGTTTGTTGTCTGACGCTATGAATAGTTTTACAGAAAATTGTTTAGATGGTTTAAAACCTAATGAAGCAAGACTGTCAATGAATGTAGAAAATTCTTTAATGCTGGTTACTATTTTGAACACTATTATTGGTTACGAAAATGCTGCTAAGATTGCAAAATATTCTTATGAACATAATGTGACCTTACGAAAAGCTGCAGAGCAATTAGAAATTTTGAGCGTTGAAGAATTCGATAAAATTGTAGATGCAAAAAAAATGGTGGGGTCGTTTCCAGAAAATATTTAAGACTTTTGAATTTCTGATTTTGAGAATAGTTGAAATCTGAATTTGACTGAAAAGAAATCACATCAAAAAATATCAATCAAAAAAGGATCAAATATGATAACAAAAGGAAAATATAAACATTATAAGGGTCAGTTTTATGAACTTATCGATACAGCTCGTCATTCAGAAACTTTGGAGCATTTAGCTGTATATAGGGCGTTGTATGGAGATTATTCTTTATGGGTTCGTCCATTAGATATGTTTTTAGGAGAATTAGAAATAGGTGGTCAAATTGTTAAAAGATTTAAACTTATAAACGAATAAATTGATACCACTGGGACCTTATATTTTTTCATTCGGTATGACCGTTTCCAGAAAATTTAAGATATTTACTTTTGGAGATAAAAAATTCTGGAAATGAGTCCAAATTGATTTCATGGTTGAGAGACTCTTCTAAAGATTTAAAATGATTTAAATCTTGCATATCTATATTTTTTAAAGCTTGTACGCAATTTTCTAAAGTTAATTTTTCTTGGATAAGCTCAGGTATAATTTTTTGTGCGGATAAAATATTGGGCAGCGCAAAATGTTGTAAATTCACTAATTTTTTGGCAATCCATGCTGATAAGCGATCTGTCTTATATACGACAATCATAGGTGTGTAGGAAAGAGCGCAATCTAGCGTTGCTGTCCCGCTTACGACGATGGCTTTTTTGCTGTTACATAATGCTTTTCTTCGTTCACAAAGGTTGGTTTCAAAAATAGCATCGGGGAAGTTTTGCTGAAGAATGATCAAATATTTTTCAAAAGTTGGAATAACAATTTTGGAATTCAGATGAGCTGGATCTTTTTTTATATGTTTATAAAGGGATTTAAAAAAAGGAAGGTGAAATTCAATTTCTTTGTTTCTGCTGCCCAACAGAAATGCAAAGTCATAAGCATTTTTTGAATCAGAAAATTTTGATGTTTTGATATGTTGAAATTCAGAGGAATGATATTCTTTCACTAAAGGATGACCTATGAATGTAGCTTGCAATCCTTCTTTGATAAAATAGGCAGGTTCAAAAGGAAAAAGACAAAAAATATGGTCTAGAACTTTTGCCCAATACTTTGCTCTCCAAGGTCTCCATGCCCAAACTGTGGGAGCTACAAAATGATAAAACATAGGTTTTTGGATATTATTTTTCTGGTATGTTTTTTTAAGTTTTTTCAAAATATTGTAATTAAAATCCGGTGCATCAAAAGTTAAAATGATATCGGGGTTGAAGGATAAAATATCTTTTAGAATCTTATCTCTTTCTTTTTTAATTTTAAAAAAGTGCCGAATAACATTGGAAAAACCCATGATACTTAAAAAATCGTTACTACAGGCTTGCTGTGCATCGATGTTGGAAAAAGTCAAAGCTTTTTGAAATTCATTGCTCCAAACACCTTTGATTGTGGTCTCATTATTTCTTAAAAGTATGGATTGATGATTCAATTTTTCTAAAATGGAAAAAGCTAGTTGCTCTCCAGAAGTTTCTCCTGTAATAATATAAATCTTCACCATAATCCATCACACAAAATAAAGATGTAGCTTGAATTTAGCATTTGTATAGATGTATTCCAAGAAAGAAAACAATAGGGAATAAATTAATCAAATCTATAATCGCTGTATCCGTAATTTTTAACAATAATAATTCATAGAAGGAATAATATGATGTATAGAAAAAACAAGCGTCAAATAGACCAATTGAGAACTGTTTTTTTAGGCCCAAACTTTGTAAAGCATGCGGAAGGTTCTTGTTTTGTAAAATTTGGAGATACTCATGTTATTTGTTCTGCAACGATAGAAGAAAAAGTACCTCCGTTTATTCGCAACACTGGTTCAGGTTGGATCACTGCTGAATATGGAATGCTTCCCAGGTCAACAAAAGATAGGATGGATAGAGAAGCTGTCAAAGGAAAACAGCAAGGCAGAACACAAGAAATTCAAAGGTTAATTGGTAGAAGTTTACGTTCTATTGTAGACTTAAAAATATTAGGTGAACGTCAAATTAAAATCGACTGCGATGTTATTCAGGCAGATGGAGGAACGCGGACTGCTGCTATTACTGGATCTTTTGTCTCCTTAAAATTAGCGATCCAACATTTGATGTCCATCAAGAAGATTAGCCAAGATCCCATTAAACAATTTATGGCGGCTATTTCTGTGGGAGTAGTAGACAATGAATGTGTTTTAGATATGGATTTTGATGAAGATTCAAAAGCATTTGCAGATGGAAATTTTGTGTTAACAGAATCAGGCGATATTATTGAAATGCAAATTTCTTCTGAAAAAATGCCAATTACAAAAGTTCAAAATGAGAAAATGTTTGAGTTTGCTCAAAAAGGAATAGCAGAACTTATTGAAATACAGAAAGATCTTTTTAAAAAGAAGTAATTAGATATGGATATCCTTAGTCTTAGGTTTTGATTTTAAGACTAAGAGATAATATTTCTTTTGATTGCTGTTGTGCTTCAATGATTTGCTAATCCGAGATTTACATCTAACATATTATATATTAATTTATTTAAATTATAAAAAATATTAACGTAATATAAATTATTTTTATATAATATTGTTTTGATTTAAATAAAGAAAAGAATAAAAAGTTGATTTATCATAATACAAAGTATGTTGACTTTTCCAAGCCTGTTTCTCTGGCAGGGAAATTGCTGGTAGCAACGCCGCATATGCAAGAAGGTGATTTTTCAAAAACAGTTGTGTATATTTTTCAGCATAATTCTGATGGTGCAACTGGTATTATTGTAAACAGATTGTTGAATGGCTTAACGCTTAAAGATATTTTACAGCAAGTAGATATCATGACACATCATTTTTCTGAAGATAATGACATTTTGTACGGTGGTCCTATGGATATTCGTAAAGGTGTTGTGTTACACACTTTAGATTATAAATTACCAACGACAGATTGTTTGGAAAATTATCACGGCGTTACAACGACACTTGATATTTTAAAAGATTTGGCAAAGGGTGATGGTCCCAATAAATATTGTGTCATCTTAGGTTATTCAAGCTGGTCTAAAAAACAATTAGAAGAAGAAATTATTCAAGGATTTTGGTTTGTATCGGAATCTACTGATAACGTCATTTTTGATTTGCATCTTGATGAAAAATGGAGTGGTGCGCTTGTACATTGTGGATTAAAAGAAGATCTGTTTAGTTTAGAATTAGGTCACGCGTAAATCAAAGATTATTTTTTTAATCAATATTAATAATATCAAAATAAATAAAAAAGGAGTTTTTATGATTTATCAATTATTTGAAACTCAGAAGTGGATGGATCAAAATCTTCGAATCACAAATCGTTATATAGACGATATTGTTGGATTATTGGGTGGAAATAATTTATCGACTCAGCATCTTTGTGCTTTAAGAGAAGTATCTAAAAGATTAGGGGTAATTGATCATAAGCCTAAGTTTAATATTAAAACGATAGATATTATTCACGCTGATAAAGATAAGCGATCATACCTTGTGCACCAAAAAGTTATCCTAAGATCTCCCTTTTGCAAGTTGATAGAATTTGAAAAAAATGAATTAAGTGAAAAACAAAACTTTCCTAACGTTCTGCTTGTTGCTCCATTATCAGGTCACTATGCTACTCTTTTAAGAGATACAGTGCTTAGATTTTTACCAGACCATAATGTGTTTATAACCGATTGGGAAAATATCAGAGATGTTTCAGCATCTGAAGGAGAATTTAATTTTGATAGCTACACCGATCTTTTGATTCAATACATAGAACATTTTAAGGGTGATATTCATTTGGTAGCTGTATGCCAACCTGTAGTTCCTGTTTTAACGGCAGTATCGTTTTTGGCGCAAAATGATAGTGCTTGTCAGCCAAAATCAATGACCCTTATGGGCGGTCCTGTGGATGCCAGTGTTAACCCTGGAGAAGTGAATAAATTTGCTTTACGCATGCCTATGGAATGGTTTGAACGCAACATGATTACCACTGTTCCCGATAGTTACAAGGGCAGATATAGACGGGTTTGTCCTGGATTTCTAATGTTAAATGGTTTCTTGTCGATGAATTATAAAAGGCACTTTGAATCGGTCATTAACCTGTATCAAAATGTTCTAGATAAAAATATTCAAAGCATTAAAAGCTTTGATAAATTTTACGATGAATATAGAGCTGTAATGGATTTATCTGCTCCTTATTATTTGCAAAGTGTGGAAAAAGTTTTTAAAAATTTTGATTTACCTAAAGGGCAGTTTAAATATAATGGTGAAAAAATAAAACCAGCAGCAATTAAAAAAACATCACTATTGATGGTGGAAGGTTCTAGAGATGATATTTCTCCACTAGGACAAACTTATGCTGCTAAACATATTTGTTCGTCCATACCTCGTTCTAATGTTCATCATTACATTCAAGAAGATGCAGGACATTATGGAATTTTCAGTGGAACAAAATTTAGGGAACAAATATATCCTGTGATTCAATCATTTATTTTAAGCAGTGAAACATAAAGAAAATGGATATAAATTTAAAGCCCTATTTAAACTTATGGACGAAGTGGTTATACTGTAAATATGTTAGAAGTGTGAAAACTCTTTTAAACATAGAAAAATATACAGGAGACCTTTTATAATGCGTTGCGCTTTTTATTGTCGAGCCAAAGAATATAATATAGATGAACTTTCAAAATTTTTAAGAGATGTGGGTTTAGAACCCAAATTTTACGATCATGTTATTCACTTTCGTAAAGAAACAGAATCTGGGTTACGTGAATCACATGACGACTTTGTGCAAGATAGAGATATTTTTATCTTTTCCTATGGATGCGTTTGCTTTTGGGGGATGAATGAAGAAGAAGAACAATCT
Source organism: uncultured Candidatus Pelagibacter sp. (assembly GCA_964415115.1). GTDB lineage: Bacteria > Pseudomonadota > Alphaproteobacteria > Paracaedibacterales > CAIOTO01 > PNMQ01. The sequence goes on along the minus strand of CAYPYB010000001.1, from coordinate 155,644 downwards.
ATTCTTCATTATATCAGATTACACGAAATAGATTCCGTTGAAATCCCAACTTCTGATTCGTGTGCTTACGATTACTCTGATGAAAGCTGTATCAACGAAGAAGAAGATACAATTTTCCTAGAATCACAAGATCCATTAATTAAGCTTTCATTTTCTCATGCTTTAACACAAAGCGTAAAGCTTGAAGTTTTTGAAGAACGTAGTAATGAAACGATTAAAAAAACACGTCACATACCTGAAGAAGTAGCTAAAAATGGAAAAATTTCTTTATCGAGAAGAAAGTTATCGCAAAAAATAGGTGCGTTGTTTTCTGAAAGAAATTCTATCAATCTTGACTGCGATATTTTAGATACCCCAGAATTTTTTTGGCGCAGGCCACGTTTTGAAACACTTTACCGCTTATCTTATGAATACATGGATATTGCACAACGGCTTGATATTTTGAACCGTCGTTTAAAAGTTATTCATGAATTGTATGAGATACTGTCTAATGAATTAAAGCATGCTCATTCATCAAGGTTAGAGTGGATTATTATTTTGTTAATTGTCAGTGAAGTTATTATGTCAATTTTTCAATACGATACAGTTGTCATGTTTTTTAAAAGGATCGGATTCGCTTGATGCAGGAAGATGAGCTATTAAACGAGGGACATCTGAATATGTTGAAATCCATACTAGATAAGCAAAAATTTGGCGATTTATTAGATTTATATGTCAAGGATAGGATAGTGAACGATTAATCCAGGAATGCCGGCAAGCTGTTCAGCAAGAAAAATGGAAGGATTTATCAGAAAGTACACATGCATTAAAAGGAAGTTCTGCAAATTTAGGTGTTATGAGTATTTCTGAAGTTGCAAAATCTTTAGAATTGGCAGCTAAGGAACATCATAAAATTTTAAGTTTAAGTCTTGTTGGAAACCTATCAGAGGTTCAAAAAAAAGCAATTTCTGAGTTAGACAAACTGAGATAAATATCGTTTAGAAAAGGGAAAAAGTATGTTAGTTTTAGTTAAAAATGTGATAGCAAGTGTATGGGTTATGTCTATATTATGCCATTTTTCATTTGCTCAATCAGCAGATGCACCATTGAAAAATAATGTATCGGTTATTGATTCTGTAGTGTCGAGTTTGAAAAATGTGAAGCAAAAAATCAATAATATATTTAGACACGAGCCTCTAAGACGGCAACCCGCTGATATTTTAAAAGACAATGCACATGTTTCTGATGCGATGGTGAAAAGATATGCAGAGAAAAGATCATTTAAGCCAGAGTGGAATGCTAATTTAAGTGAAAGTGTTTCTCATATTATGCATATTAAAATCCCGTTTTCACCTTATGAAAATATGGCTCAAAATAATGTAATCGATAATCAGCACTTTAATATTGTTAATAGTCATACTTTTAGTGTTTCTAAAAAAATAAAATAGGAAGTTTAATTTATTTATAGTGCTTAAAAGCTGTAAAATCCTTGACTTAAAAATTGTTTCTAAGAGAGAATAGAAGTATATTTTAAAGAAATTATTTGCATGGATTTGAGTAGTTATATCCCCATAGTCATTTTTTTGACACTGAGTTCATTTTTAGCAACTGTTATTACAGGGGTGTCATGGCTGAGATCTCAAAGAAAACCATATGCAGCAAAAAATGCTGCATATGAATGTGGTTTTGACGCTTTTGATTCTCCTAAAAAAAATACTCGGAAAAAATTTAATATTCATTTTTATCTTGTATCTATTTTGTTCATTATTTTTGATATGGAAATACTTTTTCTTATTCCGTTTTCCCAGTCTTTAAAAAGCATTGGGTGGTATGGTTTTTTTTCAGTTCTAGTATTTTTAACTGTTCTAACGTTTGGTTTTGTTTATGAATGGAAAAAAGGAGCCCTAGAATGGAAATAAAAAAGGGTTTACTTTCGGACCATCCGCCTTTATTAACGCAAGCTTTTAATGATCTAAATAACAAAGGATATCTTTTAGCAAAACTAGACGACCTTGCAGCATGGGCACAAAGCGGTTCTTTGTGGCCGATGACTTTTGGATTGGCTTGTTGCGCTGTGGAGATGATGCAAGCTGCAAGCAGTAGATACGATTTGGATAGATTTGGAGTGGTTTTTAGGCCTAGTCCACGTCAGTCCGATGTTATGATTGTTGCAGGCACGTTGACCAATAAAATGGCGCCGGCACTTCGAAAAGTTTACGATCAAATGCCAGAACCGCGTTGGGTTATTTCTATGGGAAGTTGCGCAAATGGGGGCGGATATTATCACTACTCTTACTCTGTTGTAAGAGGATGCGATCAGATTGTGCCAGTTGATATTTATGTTCCCGGATGCCCTCCTAGCGCTGAAGCCCTTATTTATGGTGTGCTCCTTTTGCAAAAAAAAATAAAAAGGCAAGAGCATTTTAAATCAAAATGCGATGTTTCAGTGCTATAAGATAATGATGAAAAAGATAAATATACCTGAAGATATAAAAACAATAGCTTGCGATGGCAATTTATGCTCTTTTTTTGCCTGTGAATGCGAAATCAAACAGGTTCGTTTGAATCCTTCATTTTGCTCGACCCATCCTAAAGTATATTTTCAATGCAAAAAACAGGATATACGCTGTAATTATTGTGGTGCTCATTTTGTAAATATTGGCAACTGGAATGATGAGTCTTGATTTTTTAATGTCTTGTGTGTCTTTTTGCATACACATTTTCATATTTTATGGCTAAAAAAAAATTATTATTCATGCTAAGTTAACCTTTTTGGTATAATAATAGTGTAGAAAAAAATAACAATTCAGTTAGGAATTCCGTATGAAAAAACAATTTTTCGCGATTGCAGCAATCGCTTTGATGCTCACTGCATGTTCAGATGATCAACAAGAAATGGACGTAAAAGTAAGCGTTCAACCAGGAACAGCAGCAGACTTTAAATCAAACCCAAATGTACGTGATCGCGTATTCTTTGGTTTCAATGAATCAAAAGTAAGCAAATCAGCTAAAAAAGCTTTAGAAAGCCAAGCAACTTGGTTAAAAACATATTCTTCAACAAAAGTTACAATTGAAGGAAAATGTGATATTCGTGGAACAGGCGAATACAACCAAGCATTAGGTCAAGCACGTGCAGATGCAACTAAAAAAGCACTTGTAAAAATGGGTGTTGAAATTGATCGTGTGAAAACAGTTTCTTATGGTAAAGAGCGTCCAGAAGTTCCAGGTGATACACCTGAAGCTCACGCACAAAATCGTGTTGCTATCACAGTTATTGACTAATCTAAAATTTATTCAGTAATTTTAAAAAAGCTCCTTATCATTAAGGAGCTTTTTTAGTATCTTTAATAATATACGTAACATAAAAATTGTGACTCAATGTTTGATTACTCAGCTTTTTTTAAAAATAAAATTAAAGATCTTTATAAAGAAAGTCGTTATCGCTATTTTGCGCATCTAGAACGTTTACAAGAAGAACCACCTTATGCTTGGATATACAAGCATCCTGCATTGCCCCATTTAACGCCTAGAAAAGTTAGTGTGTGGTGCTCAAATGATTATTTAGGTTTGACTCATCATCCAGAAATGATTAAGGCGCATAATAATGCAGCAGAAAAATTAGGGGTTGGCTCTGGTGGTACGCGTAATATTGCTGGAAGTGCATGTTTACATGAAAATTTAGAAAACCGATTAGCTGAACTTCACGGAAAAGAAAAAGCATTATTATTTTCTTCAGGCTACGTCGCCAATGAAACAACATTACAAACATTGGGTGAAAAAATCCCCAATGTTATTTTTTTAAGTGATGAAAAAGTTCATGCATCAATGATTCAAGGTGTCCGAAATAGTCGCGCCGAAAAATTAATTTTTAAGCATAATGATATGCAAGATTTGGAAGAAAAATTAGCATTCCTTGATTTTGATAGGCCTAAAATTATTGTAGTGGTATCTGTTTATTCTATGGATGGAAATCAAGCTAATTTAGAATCCATATGCAATCTTTCAGAAAAATATAACGCATTAATTTTTCTTGATGAAGTCCATGCAGTAGGCATATACGGAAATGGTGGGGCAGGAGTTGCTAGTCAGTTAAAATTACAAGACCGAATACATATTATTCAAGCTAACTTTGCAAAAGGATTTGGAAGTTTTGGTGGTTATATTTGTGCAAATAAAGAGATTGTAGATTTCATAAGATCATATGGTTCGGGGTTTATTTTTACAACATCACTTCCTCCTTCTGTTGTTAGTGCATCCATAAAAGCTCTTGATATTCTCAATGAATCATCTGATTTGCAAGATAGTCTTCACAATCGAGTCTCTTATTTAAAAAATCAGCTAACGCAAAGTATAATCCTCAATTACCAGCCAACAGATAGTCACATCATTCCTATCTATATAGGAGATTCTTCTTTGTGTTCTAAAGTGTCTCAAGATCTGTTGATGGATTATTCTATTTATGTGCAGCCTATCAATTACCCAACAGTACCAAAAGCTTCGGAGCGATTACGTGTAACTATAACTCCTAATCATACCTTTGAACTGATAGATTATTTTGTTCAGTCTTTAGAAAAAGTGTGGATGAAAAATAATCTTAACATGAGGCAAGCGGCATAAAGCAAACATACGCTACATCATAGGGAGGATGTCGGTTTCAAAAGTTGATGGACATAATTTTTGATTCGAAATAAGTAGTGAATTTAAAAATATAACGCTTAATGTGATTAAATCTATACCAATAATGAGCGAGTCTGTGGAGTCCGAGTAATACAAGAATTGTTTGTTACTTAATAAGGAAGATGCGCATAATAGGGAGAAAGCACATAGATTATAAAATTTAGTTATACAAAACTTTTCTTGTGGACTATTAAAGAGTTGTTTAAATAATTTAAATTCCGTTACATTCATGGAAACGGATAGTAAGGAGTAAGCATTCATAAGAAACGCTAAATTATGAACCATTGCACTCACCATTCTTGATTCTAAATTGATAGAAGCTGTTAAAGCAGTAATAGGTAATGCTAAATGGGAGCAATTATGGACGTAGATGCTTTTTTTAATAATCCCTCTTGTTCTGGGAGATCCAACCTCATCTTCTTCTGGAGTGAGTGTATTTCTTTCAATATCGCTGCTAATTAAAGATGATGCGTTACTAATTGAAAATGGAGCATTAGATGTAAAAAAAATTTTGTGCTCCTCATTTTCAATTGAGTCGCTTGCAAAGATACAATCTGACTTTAGAGTTAAAAATAAAAAAGCAAATGTTACATGTCGTAGAGAAAAAATTTTCATGTAATCACCGAATAAATAATCTATGTTAAATCATATATTAAAAACAAAAAAGAAAAAAATAAAATTAAGAATGACGCACTAGAATGCATATATTTTTAAAAGAATAACTTGATAAATTTTCTTAAAACTTGACGAAATAAGTAAATTATGTTTGTCTATAAGATAGACTATTAATAAAAAAATACAGATGACTCTATCTTATGATGAAGTAAAAAAAATTGCACATTTGTCACGTTTTAATTTAAATGAAGACCAAATGAATGATGCTACCCATAAATTAAATTCCATCTTTGAATGGATTCAGCAACTTCAGGATCTTGAAATAAATTCTGAACAACTAGCAGCTGAAAATATGGTTCCACAGATGCATGAAAGAGAAGACGCAGTTGTGCAAGATAATGATGTTAAATCAATTTTGAAAAATGCGCCTTCTGTAAAGCATGACATGTTTGTTGTGACTAAAGTTGTAGAATAGTAGAAAAATTAAAAAGGTTTAGTGAATGAATGATCTTTTAAAATTGAGAGCTGTAGATCTTAAGCAGCATCTTGACAACAAACAATGTACGGCTGAAGAAGTTATCAAAGCTTATATTTCGAGGATTGAGCAAAGCAGAGTTTTAAATGCTTATGTTTTTGATAATTTTGACAAAGCTATCGAGAATGCAAAATCTTCCGACAAACGCTATGCAAAAGGCGAAGCTTTAGCATTAGATGGTTTGCCTTTGGGTATCAAAGATTTATTTTGTACTAAGGATCTACGAACAACTGCAGGGTCTAAAATATTGTCAAACTATGTGCCTCCTTTTGAATCGACTGTGACCCAAAAGCTTTGGGATCTTGGTGCACTTTGTCTTGGTAAGCTTAATATGGACGAGTTTGCAATGGGTTCTACAAACCAAAATAGTTTTTGGGGCCCAGCGATTAGTCCTTGGAGAAAAAAAAATAATCCATCACAACCACTAGTTCCTGGCGGATCTTCGGGTGGGTCTTCAGTAGCAGTTGCAGCGCATCTGTGTGTTGCTGCTTTGGGTTCAGACACTGGTGGATCGATTCGTCAGCCTGCAGCTTTTTGTGGATTGGTTGGAATCAAACCTACCTATGGGCGTTGTTCTAGATATGGAATGGTTGCTTTTGCATCATCGCTGGATCAAGCAGGACCTATTACGCGTTCTGTTGCTGATGCAGCTCTTATTTTAGAATCAATGTCAGGCTATGATTTGAAAGATTCAACAACAGAAAATAAAGCTGTAGATGGATTTTTCAAAAATTTAAACACTAATATTAAAAGTCTTAAAGTAGGTGTTCCTTATCACCTTTTAGAAGGTTTAAAACCTGAAATAAAAGTCAATTTTGAGCAAAGCATAACGTGGCTAAAAGAAGCTGGTGCAGAAATTGTTGATGTGACGATTAATTTGGCATCGTATGCTTTGGCAACGTATTATATTATTGCGCCTGCTGAAGCATCGTCGAACCTTTCACGTTATGATGGTTTGCGTTATGGTCTGCGTATTGAAGGTGAAACGCTGGATGATATGTACACTAGAACGCGTTCAGATGGTTTTGGAGAAGAAGTTCAACGTAGAATTTTAATAGGCACTTATGTTTTATCGTCTGGTTTTTATGATGCTTATTATTCAAAAGCGCAGAAAGTACGTCAGGCTATAAAATATGAATTCAAAAAGGCATTTGAATCTGTGGATGTTATTTGCACACCTACAACTCCTTCAGCTGCTTTTGGATTAGACGAAAGCCCTAAAGATCCTGTGCAAATGTATTTGAATGATATCTTTACGGTGACGGCAAACATTGCTGGTCTTCCTGCCATTTCTGTGCCCAGTGGGTTAACTTCAGAAGAACTACCTTTAGGTTTTCAAATCATAGGTCGTCATTTTGATGAGCAAACGATTTTGAATGCGGGGCTTGTGATAGAACAATCAGCGAAATTTAATTTACCGTTTAAAGAAATATTTTAGAGGTTTTCATGTCAGATAATACTATTTTTGTAGAAGGCCAAACCGGTTTGTGGGAAATCGTTATTGGTCTTGAGGTTCATGCTCAAGTTTCCTCAAAGTCCAAACTTTTTTCTGGGGCTAGTGCATCATTTGGTGCGGATCCCAATACACAAGTTGCATTTTTAGACGCTGGATTGCCTGGAACTTTGCCTGTACTTAATACGTTCTGTGTTGACCAGGCTATTAAGACAGGTTTAGGAATTCATGGAAATATTCAAAAGTATTCAGCTTTTGATCGTAAGAATTATTTTTATGCAGATCTTCCTTTAGGTTATCAAATTTCACAGTTTTATCATCCTATTGTTTTAGGTGGATATATTCTGATAAATCTTGAAAATGGAGAAGAAAAAAAAATTGGGGTGCAACGTATTCACCTTGAACAAGACGCTGGAAAAAGTATTCACGATATTCATCCTAGTGAAACCTATATCGATTTGAATCGTGCAGGTGTAGCGTTGATGGAAATTGTTTCAGAACCTGAAATTCATAGTTCTGCACAGGCTCAGTCTTATGTTAAAAAATTAAGAACTTTATTGCGATATCTTCAAACATGTGATGGAAACATGGAAGAAGGAAGCCTTCGTGTCGACGCCAACGTTTCACTTCACAGGCCTGGTACACCATTTGGTACACGCGCTGAAATTAAGAATCTTAACTCGGTTAGATTCTTAGGTCAAGCAATCGATTACGAGGTTGCAAGACAATTAAAAATTTTAGAATCTGGTGGAACTGTTGATCAAGAAACACGATTATTTGATCCAGGTAAGGGTGAAACACGTACCATGAGAAGTAAAGAAGATGCTCATGATTATCGTTATTTCCCTGATCCAGATTTAAAACCTCTTGTTTTACAGCAAGAAAGAATCGATACCATAATCAAAAGTATGCCAGAACTTCCGGATGAGAAAAAAAAGCGTTTGATAGAACAATATGGTTTGTCTGCGTATGATGCTGATATCATTGTTTCAGAACGAGATATTAGTGCATTTTATGAAACAGCTGTAAGTGCTTTAAGTGCAGATTTACAAAACAATCAAGGTCCAAAAATTTTAGCGAATTGGCTGATATCTGAACTTTTTGGTGTCTTAAATAAAAATAGTTTAACGTTAGATTCTTCACCTATTTCAGCACAACAATTATCGAGTCTTGTTACATTAATTTTAACAGATATTATTTCTGGGAAAATTGCAAAAGATGTGTTTTTGCAAATGTGGGAAACAGGTCAAGAGGCAAGTCTAATTGTTGAAGAAAAAGGGCTAAAGCAAATTAGTGACCCTTCTGTTATTGAAGAAGCTGTTGATTCAATTTTATCCGCAAATACAGATAAAGTTGACGCCTACAAGGGGGGTAAAGAGCAGCTGTTCGGTTTTTTTGTAGGAACAGTTTTAAAGCATTTTCAAGGAAAAGCAAATCCTGCATTGGTGAATCAGATTCTTGAGAAGAAATTAAAAAGTTAGCACTTGTCAAAGACAATCAATAAATCTGCATCATGCATAAAATTTGAAAAAGAAGAAAATCTAAGAATTATCAGGACTGTCTTGTAATTCGTTTTTTACTTCTCTGTGTAACTTTGAAAAGTTTCTGTCTAGATTTTTTTATGGTGTTATATTGCTTAATTGTCTGAAACGACTCTATTAATTAATGAACAGGAGAATAATAAAACAAGCTGCACTGAATAAATGCAGCTTGTTTTATATCGATTTTTAAATTGAAGCGTTTTATGAACAATTAGTGCGCCCCACTACCTGTTGTGTTGCCGCCT
>CAYPYB010000001.1:0-146499 GCA_964415115.1 uncultured Candidatus Pelagibacter sp. | reverse complement strand
GTGCCACTTGTTGTGCTACTACCTGTGCCACTTGTTGTGCTACTACCTGTGCCACTTGTTGTGCTACTACCTGTGCCACCACTTGTTGTGTTTCCGCCTGTGTCAGTAGAAGGAGTGTTTCCTAAAGCAGGTGTCGTATTTGTTGGGGTTGGACTCTTTTCACAAGAATACGCTGCAGGCTGACCTGCTGCTGCAAAATTAACGCAAGCACGATTTGGTTTACAAACGCCAGGTTGTGTTCCATCACATACCGCTACACAGCTATGATTTGCTGGAGTATTGGGTTGCGCACTGTTGATGCATGCTTGGCCCTGTGGGCATTTTCCTGCTGTCAGCCCAGAACAATTTAGAAGTGTCGCTGTTACGCATGCGGGTGTGATAGGCGCATTAGGAGAGTCAACGTTGACATTAAATATTAATTGTCCTGGAGGGCATGTTAAACGTGGTTGGCTAGCAGGATCAGGAAGACGGGGTTCCCCGTTTGCATTAATGATGAATGAAGATAATATCATTAATGCGAGGGATATAGATTTTTTCATTGCAAATTTCCTTTGTAAACTTGTACATATTACAAAGATGGTAAAATAAAAGAATTAATAATATATTAATTCAGCTCTTTATTCTAATTTTTTTTTGATACTTATGGTATGCATCATATTGTCAACAAGTGGGTCGATAAGCATAAGTAATCGTGATTCTTCTGCCATATGCGATGCCCATTCCATTTGAGGATCTACACCAAAAGAAGATACTTTTGTAAGTTTTAAAGGAACGTTATAGCTTTTTGTAGTCAAGTCTAATCTTTTCACTTCCCACTTAGAATAGCCTTCAATTTTGAGTTGTGATTGTTTGCGGAACGTTTTGGCTTTTTCACTGATAGCAATATCACCGGTTGTATAAGATAAACTGATATGGATTTTTTTAAGATCAGAAATATCTATAGATTTCATTTTGTAAGCAAGTTGTGATTTGAATCTAGAGCAAATTTTGAGAGGGGTTTTTATGCAAATAACATCAAGTTCAACACGGTGTTTGGGGTAATCTTCATTTACCGAAGAATTCGCCTTTTTATATAGAGGCTGTATAACGCATGATGAAAGAAGGAAACATGCAGAAAAAAGTGATGCTATTGTTTTAAAATAATTCATAATTTTTACGAAAAAATACTTTTTTAAATTCTAAATGATTTTTTAAAAGAAACCTATTGAAAATAGTTTGTGTCAAGTGATGCTTGAGTTTTAGCGGTTCAAGGTCTAAAATAAATCTATGTTTATAATAATCAAGAAAAATCAATGAGTTCCTTATTTGCTGAATGTAAATCGTGGCCTTTTGAAGAAGCACGTAAAATTTTAAATCGTATTCAATCTCAAAAAGAACAAAGCAAACCCTATGTGCTATTTGAAACCGGATACGGTCCTTCAGGTTTGCCGCACATCGGTACGTTTGGAGAAGTTTTGCGTACAACCATGGTTCGTCACGCTTTTGCGCAACTGTCAGATATTCCAACACGTTTGTTTGCTTTTTCAGATGATATGGATGGTCTTCGTAAGGTTCCTGACAATATCCCACAAAGGGAAATGGTTGCTCAACATTTAGGGAAACCTCTTACAAAAGTTCCAGATCCATTTGGTAAATTTGAAAGTTTTGGTCATCATAATAATTCTATGCTTCGTGATTTTCTCGATTCATTTGGATTTGATTATGAATTTCAAAGCAGTTCTGATTGGTATATGTCGGGTCGTTTTGACAATGCTTTGAAAAAAGTATTTAATAATTATGAAGAAATTATGGCTGTTATGTTGCCATCACTTCGAGAAGAAAGACGCCAAACCTACAGCCCATTTTTGCCAATATGCCCCAGAACGGGTGTTGTTCTTCAAGTCAAATTGGAAGAATTAAAAGCAGATAGCCACACGGTTATATATAAAGATCCTGAAAATGGAAAGTTTGTTGAAACATCCATAACAGGCGGTGCTTGTAAACTTCAATGGAAAGTGGATTGGGGTATGCGTTGGATGGAATTAGGCGTGGATTATGAAATGTCTGGAAAAGATCTTATTGATTCAGTGAAGTATTCTAGTCAGATTTGCCGTATCTTAGGTGGTCGTTCTCCTGAAAATTTGACGTACGAATTATTCCTCGATGAAATTGGCCAAAAAATTTCAAAATCTAAAGGGAATGGTTTAAGCATCGAAGAGTGGTTAAAATATGCACCTAAGGAAAGTTTATCTTACTACATGTTTCAAGCACCTAAAAAGGCAAAGAGACTTTATTTTGACGTGATTCCAAAAGCTGTGGATGAATATATTACTCAGGTTAAAAATTTCAAATCTACATTTAATGCTGATAATCCAGTTTATCATATTCATAAAAATCAAACGCCAGATCTTGATTTGCAAGTTTTAAGTTTTGGAATGCTGTTAAATTTAGCATCCGTTTGTCATGCAGAAGATGCCTCTATTTTACGCGGCTTTATCGATAAATATGTTTCGAGTTTAAACGATGTATCATCTGCATATTTAGACCAATTAATTGGCCATGCTATTGATTATTATCATGATTTTATAGCTCCACATAAAACGTATCGTCAGCCTACAGATACTGAAAAAGCTGCAATTTTAGATCTAAAAAACTCTTTAATTGAAATGGATAAAGATGCACAAACAGACCAATTACAAGAACTTGTTTTCAATGTTGGAAAGAGACACCAATTTGAAAGTTTGAGAGATTGGTTTGCCTGTCTATATGAGATTTTATTGGGTCAAAAAGAAGGGCCACGTATGGGTTCGTTCATTACATTATACGGCATTGAAAATACAATTCAGCTGATTCAAGAAAAAGTTTCAAGATGACGTTAGTTTTAGAAAGTCAAGAAGCAAAGGACCAAATCAACGATAACCAAGTCTATCAAGCATGGTTTGAATTACTACAGGATCACATTTGTCAAAGACTTGAAAAAATAGAGTTTGATTTTAATCCAGAAACGGCGCAGACTTTTGCAGAAAAAAAATGGAATAGATCTGATGGCGAAATAAATGAAGGAGGCGGACGTATGCGCGTTCTTCAAGATGGTTCAGTTTTTGAAAAAGCAGGGGTTAATTATTCAACCGTTTACGGTGAATTTTCTGAATCTTTTGGAAAAGAAATTCCTGGAACAGAAGGATCGAGAAAATTTAGAGCTTCTGGCATTTCTATTGTCATTCATCCACGAAATCCTTTTGTCCCCATTATTCATATGAATACACGTTTCATTCAGACGGGAAAACTGTGGTTTGGGGGAGGTGCTGATTTAACACCTTGTCTACCGTTTGATGAAGATACATATTATTTTCATCAAGAACTGAAAAACGTTTGTGATAGTTATTCAACAACAGCATATGCTGATTATAAAAAATGGTGCGATGAATATTTTTATTTACCTCATCGTAAAGAGCCACGTGGAATAGGTGGAATCTTTTTTGATTATCTTAATTCTGGAAATGTGACCAAAGATTTTGATTTTGTTAAAGCTGTTGGCGAAGCATTTGTGAATATCTATGAAGTCATCGTGCGTAAAAGAATGCACATGCCTTGGGGAGAGTCGGAGCAGAAAGTGCAACTGTTAAAGCGTGGGCGCTATGTGGAGTTTAATCTTTTGTATGACAGGGGCACGCGTTTTGGTTTAATGACCAACGGCAATACAGAAGCTATTCTAATGTCTTTGCCACCTCATGCTGATTGGGATACGGTTATATAATGTTGGATACTTTAACCACTGCCTTGATAGTTTTATGTTTATGCATAACTGGGTTTGCTGTATTTTTTGGCATGATGAATTTAAAAAAGCAGCGTTATATAAGCGTTATAGAATCAGAAAATTTGATTTTAAAAAAACAAATTGAAATGCAAAAATTTTTAGAAATTGAACGTGAAAATTTTATAAAGCAAAACCAAGAGTATATAAAAAGTACTATTGAATCGATTAGTCAAAAAGCTTTGATTAATAATAATGAATCTTTTTTAAAGATGGCGCAATCATCGTTTAAAGAACTGCAAGAAAAAACAAAATTAGAATTTGATTTCAAACAAGATTCATTTAAAAAAATGATTGATCCTATCCAGCAAACGATGGATAAAGTGAATCAACAAATAAATGAAATTGAAAAAGATAGAATTCATAGTTTTGCAGATTTAAAAAGACACATGATTGATCTCACTCAAACCCATAAAGATTTAAGAAGCGAAACACATAATTTGGTTAAAGCGTTGCGTTCTCCTAATTCAAGGGGGCAATGGGGTGAAATGCAGCTTAAACGTGTGATTGAAATGTCCGGTATGGTTGCTTATTGTGATTTTATTCAGCAAGTTTCAACGGATGATGGTCGTTTAAGACCCGATGTTTTGGTTCGATTACCTGGAAATAAGAACATCGTTATTGATGCTAAAACACCATTGCAAGCCTATTTAGAAGCCTTAGAAACTTCTGATGAGGATCGTAAACAGGAACAGCTTTTGGTTCATGCACGCCATATAAGGCAACACATTAAACAATTATCTCAAAAAAATTATCATCAACAGTTTGATAATTCTCCTGAGTTTGTGGTGATGTTTATACCGGGAGAATCTATTTTTAGTGCCGCTTTGATGGTTGATCCTGGATTGATTGAATTTGGTGTGAATGAAAAAATAATTTTGGCAACACCCACAACGTTAATTGCGTTACTGCGTGCAGTTGCTTATGGATGGCAGCAAGAAACAATCGCTGAAAATGCAAGAATGATTGGTAATTTAGGCAAAGAATTCTACAAAAGATTAGTAGATTTTTCAGCCCATTATTCAAAAGTTGGACGTTTGCTTTCTCAATCCATTCACGCTTATAATGAAAGTGTTGGTTCTTTTGATAAACGCGTTATGGTTTCTGCAAGAAAATTTCAAGAGCTGGATCCTAGTTTGACAAAGATGGATTTGGATATTTCTTCCTATGATGTCCAAGCACGTTTAAGTTCATTAGTAGAGTCAGATGTTGAGTTGATTTCTCAAAAATAGTGGATTACATTTTTAAAAAATTTAAAGCAAGGAAAAGCTTAGAATGAAAAAAATAAAGATAAAGACAATGTTTTTTTTGTGTATTGTGCATAGTTTTTCTTTTGCTAAAGATGCCAAAGAGAGTACAATTCTAACGCTTTATAAAAACGGAGGTGTGATTCAACAATCTATACCATCCAGTGTGTATTTAAACCAACCTCAGGTAAAAATTCTGTTGTTAGCAGAAAAAGTGTATGCAGAAAGTCTAATGATGAGTATGGATATGTTTGTTAGTAAAGCAGAAATTTTAAATGACAGTATTGTTTTTACGCCCGATGATGATTTGAAAAAAAATGTATCCAACTCAGACGAGCAGTTTCTGCTCACGTATAGTTTTGGTGATATTTCCTGGAAGGTTACTTATACACTTCAGATCGATTCTGATGGTAAAAGAGGTAGGTTAAATGGTTGGTTGCACATTGATAGTCAATCCAAACTAAAATTTAAAGATGCAAAATTAAGTCTTGTGGATGGAAAACTTCCCTTAACTTCTTTAGTTTCAGAAGAGAAAATAAAAAAGAAAGATCAAGATCAAGACCAAGTATCTGATTCTCAAACCTATTCATTTAAAAATAATTTTGATATGGATAATGGTACGCAAAAAAGAATATTATGGTTTTCTTCAAATTGGGTTCCTCTAGAACAAGATTTTCGTGTGTTTGTAGGTGGAAAAGCGCTACAAAATATTGAAAATCAAGTTTTGCAACCTCCTGTCGAAGCATGGTTAAGTTTCTTGAATAGATCAGAATATGGATTAGGTCAGCCCATGCCTTCGGGAGAAGTGTCTTTGTATTTTCAAAAAAGTGATCAGCAAATTCTCAAATTACCAAGTTTTAAACAAATGAATGTGGATGCAAACGAAGAGCTAAGCTATAAGATTCCTCGTTTGGAAATGATACAATCAGCTGCGACAAATGATTCTGAAGAATATGAATATGCAAAGATAGAGACAAAATTAGAGCAAAATCAATTTAGATATTCAAATGATACCAAGACAACAGAAAGTCATTACAAAATTGAAATTAAAAATAATGATAAAAAAAGACACTATATTAAAGTTATTTTAGATGACACTAAGAAGATGGAAACATTAAAAATAGTAAGATCAACGCATAATTATAAAATGGTTGATGGTAAAAATTGCATATGGATGATTGAAGTTCCTCCGCAACAAACAGTATACTTGAGATACCACATTCGATATCAATCATAGAGGTTATAACAAATGATTAATAAAATATCGAAACCAAAACTTTTAAAAATGACGACACTTTTCGCAATATTTGTATCAGCTGTATTGATTGTTGCAAAATTTTATGCCTTTTGGGTTTCCGGATCATTAGGAATAAAGGCATCATTTATTGATTCAAGTCTTGATTGCGTCATTTCTACTTTAAATTTTTTTGCGATTAGACAGTCTTTAGCTCCTCCAGATGATAAACATCGTTTTGGTCACGGTAAAATAGAAGCGTTGGTTGGCGTGTTGCAAGCATTGATTATAGGCGCATCATCACTTTGGATTTTGGAAGATATTGTTTCTAAAATGATTCACGGTCATGAAATTAAGTACGATATATTCATGGTTAAAATCATGTCAGCTGCTACTTTTTTGACGTTAATATTAGTTTTATGGCAAAGAAAAGTTATTAAAATCACACAGTCTTTGGCTATCAAGGCCGATAGTTTGCATTACCAAACGGATTTGTTGACGAATACGGCTATTATTATCAGCATAACATGTGCCTATTATTTCAATTGGACAATCTTGGATTCTATTACAGGAGCCTTTCTTTCTTTTTATATATTCAAAATGGCGTATGGTATTGGCCGTCAATCATTTGATATTTTAATGGATGCAGAAATTTCTAAAGAAAATAAAGTAGAAATAGAGGAATGTTTAAGCCAATTATCCTTGCGGCATGATGAATATATACTTCGTACAAGAAGTTATGGTTCTGGTATTTTTATTGAAATAACATTATTTGTTGATTGCGAAGATAAATTTAATATTATAGACACTAGACTAAAACAAATAAAATCATGTATTATGAATAGACTCAATCAATGCGAAGTAATTATGTTGCTTCAAGCTAAATCTTAATAAGAAGAAAGTAATAAAAAGAAAATGTTTTTTATTCGCTCAATCAATATTTTAGCTGTATGCTTATTTTTAAAATCATTTTCTTATGCTGAAAAGGCTGTTGTTGTTGTCGATGCAGAGACATTAAAGCCTTTATATTCAAAGAATGAGCATTCACAGCATTACCCTGCGTCTTTAACGAAGAAGATGACTTTATACCTTCTTTTTGAAGCATTAAGGGATGGTAAAGTAACGATGAATACCCGCTTTAACGTGGGCCCAGAGGCTGTTAAACAAAGACCTTCAAAGCTTCATTTAAAACAAGGAGAACAAATTGCGGTGCAAGATCTGATTCAAGCTATCGTTGTGAAATCAGCCAATGATGCTGCTGTAGTTGCCGCAGAAGGTTTAGCAGGATCGCATCAGGTTTTTGTCGAAGAAATGAATGACAAAGCTAAAGAATTAGGTATGCACAATACACGTTTTAAAAATGCAACGGGATGGCATGATAAAGGACAAGTTTGCACTGCACACGATATGATGCTTTTAGGTGCAGCATTATTTAGAAATTTCCCCCAACATTGGCATTTATTTTCAAAAAAATATTTCACCTTTAAGGGGAAAACGCACTCAAACCATAATAAATTACTCTTTCGTTCAACACAGGTTGTAGATGGTATTAAAACAGGATACACAGGTCCTGCTGGGTTTAATCTGAGTACATCGGCTTATGCCAAAATACAAGGTAAAATGAAGCGTATCTTTGTGGTATACCTGGGTGGAAAAACTGCAAGATCCAGAGATGACAAGGTTCGAAAGTTAGTTCAAAACTTTTTAGGCAAAGGAGATAATAATCCTGATCCGTTTTTGTTGTCTCACATTAACAGTATGTCATCGGTGGAAAACGATGACCTCGATATGTTTTTTAGTCGTAAACAAAATATTGTGTATAATAAAATCTTAAAGCCTAAAAATAAAGTAAAATTGAAAAAGAAATTCAAACTACAAAAAAAAAGAAAAAGAATTTAAAAAAATAAAGATAATATAATGTTGATGTAGCAGATGGATATAAAAGGTAATTCTTTTGTGTTTACTACTTTCCATGCAAAAAAATGTTTTCTTTTTTCAATAAAAATATAAATAATCGAAATCCAAAAAAAATTGAATAAAAAAAATGGTATGGTTTGATCTGGTAGTATCATAGCGCTTAATGATAAAAAAATGATATCAATGGTCTGGATGGCTTTTATTTTTCGAATAACATTATATCCATGCAAAAATAAACCTGTCGTTGCCATGATGAAAATGCTTGATATATTTAGATTAGAAGTGACCAATATTATTTGGATGATAATCCAAAAGTAAAATAAATAAGCGCTAACGCAGCGATATTTGAGGTCTTGGATAGCTAAAAATAACCCACTAAAAGAATAGATTATTCCTGTTACCAAAACCTCGTTCATTAAGATAACTTATTTTATGACTTGTTCATAATTTTGTTTTGCCCATTCCCAGTTAATAAGATGTTCAAAGAACGTATTCAGATATGAAGCTCTTAAATTCTGGTAGTCCAAGTAATATGCATGTTCCCAAACATCAATGGTGAGTAAAGGAATAAGACCGTCTGTTATAGGATTTTGAGCGTTTCCTGTTTTTTGAATAGTCAGCTGTCCTTCGGTAGTACAACAAAGCCATGCCCAACCGCTTCCAAATTGAGTGGTTGCTGCATTCTTCAAACCATCAATAACTTTTTGAATTTCACCAAAATCACGAACTATGGCATCGTGCAATTTGCCTTGAGGAATTCCTCCTCCATTAGGTTTCATGCTATTCCAATAGAAGGTATGGTTCCACACCTGGGCTGAGTTGTTGAATATAGCTGTATCTTCAACACGACCATGTGAACTTTTCATAACATCATCAAGAGTCATCGATGCATAATCTGTTCCTTCAACAAGCTTGTTTAGCATGTTAAGATATCCCTGATGATGTTTCCCATAATGGAATGAAATGGTTTTTTCAGAAATATGGGGCTCTAGAGCATTTTGCGCATAAGGCAAATTGGGTAATGTAAACATAAAATAAAAAGTCCTTTCTTTTAAGTTTTTTGTTATTAATGATTTTAACTTTGAGCCGTTTTTTGAATAGCGTCATCGCAACGATTGCATATATTTAAATCATTCGCAGTTTCAGATGGGTTATAAATTTTCCAACACCTTTCACATTTTAGACCTTCTGCAGGAATAACGACAACACCAACATTTTCTACATCATCAATTGTTACAGCATTTGCAGGAGAATTGGCTAACAACAGACGCGAGGACGATACAATGCAAAGCTCGTTTAGGTCCACGTTTTCAAGGAATTCGAAGGTTTCGTGATTCACATAAACATCGATATGGGCCTGTAAACTAGAGCCGATAGTTTTTGCAGAGCGTTCAATTTCTAAAGCTGATGTAACCACTTTTCGAATATTTTTAATTTGAACCCATTTGTTAAATTCTACTGGGTTAAACCAGTTTGAATCGGCTGTACTAAAGAGCATGGTGTGAACACTATCTCTGTCGCTAATATCCTGTTGAATTTGCAATTCTTCAAAAGCTTCTTCAGCTGTAAAGCTAAGTACTGGCGCTAACCAAAGAATCAATTTCTCTAATATGGTCATCATAACAGTTCTTGTGGCTTTTCTGGTAATCGAAGAAGCATGGTCACAATACAAAACATCTTTGCGCATGTCAAAGTAGAAAGATGACAAGTCTACGGAACAAAATTGATGTAGGCTTGAATAGAATGTTGAAAAATCAAAATTATTAATGCTTTCCTCGTGAACTTTATCAAGGGATGCACATTGATGTAATATGTATTTTTCTAGTGATGGAAGATCTTGATAATCAACTTTTTCAGCTTCAGAATATCCATTGACGGCTCCTAAAAGATAGCGCAACGTATTTCTGAAACGTCTATAAATATCTTCTTGTCGCTTCATTATTTCATCGCCGATCCTCAGATCTTCAGAATAATCAGAATTGACAATCCAAAGTCTTAGAAGATCTGCTCCGTATTTTTCAATAATTTCACCAGGGGTAATAGTGTTTCCTAGCGACTTAGACATTTTATAACCATTTTTGTCTAAGACGAAACCATGGGTAACTACATTTTTATAAGGTGCAATGCCTCGAGTTCCACAGCTTTCAAGTAAAGAAGCTTGAAACCATCCACGATGTTGATCGGATCCTTCTAAATAAACATCAGCCGGCCATGCCTGATCGGGGTTATTTTCAATCGTAAAGGCATGTACGCATCCGCTATCAAACCACACATCAAGGATATCGTTTATTTTTTCATAATGTTCAGGATTATAATCTGGTGCAAGAAAATAGGATGCATCATTTTTAAACCAAACATCTGCACCTTCTTTTGCGATAGCATCAACAATTCTTTGATGAACTTTTTCATCTCTGAGTGGTTCGCCAGTAGCTTTGTTTACAAAAATAGCGATGGGTGTACCCCAAGCACGTTGGCGTGATAAACACCAATCTGGACGATTTTCAACCATACTGCTAATGCGATTTTTGCCGGATGCAGGAAACCAATTAACATCATTAATAGCGTCTAAAGCTTTATCTCTTAATTGGTTTATGTTCATACTGATAAACCATTGAGCGGTTGTTCTATAAATAAGAGGGGACTTAGATCTCCAAGAATGCGGATAGCTATGAAGTAATTTTTTAGAAGATAATAAAGCATCTACGGATTTTAATTCTTCAATAACTTTCGCATTTACTTTGAAAATATGCTGACCCGCAAACAAAGGTGTATGCTCTGCATACGTGCCATCGTTTTGAACATATTCAGGAATTTCTAAATTGTATTTTTGTCCAACTTCAAAATCTTCCAAACCATGAGTTGGAGCTGTATGCACAAGACCAGTTCCTGCATCTGTTGTGACATGTCTACCCATTAATAATGGAACATCAAAATCATATCCTTTAGAGTTCCAAGGATGGTGACAGATGGTACCTTCTAAAAGTGATCCTTTTAATGGATTGGTTTTTGAAATCAATTTAAATTCTGTTTCTGCTAGGAAATATTCAAGACGCTCTGCAGCGATAAGAAATGTTTCAGCTTTATTATCTTGACGTTCAATGCTTACCAAAATGTAATCGATATCTTCACCATAGGAAATTGCTCTGTTGGCAGGAAGTGTCCAAGGTGTTGTTGTCCAAATTACAGCTTTTACGTTCTGCAGTAAGGAATAATTTGTTTTAATGATAGGAAAAGCAACCATGATTGAATCACTGGTGTGATCTTTATATTCAACTTCTGCTTCCGCTAAAGCTGTTTTTTCAACCACAGACCAAAGAACAGGCTTAAGACCACGATACAAAGATCCGTTCATTAAAATTTTACCGAGTTCCTCAACAATTTTTGCTTCGGTTTTGAAATTCATGGTTGAGTATGCGTTATCAAAATCAGCAATAATACCTAAACGCTTAAATTCTTCTTTTTGAATATCGGTCCACTTTTGTGCAAAATCTCTGCATTCTTGACGAAAGACTATAGGGTCTATATCGTCTTTGTTCAGACCTTTAGCTCTGTATTGTTCTTCGATTTTCCATTCTATAGGTAATCCATGGCAATCCCAGCCAGGAATCATACCAGCATCAAACCCTTTCATCTGGTAGGTCTTGTTAATAATATCTTTTAAAACTTCGCTTAAAGCATGACCAATGTGTATATGTCCATTAGCATAGGGTGGTCCGAACTGAAGAACAAATTTCTTCTTTCCTTTGCTTTTTGATCGAATGCTTTCATACAATTTATTTTCTGACCACTTATTGATAAAGACGGGTTCTTTAAGGGGAAGCTGCCCTCTCATCGAAAAGTTCGTTTGTGGAAGAAATAATGTATCTTTAAAATCCATAGATATTGTGACCTGAAATACGTATAAGTTATGTTGTATACGATATCAAAAAAATGAAATTATTGCAGTAACAAAGAATTGGACATCAGAAGAACATTTTTGAAATTTTCAAGATGTAATTTGAAAAACAATACTTTTATAGATTATTATTAATGGAAAGTTATCATTAACATTACAAATTGTATCAGCTTCCGAATTCCAAAGATTATCTGGCAAAGTAAGTTTTTTAATTTATGAATCAGCAGAACTTCAAACGGAAAATCAAACTGTAACTGTAACTGTAACTGTAACTGTAACTGTAACTGTAACTGTAACTGTAACTGATATGATTCAAAATGGTTTCCAACATCTAAGCACCAGATCAGCATCATTTATTGAACATAATTAATATGAGATATTAATTATCAAATTTAGAAGTATGAACAATTTCAGATCCCTCTCAAAAAAGAGAGGATCTAAAAAGTCTTTAACTAAATTTTAAGTTCATTAATACACCATATTAAAAAATGAAATTCACATGGATGTATGTTTTTTAATGACTTTTTTGTCAAGCAACAAGAATTTTTTTCTGATTTAATTCAGGAAAGCCCTTGTCTTACGATTGATGAATTGCAACTAGCAGTAGCTGCATCTTTGGGTTGGGTAAAGCTAGATGATGCGTCGTTAGAAGAATTTTGTTTGGGTGGAAATCTTGCCACAGCATCCGGACAAGTGGTTTTAGAAACACCTTTGATGCAGCTTATTCATTATCCCTCCTTTCAAGAATCTGAAGATTGCGTCTTAATCATTTCTCCATGGATTAATAAATTTTATATTTTTGATTTAGAGGAAAACAAATCCTTTGTCCAGTATTTGAATAGCAGTAATATCAACGTATTTTGTGTGTCTTGGGCTAATCCTGACGAATCTTACTGTGACATTGGATTTCAAGATATGATCTATGCTGTAGAACAAGCAATGGCAATGATTAAAAAGAAATTTAAGTCTATTCATGTTTTGGGGTATTGCGTAGGCGGCGTATTGTCGGTGATTATGACCTTAAAGTATCCTAAAGCATTTAAATCTTTGACGTTAATTGCAACACCTTTAGATTTTTCAGAATTAAAAAATCTTTCTGGATCCTGCTCTAATAATATGGCGCAACAAATAAAATATTTAATCGACAAAGAAGGATATTTTCACGGTGAAAGAATGCATCAGATTTTTTCATTTTTAAAAATCAAAGAAATGATTCATCAAGAAATTATTCAAAGGATTGTGAAAAAAGAACAGAAAAAAACTATAGATTATTTGTTTTGGAATAAGGACAGCAGCAATATATCTGGAAAATTGCATTATGAATATATTAGAAATATTTTTTCAAAAAATGACTTGATGAAAAAACTGTCTGAAAAATCTATTAAAATTCCAACGTTTATGTTGGCACTTGAAAAAGATCATATAGTTCCACCTTCTGCTATAGAGCCAGGTATTCAGTATTTTAAAAATAATACTTATTGTGTAGGTGATGGAGGCCATGTAGCGGGTGTTGTTCATCATTTTAAAAAATCTAGATACAACCACACTTTACATTCTAAAGATAAAAAAGATTCGCGACAAGGTTCGTGGATAACTTCTTGGATTCCATGGTTTATGAAACAAAATTCAGTTGAATTGAAAAAAAAGCGTAAAAACACTCAAATTACTTTAAATGATTTGCCTGTTAGGACAGATAACCAAAAGAAAATTGATCCTTTGTGGAAACATAATGAACCAGCACCTGGTAGGTTTGTTTTACAAAAAGTTAAAAAAAATCAAAACATTTATATTACATAGTTTAATCTTATCGCATGCAAAAAATAAGAAATATGAAAATAATGTCATCCCCCGATCAATTGTTGTACGCTGTTTGCGCGATGATGTGGGCAAGTTTTTATCAAGAATCTTTTGCCTTGTGCGAAGTCCCTATTCAGCATTTTGAAAATAATTATAAGCTTCCAAAGAATATGTTAAGGGCTATAGCGCTTGTAGAGTCGGGTAGAACAATAGCTCCTAATGTCAGGATTGCGTGGCCTTGGACTATTAATGTGGATGGAAAAGGGCATATGTACCATTCTAAAAGCCAAGCTATTCAGGCTGTCAAAGATTTAATGAATAAGGGAAAAAAAAGTATTGATGTAGGATGTATGCAAATTAATTTAAAGCAACATCCCGAAGCTTTTTCGAATTTAGATTCTGCATTTGACCCTCATACCAATGTTTCTTATGCTGTCAAATTTTTAAAACGCCTTTATGATAATTCTCAGGATTGGTTAAAGAGTATAGGTCATTATCACTCTAAAACAGAAAAATATGGATCGGCTTATCAAGAGAAGGTTTTGAAAACGATTCAAAATATATCGGATGTACATGTTAACGATTTATACAAAAACCTCTTTAATGTTCAAAATGGTAAAAATTATGCGACTCGTTTACTTCAATATTCTGCTCAAAAAGGTTTGTCAAAAAATCATCAGATTAAACCTACCGTTTCTAGGCCTGTTTCGATAGCTCAAAAAGTGGTTCCTTTATTGCCAATAAAAACATTAGCAATAAAAAAATCGAGGAACCGTAGATTTATTTCCTTTGCATCAAATCAATTTAAGCCTGTTGTATCCATGAGGCGGAAATTTTTGCCCCTCAGATAATTAAAACTGAGAATATTTTTCCCATCATAGATTCAAATAGTAATTTTTTATCTAACTTCATATTTATTTTACTTTCAATAATTTTATCATTATTTATATTTATAGATGTTTTAAATATGATTTAATTATATATATTTTATATTTTATATTTTGGCATATATTTTGCATTATTTGTTTTATGGTTAAGTTAATGAAATAAATAGGAAAAAAAATGGCAGTAAATAATAATATTGGTGCTTTTAATGCACGTAGGTATATGGATGATAACCAAAGGAAATTAACAAGGGCAAACCATCAATTAGCTTCAGGTCGTACAGATTCTGATCCGACAGATAATCCATCGGGTGCTGCATTGGGTTCTTTGTTGGAAACCAATATTGTAGCAGAACAACAAGCGAATGCAAACGTAAATCAAGGTATTTCTTTGATTCAGTTGGCGTCTGGTTCTTTGTCTCGGTTGGTTGAAAATCTAACCCAAATGAAAGCTTTAACTGCACAGGCAAACACAGACGCTATTAATGACTCTGCACGTAAAATGTTAAATCAAACATTTCAAAACCACATAGCAGGGATTGATATTATCGCCGACACTAAATGGAACGAGGTTTCTTTATTTAAAGGTGCTGCAAGTTCAGCAACCCGATTTGGTGCTTTGCCTACAGCTGGAACTACTTCTGGGGAAACAACAACAGATTTTAATAACGCTTTAGCTCTTGAAGGATTTATGATGGGTGCTGTAAGCGATATAAGTGTTGCACAGAAATCTGCAAACTCGGCTGAAATTACATTAAAAGTTGGTACTCAAACTTTTAAAGGAACTATTGACTATGCAACAGAAGGTCGGTTCCAGTTGACAAGTACTATAGATTCCGCAACCAGCATTGGATTAACAGTATCTGATACAGGTTTAACATCTGTTTCAAATGTAGGAATACAATTAAAAAAACTCTTTAAAGTTGATGTAGGCACACCCATTTCTTTGAGATCTGAATCTGTTGATTTGTCAGCTTCAATATCAAATGTTTCAACAGGAACAGCAACTATTCCTGGTAAATATTCTATCAGTTACGGCTACGATGATGTTGTAGAAAAAATTACATACCAGTTAAGCGATGGTAAAAATATTTTCACGCAAACTTTTGATGCAAAGACAGATTCAGAAACAGCTAATGGAACGGCTAGTAGAACGGTTGTTTTTGAAAATGGTTTAAGTATTATTACAGCAGGAACGATGAATGAACGAGAAAATAGTGCTGGGTATGAAATCTTTGACGTTGCAGGTGGTGTAAGCCGCACGATGCAAATTCAGATTGGTGCTGATCCAGATTCAATGTTAGACATTAATTTTCAACCAACAACAGTGACACTTTTAGGATTAAGTGGTGCATCCATTACAACAAAAGAAACGGCTGTTTCTGCAGCAGATCTAATTGATTCCGCACTCAATCAAGTTAATAATATGATTGCAGATTTAGGCGGTAAAAAAGCTCAGCTTAATGGTCAAAGTGAAGCGTTGCAGCTTCAAATTCAAAATGAAACAGCAGCAAAAGCAACCCTTACAGGCGTAGATATTGCGGTTGCTTTGCAAGAATCAACACAATATTCGGCTTTATCTCAAATGGCATCAGCCGTTTTTAGTAAAACTTTAGAGGAGCCAGCTAAACTTGCAGCACTTGTCGAAAAAAACTTGCGTTAATACTTTAAATAAAAACGTTCCTTCTTTATAGTTGGAACGTTTTTTGCATACTTGCTTTTATACAACCTATTTTTTAGACCGTTATGACTGTATCAACATCAAATTTTAGTCATATTCAAAAGGATGCGGAGGGACACCTGCATCTTATAAAACGTATTTATAATAATTCTGTAGATTACAGCGAAATTATTAAGGCAACTGAAGATATTAAAACAGAAAAAACGGTTGAATTTAAAGATAAAATAAAGATTCGAACGGAACAAGAGATTCCAGCTATAGAAGTGCTTAGAGATAAACTGAATATCCTTAAAAAATCGTTGGAAAGCTTAACAAATGATACAACAGCACCTTTGAGAAATTCTTCGGGTTTATCAAACGGTATTGACATCCGAACGGCTAAGATAAAATCTACAGATGATGCTGTAAGTATTTTAGTAAGTTCTTCAGCTCAGGTTACGTCTAATGATTTTTCTATTAATGTTTATCAGAAAGCAACAAAAGATAAAATTGTAACTAATTACAGCGCGTCAACATTAACGCAAGAAGTTGGTTTTTCAGGAAATTTATCGATTAATAATGTTCTCATCGATATTAGTACAACTGATACTTTGAACGATATTGTGTCCAAAATAAATTTAAAAACAGAAGATACAGGGGTTTCGGCATCTACGATTCAAACAACAGAATTTGGTGGACATAAATTAGTTTTAGAATCTATAGAATTTGTAAAACCCATTAATTTTCAAGGAACGGATAGTACGATTTCTGGTGATCAAGGTCTTTGTATACCTGTTACAACTACTGATGTTTCAGATTTGATTGCAAAATTTAAGTTTGATAATATTGATATCGAAAGAAATTCCAATGTTATTACGAATTTAATGGATGGTGTCACTATTAATTTAAATAGCGTATCAACAAAAGACACAGTGTTTTCTGTGGAGCATCATAAGGAAGCGGCATATCTCAATATCACTCAATTTGTAGATGCTTATAACGATGTAGTAAAAACGATGGCTAAATATTCTGATGATCAAGACGGAAAAAACAAAGAAGCTGTTTTAAAGGATAACGCTGTCATTGTTCAGATTAAACATATGTTACATAGCTCTAAAAATATAGCCGGTTTAGGAGGATCCTCAACAAGTTCTTCGTTGTTATCTTTAGGTGATTTAGGAATTACATTTGTATCAGGACAAAGTGGAAATAATGATGAAGTTGAAGGAATGCTATTGATCGATCAGGGGACGTTGGTGACAAAGATTATGAATGGGGATTATAAAAATGTCGTCAAACTTTTTGGCGATTATGCAGAGTTTAGTAATTCCGAATTTAACATTGCTAAGTTTCCTGAAAAATTAAATCCAGCGATTTTAGGTAAAGAGATATCAATCGATTATGCGTTGGTCGGGGCATCATCAACAGATGAAACTTTTTCCGCAAATTTCAGCATTCCTAAACCAAGAAATGATTTTTTTGATTCGGATTTGGTGGGGAAAACAGTGGATTTATCGCTGCAAAGAGATGGAGAAGGAAATTATTCAGTTCTTGTTTCAGGTGTATCAGGTATTTCTTCTATTACTTCTGCAAGTGTGGTTAACAATGTTATCAGTTTTCCTGATGATTCATATCTTGCTGGTGTAACGATAAATTTTATAGGTGACAATATCCAAAATGGTACGTCGTTGCAAACATCTGTTACGTTGCCGGATGTGGTTGTTACTTTATCAAGTTCTGGAAATGCTGACTTAACCATTTATAAAGTTCAGTCGGGCTATATAGAATGTCCGTCAGATTCTATTTATTCTGGTATCAATATTTTATTTGAACCTAAATCGAGCACTCTTGTTATGGGTGGATCAGGGATCAAATCGAAAATGGTGCTCACTCAAGGAATAGCTAAAGATTTTGCCAAAGAAATTACGGCCGCAACAAAAAGAAAAGTTGGCCTAGAGACACCCACCAGTTTATTTGATGTAGCTGTTTCAAATATCAAGCAATTGAATGAAACGGATGAAAGAAAAATAGAAAGTCTGAATCAGAGTTGGGAAAATAAAAAAAAACATCTGGAGTCTTTACTAGCTGTTTTATATGCTCAGGATGAACGATTTGCTCAAATCTTAAATATGATTGACATCTGGACAGGTAAGAAAAGTGACCATTAAATTAGGAAAAACAATGACATATACAAAATTTCAAAATCTATCTATTACTTATCAACACCCAACTTTACAGGTGGCCTTTTTATTTAAAAGCTTGCGTCGTTACTTGCAAGAAGCAGAAGAAAAACGTGATTTAGGTGATTTTGAAAGTTTTTCTAATTTATATCAAAAAGCAATATTTGTGATGTATGGATTGAAAGAATTTTTTCAAACAGAAACAAAAGAAGATTACACAAAAACTATTCATGGTATGAACAAAAATCAACTATCATGGGAAATTTATTTTGAAGTTCTCACGTCAACTGTTAATCAATTGGCGCAAGAAAAAAATAAGAAAGTTCTAGATGATGTGTTGTTAAGTTTAGATAATATGATTAAAGTGTGGAGTCAAAAAAATAAAAAGTAAGAAGACAAAATTCTTATTTTTAAAAGTCTAGATAGCTCCTCAAAATTATTGGTGATGTTTTTATTTTCAATTTGATTTCTCATTCATTTGATATTACTTTACATGTAGATCTTGTAAAAAAAATTGATGATGAAAAAAATTTTAAACTTATTTGCTCTATTTCTGTTTATTATTCAAGCCCATGGATCCGTTGATATTGAAACCTCTAATAAAGGTGAGCAACAGATGATCCTGGCATTAAGGTCTTATATTCAAAATGACGAGCAATTAGCAATAAAAAATATTACAATAGGTGCAGGGCACAGTGGATGCGAAGCTTTTAAGCAGAGTTGCCCTGAAGGTGTTCATAGAATATTACTAACATGGCAGTGGTTAGATGCGTTAAAAGATATTTCAACAGATATTATTCTTGTGATCCCCAAACATGCCGTTGATGAAAAATTTGATTTTCTAAAAGATCGTCGTCAAAAAATCATTACCATTGATGGGGTGTTGCATGGAAAAACGATCGATTATATAAAAGCTTATAAGTCTCCAGCAGGAATCATTTCTGAGCAAACAAAATTTATAGTGATGTTGGCCGGTGATACAGAACAATCGGACGGTCGTTGGGTAAAGTATGATCGTGTTATGGTAAATACCTTGATTAATCAACTTCCTAAAAATCAAGAGTTGTTATTTCTAAACGGTCCTCGTACCGGTAAATATTTGGAAAATGGCGATCAAGTAGATCATACGGCACACCGAACAACAACGGATTATATTACACAATGTGTGATGACGCAAAATCAACCTTTATGGAGAATTGAAGATTTTAAATTTGGCTCACCCAGTTTTTGGGATGCTGCGTTGAAGTTTTGTTTTGAAAATAAAGGTGTAGGTCTGATTCTTCCGGGAGAATCTACATCTATGATTTCTGAAGCACTTAGTTTGAGAATAAAACCTATTATTTATGAACATGATGCCATGACATCAACGTCCAGAGTTTTTGTAAAAGAACTGTATCGGTCACAACGTGCTTTCTTAGTTTCTGATATTAATAAGGCAGATTCTTCTGAAGTAATAACGGACTATTCTCAAACACCATTGACCGATCAAATCATATGTATTATTGATGCATTGAAAGATGGACTGAATATATAATATAAAAAAGTTTTATATTATATATCTTATACATTCATTATATAATGAATGTATAAATGTTCTATTTTATTAAAAATATAATGATAAAAATTAAAAATATAAATTTAATGTATCTTCAGAGCAGGATGTTTTTTTATTTAACAAGTGTTTCTTATTTATCATTCATTATGAAATTGAACTATTTGTAAAATTAAAAAACATGTGTATGAGAAATCATTTTATATTACTATTAAATAAATGGGCTCTTTTTATTGAATGAATGTTAGTCGCGCAAGCTTCTCAGAATTTAAGTCGTAATGATGTTTATCAGCTTGACCTGATAAGGAAAGCTCCGTATTTTACACCTTCAGAACTTTTTAGTGAGCGCTCACTTTCTTCACATTATTCTCCTGAACTTCATGGTAGAATTACACTATGGATGTATACTTTAAATTTTATCAATCAATGGTTCCAAGCGAGGAAAACAAATACGATGAATAGGTCACATGTTTTTTTGACAAGCATAGTGGTTGTGCTTGTTAGCATCTTGTTCATGTATTCTGGTTTTTTGTTGGCTCTTAAAATATCTGACAAAGAATCGAATGAAATGTTAAATTCAGAACTGGTTTCTCATAATATGGAACAAGTTTCGTATGTTCCAGAATTTGATCCTTTTTTGCCCTATGAGACAGTACCTGCTGTAAGGCAACATCAAGTTGTTCATAAAAATCAATCGCAATTTCAACCACAAAAAATGCATCCTCCAAGAGTATTACATGCGACTGGTCATCATCAAAAACCTGTTGTGCGTCAAGCCTTAGCAAACCGAGGGATGATGAATAATTCTCAACAAAATAATAGACTTAATGGTGCTCCTGTTAAAATGCAATATGCGCCTAATACTCAGGTTATGTATGTTCCAGCGACTGCCCCAACAAAAACAATCATGGGTAATAGTCAACGCCCAAGAAGCAATTTAAGAAACAATATTGCGCCTCAATCGATTCCTAATCGAGTATTTCAAACGAATCAACGACCTAACCCATCCATGGGATCTCGTCCTCAACAAAAAAGAAAAATCAATCGGTCACAAAGAAATCAATATCAAATCAACCGTAATAATCAATATAATCAGCCCAAAAGACAAAGATCTAATTTAAACACGTTGCCTAAAAATTCGCCACTGCCACAAAATTTTGTTCCTCCTGTATTGCAATGAACCAAATTAATTTAAAAACAACATTTTACATTGTAGGTGGACTTTTGACGGGTCTTTCGATGGCGATGCTATTACCTATCGCTTACGAATTTCTTGTTTATGAACTATTTAATATTCGTTTTTTTTATGCCTTTGTAACAACATTCTTTTTCGGTATCATGCTGTGGTTATCCTTTAAACCTTCTGGTGAAATCAATTTAGGAACGAAAGATGCATTCATTACAACAACGGCTATTTGGTTGATTTTACCTCTCTTTTCAGGGCTTCCTTTTATTGGCAATATTCCTGGCATTTCTATTTTAGATTGTTTTTTTGAAGGATTTTCCTCCTTTACAACGACAGGTGCAACCGTCATTACTGATATTAAAAAAATCGATAAATGTGTTATTTTGTGGAGATCAATTCTTCAATGGCTTGGAGGTATCGGAATTGTTGTCATGGCCATGACATTTTTTCCTCAATTACGTATTGGTGGAATTCAACTTTACCGATCAGAATTTTCTGACAAGACCAATAAAATTTTGCCAAAAATATCGCAAATTGCAAGCGCGATATTATCGGTTTATGCCTTTTTTACAGTGTTATGCCTTCTCTTGTTGTTATTAACTGGAACCAAATTTTTTGATGCACTTTGTCTTTCGATGTCATCTATTTCAACAGGTGGATTGACTTCATCAAACGAAATTACTCAAGGAATTGGATCTGTTTGGAATGAAATGATCATTATGTTTTTTATGTTCATAGGGGGAAGTCCTTTTATTTTATATATTCGATTATTGTTCAATAAAGATTGGTCAGCATTTCGTGATAGTCAATTTAAAGCTTACATGTTATATATTCTGATTGTCACAACCATCATAACTTTGTGGTATTTTTATTCAACTCATACTAATATGCTTGTGGCACTGAGAAAATCAAGTTTTTTGGTCATTTCATATGCCAGCACAACAGGCTTAGCATTAGATAATTATAATGAATGGGGTAGCTTTATATCTCTCATGATATTTATTTTAAGTTTAAGTGGTGGTTGTTCTGGGTCTACAAGTGGAGGAATAAAAATTTTTAGATTTCAGATCTTGATTCATTTAACCCAAAAATATTTAAAGCAATTGAAAAATTCTTACCAAATTTCAGTCCCCAAATTTCAAAATGAAAACATTTCTGAAAATATAGCTTTTGCTGTCATGGCATTTGCTGTCATTTATTTTTTCACGATTTTAGTATTATCGGTTATTTTTTCGCTGCAAGGTCTTTCTTTTCATGAAAGCATAACCATAAGTGTGTGCACATTAGGGAATGTAGGGTCTGGTTTAGATTTGTCGCCTACAAACGGTTCCTTAGCATCTTTAAATGTTTTTACAAAAATGGTTATGATGTTTAGTATGGTGCTGGGTCGTTTGGAGTTAATTACAATTCTAATACTCTTTATGCCTTCATTTTGGAAAGAAAAATGATTAGTAAATTAATATATGAATGGATTGATTCTGAGGAAAAAGCAAGTGCGGTGCTTCAAGAATTATATGAAGTTCAAACGGACTATTTATTTTGTGATACAGAATTTATCCGAATAAAAGATTCACTACCGACATTACAGCTGCTGCAAATTACACATGAACAACTTGATAAATCAGAAGAATCTAAAATATACATATTAGATTGTCAGCAAAAATCGATACAAGAATCTTTAAAGCAATTTTTTTTAAAGACAAAAAAGACATTTGTATTTCATAGTGTCCGCCAAGATTTAGAAGGAATATTTGAATCTATTGGACTTTTCCCTCATGCTTTTTTTGACCTTCAAGTTGCTGCTAGTTTTTTAGGTTTTGGTCTGAGTATTGGTTTGTCTGAATTAGCAGATCATTACTTGGACGTGATTATTGATAAGTCTTTACAACATAGCCAATGGAGCAATAGGCCGCTATCAACAGATCAAATAGCATATGCCGCAAATGATGTTTATTATATTCAAAGAATCTTCCCTCAAATTCAAGATGAACTAAAAAATTTAGGTCGTTATAACTGGTGTAAGGCTTATCACAAAGAGTATGAAGAATATTTACACAACGTTCTTATGGTTGAAAAAACATCCCTAGAACATATTCGTTTAGACATGGTGCATAGGCAAAAGTTCTTTGATTGTAAAAAAAATATTCAAAAAGTTTCTCATGATGTTTCGATTCCATTATCGATTCTAGCTTCAAATGAAATGATTCAATCTTTTGTTTTAGATCCCGAAAACTTAATGCATCCATTTTATCAAACGTGGAGATGTGAAATACTAAAAGTGATTTTAAAACAAAATACCATCGCTTAAATCTTGGTATAAGCGCCAAGTTCTATTAAATGTGAATGAGGAATTTTGAAAAAATCAGTGCCTCTCAATGATATTTTTGACAAATATTGAAATAGAGTTCTTTGTATTTTTCGTTTTAAGGGATGCTTTCCTACTAAAATTTTTTGTTGGCTGAAATAAAAACGAATATTGCTTAATTCAATTTCATGGACATTTTCGCAAAACCATTTTAAAGCTTTTTGTATATCTGGGGTTTGTTGATAACCATAATTAATCACAACAGACCAGATGTTAGGACTTATTTCCTCCATGCTAATATTTTTTGAAGGAATTGTGCGTGGTTGGTATGTAACATTGATGTTTAGAAAAATAATTTTTTCATGAGAATAGGGATTATTTTGTATGTATGTATCAAATGAGGTCGGTATCACGCTCGATGATCTGTTAAAAAAAACAGCAGTTCCTGGAACAATTCTTTTTTCAAAAATAACATTTTTTTTGAGATAATCTTTAATCTTAGAGCCTTTTAATTTGCTGTTACTGTCCATAAGTTTGCGACCAGAAATCCATGTGTCAATAATGATATAGATTAAAACGCTAATAAGAATGGTTACCCATCCTCCTTCAAAAAATTTTATAAGGGAAGAGCCTAAAAAGAGAAGATCAATCATGATGAAGATAGAGATAATAGAAAAAGCCAGATATCTTTTATGAGGATTGAGAAATATATTCTTCTTTATGATTAAGAATAGAAAGACACTGGTAATAAGCATTGTTCCCACAACCGATAAACCATAAGCATGGGACAGTTTATCTGAGCTTTGAAATATTTGTACAATTAAACAGCATAAAATGAGAAGCATATAATTGATAGAAGGAATATAGACCTGCCCAATATATTCTGAAGATGTGTGTTTGATTTTTAATCTGGGAATAAAATCTAACATGACGCAGTGTCTTACAATTGAGAAAATCCCAGAAATAATCGATTGAGACGCTATTACTGAAGCAATTGTGGCAATTAAGACAGAGAACGGAATCCATTCAAATGGAACCAATTGATAAAAAATATTATTGATATAATCTGGATTAATTAAAAGTAATGTTGCTTGTCCTAAATAATTAAGTATGAGGCAAGGTAGTACAATGAAAAACCAAGATGTTTTAATAGGCTTTAGTCCAAAGTGACCTAAATCAGCATAAAGGGCTTCACAACCTGTCACTGCCAAAATGATGCCACCAAAAGCTAAGAATGCCCCTGTGGGATATTTTAGAATAAAATGTACCCCCCATAGAGGGTTTAAGGCTTTTAAAATACTAGGGTCTTTTATGATTTGCACAACTCCTAATCCCGCTAACCATAAAAACCACAAAACAATAAAATATCCAAATACAGACCCTAAAACAAAGCTACCTTTGTGTTGTAATGTAAACAGCAGAATCAGAATGGATAAAGAGATGGGGACAACATAGTTTGCAAGTCTTGGAGAGTAAACAGTCAATCCTTCAACAGCACTCATTACAGAAATGGCTGGCGTGATCATACCGTCTCCAATAAAAAAACCTATGCCAATAAAGGTAAGAGCTAAAACAATGCGTTTCATTTTATATGATTTTTCATTTTCCAAGCATCGTGCCATAAGAGAAATAAGACCACCTTCACCCTTGTTATGAATAGGCATGACCCAAAAAAAGTATTTATAACTTACAATGAATAATAAGGACCATAAAATCAAAGAAGTAATACCCAATATGTTTAAAGCATTTGCATCAAGACCACATAACGAGAAAGATGTTTTTAATGCATATAAAGGGCTTGTTCCAATATCGCCGAACACAACTCCAATACATGCTATAATCATAGACTGATTTTTTTTAGATGATAAACACGCTCCATTTTGACTATGGTCAGAGGGTATAATACTGTCTAATTTCATGAAGGATCCGTTTTATTTTTCGAAATTAATATTCCATTTTCATCAGATGTGAAGATGGCATTGATAGGATTTCCTAAACAATCACAAATAATGGGTACAATATTTTGAACAAGGACCATGTTTTTGTCATAACACGATACCGTGAGGGAATTATTTTCTAATTTCGTATATTTTGTTAAACATTTTTGAGGAAGCATATGTGATAAAGCACCTTTATTACAAGGAGCTGTCAATTTCATTTGTTTTTGTTGATTCTCAATTTTACTAAGATGGCATACATTTTGTGTCGAAGAAGAAGGAGGAATAGTAATATCAAGAGACTCTGTTGAACCTTCTTTATTAAATTCAGATGATGTTTTCATGCACGTAATCGTTAGTTTTTTGCTATCAAAAACTGCTGATGCAGCATTGCAGCTAGTAGGAATATCCCAAAAACGATAATTGTTTCCTTGATTCTTCGTTACAAGAAGTTGTCTTGTATTTTCAGAAGTAAAAAGCTGAAAAAAATTTCTTTCTTTTAATAGATCAGCAGGGCTACTAACTTTTGGGTCAATTTCTTGATCAGGTTCACAATTAATATAAAGATCAGAATTATGATGATGTTTCATAATAAGGCACTCGTAAGGATGCCAAACAGTGATAAGGTCTTTTGTTTTTTTTTCAAAAAAGGTTGTAACTAAAGTTGATTTATGATTTTCTAAATCAACAGATACGGTATGTTGTGTAGTGTTTTTTTCTTTATCAATACATGAAAATGCTAGATTTCCCTTTTCATAAATCAAATCTTGGATGGAACAGTTTTCAGGTATGTAAATTTGTTTAAAACCGTTTTCAAGGTTTAAAAAATAGGGTATATGTTTAATTTTAAAGAAAGGACTAAAAAACAAAGGAGTTTTAAGTATTTCTTTAGAGTTAGAATTCTTTGCATTTGAACATTCTAAAACAATATATCCGTTTTCAAAACGAGGAGCTTCGCATCCATCCGGAACGTTAAACCCTAAAAGTTTGCCAAATATATTTGAAAATGCAATGTTATCTTTAAAGGTACCATTAGGTTTGCAAGATGAATTAAAAATCTTTGTTTTTTTAGATTTGCACGCTGGAGACCTTGTATTTTTTTTACACCATTCGGATTCGCCAAAAATGTTTTCACATTCAATTATAATAAAGGGATATTCTATGGAGCTATCTGTTTTGATCGCGCAACCAGGAGGTAATTGTAGTTTTGTATAGTCGCACTGTTGTTTTTGTTCTTGTGCAGGGACAAATAAAGATGTGTTTGAAAAAACATGATGACCAGAAAATAGATATAAAAAGAGTAAGGTGTAAAATTTGAATATGAAAGTAAGAAAATTCAAATCCTTTTTCAAAAGAAAAATCCAAGAAATGTGGTTAAGGTTAGCCTTATTATGAATTTCAAAGGTTAATTAAAACTTAATGCGTTTTATCTTATGCGGCTTCTGGTGCAACGGGAACAGAGCAAACAATAGTTGTTCCTTCGTTTTCTTTCGTTTGAATGGAAATATGCCCTCCATGTAGGTCGATAATTCTTCGAACGAGATCCAACCCTAATCTTGGAGAATCATAATTATTTTCATCAGATTCATCTTCTTCGTGCGGTAATTTGTCAGATTTAATTTCTGTTGATCCGTCTGTATTCGAAACATTTTTTGCTGCATTTTCAAAATCGTTATCCAAAAGATTTTGAAATACGGATGAAAAATTTTTCAATTCCGATTCTATTATTCCTTGTCCGGTGTCTTTGATGGATATATCAAGCATATTACAGTCCTCAGAAATTCTAGCCTGAATGGTAACTTTACCGCCACTTGGTGTAAATTTAATAGCATTGGATAGAATATTGAAAAGGGCATGTCTTATGCGTCTTGAATCAACATATATAATTTTGCCTTCAACAAAATTTTCAATATTGATTTCAAGCCCGTGGTCATGTGCTCTATTTTGAATAAAGACCAATACACTATTAAGCAATTGATCCACAAGAATTTCTTGATATTCTAAAGTAAATGTTCCAGCCTGGATGCTTGCTAAATCTAAAACGTCATTGATGAGGTTTGATAATTTTTCTGCACATTCGTATATGTTTTTGCTGTAGTCCATTTGCTTTTCATTGAGATCTCCAAAATATTGGTTTACCAATATTTCGCTAAAACCAATAATATTATTTAAAGGAGCTTGAAGTTCATAAGATACATGAGATAGAAAATTAGATTTAAGCCTGTCTTCATTTTCTAGCGTCTGATTTCTTTGCTTTAAGCTTTGTTCAAATTTCCATGTGTCGCTGATGTCAACGAAACTGAGTAAGTGACTGCCATCAGGTAAGGGTACGTAGTTACATTCTATCAGCTTGTCTTTTTTGAGTTGTAGTCGGTGATGTTGCGAATGTCGACGAGCAATCATATCTAAAATTTTTATCTGCCATGCTTTGCTGGATTGTACACTTTTGAAATGATGTGAAATAGATTTGATGACTTCATTCAAATGAGTATCTTCAGCATAGACATCGTGGTTAAGATCCCATATTTTGCGCATAGATGGGTTGGAAAAACGTAACTTATAATCTGTTCCGAAAACAATAATACCTTCATAAAGGTGGTCAATCGTTTCTCTTTGTACAGCAATTAAGGTATTGAATCGACGTTCCAAAGATAGGCTATCTGTGATGTTGTCAAAAATATAAACCAAACCTCCGGAAGGTGTCGGTGCAATAACTAATCTACAGATAGTTCCATCTGGTTGATGCATAATTTCGTGGATGGGTTCTAGTAAATTGCTGAATAGTCGCATTCTTCCTTCTTTATGCGCCTTAAAGTCAGAGTATTCAGGTATTTTTCTGATTTCTCTGAGGTGGTCCATAATTTCACTGAGAAGCGGCTGTGTTAGTAGCCAACTTTCATCTTGCTTAAACATTTTAACGTATGAAGTATTGAAAAATATCATGCGAGTGTCAGGACCATAGATCGCAACTGGAGATGATAAATGATTTAAGATTTCTTTTTGTGATCTTGTAATTAAATCTAAATCTTTTCCGATGTTTTCCAAGTCTGTGATATCGGTTGCATATCCGATGGTATCTCCCATTTCAATCAACGGGTTTTCAGATATTTCTAAGTATCTTCTTTGGCCATTAACAACGATGTGCGACCGGACGGTCAATTTTTTGTTGGCTGTTAATGCTTTGCGTGACAAATCATAGGTACGAGTTTCTCCAAAACGATCGACCAATTCTCTGTTTTCAGCTATAGCTTTGTGTATGGATGTTCCTAGTATGTCCGCAAATGCTTTGTTGCAGAAATGAATGCGTCCTGATGAATGTCTATACCAAAGTGCTGTAGGTGACGCATCAAGCATTTTCCTAAAAATGTTAATTTCGTGGCGAAGTTTAGAATTCACCATTTCTATTTTTTCTTGGGCAATATTTTTTTGGGTAAAGTCTACAATATTTAAGATGATGGTTTTTTTTCTCTTTCCATCAATCAGATAGGGACTTTCTATAACCAGGCCATGGACTTCTATTTGTTTATTGTTTTCAAAAATTCCAAGTTCTAGGCTAAAGCTTCCTCCGTATTCTTTGATATGTTGCATCGATCGCTGAAAGGGTGAGTGCGCAGAATCACCCATTAAGCTCATGAAATCAGAAAGCTTAACATGAGATAAAATATCAAAACGAAAAATTTTTTTAAAACTTTGGGATGTGTGGATATATAAATCTCCTATATCCCAATAGCACCATGGCGTATGAAATGATTTTGTAATAAGTTGGATATGGTGAATGTTATTAATGATTTGTCTATTTTCTTCTTTCTCTTTTGTAAAGAGGATGTACAAAATGATCGAAGCTGCAAATAAGCCAATAATCAACACAATGAAGAAAATAAAAAAAAATGAATTATGGATCATAACGATCGAAAAAAATAACCAATATTTAAAGTTTAGAATACATTTTATGTAAATTTAAAGGGTTTTATGATGTTTTGAAAATTTTAATGTTTTCTTTACACGATATTCTGCAACAACGGGTTGTTATTACAGAATAATGAGCTTAACAGCTATTTTTTCCCCGATTAGCAGGCTTAATCAACAGTGTTAAAACCTGCTAATCAAAAAGGTTTTTTTATTTATAGTCCAAGATCACGAAGCTTTTGAATATTGTTTTCAAACTCTTCATGCGTTGAATGAGTCCTGAGCAATACCCCTTTAAGTAAATAATTTTTTGCTGAACTACTTTTTCCTATAGCTTTGATGTTGAAGGTAACTCTTTGGGGGGATGAGAGATAGTGCAACTGCTTAAATTAAATCTTTCATTCCAGTCAGCGCTGTTTTGATAATCTCTCATTTGTTCTTCTGTTGGTTCATATACGCCTGAATCTATTAAAGCTCTAACAAAAGCTTCTTGTGTTAAGCTTATATCTAAATAAAGAAAATCTCTTAGGGTAAGGCCTTGTATTTTAGAATTTGGAGCCATCTTGATAGCACTAGAAAATTCATGAGGTGCGGTAGAGTCATCGATGAATATAGAGTCTATATTTTTGATAATTTTAACCCCGGTTATAAGATCAAACTCTCCTATCCAATCTGAAGAAAAAGATGTTGCAAATGAAAAGGTCAGAATAGCGATATTTTGAATTAATATTTTAATGGTACTGATTTTTTTTGATGCAATAATACTTTAATTGTAAGGCAAAAATAATATTATTGTAAATTCAAACTTTTTGCGTGCCGAAGGATTTCATCTGCTTCTGTTGTAAATGATCCGTTGCTTTCATTATGCAGTATCAGACCTGGTGATAATGTCATTGTTCCCATGGAATTTCGAACCCCTTGGACAATGACGCGTTTGGCTTGACGGCCTTTCATGGGCCACAATGGGTACACAATGATGTCACCTAATTTCCCATAAAAGTAGGACAAGATTTGATCTAAACGATCTGCTCTGTGAATAAAAGTAATGGTGCCCTTGGGGCGAACCATAAGATAGCAAAATTTAGCCCATTGTTCAAAATCAGCTGAAATTTCATGGTTGGCCATTTTTTTTTGTTCTATGGGGGAAAGTCTTCCTTCATTTGCGTCAAAAAAGGGAGGATTCGCCATAACATGAGAAAACGTTCCTGCTGCTAATCGCGGTGGTGCTTTGGTGAGATTTCCATGCAATATTTCAACACGATTTTGCATTTGGTTAAGCTTGATATTTTCGGCGGCATATTTAACATTTTCTTTTAATATTTCTATAGCACTTACTTTGATATTGTTTGCTCTTGTTGCAAGGCACAGAGCTGCTGTTCCAATGCCACTTCCAACATCTAAGACGGTTTCATTTTCTAATGCTGGAACAGCCGCTGCTAAAAAAATAGAATCAATCGATACTCTAAAACCTTTTTTAGGTTGGCGTAACAGGACACGTCCACCAAGAATATAATTTTCAGTGTAGAAAGATTCTATAATATCTGGTTCTGATTTTTGATTCATACCTAGGTTAAAATACTTTGAAAATTTGGATGGATGCTTGAATTATCATAGTAAATGATTTTGTCCGTAGAAATCAATATTGATATGGATCTGAAAAATCATTATGAAATGTATGGTTGAAAGTGATTTTTGCGAATGGTGTTTTATGCTCTGTCTGCGAACATATTCCTACAGTTTTTATCTTTTGACTTCATTAATTCATGGATTTCATTTATAGTATAAAGTAACGAGTTCGTTTTTGCACTCATTCACTATGCTTGTTTGTA
The DNA here is from genome assembly GCA_964415115.1 of uncultured Candidatus Pelagibacter sp. Taxonomy (GTDB): domain Bacteria; phylum Pseudomonadota; class Alphaproteobacteria; order Paracaedibacterales; family CAIOTO01; genus PNMQ01. The sequence goes on along the minus strand of CAYPYB010000001.1, from coordinate 115,177 downwards.
GGAAAATATTTATATATTGTTTCCGGTGCATTAAGCAGAAAAATAAAAGAAAGTTATAGGTTTTATGGAATTTTTTAAAATACACTCACAAACAATAGATTTTGTAGGTAAACCTCTTACCATTGAAACAGGAAAGATGGCAAGACAAGCTGAGGGTGCTGTTGTTGTAAAGTATGGAGAAACGGTTGTCTTGTGTACAGTAGCTGCAGTTAAGCAAGCTAACGCAAACGCTGGTTTTTTTCCGTTGAGTGTGCATTATATCGAAAAAGCATTTGCTATTGGTAAAATTCCAGGTGGTTTCTTTAAACGTGAAGGTAAGCCTTCTGAAAAAGAAGTATTAACTTCTCGTCTGATTGATCGTCCTATTCGTCCTTTATTCCCTGAAGGTTTTAGAAACGAAGTTCAGGTTGTGTGCACAGTTCTTAGTTATGATTCTAATGCAGATTCTGATATCGTATCAATTATTGGAGCCTCTGCTGCATTAAGTATTTCCGGTATTCCTTTTCAAGGCCCTTTGTCGGCAGCTCGTGTGGGTTATGTTGATGGTCAGTTAATTTTGCAGCCAACACATGAGCAGCTTGCGCAATCAAAACTTGATCTAGTTGTTGCTGGAACCAGAGATGGTGTTTTGATGGTAGAATCTCAAGCAAGTGAACTTTCTGAAGAAATCATGCTGGATGCAGTTGTGTTTGGATCTAAAAGTTTTGCTGCGATTATTGATGCTATTGAGCAATTAAAAAAAGATGCTGGTAAAGATGCATGGGTGCTAAATCCAGAAAACGTAACGCAAACAGAAATTCAACAAGCGATTCAAAAAGAATTTGGTGGAGCAATTGATTCTGCTTATACTATTCATACAAAGCAAGATCGTTATATAGCTTTAGAAAGTCTTCAAGAAAAAATTCTTGAAAAAATGCTGATCTCTTATCCAGATCAAGAAAGTATGATTTTAACAGCCTATGAAGATGTGAAATATCACGCTCTTCGTTCTGCTATTTTAGATAAAAGTCAACGCGTGGATGGTCGTAAATTAGACCAGATTCGCCCGATTGTATGTGAAGTTGGAGTCTTGCCAAAAGCACACGGTAGTGCATTATTCACACGTGGAGAAACTCAAGCGTTGGTTGTAACGACTCTTGGAACGGGTCAAGACGAGCAAACGATTGATTCTCTCGATGGAGAATTTAAAGAACGTTTCATGCTTCATTATAATTTCCCTCCCTATTCGGTTGGTGAATGTGGCCGTATGTCAGGTCCAGGTCGTAGAGAAATTGGACATGGTAAATTAGCATGGAGATCTTTGAACTCCATGGTTCCAAGCAAAGAAGCATTCCCATACGTGTTAAGAACTGTTTCTGAAGTTACGGAATCTAATGGATCTTCTTCCATGGCAACAGTTTGTGGTGCTTCATTATCGATGATGGATGCTGGTGTTCCTCTTGCCACACCTATTGCTGGTATAGCTATGGGGCTTGTAAAAGAAGGTGATAAGTTTGCCATTTTATCTGATATTCTTGGTGATGAAGATCATCTTGGGGATATGGACTTTAAAGTTGCAGGTTCTTCAAAAGGTATTACTGCCTTGCAAATGGATATTAAAATCACAAGTATCACGCCAGAAATTATGAAACAAGCTTTAAGACAAGCGCAAAAAGGCAGAATTCATATTTTAGGCGAAATGGCTAAAGCATTAGATGTTTCTAGAACAGAGCTTAATAAAAATGCACCAAAGATGACAACGTTTATGATTAATAAAGATAAAATTCGCGATGTCATTGGTTCTGGTGGTAAAGTTATTCGAGAAATTTGTGAAACAACTGGTGCTAAAATCGAAATAGAAGATACAGGTGCTGTCACCGTTTCTGCATCAAATAATGAAAAAATGCAAAAAGCAGTAGATATTATTATGGGGATTGCAGGCGATCCAGAAATTGGAGCGATTTACACAGGAACAGTTGTAAAGATTGCTGAATTTGGTGCATTTGTCACCTTTATGCCATCACGTGATGGTCTGGTTCATATCAGCGAATTAGCTCCACAACGTGTTGCAAAGGTAACGGATGTAGTGAATGTTGGTGATGTTATTAAAGTAAAAGTTTTAGAAGTTGATGAGCGAGGCAAAGTAAAATTAAGCCTTAAAAGAGCAATGGAAGAACAAGCTACAGAAACACCTGCAGAATAAAGTTGAACCATGGATTATTCTAAAACAAATTCTTTTCCTTTAATATTTTTAGGTAGTGGTAGCTATTTACCCCGGCATATTATTAAAAATATGGATTTACCTGAATACCTCGATACTTCAGATGAATGGATTAGAACAAGGTCAGGAATAATCCAAAGGCACAAGTCGTCACCTGAAGAAACAACATCTTTTATGTCGACTCAGGCTTTAACAAAAGCGTTAGAACATACAAAGATCAAAGCTTCTGATTTAGATGCTATTATTGTTGCAACAACCACAGCTGATCACACATTTCCATCAACAGCGGCTCGTGTTCAAGCGAATATCCAAGCCGACAAGGCTTTTGTTTTTGACATTCAAGCTGCATGCTCTGGGTTTGTTTATGCCTATTCCATGGCTGAAAACATGGTGATATCTGGCCAAGCCAAGCATATTGCTATTATTGGTGCTGAGCATATGACGAAAATTGTGGATTGGAATGATCGCGGTACATGCGTTCTTTTTGGTGATGGTGCAGGTGCAATTATTGTTTCAGCCACTAACTTGCATGCAGATGAAAAAATAAAAGCAACATCTTGTTTATTCAGCGATGGTTGCGGTTACGACAAACTTTATGTTGATCCATCGATCAAAACACCTGAAGAAAAAGGTGCTATTGTTATGGATGGAAAAGAAATATTTAAAAACGCCATTTTGAAAATGGGGCAAGCTATAGAAGTTGTCTTAGAAAAAAATAATATATCTATAGATGACATTGATTACATTATTCCTCATCAAGCCAATGCGCGAATTATTAAAGGAATAGCAGAGCGTTTCAATTTACCTTCAGAAAAGGTGATTGTAACTGTTGATGTGCACGCTAATACTTCTGCTGCATCAATACCACTGGCATTGGATGTGTCCTTAAAAAATGGAACATTGAAAAATAATTCAACCGTGTTAATTGTAGGTATGGGCGCTGGTCTTACTTGGGGCGCTAGCCTTTTAAGAATTTAAGAATCATGATTGAAGATATTCAAAAAAAGATTCTAAGTGCATTATCTGATACCCATTTTTGGAAAGATTTTTTTCAAACACTACCTGTGTTAAGTTCCATAAAAATATCAGAACAAAAAATTTATTTAATTTTTCAAATTGAGAAAACATTTTCGTCAAACCAACATCAGATTGAATTTGAAGAAAAAATTCAAAAAGCTGTAAGTTCTGATTTTGAATTTTTGATAGGGTACGAAGTATTTAAAAAAGCACCTGTATTAGAAAATAAACAAGTTCAGAGCAAGCGTAATATTTTAGGAGTCCAAAAAATTTACCTAGTAGCCTCTGGAAAAGGTGGGGTGGGAAAATCTACTACCAGTTTGCAATTGGCTTTAGGGTTGCAACAAAAAGGTTTAAAGGTTGGATTGTTAGACGCTGATATTTATGGTCCATCTTTGGCAACTATCACAGGAACATTTGAAAAACCAGAAGTGACAAGTGATAAAAAAATAATTCCTATACAAAAAAATGGCTTAGCATTAATGTCTCTAAGCTTTTTAGTGAGTGCAGATAAAGCAACGATTTGGCGCGGTCCTATGGCGCAAAGCGCTTTGTTGCAACTTTTGTTTGAAGTTGAATGGAATTATCATGGTAATTTAGATGTCTTGATTATTGACACTCCGCCTGGAACGGGAGATATACATCTCAGTTTGATTCAACAGTTGGTGATTGACGGTGTTATTTTAGTGACTACACCTCAAAGATTGGCCGTTATCGATGCGATAAAAGCGCAAGAAATGTTTTTAAAATTGAATATTCCGTTATTAGGGTATATAGAGAATATGGCCTATGTAACATGTTCAAAATGCAATCATCATCAAGAAATATTTTTTAACGATAATGAAAATGCTATTGGTTTAAAAATTCCTAAGCTAGCCTCTATCCCGCATATGCCTAAACTTATGCAAGATTGTGACGAAGGTAAAATGATTTTTTATGCTCAATATTTAGAAGCTATAGACTTAATTTTTAAATTTAGCTGTAAATAATAGTTCAAAAATGTTATACATACTAAATGTAGTGATAAATACAAAGATTGTGATTTTTTATGACCTATAAAAATGCGCTAGAGAGTTAAAATTATAAAAATAATTTTTATTATAAAATTATGGACAGTAATTTTTTTTATTTATGTAAATTTTTAAAATGGCGGGAGTGACGGGGCTCGAACCCGCGACCTCCGGCGTGACAGGCCGGCGCTCTAACCAACTGAGCTACACCCCCTTTTTAAAGGGTTATCGCATAAACGATACTTAATAGATCTTATGAAAATACCAAATTAATGTCAAGAAGTTTTTGTTTAGGTGATTATAAATTTTAAGAAATAAAAGTTCGGGCTAAAGACTCATTTTCAAAAGGAAAGTGTTGTTTAAATATCTTTAACATCTTCAGCAATATTTAAGATTATAAAATAGATAGCATTCAAATAGGGTATAATATTTTTAAACTATTGACACAAATTCTAACGTAGATTGCTAGAAGAAATAGTATTTATCACTGTTTTTTGATAAGATAGTACAAATTGAGTGTTTTTTGAAAAAGAGATTTATGAATATTTTTGACGATGTTTATCAATGGCTTATAAATGCTGTAAAAAATGAGTATAATCTTGATCATATAGATTTTTCTAAAGTTGTTGTCGAGCCAACAAAAGATGCTCGTCATGGTGATTTAGCCACAAACATAGCTATGGTTCTATCTAAACAATTATCGTGCAAAACTCAAGAGCTTGCCCAAAAAATTATTGTTCGTATGAATGATAATTTAAACATCATGAAATTTGAAATTGCTGGTCCGGGTTTTATTAATATGACCATGAATCCATCATTTTGGCATGAAACAATGATGAAGGTTTGGCAATTAAAAGAATCTTTTGGAAAACCTCAAGTTGACAATCCAGATGAAATTCTTGTGGAATTTGTTTCTGTGAATCCAACCGGACCTTTACATGCAGGTCATGGCCGCAATGCTATTTATGGCGATACCCTGGCATCATTGTTAGAATTTTGCGGACATAAAGTGACGCGTGAATATTATATAAATGATGCAGGAGGTCAAGTTGATGCCCTTGGGGAATCGGCGATATGGCGTTATAAACAAGCCTTAGGGCAAGATGTTTCTGAAGACCAATTTGGTCCAGATATGTATAGAGGTGATTATTTAGTTTCTGTGGGAACAAAGTTAAAAGAAAAATATGGAGACACTTTACTTTCATTGGAATATTCAGAAATGTTACAAATCGTAAAAGATTTTAGCGTAGTTGAAATGATGAATAAAATTAAAGATGATTTGAATTTTGCGCACATTATAATGGATGTGTATACGTCAGAAAGGGAAATTATTGATGAGGGTCATTTGAATCAAATGCTTAAGAATTTTCAGAAAGCAGGTTTGATTTATAATGGGGTTTTGGCTGCTCCTTTAGGAATCACTGTCGATGATTGGGAGGAAAAACCACAGCTCTTATTTAAGGCCATTCAATTTGGAGACGATGTAGATCGTGCTTTGCAAAAATCTGATAAATCATGGACGTATTTTGCTGGTGACGTCGGTTACCATTATTATAAAATTCAACGAGGCTTTAAGAAATTATTGAATATTTTTGGCGCTGATCACATTGGATATGTTAAAAGATTAAAAGCAGCTGTTTCAGCTATGTCTGATGCAGATACGTTGGATGTTAGGCTTACGCAAATGGTCAATTTTGTTGATGGTGGCAAATCTGTTCGCATGTCTAAAAGGTCGGGAAATTTTATTACATTTAGAGATGTTCTAGAACGTGTTGGGATTAATGCTACTCGCTACTTAATGTTATCCAGGCACCATGATATGGCGCTGGATTTTGATTTTGATTTAGTCGTTTCTCACAATAAAGACAACCCTGTTTTTTATGTTAATTATGCTTATGCTCGCATGCATTCTGTGATTAAACAAATGACAAAAACATTTCCCCATATTGCTGATGACAAAGCATTAGATGATGTAAAGTTAGACTTATTGGTGAATGAAGAAGAAATAGCATTAATAAAAGAAATTAACAATTGGCCACGTGTGTTACAAATGGCATATGTTCACAAAGAACCTCATCGTATCATCCAACATTTGTACCAATTAGCTTATCGCTTTAGCGTTTTGTGGAATGCTGGTCGAGAAAATTCACAGCTGCGTTTTATTGATCCGAATAATGTAAACGTATCACTCGTGCGCCTTAAGTTAATTCAAACGAATATTCTAATTTTCAAAATTGCATGCTCAATATTAAAAATTGAACTTGTTGAAGAAATGAATTAGTTTAACAAATGTTATATATAGTTTAAAAAGAATATAGTCCATAAAAATCTGGTCAGGAAAAAGACGATAATGAATCAAAAAATGAAGGATAAGTTCTCGTATGATGAAATTAAATCGATGATTATCGTCTTAGCAGGGAATTTTCTTGAATATTTTGATCTTATGCTTTTTACACATCTTTCATTTGTTATCACTCCAATATTTTTACCCAAAACTGATCCCACAGTTACAAAGTTCTTAAGTATTTTAGCTTTTAGCTCTACGTTTGTTATCAAACCATTTGGTGCCTATTTTTGGGGAATGATTGGAGATAAATATGGTCGTGTAACTGTTTTAACCTATACTACTTTGATTATGGCAGGAACATGTTTGCTTATTCCTAATATTCCTACATATGCTCAGTGGGGGGTTTATGCGACATTTTTGATGATGCTATGTCGGACTCTTCAAGGTTTCAGCTCTACCGGAGAATCTAAGTGTGCCGAGGTTTACATAACAGAAACGCTACCTTTAACGTCTAAGGTATTTTTAGCTTCTGTTCTTATTCCTATAACGTGCGATTTAGGAGGTTTTTTTGCTACATTAATGGGTAGTTTGTGTTTGCGTTTCTTACCAGAAAATGGTTGGAAGGTAGCGTTTTATATCGGTTCTATTATTGCGGTATGCGCAACATTTGCCAGATTATATTTGACTGAACCTGAAGAATTTACATCATCTCAAAAAACTTTAAATACAGAAGAAGCACATCTTCAGCGTTATTTTGAAAAACGTAATTTTATGGCTTTGCTGGGAATGAATGTTATTTGCCCAACAGCCTTTTATTTCGCTTTTAGCGTTTGTTCAGATATGATGTCAGATCGTTTAGGAATGGATCCTAGCGCTATATTATTTAGCAATGGTTTTGTTATGCTTGCTGAAATTATTTTTTTATATATTTGTGCACGATTTACCATAAAATACCATCCCTTTAAAATTTTAAAAATAAGAACGTGGACATCCTTTGTTTTAATGCCCTTAAGTTTCTTTTGGATGGTTAATAATACTCATCATTTGTCTGTTTTTGTAGCACAGGTGATTGCGATTATTGCTACAGCTAGTTTTGATCCTGCTGCGCCACTTGTGATTAAATCTTTTCACGTAAGTCAGCGCTTTTCCAAATATTCAAAGGCTGCAGGAATCACTAAAGCACTGATGTACTTATCAACAGGCTATTTGACACACTATTTTTCACAAATTTTTGGTGTTTGGGCCGTGCTTGGATTGCTCATGTTTTTTTCAGGATTTTTTCTTATCAGTTTAAATTTATTTGTCCCTATTGACGAAATGCGAGATACTTTCATAAAGTTAGTAGAGAAAAATAAAGAAAAAACCAAAAATAAATTAGCCCAAAAGTTTGATGAAACTCCCAATGTCTTTAAAAAAATCCAATGAACGATTTAGTCATTATGAAAAACGAAAAAAAGAACGAATGTGTAGATCAAGAAGAGTTTAACAGTTGGATGCGTGTTAATCATGCTGGTGAACATGGTGCTGTTCAAATCTATAAGGGACAGCTATTCATTTTAGGTGCCGATCCTGCGATTACACATATGTTGGATCAGGAATATAAACATCTTCGTTTTTTTAATCACTACCTTGTTGAAAAAAAGATAAGGCCTTCCTATCTCATGCCATTTTGGCATATAGGTGGTTTTTTTATGGGTGCGCTAACAGCCTTTGCTGGACGGAACGTGGCACATGCATGTACAAGTGCTGTGGAGACGGTTATCGATGAACATTATGCTCACCAAGTGCATGTTCTTTCCCAAAGTCAAAATGTGGACGAAAAAAAATTAGCAGATACTTTAGAAGAATTTAGGGAAGAAGAATGTCAACATAAGGGAATAGCAAATTCTGAAAGTGAAACTAACTTAAAGGCAAAATTTCCTGTAACAACATCTTTAATCGAAAATATAACAAAGTTTGCCATTCAATGTGCAAGATCAATTTAAAGGGAATTTAGTCGTTGAAAATCAGCAATTTATCGTCTCAGGATAATTAAGATTTCAAATAAGCAGGATAGCTATTTATTTTTTCCATAGAACGTGGAAAAATACAAAAAAGAACATACGTTTACATAGAAGTTAATAGTGCAAAACCATAAATTAAAATTGATAAAAAAGAGCCTCATGCCATTTTTTATGTACGTTTTCTTATGTATGAACGCTCCCATTATATGGGCTGAAAAAAGCGATGTCCAAATTCCACAGCAAGAATGGTCTTTTCAAAAACCAACAGGAACATTCAACCGTAAATCCTTACAACGAGGATTGCAGGTTTATAAACAAGTTTGTGCGGCTTGTCACGGTTTGAAATTTGTTGCTTTTAGAACTTTAAGTGATCTTGGTTATAACGAAGATGAAATCAAAGCATTTGCAAGTAGTTTTATGGTTGCTGATGGTCCAGATCAAGATGGAAAAATGTTTGAACGCCCAGGTCTACCTAAGGATACTTTCCCTAATCCTTATCCCAATATTAATGCAGCTAAAGCGTCCAATGGGGGTGCTGAACCTCCAGATTTATCTTTAATTACAAAAGCTAAGGAACGAGGTGTAGATTATATTTATGCTATTTTAACAGGGTATACAGCAGCTCCTAAAGGTTTCGAAATTTCTTCAAGCTTACATTACAATCAATATTTTCCAGGTCATAAAATTGCTATGCCTCAACCTCTTTCAAAGGATTTAGTTACCTACACAGATGGAACAAATGCAACGATAGAGCAGATGGCTCATGATGTGGTTACATTTCTTGCGTGGGCTTCAGAACCAGAATTAGAACAGAGAAAAGCCACTGGTGTGAAATTTCTCATTTATGCTTCTATTATGAGCCTGTTGTTTTATTGCTCGATGCGACGTATTTGGAAAAATGTTAAATAAAAATTAGTTTTTTTTGATTCGCTAAAAGGGATATTACTTTAGATCTAATAAGAATTGAGGTTTCTTTGTTGTTGGATTGCCAAAAGTATCAATTTCAATTATTCCTATTTTGTCGATCACTATATTCTGTAGGATATTAAGAATAGTCTGAATTTTGGGGTTATCGCGTAATTGCAAGTCGATAAGATCTTTTGGAAAAACTGGGAGATATTGTAGGGTAAAATGTGGTCTCATTCGGTTGTATTCTGGAATCATCCAATTCTGGTAAAATCTATCAATTAAATCTAATTCTAGTAAATCAGCACTATTTTTTTGTTTATGAAGATAGGCTTGTTTGATAGGGAATTTGGTTTGAATATTTTTGAAGAACATATTTCTGAAACTTAAAAATGTATCTTTAAAAATGGGATCAATATTTTCTTAATTATGTGCGTCAAAGAAAACATAGTTATCTAAAAGGGATAATTCTGGAAGCATTCCAAGTTGGAATGCATATATGTTACTAGATATTTGCTTCACAATGTCAATGAGTGAATCTATTTCTATTCCCATAAGGCCATATTGATCAACGGATAAATGTGGAAAATTAACAATATGATTGTGATAATATTTGTTTATTATGGGTGTGTGAAATTGTTTGAGGACTTCAATTTCACAATCAATGACGTTTGCTAATTCACGTAGTAATTTTAAATGTTCATAGCAAGGCACAAATATAAATGCAAATTCGAAACATTCATAGGGGCTAAGATTCAATGAGTTCTTCATGGAGAATACTTTTTAAATTTTTAATTATTCAATTTCGAATGACCATTGAATGGATGTTTGCTTATTTTTTCCAATAGATTTTAAAAGGATAATTTCTGGATTGACGGCATCATTAAAGAATTCTTTTTGGTCTTCACCAGAGGATCGAAAAATCCAAGTTAATGGGGCTTTATGATGAGATCTATGATTTTGTAAAAATGAAGAATTAAGTGTATTAGGGTAGGATAAATTGAAACCTTCTTTAGCCGATTTTTCAGAAAGTTCTATGCAAATATTATCGTGCAATTTTCGAACATGGCATAAGGGATTAAGTTTAAACTTTAAACCTATTATACAGTTGAATTTAAGCTGAAATGTTTCTCTTGCTTTGAATAACAGTTTATCGGAATCCAACATAAGAAGTTTTTGAAGTGTGAAAGACAGTTGCTGCATAGAGCTTTCTAATTCAAAAAAACATACCGATTTGTTTTCTTGAAAATGACGTTTAATCTTTAAAAGAGATGCTGATTTATCAATAGCATCGATCCATTCACCATTGGGCATTTGAAGGATGACTTCCGCATTTTCAATGATACGAATAGATCCTAAACTCCAATCAAAATTGAGCACATCAAGAGATCTCTCACCTCCAGATTCTTTGTGGTCATCTCCGCTGGTATAAATAGGCATAAATTTTTTTGATTCGCTGTCGACCATATTGGTATTAACGATAACAACAGATTTTTTATTCGTAAGTCGTTCAAGACCTCCATAAGGTGCTCGTGTTAAAGGCCTCGATGAATCGCTTAAGGACATGCTTAAAATACTATCAATTTGATCTGACGATGGATTAAAGTTTAAGCCTTTCCATACCGTGAGTTGGGTAGCTAGTTGTGTTAAAGCTCCGTCTCCGTGACGCATTAATCGAATAATATTGGTCATTGAATCAATTTTTTTTTGGATATAATCCATCAGTCCATTCAGTTGATCAATTATTTTTTGATTAGCTTTGCTTTTCCTTTTTTGATTCAGGCGATTAGCCCAATTGAGTAATGCGGTCCTTACTTCTATAAGATTTTGAACGATATAAACTTGAAGACTGGTATCACGTAAATAAATCATGCCATCATTCAGAATAATTAAACTTATTTTTTTACGAAATAAATGCAAGTTTGAAACAATTTCATGATGATAAACATATTTATCGTAACCATTTGAATAAGCAATAAGTAAACTGCTTAAACACCAAAATAAATTGATATCCTCATATTCAAATGACCAATGCCGCCTTAAAAACTTGAAACTTCTATCTATTTCATTTTCAATAATGTCTTTAAACTGATCGCTGGATGTATTAATCAACTCTTGGTGGAAAATAATAAGGCTGTATAGGCGGATAGCTACGATTTCAATATCCCATGCTTTGCTGGTCCAGTGATTTGAAAAAGGTGATTGATGATATATAATCCAGTTTTCAATAATTTGGCGTGCAAATTTACGGGCGTTATTTTCAGGAACAGCTAGAAGATCTCTTAAAAAACCGAAAGAATGCAAATAGGTTAAAGCTTCTGAATGTGGAGCTAAAGTTCCTTCTATCATTGAAAAAATATCTTGGACTCTGAAAGATTGCTGGTCAAAAGTAATTTCATTTTGAATTATTTTTTTGCCCCTCAAAGCATTACCAGGAACCCATTCTCGGTTCTGAAAGGCGAGGACTTTTTTCTTTTTGCTTAATAAAGAAAATCCATAACTTTTGTACTGCAAAAACCATTGCCAAAATTGCTGTGATAAAGAAGTGTGTATGTCAGTATGTTTCACTTTTGTGGGATTTCTGTAGATTGGCGTAATACATGTAGTTGAGATTTTAAAAATTCAATATTTTTTTCAAGAGATTTTGATGTACTATTTTCATGAAATACATTTGAAAATAAAGATGATCCGCAAACAAAAGATGTAGCGCCAGATGCAAAACAAGGTTGTATTGTTTTTAAACTAATCCCTCCATCAACTTGAATAGGAAGTGCTGGAAAATTTTGTTTAATTCGTCTGATTTTTGTACAGGCTGAAGGGATAAATTGTTGTCCACAAAATCCAGGGTTAACTCCCATGACTAACACGTAGTCTAAAATGTCATGAATCTCGTCAAGAATTTGAAGGGATGTTGATGGGTTAAATGCTAACCCAACACGAATGCCTTTGGACTTTAAACATTCCACATGACGATGCACATGCATCACTGTTTCTGGATGAAAGGTAACAGAGTTAGGTTTAAAATTAATAGACCAAGAGAAAGGTAAATCCATATTCTTCGTCATAAAATGAACATCTATAGGCAAAGAACTGTAGTCACGTATTTTTTCAATTGAGTTTAAGGATAAACCAAAATTAGGAACGTACAGGCCATCCATGACATCACAATGCAAATAATCTGCATCCGTTTCATGTATGCAATTAAGCGCGTATTCCAAATTGAGTGGATTAGCAGCAAGTAGTGATGGACCTATGTGTATTTTTTTCGTCATTCTTTTACTATTTTTAAAAAACTAAATTTATATGATTTAAGCTGTTTAATCTTTGAGAGATCATTTCTATTGTATCCCTCAAAGAGATATAAATTGAATAGAATTTTTATGTTAAGCATTTCATATTTTTAAATGGGTGCTCACAGTTAAACGGTTCGTTTTAATCTGCAGAGATAAAAACCATCGGTTTTATGGATATGTGGAAATAAATTTAAACCTACGGAATCTTCAGATTGCGACTCAGCTTTTAGTTTTTTCCATAAATCAGCTGTGCTTTTTTGATGAAAAGAATCATTGATTTCAAATTGCATAATGTCTGGATCAAGATTCTTTAAAAATTTTTTTATTACAGATTGATTTTCTTGTTTCAAGATAGAGCATGTTACATACACAAGAGACCCTTTAGGTTTTACAAATATACTGGCTTGTTGCAAAATATCAAGTTGCAATTGGGCTAGTTCATCGATATTAACCTTATCGAATTTGACGCGCATATCTGGATTTCTTCTCCAAGTTCCTGTGCCAGAACATGGTGCATCAACCAAAACACAATCAAAATAGTTTTGATACCTAGACTGAAATCTTTCGTTTGCGTCTTCTATAAATTGAAGATTAAATATTTCTGCACGAGCAGCACGTTTTTTAAGTTGCTGCAATCTTTTGGTGTGAATATCATGTGCAAAAATTTGACCTTTATGATTCATCAGATCAGCTAAATGCAAAGTTTTTCCGCCACCTCCTGCACAAAAATCGAGCACTTTCATAGGTTCTGTGACATTGCAAAACAAAGACATAAGCTGAGAACCTTCATCTTGTACTTCAACATGTCCTTGTTTGAGAAATGAAGTTTCTTGCAAATTAAAACGTTTTGAACAAATGATAGCATGGTCAGAATGAGAGCCTATGGAGCATGGTATTTGAAGGGCTTCCAGTTGAGCTGTAATTTCTTCCACATTTGATTTAGTTTTATTAACTCTTAAAGTGAGGGGGGCTTCATCTAGTAATGATTCAGAAAACGATTCTATATCCGATATAATGCCGTCTTCTTTTAAAAATTCAACCAATCGTTTCGGAAGATTTAGCATTTCATATTCATCAAATACAACTTCATTTGATAATTTCTTTTTTTCAGCAGGTCTTAAATAATCCAGTTCATATTCTTCGCCAGTAAAAATGGTATCTAAATCTTTTAATTCAAAGTTTTCAAAATGTATTAAATAATGGGCCAAAATGAGCCGAGGAGAATTAGGAGCTAATCGTAAAATTTTGTTGCTGTGTCGCAGAATTTTATAGAAAGTATCAACGATAAATCTGCGATCTTTTGCACCTATATATGTTCTTTCTTTCATATAGTAATGGATGATTTTATCGACTGGCATATGCAAGGAATCTAGCATTAATTCCAATAATTCAACGACGGTTTCATAACGAGCTGGATTTTTCATAATTTATCTTTCTTGGTTATTCATAGAATAAAAAAACATGTTGTTTTGATTGGCTATTTCGACACATTGGCGTAGATCAAGAACTTGCACTTTTAATGCTTCAATAGCAATGCCGGTTATCATGCACTGATGGGCTTGTGCAAAAGTTTCAGGGCCAATGGTTGGAAGGTCAATTAAGTGAGACTGATTTTTTTTGGATGTTTTAATCAGAATGGCTTTGGAATCTGGTGTTAAAAGATCTTTACAACGTTGTATGAGTTGCTCTGTTCCTTCTGGTCCTTCAATACCTATAACTTTTCCTCGGTCTATGATGACAGCTTGCCCTACATCAAAAGGAGACAGTGTGTTCAGCAAATCGAAACCATATTGAACATTAGGTATGGTTTCTGAAGATATTTTGAAAGAAGCATGGTTACCAACGTCAATAAACAGATCTTTCAAGTAATGGCTAACGGGCATAATGTTAAATTGTTCTTTTTGCAGTAACTTTATAAGTGTCTGCAGTAAATTGTCGTCCCCTTTAAAAAAGGCACTTCCTATTTTAAAAAGCCATTTTAAACCTAAAGTATCAAAATGAAGAGGATTTATTTTTTTTCGATCTATGGAACCTGCGAAAATCAGCTTCTTCGCATTGTGCTGTTTTAAAAATTTAAAGAAAGGTCGAAGTTGACCAATTTGATTAATGATATATGGAGTATTGTTTGTTTCTAATTTTTGGATTAAAGGTTCATTTAAATGATTTTCGAATAAAACACAGCAATGAGATACTTTTTCTTGAATAAAGTAATCATGGAGTTGAACAGGAAGATTTTTAGAACCAGAAAGTAAAGCAATCATTTATTTAAATGTAAGAAGACCAAAGTTCACAGTATAGCAAAATTTGGTCTTCTTTAATATTATTTTTTAGACTTCATTCTTGATTTTTTACAATCAGAGCATGGAAGATTATAAGATTCTTTTATAAGCTCATCTGCTTGATTTAGCAGCAAGATGCCTCTTTCTTCGTTTGATTCTTTTGAAACATTTTCTGTTGGTTCAGATATTTTTTTTGCAGTCGTTAATATTTTTTCGACATTATCTAAAAGAAAAGAAAATATTTTTTTTGAATCTTCAGAGTAATGTGCTTGATGATCATCATATTTTTTCTTTTGTTTTGTAAATTTTGACTCTATATAGGAAACATATTTTGTAAAATCTAATTTGTTTTCAACGGCGTACAAGTCTTGAAACATGGCAGTTTTTAATTTTCTTAGTTTAGATAATAATGCTGGTTCTGTTGAGTCATTTGCTAAAGTTATAAATTTAGCAACAACTTCTAGTTTTGTTTTATAGAGATCTTTTAATTCTGTCGCTGTGTCACTCTTTTTTATAGATGCTAAAATGATATCGTGTTTTTTTTGTAATTTCTTAAGATCGTTCAGTTTGAAATGTTCTAATCTTTCAGCGTGAGTATGTTTTTTTTTCTCTTTTCTGTTAGGCTTTGTACCATCTTTTTTTGTCATGTGTGGTTTTTCTTTTTCATCAGTCGTAGTTGAATTTGCGACATTCAATGACAAAAAAATAATGAATCCAGTCTTAATTAAATTTGATAAAGCTCTATTTTTCTTCATGTTGTTCCTAGTGTTTTAAAATATCATGGTTAAGCGTAAAATAACTTTTTGTGAAAAACAAAATAAAAACTTGTTTCTTGGATAATAAAAGATTTAGATATTCCTTCTGTGTCGCTCGAGCATATCTTGAATAAGAGAGAATATAAGTTGAACAGTATGCTTTGAATTTGTATATCTTGAAATGTTATGAAACATCTGGTTGAGATCAGTACCGTTGTCTAGGTGATATTGATTTGCAGCAGTGGATAATAAGGGTTGAAGTTTATCCATGTCATATTTAGCTATATTACTGCAGGTAATATACTCGGAGTGTTGCAATTTTGTTGCTTCACGAATGTAGAAAGAAAGAGTGTTTGTTGCCTATGTATCTTGCAAACCAGCTAGTTTTTGTCTTTGTGAAACCAAATACATTGTTTCTTCATCTTGTGTTGAATGATTTATGCTATTTATTTTTGCAACGATATTGTTCAGAAATAAAATTCCATTCAGCAATGTCATCGGGTGGCGATAGATGAATAATTTTGGAAAGGAATGAAACTTGTTACTTGTTCTACTACTTTGATATAGATTTTTAATTCATCTGATGGGATAATGTCTGCTGTTATTTTATCTTTCACTCTGATAATATTTTGAATTTTTGTAAATAATTCTACATCTGAAAAATGCTTTAAAGAATGTATAGACTGAACAATAGTATTAGCCATAGATTGTACTATTTTAAATTGAGCTTCATTTCTATATTCACGATCGTTTAGATGCGCGAAATGCAGCCAGAGCTTTTGTTCTGATAAGGAAGGATTTAAAGATTTTATGGAAAGGTAGTCAAAATAAGGCTTAATTACGTCGTTGAACAGAAAAGCGTCAGCTTTTTTTGATTCCGATCTATTGGTGCTAAATAGATTTTTTCCAAGAAGAAGTTGACGCGCTTAAAGAAGATAATTTGTTGCTGTTTCAAATTCGTTAAGCTTACTAAAAAAATCATTAGCATGTTCAATGGGTGGAATTTTGGAATTAGAAAAATATTGTTACATATTCTTATAGTGTCTAAATGTTTCTGTGTTGTTTCGTTTGGTATTATCTGTAAACGTCAGCATCTTTAGATAAGTGAAAGATGCTAGTAAGTTAGGTGTTGATTGAATCTGTGTTAAACTGCGGTTAAGATCTTCAGTTGGTTGTGTGGGTAAAACAGATGCTAACTGCACAAAAGCTAAAGGTTTGTCGATCGTTGGTAAAGATTCTCTGATTGAAGCAGAGGCTGTAATAAGATTGGTTATTAAAAATAGTAATGTGAGAAGTAATTTTTTAATTTTTATGGTGATCGATTTTTTGAAAATGTAAGTCTTAAATGTAAAGAATTTATCATAAAAAAATATTTTTATAAAGTTTAAATAAAATGATTTA
The DNA here is from genome assembly GCA_964415115.1 of uncultured Candidatus Pelagibacter sp. Taxonomy (GTDB): domain Bacteria; phylum Pseudomonadota; class Alphaproteobacteria; order Paracaedibacterales; family CAIOTO01; genus PNMQ01. The sequence continues at coordinate 98,026 of CAYPYB010000001.1, read as the reverse complement.
AGATAGAGAAGGATTTGTGCATTTCGGTTTAATTTTTGCATCTTATAGCTTTGAAAATGCTTTTTGGCGATAAAAGTAAACTAGTCAGCATGATTGTTGGTATTGCTTTTGCTTCACTAATTATGACGCAACAACCATCGATTTTGGTAGGGCTGCTTTCTCGTACCTACAGTTTTGTGCGTGATGTTTCTTTACCTGATATTTGGGTAATGGATAAGGGCGTTCAATTTGTTGAAGAATCAAAACCCATGCGCGATATTGAATTGATGCGCATTAAAAGTATTCCAGGTGTTGCATGGGCGGTGCCTATGTATAAAAATTTAACCAAAGCCCGTTTACCTGATGGATCAAGTAAAACTCTTGATTTGACGGGATTAGATGATGGAACTTTAATAGGGGCACCGCCGTATTTAATAGAAGGATCTTTAGAAGACTTTAAAAGATCGGATGCTATTTTTGTAGACAAAGAGGCTGCGTATAGTAGGTTACGCATTAAAATTTCTGAAACAGAAACCAGGCCGTTGTTGATAGGCGATGTTATTGAAATTAACGATAAAAGAGCAATTGTTGTTGGTTATGTAAAATCTACACGTAATTTTGTCCTTCAACCGCAAGCTTATACTTTATATTCCAGAGCTGTTAGCTATGCGCCGCCAACGTCTAAATATTTAACCTATGTTTTGGTTAAACTAAAGCCCGATGCATATCTTCCCGATGTATGTAACGCGATTCAGCAACGAACAGATTTGAAAGCCTATTCATCTGAAGAATTTGCCCAGGTTAATTTAAATTATTGGATGAAAAGTACAGGAATTCCTATTAATTTTGGGATCTCTGTTGCTTTAGGTTTTTTGGTTGGAATAGCTGTAGTTGGGCAAACTTTTTTTAATTTTGTTCATGAAAATACAAAATATTATGCTGTTTTAAAAGCCATGGGTCTTCAAAATCGTAATTTGTCTTTTATGGTTATTATACAAGCCATTACTGTTGGTATTATTGGTTATGGCATTGGTGTAGGGTTGGCCAGTTTATTTGGAATGAAATTTCATGATTCCGTTTTAGCCTTTCGAATGCCACCCATTCTTTTGCTTTATTCATTTTTAGGTGTCTTCTTTATTATTTGCTTGTCTGCTTATTTAGGTATTAAAAGAGTTATTGGCGTTGATCCTGCAATTGTGTTCAGGAGCTGATCATGAATAAGATTGCAGAATGTCAAAATCTAGGCAAAACATTTAAAACTTTTTCATCAGAGGTCGTTGCTCTTCGCGATATTAATCTTGATATTTATCAAAGTGAAATGTTGATGTTAGTGGGGCCATCTGGTTGCGGTAAAACAACATTAATTTCTATTTTAGCCGGAATCATGCATCTAGATTCTGGTATATGTCGGGTTCAAGGATTAGATTTAAATACTGTATCGACTGAAAAAATACTATCTTTTAGAGCAAAGCACGTTGGGTTTATTTTTCAGTCATTTAATTTAATTCCTACTTTAAATGTGATGGAAAATATTATGATTCCATTAATCATTCAAAATGTTAGTCCGGATGAAGCTCAAGAAAAAGTATTAAAAATGCTTGAAGATGTTGGGTTGAAAGACAAAGCATGGTCTTCTATTAATCAATTATCGGGTGGGCAGCAGCAGCGTATTGCAATTGCAAGGTCTTTAATTCACAATCCTAGTCTTGTCATTTGTGACGAACCTACCAGTGCTCTGGATTTGGATACTGGTCAAAAAATAATGGATTTAATGAAAGTAATTAACCAGAAAGCGAAAACGACTTTTGTCATTGTGACGCACGATTCACGTATATACGATTATGCTGATCGCATTGCCTATATGAATGATGGTACGATTTTAAAGCAAGAAAAAAGAGGAAAATCATGAATTTAAAAGATTTTATGAAAAATGAAATAGTGCAATTCTTATTAAAAAAACCTATTTTTTTAGTTGCTTCTTGTGGGATTTTCCTAGCGTTAGTTTTTAGTTTTAACAGAGGTCGGTTAGCAGATATTCCTTATCATCAAATGAATATTCCCTCATCATCCCCTTATCAATCATGGATTTCAGGATTAGGGATTGTTGAATGCAGTTCTCGCAATATTAATGTTGGGTCTTTTATTTCAGGCATCATCGCTGATATTTTAGTTAAAGAAGGTGATGAGGTCAAAAAAGATCAGCCTTTGTTTGTTTTGGATCGAAGGCAGCAACTAGAGCAAGTCAAATTAGATGAAAATAGCATTAAAGAATTAGAGTTTTCAGTTCAATCTTTTGATGCTTATTATCAATATGCTTTTGAAATTCATAAGCGAGATAAGAAGTTGAACAAGGGTATTAAAAGTGAAATAGATCTTAAGAAATCTGAATCAGACTTTAATACAGCACTAGCCGATTTAAATCTTCATAAAAGTAAATTGGATCAGGCTGTGAATAAATTAAATTTATCTAAAATCTTGCTGGATAAACACACAGTTAAAGCACCTGTAGATGGAATTATTTTAAAGACCTACATTAGAAAAGGTGAATACATTAATGAATCGATGCAAGGTGAAAATTTAATTATGGGCAGTCATAATCCTTTGCATGTGCGCATTCAAATTGATGAAAATGATATGTGGATGTACAAAATAGGGGCGAAAGCGCATGCCTATTTGAGAGGGAATTCAAAAATATCTTATGCTTTAGAGTTTGTTAGATATGAGCCTTACGCTTCGTCTAAGAGACAATTAAGTGGTAATAATGCTGAAAAAGTGGATACTCGAATAGTTGATCTTGTCTATAAGATTGAGCCCAACAAAGATCAAAAAATATTACCTATTGTGGGACAGATGCTGGATGTCTTTATAGAGCGATCTTAGTAGTAGCTTCACGTAAGGCTTATGAAGAGATTGTCTGAATAAGAAGTTGACTGTTTTGGTCGGATTTGTTATTCTAATCCGTAATAAGGATTGTAAAAATATTATTTTGAATGAAACTGGGTACAAAATCTAAATATGCTATTATTGCGCTTGTTGATATTGCATCAAACGAATCTGATCAGCCTGTTTCATTAAGTGCTATTGCAGAAAAACAAAATCTTCCTTTGCCTTATTTAGAGCAAATTTTTTTAAAATTAAGACGAAATGACATTGTGAAAAGTATCAGAGGCTCTAATGGTGGTTATGCGTTAAGTCGTGATACATCTGAAATTTGCATCCTTGATATTATAGAAAGTATGGAAAGTATTCAGCCTTCAACGCGATGCTCTGTTTCTTCTTCTAATTTTCCATGTGTAAAACATGGGTCTCATTGTCTGACACATCGTTTGTGGCGTAATCTTGATAGTTTGGTCTTAACATTTTTGAAAAACATTTCTTTAAAAGACGTCTGTGATCAAAAAATAGATACTTTGCTTTTTAAAATTAATAGAGAAGAAAAGCAGTTTCTTTCTGATCATATGTTGGAGCATTTTTCATTACGTCATCTAGAATACAGTGGTGTAAAGTCATGATACATAGTTATAGTCATTACATTTATCTAGATTACAATGCTTCGGTGCCCGTTCGCAAAGAGTGCTTTGAAAACCAAAAATGGCAAGATTTGAATACCATAAACCCTTCTGCAATTCATGATTGGGGGCGCAAAGCTAAATATGCACTAGAATCATCACGTGATATTTTGTTTAATTTATTAAATATCTCTAGAACAGATTACGAAATAATTTTCACAAGCGGTGCTACTGAAGTGAATAACAGTGTTATCCAGTCTTTTGATGGGCCGATATTGGTTTCATCGGTAGAGCATAGTTCGGTCTTGAGTGCAAAATCTTCGGTGGATATTTTAAATGTAGATTCTTGGGGCCGCATAGATCTAGGGGATTTAGAAAGTTGGCTTTCAAAACAATCGCGGCCTTCTTTGGTTTGCATGATGTACGCTAATAATGAAACGGGTGTAGTGCAAGATGTCCGTACCATTTCAAATTTATGTAAGCAGTATGGCGCCTATTTTCATTGTGATGCTGTTCAAGTTTTAGGTAAAAGGAAAATCGATTTTTCATTGTTTTCTTCTTGTGCTTTGTCTGCGCATAAAATTGGTGGATTTGGTGGCATTGGATGTTGCGTTATTAAAAAAAATTGGGAATTGCCAGCTTTTGTAAAAGGTGGCGGACAAGAGCAATATCGACGTGCCGGAACAGAAAACCTTGTAGGGGTTATTAGTTTTGCTGTGGCGTTGGAAAAAGCAATAGAAGAGCAAGAAAACAATGTATGGAAAGGTATTGGGATCAAAAGAGATCGTTTAGAATTAAAGATTTTAGATGTTTTTCCCGATGTTTTTATCGCAGGAAAAAGCATGGGTCCAGAGCAGATCGATCGCCTTGAAAACACCAGTATGATCTGTTTGAAAGGTGTTAAATCTGAAAATCAGGTTGTATTTATGGACATCAATGGTATTGGTGTTAGTGCAGGTTCTGCATGTTCATCTGGAAGTCTAAAGGATTCTCATGTTTTAAAAGCTATGAAAGTCCCAGATCATTTAAGCATGGGGTCTTTGCGTGTAAGTATGGGGCCGTGTATAGAGAATTGTGATTTGGATCAGTTTTTTAATATTTGGTGTAAAATGGCCAAAAAATTTGGGGTCGTTATTCATAATGACAGCTCGTATGTTTGATAAAGAAAAAGAGGTTTATAAATGACAGAAACACAATTAAAAGTCCACCCCATAATGTCTAAAGATTTTATTTATTTAGACTATCAGTCTACAACGCCTTGCGATCCAAGAGTTGTTAAAAAGATGATTCCGTATTTTACAGATATTTTTGGCAACCCTCATTCAAGAAATCATTCCTTTGGATGGATGGCTGAAGAGGCTGTGGAAAATGCACGTAAAGAATTAGCATTACTGATTGGCGCTGATGAAAGAGAAGTTATCTTTACCAGCGGTGCCACAGAATCTAACAACCTTGCCATTAAGGGCTTAGCTGGTTTTTATGGTGATCAAAAACGCCACATTATAACATGCGTTACAGAACATAAATGTGTTTTAGAATCGTGTCGTCAACTGGAACAACAAGGGTTTGAGATTACATTTTTACCCGTTCAGCAAAATGGCTTGATCGATTTAAATACATTAAAAAATGCCATAAGACCCGATACATTACTTGTTTCTATTATGATGGTGAATAATGAAATCGGTGTTATTCAACCTATTAAAGAAATCGGGGCTATTTGTCGTCAAAATAATATATTTTTTCATACCGATGCAGCACAAGCAGCAGGGAAAATGTCAATTGATGTTAATGAAATGAATATCGATTTGTTAAGCATTTCGGGTCATAAAATGTACGGTCCAAAGGGCATCGGTGCTTTATTTGTTAGACGTAAACCTCGTGTTCGTTTGAATCATCTTTTGTCGGGTGGTGGTCAAGAACGAGGAATGAGATCTGGTACATTATCTCCAGCTTTATGCGCAGGTTTAGGTGAAGCGGCGCGTATCGCACGATTAGAAATGAATGAAGAAATTAAAAGAGTCAAATTATTAACGCAGCTGATGTTATCAGAAATTCGCGAGAATTTAGACGAAGTTTACCTTAACGGTGATGAACAAAGTCGCATCCCAGGAAGTCTAAATTTAAGTTTTGCATATGTTGAAGGTGAAGGACTTATGATGGGTATTAAAGAACTTGCCGTTTCATCAGGATCTGCGTGTACATCTTCATCACTTGAACCATCTTATGTTTTAAGAGCTTTAGGCGTTGAGGAAGAACTAGCACATACGTCTATACGATTTGGTATGGGGCGTTTTACAACAGAAGACGAAATTAGATTTGCTTGTGCAAAACTGATTAAGGCTGTGAAAAAATTACGTGATATGAGTCCATTATGGGAAATGGCTCAAGAAGGTATCAATATTAAAGATATTCAATGGGCAGCTCATTGATTTTAAAAAGAAGGAGAAAATTATGGCTTACAGTGAAAAAGTAATCGATCATTACGAGAATCCAAAAAATGTTGGAACACTCGATAAAAGTAGTGCAAAAGTAGGTACAGGTCTCGTTGGTGCACCTGCGTGTGGAGACGTTATGCGTCTTCAAATTCAAGTCAGTGATGATGGCGTTATAGAAGATGTAAAATTTAAAACATTTGGATGCGGTTCGGCCATTGCATCCTCTTCTGTGATTACAGAATGGATTAAAGGCAAACATATTGAAGATGCTTTAAAAATTAAAAACATCGAAATAGCAGAGCATTTATGTTTGCCACCTGTTAAAATTCATTGTTCGGTATTAGCTGAAGATGCTATTAAAGCAGCAGTTGATGACTATCGTGGAAAACAGGTGCAAAAAAATGAAACTGTTCAGGAAGTTGTGAATTAGGAAAAAACATGTCTACGAAAAAAGTTCCAATCCATGTTTCAGAAAATGCATTAAATCGCATTAAATCTTTGATATCTACTCAAAACCCCATGCCAGGTGGGGTTAGGATAGGCGTAAATCGTAAAGGATGTTCTGGATTGTCGTACACTCTTAGTTTTGTGAAAGATCCAGAATTTATGGATGAACAGTTTACAATCGAAGGCGTGACTTTTTGCGTAGACCCTAAATCGATGTTTTATGTATTAGGGATGGCTATGGATTTTATCGACAATAAAATGGAATCTGGTTTTGAATTTACAAACCCTAACGAAAAAGGTCGTTGTGGGTGCGGAAAATCGTTTCATGTTTGATATATTAGATACAGCAGAAACCAATATTTTGAATCAAGATCTTAAACTTGATGACGTGTACAATAAGTTATGCCAAAAATCCGTTTCTGCTTTTCATATCTTTAAGCAGTTTATTTCAGTAGATGTGGATTTAGAAAAAATTGAAGACATGTATTTTGATTATCAAAAAAAATATCACCCCGATAATTTTAGCGAAGATCATGAAAAACTAAAAGCAACGCAAATTTGTAAAAAAATAAATGATCTCTATGAATGTTTGCAAAAACCAGTTGGCCGATTAGAAATGATGCTTGAGTGTGCAGGATTTTCAAAAGATAAAATGTCAATACACACTGTTCAATCATCATCTATGCTTGCGCTTATGTTTGATTTAAAAAATGAATTAGAAGAAACGAATAGCCAGGATGAAGTGCATAATTTGATTCAAAAAATAATGTTATTGATAGAAGAGGGCGCGAAGAAATTTCAAACTCTTTACGATCAAAAAATGTTCGAGCAATCAGCCGATCAACTGATGGAGCAATATCATGAGCTGTGCTTCCTCTATAAAACTTTAGTGTCAGCAAAACAAAAAAATAAAAAATTTCAATAATGGGTTAAAACAGTAATGTTAGTTCAGATAAATACGACTTCAAAAGAAAATCACAAAATATTACCTATTGGTATAGATCTTGGAACCACTCATACTGTTATTTCATTCGCCAAAGATAAAGATAACATAGAAATTTTACAATTGGAGAATGAAGGAAAACTTATCCCATCGGTTGTGGCTTTTGATGAACTTTCAAAGTCATGGCTATGCGGCAAGCAGGCACAAAAAATGGATTCGTATTTCTCGTCCTTTAAACCTCATTTGCATCAACCTTTTGCACCTATTGATTCATCTGATAAAAAAGTTCAATCAACCCCTTTCGAGTTGACTTTGGAATTGTTGAAATATTTAAAAAAAAGTTTGAATAATTATTTTCAGTATGACGTTAAAGATATTGTTTTAACTGTCCCTGCATATTTTGACGACACGGCAAGACAAGCAACCAAAGATGCATCCATTCAAGCAGGGTTTAATGTTTTAAGATTATTATCAGAACCTACAGCAGCAGCCCTAAGTTATCATCTGGATGATATTGATAATGGATATTTTTTGGTGTTCGACTTTGGTGGAGGAACGTTTGACTGTTCGCTTTTAAATTTTAAGAGAGGAATTTTCAACGTAAAAGCAACGAAAGGAAATTGTTTTCTTGGAGGTGACGACATTGATCAAGCGATTGTATCTTTTTGGAAGGAAAATTATTCGGATATAACCAAAAAATACAGTGATGCAAACCTTATTCAATTTGCAAGACAAGCAAAGGAAGATTTATCCAGTACAGAGGTATGGGGAGAAAAGGAACTCTCTTTTACTCGGTCAGATTTGATAGCTGTATCAAAACCATTATTGGATCAAACCATAGATATTTGTAAGGATGTTATTTTTGATGCCGATATCGATATAGAGCAAATTAATAAAATTGTTATGGTGGGTGGATCATCAAAATTGTGGGGCTTGACAGAAAGATTAGGATCCATTTTTGAAGATCATAAAATTTTATGTACACATAATCCTGATACTGTTGTTTCAAAAGGCGCAGCGCTTCAAGCCTTGAAATTGTTGGGTGGTGAAGGTTATATTCTTTTGGATGTTTCCCCATTGTCTTTAGGAATTGAAACATTCGGGGGTCTTATGGAAGTTATTATACCTAGGAATTCGACCTTGCCATGTTCATTCTCTCAGAAATTTACGACATATGAGCATAATCAAACAGCCATATCTTTTCATGTCCTGCAAGGAGAAAGCGATTTAGTTGAAAAATGCGTTTCTTTAGGTCGTTTTGTGATGAAAGATTTGCCAGCATATCCTGCAGGATTCCTTGAGGTTTCTGTGGATTTTCAACTGGATACAGATGGTTTATTAAAAGTAATCGCACGAGAAGAAAAAACAGGCATTCAATGCGCAGTCGATGTTCATGCAACGCATCAATTATCTGAACAGCGAAAAAGAGAAATCATGCTGCAGGCTTATAGTCATTTAGATGAAGACTTTATGAAAAAGAATCTGATAGATTTAAAAATGCAAAGCCTTCGTTTAATTAAATCGTGTGAATTTGCGTTAGATCAAAACGTTGAACATATTCCTTCAGAACTCATTAATCGCCTCATTGACGAAAAAAATAATTTAAAAAAAATCATTGATGCAGATGCTTTAGATAGTCAAGAACTTGAAAATGCTTTGGAAGTTTTAAAGCAGACCAGTTCATTGTTTGCAGAAGAACACATCAACAAATCTCTGAAAGAAAAATTTGTAGGTCAAAATATCGAGGAATAGATTATCTATATTACTTTGGATAAAACACAGATTTTTAAAGTCTTTGTGGGGCCGTATTAATTTGCACCTGATTCATATTTTGTGTTTATAATTAAAGGTATGTTGATTTTTTTAATCGACATCGACTTTAAAAACAAAACACAGGGGACTTATGGATACTCTATTGTTATCGAGACTTCAATTTGCTTTAAATATTTCTTTTCACATATTGTGGCCTAGTATATCGATAGGTTTAAGTTGGCTTTTGTTTTTCTTTAAAATAAAATACCGTAAAACTAATGACCATAACTGGATGAAAGAATATCAGTTTTGGGTCAAAATCTTTGCTCTTTGTTTTGCATTAGGTGTTGTAACCGGCGTGACAATGTCTTTTCAGTTTGGTACAAATTGGCCCGGGTTTATGGAAACCGTTGGTAACGTCGCTGGTCCACTTTTGGGTTATGAGGTGTTAACAGCCTTTTTCTTAGAGGCATCATTTTTAGGTATTATGCTATATGGAAGGGAAAAAGTTTCTGAAAGGATCCATACTATTTCTACTTTTTTAGTAGCTTTTGGAACAACATTATCCGCCTTTTGGATTATTGCTTTAAATTCTTGGATGCAAACGCCATTAGGTCATGTGATGAAAGACGGTAAAGCTTATGCACAAGATTGGTTTCAAATTGTTTTTAATTATTCAACTTCGTATCGTTTCACACACGTTATTATCGCTTCATTTTTGACGGCTTTATTTTTAGTTGCCGGTATAAATGCTTATCGCATAAAAAATAATGTCTTTTCACGAAGCGCAAAATTATCTTTAAGATTTTGTATCTACCTCGCTTTGTTGTTTAGTCCCATACAGATTTTGATTGGTGATCTACATGGATTGGTTACTTTAAAACACCAACCTGCAAAAGTTGCTGCCATGGAAGGTATATGGGAAACGGAAAAAAGTGCACCTCTGCGTTTATTTGCTATTCCTGACTCGGCGAATAAAAAAAATCATTTTGAAGTTTCAATACCTTATTTAGCCAGTTTAATTTTAACCCATTCCTTTGATGGAGAAATCAAAGGCTTAAATGAATTTAAAGATGACATTCCACCTGTAAAACCGGTCTTTTTTGGATTTAGAATAATGGTTGGAATAGGAATTCTAATGCTGTTGCTTTCAGTTTGGGGTGGTTTGATTTTCTTCAAGAACAGAAAGATTTTTGACACATTTAAATTTTCACCCTATTTTTTGAAAGCTATGATTGTCATGACATTTTCGGGTTGGCTGGCAACCCTTGCGGGTTGGTACACTACCGAAGTAGGAAGGCAGCCATGGTTGGTGCAAGGAATACTTAGAACAAAAGATTCTGTTGCCAAAAATTTGGATGCCCAACATGTATTATTTACATTATTATTGTATGGTACAATGTATGTATTTTTGATGTTCTCATTTTTATGGACGATTAAATATCTAATGAAACGAGAACAGTAAGATTTGCCTTTTTTCTATAGGTATGGGCTTTCTTTGTTTATGGAAAAATACTAAAATGAAATACGATATATGGCTTGAAGCCAGAAAATATGTTTCTTAACAATACTCAATTTATCATATTAATCTAGCCCATTCATCTTCAACTCAAAAGTATCAGGTTACATATGCGCCCTTTGTATCTTAGAATAATTCTTATTTTGTCAGCAGGTGCCCTTTCTGGTTCATTGTTGTGGTTTTTCACCGATAAGCCGCCACTGGTGATGGATACACAAGTAGATCATGTATCTTCAGATTTTGGTGGTGATTTTTCTTTAATGCAAACCAAATCGGAAGCGTTGCATAAAAAAGATAAAAATAATTTTGCAAATTGTGAAAAATTTAGTCTCGACCAATTACGTGGAAAGTTTGTTATTTTATATTTTGGTTATACTTTTTGCCCAGACGTTTGTCCGTTAGGTTTAAGTAATATATCTATTGCTCTAAAAAATCTTGAAAAAGACCGAGATCAATTTGTCCCAATCTTTATTACCATTGATCCCACAAGAGATACCTGCGAACAGTTAGCCCTGTATAAAACAAATTTTGACTCGTCCTTTATTTTTTTAACAGGATCAGAAGCAGAGATTGAAAAAGTCAAATTGAAGTATCGTGTTTATGCATTGAAGGAAGAAAATCCTAATAGACCTGAAAACTATTTGGTGAATCACAGTAGCTATGTTTATATACTGAATCGTCAGGGAAAGTTTATTAAAAACTTGAATCACGACACGCCAGCAACTGACATGAATAAGGCTTTTGTGGATCTTTTAAAAGACGAAATCAAAGCCTCAAAATAAAAAAAATTATTCTGTATCTAATTGAGCTAATTGAGCTATGATATGTAATGTTATATCTCCTGTTTCTTTCATTGCATCTTCGATATTTATAAAATGTTTTTGAAGACGGGCAGATGAATAGAACATGAATTTTGGTTTTATCTGATGATCCTTCATCATTCTTTTGATAGTTTGTATATCACCCAAAAATAGTGTTTTTTCATTTTTAATATTCTGGTAGGGGAAAGGTATGCTTGTCATCTTTTCTGCAAAATCATAAGCAAAGGAGTTTTGTTTTCCTGAAAGATCAGTTGATGTGCCATAAACGTATCCAGGGTATTGAATATCTCTTTTTGTCAGTGCATTTGTATACTTATCCATAAATGTAGTGTCATTTTTCACAGAAGAAATCATAGCAACCATGGAAAAGTATAAAGTCCCTTCATCGGTTAAGCAATTACGAATGTTACAAAAAGCTGTGTGTAATTGATGAGGGGTTAAGAGATGTGCAGCATTGAAAAAGCTAATATGATCAAAATTATAATCACGACTATAAAAAAATTGTTTGCTAAAATCGTAACATTCAAAAGTTATATGACGAAATTGATGAATATTAAGGGCAACGAGTATGCGTTGTCCGTCTAGCGCTTCATCAATTCCTTTTATATTAAAGTCCAGCGCGATTATTCGTGCTTTAGGTTTTTCTCTGCATAATTGAAACGATAATTTTCCGGTAGCACATCCAATTTCCAAAATATTTTGACCATCTTTTACTTGATTGGAAAAATATTGCATGCTGGGGACATCCCAATAATACCTATATGCTCCTAGGTGTATCCCATCAGGACAAGGTACATATGCTAATTGTTTTTCTTCAGCCGTTAATTCTTTAAATGGAAAAGTCTCATGAATAAATTTTAGATTTTGTTCGTCGTTATGATGAGCACTAGAAAATGTACAAAAAAATGAATTAATTAAAAATACAATTAAAGTATAAATCATGTTTATTTTTTAATAAAAAATTATTTCATATTAATTATATTCTTTTTTATTATTGAGTCAAGTTTTATTATGAAAGACACTCTTGTAAAAGTTTAAAAGAAGCTTCGATGGAAAAATTTTCTTGCGAAGTTTGTGATAAAAAAGAATGTAATTTTTTCATTAATGTGATGGCTTTGTCTACTTCTGGATCAGATCCTTTACGATAAGCTCCAAGTCTTATCATATCTTGCATGTCTTCATAGAGGGCTATATATTTTCGCGCTTGTTTAACAACATCTTTTTCATGTTCTAAGTGACACCCAGGAACTGTACGCGATATGCTTTTGGTTATATCAATAGCTGGAAATTTGCCCTGTTCAGCAATTTTTCTATCTAAAATGATATGCCCATCCACAATACCACGAACCGCATCGGATATAGGTTCGTTGGTATCATCTCCATCCACTAGAACGGTAAAAAGTCCTGTAACATATCCTGTTTTATGAGAATTAGAAGGATGTTCTAGGCCAGGCCCTGCACGTTCTAAAAGTTGAGCTAACTGTGTGAAAACACTAGGTGTATAGCCTTTTGTGGTTGGTGGTTCACCGGCAGATAATCCAATTTCTCGTTGCGCCATGGCAAAACGGGTAACACTGTCTATAAGGCATAAAACGGATAATCCTTGGCCTCTGTAATAATCTGCAAGACTTAATGCCAGATAGGCTGCTTGTCGCCTCATTAACGGTGGCTCATCGGATGTAGATACAATGACGATGCTTTTTTTTGAGCCGTCTTCTCCTAATGTTTCTTCTAAAAAGTCTTTAACTTCTTTTCCTCGTTCACCAACTAACGCTAGAATGCAAATATCACAATCTGTATTTTTAGCAAACATCGATAACAGGGTTGATTTTCCAACTCCAGACCCTGCGAAAATCCCCATTCTTTGACCTTTACAGCACGTTAGAAATGTGTTGATGGCTTTTACGCCTACGCTGATTCTGTCTTTTACTCTTGCACGCTTTGTGGCTGGTAAAGAAGGTGGATCCAATAATTGTACATATTCACCAAAAGGTAAAGGTCCCAAATCGTCAATAGGTTCAGCTAAACCATTAATGACTCTGCCACACCATTGCATATTGGGGTTAATTGTTGGCTGGGAAGATTCAAAATAAACCGTTTGTCCAGGTTTGATTCCGTGCGCGTGATCAAATAGCATGACAATGACGTAATCTTTATTAAAACCGATAACTTCAGCCCAGATTTTTTGTTTTTTATCGGTCAGCAAATAGCATCTTGATCCTATTCCAATGTCTGAATAATGCACAATAATATGTATCGTTAATCCTTGGATAGAAAATACATGACCTGTAATTTCTTTAGAGTTAATATTATTAATTTGAGAACAAAGAGATAATGTTTCATTTGTAACCACTGATAAGTCACGTTTCATAAAATATTTTCATACAATAAGACTACATAGTACTATTTCAGCAAGAAAATAGCTTTTTGGCAAATTTTAAGTTTGTGTATGAAAAAGTATTATAATTATATTTGAATAAAAAATTTAAAATTAATATAATATTTAAAAAATAAAAATGAGTTAATCTTATTTTTATTTTATTTTTCACATTTATTAAAATAGTTACAATTAGGATTTTAGAATGAAATTAACTACAAAATTATTAATTTCCACATGCCTTTATGCATTTGTGTTTACACCAAGAAACTTTTCAGCAATGGAGATTAACGATCCCCTGGCACTTGCGCTAGGGGTGCCGGTGCGTAGCACATCTACTAGAGATATACTATTAGGCAGTCTAGAGCCTGTTTCAGGAAGATCAGCTCTAATTCTAACATTCTCTAATCCTAGAGCTTTGTATGATTATTCGAATGGTATTTTATCAACAGCAACAAATATGATCAGAAAAACAGGGATTGATAAAAAAAAAGATTGTGAAGCGATAATAGCATCTTTACATCCGAATGATGCATCTCTTTCTATTCAATCAACGACGGGAAACATTCATCAAGTAACCGTAGATGATTTGGAAAGGGTCATGTATAATTTAACAATGGCTCAAGTGCAAGCTTATACAAGCCTAGCTGAAATAGAAGGTGTTTTATCAGATAAAGGGCGTGACTATTTCAAACAAGCATTTGAACTAACTTTTTCTTATATTCAGGGGATTGGATCATGTGATCCATATAAATCAAAACTTGATTTTGTGCAAGAAAGAATTAGACTTCACAATTATTTGATATGCGGACATTTGGGAATATTCATGTCACATCTAACCCACGACTTAATGGTTTTATTAAGAAAAGAATTTTCTGATTTAAATTCTCAAAATGCCTTGGAAAATATAAACAAGTCTATTTGTATGTTAAAGAAGTCCGTTTTTGCACTAGAGCCAAAAGATACTTTTGATTCAAAATTGGAATTTCGTCCAAAAATTTTAAATATAATTGTTCAAGAAGCAATGTATGCAGTCCAAATTTTAAATAATCATAATAATGATTACGTATCAATTGCATATGAAGCAATAGATAAACTTAAATTATTAAAACAAAAAAATATAAAAGAAAGCAATCACTATTTAGAAACTTCAGGAAGAATAATTGAAGCAACGAATTCTCTTGTCTTAAGCGTATCTCAATTCAAGCAACCCCAGGACTTATTGAATACAAAATTATCTGATGTCAGAGATAGTCAAAAAGCGCTGTCATTTTTAAAAAATGCTTTTCATGAGAGAGAAAAGCTTAACTCATTGATAAATATTCCGCTGAATGATAGTGATTTAATTTTGCAACAAGGAGTGCTTCTAAATCAGAAATTACAATTAGAATTAACAAAATATTTTCTCAAAAATAAAAAATCAATAGTGAAAAAGTCAGGGAAAAAGACTAATAAATCAAATAATTCATTAGCTTTATTAGTGACTTCAGGGTCATTGAGTGAGAGCAGTACAGATTTTACATTAATATCAAATATTTTAGATTTTGAACATGCTATTGCTGGATGGGATATAATAAAAAAAGAGTCACCAGAAGAACTTGGCAATGATCCAGAGACAAAAACAATAGTGTCACAACCGTTAACTGTATCTCAGGAGTTAGCATCTTCAAATGCTGACATGTCAGAGGCTATTTATAAAAAATATGCCAATGAGTACGGAATAAATAATACAGTGCAAATGTCATTATGGCACATCAGTTATTTATTAATTGCTAGTGAAACTCAGCTAGCATTTGAGAGAGCTTGTGCATTAACAGAAATGCTTAAAGAACAAGAAGACAGTCGATATGAGGCCATTCGATTTATCGCAGCTAAGCTTGAAATGAAACTTGATAAAGAAATAGAAGTCAGCCGCCAAAAAGCAATTCAAGATGCTGAGAAGGTTAAAAAAGAAGTTTTAAAGAAAGAAAAGGATGAAAAAAAAGCAGCCAAAAATGCTGAAAGATTCGAGAGATTAAGAAGGGAAGAAGAAGAGAGAAGGAAAGCATCACAACAGCAAGCGATTCAAAGGAAAGAAGAGCAGCGTTTAGAACGTGAAAGAAGACAAGCAGCAGAAAAGGTAGGGAAAGATTCGGCTTTGTCTGTTACCGTAACAGCTTCACAGATTCTTGTAAATTCAGAAACAGAAAAACAGGCACAATTAAAACGTCACCAAGAGGCTGAAAAGTTACGTGCACAAGAGCGTGAAGCTAAAAATTCAGAAGAAAAACGGATTAGAGAAGAAAAAAGACCAGCAGCAGAGCAAAGAGATGCAGCGAAAAAGGAAAAAGCCGAACGAAAAGAAAAAGCGAAGGCTGAAATGAAAGTTCAAAACAAAACAGCATCTGTAGATGCAATTAGTGGAGTTGATTCTAATTTAGAAAAGAGCCACACTATGTCAGAGGTTTCATCATTTTTAATTAAAGATGATGCTATTCCTTTACATGAAAAGACTAGCATGCCGTTCAGTGCAGAAATACCCATTGACATATTAACTTTGGAAGCAGAAGTAAATGATACTCTTGATGAAGTTTCATGTTTCGAAAAAGCATTGTCGCCAACAGAGATTTTATTGCCTCCTCCCGGTCTAGAACATATTAAGCCATCTAAAGTGCCTGGATCATGGGCAGTGCAATCATATGCAGGAGCACCAACTTTATCTGATTCCCATGGTAGGCAACAAGTTTCGCAATTATTTGATTCAGATCAAGATGAGCTTGTGGAAATGATGATGCGTTCTCTCGGGCTTTAGCAGCAACTCGAAAATCTAGGGGTTTTACCCCTAGATTGATATTGTATAATGACTTAAGATCATACAAAAATTTAAGAGATATAAAGAAATTTAATCTATCTATATTATTATGTGGGGCCAACATAACGTTCATCAATAATTATCACTAATAATAGTTTTGACGGTTTTCGGGTTTTTAAAGATTAGCTTTCAAAGACTTTTATAATAATAAGGTGTTATATAACATTTTTTCTGTTACCTGCTGCATTCTTTATGGCGTCTTAAAGAGTAAAAGATTCTTTCTTTTTTGAACTAATAGTCAAAACTTGACGATCTTTTCTTTTTAAGAAGCTTTTGTACGTTCTATTGTTGCACCGCAATTTTGTAATTTTCCAACGATATTATCGTATCCACGATCGAGGTGATAAATACGTTGTACGGTCGTTTGTCCAGAAGCTGATAGTCCTGCTAACACTAAACTTGCTGAAGCACGTAAATCTGTTGCCATAACAGGTGCACCTTTTAACTGCGGAATACCTCTAACTAGAGCCGATGATCCGTGAATATTAATATCTGCACCCATTCGACAAAGTTCAGAAACATGCATAAAACGATTTTCAAAAATGGTTTCAGTGACCATAGATGCACCGCTTGAAATCGTCATTAAGGCCATCATTTGTGCTTGAAGATCTGTTGCAAAGCCTGGATAAGGTTCTGTAAGAATATCAACACCATAAATTTTATCCGATATGGTTTTGATATGAAAACCTTTTGAAGGGTTATGCACATCTAAAAGATCAATTTGACCTCCTGCTTTGATCAATAAATCGCTAACGATGGGAATAAGTGAAACATCACAGTCTGTTAATGTTAATTCGCCTTTTGTAATGAGAGCAGCGACAGCATACGTCCCCATTTCTATACGGTCACACACCACAGTATGTTGTGCAGGTTTGAGACTATTAACGCCTTGAATAATGATGGTATCTGTTCCTGCACCTTCAATTTTAGCGCCCATAGCATTAAGGCAAAGAGCTAGGTCAACTACTTCAGGTTCACGTGCCGCATTAATAAGTTTGGTTTCGCCTTTTGCAAGGACGGCAGCCATCATGATGTTTTCTGTTCCTTGCACAGAAATAATAGGAAAAGTGTATGTGTTTCCAACAAGACCATTTGGGGCTTTAGCAACAATGTAACCATCTTCTAATTCGATTTCTGCACCTAATTTACGAAGTCCTTCAAGATGCACATCTACAGGACGTGTGCCAATAGCGCAGCCTCCAGGTAATGAAACTCTGGCTTTTCCAAATCGTGTAAGCAAAGGGCCTAGCACAACAATTGAAGATCTCATTTTCCTAACCAATTCATAAGGTGCGGTTGTATTAGCAACACCTTTTGCATTGAGTGTGATTGTGTTCTTTTCTTTTGAAATTTGAACGCCATGTTGAGTAAGCAGTTCATACATAGAATCGATATCTGCAAGTTCTGGAACGTTATGCAAAACCAATTTTTGATCAGATAATAATGATGCTGTTAAAAGAGGAAGGGCAGAGTTTTTTGCTCCACTGATTTTGACAGTACCCGATAATGGGGAGCCACCTTGAATGATGATTTGGTCCATGATATTTCCTGATTTGAAAAATGAGTAAAAATAAAGATTTAAAGTTTAGGTAAGGTGACGCCAGTTTGTCCCATATATTTTCCTGCACGGTCTTTGTACGATGTTAAACATTCTTGGTCTCCTTTGAAAAACAAGAACTGACACACACCTTCATTAGCGTAAATTTTGGCAGGAAGCGGTGTAGTATTGGAAAATTCCAGTGTAACGTGACCTTCCCATTCTGGTTCAAGGGGAGTTACGTTCACAATGATACCGCATCGTGCATATGTGGATTTTCCAAGACAGATCACCAAAACATCGCGAGGTACTTTGAAGTATTCAACTGTTCTTCCTAGGGCAAAACTATTGGGTGGAATAATGCAGACATCTGTTTCACGTTCTACAAAACTATGAGGTGAAAAATTTTTAGGATCAACAATAGCGCTATCAACATTTGTAAAAATTTTGAATTCCGGAGCAACTCGTGCATCGTAACCGTATGAAGAAACCCCATAAGAAATGATACCTTCTCTTTTTTGAGAATTTTCAAAAGGTGTAATCATTCCTTTTTTTGCTTGCTCGATAATCCACTTGTCAGACATTATGGTCATTTTAATATTTTTCTTTTTGTTGTAAATATGAAATTTATCATAACTCAAATGATTATTTTTGGAAAGAGTCATCTATTAATTATAGATAGTATGGAGATGTAATTTTGGGTTCAATTTGTCTGCTATCTCTCATTATTTTTAAAAGATCAATGTAATGCAAAAACAGAAAAAATATCACATTTTTTTCATAGTCAATATGTTATAATGATAATGAAA
Source organism: uncultured Candidatus Pelagibacter sp. (assembly GCA_964415115.1). Classification (GTDB taxonomy): domain Bacteria; phylum Pseudomonadota; class Alphaproteobacteria; order Paracaedibacterales; family CAIOTO01; genus PNMQ01. The sequence continues at coordinate 79,047 of CAYPYB010000001.1, read as the reverse complement.
TTTAATTTAATGTGTGGCGAATGACAACATCTCCTTTTCATACTGTTTATGACTCTTTTAATAAAAATACGAACACAGCTGAAATTCATGTGTATACAGACGGTGCATGTTCTGGTAACCCAGGGCCTGGTGGTTGGGGGACAGTATTTCTGTTTCAAGAAAAAGAACACATGATCTTTGGATCAGCATCTGATACTACTAATAATCGAATGGAGATGCTTGCAGCTATAGAAGCATTGAAATTTATTCCTATTGAGGTGACAATCCAGCTCTATACCGATAGTCAGTACCTTAAAAATGGAATGACAGTTTGGTTAGAGGGCTGGAAAAAAAGAAATTGGGTTAATTCAAAAAAAGAGCCCGTAAAAAACAAAGATTTATGGGAAGAGTTAGATAATCTAGCGCAAAATAGAAAAATAATATGGAATTGGGTCAGGGGGCATGACGGTAACTTGTATAATGAAAAAGCGGATATGCTGGCCCGTCGAGGCGTTATAGCGAGTCAAATGAAATAGATGATTTATCGTCCGATTATTAAATTTTTATTCATCATATTAAGCTTGAAAGGATTATCCATGAGCACAAAAAATGAACAATCAAAAGAAAAAAAAATTGAAATTTATTCAACAAAGGTTTGTCCTTATTGTGTGAAGGCAAAAAAATTATTGCAATCAAAGAATGTCAAATTTGAAGAAATAGATGTATCGGATGATGACGATTTAAGAATGTCTATGGTCGAACGAGCTAATGGAAAAAGAACTGTTCCTCAAATTTTTATCCATGATTATCACGTAGGTGGTTGCGATGATTTGCATGCTCTCGACAGAGACGGTAAATTAGACGAACTTTTAAAACCATTTCTTGTATAACAGTAGAATAGGATTCAAAAAACATTATGGAAAATCAAAAACATCGTAAAGTCGTGATTATTGGTGCTGGTCCTGCTGGATATACAGCAGCAATCTATGCTGCTCGTGCAAATTTAAAACCATTACAATTCCTAGGTTTTCAACCTGGTGGTCAATTGATGATTACAACGGATGTCGAAAATTTTCCAGGATTTGAGCACGCTGTGCAAGGTCCCGACTTGATGGAACATATGCGTTTACAATCTTTGCATGTTGGAACTGAGCATGTAGAAGAAATCGTAGAATCTGTTGATTTATCAAAAAGACCTTTTGTTGTTAAATCTGAAACTGGCGAAGAAATAACGACAGACACATTGATTATATCTACAGGTGCAAAAGCTCGATGGCTAGGTTTGCCTATCGAAGAAAAGTTTAGAGGTTTCGGTGTTTCAGCTTGCGCAACGTGTGATGGATTTTTTTATAAGAATAAACGTGTTGCTGTTGTTGGTGGTGGAAATGCTGCTGTTGAAGAGGCAATGTATCTTACGAATTTTGCAGAACATGTAACACTTATCCATAGAAGAGATTCTTTGAGAGCAGAGAAAATTGCACAAGATCGTTTGTTTAAAAATCCAAAAATTTCAGTAATTTGGAATTCTCAAGTGATTGATATGAAAGGATCTGAAAATCCTTTATCATTGACACATTTAATTTTAGAAAATACACAGGGTGAAAAATTTGAACTTGCTGTTGATGGATTATTTGTAGCTATTGGTCACGATCCTGCAAGCCATCTTTTCAAAGGACAATTGGATCTTGATTCTGAAGGATATATTGTTGCGAAACCTGGTTCAACATTGACATCTGTAGAAGGTGTTTTTGCAGCAGGTGATGTGCAAGATAAAGTTTTCAGACAAGCTGTAACAGCTGCAGGACAAGGGTGTATGGCAGCTTTGGAAGCAGAACGTTATTTAAGTCATCATCAATAATTTAATTGTGTTTCAAGAACGTAAGATTATAGAAAAGTTTAATCAAGAACTCGATGTTTTATCGAATGCCCATGTTGTACCATTACAAAAATGGGCCATAGCTATTTCTGGTGGCTCAGACAGTATGGCGTTAGCACTGTTAACGTATATGTATTGCAAAGCCAAAAATATAGAGTTATGTGGTTTAATTGTAGATCACAAACTACGACCTGAATCCACATCGGAGGCTATGCATGTTCAAAAGATGCTGCTAAATCATGGTATAGCATCTGAAATTTTAACATGGCAGCATGAAGGTATAACAACACGTATCCAAGAGCAAGCGAGAGATACACGCTATCAATTGATAATTGATTACTGTAGCCAAAATCATTTTACCCATTTGTTAACTGGACATACGGCGAATGATCAACTCGAAACATTTTGGATGCGGTTAAACAATGGCTCTGGTCTTAAAGGTTTATGTGGAATTAAATCTTATTCCCTTCAAAAAAATATTATTCTTTTGAGGCCGTTATTATTCTTTCAAAAAGAAGATCTTCAAGGATTTTTGCTACAGAATCAATGGACTTGGGTAGAAGATCCTTCCAATGAAAATGTAAAGTTTGAAAGGATTCGTATTCGAAAAACAATGCAGTCTTTGAAACAAAATAAACTTCTATCTTTTTCAAAAGTGCAGCGTAGCTTTTCTAAAATGATAGATGCTCAAGAATTCATAGATCATCAGGTTAATGAATTTAAACAATCTCAATCGTTGAATCAATTTAATCTTGTCGATTTTATGCCTCTACATTCTTATTTACAAAAGGAGATTTTAGTTTCTTACTTTAGGGATTTAAGTTTTAAAAAGTACATTAACTTCAGTAAAACAATCGCTCATATTCTATATCTTGTTATGTCGTCATCGTTTAAAAGAGCAACCTTTGCAGGTCTTATTATTGAAAAGAAGAAAAATATGATTATTTTTAGAGAAGAGAATAGACCTGGTTTATAAAGTTTTACCAAGGTCAATATAATCTTTTACAATACATACGTCATCAAATTCTATATCGGTATAGCCTAATTTTTCATAAAAAGGACGTTCTCTAGGTTTTGCATGAAGTTTAATGGTTTGTATCCCTTGTGTTTTAATCCATTTTTCAATCAATCCCATAGAATAAGATGCATAGCCTTTGTTTTGAAAAGCTTTGTCAGTAGCAAGTATACGCAGGGCTGCAGTATTTGAATTTAAAAACTCTACATGTAATGCTGTAACAATTTGAACACCATGATAAAGAATAAAGTGATGATGGTTGGGATCTGTTAGGAATGAATGATGAGGGTCATACTTCAATCCACTTGCATCAAAGATAAGTTCTTTTCTGATTCTGTGATATTCATTCCATTCAAAATGGTGCGTTGTTTTTAAAAAGCGTTTGCCGTCGTAATTTTCTTGTTTTAAGACATTTCGAATGAATTCATCTTTGCCTAGATTATAATTTGAAAAAAGATGACGATCTTCTTTTTGAGCTGATCTCGATTGTTGAGATAAGCTTAATTTGAGATCTTCATATTCGTGTTTGCTTTGTATGTTTTTTCTTAAATGGCCTCTGAATAAAAGATTAACCTCAATTTCAGAATGTCCTTCTTCATAGATATGTAAATTAATATCATGCTCACCCCGTTTTGTGAAGCCGAATTTGAAAGGAATATTCCATTCACTTCTGTATGTATATTCATAATTTTTCAATGATTCAACAGAGTCTTTTCCGCTTTTGACAACGGCAATGATATCAATCTTAGGCTTTGATGAAAGGCTAGGAACAGAAGTCGATCCTACATGATGAATATCAATCAAGTTTTCTTGCAGAATGCGCTTAAGACTTTCAGCCTCTTTAGAAAATAAAAGAGGCCACTGTTTATCGTATGGAACAATTTTAATCATTCAATTGCTCTTATGTTTCAGGGACGCTTGTTCTTGGAAGGTCATCTTTAAATTCTGGAAGAGGAGGAAGTTCACCTCCTTCTAAAATAATCTTAATTTCATCACCTGTCATTGTTTCACGTTCAATTAAAGTTTGAGCAAGTTTGTGTAGAAGGTCAATTTTTTCTTCTATCATTGCTTTCGTTTCTTGGAAGCATTGATCTAGGATATGGTTAATCTTTTCATCTAATTTCTTAGCCATATCTTCTGAGCATGCTGGATCTTTCGACCCATAGTTTTGTGAATTGGGAGTGTAATTTCTAAAACCTACACCGTCTGCAAGACCTGCTTCCATAACCATGTGGGTTACGTAATAGGTTGCAGCCTTAATGTCCGACATTGCTCCAGTTGTTACTTTTCCATATCCAAAAATAAGTTCTTCAGCAATTCGGCCACCCATTGCAACACGAATAGATGCTAAAAGTTTATTTCTAGATTCAGATATTCTGTCTCCTTCAGGCAAATGTTGAACCATACCTAAGGCACGTCCACGAGGGATGATAGTTGCTTTATGAATAGGATCTGAATCTTCCTGAAAGAAGGATATAATTGCGTGTCCGCCTTCATGGTAAGCCGTTAATTTGATTTCATCAGGGGTCATAGCAAGACTTCGTCTTTCTGTTCCCATGAGGATTTTATCTTTAGCAATATCAAAATCTGCCATTGTAACGGCTAATTTGTTTTTTCGTGCTGCAGTTAAAGCTGCTTCATTCACAAGGTTGGCCAAATCTGCGCCGGAAAATCCAGGTGTTCCTCTTGCGATCACTTTTGGATCAACGTTAGGTGATAGCGGAACTTTTTTCATATGTACTGCTAGAATTTTTTCACGGCCTAATAAATCTGGATTAGGAATGGTGACTTGGCGATCAAAACGACCTGGTCGCAGTAATGCTGGATCTAAAATGTCTGGTCTGTTTGTAGCAGCTACAATGATGATGTTTTGATTTTCTTCAAAACCATCCATTTCTACAAGAAGTTGATTGAGTGTCTGTTCGCGTTCATCGTTACCACCAGAAAAACTGTTACCACGTTTTCCACCAACAGCGTCAATTTCATCAATAAAGACAATACAAGGTGCATTTTTTTTGGCGTCATTAAACATATCTCTGACACGACTTGCGCCCACACCTACAAACATTTCAACAAATTCTGAACCGGATGTGCTGAAAAATGGAACACCTGCTTCACCAGAGATGGCTTTTGCAAGCAGCGTTTTTCCTGTTCCAGGAGGGCCTACCAGTAAAACACCTTTAGGTATTTTGCCACCCAGCTTTTGGAATTTTTTAGGATTTTTTAAAAAATCGACAACTTCTTCAAGTTCAATTTTTGCTTCATCAATACCGGCAACATCTTCGAAAGTAATTTTGTTCGCATTCATGGACATTCTAGCTTTTGATTTGCCGAAACCCATAGCACGATTTCCACCGCCTTGCATGCTGCGAACCAGATAAATTAAGAAGACTATAGGAACACCAAATACAACAAGCCAATTAATCCCTTGAAAAATCCATTGGCTTAAAGATTTTGAATTGTCACGAGGCAGTGCTCTGAAACGAATATTTTTTTTGGCAAGTTTGTCGGTTAAAGTTGCATCGTCTACGCCAATGACAGAGTAATAATGTCCGTCTTGGTGACGCGTAAGAATGGGGACTTGGTTTGGTGCAAGAGCTGAACCCACAGTAACATCGTTTACGGCACCATTATCGACTTGAGTTAAGAAATCAGAGTAGTCCATAACAGGACTTGATTCCACGTAGCGATAAAAGGTCGCTTGATCCATCATTTGCTTTTGATTGGTTTGATGTGAAGGAGGTGTCAGGATTTGTGAAAGCAATATCATGCTGATAAACACGCTGAAAACGATGGCTATATTGCGGAACATGGGATTCATATATTTTTCTTTCTAATAGTATCTGTTCATTTTAGCACAGCAAAAAAAAGTATAAACCTTTTTTATTGTTTCAAGAGTCAAATGAAGTTTGTATGGGGGGTAGGTTTTTTAAAATAAATGGAAACGATTTGATCTGTATGAATTTGTTAGATCGTTCATTTTTTATTGATTGCTTCATGTTTTTTTCATCTCAAAAATTTAAACGGGTTTGCTCAAAATAAAAAATTAAACGCACAATTATGTTTTTATTTCTTGCAATTTTTATAAAAATCTATATCATAAAAATAGATTCGGGAAGTGGCGCAGCCTGGTAGCGCACCAGTTTTGGGTACTGGGGGTCGGAGGTTCGAATCCTCTCTTCCCGACCATAATGTTTTTATTATGTTGTTCAATTTATATTTTAATAACTTAAAAATTTAAGGATCTTTAGATGCTTGATTATTTCTTCGTATCTCAAAAAAATAAAACTTCATTTTTTGTGAAACTTTTAACTTCTGTTTGTATATTTTGTATAGCTCCATCTGCTGTAGATGCGTTTCCTCAAAAAAAAAAAGTAAAAGTTAGCAAGAAGATCAAGACCGTTGTTGTTCAAAAAAAAATAGAGCAAGAACAAAAAACAGAGCCTTTGACTTCTGATTTTTCAGAATGTGTATTAAATGAAAATGAAGTTGCCGCACCTTATGTTTATATTATCGATGCTCAAACAGGATCTGTTCTTCTAAGCCGTAGTGCAACAGCGCAGATGCGTCCTTCATCTATGACAAAAGTTATGACAGCATATGCTGTTATTGAAAAAATTAAAGCAGGTCAGATTTCACCAGAAGATAAAATTACAGTAACTCGTACAGCATATCAAAAAGAAGGATCACGTAGTTTTTTAAACATTGGTGATCAATTCAAAGTTATGGACCTCTTAAAAGGTATGATTATTCAGTCCGGGAATGATGCTAGTGTTTTATTAGCTGAACATTGCGCTGGAACTGAGCAAATTTTTGCAAAAATGATGACAGAAAAAGCTGTATCTATGGGGGCTAAAAACACACATTTTGTCAACGTAACAGGCCTTCCTGATGACGCGCATTTCACAACACCTTATGATTTGGCTGTTATTACCAAACGTGCTATTTACGATCACCCGGAATATTATGCCATTTATAAGGAAAAAGAATTTACCATTGGGGATGTAAAAAATCCTCAGCAAAATAGAAATCCTCTTTTAAGTACCGATCTTAATTGTGATGGTGTAAAAACGGGCTTTACTAATGCTGCTGGTTACGGTTTAATTGGATCCTGTGTAAGAGATGGACGCCGTGTTATTATGGTTATTAATGGTTTACCAACTGTAAGATCTCGTGCTAAAGAAGCATATTCATTAATGAAATGGTCTTTGGATTCATTTACCAATGTTACCGTATTAAGAGCTGACCAAGATATTGCACATGTTCCTGTGAAATATGGCGACAAAGATTTTGTGTCCGCTGCTGTGACTAAAGATTGGATGGTTACCATTCCCAAAATTTATCAAGATAAAATTACTATTGAAAAACAAATCGTAAGTCACGTAGAAGCACCTGTCATGCCTGGCCAAGTTTTAGGTACTGTAACAGTGACTTCTCCATATTTGAAATCACCACTAAAAATTGATTTAGTAGCCAAAGACCTTGTGCAACGAGGCAATTTTTTAAAGAAAGTTTGGCAAGATTTACAAAGTGTCTTAGGTAAACAATAAAATGTATATAGTCCTTTCCGGCATATTTAGTGTTATTCTATCTTGTACAGTTTTGTTTGCTAGTGCATCTGATATAAAAAAAATTGATGAAACTAAAACTACATCTGTTTATCAGTCTTTATCCAAAGATGAAGTTAGCCGTATCATTGATTATTGGAATGGTATTTCTATTATCAAGGGGCAATTTGAACAAAATTCTGAAAATGATGATGTTCAAAAAGGAACGGTATGGTTTCAAAAAGGCAATTCATCCAATGGAAAGATGCGTATTGACTACGAAAATAATAAGCTAAGAATCTTTGCATTCAAAGGTGAGCTTATTATCAATGACCTTCAAGATGGATCTAAATCTGTTTATCCTGTTTCTATGACACCTGTAGAATTATTTTTAAAATCTAATATTAAAATAGATAAAGATTTTATTGTGGTTGATGCTTTTAAAAAAGATAATCAAAAAATTATTATTTTGGCTTTGAACAAAGATGATCCAGCACGTTTAACACTTTTTTTTGATGTATCTCAAGTGATGCGCCCAAGTGGATGGATAGTTCAAGATGCACAAGGTAATACTACAAAAGTAAGATTTGTATTGGATAGTTTGCAAATGAATGATAAGAAAGTTATGAAATCAGAATTGTTTGCATAGTTGGGTTCTAGTATTTGTGATAACAATATCCTTTGTCACCTCTGATATTCCATGCGCAAAGCAACCCATCACCAACTTTATTACATGCTTCTTCAGAGCTAATGGCATTACATTTTAATGAACATTCTTGTTCAGTTTTAAGCCATATGCAGTGCTGATCTCTGATAAGGCAATCCGTTCTGTTTTTTTTATGACAACTGATCATTGCATTTTGTGTGCCAAATAATGAAGCCATAGAATACACGGGCTTTATAGATTTTGAAACCACGGCTTTGACCTGTTCAAGGTTTTTATAAATACGGTCATTTAGTTCAGAAATTTTATCGTAGGCTTCTATCTGTGGTTTCAGAGATTCTTGTGCTTTTTTAGTCAAAACTATCGACTCGTTTAACGTTTTTAAAAGTTCAGTATTATCCTTTTTACACTGATTTAAAAGTTGCTGTTGCATTGTAAGTTCTGAACTGATTTTTGAGATAGAACTGACATCTTGAGAATTCGTCTGAGAATTATTAGCAATAAGTTGATTGGATTCATTCAGGGCTAAAGTAAGTTCTTTTAATGTATTATCGATGTTCGTTTCATTGGTCGAAAGCTCATTTTGCAATTCGGCCTGAATTTTAATAGACTTGTTGATTCCTTCAATAGTTGCTCTGTTGAGTAAACTCTTTACCGTTTTAATTTTATTTTTTATCCTTATTAAATCGTCCCTGTATTCTGTGGTTTGATTAGCGACGTGGTTTGCATAGAACTGAACAGATTCTTGCCCTGCTGGGGCAGTTTGTGATGTGCTTATAGCGTTTGATGGTAAAACAACAGGAATCTTTTGAGTTTCGGGCAAAGCAGAAGATCTTATGCTGTCTTTAGGCACAGAGATGGCTGTTGCATTTGAATCTTTTAGGAACGCATTGGACTCATCCAAAACTTTCAAATTGGGTGAACTTTTTCTATTATTGTCAATAACTGTAAGTGATGGGTTATTGCTATTTTCCCGTCGCGCAGAAGAAGAAATTTTTGAAGATGGATTTGATGTTTGATCGATAGTATCTTGTGATGGGGCTGTTTGTGATAGGTTTTGCGTAGATGAAGATAATATGGGCTGATTTGATATTTCTTTAGCAGGTTGAGCAGGGTTTTCATTAACTTTAGCATTTGCATTTGTTGTATTTAATGAGAGTTCATTTTGAATTACAGTTGGTGAATTTCCTATAACTGCTACAGGGGTGTTCGTTGAAGGCTGAATAGATGAACTTAGTATATCTTTTTTAGAGTCAACCTTTACGATATTACCTTCTGGGCTAGTGAGATTTTGTGGGATGATATTTTTGTCAGAAGATATATTGAAAAGATTGCTAACGGTATTTCCAATATTATTTAAAGGAGCACTAGCCGAAGCTATAGGTTGTTGGGACAAGATATCTTTCTTAATGCCCAAATCTGTATTTTCTGATTTTAGAGCAACATTAGGTTGCTTATCTGTTGTTGATGCACTTGAAGATTCGCTGTTATTTTTATTGTCAGATGCAGCCAAAGCTTTTGCAGGGGATGCAGGAGCAGTGCTGCTAATACCAAATATATTGCTTACAACTTGTAATGCTTGATTATTAAGTGTGCTACTGAATGAAATATTTGCGTGCGATAAAATCAAAAAAAGAAAAAATTTTGAAAAAAAGTTTGCGTGTTTTTTTTGAATAAGCATAAATTTATTAAAAATAATATTTTATTAAATTTTAAATCACAAGAGCTAATAAAACGTTAAAAAATAAATTTATTAATGATATTGCAAAATGCCAATCTTATTTACAAATAAATAGTATTTTATCCTGATGAATAACGGCTGTGTTGCATAAAAGAAATTTAAGTTACAGCTCTCCTCATTGTATTTAAAATTTTAAGCAACACAGTCGCTTTTCGATTGTGTGTTTATTTCTTCTACTGATAGCTCCTTAACAAGAAAATCAAAAGCTTCTTCATTGGGGGATCCGATGACTGCAGTACTTATAGATAAGCATAATGGTGTGCGTCTTAAATCATCCTGCTGGTTTAGATTTGCACCATGTAATTGTAATTTTTGCAATAAATCAGTGTTAATACCTTCTTCAAATACTTGTGATTTATTTAGTGTAAATTTATTAATTGCTAAATGTATGGGATATACGAAATTTGATGTTGGTTTATTTGCGCTTTCATCTGTAATAAGACCTAATGCAAGTTGATAATCTTGCTTTTCAAGAGCATCTAATAATGAAGTTGCTGCAATTTCGTAGTCAACTCCATAAGTGCTTTCTTTCCAAATAACTTTTTCAGCACCATTCATTGCAAAAGATAGCGTTGCAAAGGACATTGTTAAAATACTTGTTAAGAAAATGCTCTTACTTTTAATATTATGGAACATCTTATGTTTCCTAAATTTAGCATATAATCATCGTGAATGAAAATGCTACATTTTTTTAAGATTATCTAAATTAGACGCATGAATTTTCTATCGTCTTATGAAGTTAAAGAGTTGCTCGCACGTCATTGTCAAGGCTGTGTTGCATAGAATTTTAAATAAAATGAGAGAGCTATAACTTAAATTTTTTTTATGCAGCACAGCAGTTAAAATTTACGTTCATTTTTTATCTTAAAGTAGAAAACAATTTATTCTTAAACATTAAATCATAAGGATTGGTAATGAGCAATTTTTTTTATACTCAATTCTCAAATGCATAAAATTGTCATAGGTTTATGTCCTTCAATATTTTTTATTAATATATTTTTTACCATATATTGAGATACTTTTTTTATATAAATCGTTTTATTTTGAGCATAGAAAATGAAGTTATCACATACCTTTTTAAAACATAAACACTATTTCAATGTAATTTTCACCCTGTTTTTACTCTCTGATTTAAGTTATTCTTCAGTTTTGAGTGTAGATATAAAACAGGATCTTAAGACTAAAACGACAGAGAAAAAACAGAGCAGTCCAGCTGTAAAATCTTTAAAGGAAAAATTAGCATCACCTGGAAAAAATCTATATAAATCTGGTGATTTAAGATCCGAAGTTGTGGAATATATATTATTGCGTTATAAGAGTGAAATAGAAGAAAATCTAGAATTTAAGTCTTTAAGTAAGCAGGAAATTGCTAAACAAATAGTGAGTTTAAAAGGCATAAACTACGATAATATTTGGTTTTGGAACCCAGATGAATTGCCAGCAGGTCTCGTGTATTTTTATGATGATCGTGATGGCGATAAAATATTGTCTCGTTCATTTGACACTGAAAAAAAGAAAATAATTTATAAGGATGAAAACGGAGAAAGGGTAAAGAAAAGATTTGTAAAAATTGGTTTGCAATATCTTGGTAAGTCAGGAAATAAGAAAATCAAAAGCTTAATGTTTGATGGAAAAACAGGTTTTCCTATTAATATATTTCAAGAAAAAGCAACGATTGAAGGGAAGGGAATTCATTCTGAATTTGGTGAAAATCTAGAAATAGAAACTCTGGTAAGCATAGACATCAATGGTGAATTATATGGATTATTTGTTGAATCAAAACTACCTGCTTTTGGTGTTTCCGTTACACACCCCTATAGTTATGCTCTGGATCAAAAAGAATTTGACGCCTATGAATTAAGTGCTATTGAAAAAGGGGTACATCAAGATAGCATTAAATTTAAAGTTAATGATTTATTGCGTGATAAAAAGATTTCTGTTGTATCAAAAATTTCTGTTGATCAGCAATCTGTCTCTCAGAATGCGTGGGTAAGCCGCAAAACGGTACATATTCATTTTGATAGTCTGGACGAAGTTAAAAAGTATATTGAACAAATAAGTACTGATTTGTCCAATACAATTAAGCTTGTCAGCATTAGTGGCAATAAAGAACTTAGTAAAATCTTATCGAAATGGAATAATTGGAGGAAATATTCTAAATTTCAAAAATCAAAGTCTCAAGGAGATATTTCACTTGCTCACCTTTCATCATTCATTCAAGTGAACTCTGTTTTTAGAGATATTAGAATTTTTGTGGCAGACTTAAAGAATGCAAAATCAAAGAAAGAAGTAGAAAATTCTCAACGACTAAATATATTATTTCATGACCTTCAAAATCATCTTATGGATAATAACTGGTTTGATTATTACTTAAATTTGAAAACTTCTCCTTTGCATCAGGAAGTTGTCGCTGAAAATATAAAGTTATTTACACAGCTTTCAATTTTAAAAGCATTTGATACGTTAAATTTTTTCGACAAATCTGCTTGTATTGTTGACTATAGCCGATCAAAAACAAGTTTGATAAGATATTCATTTTTAATAACTCAAGTTGTTATTGAACGTTTTAAGAAAAATGGATCTCTTCACAGCCAATCACTTAATGATTTAAGAGCTATAGGGATTGATGAAAGTTTATTGTTTGAAAATATATTCGATATAAAAAATACATTTAAATAAATTTATCAATTAACATATTTTTAAACATTAAGATTTATAATTGTATTATATATTAAAAAAGGATTTATTTATGAATAATTTAAAAATAATTTTATTTTCAGCCGCTACATATGCTCCAATTCTGTTTTGTAGTGTTATGTATAATGCTATAGCGTCAACAGCCCAAACTATTCCAGCTGGTGATGCTTATAATACGGCGGTTATGGATGGCACAGGCCAATTCAGTAGAGATCAAAAAGATTTAGCTTTTTCTGCTGCGTCTTTAATTCCTGCGCCGCCAAGTCCAAGAGCAGCATCTGTTTGTATTAGTAAAAAAGGAAAGGATCTTTTTCGTGATCATTCTAGTAATCCTAGTGCGCGCGGTGTTGTTACTAGTCCTATGGATATAGATGCATTTAATAAACTTTTCCAGGCAAAAGTTAGTCGGGGCAGCAAATTTGTATTAAATGTTCCTAAAGATATAGCTGGAGATCTTTCCAAAGGTATGAATAGTTATAATGGCATTGTTTTTTTGGCAAATGGTGACGGAACGACAACAGGTGATTATTTCTGCTTTGCAAGATATCAAACGAATTAAAGAATTTACTCAATCTTTTTCAGAAAGATTGAGTTTTTACTGAAATGAAAAATGTTGACGCATTAATAATTTTGTAATGTGTCAACATTTATTGCTTAGTTATAACGCATAAAATGAGAAAATATTGCCTTTATTTGAAGCAACATATTTGGATAAAAATTATACTGGCATAAAGAAAAAGTTTATGTCAGATTCCAAAATTTCACTGCAACAATTTTTGTTGGCGGAAGGATTTCACTATATTTCTATTCATCACATTTGGTTTCACCAAAAATTAACAGATTTTCATAAAGCCCATTTTTTTCAATCGTGCGCAGATCTTCTTGAATCAGGATTGAGCTTACAAGAGTCTTTGAAGATTTATGAAGAACAGTGTTCACATAAAATTTTAAAAATAGTAACCCAAGAAATTTTGGATCATTTAAACAAAGGTAGAAATATTATTGACATACAACGTAACGATTTCTTTGATGAATTTATAGTATCTAATCTAAAGCAGATTTGTAGTAACCAGTCTAACTTGATTGTGTTCAAATTGATTAGTGAATATTATTTTGAAAAAATAGAGAGCAAAAAGAAATTAACTAACGTTCTGTTTTACCCTCTTTTAACGTTATTTATTTTAGGGTTAAGCTTATATTTTTCAATAGATATGGTTTTGCCTTCAGTTTTGCAAATAGTGCCTGTTTCCAAAATATCTTGGGCTACTAAGAGTTTAATGTGTGTAAAAGACAATATTTCATCACTTTTATATTCTATAATATCTTTAATTTTTTTCATTGCTCTGTGCTGGAAAAATTTAAGTTTTATACCCATCGTTGCGCGTCTTGAAGTGATGGATTTTTGGAGACAAATGTCTTTTTGTATGTCTAATCAGTTTCACTTTAATCAGGCATTACACATTGTTAAAGATAATTTTAATGCTCGTGTTTCAAGACACATTTATTATGTCATTGATAGTCTTAATAGAGGACATGATGTTAAGACATCATTTCTGCATTTTCCTGGTGTTAATCAGTCTCAGTTACATGTTTTGAAGATGGGAGAAATTTCGGGCTGTATGGAAAAAAATATAAAATTTATAAGTGACCAAGAACAAAAATTTAAAAAAAATATGAGTGATAAAATTATTTTCTGGACTCAACCTATCTTGCTTCTTATTATAGGAATTGTTCTCCTGTGGATCCTGTTAGGGACTGTAATACCAATTTATGAAAATTTTCACGAAATGGGGGCTTAATCGTTTTTGCCTGCTAACGAATACAGAACAAGATAAAAAAAGCTTTTTTTTTAAAGATACTCATTTTTTTTTGAACGAAGCATATGTGTTTCTAAAATATCAGTTTAAGAGTCTCATTTTTTCCGAAAATTTTGAAAATATAGAAGTTATTATCGAAAATGATACAATGACATTTTCGCATTTTCGTGCCCATAAAATGCTAGAACAATTTGTTTATCAAATAGATGATTATTCACATTCTGATTTAATGCAGAAACTAAATGCATTTTGGAGTCATAAGAAAAACATGTATACCCAAATTTTTATCAAAGGCGAAGATCTCGATTTTCAATTGATTAAGCTTGGTAAAATTAAGGGAATTCAAAAGAAAATTCTGACATCTCAATTGATTAAAAGTAGATTTTCCCCTCAAGAGTGGATTAGTCCTCTTTTAATTAAATATCCTAAAGTTAATACGCAACTTTTGTTTGTATCTTTACATCCCAGTCAAATGTTGATGCATCATTTTTTGATATTAAAAAATTTAAATATGCCTATTAGTTTTGTATCAAGTTTTGATTTGAAAATGGCTGGTGATGTATGCTCACGTTTAAAATTGGATTATGTTGTTTTAAAAGATGTATGGGTGTTCTTGATTAACCGAATATCTTCTGATGTATGGCAAATATATTTGATGAAGAATGGAGCCTTTTATTTTATACGAACGATACATTTAAAGAAAAATCAGATGGATTATCATCAAAAATTTTCTGATATTTTAGATTATGTTGATTCTAGTGTAAGATTTGCAAAAAGATTAGATGTAACCCAAGAGGAGAAAAATTGTTTAATCTTGTGTAACTTTGACGAAAATTTTGACGACATTGATTGCTTTGAGTCTATGCATTATTTCAACACAATTCAATTTGAGAAAACGAACGATCTTTTAAAGAAAAAGAATTTTTTATCTATTCTTCAGAGGTTTTCTTCAATGTCAGATGCGGTTCTTCAGATTAAAAATTACATGATTTTTTCAGGATTAACTCATCATAAGTTTAAAATTTGTAATTTGAAAAAAAATTTACTTATAGCAAAAATTTTTAAAGGATTTTTCTATTTATGGATTATTTTATTTTTTGTGCTTCTTTATTTAAATTTAAAAAGAGGCCTAGATGCCTATTTTTTGAAAAATAATATAGAACAATTAGGCCAATCATTGAGTACAATGCAGAGTCAATCTGAAAATAAACAGCAAGGCAAGATATCAGATGCCTATCATGCTTTTTTGCAAAAACACAATTCTCAATATCCTATATCCAAGATGGTGGCTAAAATAATAAATACGCTAAAGCATCGTTTTGATATTATCGATATAGGTTATTCTACTTCTAATCTGCAAGCAGAAGGGCAGGTTTTAAAACGATTAGATCTTTTGATTTCACCAAAATTCTTTACCTATGCTTCAGATTTGGATAGACAATTTGATATTATTTTAAATATAATCACAAAAAAGTTTGCTCAATTTGGTGTTTCTGAAACAGAAATTTCGTTGGCCAAAGTAAAAACTGATATTTCAAAAAATAATCATTTTCAAAAATCACAGAAAGAAAGGAATTTTTTTAAAGTAAGTATTATTGTTCCCAACAAATAATTTTATACAGAGCAGTTTAATAAAAATTGCTGAGCCTTTGCGGATAATTCTTTTCTGTGATTAAGTGAGAAAAAATCCTCTTTAGATGCTGTTTGATTAATTTCACCCTCATGAAGGAAAATAATATCAGACGCCATAGCTTTAGCAAAATGAACATCGTGGGTAACTACAATAATAATTTTATCTGGATCTTTTAGCTCTGAAATTAAATTGATGACGTCTTTCACATTCTCTATATCTAAAGCAGAAGTTGGTTCATCAAATAAAATAATGTGTGGATTCATCATGAGCATGCGAACAATCGCTACTCTTTGTTTTTGGCCACCAGATAAGTGGCATGGAAAATAATGGGTTAAGTTTTGTAAATTAAATTGCTGAATGTATTCATTATATTTTTTTTGGATTTGATTAGTGGATGCTTGTTGTGTGAGTTGAGGTGCTAAACAAATGTTTTGTTCTACGGTCATATTTTCAAAGAGAGCAAATTGCTGAAAGACCATACCAATTTGGCCTTTAGAAAGCTCATTTATCGGTTTTTGATCTAAGCTTAATGATCCTGAATAACCTTGCTCTAGCTGCGAAATACAGCGCAAAAGTGAAGTTTTTCCTGATCCTGATGGGCCTAAAATGGCATAAATTTTATCTGATGAAATCTGTGTTGTTATATCAGATAATATATTTCTTGAATTCAGTTGTAAGCTTAAATTTTTAATGTGCAACATATTGCATTTTCCTTTCAACAAAGGATCCTAATGAACTTATGACAAAAACTAAAACATAATAAAAAAGAGCAGCTAGTAGATATGGTTCAAAATAGAGAAATTTTTCGGTAGCGACTTGGCGTGTACGGAACATGATATCCATTTCACCTATGGTACTAACCAAAGCTGTTTCTTTCAGTAAATCAATCATTTCATTCAGTAAGCTTGGCAATATTTTACGTATCGTTTGAGGGAAAATAATGTGCACATAAATTTGAAATTTTGTTAATCCTAGAACGTGCGCAGACTCTGTTTGCGATTGATCAATAGACTGTATTCCTGATCTAAATATCTCAGAAACGTAAGCTGCAGAATTAAGTGAAAAGGTTAATATGCCTGCTTGAAAAGCACTAAGGTGGATGCCAGTAAGTTGAGGTGTTGCAAAATAAAAAAGACCTAACTGCACCAATAATGGTGTTCCTCTGAAAATGGAGGTGTATCCTTGTGCAAAGTTAAAAAGAAAGCCTTTGGATCGCAATTTCAGTATGGCTAAAACAACGCCTAGAGGCAATCCGCATATTAACGCTAGAAAAGTATAGGATAATGTGACAGAAAGCCCTTGTAAGACAAATTGAAAAGATGAAAAAAAAACATCAAAGTTAAAGAGCATAAATTAAAAATATTATGAAATTAATATTCTATAAAATAAGCTTATTTTTATGTATAAATCAATCTTTTTCAAACCATTTTCTTTCAATTTCTTCAATTTTACCAGAAGCGGTGAGCTCATCAATCGCTTGATTTATTTTTTCAATCAATGGCGACTCTTTGCTCATGGCAATCGCATATTCGTTATTAGATTCTAGGACATCATGCACAAAAGTTCTGAAACCTTGATTTTTAAAATTTTTTTGAATTGTAATAGCTTCTCTTTGTCCTAATAAAATAGCATCTATCGTTTTATTTTTTAAGTTTTGCAATAGTTCTGGAACTTTGGATAAAGATTGAAATTGAATTTTTGAATTTTGATTTTGTTTCTCTTTTAGAAAATTTTCGTAAATAGACCCTGATTGAACGCCTATTTTTTTATTTTCAAAAGCCTTTAAATCTTTGAGATCTTTATGAGCCGTTAAAAACACAACCGTTGAAACATGATACGGTTTTGAAAAGTGAACAGATTTTTTTCTTTCTTCAGTTGCCGAAATTGCGGAACATCCTAAATCAATTTTACCTGTTTTAATAGAAGCCAGGATTCCGTCAAAAGGAAGATCCATAAGTTGAATATCCTTTTTTAATAACTTACCTATTTCATTAATAACATCGACTTCAAATCCAACGGGCTTTCCATCTTGATAAAATTCAAAAGGAGGATAGTCAACAGACATGCCAATTTTTAAAACTTGAGGGTTCACTTTTTGTTCGTCTTTGCAAGCTGAAAGAGTAAGGATTACAGATAATGAAGTAAGGAATTTTTTAAACATGATGAGATTCTTTTGAATGTTCTTACAATATATATCTTATATTATAACAATAAGAATGAATACATTTTTTTATGATATATTTGTTTTTAATATTTTATTTTGTGAAATATTGTGTATAATTGAATTCTGAAACAAATTTCAATTATCTACTTTCTTTACGATTGATTATAGTTGAGTTTATAAATTAACGCGTCATATTGATGACATTCGATTGTTTAAATGTGCGACAGGAGAAGTTAAAGTGGGAAAAATCTTGCAAAAGTTTTTTGACTCTGAAGAGAAAAAAATAGTGAGTTTTGAGAATAAACGTAATGAAACAGATTATTTTTTCTTTCACGATGTTAACCGAATGTTGCGTTTAGTTTCTAATTTTAGCAGTATTTTGAAAAAAAATGATGCCGTCCTACATGATGAAGATGCTTCGAAAATCGTTGGTTTTTTAGGGAATGTTTCTGGCCAAATGCAGGAGTTGATTAACTTTTTTCTTTTTCAAAAGAATGGTAGTAGAAAATTAAACTGTGTTGAGATCGTTGATTTGTCAAAAATAATTTGTGATTCATGGTGTAAAACTTATCAACTCAATCAAAGTGAACATCCGAAACTATGTATAAATAGTAAATCATTCAAAATAAATGGTAATACGTGTTTTTTGCAACAAGTATTTATGAATATATTTGAAAATTCAATACGTTATAAATCTGAAGAAAACCCTAAAATTACGGTTGACATACAGCAAGAAAAGAATCACGTCAAAATTCGTATTAGTGATAATGGTATTGGCTTAAGATCAGGCGAAATGGAAAAAATTTTTCTTCCCCGATACAGATCGAGAAGAACTGAAAATCATCACGGACACGGATTAGGGCTGGCATTTGCAAAGCAAATTATTAAACTTCATAATGGCAATATTTGGGCTGAAGCTACTCAATCAAAAGGAGCATGTTTTATTTTAGAATTACCATGTATCATTTCTTGAATAAATTTCTTGAAAAAATGAAGTTTACGTGTGATTCTGTAATATATACAATAAATAAAACGATAGACTGATGACAGAAAATTTCAATGAGTTGTTACAAGAAGTTCAAAAAGATATTCAGCAAGAAAAACTGATAAGTATTTGGAGCAAATATCAAAAATATTTTTTCTACGCTATAGGTGCTCTATTTATAGTGTTTTTTGGTGTGAATAGATATGTTGATAATCAACAGCAAGAAAAAATTTATATCTCTGACAAATATTTGCAAGCTCAGGAATACATAGCTGTTAAACAGACAGATAAAGCTCTGAAAATTTTGGAAACAATTTCACAAAAAGATGCTAAGGCGTATCATGCTTTTGCTCGTTTATTAGAAGCTAGAGTTTTTATCGATAAAGGATCAGAAGATTTTAAAAAAGGTCAAAAAATTCTTCAGGATTTATACACTGATCACAAAAATGAATCTTTTTTCCGCTCCTTTGCAAAAGCTGTATATTTGAACAATGAAATTGAAATGATGACTCGTGGTCAAGATCCTGAAAAAATCACTGAAGATACTAAGGTGGCATTAAGATCACTATTGTCCATAGTATCGGAATCTATTTCGGATACAAGGCCTTTAAAAGTTTTGTTTTTAGAAATTAAAGGTTTAATCCTGATTTTGCTTAATCAACAAGAAGATGCATTAAACGAGTTTTTGGCAATTGCGCAAACACCTCAATGCCCTCGCGGTTTAAAGTTAAGATCAGAATTAATGATAGAAAAAATTAAAACACATATAAAAAATTTAGGTTAAATATATTTTCCCATCTTGGGCTCTATGAATATTTCCTTCAAATTCAAAATTTGAGATAGTGTTTGATATCTCTGAAGTGCTCAAATTCATGTGTTGAATAGCAAGGTATAGTTCTTCCAATGCTATACCTGTTTCGGGAATGTATTTTAGTATTTCATGAGAACTACTATTTTTCTCTGGTGAGTGCCTAAGATTAGGAGTATTATTAACCGAGAAAGATTGAAGATCTTCTTTTTGAGGGATAAATCGGTAGTAATCCAATATATCTTGTGGATGGTCTATTAAAATAGCTCCATTTTTAATAAGACTATGCGATCCTTTATGACGTGGATCTTTAATGGATCCAGGTACAACAAAAATATCTTTACCCAAAGAAATCCCTTGTTCAGCTGTAATCAGAGTGCCAGAACCTAGACCTGCTTCGATGATAATTAGCCCTTTTGACAGTGCTGCAATGAGATGATTTCTTCTTGGAAAAAGCGATGCAATAGGCGTTTGACCAAATGGCATTTCAGACAAAACAACACCTTTTCTGGAAATACTGTCGTAAAGTGTATGATGTTCTGGTGGATATATTTGGTCTATACCACCTGCAAGAACGGCAATGGTCGGATAAGAATTAGAACCTTCTTGTATGGCACCTTCATGCGCAGCTTTATCTATTCCTCTAGCTAAACCTGATGCTATGGTGAATCCTGATTCCGCTAAAAATTTTGACATTTCAAAAGCAATTTTTATACCTGGTAAAGACGCATTTCGTGCACCCACTATTCCAATGATAGGGTTCGACAAAAGATCCAATTTTCCTTTTGCGGTTATAATAGGAGGAGGAGAATTTAAGCAATACAAATCTTTCGGATAATTATTTTCAAAAGCTGCAACTAAATGTGCATTAAATTTTTGAACCGATTCAATTTCTTTAGCTACAGAAGTGCGAGCTAGATGTTTAAAATATTTGCATTTTTGAAAGTGTTTCCAAAAAAGGGCATTGCCAATACCTTTTGTTCGGCATACAGAAAGCCATAATTGTTTTATTTCATCGTGTGACAAAATGTTATCAGTAAAAAAATCATGTTTGTTAAACATCGAAGGTTTTATGGAGTAATGATTATATGTTCTTTAAAATTACATATAATGTATAAATTTAAAATTAATGTATGGTGAAATACTATGATTAAAACAGTAGTGTTAATGAGGCACGCTTCGTCTCAATTAGAGCAGTTTGGAAAACCAGATAGAGAGCGCACAATTACCATGTCTGGAATGCTCGAATTAGACTATCTGCGCCCACAGTTGCCTAATCTTTTGAAATCTGTAGATTTAGTTCTCTGCTCTAATGTAAAGAGGACAAGACAAACATTGGAGGCAGTGCGACAATCTTTGCCAGCAAGAGTTGATGAAAAATTTGATGATGGCATTTACCAAGCAACAGCTGATGTCTTGTGGCATAAGATTCAAACGACTTCACCAGTCTACAATCAAATTATGATCATTTGCCATAACCCAGCGTTAACTAATATTTTAAAAGCCATAGACCCCACACAACGGTGTGATGCATTCCCAACATCTTCTTTGGCTTTTATCGAAGCAGATGTGGCAAGATGGTCAGAGTTTAGTATGAAAAATTGCGTTTTAAAACAGTTTATTGTACCCAATGTTTAAAATTTTCTTTGTAATATAAAGGTATTTTTTGTTTAGATTCTAAGCTAAAAGTATAAAGCATATTTAAAATCAGCGAGATACAATGAAGATAATGGATAAGATATTTCTTTTATGGGTTTTGACCATGAATGTTTTTGCGCAGTGTGATGGTAATGGTGATTGGACTTTTATTGATGTAGGCACTTTAGTCTATAGGATTATGATGAAATGATGGGTATACGTGGGTCTGGATCGCTTTCTGGACCAGAAGAAATCTCCCATTCCATATTATGTTCAAGAACTGTATCATGCAACAAAAGATGCAACCACAAATGAAAGAAGTGTATGTTTGTTACGTCCCATAATCTAACAACAAGTCAATTGCCTCATCCCCATTTTAGAAACTTATCGAACACTGAAGGAGGATATTTTCTATCTGGTGTAGGGATGCGTCGTCAATTTATGCCTGACTCTCTATTAGATTTTAAAAATGAAAAAACCTGTGAGGCTATAAATGTCTACATACATCACTTTCAGTATCAACCTTATGAGCAACAAAATATCCCAAGTCTTTTTGATAAACTTGACACCCACATGCAAAACAAAGGGGAAAGATTAACCCAAGAATTAGAAAATAATGCTCACTTATTATATCTCAACAGATACTATATCGGTATCATATCTTTCGCTATAATAGGTTGTTCTAAGTTACTGAGAATAATATGATTGCAAAATTAAAGGGTATTTTAGACTCTATATTAGAAGATAGTTTGATCATTGATGTTCACGGCGTTGGGTACGAGGTTAGGATATCTGAATCTATAAAATTAAGACTGCCATCTGTTGGAGATCCTTTAATTCTTTTTGTGCAGACTGTTGTAAGACAAGATGAAACCTATCTGTGTGGTTTTTTAGAAGAATTGCATAAGAGATATTTCAACATCTTGTTATCTGTTCAAGGTGTAGGTGTAAGGGTGGCTTTGAGTATATTATCATCTCTTACCCCGGAACAGATTTATAATATTATTTTGTCGGGTGATAAAAATTCACTCGTCAAAGCAGATGGTGTGGGTCCAAAATTAGCGGGAAGGTTGATTTTGGAACTGAAAGAAAAAATTCCTTATCCAGATTCAAACTTAAATTCAGGAACGAGCTCGGTTCAAGAAAATTTATATGTTTCAGTTGAAAATAACAGTATGAATAGTGATGCTGTTATGGCTTTGCAAGGATTAGGATATTCTAAAAGCGATGCATTTAGAGTTGTGCAACAAGTGAATGCTGAACATCAAAATATAGAATTATCGCAAATGCTTAAATTATGTTTGCAGAAATTAAATAAATAAGATTATCTCGTAAATCGAGTGAAGAAAAAATCTTGGATGATAATCGAATCTATGCCATTTTTTCCTAGTACTTGTTGAATGGTTTGGAATATTCTATTTTTAATAGTGGCAGGGCTTGGGTCATATTTGGGATACCATAAAAGATTAAAGGCCTTAAATAAATCCACAAAGATAGAATCAGCAATCCTTGGCACAAGTTGCTTAGCAATATTAAAAGCTTTACGTTGATCAATTTTCATGACAACACGGATTTGTAGAATACCTTTGAGTTGGTTGGTTTTTATAGCTGGAACAAAAATGATAGGGAGTCTAAAATAAGGCTCTTTTAGGAAAAGTTTGAGATTATCAATTCTTTTTTGAGCTTTTATATTTTTATTCCCAGGATCTTCAGTTATTTCACTCGTGATATTTTTGTTTACATCTCTGGAGCTATCATTCCTTGAATCATCTAAAAATGATTCGCCTATTCTTGTTGTATCATTGGAGGCGAAATAAACTGTGGATAAAATTAATATAATAAATAAAAATATTAAACTTATCAGACCTCTTCTTTGATTATTCATAATGACTCAACCATTTTTTTTAATGGTAATAAATAATTACAAATAAATTATTTATTTTTTTGATAATTTATCAAGGATCGCATTAATAAATTTAACATCTTTGTCATCTGCAAACATTTTAGTGATTTCAACGTATTCGTTAATAACTACGGGATGAGGTATAAGAGGTTGATGTTTTAGTTCATATAAAGAACAACGTAAAACAGCTTTCATGATAGAAATGATTCTATCAAAAGACCATTCTTCGGTTAAATTTTTTACAATAATTTCATCTATCTCTTTAAGGTGCAGTTCTAGACCACGTATCAATTCAAGATAAAAATCTTCATTTGCTGGTTGTCTTTCGGGATGGCTTTTTTGCTTGTCAGGGAAATGGTACGTCAAAAATTGCGAAGCAATTTGACTTAACGGAACTTCTGTTTGTTCAAACTGATAAACAGATTGTACAAACGCAATACGAGAAACTCTTCTTGAAGGGGGACTGTATTTCACAAACGAAACTATAAAACAAAACTTTCTAAATTATATATAATTTTATTAGAAAAAGCTATGGTTTTGTCAAAAGGGATATCTGTGAATATGAAGAAAAATTTATCTTAAGGTCGTACTCTTAAATTCTCAATAAGACGACTGACTAGAATTTTTAAGAATGGATGAGAGTTTTTTAAAATTTTTTGAACATAGTCAGCTTTTATTGTAATTAAAGTTGCTCCTTCTTTTCCTGTTTTTGCTGTCAGAGATCTTGGTCCTGAATCTATGAGTGCCATTTCACCAAATACACCACCCTTGTTAATGGTGAATTTAAGTTGCTCTGTTCCATTTACATGGTCCCAAAGTTCAATTGAACCTGAATCTATAAAATAACAAGCAAAACCGTTGTCACCTTTTTTAAAAATGATTTTTCCAGCTTCTTGAAATTTTCTTTCTTGAACTTCATCAATCATGTCTTTACCAAATATTGTAATTTTAAAAATGCTAACATTAAATATTTAATAAAAATATAATATGTCTTTATTATTATCTGATAACTATTGCTTTCTGTAAAAAATAAGATTTTCACACATAAACACAAAAACACCAAGTTGTATCATAACGGCGCCTGAAATCCAATATATTTGCATTATTTGAAGAGGTAAATTTATTAAGCTTAAGTAATAGGGAATAAAAAAAGGGATATTTAATGTGAAAACAGCTAAAGCATCAATATGAAATTGTGTGATAGATACCAATAGTTGAATGCATAAAAAAAATAAAAATAGATGAATCGTATAGAGGAAATAGTAAAAGGGTATAATTTTATAAAAGTGCAGTAATGTTGATAAGCTTAAAAAACAACACCACAAAATAATTCCATTGAAGAGAATCAGCATGACTGATCGAACTACAATGTAGTAAGACATGCTGTTAAACAAAGAGCATGCCATATCAAAACTTCCATCTTCAATGTCTTCTTCGAATAATTTTGTTATTTGGTAAATGTGAAAAACTGTGAAGAAAAAGATGATGCACAATAACGCTTCTTGTGTCATGAATTGATTCAAAAAAAGCGCATAAGATAATCCAAAAAAACTGATACTTAAAACAGCGTTTAGACTCATAACTTGTAGGTTGTGTTGTAGCAAGTATATTAAATAGCAAATCATCGAGATAATAGTCTTTTAAAACCTATGATGCCTACAAAAATTCCAAAACCACAGAGAACAACCATAGGGCTGATCGGGAAATCAAATTGGAAGGCCGTAAGAATCCCCATTAGAAAAATAGATATAGAAATTGCAACGGATATGAAAATCATTTTTTCAGGAGATCTGGCGATTAATGCAGCGCAGCATGCAGGCATTATCAACATGCCTGGAACCAGTAGTGCTCCCACTTTGGGTAATGTCAGGCTGAGTAAGATTACTAAAATGGTAAGGAAAATGGGGAAAATATATGCAGATTTTGGATTATGAATTTGTGCAAGTTCCGGATCAAGTATGGACCGGATAATCATTTTCCAAAAAACAAAAATAACATAGACAATGAAGATGGCAAAAAATGCTATAAATTGTAAATCGTTATTATTCATTAATAGGATATCGCCAAATAAAATGGATTCTAAATAGCCTAATGTTAGTCCTCGGTGGTGAGCTAAATAATGAGTTACGGTGTACCCCAGTCCTAAAAAAGAATAAGATATAAGATTTAGCCAACTGTCTTTTGGAATATTAGAACAGTATTTATGGTAATAAAGGCTTAATGCAATAAGAAATCCTATTCCTGTTATTCCCCACAATGGAGAAATGCCCAATAAAACGCTTATAGATACGCCTAAAATAGCACTGTGACTTAACGCATCACTTAGAAAAGCATGTCGCATCCACATTAAAAAACATCCTACAATTCCAAATGCGATGCCTAAAAGAAGAGCTGAGAGTATAAGTTTGCTCATTCAGCTTCCTCGCTTCGTTCACTATGGTGGTGTTCACAACTTTGGTGGGAATGATGATGCTGATATGGTGCAAAACCTTTAAAAAGGGACTGAAAGTGTTCATGTCTATACACTTTGTCAGGCGAACCTTTGCAGCATATATGTTTATTCATACATATAATTTGGTTACTATCTGCCCAGACCAAATGTAGATCGTGAGATACTTGAATAACAGTGACGTGATTTTTCACAACATACTGTTTAAGAAAATGGTAAAAATGAATTTGGTTATTGTAATCAAGACATTGGGCGGGTTCATCCAGAATTAATAAATCTGGTTTGTTCATAATAGATCTTAAAAAAAGAACTCTTTGCCATTCGCCACCAGAAAGGCTATGTATATTTTTATTTAAAAGAGGTCGTATTTCAAAAGCGTCAAAAGCATCTTTTAGAAGATGTTCTGTATGATCTTTGTGATCAGCAAAAAAATTTAAAAAATCTTTAACACGCAAAGGCAGGCTTGTTTCTAAGGAAAGTTTTTGAGGCATATAGCCAATTTTTAGTTCTTTTGTTTTTGTAATGGAACCATTGGATGGTTTTAATATGTCTAAAATAAGTTTTAATAATGTGCTTTTTCCTGCGCCATTGGGGCCAATAATGGTTGTAATCGTACCTTTGTTGATTTCAAAATCAATATTAGAAACCAGCAAGCTATTCCTTGATGAATCCTTATATCCCAGATTTTGGGCGATCAGCACACATTCCGCATTTGTATGCATAGTTATAGTACGCCCCAAAGAGCACTTTGATCAACCCAACCTTTGTACGAACGAAAGTTTTCTAATGAAGGTTGTTTTATCGTTGTAGCTTTGCACCATCGTCCATCACAATGATCTATTCTTATTACGGAATTTTTTTCAAGATGGGCAACGACTTCAGAATTAGAATCGGGTTTTTTGGTAAGATTAACGTTATCTTTAATGACTAATCCATGTTTTTTGGGTGTTAAAGAGCTTTTATGAATCCATCCTGTTTCACCGTCTAAATCGCGAATCATTCGCCAAACATCAAAATTTGCAATAATTTCAATGGGCCTGTAAATGGAAATGTAAATTGATTTTATGGGATAATTAAATCCAGGACCGCTATGCAAGTTGACTTTATTAAATTTTATGGCAGCAAATTTGGAAATACTTTGCGGTGTATTTGAAGATAATCCATTATTAGCGATACTTAAACAAAAGCAGATTAAAAATCTAAAAACAAATCTATGATTTGCAGACACCTCAATTTAATTCCTTTATGCGTTAATATTTTCATAATAATGCATAATGAAGTAAAAAGTAAGGAAATAAGTTGAAACGGTTCATTTAAACTATTTATTCATGTATTCCAAAGACGTTTCATGCGTTTTAACAAGTAAAAACTAGCTACGACATAATGAGTAAGAACACCTATGCTAATGCCCATTAATATTGGTATTGTAGATCCTAAATAAAGGCTTAGGGGAATGCCCAGTCCTAAACTTAAACACGTTGATATAAAAGGTGGGATGACGGTATCTTTAAGATTGATAAGCGTTGCTGTCAAAATATTTCTGATACATACCACATAATATGAAACGTTCATCATCAGAAATCCAAATATTATTCCATAATATTGAACGTTATTTTTGATGTGTTTGATTTCAAAAAATAAAAAAATGTAGAAAATCAAAGAAATAATAAAAAGTAAAATACCAAAAATGATAAAGAAAGATTGGAGAGATTTTTCGTATGCCTTCATGTTGCGTTTTAGAATAGTTGTAATACTATCGAGTCCAAAAGCTTGAACTGTTCCAAACATGAGAACAAAAGCGATTAAATTATTTTTGAGAAATGTTTGATAAATGACTAACAAACTTGGCTCTAAAACGCCGATTAGCACAACATGGGAAAGGTGAACGACTGTTCCGTGAATGTTTTGAATAGCTGAAGGAAAGCTGATTTTAAATATTTTTATTATTTCAAATTGTAGATCCCTCCATTTTAAGTTGATGTACATTTTGTTGTGAAAATAATTTTTACTGTATGCATATCCTAAAATTAAAATAGAGCAACCTGAAAAAATGAGGGGCTGATACCAGCTATAGTCAAGGTCTTTAAAATCGACATCTTGATAATTTTTTAAGTAAATGAAATACATCCATATGGAAAATAAGTGTAAGCCGTGAGAAAAAATATTCATGTAAGAAGAATGAGACACTCTATTTAAACCGATAAGAATATGTTGAAAGCAGTGAATGAGTGAGTAAAAAACTAATCCTTTAGAATAATTTTGGACAAAATGAACGGTCGGTGAAATAATTTCAGGCGGTTGATTTAAAAGTTCTAAAGCATCTTTGGTGTAAAAATAAAAAAGATAAGAAGTTCCTAAACTTAAAGCCATATTTAGAAATAAAGAGACATATATGGTGTTTAAAATATGCATCTTATCAAATTTTTCAGCAATTTTTCTTTTAATCTGCAGAGCTGTTCCTGTGGAAAAATAATAAGGGAAAGCCAGAAGTCCCAAGGCCACAAGAATATGAGATGCTGCAATAGAATAGGATTCATCAAAATCAGAAAGTATGCTCACTAATAGTATTCTGTAAGCAATGAGAATACCTATGTTTGAAGATAAAGGAATAATTTTTTTCAGAATATGAAATAAGTCTTTTTTATTAATGTGACGCACCTCGTGATATCAAAATACGGTTTTTTTGATGTCCTGTAAGATTAATGATTTTTATCATGCTTTACAACAAACAATACGCTTTTTATAGAGTTTTTTGAAAGGCGTTACTAAAAAAACACCCCTAAGATATGAATCCTAGGGGTGGAATAGAGGGGGGAAAAAGCTTCTGCTACTCTGATGATACAGCTTTACGTCCCTGGAATTCCGCAACAGCTAATGTTGACATATTTAATATGGTTCTAACAGAAGCTGTTTGGCTGAGAACATGTGCAACTCCATTAAGCCCCATGAGAATAGGATCTAGAGTTGGACATTCTGTTAAAGTTTTTATTAAATTATACGAAATATTAGCAGATTCGATATTGGGGAAAATCAGCAAATTAGCCATTCCTTTTAAATTGGAATTGGGGAAAAATTTAGAACGAATTTCTTCATCTAAAGCTAAATGAGCATGCATTTCTCCGTCAATTTCTAAGTCTGGATATTGGTACGCTAAAATGTCTCGTACTTCTCTTAATTTCTTTGCAGAAGGTAGAGAAGATGTTCCAAAATTAGAATGTGAAACTAAGGCAACCTTTGGTGTTAACCCAAATTGTTGGACTTGTTTCATCGCTAATTCTGTGATTTCTACAAGTTCATCAACGGTTGGATCTTCATTAACATAAGGGTCGCACAAGAAAAGAGGTCCTGATGGCAATATAAGGGGCGTTACAGCTGCGCAAATATCAGCATCTTTATCAAGTCCTAAGATTTGCCTGAAAGTCTTGAAGTGCTCTATGTATCGTCCTGTTAGCCCTGCAATAGAAACATCCGCATCACCTAAACGCACAGCCAAAGCAGCAATTAAAGAGTTATTGCTTCTGACATGGATTTTTGCATCATCGGGGCTAACACCTTTGCGTTCCATAATAGAATGGTAGGTTTGCCAATATTTTTGGAAACGGCTATCGCTGTTAGGATCTACAATAGTGAAATCTTTATCTTCAGCTATACGTAGTCCTAAATGGTCGATTCTCCATTTGATGACCTCTGGGCGACCGATTAAAACAGAATGTCCTATGCCACGATCCGCAAGGCCTTGTGCAGCTTGTAACACGCGGTTGTCTTCACCTTCAGCAAAACATATACGTGTGCCTTTTGCTTTTTCAGATTTAGCAATTTCAAAAATGGGTCGCATGAATGAAGTTGATCTGTAGACATAACTTTCAAGATCATGCAGATACATTGCAAAATCTTGAATAGGTTTTGTTGCAACCCCTGTGTCCATAGCAGCTCTAGCAACAGCAGCAGCAATTTCCATGTAAAGACGACGGTCGAACGGTTTTGGAATAATATAGTCTCTACCAAAACGGTGAACTTCACCACCATAGGCGTTTGCTACAACATCTGTCGTTTCTGCTTTTGCAAGTCTTGCTATAGCATCAACGGCAGCAATTTTCATTTCTTCGTTTATGCATGATGCGCCAACATCTAAGGCACCTCTAAATAGGTAAGGGAAACATAGAACATTATTAACTTGGTTAGGGTAATCAGATCGTCCTGTTGCAATGATCGCATCAGTTCTTACTTTGAGAATTTGTTCAGGTGTTACTTCTGGGTTAGGGTTGGCTAGAGCTAAAATTAAAGGGTTAGGAGCTAAAGATGCAATCATTTCTTCATCAAAAACGTTAGCAACAGAAAGACCTAAGAACATGTCTGCACCTCTTAAGGCATCTTTCAAAGTTCTATTGGTTGTCTCTATCATGAATGCTTTTTTATAAGGATCTTTTATATCTTCACGACCAGAGTGAATAACACCTTTACTGTCGCAAACCGTAATATTTTCTCTTTTGATACCGATATGCATAAGCAAGTTCAAACAAGCCATTGCACCAGCGCCAGCACCAGATGCCACAAGCTTAACGTCTTGAATATTTTTCCCCAAAAGCTCTAAAGCATTTTGTGTTGCAGCAGCAACAATAACAGCTGTACCATGTTGATCATCGTGGAACACAGGGATTTTCATGCGTTCTTTTAATTTTTGTTCAACATAAAAACATTCAGGGGCTTTAATATCTTCAAGGTTGATGCCTCCAAATGTAGGCTCAAGTGAAGCAATAATTTCAACAAGTTTGTCGGGGTCTTTTTCATCGATTTCAATATCGAAAGAATCAATGTTACCAAATTTTTTAAATAAAGCAGCTTTTCCTTCCATCACTGGTTTTGAAGCTAAAGCACCAATGTTTCCTAATCCTAATACAGCTGTACCGTTGGAAATAACAGCAACTAAATTTCCTCTTGATGTTAATTCTAAGGATTCCAAAGGATTATTTTGAATAAGTCTGCAAGGTTCAGCAACACCTGGAGAATAAGCTAAAGCAAGGTCTTCACGGTCATCCAAAGGTTTTGTTGGAATAACCGAAAGTTTTCCGTATGGTTTTCTTCTATGATAGATGACTGATTCATCAAAAACATTATTAGACATATTACAGTATCCTTTTATATATATATATAGCATTTAAAATATATCAAAATCGTTTTGGGAAAGCCATGTTATATTGCTGTGCAATAGTTTTTAGTTTGATTTGCCAAAGAATTAATAAGAGTAATGATGAGCAAAATATAAAAAAAGAATTCCTAAAGATACATTCGATTATTATAAAAATATATGAAAGGATACATTTTAATAGTCTTTTTCCCTATTTGTTTTTAATCCCGCATTTATAAAAGAAAGCATTTTTTTGAAAATTTTGCTAATATGTGTAAAACTATCAAAGATGATAAATATTTAATTTTATAAAAGTAAGATTTTGTGTTTTTTGTAACTTGGAGAATAAGATAAAAATGAATGCAACAAATTTAAAAATATTTTGCTCGATAATTATTGGTTTATCTATCTATATGATGCCAATTCCTGTAGGGCTAGAGCCTAAAGCCTGGCATTTATTTTCTATTTTTGTGGCCACTATTACAGCAATTGTTCTTAAACCTTATCCTATGCCTTTTATTGCATTATTAGGTCTTTTGGTAACAGTGTTAACAAATGTTTTAACCTTTGAAGAAGGTATGGCTGGTTTTTCAAACCAAGTTATTTGGCTTGTGGTTCTTGTGTTTTTTATTGCTCGTGGTTTTATTAAAACCCAGTTAGGAACAAGATTAGCTTATATCTTTGTGGGTTTATTGGGGCGAAGTACTCTTGGTTTAGGATATGGGATTGCTATTACAGAAGTGCTGATTGCACCTTTTATGCCTAGTAACTCTGCGCGTACCGGTGGCGTTATGATGCCTATCATTCAATCTATTGCTGAAACTTTGGGGAGTTCTCCTGATAATGGTACAGAAAGAAAATTAGGTTCTTATTTATACCAGGTCACTTTTCAAAGTAATTTAATAACAAGCGCGATGTTTTTAACTGCGATGGCTGCAAATCCCATGGCACAAAGCTTAGCTGCCAAGCAAAATGTTGAAATTACTTGGATTTCTTGGTTTGTAGCAGCTAGCGTTCCTGGGTTGATTAGTTTGCTGATTATTCCTTTGGTTTTATACTGGATTTATCCGCCAGAATTAAAGGTGATTAAAAATTCAAAAGAATTTTCACGCGACCAACTAGAAAAATTAGGCCCACTCAGTCGTCAAGAAAAGACTATGATTGGTATTTTTAGTCTTATTTTATTGCTTTGGATTTTTGCAAAGCAAACAGGCATAGGTGCTTCAACAGCAGCCTTATTAGGTTTAGTTTTAACAATAGTTTTAAAGATTATTGATTGGAAAGACGTGATGAATGAAAAAGAGGCATGGAATACATTTATTTGGCTAGCTGTTCTTGTAACATTATCGACGTACCTTGATAAGTTTGGTTTTATATCTTGGTTTAGTCAAAATATTTCGAGATTTGTAGTGGATTGGCCTTGGCAGAAAGGATTCTTATTTTTATCTCTGTGCTATTTTTATAGCCACTATTTTTTCGCAAGCAATACAGCGCACGTGTCTTCAATGTATGCCGCATTTTTAGCGGTTAGTATTTCTATAGGTGCACCGCCTTTAGTTGCAGCGCTTTTGCTTGCATTTTTCAGTAGTTTATTTTCAAGTATGACACATTATGGAACAACGGCTGGAGCTATTGTTTTTGGTGCGAATTACGTTAAATTAAGTGACTGGTGGAGAATAGGATTTATTGTCAGTATTATCAATCTAGTCATTTGGATATGTGGTGGTGGCTTATGGTGGAAAGCACTTGGTCTTTGGTAATAAAATAAAAAATCATCAATACTTTATGTTTTGTTAGTTTACTTGTTTTTATTATGTATTCAATGGTAATTATAATGTTCATGACATGTCTATAGATCTTTAAAAGTTTAGAATTTTAATTGTTGATGATTACAAAACAATACTTCGTATCATTGGTAATTTGTTAAGGCAGCTTAAATTTGAAAACATAGATGAAGCCTTAGAGTTATTAAAACATAAGAAGTATGATTTAATTATTTCTGATTGGAATATGGAGCCCATGAACGGAATAGAACTTTTAAAAGCACAAGATGCTATTACGAAGATTTATGAAAATTGTACATTTCAAGATTTAACAGGACAAAGGATAAAAAAATTTAGTCAAATTTTGAATGGAGTTTATTGCTCAACCAAATTTTTGCTGAATACAATTTACCTGAAAATTCTTCTGATCCTGTAGTGTAAATTTCTGAAAAAATAAATCAAATTTGTAAAGTAATCAATATTTTAAAAAACTCAAATCTGAATTGCTGCAAGAACATATTGCCCAAGTTGAATCTAAACTTTTGAATTATTCTTTTAAAGAGATCGAAATGAGTTGGAAAATAAGATCTCTAAAATTTTTGAATCATGTTCTTTTCAAGATCTTGTCGGTCAGTGCGTACGTAATGTTTTAAGAACTTTTGATTATATTAATAAAATAATTTTGAAAATATACATGTATGTGAAAAAAGATGACAAATTCAACGATTTTCCATCTTCTTATGTGAGCATAGATGGAAATAAATTGTATAGTCCACAGTTTTCTGAAAATTCACTGAAGCAAGATGTGGTTGATCATCTTCTGACTGATGATTTTTCTCCAACCCAAAAATAGTAATGTTTGCAGTCTAGATTCAAACTGGATTAGCGACAAACATATCTCCACATAAAACATTTTATAGATCAATTTTTGAGTATTTATGAATATAGCTTTCAAAGAGCTTCGTATTCTCATATACTATAAAAAAATAATTTATTGATTCATAATACAAATATAATGTCTGGTTTAGATTTTTTGTTTAATAAGAAAAAAAGAAAGTCCTATTTTGATGGTAACGATGACCACGACGATATGGAAAATGACGATCCTCATTCTATTTTAGATGATTATTTTTTGAGGAATCAAAAATCACATACTCAAGGTTTGATGGGGAATAGGGATAGTTTCCGGAGTGAATCAGCACAAACTCCCTATTTAAAATCAAACTATCATAAAGAACAACAACAGAAGGCTTCCCCATCTTCGCAAAAAGTGGTAGATGATTTTTCATCCGCACCTATGGAAAGTAACCCTAAAAATTATAATGCTTCAGCTTTTTTTCGTGGAGCTACAAGTCCTTCTTTTGAGGATCAATATGAAGATAGGTATGACGAGAATTTAGTGCAACAATCTCATGCTTCTAACTTAAGGCATGAACAAACTTCTGTTTCGAGAACAGATCCTGCGGCACATCAGCATAGATATGACTATCCGCCCCAACCTTTTATGCAACCTCAAAGGCGAAGTCCTCTTCACGAGCATCACGATACATCTATCGGTTTAAATGAACGTCTTGTTCAATATGATAGAGTTCCTGCACAACCGATTGAACATATCCCTCAAGAGGGATATTATGCAGAGCCACCTTATGGTGCTGTGCCTCCTAGAAATAATCAGACTGAATATATTCCTCAGCACAACTATTATGAAAATCCTGCACAATCTTTTTCGGATCATCATTATTATGGATCTTCAAAAAATTATAATGCTTACGAAGATTCAGCTGTTTCGGGACCTCATCAATATTATAATCCTCCACCTGTAGATCCCTATTTTCATCAGTCTAGGCGAATAGACGAAATTCATCGTAATAGTTTGCCGTACCGTGAACCTGCTTCATCTGATTCATATTTTAATGAACCCAGGATGCACAATAGACTTTTTCGTGAAGAAAAATATATTCCTGAAAACGTTATGCCGCATCGAAGCAGCATGAATTTATTGCCAAAAAACCAGCAAAGCAACGATCAACATGAATACGATGGCCAAGATCGTCCCATTCCTTCACGCGAATTCATACAACAAGGATTACAACAGAACAAAGGAGATCAAGAGTCGGGTAATCCTAAAGATCAACTTTCATTAAGCGACAAGATGCCTAATCCTTTTATATCAAAAGCTTTGATTCGAAAAATAGGATGGATAGGATTAGGATTTTTATGTTCCAGTCTTTTTGGTGCTGGTGTGTATTGGTATTTAAGACCTTCAGATTCTTCAGAAATACCAACGATAAAAGCTGCTAAAGGTCTTTATAAGGTTTCAAATAGTAAAGCGAATGAATCCGATATTCACAAAGATAACGTTATTTATGATCGTTTGATGCCACAAGGATCTGTGCCATTAGAGGGTGAAAATGTATTGGAAAGCAATGAAGATACAATTGATCCTCTTCATTTTGAAGACGAAGATGAAATAGAAGATCCTATTCCTGTAGCGCCTCAAAATACTGCAGATTATGCACAGCAAAACGTTCTTATGCAAGAAGGTCAACCTTCCATTTTGCAAAATGGTTCAGTGCCAACACCTCAAACATATGAACCTGAAGTTGCACCTGTTCAAAATGTAGATGAAGCAATTCAAAACCTTGCACAAACTGGGGAGCAAAACCCTGTTGTTGTAGAGCAGAAAAAAATTGAGAAAACTGTGCAGAAAAAACTGCCCTTCTTGATTCAGTTAGGAACATTGGCTTCATCTAAAAAAGCATCGTCTGAAAAGAAAAGATTGCAAAAAAAATATCAAAAATTATTTAGGCAAGAAATAGAAATCAGACAAGCAGTATTAAATTCTGGTCAAAAGGTTTACAGACTTTTAGTTCATTTAAAATTTTCTAACATGAATGCCGCTAAATCATTTTGCAAATCTATTGGTGGTGCATGCAAAGTGACTCAGCCATAAAGACTTAGAAAAATAAAGGATAAATATGCAAAAAAAATTAAAACAAAAATCCTTAGCAGGTTCTTTTTGGGGATCTATTTTTTTAATTGCTGGTGGCACTATTGGTGCGGGAATGCTTGCATTACCAACAGTGACAGGAGAAGGGGGGATTTGGGTTTCTTTAGCTGCATATATCGTTTCTTGGGTGTACATGCTTTCTACTGGACTTATTTTATTTGAATGTCTTTCAACGCAAAATAATGCAAACAAAAACCAAATTAATTTAATGGATACGGTAGAAAGTTTGTTAGGAACTACGGCTAAAAAATGGGTTATATTCTGTTTTCTTGGTTTGTTTTCATGCATTATGGTTGCGTATCTTAGTAAAGGTGGATATTTATTTTTAAATTTCATCCACAATTTATTCTTGATATGTAAAATAGACCTAAGTAATATTTTTTTTAAATCAAGTTATTCATATTTTCTTGGACCAATCTTGTTGGGTGTCTTAAGTCATTCTATTATCAGCCAAATTTATGAACGCATTGATTTGTGGAATCGCCTAGGTGTTGTTGTTTTAGTTGTTTCTTTTGTCATTCTTATAGGTATCTCTTACCCAGCTTTTGATTCTCAAAATTTATCACGTTCTGATTGGGGAACTTTCCCATTGATGGTTCCGTTTATGGTCATTGCCTTTGGCTTTCATAATATGATTCCATCTGTTTTGAAATATTTTAAATCGCAAGAAAAGGATGCTTTTTCTACAACGACAATTAAATCCATTGTGATTGGTGCATTCATCCCATTTATCGTGTATTTAATTTGGAATAATTGCGTTCTCGGTGTTATTCCTGCGCAGTCAAAAGGTGAATTTGCAACATACTTTCAAAAAGGACAAATTATTACTGATATACTGAGTCATGTTATTAGTGCCAAGAATAATACAGCCATGCATAACTTAAGTTTTTGGGCTCAAGTATTTTCTTTTGCAGCGATTATTACATCCATTTTTGGTCAAGGTGTTAGCGTTGTTGATTTTGTGAGCGATATTAAAAAGACATCAGGACTAAAGTTGACCCGAACAGTAATTTCCTTATTCTTTTTTACAGTGTGTGTCGTCATAACATGCTTTTTCCCCGGCATATTTTTAAATGCTTTGGGTATTGCAGGAGGAACATTTGCCATTCTTCTTTTTGGGATTATTCCTTGCCTTATGTGTATAAAAGCACGCAGAACACCATCTTTAACAATACAATATAGAATGTTTTTTCCTAATGCATACATTTATTTTTTACTCTTTTTAAGCGTAATTTTTTTAACCTATGAAATATTTAAAGCATTGGGAATGATTTAATGACGCCCATTTTTGCATCGTGGTTTGGCTGTGGTTATTTGCCTAAAATGCCTGGAACATGGGGTACATTAGGCGCTATACCCTTGTTATATGTGTTGAATTTTTTATCCGTAAAATTTGCTCTTCGCTTTGATTATATAGTGTTAGTCTCTGCTGTTGTTACTTTTTTGTGGGGTTGGTCGCTTTGCTCCAAAGTTCTATACAAATTCAAAATGGGTGATAATCATGAAGCAGTAGACAAAAATGATAAAAAAAAATATGACCCTTCTTGGATAGTGATTGATGAGGTTGCGGGTTTTTTACTTACAATAAGTCTAGTATTTTGGGGTGCGAAAACTAGCAACACTATGCTGGATCAAATTCAATGTATAGTGCTTTTTTTTGCTTCATTTATGTTATTTCGTATTTATGATATTTTAAAACCATGGCCAATCTACGCCATTGAAACCTGGATGAGTATCCAAGAACGCTTTCAGTCCTTATCCATTATGTTAGATGACATAATCGCTGCAGTTATGGCTGCAGCAACTATTTATATGGTATTTTACTGGTTTTAGTTGTTTTTAAATTTTGAACTTTTAAATTTTACAGCCCACTGCGTTTTGTTCTCTTGTTTAGTTCGTGATATTCCTAAATCACCCGCAGCTACATCTTTAGTAATAGTTGAACCTGCACCTGTCATGGCATCACAACCAATGTTGATGGGGGCAACAAGAACAGTATTTGCACCAACACTTACACGTTCACCGATGTGCGTTTTGTATTTAGCAAAACCATCATAGTTAGCTGTAATGACACCAGCTCCGATATTGCTTTGCGCACCAACGGTGCAATCGCCTAAATAGCTGAGATGTTTAATTTTTGTTTTTTCAGAAATGATCGAATTTTTTAATTCAACAAAGTTACCTATAACCGCATTTGCTCCAATAGTTGTATGGCCTCTGATATGCGCAAAAGGACCAATACTTGCTCCATGTTGAATGGTTGAGTGTTCTACATAACTAAAACTTTTAATGTGCACATCGTCTTCGATAATAACACCAGGCCCAATAACAACATTGCCTTCGATGACTGTATCTTGACCAATTTTAGTATCAAAGCTGAGACGTGTTGTATCAGGCTGCAAAAAAGTAACGCCAAGCTGCCTTAGGCTATCTTGAAGGTCTTTTTGATAAAGTTGTGAAACTCTTTCAAATTCAATTCGTGTATTAAAACCAATGGTTTCATTAAAGGGACATTCAATAACAATAGGTCTAATATCTTGAGAATTTGCCATGCTCACAATATCTGTTAAATAATACTCGCCTGTTTGTGCGCTTGGTTCTATTTTTTGAACAAGGTCAATAAGTAAATCGCTTTTAATTTTGTATACACCAGAATTCATCCATATGATTTGTCTTTGAAGATCTGTTGCATCCTTGTATTCAATAATAGATTTTGCTTCTCTGTACATGCTGTCTTGTGCAGGTTCTACAACTTCAACTCTTCCATAAGGTAATTCAATATCTTCTTTATCTAGTTTAGATATGAGCATTGAAAAAAGAGAGCGAGATTGGCTAAGATGCGTTAATGTTTCAGGTTTAAAAAGAGGAGCATCACCACACATAATTACAATATTGTCAAATTGTCGGTTTTGTTGAAGATAGGAAAGGGTAGCAAGAACTGCATTTCCAGTCCCTTTGGCTTCATTTTGAATAATAGTTTCAAAGCCAAAGTTCTTTATATCATCTTGTAAATCAGGGGATGTGACGACCACAACGTGATCACAGCAAAAATCAAATAATTTTTGTACGACGTGTTTAATAGCAGGATTACCAGCTAAGTCAAAAAGTAGCTTTGACTTTTTAGAGTTCATTCTTTTACTGTTGCCTGCAGCGAGTACAATTCCGAGTGTTTGCGAGTTTTCCATAGATGACCCTTATGAAAATGATATGAATTTTATTTCAGCAGAATGGAGACCTTTTTGAAAAAAAGGATCTAAAAGCGTATAGATTTCTCTATCTCTCTCCACTCTTGATTTTTTGATGGTGAGATCTGTTTTAATGGTTATTTGGATATGGGTTGGAATTCCTTCTTCACTTAAACCTCGTTTAGACTGATGATGAGCATGTGATTGCGAAACATCGCTAACAAAGCATTCAGAACCCTTTAAATATACCTCTATAAGAAATTTAATCTCTTGGCATGCCTCAATATGATTAAGGTTATTAGTCATAACTAAAAAAATTATCTAACAATGAACAGTCGACACTAAAAATCTTTTGAGAAACTTGATAGGTCATGTTCTGGTTTACAGTCTCGTTTACGTGGCTTATTTCCTCTTGTAATTTAGTAAACACGGCATTTAACACTGCTGAATTTACTTGTTTACTGAATGAATCCTCTAGTGTGGATATCATTTTTTTATGGTGATTATCTTTAAATTGAATTTGCTTGCTTTCAATTCTAGCCATTTCATCGGCAAGTAACTGAATTCTTTCTGACCACATTTTTTTTATGGAATCGATTTCATCTTGTTGCTGTTTTTCCATCTTGATAGCTTCATTCAAGGCATCTTCCGCATCTTTACAGCTTTGCTGGGCAGTTTCAATTTTTA
The DNA here is from genome assembly GCA_964415115.1 of uncultured Candidatus Pelagibacter sp. Classification (GTDB taxonomy): domain Bacteria; phylum Pseudomonadota; class Alphaproteobacteria; order Paracaedibacterales; family CAIOTO01; genus PNMQ01. Next base: position 39,361 of record CAYPYB010000001.1, on the reverse strand, counting down.
ACGCAATATTCTCTTTGTGAGCATTTAAGTATTGATTTAAACCAAAAAACTTTTTTTTAAGTGCATATGCGACAATGACCATAAAGCTAATTAACACATAAAAAATGGGTTCTATATACATGAGCACTATTCTTTATAGGAATGATTAATTGCACTTAGTGGTTGTGCTGATAATTGATTAAAAGCTTCAACAAGCTCTTGTGCGATTTCTTGACCTTTAGAATTAATACTTTTTTCAAGAGACTCAAATTGACTTTTGAATATCCGTTCTTTGGTCTGATATTTCTCTATCTGTTGTTGATGATAATCATTAATCTTTGTTTTGCTTTTTTGGGTTAACTTTCTTTCCATTTCTAAAAAATCTGTCTCACACTGTTTTTTAGTTTGTTGGATAATTTCTTGGTGTTTTCTAAATAGTTCACGACGTTGAAACTGAATTTTTCTTTCTTTATCGATAAAAGATTGAATGTATTCATTTCGCTTATTTAGGTTTTTCAAAAAATTTGGAATAACGTAATATTTATAAAAAGAATAAATAGTCGATAAAACAATCAACAGCCACGTTATAGAAGATTGAAAAGAAGAAGTGTCAAATTGAGGCATTTGAGCAAGAACTTATTTGATCACAAAGAATATAAATATGGCAACAAGAAAGCAAAGAAGGGCTAAAAACTCAATCAAAGCAGCATACAATAAAACTTTTCCGCTTAATTCTTCTTTTATGTCAGGGTTTCTTGCAATCGATGAAACATAAGTTGATAAGAAGTTTCCAAGTCCAATGCCAATTCCTAAAAGAGGTAGCATTACCAATGCGCCTGCAATGTATTTATATGCAACTATATCCATATATTTTCTCCTAATTTCTTTAATGTGAGTTTATAGCATCGCCAATGTAGTTACAAGTTAAAATCAAAAAAATGTATGCTTGAAGACCACTGACCAAAAATTCAAAGCATAGCAATCCAACATTAAAAAAACATATCAGAATGATAGCTGGTAGGGTTGTTGCTTGTAATGGTAGCATGGATGCCATGGATGCTATGGCTTTTATCATGATATGACCTGCCATCATATTGATGCATAACCTCATGCTGAGAGTTGCAGGGCGAACGATATATGAAATAAGTTCGATCACGACAACTAAAGGTAAAATGGCAATGGGCACATCTTTGGGAATGAAATCTTTGAAAAATTTCATCTGTTTCGTTTTTATCCCAAGGAAAACAACGTAGAAAAAAACGAGTAATGACAATGTTGTGGTGACGGAAATTTGACTATTAACGGCAAACAAAAAAGGAATTACACCCAGCACATTCCCTAAAAGAATAAAGGTAAAAATGGTAATCACAAAGAGGATATATTTGCGTGGATCTTGATGCGTCTGTTCTTTGATTACAGATGCTACAAAGTTATAAAAAAGTTCAAAAACTGTGAAAATTTTATGGGGGACTAGTTTTTTTTCGCTTGCTACAATGTAACCCATCAAGCATACGAAAAGTCCTAGACCTGCCAACGAAATTGTTAAATTAGTTATAGATAGGTCTAAAAAAGAAAAAGGTTTAAACGTCCATAGAGTCTTAATTTGAAATTGACTTAACGGATCCATTTAAACCTGATTTTTTATTGAGCAACGATTACAGATACGAACGTTCTGTTGAATTTTCCCTTATGGAATAAAACAGTGCCTTCTGCAGTTGCAAACAATGTATGGTCTTTACCCATTCCAACGTTTGTTCCAGCAAAAAATTTTGTCCCTCTTTGACGAACAAGAATGTTTCCGGAAATAACACTTTCGCTGCCGTACTTTTTAACACCAAGTCTTCTGCCTTCAGAATCTCTGCCGTTACGTGTACTACCACCGCCTTTTTTTGTTGCCATGACGAATACTCCTTAAAATTCTATAATTACTAATTCTTAATAGAAACAATACGCAAGATTGTCATAGGTTGTCTATGACCTTTTTTACGTCTGTAGTTTTGGCGTCTTTTTTTCTTAAAGATAATTACCTTTGGAGCTCTTGCTTGAGCAACAACTGTTGCTTCAACAACTACACCTTTAAGTTCTGACGCATCAATTTTTAAACTTTCACCGTCGTGCAAAGCTAAAATATCAGTGAGCTGTACAGTTGTTCCAACTTCAGCTTCAATTTTTTCTGCTTTAAGGATGTCGTTTTCTTTTACGCGGTATTGCTTTCCGCCAGTTTTAACTATTGCAAACATTAAAAATATCTTTCAAGCTATGGTCAATTGATTTAAAGTTAAATTACAAACTTATTATATCCAATAATACTACATGAAACTTTTTATCATGTCAATCATCTTTTAGATACAAGGAATTGCTATGTTGCCTGCTGATGTCACGGATCTTTTGAGAGAGTCCATTTTTGTTGTTTTAAAAATGTCTTCTCCTATTTTGCTGATTGCTTTGGTGGTGGGTAGTGTTATTTCTTTGCTGCAAACCCTTATTCAACTTCAAGAACAAACCATCACTTTCGTTCCAAAGCTTTTTGCAATTCTTTTTTCTGTTATTTTGTTGTCCAATTATCTATCAAGCATATTGTTTAATTTTTCTTTATCCTTGTTTGATAAAATTCAGCACTTGTCGCATTAGTTATGATGGATAATCATTTTCTTCTCAAAGATTTTTTTGATTTCTTTTTGGTTTTTTGCCGTGTCTTGGGTATTTTTTCTTTACTGCCTTTTTTGTCGCAGAAAGAAATTCCAGGTAGAATTCGTCTTTTTATTAGTCTTGGTTTTTCTTTTCTGATTTTGCCTTTAGTGTCTGTAAAATCAAGCAGTGATTTGCATTTTATTCTACTTGTGAAGGAAATGATTAAGGAGTTGATCATTGGTACTTTTGTTGGTGCAATGAGCAGATTGATCTCTATGATATTAGAGTATGTCGGTCACTTTGTGAGTGATTTTATGGGGTTGTCCAGCGCAAATTCTTTTAACCCCAATTTACCAGAAAGTACATTATTATCGAATGTTTTCAACGTCTTTGGTGTTGTTCTTTTCTTAAGTTTGGATCTGCATCATCTGATCTTAAACGCTTTTATTAACACCTATGTTTTATTTCCTATGGTGAAACCTATCCCTTTTGGTGAATACTCTCAAAGTTTAATTCAAATTACAGCGCAAACTTTTCAAATCAGTCTGCAATTAGTGGCGCCTTTGCTGATTGTGTTTCTGATAGGTCAATTAACACTTGGATTTTTAGGGCGTATTATTCCTCAGGTCCAGCTATTTTTCATCACAATGCCATTGCAATTATGGATAGGTTTTGTGGTGCTCAGTATGGTTGCGTCTTCCATTCTGGCATACTATGGGGAACTCTTTAAAACACAAATCAGATATTTTCTAAAAGCTTAGCGGATGCCGTTGTAGCAATGTTGCAAGAGTTGAGATAATGTTTTCTTCATTTCTAATCTGTGCGTTATGATATCAATCATCCCATGATCCAGAAGATATTCAGCTCTTTGAAATCCTTCGGGAAGCTTTTGCCTGATTGTTTCTTCTATAACTCTAGCTCCGGTAAAGCCTATTAGACTATTGGGCTCGGCTATGGCTATGTCACCTAACATGGAAAATGAAGCCAGAACACCACCTGTTGTGGGGTCTGTTAGTACAGAAATATAGGGCAGGCCTGCTTCTTTAACTTTTTCAACAGCAATAATGGATCTTGGCATTTGCATGAGGGACAGAACTCCTTCTTGCATACGTGCTCCGCCTGATGCAGAAATAATAATTAATCCGCATTTTTTCTCTATGGCTTTTTGTGATGCTATAACGAGGGCTTCTCCTGCAGCGATTCCTAGCGATCCTCCCATGAAATTAAAATCAAATCCTGCGATAACTGCAGGTACATTATTGATGTGTCCAAAAGTTGCAATGACACTATCGTCTCTATGGGTTTTGCTTTTTGCTTCTTTTAATCGATCAGTATATTTTTTGCTATCTTTGAATTTTAAGGGGTCTTGAACAACTTTAGAGACGGGAAATTCTTCGTAATGAGCGTTGTCGTAAAGTGAACGTAATCGCAAAGCGATATCAATGCGCATGTGATTGCCACAATAATGACACACGTTGAGGTTGTCTTCTAATTCTTTGGTAAAGAGTAAATGTTCGCATTTAGAACATTTGGTCCATAAGTTCTCTGGAAGAGAGCTTTTTTTCATTAAAGCTTGTATTTTTGGTTTAACAAAATCTGCGAGCCAACTCATTTGAACATTCCCTTAAAAATAAATACCTAATCATTACTTGATTAGGTATTTATTTATATCATATGTATCTAAATAAAATCAACGGGGTAGATTCTTGTATATATTAACTTTCGTCTGAATCGTCGTTGTCATCAGTAGAATGGTTATGGTTTTGATTGTTTTCATGGTTTGAGTTTCCCTGATCAAATAGCCCCATAAAGCCTTGTGGCATGATAGTGGAAATGGCATGTTTGTAAACGAGTTGAGAATGTCCTTCTCTTCGCAATAATATGGTCGCTTGGTCGAACCAAGTAACTACCCCTTGTAGTTTAACCCCATTGATCAAAAAAATTGTTAGTGAATTTTTATTTTTACGAACATGATTTAAAAAAACATCTTGGACATTCACAGGCTTCTCGCTGGCCATATTTTTCCTTTTATTTATTATTTTACTAAAATTTGATGATAATCTTTGGTAAACGTTAAGGCAAGTGTGAAGTTCTGTTTTTTTGAAATTAAATTTTAAGGTTTTAAAAAATATATGATTAAATAACCTTTTTTTGTGATAGAATTATTTATATATAAGTAGTATACTTCTTAATAAATTCAATTAAACCTCATCTAGTAATTATTATAAATATGTTTCAAGCAAAAGTTATCGAAACTAAAAATATTTTTGGTGCACTTGATATTGGTTCTAGCAAAGTATCTTGCGCTGTTGGAAAGATTCAACACATGAATCAATCGAGTGATGCTTCTATTAAAATATTAGGAATAGGCTACCAGCTTTCCAAAGGATTAAGGGGTGGTAATATTATTGATATCGAAGATTTAGAAGATTCGATTTTAAATGCTGTGCATGCCGCTGAACAAAGTGCTCAACATAATATTAGAGAGCTCTATGTATCTATTCCAGGTCGTTGGATTGTTTCGCATGTTGTAAAAACAGAAATTTCTTTATCAAAGCATCCTATCTCACAAGATCATTTGCAGAAAATTTTTACCCTTAATAGTGAAAAATTTAAGCGTTTAAATCAACATGTTCTGCATATCTTGCCTTTAAGCTATTCTGTAGATAACCTTACAGGAATTACAGATCCTAAAGGGATGGTTGGTCAAAAATTAGAGGCAAAACTTCTAGTGATGACTACTAAAAATGAGCTGATCAATAATATTAGTTTATGCATTTCTCGTTGCCATCTTGATGTAGCTAGTTTTATTGCTGCACCGTATGCATCTGCCATGTCTACATTGTTATCGGATGAAATGTCTCTTGGGGTTACGCATATTGATATTGGAGCTGGGCAAACAACCGTTACTACATTCAAAGATGGTTCTATGACCAGTACAGCAACTGTGCCTTTGGGTGGAATACAAATTACCCATGATATTGCTAAAGGTTTAGGTATAGATGTTGCTCAGGCTGAAAGACTTAAAAATTTATATGGCAATCTCTATATGCAAAAAAGCGAAGAGAAAGAAAATATTATTTTATCTCAAGTTGGTGAAGTAGCACCGATACATACAAGACATATAGCACGTGGATTCTTGATTCATATCATCAGGTCGCGTATTGAAGAAATTTTTGAACAAATTATGATTAAATTCAAATCGAAGGAACTAGATCAATCTGCATTCAGGCAAATTGTTGTAACGGGTGGTGTCAGTCAGATACAAGGTTTAAAAGAATTAATGACCAGTTTGTTTGGTCTTCCAACGCGATTATCACACCCGATGGGAATTTATGGAACATCTGAAATTATACAAAATCCAAGCTTTTCGGTAACGGCAGGACTGTTGCTATTTGCTGCTCAAGAAATGGAAATGTATGATCTAAAGCAACTTGGGCTTAAAAAAATGTCACTTTGGAAAAAAATCACTTCCTGGATTAGAAGGAATATGTAGATAATAGTATGTTATTTTACATAGGTTATGATCTTTGAAGTTACTCGTTATTTCTTTTGCATTAGTTTTTTTTCATTTAAATTTAGCTTCTGCAGACTCACCTAAAGCTGTTGATATTGCACCCCAATCGGACATGAAAATTACAGGGGATGTTATTGAGTATGATCCTAATAAGAATGTCTCTATTGTGCGTAGTGAAAAAATGGATGCAAAAATTTCATGGAATTCAAGCACACATAAAAATCTAATACGTACTAAAAAAATAATTGTTTCGCATCAAAATAAAGAGGTGGATCAATCAAAGAAAATAACACAAATTAATACGATTACCCTTGATGAATTTGTACATATAACACTTGAACCACTTAAAGATTCTGACAAAACTATTTCTATACATGCGCAAAAATGTTCTTATCAAAATGACAGCATAGATTGTAAAGGTCATGTAGAAATTATGGTTAATAAAAATAAAATTCAGGGTGATTGTGTTCATTTCAATTTTAATACACTGTTATTTGAAGTAAAATCAAACCAATCTGGATTTGCTGAAGCGCATTTTGTTATCCCTCAAAAGAACTCGTAATATTATTAAACTATGCAGAAAAAAAATTACTCTCAATCTTTGTATGAATACTTAAACTTAGGTTTAGAAAAATCATGCGAAACAATTATTGCTCGAAATATTTATAAATCTTATAAGCATCGCCTTATTTTGCAAGGTATCAATATCACGGTTAATAAAGGTGAGGCGGTTGGTTTGTTAGGACCTAATGGTGCTGGAAAGACAACTTGTTTTTCTATTATTGCAGGGTTGATTACACCAGATCATGGTGAAGTTTTATTAGATGATCTCGATATAACAAAATTACCTCTTCATCAAAGAGCAAGACATGGTATGGGTTATTTACCACAAGATTCATCGATTTTTAGAAGTATGACTGTTGAAGATAATATTTTGGCAGTTTTAGAATTTTATGAAAAAGATTTTGACAAACGCCAATTTATAACAGACATATTGTTGGATGAGTTTTCCATTACGCATATTAGGCAGTCACCTGCTTTAGCTCTTTCTGGTGGTGAACGTAGGCGCGTTGAAATTGCACGAGCATTGGCAATGAAGCCTTCCTTTCTATTGCTAGACGAGCCTTTGGCTGGTATTGACCCCATAGCGGTATCTGAAATTCGAGAAATCATTTCACATTTAAAATCTTTAGGTTTGGGAATATTAATTACAGACCATAATGTACGCGATACGCTTGAAATCGTAGACAAGGCATACATACTATCGGGTGGACATATTATTTGCGAAGGTACAGCAAAAATGATTATTAATGACGAAAATGTTCGTCGCGTTTACCTTGGAGAAAGATTTACCCTCTAAGATGAGGGTATGATAAAAAATGAAATCTCGTTAAAATTCCATCAAGGATCACAGCTTGTCCTAACATCTAGGTTACAGCAAGCCATTCATTTACTTCAGTTTTCAGCGGATGAATTGAATGATTTTGTATTGAATCAAGTGACAGAAAATCCTTTGTTGGAATTTTATGAAGAAGGAATACCACAAACATCTGAAACAGAAGGTGATTTTTTTTCAGATGACTATGATGATAATAGAGATCCGCATAGCAAAACTTCGCAACAAGAATATTCATCTAATGCAGAAAAACCATTGTGGAATAGTCCTCTTTCATTTCATCTCTTTGTTACGCACCAAATATATCAAACTTTTAATAATGAACGGCATCAAGAAATTGCTTTTTACTTTTTTCACAATTTAAATGAAGATGGTTTTTTGAATTCGCACTGGAAAAATGCATATGAAATATACAAAGATCAAGAAAGCGATATAGATTTTGTTTTAACGAAACTTAAAAATTTAGAACCTATCGGCATATTTGCACAAGATATATATGAAAGTTTTAAAATCCAAATAAGATTAAAAGATGATCATCATGCACAGCTGTATGATGATCATCAAATACAAAACTATATTTTGGGGTTTAAGATTTTACAAAAAATGGATTTAAGAAGTGTTTGTACACAACTCCATTTTAAAGAAAATGATTTTATTAAATTTTTAAAGATTTTAAAAAATTTGGATTTCCATCCGGCAAGAAATTTTGAAAATCAATTTTCAGACGTTCAATCACGTTGCCCCGATATTGTGATATCAAAAAATCAACAGCATTCTTTAGATGTTCGACTAAATCCTCAATCTTTACCAAAAGTAATTGTAAATTCTGCATATTTTAATGAGTTAAAGAAAAAATTCAAACCATCGGATGATTTAGATTATTTGAAAGATAAATTTTATTCTGCGAATTGGCTGATTCAATCTTTACAAAAGCGGGCTATGACTATGTTAAAAGTTTCTCAGGCGATTGCAGAAATTCAAAAAAATTTTTTTTGTAATGCAGGTCCTTTAGCTCCTATGACACTTAAAGATGTGGCCATGCTTACAGATTTGCACGAAAGTACGGTAAGTCGTATTAGTACATCTAAGACTTTGGATACACCAAGAGGTATCATGAATCTAAAAAGTTTGTTTTGTAATTTAGTGGGAAATATTGATAGTGCCAATTCTTCCATTGAAATTAAAAATGCAATTAAAGATATTGTGTGCGAAGAACCTAAGGATAGACCGTTATCAGATGAAGATTTAGTCGAACTTTTAAATACCAAAGGTTTTGATATTGCACGAAGAACAGTATCCAAGTACCGAACTATTTTAGGAATAGCTTCTTCTGCTCAAAGAAAAAAGATTTATAAAGCTCATGCGTCTTGTGTGGATTTTAGTTAATATATAAAAAAATCTTGAAGAACTATTTTTGTTTTTTCAGCAGATGTTTTAAATTACAATGTCTTTTTTAATTTTCTTTCGTTTTTAAGATAAAGAGCAATGGGTTGAATTAATATAACCAAAGCATAGGGTATAGATAAAAGGCAAAAATATAATGTAAAATCTTCATCTAATTTTTTTATGGTATCGGGGTTTTGAGTTGATATGTATAAAAATAAAACATTTAGAATCAATAGGCTGACTAAAAATAAAAAAAGGATTTTTTTTAAAGTATGGTTAGTAGACTGAATCATCGATCTTGTGTATCCTTTTTCAACTTTTCGTTTTAGATGATGATAGTATATTTTATTTCCCAACAAACCACAAAAAAACAAATATAACCACGCAAACTTAGCAATACTTTCGATTAATTTTTCAGAGAGAGTATACTCTGCAATAATGTCGATTCCTATGATCATCAAAGGAAGGTGTAGTATATTTCTATATAACATCCAAAGTGCAGATAAGAAGAACGCGCTCCAATTCCAATAAATCCATTTTCCGTTATGAATTTGTGTAATTGCATTACGATAATAGGCATCAATTTTTGTATTTTTTTCATATCTTTTCGAATTTGAATTTGTTTCATTGATGTTAATCTTTGAGAGCTCAATAATTTTTTCTAGCATATTTTATTTATCTTTTATTATTTCATCTTCAAAAATTATGTATTTTTCTTAACTTTAATCCAAACAGGTGCATGATCGGATGGTCTTTCATTTGAGCGTGGCGAAGAATCTATTCCGCAATCAGTTATATTGTAACTTGGACTATTAAACGCTGCTGAAGATGTTAGAATGTGGTCGATGCGAAAACCTTTATTGCTTTGAAAAGAACCACTGCGATAATCCCACCAACTGAATAGATCTTTGGTTTGAATATTAAACTCTCTAATGGTATCTATCAATCCTAGATGCAGAAGTTCTCTAAAAGCTTTGCGTTCTTGTGAAGAGCATAAAACATCTTTATCTTTTTGTGCAGCTTTGTGTGCATCTTGCGGAGTTGGTGCAACATTAAAATCACCTCCAATGATGAGTGGATTTTCTAGATCTATACGAGACTTAAGATATCTTTTAAAAGCTTTGAAAAAATCTAATTTGTAGTCCATTTTTTCTGTACCTATGGCTTGTCCATTGGGCACATAGACATTAATAACTCTAAGCCATCCGTTAATCACACATTCTAAAATACGAGACTGTTCATCTGGAAAATAAAGATTGTTTTTTTGCACATCTTCGATTGTGTATTTTGAAAGAACAGCTACACCATTATACGATTTTTGACCAAAAACAGCACATTGCAACCCTTCTTCTTCAAACGATTCGGAAGGGAATTCATGATCTTGACATTTGATTTCTTGAAGACACAGAACATCAGGCTGCGCCTCTTTAATCCACTCTAGAATTTGTGGAAGTCTGGGGCGCACTGAATTTACATTCCAAAAGGCAACTTTCATTTTAGATAATCTTTTTTATGTATCGAGGAAACTGCGAAGTTTTCTAGAACGACTTGGATGCTTTAATTTACGTAAAGCCTTCGCTTCAATTTGGCGAATACGTTCACGTGTTACAGCGAACTGTTGTCCGACTTCTTCTAATGTGTGGTCTGTATTCATTCCAATACCAAAACGCATACGCAAAACTTTTTCTTCACGAGGGGTTAGAGAAGATAAGATCTTTGTTGTTGTTTCCCTCAAGTTTGCATGAATAGCTGAATCTACCGGCAATATGGCCATTTTATCTTCAATGAAATCGCCTAGGTGGCTATCCTCTTCATCTCCAATTGGAGTTTCAAGACTGATGGGCTCTTTTGCAATTTTCATGACTTTACGAACTTTATCTAGTGGCATCATCAATTTTTCTGATAATTCTTCAGGTGTTGGTTCGCGTCCAATATCATTCATAATTTGACGAGATGTTCTAACTAATTTATTAATGGTTTCAATCATATGAACTGGAATACGAATAGTTCTGGCTTGATCTGCAATCGATCGAGTAATGGCCTGGCGAATCCACCATGTAGCATAGGTTGAAAATTTATAACCCCTTTGATATTCAAATTTATCAACAGCTTTCATTAGTCCAATGTTGCCTTCTTGGATAAGGTCTAAAAATTGTAGTCCTCTGTTGGTGTATTTTTTAGCAATAGAAATTACAAGACGAAGGTTTGCTTCTATCATTTCTTTCTTAGCTTTTGATGATTCTCTTTCACCTTTTTGTAATGATTGAATAATGGATCTTAAGTCAGAAACAGTGATGTCATATTTTTCTTCAATGATTTGTGCTTCAGTTACGATATCTTGAAGACTTTTTGAATTTTCTTCTAAGAAAGGCATCCAGTGTTTATCTTTAACTTTCAAAAGACTTTCAAGCCATTCATATGAAAAAGGTTGATTGACTAAATGTGCAAAAGCTGTATCTCTTTTAACGCCTTTTGCATCAGCCGCAGAAAGAATGGTTTTTTCTAAATTGGTAAAGATTTTATTGATGTTAGAGTGTGCACGCATGACGTCTTCTATGCGGGATCCATTCAAACGTATTTCTTCTTTAAAGTGTGCTGTAATTTCATTATGGATTTTGATATAATCATCACTTGGTTTTTGAAGAGTATTTTTTTCACGCGTCATCTGACGATATTCTGTGGTCAAAGCTTTGAATAAGTCTATGTATTTATCCAGTGCCCCGATAACTTTTGCTTTTGTTGCTTCATCTATTTCTGCAAGTGTTGAAGGTTCTTCATGGATATCAACATCTTCGGAAGTATCTTCTTCTTCCATTTCATCATCAGCACCGCCACTGCTTTCTGAGAGCATAAGATCTTTGATAAGCATTTTATTGTTGTTGAGAAGTTCTTTCCAGTCTTTTATCAGCCAAGAAGTGATAGGACTTTGACAAATGCATTTTGTCATAGCTACAGAACCGCTTTCAATTCTTTTGGCAATATTTATTTCGCCTTCACGAGATAAAAGTTCGACGTTACCCATTTCACGTAAATAAAGTCGAACAGGATCATCTGTTCGACCCATTACATCATCTTCTGCTTCTTCGGGGGCTTCACCAAAATCGTATTCAGAAAGATCTGGTTTTATCACATCTCCCAATAGCGGTTCTTCAGTTTCTTCGTCACTATCGATAACGTTGATTCCCATCTCAGCAATTAGTGTCATGGTTTCATCAATTTGGTCTGAAGATAATTGGTCTTGGGGCAGGGCTTCATTTAATTCGTCATAGGTAACGTATCCTCTTTCTTTACCACGAGTAATTAATCTCCTGAGAATGGGATTCATTTTATTGATTTCCATTAAGGGTAGATCATTGATATCGTCGTATTGCTGTGGATCGTTTTTTTTGATTTTTTGACTCATTATAATTCTTTCTTTAAATAAAAAAGTAACACTTAATTTAAAAATGTTTCAGCGTGTTCTTATGTTTTCGTTTTATAAAGCTTCCATCGCTCCCATTCTGCATCATTCTCAGTTTCGCAAACTTTAGATTTCATAGATTTACTATCTTTTTGATTTTGTGAATATTCCAAATAACTTGTCCAAAGTGAAATCCAACTGCTATAAAGTTCATCCAAATCCTCGTCGTCTACATGCGGTTTTATTAAGCAAACAGGATTCATGGCTTCAAAATCGCTCATCTGTTTTAAGACGTCGTCGAGGTTTTTTTTATAACAAAATTGGATTAGAGTGTCAGTGGTTTCGTGTAAATAATCTGTGAGAACTATTTTAAACTCATTTAATCGAGAAGGTAAACCATTAAATTGCACTAATTCTTCATGGACTCTATTTATAAGGAGAGGATTATTCTTTAAACAGATCAAAAGTATCTTTTGAATATATTCAATTTTCTTGGTTTTTTGATTGCTTTGCTTCACTTGATTCAAAAGCCCTTGGTTTAGTGACTTATAAGAGGATGCAGTTTTTTTATTATTTTTAGCTGTTTTATAGTCAAAACATGAATCAAATTTCCTCAGTAAGTCTTGTTTAAAAAAATCTTGTAAATCTTCTTCTTGGATAGTGGTTGTAATGTGAAAGATTTCTTTTTTGAACGATGTTTTTATTTCTGGAGACACAGATATATACTCTGATGGCTGATATTGGCTTAAATATTTATTTTCTAACCCCATCCAAACGATATCCGATATACTTTTTGCATGACTTAGAAGCTGTTTAAATTTATAGGTGCCTTCGGTTTGAAGATAGCTATCGGGATCATGCCCAACAGGAAGCATGCAGAATTTCGCAGAAAAGTTTGGTTTAATTTTTGCCAAAATAGTGTGAGACGTTTTAATGGCAGCTTGAAACCCAGCATTGTCTCCGTCAAAGCAAAACAATGGTGAAGAATGTCTTCTCCATAAAATATCAAGATGATGTTCTGTGAAGGCGGTCCCAAGAGGTGCTACAGCTGTTGTAAAACCGTTTTGATAAAGGCGCATGACATCGGTGTATCCTTCGACAACAACTGGCGGTATTTCTGTCATGATATTTTTAAAGGCAATATTTTGGGCAAACAAGACATGGCTTTTTTGAAATAAGGGTGTTTCAGGTGAATTTAAATATTTGGGGACTTGATCTGTTTGAATGCCTCTTCCTCCAAATCCTAATACTTTATCTTTTGTATCGCATATGACAAACATCAATCGTCCGCGAAAGAGATCTTTTCCATTTTTAGTGCAAAAACCATATTCTCTAATTACCTCTTCGTCAAAGCCTAAAGCTTTGAGATGTTTAATCAAACCACCTTCAAAAGGTGAAAAGCCAATTTTAAATTTTTGTAATGTTTCTGGTGAAAAGCCGCGTTGTTTGACATAGTTTAAAACGGTATGATTTTGACATTGTGCTAATTGTTTTTGGAACCATTCGCATGCGGCTTGATTAATGTCGTATCCTTTTGTTAGCTTTCCATATTCAACTGTATGTGTGCCTTGATGTGAGAACAGACTGTCAACATTTACACCTGCTTTGTAAGCAAGATCTTCAACGGCTTCTTTAAAAGACATGCCTCTTTTATCAGTCAAAAAAGAAATATGGTCGCCGGATCGTCCGCAACCAAAACATTTATAGATTCCTTTAGCGTCATCCACATTAAAAGAAGGTGTCTTTTCATTATGGAAAGGGCATAGCCCTCTTATCTGAGTGCCTTTGCGTTGTAACTTTACGACGTTACCAATAACGTCAGAAAGATTGACACGCATTTTGATGTCATGAATGGTTTTATGTAGATCGTTCACAATTTTTTATATAGACTAAAACGAGGTTAATTTTGTTTTTATTGAAAATAATAAATCAATATTACGATAATTTTTTTTGAAAAATAACATCTAAATCAAAAATTATTATATCATAATTTTGAAAAAAATAAAAAAAAACTTGATTTGAAAAACAATTCGATATAATATTTTATTATTCCCCGGTAGCTCAGTCGGTAGAGCAAGTGGCTGTTAACCACTGGGTCGGCGGTTCGAGCCCGTCCCGGGGAGCCATAACATTTTTGAAATTGAGGATGTTATTTCCACTTTTGTTCACCTCAGAACGCATAGCGCCTATTCACTGAGTGAAGGTGCTATCAAAATCCCAGATATTATAGACTTATGCATTGATTATCGCATGCCAGCAATATCCGTTGCTGATACAAACAATTTGTATGGTGCATTAGAATTTTCGGGTTATGCGCTACAAAAAGGTATTCAACCAATTATTGCTTCTCAAATCAGTTTGAAACTAGGTATTGATCTACCCAATGACACGTCCCATAGTTTTAAGGCTGACATTGTCTTGTTAGCGCAATCTCAATTAGGTTATGAAAACCTTATTAAATTGAGCACAATATCACATTTTAAAGAAGATACTCTTGATGTACCTTATATTACGCTTGAAGATTTAAAGCAATTCCAACAAGGTTTAATTTGTTTGTCGGGTGGACATTTAGGTCCTTTAGGATATCTGGCCTTGAATTTGAATCAAGACATGTCCTTTGTGTTTTCAGCAATGAGCAATCTTACTCAAACTTTTAAAGAAATTTTTGCCGATCGATTTTATATAGAAATCCAAAGACATCACTTAGAAGATGAAAAAAACACTGAACCATTATTTTTAAAACTAGCAGCAGATCATTCTATCCCCATTGTGGCGACTCAAAATGTTTTTTTTAAAACACAGAACGATTATTATGCACATGATGCACTGCTTTGTATTGCCGATAGCACTTATATTGATGAACAGAAAAGACGTCACGAAACAAAAGAACACTATTTTAAAAATGTTTCAGAAATGGAGCGTTTGTTTTTAGATTTACCTGAAGCTTTAGATAATACAGTCCAAATTGCTAAAAGGTGCCATTTCGTTTTAAGGGGTAGGGCACCAGTTCTTCCTAAATTCATTCAATCAGGAGAAATATCTGAATATGATGAATTAAAAAATCAATCTTATTCTGGTCTTGAAAAACGTTTACAAGAAGAAATCCTTAGTAAAGGAAGAGACGAAGCTACAGCAAAAATATATTTCGATCGTCTTGATTATGAGCTTGGTGTGATTAATCATATGGGTTTTCCTGGTTATTTTTTGATCGTTGCTGATTTTATCAAGTGGGCAAAATCAAAAGATATTCCTGTTGGTCCAGGACGTGGTTCGGGTGCTGGATCGTTGGTGGCTTGGTCTTTGACCATTACCGATATTGACCCTATTCGTTTTAGTTTGATTTTTGAACGATTTTTGAATCCTGAACGTGTTTCTATGCCTGACTTTGATGTGGACTTTTGTCAAGACAGACGTGATGAAGTTATTCAATACGTAAGGTCCAGATATGGTCAAGAATGTGTGGCGCATATTGTGACGTTTGGAAAATTTCAAGCACGTATGATATTGCGTGACGTGGGCAGAGTTATGCAATTGCCCTACAGTCAAGTCGATCGTTTATGTAAAATGATTCCGAATAATCCAGCGCAACCTGTAACACTTTCGCAAGCCTTGGATGAAAATGCTAGTTTGCGTGAAATGATTCAGCAAGACCACCAGTTGATAAAACTATTTGATATGGGAAAAAAACTGGAAGGATTATATCGTCATGCATCAACCCATGCTGCAGGTGTAGTTATTTCAGATCAACCTCTGAATAATGTAATTCCCCTTTTTAAAGATGAAAGTTCTGACCTTTCTGTGACCCAGTTCAGTATGAAATATGTTGAAGCTATGGGTTTGGTCAAGTTCGACTTTTTAGGTCTTAAGACTCTAACTGTTATTCAAGAATGTTGCATATTGATTCAGCAAAATCACAACACGCTTGTTGAAATTCACAAAATACCTTTGAATGATGCTAAAACTTTTAAATTACTTTGTGATTTGAATGTGGTGGGTGTGTTCCAGCTTGAAAGTGCTGGAATGAAGGATGTTTTGAAAAAACTTCAGCCCGATTTATTTGAAGATTTAATTGCTCTGGTTGCATTGTATCGACCCGGACCTATGGACGATATTCCTAGATATCTTGCTTGTAAACACGGACACGAGCCTGTTGTCTATGCTCACCCTAAATTAGAACCCATTTTGAATACAACCTATGGTGTTATGGTTTATCAAGAACAAGTTATGCAAATTGCGCAGGTTCTTGCAGGGTATAGTTTAGGTGCAGCAGACCTTTTACGAAGAGCCATGGGTAAAAAAATAAAAAAAGAAATGGATGATCAACGTGATTTATTTGTTAAAGGTGCCACAGAAAGAGGTGTTGAGGAAAAAACAGCATCCCTTATTTTTGATCAAATGGCTAAGTTCGCAGGCTATGGTTTTAACAAATCACACTCTGCACCTTATGCTTTAATAGCGTATCAAACAGCTTATCTTAAGGCGAATTATCCTATCGAATTTTATTGTGCCTCTATGACTTTAGATAAGCAGAATACGGATAAACTCAATATTTTTAAAAATGACATGGAACAGTACGGTCATAATTTATTGAAGCCCGATATTAATGCTTCTCATGTTAATTTTACGTGTGAACAATCAAAGGATGGTGAATGGAGTGTTAGATACGGTCTTTCAGCTTTAAAAAATGTTGGAATTGCACCTGTTGAACAAATGTTGGTCGAGAGAAATCATAACGGATCTTTTAAAAACATCACCGATTTTGCTTTAAGGTTAGACAGTAAAACGATTAACAAACGTCAACTTGAAAGTTTAATAGCATCAGGCGCATTTGATGAATTAATGTTGATAGAGCATAAAATTATCAATCGAAAAGCTTTTTATGAAAATGTCGAAGTTTTTATACAGCAATCGCAAATGATATATAAGTCTCAAAAAAGCAAACAGAAAACATTGTTTCAAACAAAAGAAAACCACACGATCAATTTGCCCTTAGCTATAGGCAAAGATTGGGGAGTTCAAGATAGTTTACAAAAAGAACTTGATTCCATTGGTTTTTATCTGTCATTGCATCCTATGGATGTTTATTTGAACCATTTGTCATCTTTGGACATTGCGCCCATTGGACAAGTGTATGATTATATTTGCACCGATGGCGAATATAAACCTTATGTAAGTTTCGCTGGAACAATTGCAGCTGTTCAGGAAAAAAAATCTAAAAAGGGCGATGCTTTTGCTTTTATTCAAATAGCCGATAAAACAGGAGTTATTGATCTTGTCTTTTTTTCAGATCTTTATCTGAAATCCAAAGAACTGTTGAAGCAAGGAACATGTATTTTTGTTCAAGCTCGAGTTAAATCAGAAGATGATAACGTAAAATTTATGGTTATTTCTTGTGAACATTTAGAATCAAAAATTAAAGTAAATGACGTTCATATTCATTTGAAACCAGAAATTATATTGTTTGATCGTTTGAAAAATATTCTTTCAGACGTTCCCAAAGGACAATCCTCATTAACGGTTACCACCAAAATTGAAAATGTAGGAAAAGTTAAATTCGTATTTAAAAATAAATTTAAATTTAACAATCAAATTGAATATGAAATTCAAAGTTTGATATCTGAAGATATCTAGGATTTCTGTATGGCATGCTGCGGTTGATTTTGATTGAATAATATCAGTTGTTTATCTAACCTAAAATGAGGTTCCATTTGTCTTGCCGTTTAAAATGCGATATAAATTTTATTTAACTTTTTTATCTCTATATTCTTGTGGTCTTGCTGTTGATAAAGATGATAATAATGTTTTCTCTCAGTCTCGATTGTTTTATAAAGCAGTAAAAGAAAGCGCTGTTCCTGCGGTCACTCGCCCTATTTTATCTTTTCCATTTGATGTGGTAACCATTGCCAGGCAAGTAACTGGTGAATCATATAGTGGTATTTTAAAAGCCATAAAGACTGAATATCGCTCCTTATTAATGCCTGTCCTTAAAACACATTTTATTGAATTAACATTGCGTGCACAGTCAACTTATTTTTTATATAAATATTTGATGTTACAGAAAAAATCATTACCCGCAGATAGTTATTTGAACCATCCTATCATTTCGCAATTATTTATTTCTTCTGCCATTGCTTTTTCAGATGTTATCTTTGCCAATCCATTTGAGCGCATGAAAGTAGCTTATATTCGGAAATTAGATATTCCATTCATTTCTAACAATAAATTGATTTTTTCTGATTTGATCAGGAATAGTTCATGGCTTTTACAAGGCGCATTCTTAACGTTTCAAACCTCATTTCTACATCTTAACGTTTTTTTGACATCCAATGAATTCTTAAAAAAACTATTGTTTAACAAAACGGACAATCTGACGTTTTATGAATCTTGTATTATGGGGCCTATAATTTCAGCAATACAGGCTTCGGTTACGTTCCCATTATTAACTTTAAGAGCTCAGCTGCATGCAGAAAACATGAGAAGTTTACGCAATCCTATAACGACTTTTGTATTTCTTCAAAAACTTTATAAATTGGGTTCTTTGCATACGCTTTACCAAGGATGGAGCTCTCGAATAATCAGAGGTTCTTTACTTGCCAGTTTTGATAGTTATTGGGTCAATAATACAAGTCCTCAAAAATAAACGTTTTGTGACGTTGAGATATCTATTCCTTTTTTATGAGTCTCCATCTTCAAAGGCATTGAAAATGTCTGTTAATTTGAATTTTTTTATAAAATCAAATTCAATTTGGCATTGATATCATTTCCTAAATTAATGCTTGCACTTTCTGGATTTGCGATGTATTCAGGCTCCTCTCCTAATGGGAAGGGTCATGTTTTCGTAATATTTGAAGTAAATCACTAGTGTGTTTTTTTGTCGAAGGTGTTATTTTGAACGAAACGTTCGATAATGTGGCCACACTGACGAATAAATCTTTTGTTTAAAATTTTTTGATTCACAAAAACGTCGAATGATTGTTTGTGTGCTATTTTTTTATCTTCAGAAAATCTTAGTAATAATATGTTTGGGTAGTGTCCCTGTATGAGTTGCGTAGATAAGCCTAAGATGTTAATTGAATAAAACATATGGAAGGAATAATCAAGTATGGATGACACGATCATGTGATAATAGAAAAAAGCGTGTCGGGATAAGAAGGAGTGATACTGCTTTGAGTATTTTTTTATGTTTTGCTCATTTTTATAACGCATGGCACTTAGAAAATAATTTTGAATAATTTGACAGTTCTTGTGCAGAGCTAGGTTGACAGATAAAGCAAGATCTCGAATTTGTTCATCGATCATTATACTTATGAATTTGGTGTCATACGTATCATTTTTGATAGGGGGTGTGTGTCCAGGAAAGTTGACGTTTCAAAAAAATGGTGTGCTTGAAAAAAAATCTCTTTGCTGAGTTTTGTGCAATCCAAAAATTGCACACATTTTATTACACAGCATCAAATGTAAACATATTAACGAATATGTTATTTTTCTTTTTATATTTGTGTTAAAAAATCATAATATTATTTTAAACTCTAGAAAAGTTTAAAACATCTTAATTTTTGAAAAAGCAGTGTCGATAATTCGCATTAAAACAAATCAGTCCACATGCCTGTTTGTGTTTTTTAGGGCCGCGTGGATGGTGATTCAATGGATATGTTCGGTAGATTATGCTGAAGGCTTGCCGCATTAAGAGTGTTAATAAGAAGGTATAAAACCGTCATGGGGCCTACGCCTCCTGGTACGGGAGTTATACATTTTACGTGTTGATACAGATTCTCAAAGTCAGTATCACCTACAATTTTACCCGAGGTTAAGCGTGATATTCCAACATCGATAACTACAGCATTTTGTGAAACCATATCTTGTGTTAGAAATTGTGGTTTTCCACAAGCCATAACAATGATATCTGCAGATAATGTGTGTTTTTTTAAATCAATAGTCTTTGAATGGCATAGGGTGACTGTTGCATTTTCTTGATTCAGCAAAAGGGATAAAGGAATCCCCACTAAACGTGATCTGCCAATGATCGTTACAGTTTTGCCAGATACATCAGGATAAACCTGTTTTATAAGGTGCAAACATCCCAAAGGTGTGCATGGAACAAGAGTCGAATTTTGTTGTATCAAAAGCCCTTGGCTTGTAGTGCTAAGGCCATCAACGTCTTTTAAAGGATGTATCATATTTAAGATAGCATCTTTATTCATTTGGATAGGCAAAGGCAATTGCACAATAATTCCATGAACATAAACGTCTTGATTAAGCTTTGTTATCAGAGATTCAATATCTTTTTGATCTGTATCTTTATCTAATTTATGAATTTCAACATGGATACCTATTTCAGCACCTTTCTTTTTCTTCATAGCAATATAAACTTGGCTTGCAGGATCATCGCCTACAGATACGATATGAAGAGAAACGGGAGTTTGAATTTGATTTTGTATGTTTTGCGCTGCTTGTTCCAGCAAAGGGATTTGTGCTTGTGCAATATCGCTTCCTTTTAAAATCATATAAAATCCTCAAAATAGATATGGTTTATTCTTTTAGGTATGAAAATCAAACACAGCATTGTAGCTATGAATAAAAAACATAAAATATAAATAATTATAGTAAAAATTGATCAAAATAACAAAAAGAAAACAAATTTGACTAGATATAATAAAATAGATATACTGGTTTAGTTAAAATGAGCTTAGGAGTTTAAAATGCTTGTTATGAAAAGAAATCATTATTTTAAAAATTCACAATTATTTAATATCATTAAAAAAATTGCTGCTTGCTTTGCTCTTTCATGGGTAATTGCTTTGTCTGCACAGATTTCAGTGCCTTTGCCTTTTGTTCCAATAACGATGCAAAACACAACTGTCATGCTTATTGCATTATTAGCATCTACACCAATTGCTGTGGGAACAACCGGTTTATACTTTTTGCAAGCTGCATGGGGTTTTCCCATAATGGCTGGTGGAAAAGGTGGGCTAATCGCTATTATGGGACCAACGGGTGGTTTCTTAATAGGTTTTATTGTTATGGCATTTTTAGTGAGTTTTCTAGCTAAAAGAGTTAACAATTTAGAGGGTGGCATAAGCTTTATGATTTCAAGATTTTGCATTTTATCTGTAGGACAAATGGGTTTGTATTTGTGTGGTCTCTTTTGGATGTCTTTATTAATGTCATCGCAAAATGCTTTAACGTACGGCTTGTATCCTTTTCTATATAAAATTCCTGCATCCATAGCGGTAGCCATTATTTTGGAAAAAGTCCACAGTTCTGGAAAAAAAATGTTATGCAAAAAGGCTAACTAGTTTTCATTTTTGTAAATTAGAATATTGCATTACAATTAAAAAAAGTATATGCTAGATGCTTGGCCTTCTTGTGTTTTTATACATACACTGTGACTAGAAGTTTGGTCATCAACCGAAAGGAGAAAATAATGAGATTTTACGAAAATGTATTTATAGCTAGGCAAGATTTGACATCAAATCAAATCGAAACTTTAGCGCAACATTATACTGCTATTGTGAAGGAGTATGGTGGAGAGGTTTCAAAAACCGAATTTTGTGGTTTAAGAACTTTGGCTTACCCCATTAAAAAGAATAAAAAAGGACATTATGTTCTTTTAAATATTGCTGTTGATTCTAAAGCCATTACTGAAATGGAACGTCAAATGAGATTGAACGAAGACGTTTTAAGGTTTTTAACAGTACGCGTAGATGAATTAGATAATAATCCATCAGCATTAATGCAAAACCGCCACTTTAGAGAAGAATCATACCCACAAGATGATTTATTAGACAGTTAATGAGGAGATGAATGTTATGAATGATGTACAAACAAACATGACAGAATCAGCAGGTTCTCGTCCAACATCAAGAAAACAATTTTTTAGAAGAAGAAAAACATGTCCATTTTCTGGCACTAATGCTATGAAAATCGATTACAAAGATGTCAGAACATTGTCAAAATTTGTATCTGAACGTGGAAAGATTATGCCTAGTCGCATAAGTGCTGTTTCTGCGAAAAATCAAAGAGCATTATCTTTAGCTGTAAAAAGAGCTCGTTTCTTGGCTTTGATGCCATATGTTAATTCTTAAGGGGAGATGTATATAATGCAAGTTGTATTACTTACTCGTGTTGAACATCTTGGTCATATCGGCGATATCGTTGATGTAAAACCAGGATATGCACGTAACTTTTTGTTGCCACAAAAAAAGGCACTAAGAGCAACATCTCAAAACTTAGAATATTTTGAAAAACAAAGAGTTGAAATCGAAGCTCACAATCTGAAAATGAAAAGTGAAGCAGAATCGGTTTTGGCACGTATGGATGGATTAACAGTCATTGTTATTCGCCAAGCAAGTGACGCTGGTCAACTTTTTGGATCTGTTCGTCCGCTAGATATTGTAGCTTGTGTAAAAGATCAAGGCTATTCTTTAGATAAAAATCAAGTTAGAATCACTGTTCCTATCAAAAATCTAGGTAAGCATACGGTTAATATTATGTTACATCCTGAAGTTATTGGGAATATCAATGTGATTGTTGCTCAATCTGAAGATGAAGCTTCAGCTCTTATAACACCACAAGATTCAGCTGAACGAAACTAATTAATAAATCTCTCTTAGGAGCAGGTTTGCAGATATAAAAAAAGCACCTTAAAGGTGCTTTTTTTATATCTGCAAAACGTTATGTTCATATTATTCAATGAATCTATGATCAAATAATATTTGAAATATTAATTCTAAGTTAACTTTTTTATGTAATAAAATAATTATAATTACTCAAGAAATAAAATATTGAATGGGTAAGGTTATCCACATTTTCAGTTTAAAGGAATTATCATATGCAGAATAAAATTCTATTTTTAATGTTTAGCTGTGCCTTGTTCAATGCTTCTACCGCTCATTCTATGGCAGTTAATGGTGATGTTTTTGACCAAATTTCTATTCCTTTAAGCTCGATCAATGATAAGACTGTAGAAATGCTTATTAATACGACAGGAACTCTTTTGAAAGTTAAAGATGATTTTGCAAGTGCTGATAATATGTGTGGAAAAGCTGAAGTCGTTATCAGTGTTGCAGACGAACTGGCACCTGAAGTAATAGATAAAATTGATGGTGCTATTGATAAAACTTCGAATATCAAAGATGTTCAAAAAGCATCTGAAGTTTTGGATCTTGTCGGTGAAGTAGCAGAGCAACTTGGCGCTCAAAATGATAATGCAACGCTTGAACATTTAGGCGGTGTAGTTGGAAATACCAGCGATCTTTTGAAAGCTAATAATGCAAAAGAAGTTGCAAAAGAAGTTATTGAGATTTCAGAAGATATTAATGGACTTATTAAAGAAAACAAAGGTTTTTTTAAACGCTTGTTTTCTTGCTGTGGGTCAAAAAAGAAGAAGTAATATTTTTCTTATCTTTTATAACCGAAGTAGTGCTCTTTGAAAATATATTTCAGGAGCATATTATTGCACAAAATGTGAAAACTACTGCCCGTTTGTTAACACAGTGCTTTGCGGTACATCAACGGATTCATCTAGCCAAGATACATTTTTAAAAGTTGTAGGTGTGTCATCTGGTTGAACGTTTAAAACGGGCGCAATTCTTTCAATGATTTTTCCAGCTGTAGGGGCAGCATTCCATCCTGCAGCGTTGTAGAAATATGTTTCGGGTAATGCTTTGGGTGAATGAAGCCCTACATAAACTAAATAGCGTGGGTTATGAAATGGGAATCCTGCGATGCAAGAATTGAAGCGGTCTTTGCCATTATATTTTTTGCCAACGCTTGTATAAGCGGTCCCCGTCTTTGCAAAAACTGAATACCCTTGAATGTTAGCTTTTCGAGATCCACCGTATAAGGTTGTTGCTCTCATCATTTCTCTAATTGTTGCTGATGTTTTTTTAGATATCACGGGGTGTTCTGAATTTGCCCCTATGTTTTGCTTAGAGTTATAAATTAACGTAGGCTGCACTTTTTCACCGTTGTTAATAAGTGTACCGATGATTGTTGCTGCATGAAGAGGTGATAAAGAAATGCCGTATCCATAGGAAGCTGACATTAATGTGGATTCTTTCCAGCTTTTGGGTAGAAGAGGCATAGCCATTTCAGGTACTTCAATATTTGATGGTTTAAAGACACCGAATTTACGGAAATATTCTTGTTGAATTTTAGATCCAAATTGTTGTGCTACTTTTACAGCGGCTATGTTTGAAGAATAGACAAATGCTTCTGTTAGATTAAGGAAACGATTTTTGCCTTTAAAATCTGTTATTGTAAAGCGGCCAATTTTGATAGGATGTCTTGCGTCATAGTGTGAATTAGGGTTGGACAAACCTGTTTCTAAAGCGATTGCAGTATTTAGAATTTTCCAGGTAGATCCAGGTTCGTATACACCTAAGGTATTAATATGAAATAGTTCTTCTACTTTAGCATCATTGATGTTATGAGGATCAAACACTGGTAACGAAACCATGCCTAAAACTTCACCTGTTTTAATATTCATAACTATAGCGTTCCCAGCTTTTGCTTGGTAGAAAGCTATAGCTTGGGACACAAGTTCAGCAATGGATGCTTGTATTCTAAGGTCAAGACTTAGCTTTAGAGGTGTTGCTGATGTTTTAAGATGTTTATCGAATTTTTTTTCAACACCTGCCAAACCGTCATTATCAAGACCAGAATAACCAACTACATGTGAAAAAAGTTTTCCGTAAGGATACATTCTTTTATGGTCTTTTTGAAGGACTAGTCCTGGTTGACCAATAAGGTTGATTTCATGTTGTGTTTTAGGCGGAATGTGACGAGCGATCCAAATGAATGATTTAGAAGTATTAGAAAGTTTTTGCAATAAACTTTTATAAGATAATTGAGGAAATATTTTATTTAATTGTTTTGCTGTATTTTGTGGATCAATCAGTATTTTAGGGTTAGCGTACAAGGATGCGGTGACAATATGTGTTGCTATTACGTTTCCATTACGATCAATAATATCTGCTCTTGGAATGTGTTTATTTTCGCTTGCATCAAAATTATTTTCAGATACGATGGTGTTTTGAAAAAGCATTAGGCTAGCTAATCTGAAGAGGGCAATTAAAAATAAAAATAGTCCTGAGAAAATGAGAAACGCAACTCTCTTGCGCATCATTTCCAAGAATGTAACGTGATTAGTAGCATCTTTTAATAAACGGCCTAGGCCTGTAACGCGTTTTTCTTTAAACGAAAGCATAGACTAGAAATGTGAACCTCAAAAATTAATCTGCTAAATTGGCTATAAAACTATCAAGATCTTCGCTGCTATCATTTTCACCTCTTGATATTTCTATTATATCATCAAAAGTAATTATATTTCCAGATGAAATTGGTTGAAATTCAGGTAAATATTTAACAGTTAGCTTTTTAAGGTCTGTCGGGTGGTTAAGCACGTTCCAAGAAGCTACTTTTATTCTTAAATCATCGTACATTTTACTGATGGATATTTTCAGAGTTTTTTGTTCTCTTTCTAAAAGTTCAACATTATTTTTGATTTTAAAAAGAATAATCATGACGACGCATGTTAAAAGAATATTGAATAATGAAAATCTATTAAACATTGGGTTCCTTGGTGATTTCTACACATCGTAATCGTGCAGAACGTGATCTTGCGTTTTCTTTTATTTCTATTTTGGAAGGTGAGAGAGCTTTTTTGGTAATTGGTTTAAGTTTTATTGAGCCATCTTGAAAAGAAGGATGTTTAAAAATTTCTTTGCAAATTCTATCTTCTAATGAGTGAAAGCTGACAACAACAATTCTACCGCCTGGACGCAGTAAATTAATTGCAGATCTAACACCTTTATCTATTTCTGATAATTCGTCATTAACAAATATGCGCAAAGCTTGAAACGTAAGCGTTGCAGGGTCATGATCGCGTCTTCGTGATGAAACACCGCGAATGATTTCAGCGAGTTCTGATGTTGTTTCAATTTTTTTAGAATCTCTATGTCTTACAATCGCCGATGCAATTTTACGAGATAATGGTTCATCACCGTAGTGATAAATAATATCAGCCAGGTTGTCTTTTGAATATCCATTGACTACATCATAGGCAGAGATAGACGATTCTTTTGACATGCGCATATCCAGTGGTCCATCAAGTCTGAATGAAAAACCTCTGTCAGCAGTATCTAATTGAAAAGATGAAACACCAAAATCGAAAACAATGCCGTCAAAAGTGCCAGGGTTAAAAAAATTTCCTATTTCAGAAAAAGTATTGAGATAAAAATTGAAGCGTTCTTTGTATATGTCAGATAATTCTCTAGATCTTTTTTGTGCATCTGCATCACGGTCAATAGCTGAAACAGTGCAGAGTTTTTTGTCTAAGATAGATTGAGTGTATCCACCACCACCAAATGTTGCATCTAAATAATGACCTCCATCTTGGATATTAAGGTGCTCTAAAACTTCAGATAACATGACAGGGTAATGACCCATGAATTATTTTTTCCACAATAAGAATCATTGTTTTATTTTATACGCTTTAAGCTTTAAATTAAAGTAATAATGTTTTAGAATTTTAAAATATTGGAAATATTAGAATCCTGTAAAATTTAAAGATTAAGGTCTATTATGAAAAAAAGAATTGGGATACTGACAAGTGGCGGCGATTGTGCTGGTTTAAATGCCGCGATTCGTGCTGTTTATCATCATGCAGCACAAAATTATGACTATGAAGTTATCGGTATTTTAGAAGGTTCAACGGGGCTTATTGCAAGGCCTATGAAATATGTTGTTCTTGATCAAGATAATTGTCCTGAGTCTATCATACGTGTTGGTGGCACAAAACTTGGTAGTACCAATAAAGCAGATCCTTTTCATTACCCTTGCGAAGATGGTACTAAAAAAGATAGAACAGACTACCTTATTAAAGGCTATAGAGAATTAAATCTTGAGTGTCTCATTGTTATTGGTGGTGATGGTAGTTTGAAAATAATGAACGATATTGCAAAAATAGGTGATCTCAATATCGTTGCCATCCCTAAAACTATCGATAATGATCTCGGTACAACAGAACTTGCTATAGGGTATTGCACCGCACTAGATACAGCAACGCATGCATTGGATTGTTTGGATACAACAGCTGAAAGTCACCGAAGAATTATGATACTTGAAGTTATGGGAAGAGATGCTGGACATATCGCGTTAGGTGCAGGTATTGCAGGTGCAGCAGACGTTATTTTGATTCCAGAAATCCCCTATTCCCTCGATGGTGTTCTGGACAGATTAAATAAAGTATTTGCGACCGGAAGAAAGCATGCATTGGTTATTGTTGCTGAAGCTATTACCAAAGAAAACGGTGAGAACGTTGCACAAGAAGTGACTGAAAATGGCAGGCTACGTTATGGCGGGATTGGTTATTATATTGCAGATCAAATTAATGAAAAAACTTCTTATGAAACTCGTGTAACTGTTCTAGGACATTTGCAACGTGGTGGTGTTCCTAATGCTATTGACCGTGTCATTGCTTCTGCTTTTGGAGTTGCTGCTGTTGATTTGGTTGTTAATAAAAAGTTTGGACGCATGGTGTGTTGGGTGAATCGTGGTGTAATAGATATTCCAATTGAAGATGCTATTGGCACATATAGTAGAGTTCATAAGAATGATGTGCTTATTCAAACAGCAAAAAGTCTTGGAATTTATATTGGTCAATTATAGTTGATGAAATTATTAAGGAGTCAAATAGCAATGAAAAAAAATACATTAGTATTCACGGTTTTTATGTGTTTGATGTCGTTTAACACTTGCTTTGCTGGATTGATTCCTTTAGGCGATCATCAAGAGCTAGGCGATTTGATGACGTCAGAAGATCCTGCATCACTCGATCGTCGCATCTCTGATCTTGATCGAAAAATTCGTGAACGAGAAAAGATAGCTTTACCTGAAGATCCAATCCTTAAAAAACTTGTTGAAGATTATAATCAGGCTGTAGAAATGAAAGCCAAAAAAGTTGATGGTTTTAACGAGCAATCTGAAAAAATGGCAAGCCTTGAAAAACGTATTGAACAGTTAGAGGCGCTTATAGCTGCAAAACGTGTTGAGGTAGCAGCAGATGCGGCTTCTGAAGTTAAGACATCTAATGACGTTGATAAAAAGAAGCATGCGCTAGATAAGAAAGCCACAGATGTTGTGCAAGAAACTTCTCAATCAGTTATTACCACCAGCAGTTCATCTTCTCAAGATTATAATTTGGGTTTAAAGCTTTTGGGTTCTGATAACGTAGAAGATCACCGCAAAGCACTAAGTATTTTTGAAGAAATTATCAGCAAAGACCCTGATTCGAAATTGGCGCATAGCAGCCATATTAATGCAGGGCTTGCAAACTTATCTTTGAAAGATGCAGAAAAAGCAGAGTCCTATTTTAAGTCTGCGATTGTTTTGCCGCTAGAAGATACTCAAATTGTAACGGCAAGACTGGGTTATGCTCGCGCACTTCAAATGCGTGATCATAAAGTAGAATGCTGTGATCAAGTTAAATTAATATCTAAATTTTCTTTCACAGAAACGCAGCAAAAAGAATTTAATCACTTGAAATCTGTTTGTTGTATTAATGCGTCTGGTCAGTAAGTTTAACTTTTAGGTTTTACCTTTTCAACGTTGTACCTTGCAAAACATACAGAGTCACCTCTTTCATTGCCTTGTCCCGTTTTTGAAAAAACCAGGCCGTTAAAAACTAAAATTTCTTCTGAATGGGTTGATCCTGTTCGAATGAAAAAACTAAATCTATCAGTTTTATTAAGTTTAAAAATTCTATGCAAGAGTGATCTATCGTATTCATCTGTGACAAGTCCATTTGCTTTTGGATTTAGAGAATGAACCCGATAATAACCTTTGGATACTGTTTGAAAACATACAACAGCCGCATCGACGGTATTTGGATTGACAGATACAGAGTTTGCTGCATTTAAATGGCTTAGGCTTTCACTTGAAGAGAATTGGTCTACGGATTTCAAAATATTTTGAAAGTAATTTTCACCCTCTTCCGATGTTAAAGAAAAAGCAGTATATTGTTTATAAAGGCTAGACGTGTTGTCTTTTCTTTCTCTAGGTTTGTCAAGGTTTGTTTGAGATGATTCCGATGTAATGGTAATAGATTTTGACGGATTAACATTAAGTAACGGTGCTTGAAAAGATCCTGTAATTTGAATATTTGTCGGTGGATTGAGATTTTGAACCTCATTGGAGGAATTGATGACGATAGGTTGATTTGTGGTTGATGCTACAGGGTTGGAAGTATTGCTAACAGCTTTTGTTACTTCTTCTGTTGATTGTGGTGCTGCGGATGAAACCATTTGTTGCGCAAGATTATTTTGGAAAAGATTCGTAGAATATGCAAAAATGATTACAAATGAAAAGTATGAAAAAAATATTTTAACAAACATGGATATGACCTGATTTATTCTCGGTTTTAAATAGTATGAACATAATTTATTAAAAAAAAGTAAAATGAGAAGTTAGCAAAGCCATTATGATAGTCAATTCAAAAAAAATCTCTCTTAATAAATTAGAAGTCTGTTTGGATCTTTTAAAAGATGCTGAGTACAATTCAAAGTGTTCATTATTATTGTGTTCCAATAGAGATGAAGCCTTAATCTTTTTAGAAATTTTACAATCTTTAACATCCAATGTTTGCGTACTGGATTTTGCTGAATGGGATTGCGAACCTTTTTCTTTATTGTCTCCTTCAATGCATGTTCAGCAGCAAAGAATTAGAACATTAACACAGCTTTTAAATGCTGAAAAAAAAATAATTTTAGTGAGTACAGTCTATGCTGTTGGGCAATATTTAGTGCCTAAAAATATATTGTTAAAGCATCAAAAAAGTTTTGAATTGGGTAAAACATACTCACGCAATGAATTAATTCAGACCTTCAATGACAATCAGTTGGTTCGCGTAGAATGTGTTTATGCACCTGGTGAATATGCTATTCGTGGCTCTATTATCGATATTTTCCCATTAACTTATTTGAATCCTTTAAGGCTTGATTTTTTTGGTGAAGAACTAGATCAGATCCAAACTTTTGACCCCTTGACTCAACGTGTCACCAGTAAAGAAAATATGACGGAAATGACTTTGCTTAGTCATTCTGAAGTGATGTTAAATGATGAAAATATGAAACGTTTGCGTCAATGTATTCGTCCCTTTACACATGAACAAAATCAAGGTTTGGAAGAAATATTAAATACAATCTTACTTAAGCCGTCTGCTTTGCAACATCATCTAGGTCTAGAGCATTACCTTCCTTTTATTTATGAAAAATTGGACTCAATTTTGGATTATGTATCGATTGATGACATATGGATGTCGACCATAACAGATCAATATATTAGTCATTTTATCAAAAAAACCAAAGAACAAGATTCCCTCTCTTGCTCAATGCCTCGTCACCTTTATTGGGAACAATCTACCTGGGATGATTTTTTTAAAAACACTAAAACGACATTGGTTCAAGAATCTACATCATCTTTATGGGATATTGTAGATTTTACCAAAAAAAATAAAGAAGAAAGATGGAATATTTTCCTAGATATTTTAAACAGCATTCAAAATAAACAGATTATTTTCAATTCCAAAAGTAGCGTTAATTTGGAAAAAATGAAGGAATATTTATCTGAAAATTGGGATGATTCTATTCAATTCAGAGATGATTTTTCACATCTTTATTTGAATGATGCAGATCACGTAAGTAATCATGCAATTATCATCTCTAATTTTTATTTCAATCGTTCGTTTGAAACGAATCATATGGTTTACATCCATATCGATGATTTATTCGATAAACAATCGCATGTTTTTGATAAAAAGCAGAAAAATAAAATCTTTTGGGATGATTTTATAGAATTAACGCCCGATGATTTGGTCATCCATAAACAGCATGGTTTAGGTCAATATAAAGGTTTAAAAACGATAGATGTCGAAGGTATAAGGCATGATTGCTTGCAACTTATTTACGATTCTGGTGATCGTCTTTTCTTACCTGTTGAAAATGGAGATCTCATTTCACGTTATGGAGAATATCAAGAAAACATAGAGTTAGATAAATTAGGATCCAATTTATGGCAAAACCGTCGCAATAAAGCGAAACAGAAAATTGCTCAAGTTGCTGATTATTTGATTAAAATTGCAGCACAACGAGAACTTAAAAAAGCACCAATTTTTGATGTTATTCAAAAGCAATATGAACAATTCTGTGCACGTTTTCCTTATGTGGAAACCAACGATCAACAGAGCGCTATTGAAGATGTTTTTGAAGATCTGCGTTCAGGACGGCCTATGGACCGTTTAGTATGCGGTGACGTGGGTTTTGGAAAAACGGAAATTGCTTTAAGAGCGGCCTTTGTTGTTGCCCAAAATGGAAAACAAGTTGTTGTGATTGCTCCAACAACTTTGTTGTGTCGTCAGCATTATAAAAATTTTTGCAAAAGGTTTGAAGGATTCGGCTGTCATATTCAGCAGCTTTCAAGGCTGGTTGCTCCTAAATTTGCAACTCAAATTCGAAAAGATGTTGAGATAGGTAAAGTCGATATCATTATTACAACGCATGCCATTCTCAATAAAACTCAGAAATTTAGTGATTTGGGTCTTGTCATCGTTGACGAAGAACAGCATTTTGGAGTTAAGCAAAAAGAAAAATTAAAAATGTTGCAATCAGATGTTCATATTTTGACACTTACAGCAACGCCTATACCTCGAACTTTACAGTTGTCTTTAACGGGTGTGAGAGATCTTAGTTTAATAACAACGCCACCTATGGAACGTCAGCCTGTTCGAACTATTATTATTCCTTTTAATCCTTATATTGTGAGAGATGGTATTCAAAGAGAACTGAATCGTCAAGGTCAGGTATTTTTTGTAACACCTCGTTTGGAAAGATTGCCTAAATTAGAGGAAGAGCTTAGATTAATGTTGCCAAATGCGCGTATTGGTATGGCGCATGGTCAATTATCTGCCACTGATCTTGAAGATGTGATGACCAAATTTTATGATAAAGAATTTGATATTTTGCTCTCTACCAATATTGTGGAATCGGGTATTGATGTGCCTAATGCGAATACATTGATTGTGGATAGGGTAGATCTTTTTGGATTGTCTCAGCTTTATCAATTAAGAGGAAGAGTAGGAAGAGGAACTCAAACAAGTTACGCTTATTTAACTTATGAATCCGAAGACCGTTTAACACAACAAGCTAAAAAAAGATTGGATGTTATCAGACGTTTGGATAGTTTAGGTTCTGGGTTTAGTCTAGCAAGTCACGATTTGGATATCAGAGGCGCAGGGAACATTATGGGTGAAGCGCAGTCGGGCCATATTAAAGATATCGGAGTAGAGATGTATCAGAACATGTTACAAGAAGCTATTTTGAATTTAAAACAGAATTACAATATTGATTCAGAACTTGATGAAGAACTTTTGGAAGACTGGTCGCCTCTTATTAATGTAGGTGTTCCCGTTCTTATCCCTGAAGATTACGTGCAAGATTTAGGAGTTAGATTGAATCTATATAGACGATCTGCCAAGCTTAAACATATTCAAGATGCAGAAGATTTTGTGAATGAAATCGCCAATAGATTCGGACAACCGCCTCAAGAATTTAAAAATTTAATGGATATTTTGATTATTAAAATTTATTGTTGGATCGCGAATATTGAAAAAATTGATGCAGGAAATAAAGGGCTAACCATCACATTTAAAAATAATGCCCCTAAAAATCCAGAACAACTTTTAACATTTTTAAAAAATTCGAAATTTGCACAAAAAGGAATACTGAAATTAAGACCTGATCATAAAATATCTTTCTTAGCAGATTTATCGGATCCTCGATTGAAATTGGCATGGTGTAAAAAAATTGTAGAACAATTATCCAAGGTGAATTGATAGATATTTTTTCTTTAGATCAAAGTTTTTTGCGATATGATATATTTAAATAATGTTTTTCCAGGCACAAGAAATGACTCATCAGCCCCATTTTTTAAAACAAAACCTCGTTAAAAATATATACCTCTATAGCGTTTTGTTAATTTGTAGTTCTATGTTTTTGTTTAAAGGAAACGAAATGATTACTGATACAATTGGTTATTGTACGTTTAATCCTGATATCCAGTTTCAAGAATTTGTTGATAAAGAAAAAAAGTATTACTGCAATATGGATAAACTTAATATCAATATCTTTTGTCAAAAATTGAATGAACAACAATTGGACGCTGAAAAAAAGAAGTTTGTAGAAAGAGAATTGTTTAGGCAAAAAAATAATATTTTAAGAGGATCTTTTCATATCTTACTTATTTTAATCTTTGCATTTTTTCATCTTCTTATTCTTAGGAAAAACAAAGAAAATATATCTTTACAAAAATAAATTTATTATCAATTCCTTGCTAAATATCCAGTATGGCGTATTTTGTCTTCTTGAATAAGAATGGATAAATCAATACAATACCTGTAGATGCATTAAAAAATAATAAAAAGATGAGATCTGTTCGCGGAACAAAAGATTTGTATGATCAAGATTTAGATTGCTTTAGATATATTTGTAATCACGCCCAAGAGCTTGCAAAACTATATGGTTTTAAAGAAATTCAAACACCAATTATGGAATACACGGATGTATTCTTAAAACCATTAGGTGAAGATTCCGATATCGTCGGCAAAGAAATGTATACTTTTCCAGACCGTGGTGGAGAGTCCATAACGCTACGTCCAGAAGGCACAGCCCCTGTTATGCGCTCTTTATTAACTTCTGGTCTTATTCATCAGTTACCCCAAAAGCGATTTACTTATGGTCCGTTTTTCCGTTATGAACGTCCTCAGAAAGGCCGTCAACGTCAGTTTCACCAAATTAGCGTGGAATATGTTGGTGAAAAATCTTACCAAGCAGATGTTGAACTTTTGTCGTTTGCTTATGATCTTTTGAAAAAAATTAAGGTGCATGATTTTACATTGCATCTGAATACTTTGGGTGATTCTGAATCTCGGAAAAAATTTAGAGAACATTTGGTTACTTATTTAACTCAGTTTAAAAATGATTTATCAGAAGATAGTCAACGTCGTTTGGAAAAAAATCCACTGCGAATCTTGGATTCAAAAAATGAAACGGATCAAAAAATTTGTGTTGATGCACCGAGTTTAAAAGATTTTTTGACTGATGAATCAAAGGTTTTTTTTGAAAACATATGCACATCATTAAATCAATTGAATATCCCATTTGTCGAAAATCCTAGTCTAGTGAGAGGATTAGATTATTATTGCCATACTGTTTTTGAATTTAAATCCACAGCACTTGGTGCACAAGATACGCTACTAGGTGGAGGCAGATATGATGGTTTGATAAAATTGATGGGTGGTGTAGATATTCCATCGGTTGGTTTTGGATGTGGTTTAGAAAGATTAATGTTGGCATGTCAAGCGCCAGAAGAAGGGGCTTCAGATATAAAAGTGATATTGTGCCCTGAATCAGAAGAACAAAAAATGACGTGTTTAAAGATTGCTCAGACCATAAGAGCCTCTGACATTGCTTGTGAAATCATACATGCGGGACCATTGCCTAAACGCATTCAATTGGCAGAAAACATGCAGGCACATTTTTTCTGTTTTGTAGGGTCAGAAGAACAAGGCACTCAAGAATTTATGTTTAAAGTGCTTAAACCTGTTCTTCATTTATACCCAGGTTCTTCTTTTAATCAAAAATTAAGTGTAGAATCATTTTTAAAATATGTGCCAGTACAGAAAGTTCATGTATGAAAACCTACAATAAAATTTATCTGTTTTTAAAATCTTTCGGTATTTTTGTTTTAACTTCCTGTGTTTTTACTTTAAATTTTATACCGCTTCTTAATTTAGATTTTTGGTTTCTAGTGGTCTCTGCTTACTTGATGGGGTCTGTTCCGTATGGATTTTTGCTTACCAAATGGGCAGATTTAGGTAACCTTCAAGAACTTGGGTCTAGAAATATTGGAGCAACGAATGCGTTGAGAACAGGTGATAAATATGTTGCTGCATTGACCTTATTGTTTGATTTTTCTAAAGGTTTAATGGTTTCATTGATTATTGTTTTAGTGCTAAGATCAGATGTAGATTTTGAAAATCTACATCATATAAATGATTTTGTCATTTATATGATTTCTATTCTAGCTATTTTGGGCCATATATTTCCTGTTTGGTTAAAGTTAAAAGGTGGGAAGGGTGTTGCTACAGCTCTTGGAGTTTTGGCCATCTGTGATCCTTATGTCTTTGGATTCATTCTTGCAATGTGGTTTATTTCTTATAAGGTAACCAAGACGTCTTCTATGTCTGCATTAATAGCTTTTGCCAGTGTAAGTGTTATTAATTTTGTTCTGAATCATTTTATGAGGACTACCGAGATGGTTGTTGACCATAAGTTTTGGAATTACATATTTATCCAACAGAGTGCTATTTTTGTAATGATTATTACACTGATTATATTTTTAACACATATTGAAAATTTAAAACGCATTTTCAAAAAACAAGAAGAAACTATAGCCGTATAGTAAAATAATAAAAGTTGTGAATGAAAAAAAGGTCGTTTCAAAACGACCTTTTTTTTGTTCTTTTGGTATGTAGTTGTTAATGGGTATCTCGTGTTTGAAATTTATTTACTTCTATACGATTTTTTTCGATAATCTGATTCAAGTCACGAATTGTTGCCATGATTTCTTCAGATGCAGCAGCGTTACTATTTGCAATTTCTCGAAGGCTAGATACGTTTTTATTCGTATTAAGTAATGTATTTTTTTGTTGGTCCATAATTTGAGAAACATATCGTAACATATCGTCACTGGTCGTTACAGATTCCTTGATTTTGCTCATGCTTTCATTCACTTCTGAAACGGCTAAAAAGGCTTCTCTTGTGCCATTCATGGCTTGTTCTACAAGTTGTGAAATCTCTTGCGTGGATCCTGCTGTACTGATAGC
This sequence comes from uncultured Candidatus Pelagibacter sp., assembly GCA_964415115.1. Lineage (GTDB taxonomy): Bacteria > Pseudomonadota > Alphaproteobacteria > Paracaedibacterales > CAIOTO01 > PNMQ01. The sequence continues at coordinate 3,111 of CAYPYB010000001.1, read as the reverse complement.
CAGTTTTCCAACTTCGTCAGCAACTACGGCGAATCCTTTTCCTTGTTCTCCAGCACGAGCTGCTTCAATAGAGGCATTTAACGCTAGTAAATTTGTTTTGTTAGAAATCTTTTCAATTGTATCGGTAATAGTGCTAATTTGTTTACTATTTTCATCTAATTTATTCACCACTTCCATCATATGTTGCATCAAAATAAGGCCTGAATCCACATATCCAACAGATGTTTGAGCAAGGTGGCTTGCTTTGTCCGTATTGTTTGCAACATCAGTTATCGATATTGTCGCGTTCTGGATTGTTTCTGCTAGCTGTGTGATGGACGTAAGTTGATGTTGTGCGCCTGATGTGATCTGAGAAAGGGCCTCTACCGTTTGATTGCTTGCTTTAGCAATAAATTGAGTGTTATCGCTAAAAATTCTGATGGTGGAAGACAGTCCATTGAGAGCATTATTAATAGAATTTTTGAGCGTGAGGAATTGACCTTTGTAATCGTCGTGTAAAAACTGTGACAAGTCATTTTTTTCAAGAGAAGACATAACTTTTTGGATTTCTCCAAATGTTGATGATAGCTTTCTGATGAGTTGATTAATACCAATTGATATTTTTAAAAGTGCACCAGATTGTTCGGATGTATTAATGCTCAGTGATAAATCACCATTAAGAACGCCATCGACAATAGCTTCAACTTCTTGTAAGGTTTGTAATTCACTGGTTATGTCATTGCAAATAATGACGGAACCAACATGTTCTTGATTGCCTATAAATATTGGAGATGCCATAACTTCGAGTACATGATTGCCAAATTCAAGTCTTTGTTTGTCATTGGATTCTCTAACAATCAGATTTTCTAAAATATTATTTCTTAAAAAGGAAGTCGGATTCCCAATAATTTGTTGCGCTGGCACACCTAAAAAACGGCTGAAAAATTGTAAGAAAGAAGGATTGGCATATTGAATTATTTTTTCATTATCGCAAATCATCAAGAATGTGTTGATGTTATCAAGTCCTGCACGAACTTGTATTAATCGTATTCCTTTTTCCCTCATGACATGAAGTGCTCGTGCAACTTCTCCGATATTATCGTTTCGATGGGTATGAGGAACTTCAAATTCATAATCATCGTTTGACAACCTAGTGATTAAGTTCCCAATAGTTGCTAGTGCCTTTTGTTTATCTTGTTCACGTGCATTTCTAAGGATCCTCCTAATTTGTGTAAAGCATGCAAACGACATCCAGCCAATTACCATAAGATGAATAAAGCGATTAAAATTTTCAAGATTTATAAAGCTACTGTCTTTTTCAAATTCTTTATGAGATATACCGTTCCATAATACCCATGAACTACGAGGATCATGAAAATTAACTTCTTTATTTTTTTCAAATACCAAGCTTGTATCCTTTAACCCCTTTTCGATAAAATCTTTTGATGCATTGACTTGAGTTGCATCTTTTGATTTCATGAAAATTTTATAGTTTCTATTAAATAATGTATACCCTTTAGGAGGTAACCATTTTTCAATCTCTTTTGTAGATATTAAAACAGAAATACACCCTTTAAATTTTCCATTTTGATCATAGTAAGGAACAGAAAAAAGTATAGTTTTATCCGCATTATTAGCCTTTCCAAAAGAATCGCTTCCTACTAATGAACCACTAGATAATGGTATTTCATTTTTTATTTTATCTATCGAATCATAATTTGCTTCGAACCATTGCATTTGTTCTTTGATTTGGCGATACTCAGAAGATTCTTGAAGAGACAACTTATTAACTTTTTTAGCTTGATCCCATTGACTTGTTAATACGCTATATCTTTTATCACTGCTGTTAAGAGGATATAAAGAACTATCAATAGTCACCAATGGTTTTAAAACAGATTGTTTATCATCAATAGAACCATCTGGATTTAAATTTATAGATGACACATGTAATTTAGAAACGGTAATTTCCTCTCCTAAGTTATGAAAAAGTTGATATATGGTTTCTATTGTTTCTTCTGAAGGAATATTTTGACCTGGATTTATATTTCTAATACCGGGCATTAGACTAATAGTCTTTAATTTTTGATAAACCTGTTTAACCAGATCATTAATATTTTGATACGTAAGATTATAGTCTTTATCTGCTGTCTTCTGATAGCTTTCAGTAGCAGATATTAAATCTTTTTTATGCTTTTCAATTGTTAAAACATGCCAAAATGTGCTGAAAGTAAGGATAGATATAACAATTAGCCATATCTTTTTTTGAGGAGCTAATTTTTGTAACGATGTATTCAATAATTTCATATTTCGACGCATTCATAATTTAATTATGATTATTCAAACACAAAGAAATTAAAAAAAAGTAAAATCGTATATTCTTTCTATCGTTCAATTTTAATGATTATTGGAAAGCATCAAATTAATCTTGAGATGTTTTAATATAAAGTACAGATAAGAAATAAAATTATTAACGTGTTTTTTATTTTATGTTAAATGTTTCTTATTGTTATTTTTTTTCTTTATAAGATGAGATTTTTTTTTACTTTTTATTTTTTTTATTCAAAATTGCCTGAAAGCCTCAGGATCGAATCAAAATCTTGACTGGATGAGTGTAAACTTCTCAGAGGTCATGCGTGCTAAAGTAAGGCAACAAATGCAATATGGTATTGATAAACGTGAAAGAGAAGAAAATGACCCTATACTACCTACATTTGAAATTATGGGTCCTGGTCAGTCATGTAGATATTATTTGGTTCAAGAAATAGCACTGCAATATGCAAAAAAAGTTTATGATGCAGCTCTTGCCGAAGATTGCGTTAAAATGGCTGATTTAGGTAGTGGACATGGGTATTTTTCGATTTGTCTTTTACCTTATATTTCAGATGAGACGAAAAATTTAAAGATTTTTTCTGTTGATGGCAATTCTTTTGCAACCGAAGCTCAGAAAGTGGGTTTCAATTTTATATCATGTATGAATGTGTTTCATTTGATGTCTCACAATCAAAAAAAGAATGTTATAAATCATGTTAGCCAGTTATTATCGTCAAATGGTATTTTTATATTTTCTGTTATAGCTATATAATAGACCTGCTGCGTAAGTGGAAAAACATGGATTTTTGAGATAGAATCAAA